>NZ_CM009120.1 GCF_002836505.1 Psychrobacter sp. Choline-02u-9
CGAGCTAAGTTTGTCGACACTCCTTCTGGTCACGCATAAGGTAAAACCCTCTCTTGCAAAACGTTTCGCAACAGCGCTGCCGGTGGCATCGCCTGCTCCAATTACAACTGCTACGGGTGCTCTATTCATGTCTATTTCCTTATAGGTTCCTTTTTAGAACTAACAAAAACATAGCTTTCTTTTCAGAGTCTGTCAAGCTAATCTATTACCCACACATATAGGAGGTAACATATGCGCTGGGATGAACTTGATAAACAGCCTTGCTCAGTAGCTCGCACTTTGGCAGTCATTGGTGATCGTTGGACGTTAATGATTTTACGTGACTGTTTTTTAGATGTCAGACGTTTTGATATATTTGAGCAACGCTTAGGTATCACACGTCATGTATTGTCTGATAGGCTTCGTAAACTGGTTGAATATGACGTTCTGAAAAAAGTAGCCTATCAACAGCAACCACTGCGTGAGGAATACCGGTTGACAGAGCGTGGTTTAGATTTGCATCCAATCGTTTTGGCACTGGTTAGCTGGGGAGACAAACACATGGCTGATGAACGTGGTGCGCCGTTGCTACATAGGCATAAAGAATGTGGCCAAATAATGCATCCCGTAACGGTATGTCCAGAATGCCATGAACCAATTAATGCGCGGGATATTGAGGTTGAAATAGGACCTGATTGGATAGGTGGGGATGAGTTTGGTGTATGAAGAGAGGGTTCTGTTAAAAAATGCAAGCCAAGGAAATCGCCACACACTTCGAACTAGCACTTACCTATGAACCATTACAGAATTGAGACCATGGAGAGTAATGAGCTATTCTGACAATACCATAATTATTAAATCCTTATCTAACACTAGCAGTTCGATGCCTGTATAGCGCACCGATCACAGATAGAATATGTATGTTGGGTACACTACGAAGTACACTGCAACTATTTCAATGGGTAAAACCGTTGATACTATTAGCTTACAGCCGAAGGTTCAAGTCCTCACTAGGGAACCATACTTACTCCCATAAAACCTATTATTTCCCATCAATCGTTCCTTTAAAAACAGCCTTCTTAGTGTTAGTTTTTTTCTTACGCTTGAACGTTGGTTTTATAGCGTTCATTTCTTGTCTGAATTTTTTCCACTGCCTAGGGTGAGAGGTCTTGATATGACCTACCTTAGAAGTAATGCTACGCCAATCTTTATCGTAACTATATAGATTCTTATCAGTATGAAAGCGTAGAGAGAGCTTGTGTATATCAGAGCGGAGCTTCTTTCTTTTATCGTTGTTGATTGTAGGTTTTTTTGAATTAACAGTTAGGCCAGTTACTGTTTTTCCTACACCGTTAACGGAAGGAGAAAAAATTGTTTGTTTCTTACGGTTTGGATGATGAGCTTTATGAAAAACCATTGAGTATATCTTGGAGATAATATCTGTTTTTTGTCGGTCAGTTAATAGCCGTGAGCTAGAGATGGTTATATCGTCAATATATCTACTGTATGCAACTTGTTGACGGTCCAATTCTTCAACTAGTTTTGGCTCTATATCATAGAAGATTAACTGTGCAAGGTATCCACTAGTCTTCCATCCTTGTGGTAGCTCGTTTTGATACGTTGTTAGTTGTGTCAGAATTTCAGCGATTTCAGGTGCCATACAAAAGAACCCTTGCCAGATGCTACGAATATTTTTGTAGTCACAGTTGGGGAAGAAACTCTTTATGTCTTCTGATATAACAATAGATTTGTTGCAATGAAATGCAGCGTGAGTCCTACAACTGCGAGGGTTTAAGAGATCTGCGACTCCACCCTGCATATAGATGGGATAAAAAACTTTTTTAAGTAACTTATCAAGAATTTTTTGATGAATGGCTTTTAGCCTAGGTTTTGCATTGTGTGTATGTCTTACTTCACCATTGGGCTTGGTTAGTTTTTTTCCTGGGCACCAATATCTATCTTTATTAGCCAGTACATATTCTAGATCTTCCACTGTAATTTCTAATAGGTTAGCAAGTGAGCTAATATTTGCAATTGGTGTAACCTGAGGTAGAGGGTGAAAGCCCATTGTTTAAGCTTCAATCATCGAATAAATTGTTTTGGTAAGGGATTCAATCTGCGTGTCTGTAATTTCCGAGATGGATTCTTGCTTAGCCGCCAAAAACACAAGGACACTTACTGGTATCTGTAAAGCGTCAGCAATTGATTCCAGATTGGATAAGGTTGGTTGACGTTTATCTTTTTCTATTAATGATAAGTATGATTCAGAAACATCTGCTAAAGCGCTTACTTGCAACTGCGTCATATTTCTCAATTTTCGACATTTTTTTATAACACTGCCGATTTTCATATTTTCAACCTTATAAGAGTGGTAAGGCTTGCTGTACTACTCTAGAAACTTTCTAAAAAGCTGAATAAGCTCAATAATACTGGGGAAGTAAATAAGTAAATCACCGAGCGTTTTTAAACCTATGGCCTTATAGTCTGCTTCTTTGGAAGCTGAGTTCTCTATTACTAAATCAAGATTCTCTATTGCTTCTTCAATTTTACGAGTAACACTGGGTTCTAATGTATCATGCGTAGTTGTTTGGATCTCAGCAAGCTGAGCCTGCAACTGTTCTAAAAGTTTTATATCATTCATATTATTTACGACGCTTTCTGACGGCACGGATTGTACCAGTCGACAACACAATCGAACCCGAGAGAAATAACATTAGAACGCCACAAGCCTTATACTGTGGCGAAGCCTCAGTCGAAATACTAAACGAATGACAAGTTGCGTAAGGCCAAACGAGGTAGTACAGAGGTCGAGGTCTTCGGGTGTTGCAGCTATAAAAATAGCGGCTAAAATCAGCCAGTTACAAGGTTCAATTAATAAATGATATCTTCTAAAACGCATCTAGACGGATCGTCTATTCTGAGTTGTTAGGTTACTACAAAACATTACTCTGAGTCAAGTTTTAGATCCGCCTATTAAACTCTAGTATTCAAGATATTCTCTAACTGGACGTTTCTTAAACTGTGAAGCATCTTTTTTGAGGCGATTAATCATCTCAAATTCCCACGCTTTGGGATCTTGACCTGCTGGACTGGTAGAGCTTACTAAATGATTGTAATCTGCCATAAAGCTAGGGTTACGAGCAATACGTCCTAGTTGCTTATCGTTAAGTCCTTCAATAGTAGTCCTATTTTCATTATTAGAAATTTTAGTACCAGTTTTTTCTTTATTTTTTTTCACTTTAAACTTGAATGTAAATCCTGTAATGACGCGGCCTTGTTTGTGTTGTTCATATTCAGAAGTAATATCAGTATGTTCATTTATTTGAGTTATCGCCAGATCTAAAACCCGTCTTTTGAAGGCTTCTATCCGTTGGTATTCGTCCACCAATCCTAGCTTTTCGCGCAATTCTACAAGCGATATCTGACTGGTTGTACCTACTGACCTCCATTGAATTATCAACTCATACAGCCTTATTGCGTACTCACTCTGCAATCCTACGACCTGCTTCAACTCATATTCTGTGTAACGTGCTTCAAGCCTGGTAATCAAAGGAATTACATCACTTGCAAATACTAATTCGACACAGCCTAATTCGTCAATATAGCCGATCTTATCCACCCAACGGCTTTTATAATTACCTATCTTTCCCGAACGTTCATCCACCTTACTATAAGCAAAACCTGCCTCATACAATCCTTCTACTGCCCTTTTCATAGCTTCATACGATGTATGCTTTTCCACATTAAATTGTTTAGCGTAGCTTTGCGCATAAATTCGCAATAATCCACCTGCTTCTATTAATGTTTTTTGTTCCCTTGCCTCGATAATGGCTAAAAATATTAAGCGTTGTTCAACTACTCCTAAGCTATAACTCGCACCAATCAAGGAATTATCCTTAGTAACTAATTGTTTAGACATTTCCATATTCCAACCCATTTTTAACAACTATAATCTAACAATGCTATTAAAGCAACAACTCAAAAAATAAGTTGCTTTATGGGTCGTAAAACGTTGCTTTATGGGTCGTAAAACGTTGCTTTATGGGTCGTAAAACGTTGCTTTATGGGTCGTAAAACGTTGCTTTATAGAAGGCGAAACCCTTTTATGAAAAGCGTTTCAGAGGAGGTAAAAGCTTTTAAAAGTATTTAAAAACATTAAAAACCTTTTTGGTTATTAATAATTAGAGTGACAAAAGAAAAGGCTAGTAAAGATAGCAATGAATTCAATATCAGTAATTTCAAATAATTTAAAAAGAAAGCTCAAAGCTTTAGTTAAATAGGGATAAAAGCATCCTATTAAGCTCCCTATAAGGTTCTAAGTATCGTTTGGTATAGTTGCTAGGTAAAATTTTTCCAACCCCCTTAGACGACCTTTATGAGCTTACCCAGTTCCATGATTGTTCATATCAACTAAAATCTTCGGAAGATTATTAGAATCTCAGTAGTTTTTATTACTGTGCCACCAAGGATCAACCTCTTATCACTGAATTGCTTCTCAAAAAAAGCCCTAGTATCAGCTGATACTAGGGCAATACAAAATTTTATTTTTTAATCCAAACTATTGTATGCTTTTATTCCTGCTTTATCGACTAATCTTTGAGAATTGGAGACCTTATTAGGTGCTGCCACCTCCCTTAATATCAATAACGATTCTAGCACTATCGGCATCAAAGCCTTGACCATATCATTCTGATTTGATGTGTTCTCTACCGATTTTGATCCTTTATCATCCGACTGCAATAAGTGCAGAATCTCACTAATATCTCCTTTCATAAACTTAAGATCTTCAAGGAAACTATTAGTATCTGATTCCAATTTTTTCTTTAAGTAGACACCAGGAGATTGCCCTTCCTTTGCTGCTATTGCTTCTAGTTTTAAGTAGACTTCAGGTTTTAATCTAAATGATACGGTAGGGGTGTACATAATTATCCTTGTTTGCAAATTGTAGACAATAATATATCATAAAAATCAGTTGCTTAAATTCATTTTGTTTGCACTTTGCATGCAGAAAAAAGCGTCTTAAATCAGGTAAGTTTCTGATTTAAGACGCTTTTTTTCATCCCGAGAGGGTGCGTAAGGTGTAGTCATTAAATTGGATAATTTAATGACCAAAAAGCAGGTAGAAAAATCGGTTATTTTCTACCTGTCGTAAGCCTTTTTAGCTAAAAAGGCTTATAAGAGCGTTACGTTAGTAAATCGTTAGTAAAAAGATAGGGAATCGTTAGCTAGATATGAGCAAATTATGAGCAATTGCTGTATGATTGATTGAAAGTTAGCAAATCGTTAGCAAAAGGGTAGTAAATCGTTAGTTAATTATGAGCAATTTATGAGCGTTTTTATAATTGAGATAATTGTCTTCAAGAATAGAGGGAGATAGAAATTTATGGCTAAGAGAACAAAGTTTTCCAAGTTTCGTGATCTTTATGAGGTGATCGAAGAGCTGGCTGTTTCATATACCTATGAAGGCGTGGTTGAGATATTAGCTGAGCGCCATGACCTCATTCTAACGACTGGTACACTGACCAATTATCTTTACCGCTATAGAAAAGAGTCAAAGGAATTATCTGTCGCTACAGATAATTCTAGCAGTGATATTGAGATTAAGCCTGAGGTTAAAAAACAAATTTTTGTTGATTTGTATTCTAGTGACCCAATCCAAGAAAGCAATACGGATGTTAGCGATGAGGCCTATGTACAGTCCACGCATGAAGAATTAGATACGGCTATGAAGAGATTTGAAGCGAAGCTAACAAATAAAAGAAATAGATCTCTTCTTGATAGGCAAGCTATTGATGATAAATAAATAAAAATTTCATAAAGGGACATTTTCCTAGTGTAAAAAGGAGTAATTCATGAGTATTGAAGGTATATCAGTAGCAAGTAACCATTTCATGATGTTTGAAGAGGCGCAACGAGAATACTACCGTCAAATGGGTCGTCTTAACACCTTTGGTTTAGAAAACGAAGCTCATAGCGATAACATACGTAAAAAGATGTTTGAGCTAAAAGATGAGGAACGTATGCTAAGAGAATGTAGCGCGAGCGAACTCTACGTCATACAAAAAGAGCTCAAACAGAAAATTGATGATTTTCTGGGTGAATTAGACGTATAACGTGTTACTGTCACTATTCGTGAAAGTCTAAAACGCTAGATTGATTGAACTGGATGTACTTATCGCTTATATTAAGGGTATATGAATAAGCGATAAGTACTGCTATGAGCACAACCAATTATAATATCCGTCTGGATCAAGAGTTAAAAGACAAGGCGTTTTCGGTGCTTGAAGGCTATGGTTTAACGCCTTCTCAGGCCATTAAGTTATTTTTGCATCAGGTTGCTGAAACCAATAGCATCCCGCTATCTTTTGATTATCAGACAATGCCTAGCACCAATATGCTTGAAGACGGTGATCAATGATTGAATTTGAATGGGATGAACAGAAAAATAGCAGTAATCAACGCAAACATGGCTTATCCTTTGAAGAAGCCGCTCGTGTATTTTTTGATCCTTTGTGTTTGCGTCAGCAAGATCGATATGAAAACGGTGAAGAGCGGTGGCAAGCGCTTGGCGCGGTGAATGGGGTGGCGGTATTACTGGTCGCTCATACTCAAAGAGATAGTGAGGGTGGTGAGGTTATTCGTATCATATCAGCACGACGTGCCACCAAGGCTGAAAGGAGGTTTTATGAACAAGGTGAGCTATAAAGCAAATGAATTGCCGTCTTTAAGCGTTGAGCAAGAAGCCAACTTGCAACGATTGGCGGTGCTTTCAGATCATGATATTGATTTGTCTGATATGCCTGAAGTTACTGATTGGTCGAGCGCGACTCGTGGTAGTGTGGTGGCAGATGATCCTATGGTCGGTGCCAGTATCGTGAGTCCGAGTATCATTGCTAGATTCCAGGATAAGGCTAAAAAGACCGGTGGAAACTACCAAGATATGATTAACGATGCGCTAGAAGAGTATTTGTTAGATCATTAGTCGATAAGATCACAACGTTTAAAATTCCCACCACTTTTTTTTCTTCTCAACCGTAGCTACGGTTGAGTTGTCTGTTTTTTCTTTCTCTTGTTCAACTGGCGGCTCATAGCCCTGCTCAGACTTTTTAAACTCTAGTAGTCTGACTTGCGCGAAATCCTGAATACTGGCGTTGGCTTTATCCAGCGTTTTGTTGAGCTGACTGATCTGCTGCTGATAATTCTCTATCAACTTCTTTTGATCACTCACTTGTTGGCTGAGGTGTTCATTTTTGAGCTTTTCAAGCGCTAATTGGTGTTCAATGTCTGTACTGTACTGAACATTCTGACTGTTCAGAGGTGTACTTTGGACAGTGTTCACTGAACGTTCAGTACGTTTTTTAGAAATTGGCTCACCAAACACGCGCAACATTTCTGAAACGTCTATTTTCTTGTCTGCGGTTCTGGATAGCTCACCATCATTGACTTTCTGATAAATGGTCGTTCTTGATACACCCCATTCTTTTGCTGCTTTTGTCACCGATATGTTCATTCTTCACCTAGTGTTCAAGTACGTTTTTAGTGTCTGTACAGTACAACTGTCCAGAACGTTCAGTGAACAACTATGGCACTAACCCGTCTATCAGGCAAATTATAAATAAACTGCTGTGCAAATCAGACGTTTAGTTATACAGCACTCACTTTATTGAACAAATATAGGGTATTATTAATACTTGAACGCAGTGTTTTGGATATCAAAAAAAGTAGTTTTTATGAAAAAATTTATTTTAAGTATAGCGTTATCTCTCTTTGCTTTATCTTCTCAGGCAGCAGTTACAGTCACTGACAATCCATTTTATAGTGATGTTGAGGTAGAGCATCCGTTGTTTGCTAAAGGTGCTGGCGGCTCTCAATGCAAAGGCTTACCGCGCACTTGTGGGCAGATGGTTAGCTGTGAACAAGCTAAACAAGCACTCAAATGTGGAAATACCAAGCTAGACCGTGATAAGGACGGCGTACCATGCGAATCAATATGTCCAGGTGGTTAATTGCAGTAGCGTCTATCGTTATGATTGGGTGCAGCTCAGGCAATACAGAAGATGATCTGTATGGTTCAGGCTATATCGTAGTGAGTGAGCAGACATGGAGTAAAGATTACACAACACCTTATCCGTTTACAGTGCCTGAGGGTGAGATTGCGTGTGCCTCAAATCCTTCCTTTGGTCGTGAGGTGTTTTTTCATCCTAAGGGTTACACCGATGAATCTTACGTTGGTATACCGCTTAACAAAGCAGCGGTAGATGGCTTAAAGCTAAGTCGTTTGACGCCAAATGTGCCTTATAGTGTCAAAGAAGGGGCTGACCTTAGTGAAGCCGTACAAATTGGATTGAAGGTCTGTGATGAGTATGAGGATAGGTTTGCGAATTATTAAGTTCAGTTTCCCATGTGGGTGTCATCATAATTGATTAAATTATTCATATACAAAATAATAATACTGGATAGGTTCGCTCAATGTACTTTTTGATGGTATTTTAAAGAGTCATTTACAATAATGGATAGATAAAGTATAAAGTAGATATTAACAATAAAGAATGATGCGAGGGCGGTTATGAGCAACAAGGAATTTGTTCTACGAGCTTTAGGAGTGAGCGGTTTAATCCTCGTCTTGAGCACTATAGTCGTGACTAGATTTTTCTAATTGACTGTAGTAATCCTTAGTGGGCTTACTTTCGATAAGTCGCTCTACCTGTCCAAGAACTCTCTAAAAAAGCCATCTAGTAGATTGGCTTTTTCTGTCTAAAATCATTTGTCATAACGCCCATTATACGATTTAACGAAAGGGTTTTTTATACCTTCTCAGAATGTTAAGTCTCAGGAAATTTCAGAGTGGTTTAGTAAGAGCGTCTCCCAGCTCTGACACTAGAACCAATCTTATAGTCTTTTTTAATTAAAGACTTTTCTTATAACTAACAGTCCGGTCCGAATCATAACTTATACCGTCATAACAAATTGGTAGACTTAATAATAGCTCAGCAATACTTTAAACATTCGTTATACAGACAGTCCAAATGTGTATCTCTATATTAGATATGTCAGCTTAATAATTGCTGATAGCCTATCCATCAATAAAAAAAATAAAAGATGGATGAGCTTGTTCTTGATATAGATGCGTTGACTTAAAAACGCATAAATAGAAAAGGAAAGCCATGATGAACAATCAAGATTTGAACGAACAAAGTATGGATGAGCAGTACAAAAACAATCAAAAAATGGATGATAACGATATGAACAATCAAACCCTAAAAGGCGAATGGAACCAACTCAAAGGTTCAGTAAAACAAAAATGGGGAGATTTAACAGATGATGATCTCACTCATATCGAAGGTGACCGTGACAAACTGGTTGGACGTGTCCAAGAGCGTTATGGTCATTCAAAAGAAGACGCTGAACGTGATGTAGATGAGTGGCGTACACAAAACAACTATTGATGATTGAGTGTTTAATAATTAGACCCTAAAAATGTAAAAAGCCCGTGATTATGGTCACGGGCTTTTTTAGTCAATTCTGCTAATGATGTAAGTAAAGATGAGACGCTTAATAAGTACGGTTTCTTAGTTAAACTTGAACACATGGCGGTGAGCTATTTATATTAATACTTAATGGATTGCGCGCTTTCTCATACTTACTGCACTCCATCTGCCGGTGTTTGATCTAAGTTCGAGTTATTTTCATTAACAGTAACCGTATCATCCGTCTTTTGGTCATTTTCTACACTCCCATTACTAGAATAGTATGCTGTACCACCTGCACCTTCTACCTCCTCTGTAGGAGCAGGGGTTTGATCGTCAGCCTCGGTCGCTGTTTGCACAGGTGTCATTTCGCTAGATTCTGTATTAGGAGCCGGCTCTTCTGTCTCACTGCTGCAAGCGCTGAGACCAAAGAAACTCACCAAAAATACTATCCATAGTTTATTTTGAAGCGATTTAATAGGTACTGATGTTTTCATTTTAATATCCTTATTATAGTTTCTAGCAACAAAAAACATAGAGGATGGGCTAAAGCCCTAAATAATAAGATTTTAAATTAGTCAGTATGGCGATTTACAACCTCTATAATACTCTTACAAATAAGACTATTGATGCTGCGTAGCTTTTGCTCAGGGGCGCCTTGACAGATACTGCGAAAATCATACAGCTCATCTTTATAACCAATGCAATAAAAAAACGTACCGACAGGCTTATCCTTAGTTTCAGAGCCTCCAGACGTTAATAGTCCTGTACAAGCCACATATAAGTCGGCTTCAAACATGGTCTTAGACTTATTAACCAGTTCTTGGGTGACTTCTAAGGATTCAGGTGTACACTGAGCAATTAATTGGCTCGATATATTTAACACGTTCTTTTTTATCGCAACGTCATAGCATACCAAGCCGCCCATTAATATATCGCCTGAATAAGGACTCATAGAAAAGCGATGTGCTAGATAGCCCGCGGTCGCGCTTTCAATGAAGACTATGGTCAATTGCTTATCTGCCAACAACTTAGCACAGCTATCAGTCACAACGCCCTCCATATTAGCATTAGAACAATCAAGACTATTACAGTACGATCCTATTTAAGATTCAATTCATGTAGTGATGAATTTACGTAACAGTATTTTTTAATTAAGCCTACTTATAGCGAGCCACTCAAGCTCTTTTCTTGGTTCGGTACCCTAGTGAGTACTTGAGCCTTCGGCTGTAGGCTAATGATATCGGTATATTGAGTTATTTAGGTAGTCGCGGTGTACTTCGTTGTGTACATGCAGTGAGCTTTTGGAGCATTATTTTTATTTAGCATAAGCGCTGTTATGGCAATGATTAGTGTTTTCAGGATAGATTGAGCAATAGAGTAACCATTATTAAAATCAATAATATTAGGAAAGGGAAATAAATTTATGAGACTAATCAAAGCTAGAATTCAAAACTACCGAAGTATAATTGATACTGGAGAATTTGAAGTTGAAGATCTAAAGACGATAATGGTAGGGCCAAATGAGGCAGGGAAAACAGTGATTTTAAAAGCTTTACAACAGCTAAGTAAACCAAAAGAAGTAGATGGATTTGAAGCACTTAGAGATTATCCGCGATCAAAATATAACGATATCACTTCTGAAAAGGTCCTCCCTAAAGACATTACAGTCGTAACAGGTTGGTTTAGACTAGATGAAGATGATGCAGAAATTGTACCGGCTGAATTTCACGACTGTATATATAAATTATATAAAAATCTTGATAACAGGGTATATCATTCTCTCGAGAATGGCCCATCAAAAATTCGTTATAAAGACATTAGAGGTGACTTAGCAAGGTTAATGTCTCATTTAGATAAACAGTATGGTATTGAACATCCAGACGAAGATACTGGAAAACCTAGTAATGTTTTAAGGACTATCAATCAAAGTTGGAACGATAATACCCTCATATCAGAAGATAAATCTAAAGAGTTACAGAGTTTTTTAGAGAATAATTTTGCTCTTATAGAGGAAGATAATAATAAAGAAGAAGAAAGATACGAAAAGTTAAAAACTTTAATTGAGTTTAATGAGCAGATTGATAATGTTTTAAGTATTCTGGATAAAAGGACACCAGTATTCATTCTCTTTAATAATTATTTTAAAGTTAAACCTTCTGTACATTTGGAGCATTTAGCACAAAGAACCGAACAAAATCTACTAGATGATACTTATTATGATTATGGAAATCTTTGTCTCCTCAAGTTACTAGGTTTCACTGCAAGAGAGCTGTCTGAACTAGGAAAGACAAACAGCCCATCTATTAACGATCCACAAGCTTTAAAAGAATATAAAGATAGACTTGATAGTAGAAGTTATCAATTAAATGCTGCAAGTGTTCGGTTAACAGAGGAAATCAGGAAAGTATGGATGCCAAATCCTGACCGACCAGAAGCAGATAGGTTAAGGGTTATCGCTGATGGACAATATTTAAAAGTCGTTGTAGAAGATGAGATTGGTGTTGATATTGAATTAGACCAAAGGTCAGAAGGTTTTCAATGGTTAGTTTCATTCTTTGTTGTATTCTTTGCAGAAGCAATGGATAGGCACAAAAACGCTATTTTGCTTTTAGATGAACCTGGTATGAGTTTACACGGTTTAAAACAGCGGGATTTTAGAGAAACTCTCACAAGATTAGCAGAAAAAAACCAAACTATTTATACTACTCATTCTCCTTTTTTAGTTGGACCTGACGAACTAGATATCGTCAAAGTAGTAGAAATGAAGAACCGTAGAGATGGAACAAAGGTCCATACTACAATTTCTTCAAGCGACCCAGCTGGCCTCTTACCTCTTCAAGAAGCACTAGGATATGACTTAGCTCAAAGTCTATTTACGCAAAAGAAAAACTTGATTTTAGAAGGCCTTACAGACTATTGGTACATAGAGTCAGTTTCAGCACTGTTGCGTCAATCTAGTGTGGTAAGTTTGGATGAAAAGATAGCTCTGATTCCTGCTAATACAGCTGGTAAAGTCGTATATTATGCTACTATTTTGCATGCCCAGAAATTAAAGATTGCAGCTTTACTTGATTCTGATAGCGCAGGCGATCAAGCAGCTCAACAGGAAAATTTAATTCATACTTTAGGGAATAAAAATATATTTCGAACCAAGGACTACTGTAAAAATGTTTCTACGCCCGAAATTGAAGACTTATTAAGGAAAACACTTATTGATATTGTACAGTTAGAGTATTCTATTAATTGTCAAGACATTGCAGATTCACAGCCTAATAGAAGTATTGTGAGTATATTCAATAAAGAAGTACCAAATTTTTCAAAGTATAATCTAGCTAAAGCTTTTATAAAGTGGTGTAAAGATCACGATTCATCTCACCTAGCAGCTGATGAAGTTGATGAGTGGAAAAAACTTATTGAAAGTATCAACAAAGCATTAAAATGATTTTTTGGCATACTCCAAGAGAACCATCTAAAAAGGCTCATTAATCCATTAATAGACTACTCATAGTAGACTGCTGTAGTGGAACCACTTAATGAGCAATGATAAGTTTAGGTCTTTCCTTGGCCACATCAGCGATCAGATGCCGTGAGCACTTGGCCATTTTCTGAATATCAGAATAGCTATGGCCTGATTTGAGTAGACTGGCAATAATCTTACGCTTTTCGGTATCTTTCCTACGTCCTGAATACTTACCTTCTGCCTTAGCACGAGCAATACCTTGCATCTGACGGTTACGGCGATCCTCATAATCTTTTCGAGCAATGGCTGCGAGCATATCCAGCATCATCGAGTTAATGGCCTGCAATACACTGCTCATAAATTCAGTGCTGCTTTCAGGTTGAAGTGCCATATAGGAGGTCGGCAGCTCTTTTGATACGATAGAGAGCTTTTTTTCTGATAGCATTCTTTTGAGCGTATCCCAATCAGCTTGGTTCAAACGTGCCAAGCGATCAATCTGCTCAACTAAAATAACATCGCCCTTATGAGCATCTTCAATCAGCTGCATAAGCTTGGGTCGCACCAAGATAGCTCCTGATTCGTTTTCGACATAGAAGGCGGCAATCTTGTGGCCATGATCGTTGGCAAATGCTATGAGTTCGCTTTTGGCACGCTTAGCATCTTGTTCTTTGGTAGACGCTCGTAGATACGCTCTGATAAACATAAACACCTAAAATAGTCTGTTATAAGTGGTTCCATTATAGCAGTCTGTTTTAAGTGGTCTGTTAATAGGTTTGAGGGGCGAAATAACTGGTTCCCTTGGGGTATACCTTAATATTCCTTTGTTTTTATTGATCCACTTCATTAGCAAAGATTGACTATGATTTGCGATGAGTCAGTAATATTTAAATCCGAAAATAGGGTGGCTGAAGAGTGATAAATCATTACTCATGCGGGGCAGCAGTTTTGTGATAGAGACGTTATGATAATGGTCTTTGTCATCATTAGGAAAGAGCACAGTCTAAACGCTCTCAACTCATGCTATACCGCTGCTAATTAAGGTCACTCTTTTAAAGCAGTCTCAACGAAACTTAAGCGATCTTGACCAAAAAACATCTCACCGTTCACGAAGAAACTAGGCGCACCAAAAACACCTCGCGCCACAGCTTCTTCAGTGGTACCTTTCAAACGCTTCTTAACCTCAGATTTGCTAATACGAGCCATAAAATCAGTTGCATCAATGCCTGCCTTAGTCAAAACTTCAGCCACAACCTTGGGTGACTCCATGTTTAGCTTTTCAGACCATAGAGCGTTGAAAATGGCTGCTAAATAAGGCTGGAACTCAGGTTCTTCCAAGTAAGCGGTCGCACCTCTCATCAAATGCATCGTATTCAACGGGAAAAATGGATTGAAGTTAAACGGCACCTCATAAATATTTGAAAAACGCTTAAGGTCTTTGGGCATATAAGCACCTTTAGCAGGAACCGCAGCTGGTGACGCATTACCAGTGGCTTGAAAGACAGCACCAAGCAGCATAGGCCGCCAAATGATTTTAGCGTTGGTGCGCTGTGCCATACTCTCTAATTGTGTCCATGCCAAATAACTGGCTGGGCTGCCTACATCAAAGAAAAACTCTACTTTTTTACTCATTTCAAAGTACTCCTGACAAAATATATTAGAAAGTTTCTAAAAGGTCTCTAGCCATGGGCGTAGATCAAGCTCATGTGTCCAGCTGTCTCTTGGTTGACAATGCAATTGCCAATACTGCTCAGCGATATGATCTGGATTTAAGATCCCGTCTTGATCTTTAAGTGCATAACGCTCAGGAAAGTTGTCACGAATAAAGGCGGTATCAATGGCACCATCAATAATAGGATGAGCCACATGTATACCTTTTGGCCCTAACTCTCGAGCCATGCTTTGCGCCAAAGCACGTAAAGCAAATTTAGCGCCAGCAAAAGCAGAAAAGCCTTTACCACCTCGTAAAGAAGCCGTCGCGCCAGTGAAAATAATCGTTCCCTTTCCACGGGGGATCATTACTTTTGCTGCTTCTCTACCTGTGAGAAATCCAGATAGCGCTGCCATTTCCCATACTTTTCGGTAGACTCTTTCTGTGGTGTCTACAATGGAAAAATGGACGTTCGCACCAATGTTAAATACCACAACTTCAATCGGTCCAATGTCTTGTTCAATATGGGTAAACAGCTCAACCATCTCTTGCTCTACACGCGCATCACAACCAAATGGCTTTGCTATTCCACCAGCGGCTTCAATATCACTGACTAG
>NZ_CM009121.1 GCF_002836505.1 Psychrobacter sp. Choline-02u-9
GGATCATTTTTTATGCTGGCACAGGCATTACGCACCTTACCCATTGGCATTGCTTATGCAACTTGGGGTGGTCTCGGGATTATCTTAACAACGGTTATTGGCGTCTTGGTCTTTAAGCAAAAACCAGATATGGCGGCCATTGTAGGTATTGCACTGATTGTGATTGGAGTAGTGGTGATTAATGGCTTTTCTAAAATGAGTGGACATGGCTAATGACTAACCTGAATAGACCTAAAAAAAACCCTGACATGGTGCGGCATCGCTTATTACAAAGTACCGCAAGTTTAATGACTACGCACGGCTTTGCAGGGGTAAGCATTGATAAGGTGGCAACTGAAGCAGGGGTCACTAAAGGAGCTTTATTTCATCATTTTCCCAATAAAAAGGCTCTAATTGAAGCTGTATTTGACCGTGAATTAGCGATGCTTGACAAGTTGCTTGACGATTTATTAGCTAAAGATACAGTCGATTATGGTCGTTTTACTAGAGCCTATATCCATGCCACTTTCTTTGCCTGTATTGATGATAGATTATCTTCAGCTTTGACATTTTCGCTGTGTGCTAGACCTGAGTTAGTTGAGCGTTGGGATGTGTGGATGGCAGGACGTATGGTGAAGCATCAAAAGACCGATAACAGCCTACAGCTTGAAGTAGCTAGAATGGCAGCCGATGGCATTTGGTTCACCCATTTATTACACGGCGGCAAGCTCACTACCAAAAAAGATTTACATGCCCTTAAACAGCAATTACTTGAGATGACGCATGCTACTTAATGACGGGAGTCACCGATGAAGCAAGAGAATACTATTCCCTATAGCCCTTATATTCCTTTTTTTAAAGACGTTGCCGATTACAATGTGGCGTTTGGGCATCTTTATCCTTATCAATTTATGGACTGGAAAACAGAAGTCCTTTCATGGAAAGAGAGCTGCTACTTGCACGCTGGGCTAAATCCGCCAATGCCTGCACGCATCACAGGACCCGATGCATTAACATTGTTTCGCGATCATTGTATCAACGATTTTAGCCGATTTAGCGTTGGTGCATCAAAGCATGCCGTGATGTGTAACTATAAGGGTAATGTGATGGCGGATGGTATGCTGCTTCGCACAGAGGATAATGCATTCGTATCATATTTTTTATCGCCTTACCTAGAATACATTGCCAGTCGTGGCAACTATGATGTCAATATCGAAGATTTGACAGGCAAATCCTTTCTGTTCCAACTGGGTGGTCCCTTATCTTTGAAAATTCTTGAGGCAGCCACCCAAGAATCCCTCAGTGATATTAAATTTATTTGGCATCGCACAGTGCATATCTACGGGGGTGAACTACCACCAACAGGTATTGCTGTGCGGATTTTTCGGTTGGGCGTAGCAGGCACACTGGCGTATGAAGTGCATGGGGATATCAAAGATGCTCCATTGGTTTATCAAGCCTTAATGGCAGCAGGACAACCGTTTAACTTAGTTCGTCTAGGGATGCGTGCTTACGGCATGAATCATACGGAAAATGGTTTTGCCCAAGCCTTTATCCACTTTTTACCTGCTTGGGCCCAAGATGAAGACTTTATGGACTATTTAAATGGCAAATACGATGCTTTGCTTGCCAAACTGCCAGGCAGTGCAGGTGTCGATATCACCCGTCGTTATTTTAACCCTATCGATTTAGGTTGGGGGCATATGATCACCTTTGATCATGACTTCATTGGCAGAGCCGCCCTTGAAGTTGCCATGCAGCAGCAAGCAAAAAAAATTGTAACGCTTGAATGGTATGCGGACGATATTAAAGATATCTATGCCTCTTATTTTGAGTCTGGTGAGTCTTTTGAGTTCATGGAATTCCCAGCCAATCCTATTTGGACAACGCAGAGTTCTATTGTTGTGGCAGATGAGGTACAGATCGATAATCGCAGTATAGGTATTTCAAGCGGACGTATTTATTCGTTTTATTACCGTCGTATGATTTCTTTGGCGGTTATTGAAACTGAGTATGCTATCGAAGGTACCACCTTAGAGGTTATCTGGGGTAATCCAGGCAAACGACAAAAAAAAATACGGGCCAAGGTGAGCCGTTTCCCTTATCTTACCCTACCTCGCAACCGTGATATCGATACTAAGGCGTTGCCTTGAAAGGCAATTTGATATCAGCACAGAAAACAAGAAAATATATGAAATGTTGCCTGATGATTATATAAGGTGTTGCTATCCGTTCGCATTAGTCGCTGATAGTTACTTTGGGCTTCAATGGGGTAGCCCTCAACATCTGCAATAGTTTCATTAGGCAAATCACTAATCGCCTGTTCACAGATAATGAAGCTTTGGGTGGTAGGCTCTGGAAAAATAAAGATTTTACCATTTTTTAAACCAATAGAAAAAGCACTACGTCTGTTTTGGGGTACAACATATTCAGAAGCCAATAGTATTTTATAGGTTACGGTATAGTTATTCAAAACTAGATAAAAATTATATTTTTAAGGTTATAGTATGGAATCTGATACATCATTTTTATTAATAGGAGCTTTAGCAACACAAGCTAACACAACCAAAGATACTATTCGTCATTACGATGAGATGGGACTACTGAAATCTCGAAAACGCCAAGCAGGATCACGCCTATACACCGAATTTCATCCTGAATGTATTGAGCGTATTAAAATGATTAAAGACGCACAAGCTATCGGTTTTACTCTTAACGAATGTAAAAGATACCTGAATGATCATTTCAATGGCACTCTCAATATTGATAAAGATTTAATTACTATTTCCGAAAAACTTACTAAGGCGAAACGTCAAAAAACTGAGATCATCAATACTATTAACCAGCTTAGTGCTTGTTATACTATTTTAGAAGAAATAAAGTCAGAAAATATTGGCTTCATTTCTAACTCTGAATGGGAAAAACGAATAGCGGCGCAGCTCTCCTTAACCTGAATCGCACCGATCACGAACAGAATATGTATGATAAGCACACTGTGACTATTTCAGCGAGTTAAAACGTTGATACCATTAGATTACAGCTTAGCGTTCAAGTCCTCACTAGGGAACCGAACCCATCTAACACACTCATCAGACCTAGTATTCAAGATATTCTTTGATAGGACGTTTATTAAACTGTGTAGGGTCTTTTTTAAGGCGGTTAATCATTTCAAATTCCCATCCTTGTTGTGACTGTCCAGCTAGGCTGGTAGGACTTACTAAATGATTGTATTCCGCCATAAAAGCAGGGTTACGAGCAATACGCCCTAGCTGCTTATCATTCAGTCCATCAACCGTGAACATATCTGCTGTACTGGCGTCGCGCTCCTTACTAACTACATCAGTCTTAGCTTTTGGCTTTTCATGAACAGTGAAAGTAAAACCTATAATTTTGCGTCCCTTTTTTACGTTCTCATATTTGACTTTAAGATCCGATTTTTTGTTAATCTCATCTGTAGCAAGGTCTAAAACACGTTTCTTAAAATCACACATCGCTTTGTATTCATTGATTCCTAGCCCCATCTGGTCTCTAAAAACCCCTATCTCAAAACATGGTGTTTTTTTAGCTGTGCGCCATTGCGTCAATAACTCATAAAGGCGTACTGAATAAACACTATCAAACTGTGTCGTTTGCTCTAGCAAATACGAGGTAAAAAACTGTTCTAAGCCATTGATACGGCTGATACCTTCTACAACAGCAAGAGTAAATACTATTTCTATTGCGCCCTCACCATCATGATATTGTACCTGCTGCAACCAACGGCTTTTAATCGGCTTACCATTATCATCAAGGTAGGTAAAACGTCTATTAAATAGGGTTTCTTCAGCTTCTTTCATGCGTTTATAGCCATTTTGCCGTGTAGTTTCAAATACCTCTGCATAACGAGTGGCATCAATTCGTAACGGCTTGTCTGTACTTAATCCTGTGGCTGTCTCTCTAGCATCAACTATGGCTAGTTGAATAATTCGCACTTCAGCCAATGATAAAGTTTGTAATGCCTGATTCAGTTGATTAGTTTTTACGACTAGGTTTTTTTTAGTGTGCATAACCATCTTATCCATAAGTATTTAATGACATATTACATTAAGTCATCTAAAGGTCAAATTATAAATAGTCCTTTAATGGTAACTAAACGTCCTTTAATGGGTAACTAAACGTCCTTTAATGGGTAACTAAACGTCCTTTAATGGGTAACTAAACGTCCTTTAATGGGGTCTGAAAGTCAGTAACAGTAAGGGCTACAGCGAGCTTAAAAGCTATTAAAAGCATTAAAAGCATTAAAAGCATTTTCTTATTTTTTTTACTAACTGAAAAGATAAAAGAAAAAAGCCCTAGTTACCTCGAAATATCAGAGGCTTTTTTGTTCTCTTTTGGATCAGATAATCGATCAACACTTTCAAAATTATTTATCAGTTTATTTTTGACTTCATCCAAAGCAGTAGGTTTTTTAAAATTTATAAATTTTTTAGCATTCTATTGATTTTATTTTTCTTTAACCTTAGTAATGAGGTATAGAAACCACTCTATATGCCTACGTAATTAGATTTAACAGCCTTCATTCTCTATTTTGATAGATACCTAGCCCTTTCATATTTAACTCTCTCTATGGCGATTTTACGGCTTTCTAGCTGCATTGCTTCATTCAATCTAGCGATTTCCTCTTGATTTAAACCTTGAATTGCCACTAGGTAAGGCTCAACACGTTTTTTAAGGGTGTCATAGCTCGCTTCCGCAACGTTTTTATCCAATCTAGCCTTCTCGTAGTCCATCAGGATGCTGTTTGCTGCCTTCACAGTGGGTTCTACTTGCTCAATAACGGCTATTGTGACCTTTTCCCCATATCTAGCCTTGCTTTCAAACATTTCAGGCTTAGGCGCTACGGTCGTAATACTAAAATCTCGCGCGTGATTGATGTCGTGGTAATACTCCTTGATGCTGGTATGTTTGGCTTTAGAGCCTTCCTTGCCCCTCGTTAGCCCTAAATCAGCGACCGTGTTGGCAAAATCGGTTTGCATCTGATTTAACTTAACCCTGCCGCCTAGAAAACCCTTACAGTTGAGCTTCCCTTTTTGGTCAATAGGAACGACATAAGCGACCAGCTGCGGTGTACTTATGTCCCGATGAATACTCATACCTGCAATATTTCCTTCTCCATGTTTATCCATGAGCCACTGAGCAGATCGCTTAAAAAATTCAGCTTCTTGGCTTTTTCCCCAACCTTCCCATTCAGGACTGGCGGTGATCAAATACTCAATACATAGCACCGCATCAGCGCGTCTTTTTTCAGGAAGTCGATCTTTTATTATCTGTTTGACGGCTTCAGGGGTAGCAACGCTATGATGATTTTTAGGGGTGAGGTTGGGGTCAGCATTGGGCGTTTCTATCATTCGGTAGCTGTGTGCAAGACTGCCACCAATGTTGCCCATCGTCTTTAATTTTGCCGTCCTCAAAATTGCATAGTTCATCGCCATTTTTTTCCTATAATTGAGTGTTATTTTACTAAAGTGTACTTACTACACCATAAATTCGCTTGTTAGGAAAGCGTGATTTTTGCAGCAAAAGGCGGTAAAAAAGGGCTATTTTTCACTGTTTTTCAACTTGGCTGTTTACAGATTGTAAACACCTTTTTTCTTTATAAATCAATAACTAAGAACGATTTTGTTTGCACTTTGCAAACACTTCAATTTCAATAAACCTAACAATATCAGCTATTTGGCAGTCCCTTTAGGGTGCGTATGGTGTAGTCATTAAATTAGGTAGAAAATAACGGGTCTTTTATCTGTCGTAAAATCTGCTACAAAAAAGGGATTATAAGAGCGTTACTTCTCGTCATTCACTGGCATAATCTTAGGCTGGTACAAACAACTTATTAACCTAAAAAAATCATCTGTAGCTACAGATGATTCTAGTAGCGGAGTTATTTATGAGCATGATCGGTGTATCAGTAGCTAGCAATAAAAGCCTTCAACTTGAAGCCACTCAAGAAGCCTACAATAGAGCTGTCGTGAAGCTTAATTTGCTGTTGATTGACGATAAAACACACGAAGAAGTGGTCAGAAGCAAGCTGTTTGAAGTCATGGATGAAAGAAATCAGCTGGGGAAGTACTCCACTTCTGATCTGTATGTCATGCAAAAAAGCATTGAGAAAACGGTTGATGATTTTCTTGCTGGATTAAATGAGCAGACTATTACCCCTTAGATTAGCGAGAAGATAGAACGCTAAAGTTATTGAGGTTTAATCACCTTTCGCTTATATTGGGGGTACGAATATAAGCGAAAGGTGATTGCTATGACTACAACTAATTATAATATACGGCTTGACCAGGATCTGAAAGATAGGTCTTTCTCTGTTCTTGAAAGCTATGGTCTAACGCCTTCACAAGCCATAAGACTGTTCTTGAACCAAGTAGCCGATACTAATGCGATTCCTCTGTCTTTTGACTATCAACAACCTAAGCTCAACGCGCAAACACTTGCTGCTATTGCAGAGGTCGCGAGCGGTAACGGCACTAAGTACGATAGCTTTGGTGATTTGATGGATGAGCTAGAAGGCGAGGCTGATGAGATCCATTGAAGTATCCAGTCAGTTTAAGAGAGATGCCAAAAAGAATTATCTAAGCTTGCTCACTCCTGCATGGGGCGAGGTGCTTAATTGTTTGACGAACGATATACCGCTACCGGCTAAATACAAAGACCATGCGTTGACCGGCAATCATAAAGGGTTTAGGGATTGCCATATTAAGCCTGATTTGGTGCTTATCTACCGTGTTCAGAGCGATACGGTAGATTTTGTTAGGCTGGGTAGCCATTCAGAGGTGTTTGATTAGCCTGTTTTAAGTGGTTCCACAATGACAGTCTGTTTTGAGTAGTCTGTTAATAGGTTTTTGGAGTGAAATAGCTAGTTCCGCTGGGGTATACTCTATTCACAGACCTGATATCAATTTAGCTGAAGGTAAACCGTATATAGCAACTGTAAAACTTCTTAACTTTTGACCACTAGCCAAGTTCCTGCAAGTCCCATAAACGATGTGCCAGCTCAGTTGAAATTCTAACGAGATTTTGGGCTTTTTAATCATTGTCGAGCATAGCCTGCCATAATGACATATATCATTACACCAATTATTGCACATGTAAATATCAATGCAGGTAGTGTCACTACTTCAAGTCCCTTCAGGTTCTGTACAGGGAAAAAACTAGTAATATACTTAAAGAAAACAAGATGGCTTGAGAGCTTTGCTTTTGGCTCATCAACTCAAAGAAATTACTTAGCGGGCTAATCTTTCCAGATTCTATGCTGACCCCATTAAAGAAATTTAACATAAAAAAGTCACAAATTTTATTATGTATACCAACTAGTTGGTATGTATAATAGGATTTTTTCCTACTGGTTAATTTTATGAACTCGCTTTTATCCTATGCTGCTCTGTTTTTTGCCATCGTACTTGAAGTCATCGCTACCACGTTTTTAGGCAAATCTGAGCATTTCACTCGCCTTGTGCCGACTCTTATCTGTGGGGTATTTTTTGCA
>NZ_PJBF01000040.1 GCF_002836505.1 Psychrobacter sp. Choline-02u-9
TGTTCACTTTACACGCTTTTTAAGGTACTATGGTGGCTTAAATTAATACCGTTAGGGATATTATATGATTGCAAAAAAAGCACTTGGCTTACCGCTTAAAGGCTTACGTTTCGCTATCAAATCTGGTGATACGCTTGTAAAGACCGCCAGCACTCAAGTAACGCGTTTTAAAACTCGTTTCGATGAGAAAAAAGCGCAAATGGCGCTTGATGAGCAGCCTGTTGCAAAACGCAATTATGCGAAAGCTTCTGAGCAAGCGGATCTTTCTGCGCAAGAGCAAAGCATTGATATGCGTGAGTTTGAATTTACCAAAGCACCAATTAACTGGATTCCAGCGGCTATTTTAGTAGCGACGCCAATTGCTGCTGCTGTGATTACGCCATGGTATCTATGGACTCATGAAGTTAGCGCTCCTGTTTGGGGTGTGTTTGGTGCCTTTATGGTATGGACAGGTATCAGTATCACGGCGGGTTACCATCGTCTGCTATCGCACCGTGCTTACAAAGCGCACCCTATTGTCAAAAACTTTTTATTGTTAGGTTCAACCTTAGCCGTACAAGGCTCAGCGTTTGATTGGGTTTCTGGACATCGTACTCACCATCGTCATGTAGATGATCGTTTGGACGATCCGTATTCAGCACAGCGTGGTTTTTGGTTCAGCCATATTGGTTGGATGCTACGCAACTACCCTAGCGGCAAGTTCGACTACAAAAACATTCCTGATTTGACTAAAGATAGAGTCTTACAAATTCAGCATAAATACTACGGTCTATGGGTAGTTGCCATGAACGTTGGTATGGTTGCCGCTATCGGTTGGTTGCTTGGTGATGTTTGGGGTACGTTGGTTATCGCAGGCCTACTACGTTTGGTATTGACGCATCACTTTACGTTCTTCATCAATTCGCTATGTCATATGTTTGGTACACGTCCTTATACGGATACTAATAGTGCTCGTGATAACTTTTTCTTAGCTATCTTTACGTGGGGCGAGGGTTATCATAACTATCATCATTTCTTCCAGTATGATTATCGTAATGGCGTGAAATGGTGGCAATATGATCCAACAAAATGGTTGATTGCTGGTTTATCAAAAATCGGTTTAACGACGGATTTGCGTACTGTTGATGATACGACTATTAAGCATGCCGAAGTGCAAATGCAGTTTAAGAAAGCTCAGCAGCAAATCGATACAGCAGCAGTAAGCGGCATCGATCTTCCTCATGCGATGAAGAGCTTCCAAGACCGCATTAAGTTTGAATACGATGCATTTAAACAAACTGTCGAAGAATGGCAATCACTGAAAGCTCAAACTATTGAAATGAAAAAAATAGAATGTGCTGATCGCTTACGTGAAGTTGATGATAAGCTAAAGCATGATTATGCGAAAATTGAACAGAAAATCCTTGAGCATAACAGCAATCTAAAAACTGCCTTCCGCTCTATTGGCGCGAATGAAAAAGCTGCTTAATTAACCTCTGATTTGTTTTATAATTTTGAAGCTTCTCCATCCCCCTATCCGTCCTAGATAGGGGGATTTTTTTGCTTATAATTTGTCGCTTATGTCACTACAGCTACTTCTAATGACCTTATTATCATAATAGATGGTCAAGTACATTGGCTGAACCATTGCCAGCTCCAACCTAAAAGCAATAACAATCACATTCATCACATTCAATTACTTAAAGACAGATAATTTTATTTTTTGGTCAGATATTACAAGAGACGGACAGAGTGCAACGATGCCATATGAGAGCTATGCTATAGTGACATTCTCACTTTTATAATTTAATGGAAACGGCCTGTATGCGTTATCAAAACACTTACGTCAACCTAGACACGCGCCTTTATCATGAGCAGCCACCGACACCACTAGACAATCCTCGTGCCGGTCACTTCAATAGTCAAGTTGCACAGCAGTTGGGCTGGGCCGACGATGAGGATCTGATGACCAATTGGGTTGAGATATTGGGCGGTCAATACGTGCCAGCTGATTTCAAACCATTATCGATGGCCTATGCTGGTCACCAGTTTGGACAGTGGGCTGGGCAATTGGGCGACGGACGCGGTTTGCTCATGGCACAGGTACTCGATAATGATGGACAGCCACAAGACTTGCACCTCAAAGGCGCTGGCTTGACGCCCTACTCACGCATGGGTGATGGACGAGCAGTCTTACGTAGTACTATTCGCGAATACCTGTGCGGTCATGCATTGACCCAGCTTGGCATCCCCTCATCTAACGCATTGGGGTTTGTGGTATCTGATACGAGAGTGCGCCGTGAGCGTATCGAAGCAGGTGCAGCGTTGATGCGTGTGGCTGATAGTCATATTCGTCTCGGTCATGTCGAGTGGATTGCCAGCTTCGCCCCTGATGTACTGGGTGAGTTCACCGACTATATGATTGACACTTATTATCCAGAGTGCCGTGATAGCGAAGCGCCTGTCTTAGCTTTTTTGACCGCAGTGGTCGAGCGTACGGCCCGTATGATTGCTGATTGGCAATTGATTGGCTTTGCTCATGGTGTGATGAATACAGATAACTTATCTATCACGGGCAGTACTTTGGACTTCGGGCCGTTTGGCTTTATGGAGCGCTTCAATCCTGCATGGATTAATAATCATTCTGACCATACGGGTCGTTACGCTTATCAGAATCAGCCTGCTATTGGGCATTGGAATCTAAACGTTTGGCTGCCACACTTTATGCGCCTAGAAGGCGTTACTCGTGAGACTCTTGCTGACTGCCTAGCGCCTTACGAAGCAACCTTTATGCAGCATTATCAGCAAGGTCTGTGCCGCAAGCTTGGCTTACCGCATCAAAGAGAAAGTCTCAGCTTAGCCTTTGAATGGTTGACACTATTAGAAGACAACTTGCTCGACTATACCAATAGCTTCCGCGCCCTACTCGGTTTGGTCGCACCAGCAGATTATCCTTATGAGCAAAAGCTACTGACTACCATGACCACTGAATTAAGCGATGATGCGCAGCAAGTATGGCAAGACTGGTCAGCACGTTATCTGGCGCAGATCGAGCAGCTGCCACTTGAACAGGTAGTTAACGACATGACAACCACCAATCCTGTCTATGTCCTTCGTAATAGCATGGCGCAGCGTGCAATTACTGCCGCAGAGCAAGGCCAGTTTGAAGAAGTTGATCGAGTTTTTCGTTTATTAGCCAATCCTTACAGCGTGCAAGATATCGCTAATGATTTAGATAGCAGTGCGCCTGCGCCTGATACACCGCAGATGCCTATTAGTTGCTCATCTTAGTAGTTGCCCGTCTTAACACCTTTCAATTCTGTAATATTTTGAAATATTATGAAATTAAGGTTGATATCCAACTGCATTTTTTGGCATTATCAACGAGATAAATAACGAATATCATTTTATTATATTATTCGCACAATTCACCGTTGTTGACTAGGCAGTGAATTGGCAATAATGCTAGAATGAATATTTTAGCTGGTTTGCTTTTTTGACCTGATCTTTGATCGTCGACCATGATTCTGATGGTCGTGAGTCGTTTAACGTCTTTATCCCTTTCAATTATTATCATTCAATGATCTTTGGAGGGTTAGACGTTGTTTTTTATCACCATTTAATTTATTCCAATTTATTCCAACCATGGCAATTATTATGAATGACGATACCACTTCGAATACGGATAACCTCAGTACAGAAAAAGAGCAGTTTGAACAAGCTGCCTTACATTACCATGAGTTTCCACGCCCAGGTAAAATTTCGGTAACCCCTACTAAGCAGCTAGCCAACCAACGTGATTTAGCACTCGCCTACTCTCCAGGTGTTGCTGTACCTTGTCTTGAGATCCAAAGAGATCCAAAACTTGCGTCTAAATACACGGCACGTAATAACCTCGTTGGTGTTATCACTAACGGTACTGCTGTATTGGGTCTGGGTAATATCGGTCCATTGGCATCGAAGCCAGTCATGGAAGGTAAAGGCGTTCTATTTAAGAAGTTCGCAGGTATCGACGTTTTTGATATTGAAATTGCTCAAAATGATCCAGACAAATTCATCGAAGCGGTTGCCTCCCTTGAGCCTACTTTTGGTGGTATCAACCTAGAAGACATCAAAGCACCAGAATGTTTCAAAATTGAGCGCGTACTACGTGAGCGTATGAACATTCCTGTGTTCCATGATGATCAACATGGTACGTCAATCATTGTTGCCGCAGCCATGCTAAATGCTTTGTTGATCACTGGCAAAAAAATCGAAGAGATTAAAATTGTTTGTTCAGGCGCAGGCGCAGCAGCCATTTCTTGCCTAGATATTATTTGCGCGCTTGGCGTTAATAAGAACAACATTATTGTTTCAGACTCACGCGGTATCATCAGTACTAGCCGTGAAAACCTTGATGAAACCAAACAACGCTATGCTCGTGATGTTACGGCTACTTCTATCGAAGAAGTCATGGACGATGTCGATATGTTCCTAGGCCTATCAATGCCAGGTACACTATCAGAAGATATGGTTCGCCGTATGGCAAAAGACCCTATCGTCTTTGCACTTGCCAATCCAACACCTGAAATCATGCCAGAATTGGCCCATGCGGTACGTCCAGACGTCATCATGGCAACGGGTCGTTCAGACTATCCAAACCAAGTAAACAACGCGCTATGCTTCCCGTATATCTTCCGCGGTGCATTAGATGTTGGTGCAACCACTGTTAACGAAGAGATGAAAGTCGCCTGCGTAAAAGCAATCGCTGCGATGGCACACGTCGAAGCCACTCCAACTACCAGCGCTAGAAACATCGAAAAGATGCAGAGCTTTGGTCGTGACTACTTAATCCCAGGCCCTCTAGAACCAAATCTAATCATTGAGATCGCATCTGCTGTGGCCAAAGCAGCGATGGATTCGGGCGTTGCCACGCTACCGATCGATGACATGCAAGCCTATCGTCAGCGTCTATCTGAGTTTGTTTATAACTCAGCGTTTGTGATGAAGCCAATCTTTGCTCGTGCTAAAGCCGATCCAAAACGTATTGTGTACTGTGAAGGTGAAGACAACAACATCTTGCTTGCTGTACAAGTGGTCGTTGATGAGAAGCTAGCACAACCTATTTTGGTTGGTCGCCCTTCAGTTATCGAAGCCAATATCAAAAAACTGGGCCTACGTCTAAAAGCTGGCGAGAATATTACCATCGTCAACGTTGATGACGATCCTCGCTACAAAGACTACTGGCAGGGCTACTACGAGAAGAACAAACGCCGCGGTGTAAGCATTGAGCTTGCGCGTCGTGATGTTCGCCGTAAGACGACTTTGATTGGTTCTTTGCTGGTCGAAAACGGTGCGGCAGATGGCATGGTATGTGGTACCTTTGGCCATTACCAATTGCATCTAAAATACGTTGAAAGCGTCATTGGCAAAAAACAAGGTATGAATGATTTCTATGCGATGAATGCGGTACTCATGCAAGATCGTAATATCTTTATTGCTGATACCTATGTCCATGAAGACCCAACGGCTGAACAATTGGCTGAAATGACTGTCTTGGCAACAGATCAATTACGTCGCTTTGGTATCACGCCACGCGTTGCGCTAGTGTCTCATTCTAACTTTGGTGCTTCAGATCGTGCCAGCGCTGTCAAAATGCGTAAGGTTCATGAGCTACTAACCAATATGAATGTCGACTTTGAATTTGAAGGCGAAATGCAAGGTGATGCCGCGCTTAACGAAAATATTCGTCTAAACGATATGCCATCAAGCCCGTTAAAAGGTGCAGCGAACCTGCTTATCTTGCCAACCCTTGATGCCTCAAATATTGCTTTTAACCTGCTCAAAACAGCAACTGGCAGTGCTTCTATTGGCCCTATCCTATTAGGAACTAATAAGCCGGTACACATTTTGACGCCATCAGCGACAGCACGTGGTATTGTCAATATGACTGCACTGACCGTTACTGAAGCTCAAGACCTAGAAAACGAAAAATAGTCATATACCATACCCAGTATGAATGCACTGTATCGGTTCAATATAATTTGGATACAAGGAAGCCGAGTGAAAGTACTACAAATAGTAGACTGAGCGAGGCTGACACCCTACCAAATTTGTAGAGGATTGATTATATTAAGAAGGGCTCTGTCATCCATTGACAGAGCCCTTCTGCTATACTAAAACCAGTCAATGCAACTTATAGAGCATTGGCTGGTTTTTTGATTCATAAAAATTGAGCTAGTGATATAAAGCTCGATAATAACAAGAGGCTTCTATGCAAATTTATCTCGTAGGCGGTGCTGTACGCGATCGACTGCTTAAACGTCCTATCAAGGACAAGGACTTCGTCGTCGTTGGCGCTACTGTGGCAGAGATGATTGATGCAGGGTTTCAACAAGTGGGCGCTGACTTTCCTGTGTTTTTGCATCCGACCAGTCATGAAGAGTATGCATTGGCACGCACAGAGCGCAAGCAAGGCTCAGGCTACAAAGGTTTTAGCGTACATGCCAGTCCCGATGTCAGTCTAGAGGATGATTTGCGCCGTCGTGATTTAACCATCAACGCGATGGCAATCGAAGTTACCAGCTTAACCGATGATACCCCGATTAATGGACAAGTCATCGACTACTATGGCGGACTACAAGACTTAAAAAGTAAGACATTGCGTCATGTGTCCAGTGCTTTTAATGAAGACCCATTACGTGTACTTCGAACAGTACGCTTCTATAGCCGTTACTACGATTTGGGCTTTACCATCGCGGATGACACTTTAACGCTGATGCGTCAATTGGTCGATACAGGAGAGCTGACTCATTTAAGCGCCGAGCGTATCTGGCAAGAGTCAAGCCGTGCAACTATGCAACTATCACCGCAAGTCTACTGGCAAAAACTGTTTGAAATTGGTGCACTCGCAGAGTATTTCGCGCCTTTGCATCACGCTTGGGACAATATTCAAATAAGAGAAACAGTGCAGACAGCGTTATACTTTGCAGGACAGATGCATTTAAATTTATCGCAGCGTTGGGCACTACTAATGACTAGCCTGTCTTCATCACTATTTACTAGCGAAAACTCTGATTCTACGTCTAACGTATCAACCGCTATAAAAAATATTAACGCTATCGGTAATAAAGCCAAAGTCCCAAAAGCACATACTCAGTTCGCAATTTTATTCGCTCAGCAAGCTGAAAAACTAAGCACAATAAACAGTCTAAATGCGGCTGAAAAAATCGATCTAATCCAAGCCTGCGGTGCGCATAAGGAGCCTGACAAGCTCTCTCAACTGCTAGTGTGCAGTCATGTGTTACAGCTAGCAACACAGCATCGCCAAATGATGTTAGCACTAAACAGCTTTCACGCCATCGGTATGACTGACATTGCGCCAGACCTTAAAGGCCCGGCTATTGGTGCAGCCTTACGCCAAAGCAGGATTGAACACTTGCAAGCGCAACAATGATATAGACAAGCACCTTAGAGAAAAAAGTAATATTGCTATGAACCAAGAACTTAATGCCTACCAAGCAGAAAATATAAATAACCAAACGCCAGTGATGCTTGTCACAGGTAGTGCTAGGCGCATTGGGGCAGCTATTATTAAAGCGGCTCATAGGCAAGGTTACCGCGTTATCATTCATTGTCACCGTAGTGAACAAGACGCTAATGACTTAGCTGATGATCTGAACAACATCCGTGCTAATAGTGCAAAAGTTATCGTTGCTGATTTAACGATAGTCAACGATGGAGCGGCTTTAGACAGCTTTGTTGGAAGTATTATAGAGGCGTTTGGACAGCTTGATGTACTGGTGCATAATGCCTCACGGTTTTATCCTAGCCCGCTCGGTAGTATCAATGATGCACAGTGGGATGAGTTGCTTTTGACCAATGCGAAAGCCCCTTTACTATTAAGCCAAGCCCTATTACCTTATCTAAAGCAACAACAAGGCTGTATTATCAGTTTATTGGACATACACGCACATGATAGACCGTTTAACCACTATACTGTCTATAACATGGCAAAGGCTGCGCATCGAATGATGGTACAGTCGCTAGCGCTAGAGATGGCGCCAGAAGTACGGGTCAACGGGGTTGCTCCTGGGGTCAACATTTTACCTGACCCTACTAGCGACCAAGCTATTGATAACGAGCAACAACAAAGTATCATCGACGCTATCCCTATGAGGCGCATAGGCCAACCTGATGAGATTGCTCATAGCGTACTGTATCTTGTGCAGGCAAATTATGTCACAGGAGAGATCATCACCGTGGATGGAGGCCGTAGTCTAACCATAGCTGGTGGTTACCTGTAATACAAAAATATGGTTCAATAAAAAATATCTTGATTACTGCCTATCTTTTACTTGAAAAATTAAAAAAATCAGGTATCATTGTGCGTCTAACGTTAGGGCCCATAGCTCAGTTGGTTAGAGCAGAGGACTCATAATCCTTTGGTCGTAGGTTCAAGTCCTACTGGGCCCACCAAATTCAAACCCTTACAGTCATTGACTTGTAAGGGTTTTTTATTGTCTAAATTTCATGCAAGTGCACTGATATAATTAATTTTTTGATACTATCTTGATACTTTGACCCTTGTAGTAATTAAAGTATGATGACTACTAATACTATGGTTATATACTGCTGCATGGGTGATATATGAAAGTTAAACTTACCAAAAAATTTATTGATTCAATAGACTATACCGCTAAAGGTACTGATATCTATATGGATGATGTATTAACTGGATTTGCGCTACGTGTCGGTAAGCAGTCTAAACGCTATACATTGCATAAGCGCATCAATGGAAAGCTGTATAGAGACGAAGTAGAAGAAACGCATTTAATTACACTAACCGAAGCACGTGAAAAAGCAAGCATAATGATGGCTAACATCAAAAAAGGCATGCATGTTTATGACGGGCTTCATGAGAACCTAGAAGATCCGAAAGATAAGACCAATAATGTGCCAACACTGCAAGAAGCTTATGACTACTTTAAATCAACGAAGACTGGCTTAGCTGAAGGCACTATTACCACTTATGACCGTCAAATACTACATAAGCTAAAAGTCTGGCTAAATATCTCTCTAAATGATATTACTAAGTCAATGATAAGTGATAAACATAAGGAGATAAGCAAGCATAGCGAAGCTCAGGCTAATGCAACGATGAGAGCTCTGCGATCAGTTTGGAATTATTGCCGTGATAGCTTTTTAGATGATGACGAAGACTTTTTAATAAAAGAGCAACCTATACGTATACTCAATGCTAAAAAAGACTGGAATAGAATTAAACCACGTACCAAACATATTGAAGAAGAATATATAGGTATGTATCTTAAAACGCTTTTAAATTATGTTGATAGAAGCTCACACATGCAAGCGCCCCATAGCAATAATGCACGAGATATCATGCTATTTTTTATGTTTACTGGTGTGCGTTTAAACGAAGCGCAGTCTTTAAAGTGGTCTGACATCGACCTTAAAGCTGGCAGGATAATATTCAAAGATACAAAAAACGGTTCTGATTATCATATGCCTACTAGTAATATTTTACAGGCCCTACTCGAAGAAAGGTGGAGAATGAGTTCTGGTAAGCAATGGGTATTTCCAAGTGACTTGCAAGCCAGCGATGATCATATAAAAGACTTAAGTGGTAGTTACAAGGCCATAGGTAATCAAGCAAACCTATATATTACTCCACATGATCTGCGTCGTACTTTCGGAACGGTAGCCAATAGCTTAAATATCAGCTATCCAGTCCTTAAACGCTTGCTCAATCATCGTGAAGCTAAATCAAGCGATGATGTTACCCTACAGTATGTTCAAGTGTCACAGCGGCAACTAAGAGACGCTTTAAACTCAATAGAGTCCTTTTATTGTCAGCATGCTAGCTTGACACAAGCTGAAATAATCAGTAAATATTACTAACCTACTAAAATTCCAAGAAGAGTTCTTTAAAATGTCGTCAACTGATTTAGTCAGAACAAGCCGTGATGGTGACCAGTTTCACTATTTATGGGCATCAAGAAGAGCTTTATTACTGCTACAGTCGGATTCCAAATTAAAGCTAATAACGATAGAAGGAGTCTCTTCTGTTGAGTTAGGTGACCAGCATGTTTCTGATGGGGAATATGTGGTTGACGTCGCTGAATATTATGGCGGAGAAAGTTTTGAGACAGCTGATAGCATCAAATATTATCAGCTAAAGCATACGACGAAGAGTAAGGAAACTCCTTTTGACCCAAGTAAACTAAGAAATACGATAGAAGGTTTCAGCGACCGCTACAAAGCTCTTATTGAGGTTATTGGTAAAGAATCAGCCCAAGCTAAGCTCAAGTTTATATTCGTATCGAACAGATCTATTAATGAAGGCTTTCATGAGAGTATCAAACAAGTAGCTTTAGGGTACTCTACTAAGCTGACTAATCAAAGAAAGCTTGAGCTATATACAGGCTTAAACGGTCAAAACCTCTCTGACTTTTGTAAATTAATAACTTTTGATATCACTGCTGACGATTACTGGGAACAACGTAATATTCTTGCCTCAGAAACCGCAACTTATCTCGCTGGCTCTGACGCACACTCCCCTATTAGTTTAAAAGAGCTAATCACGAGAAAGGCGTTAAGCGAAAGTCAAAATAGCAACTCTATTAATAAAATCGACGTTTTAAGAACGCTTAATACAAATGAAGACGCTCTATTTCCAGTGAAAAATCTAATTAAGATAGTTGAGAACCCTATTCAACGTGAGCAAGAGCAACAACTTACTAGCCAGATTATTGATGATAATTTCAATGTTTTTATAATTCAAGCAGAAGGTGGTGTTGGCAAAACTATCTTTGCTTCTCACATTCATGAATACCTACCTGAAGATTCAATCTCTATTGTTTACGATTGTTTTGGGGATGGGGATTATAGAAACACCTCAACTTTAAGGCATACTCACAGAACAGCTTTGGTTCAAATAGCTAATGAACTAGCAGCAAAAGGGTTATCCCATCCTTTAATTCCAAGCTCCTCAGCTACAGATTTCGATTATATTAAAGCATTTTTATCAAGAATTGAGCAAGCCGCAGAGAAGCTTAATTACATTAACCCTAACGCAATCCTTTCGATTGTGATTGATGCCGCTGATAACGCTCAAATGGCAGCTGAAGAATTTGGAGAAGTCAGATCTTTTATTAAAGACTTAATCAAAGAATCTTTTCCTGACAATGTCAAATTAATTAGTTTCTGTAGACCCTACAGATTGACGTTACTTGATGCACCTTCAGCAGTTAAGTTACTTAATTTAAACCCCTTTACTCTTGAAGAGACTAAGCATAATTTAGAAAAACACTATGATCAAATATCGCCTGCAGATGTGTCGGAATTTCACAGACTAACATCTCAAAATCCACGTATCCAATATATGGCACTGGCAAAAGAGCAAAGCTTACCAGAAACCCTACGCTTCTTCGGTACAAACCCTAAAAGCATTGAAGACACTATAAGTGATTTATTAGAAGCAGCCGTCGATAAGATTAAAGAAGATAACTTTATTGAGAGCGCCAAAATAGACAAGCTGTGTGAGTCTATTGCGATTCTTAGACCTCTACTACCTATCGAGGTACTCGCGAAAATATCACAGGTTCCTGAAGAGCAAATCAGAAGCTTTATCGCAGATATTGGTGGACATCCCATTCGGTTACTAGATGATTATATCCAATTTATTGATGAACCAACAGAAACTTGGTTTAGAGACAAGTATCGTCCCAAAGACAGTCAACAACTTGGAGCTTATATCACTACGCTCAAACCTCTGGTTAGCGACTCACATTATGTTGCCTCAGTTTTACCACAGCTAATGCTAGAGGCTGAGGAATATGAAGATCTTTTCGATGCAGTCTTAAGCTCTAAACTTCTACCTGAAACCTCCTCACTAGAAAGAAGACACATTGAAGTACAACGGCTTCAATTTGCAATCAAAGCAGGCATTAAGCTTAATAGGTTAGTTGATGTTGCTAAGCTAGCATTAATGGCTGGTGGTGAAAGTGCCGCTCAAACCCGACAAAATGCCTTAATAGCAGAAAATTTAGACTTAGCTTCAGTTTTTTTTGATGATAACAAGTTACAAGAGTTAATCGCTAATGATATTTTCACTTTAGAAAATAAATGGCTAGGTGCAAAATTCGCCTATGAAGCGCAACTGCTTTCATATAAAGAAAACTTAATGAGTGAAGCAAGAAGTAAACTTCGAGTAGCTGAAGACTGGCTTCATAGCTTGTTCAAGCAACCTGAAGATGGAAGATATCATACAGGAGTTGATGATAAAGATATTGTGCGGCTATTTATTGCTCATTTCAACATACATGGCGCTGAACAAAGCTTAATTTGGCTGAATAAATGGAAACCAAAATCAGTAATCTATATGGTAGCAACTCAAGTAGCACAGGAATTTCTACTTTATAACAAGTTGGCAGATTTAAAGTCCATGCTACAACATGCCAGCAATAACATTTATTTCACATTGGGTATAGTAAACGAAACCGTTCAACATAACTATGATATTCCCGCTCAATATTTATCAAGATCTTTCAAAATTATAAGTCGTAAAGGCGTTTTAATTGAATTACAAGATGGAACTCGACCTGTAAGTTTGCATACTATGACGAACTACCTGTTAGCATGTTATAGATCTGAAGTCTGTAATGGGATAACTGCTTCAGATATATTATCCCGTTATATGCCAATCAGATTTCCTTATGAGCTTGAAGATACTCGTGGTCACTATGAAAAATCAATATATATGCTTGCTTATGCATTATTAGCTAAGTGGCAAGCTAGCGAATTAACAATAGAAGACATTATTGACGCAAACAGTAAAGCAAAAATCGAAAAATCTAACAGTTCATTTGAACTGAATGAAATTACCAATAATATTGAAAAGTTAATTCCTTGGTATAACTTGTTAGCTGATAGCCTGTTATCTACGTCAACCATTTCAGGTATTGAAGAGTCGATTAGTATTGTTTTAAATGACTCCTATCTCCCTAAAGCAGATGAATATCGCTTTAATCGTAGTATGGTAGAAGACATTGCATGGGCATGGTTTAAAATTATCATTACTAATAGTCAAAACATAAAACAGTTAGTACAGGAGTTATTTGATTATCTTAGTATTAGGGAAATTACATTACTTCCTAGAACCCTAAATGAGTTTACAAGAATATGCTGTCAGCGTTCTGAACTTAAAGACTTTGCTTACGATTTGAGTCAACAAAACTTCGAGAGAGCAATTAAAGCTCAAATAAATGCAAATGAGATACTGGACGATATTGTAGAAGTTGCAAGAGCAATACTACCGTTAGATACCAAGCAGGCTGAGTCATATTTTAATAAAGCTATAGAAGTCAGTAGTAAGATTGGCGATGAAAACTTTTCTCGATGGGAGGCTTTAATTTATCATGCTTCTAATACCACTGGGCTAACGTATAGTGGACAACCTGAACTAGCCTACAGATTCGCTAGATGTTCTGAGCTCACATATAAATATATATACGAAGACCATTTTAACTGGGATGCAACCGTTAAAGCACTCGTTGATATCCATCCAAATTCAGCTTTAGCTATTGCAAGTAGGTGGCGTGATAGACAGTTTGGCGAAGATGACTTAGTAATCAGTGCAATAGGAGAAAAGCTTTTAGAACATAAGCTTATCTCACCATTAGCACTTCTTTCCTTGCTTTGCCTAGAAACAGGTTCTTATTTAAAAGACATATTAGATGGTATTCAATTTAATAGTTTAGATAATGAAATTCAAAAAGCTGTGATTCTTATAGTCTATCAATATCAAGTTATACCTAATCCATCTGAAAACAATAGAACTATACTTAAAAAGCTATACGATAATTACTCACTACAAATAGATGATATACAACGGTTTTTCGATACCTATGAGCCTGATAAACTTAAATCAAGAGACTCCAGTTATGATTGTAGCTCTACAGTTGAGAGTATAGATTGGGCCAACGTTTTTATCGATGATCAACTAGATAGCCAATACGATTATCAATCAGCTCAAGATAGATACCTAAGTATTAAAGAATATAGTTCATTAGATGATAGCTACTATAGCGAGCTTCATAATAGGCTGTCTAATACCTACGTTTACGATTATATAGAGTCGACCTTAAATGATCCTAAAATAGGGGTATATAGATTAAACTTTATTTTGAAAACAATACCTGACAAATGGAAACAACGTGAAGCCGTAAGAGAATGTTTTAGCGAACAATTCAAAGTATATTGTCGCAGGCATACATTAGAGCTATTCATCAGTCTTCGCTATGGTGACTTGAAGTTAATTACTGTAATGAGTTTAATATCTAATCTTCCAGAGAGTGAGTTACTTGGACAGGTATTATTAGGGCGTTCAGAAAGCGCGGAACTTCTAGATAGTGACCAACTATTTAACATGGTAAGCATGATTAGTAAAATCATCGATCCTGAAGACTCAAAAGACGTATTAGAATATGGTTTAACCTTGTTAGAACAAGATTTATCTGATGATATATCTGACGGTGAGTGGCTTGCTCATTTGATACCTCCAGATAATATTGAGGAAGCCTATGCAGGTTATGTTGTCTCAGGGTTAGCATCACCCTTTCTTTATACACGTTGGCTTAATTCTCATGCTGTCAAAGTACTGGTAGAGCTCCAACAAAAACCCGTATTAGATGCTTTAATAAATCAGATAGATATGCAGACTAATAAAGCGTTTATCGACAACCGTTTTAGTTATTACAGTTATACTGCCCTTCAATGGTTGCTCATAGCTTTTTTAAAGGTTTCTAATGGACATGCCAGCGCAATAGCACCTTATATTGACTTCTTCAAGTCTAATATAAATCCAGATAAACCTCACATTTTAATCCGTTTTTATTCTGCTAAAATTCTTCTGAACCTACATGAGCAAGATATTATTAGTTTAACACTGACTGAAGTAGAAGCTTACGAGTCAATTGGAACTTCAAATTTTGAGGTTATAGAAAAAGAAGCTGTTAATTTAGATGAATATCAGAATATCGATAAGTCTGAAGTAGATTCATTTGGTATTGATTTTGGACCTTATTGGATTGAGCCTCTTGGCGAATATTTTGGTTTACATGCCAAATATGCCTACTATGAAGTATCTCTTGTCAAAGATAGCTTGTTTAATAATCCGAATAAATTAACAGATAGCAGACACTCATCTTCAATATATGAGTGGCAAGCAACAAATCATAGTCATGGCTCAGCACCAGAAGTAGAAGATTTAGAATTTTATAGAAACTATCATTCACTGATGATTGCGGCAGATATATTGCTAAATAAAAGGCCCTTAGTTCAACAAGACTGGTATACATTTTCTTATTGGCTATCGAAGTATGATTTTACATTGCTGAATGGCGTTTGGCTATCGAACTATAGAGACCCTACACCTAAACGAACGACCGAGTGGCATATTGGTATAGAGCAGAATAGTCCAAGTTGGGAGTACAGTATGTCATCAAGCGACTTTGATGAACATTTCAATTTTGATAACGATTGGTTGCCCATATGGGGTAGTTGGACAGAAGTATTTGATAGAAAAGAAAAAAGTTTTAACATGCGTTCAAGCTTAGTAGATCCTAAGACATCTTTTGCTTTATTGCGTTCGTTGCAGTCTTACACAGACCCTAGCGATTATTGTTTACCAAAACAAGGCGACGACTTTAATATTGACAACGGTGTCTTTAATTTAAAATCATTTATATCAGAATCTGAATGGTTCGATAATACCATTTTCGAGAAAGACCCTTGGTCAGCATCTATTGAGTATAGAAGTCTAAAACCTACTGACAGTGTTATTGAACTTATGAACATAAGCTGTGACTCACTTGGTAAGACTTGGTTTGATAAAAATGGTAGTGAAGTTATTAGAACGTCTTATTGGGGGCGTTTGCGCTCTCGTAATCAAGAGTACTCCCGTGGTACTAAAATGCTCGTTTCTAAGCATTTTCTCATCAGTATGCTTAGAGCTTTAAATATGAACTTAATAGTATCATTTTCAGGTGAACATCGACTTCATTCAAGACATGGAAAGGACGAGGATTATTATAAGGAGTTTGGGTATATTCCTAATAGTAAAAAAGTATATTTAATCACTAAGGACGGCGAGTTATATGGATACTAAATCACTGGAGCAGTTAGGAAAGAATCTTGTAGAAGAATATGGGCTTGAAAGCTCTACCAGTACTTTAGAGAGATGGATGCTTCACTATTTAGCTGAACTTTTTGATAAAGAAAGAGAATATGGTAATGCAGACGAGACAAAAACTATTCAACTTGAGATTAAAGAAATAATTTTAGAGTTTTGGCGATTAAGATATCGCTTAGCAGATGAAGATAGTTTATTTAAGAAAAACCAAGCTCTTATTGATACGTTAGAGAAGATAAGCCCTCAGTCCGTTATACCCATTAGCTCGTTTTTTAATCCCTATGATAGTAAAGACACACTTGAAGTTAGCGAAGCAGGATGGCAAGAAAGACTGTTAGCTATCGACAAATCATCAAAAGTAGTCATGTCACACTGTGTCTTAAAATACCTTAACGATATTGCTGATAAAAACAATGATATTGTGAAACTCATTGAGTCTATTGAAGCTTTTAACTCTCCAGAATCCTTTTTAAGTAGGTTTTATGGTGATGAGACAGCAGAGACAGATAAAATTGAAAATATAGAAGAACGCATTCAAAACTTAACTGTCTTTATAGATACAGCGGAGTCTGTACTCGAAGAATATAGGTCTGAGCTAGCTAGCTTAGCTGTTGATTCACATAATAAACCTAAATAATTTAATTACTCGGGCTTAATTGTTTCATAGCTGCTACTTGCAACGATAATGATTACTAACTATTTATTGTCATGTTTAATTAGCACAATCAAAAGATACCCTAGATATTTCAGCACCCCCGACGAAGCGTAGTAATCATCAGTAATAGCCAAATTCTTACCAGAACGTTTACGCTTTTTCTGCACTACCCTTACCTCATAGCCGTGGAAGTTTTCACGAGCACCGACACGTATTGAGCTGTTCAGATTCAAGTCTTTTTTAACATCACTTACAACTTGCTCGCTATATGCCCTAACCTGCCAATGACTGGCATCAATAAGCTGACAGCCTACTAGCATAAAACTCTGTAGCATCTCCAGCTGGGTCTCCTTAATACCAAAATGAATCGATGAGTTATTTAAGTTATGTTTATGTGCAAATATCTCAATAAACACTCCCAACTTCTCAGGATCCTTTATAGACATCTGATAAGCTCTATCTAATGCTCTAATTATTACTTCCTGATTTTTACTACCTTTAGGCCTACCTAGTAATAGCCTGTCATCATCAAACAGCTCGCTAGCGCGCAGATATAAACATTTAGATTCATTTAGACTTATACCATGTCTAATAGCAATCTCAGGTAACAGCTCATTTCTAGAGTTGATATTTAACTTCTGTAAGTCCTCTAAAAAACCTATGACGTCCGCATATTTAGGATGAATGAAAATTGACTTTTGAATAGACTCTTTCGATCCATTCAAACTATCGTTTAACAGTTGCTGGCTAGCATTGTTTTCAGATTCATCTATATTCTTGAATAATGGTACTTTATTGGAAGCTATCTTTTTAAGTAAATATGGTCTTATCTTATTTAGCTGCACCGTCTTTGTCGTTGCATCATAAGCAGTTTTATCTTGTCTATATATAGCGGAATAACCAAGCCCTGTTATTAACTCTAAAACGGTTATAGGTAGCTGCAAGCACGCTCTGCTGAGCTGTTCCCCTGCTAGCAAGTGAGCAGTATGAATGTAATGCTCGAAGGTTGTGTCGCACGTTAAATGCCCTGCAAGACTTGCCAGCCCAAACCAAGCGCCCTGCTCTTTGTGATAACCAAGAATTCCTTTCACTATTTTTTCGCACTGGTCGTTATTATAATCCGTCATCACCTGTACCAATGAAGATTCACGTAGTACTAATGCCAGTTGACTAATAGCAGTATGTCTAAAGCTATGAAATGTGAAGTCATGCTCTCCTAGCAATCTATCCCAAATCAACTTCATGAGATTACTAAAAAATACACTGGGTAACGGCTGATCACCTGATCCTTGAGAAAACAAGTAACGTCGCTTCAGTCTTTTCTGCTGATGATATAGCTGAACAAATTGTTCCAGCTCGTCTTGCTTAAGTAAGCAATCAACCAGTATAAGCCTACTTGCACTGCTACTTTTCAATCTTCGATAGCGATTCGGTCTTAGCCATATTTGTGGTTGTTCTATTCGTTGTCCATGCTCATCAGCATAGATATCTGCTACATCAGCAACTTTAATACCGATGAGTTCCTTTATTCGCATTCCTGTTCGGTATGCCAGATTTAAGACTACTAAGCAAAGGTTTTTCTGTTCATAGTCTAAATCCGAGGTGACCAGATACTCTTTCATCGCATGATATATACGAGGCGATATCATACTCGCCTTTATAACCTGACGTTTATTACCCCATGGAAAATACACATATGGAGCATCGTAATACTCTATTTGATAATCATGAAATGCTCTCAGGCGACCATAGGTAAATTTTTGAGTATCTTTAAGCTGATCTAAGTAAGATACTTTAATGTCACTTGCCAGCTCATTTAATACGCTTGGGGAATCAGGTACCTCACTTTCGATAATGCCTGCATCTTCATTTATGTTACTTATAGCTTCATCGTTGAAATCAGAATCTTTTTTAAGTATCGAAAATTTACGACCATCCTTAATCTTACTTTGAATAATCTCCTCATAGACAGCTTCAAAGTCTTCATCCGACCATTCATCAAGAGTCTCATCCATCGTTAGCATCAGCCAATCACGACCAATACAGCCCACGTATTTACTGATGGTATCTAGCCTGCTATTACTATCACTCAATAAGCTCTTGACCCACCCTAAAAGACGCGTGGCATTCGGTTGAGCGAAATCCTGTTGTAATAACTCTATATGCGAAATAGCTGATACCCTGCTGCCTTTGAGAGCATCTTGCACCTTTTTAATGAGATTTTTGCTAAAGCTTGGATAATTATTTTTATTAGCACTTCTTTTACTTAATCCTGAATAACTTGCTACAAACAGCTCTGACCAATTAAGTGGTGGCGGGTTTGAGCCAATCGCCTCTTGGTTATAATTAATGAGCTCATTTATACTTAAGCCAGTGGTTTTGATTTTGCCTTGTCTAACAATAGACAGCGCACTATCTATATCGGTACCCTTCATCTGCCGCCAATGATAGTTCGCATATTTTATTAATTGCGATAGATGCGGTTTACTTTTATCTTTATTTTGTAGTTTTAGCTTCTTACAAGTATCACTAATAATGGTTTCAAACGATTTCACACCTTCTCTGTTCAGGTTTTTATCTTTCAGCGCATATAGAAAGCAAAGTGTCATATCGTCAGGTATGTACTCTACATAGCGCTGTAAGCTTGTAGTAGATACATTCTCTAAAATATGACCTTTCCTATGAGAACAACCATAATTGTCATCATAAATACTTAGTAAAATTAGCGCTAAATGTTCACTGCTAGCATTCGAGATTGATGACTGATCCGCTCCTGGCAACTGCAGCCGGTAGATATCGCGTTCGCCTAGGAGCCATTGATACAGAGCTTTTAGTGCATCTATATCATTTAATCCACCATACATCATGCTACAGTAGAGCGCTGACTCAATTAAATCATTGTTTGAGAACTTTCTTTTTCGTTGCCATATTTCAATCATTTGCTGACTAGCAAGGCTTACTTGAGCGCCATTCACCATCCAATCATAAGAGATGATTAAATTATCGCGCTCTGCGATGACGGGCACCACAGGTTCATCTAAATCAGTACCATTCTTTTTGTTGTAATTTCGAATGGATGCTAAAAAACCTTGTCTGGCTAAATAGTAAGTATGGGCGGTATCAAAGCGCGTCTTAAGCGCGTTATCGATTGCTTGATAGTATTCAGTTAAGTCTGTTTCTGTAGTTATAGCATTCTCGTCCACATAAGACGCTATCAAAACTTTCGCCTCATTTTTGATAGCATCATAACTTTTGCTTCTATTTTCTTCTCTTAACTGATGAGCAACGGCATTATCCATATACATTCACCTCAACTTGTCGTAGGTTAAGCTCAACTGCAACTTTATCTAAGTCAGCAGATAGTTCTTTTAGCTCATTAATGGATAGTGACGACATGGGGTTCATAGCCTCCTGATCTGGATGTTCATGACCATATAAGGCGCAGATCAGATGCTCAGGAGGCTTATTTGTTAGGATTGAGCGTAATTGATGCCTTAGCCAATTATCTTGATGGCTAAAAAAATGCCTTGTCTGATAACGAATTTTACTAGGCGTAATACCAGAAAACCCTTTAGGATTTTTACTAAAAAGCTGGATGAGCGGCTGTTTAGATTTCAATATGTCGTCTAGTGGGAATTGGTCATTTGGATAAATTGCATTATGGAGGACTGCAAATTGATTGATATATTCAATATAGGTTTGAACGGCTGTGATCAAGAAATCACTTAGAGGAATGAGTCTTCCCTGCCCTTGTCCCTGACGCTCTTCTTTATCGGACACCCATAACAGCCTTTGCCTAAAGTCAAATTGATTTAAAAGCCCCGGCGCATGCTTTACAGGTCTAATCCCAGTCTGAATAAATATGATGTGCCATAGCCAGACACCATAAGCATTAAACTGCTCAATATAACGGTCCTGCCTTATGCTTACGTTCCGCTTTAATCGACCGTTATAGCTCTCAGCTGCCTCAGCAAGCTCATCAAAGAATCTTTGGCAGATATCAGTATTTAAAGTCATGTCACTACCGATATATTTTTTGTACTGATTACTTTTCGTGCTAGATAGAATAAATGGTCGAACTTCATTCTGAATGTCCGCTGTACAATATTGGGTCAATAGATGTATAGCATTGCTGTATGTCTGCTCTAAGCTTATCGTCTCAATACTGGTGTAGTACAAAGGTGAGCTGTGCTTCACATCAACCCCAGTCAGAATCTCGGCATGGAGTGGCTCATGAAGCTCATTCTTGATAATCGTATATAAACAAGCATCAATATGCTGGTTTGATAATGCTGGCAAGTCCAGCTGTTTTTTTAAGCTTACTAGCACCTCAGAAACATCATGGCTATTAACCAAAAACTTATTCTTAATAACCGCTTGTAATCTAATTGGTAGAGGTAGTTTGAATTCATTATCGTAACTCTGACGATACGGTAATAAGTGACTTCTACGATTCGAGGTCACGTTAATAGTGATGCTCATAACATAACCATCAGCAGCCGAACCGCTCTCATGACTCAGCCACTTGCGCTGACTTTTATCCAACTGCAGCTCCTGAACCACTTCTTGAATCTTACGGCCACTTAGCATTGATAGTAATATAACGGCATAAACCTGACGCTGTTTATAGCTGACAGTGGTAAAAAGCTGCCACATTCGAGCAAATAGCATTTGATAACTTAGTAGGCTGAGTTGACGAATATTGGTGGGAAAATTAAATTGATTGCGGCGGGCATGTCGGTAGTTGTTTTTTAGCCTCCATTGTTGTAACTCTGAGGATTTGGCTGTTGTCTTGGAAGGTTTGAAGTCATTGTCTAAAAGTTTAGGTGGTTCGTCGTCAGCAATATTTTCATCGTAAGCAACGTTATCCTCTCTATGGGTATTGCCAAATACTGTCGCTCTTAGTGGTTCGTCAGTACTATCAAGGTACAACGTATTAGAGTGTTCTTTGCTAGGCTCATTATCTTTTGAATTGCTATAAGTTTTGCCTACAAAGACTTTGTTCTCTGCAATCACTTCATAAGCAAGTCGTATTTGCCCAATTTTACCCGCCAATTTTTGATTAATGACTTTGCCTGATGCTTCGTTATTTTTTGTCTGAGCTTCATACTGACGTAACGCTGATAGTACGTTTGCCATTGAATCATGTTGAGCATGAATAGTGATTAACTTGTCGACGATCTTAGATTGTGGGTTGTTGTTCTTTAATCCCATTCTAAAGCGCACACTTAGCTGATTGATTTTGGCAGAGTGCTCATCTTTACGTGCAGCAATCATAATAATGACTTGCAGGTATGCACTCATAAACCGCCATGCTTCATTATTAATATGTACTTGACCATATCTCTGGTAAAACAAAACCAGCATATAAGTGACGGCCCAATCCTCAATCTTTTTCTCTTTGATAACTGTACCAGCAATAGCTTCACATTCAGACGGTGTCAATACCTGTATATCTAGGCTGGCATGTTCACCAATGTGCAGGTAAAAGTTTGGATTGATATCCAGCAGATTAACAACCAGATTTTGTACTTTTATATAGTGCGGTGAGTTAGAGGGTACCAACTGTTCTAGGACTCTCTGTAATTCAGTAGTATCGAATTTATGCATATTCATTAGCGTGCGTCACTCAGCCAGTCCATGCTTTTAGGCATACCTATGACACGCTCTTCTGATGCAAACTTGCATTGTTGATACTCATAGTTGCTCTGGCTAATACGTGCAAAGCGGCAGTATTCCTTTACGGTCAAATACTTAATACGCATCAACTGACATATAACACTTTGAGGCGCGTTATTTTTCAGTGTCTTAAATAAATCAGGATGATTGACACCTTTCAAGGAAATCAAACTGACTACTTCTCGCCATGCTAGCTGCTGAATATCATTGATACTTTCAGGGATGATTAAACATGGGTAATCACTATCATTCTCGAATCTTAAGACCTGATCGACTCTCTCGAAATCGTTAAAGAAATAAAAAGTATTATTCCTTCCCTCAACCAAGCGAAGTGGTGGACGGTAAAAGTTATCCAAAAACTTCATATCGATATAAGGAGTTTTAGGTCTCAGTCTCTGCCAAACACATAAAGCAGCTCTAGCATACGGATGTACATACAAATAATCCTTACTAGGAATAGCAAGTTTTTGCCCAACCTTAAGTTTATTATTTTTCATCTTATATACGATATTAGTGAATACAATTCATGTTATCTAATAACCACTCAGGTGTCAAACGCTTTATTTTTGTGGGTTTTAAAATCGTAAAATAATTAATTTTATTAAACATTTAGTATTATTTTAGATATAAAAAACCTCTTAAAGCTATATAAAATATAGCTTTAAGAGGTTTTTAGATTTTATGATTTTGTTAGGTTAAAAGGTTAGAATTGGGGTTTGCATGCAATCGATCAACATCGTAGCACTCACCAGTTTCACTGTGAGCGGTCTTAACTAGTAGCTGGCAATAGTCGCTAATATCACGACTTAGTCAGTCGTAGTAGCTTGATGGCTTAACACTTAAGACATGGCACATAGTGGTGATGCTAAAGAGATTGTTATCTTCACTGACTATTTTTCATAAAGTACGCGGTGGGCTTTTTTAGGATTTCTCATTCCTCTTCAGCTACTTTGAGTTGTCGCTTGAGCTGTTTTACATTTTCAAGAACGATTAACAGTTGCGGGTCATATTATTCAATCACTTTAAGCTGACATTTATTAATTTCTCCTTGTCAATTAGATAATATTTGCTTCGCTATTCCTAGCTGCTGGACAATTACATTCAAGTTACCATTGTTGGCTGAATTTTTCTAACATCTTCTGCTTTGAATTTCATGCTATAGCTCTACTTTTCTAATCATGGTAAACCCTTCCCCTCGAGTTAGTAGTTTACCAAGTTTATCTCTACGGTTTCTTTAGTGTAATTCAAACTTCTATAAATGAACATTTAAGGGCTAACTATGACTTATGTAAGAGGTCTAATAAATGCTCTCCTATTCCATGTCTGGACTTATAAGTATTATCTATAATACATAATTACTAATATTCATTTGAGCTATAGTTCCCTTGTATCTATGATTTATGTTAAGACATCACATAAACAAGGACCTGATGTGAAAACAGTTCATCAATATACCTATGACATATTAAGAAAGAACAATATCCAGACAATTTTTGGTAATCCTGGATCAAATGAATTGCCATTTCTAAAAAACTTTCCTAAAGATTTCCAATATATTCTCGGTCTACATGAAGGCACCGTTGTTGGGATTGCAGATGGGTATGCACAGGCAACAGGACAACCAGCTTTTGTAAATTTACATTCAGCTGCTGGTACGGGTAATGCGATGGGAGCTTTAAGTAATGCGTGGAATTCACATACTCCTTTAGTTATTACTTCCGGACAACAAACCCGTGCGATGATGGGAGTAGAAGCCTTATTAACCAATGTTGAAGCACCCCAATTACCTAAACCATTGGTGAAATGGAGTCACGAACCTGCTAGTGCTCATGAGGTTCCTCATGCGATTAGTCGAGCTATTGATATTTCCAGAGCTGAAGCCTCGGGACCTGTGTATGTTTCAATTCCTTATAATGATTGGGATGTAAAAGTTGATGAGCAAAATGAACACTTATTGCATAAACAGGTTTTTAATTCACAATGTTTATCGGCTCATGATTTGATTTTAATACAAGAAAAAATTAAAGTGGCTAAAAATGTGGCTTTGGTGCTTGGTACCGATGTTGACCGTCAATCCGCTAATGAAAATGCAATTAAATTTGCAGAAGAACTTAATGTGCCTGTATGGGTTGCGCCTTCATCACCACGCTGTCCGTTTCCAACCACACATGCTCATTTTCAAGGAATATTGCCCGCAAGTATTGCCGGCATTGCGCATATTTTTGAAGAGTATGATTTGGTATTAGTTTTTGGTGCACCTATATTTCGTTATCACCAATATGAGCCGGGCCAATATTTAGGGCCAAATACTGAATTAATAGCATTTACATGCGATTTTCAGGAAGCTGCACGTGCTGCTATGGGAATGAGTTTTATTTGTGATTTAGATGACAGTCTGGCACGTTTAAGTGAAGTTGTTGAGGCAAAACCTTTCCCTGTTAAACCCCGTCATCCTATTGCTTTATCTGAGCCTAGTCATCAGCAAGGATATATCAAGCCAGAACGTTTATTTGATTTAATCAATAGATTGGCGCCTGAACAAACTATTTATACCAATGAATCTACATCAACCACCAACATTTTGTGGGAACGTCTCAGATTAAATGGACAAGGTAGTTATTATTTTGCAGCAGCAGGTGGTTTAGGTTTTGGTATGCCCGCTGCCGTAGGAATCCAATTAGCAAAGTCAGAACGTCAAGTTGTTGCAATTATCGGGGACGGTTCAGCCAACTACAGTATTACTGCATTATGGACTGCAGCACAGTATAAAATTCCAGTAATTTTTATTATTTTAAAAAATGGAACTTATGGCGCCTTACGCTGGTTTGCAGAGGTATTACAAGTTAATAATATTCCGGGTATGGATGTGCCTGGCATTGACTTTACTCAGATTGCAAAAGGCTATGGTGTTGTGGCATGTAGTGTTCAAGATGATGAGTCATTTGTTGCTGCTTTTAAACAGGCATTAGATTCTGAACAGCCGACTTTAATTGAAGTTACCACTGCAGATTTAATATAAACCCATCTAAGGGAAAAATTTTAATGGCCATACAACATCAACTGATTAATGAATTGTTGCGAACCTTAGGTTCGGATAAGGTGCTTTATAAAGCAAATGATAAAGCACCTTATCTGAAGGGATTTCGGGTGGGTAAGGGAGACGCGATTGGGGTTGCTCTTCCAGATACCTTATTGGCACTATGGCGAACACTGGAGATCTGTGTAAAACATGATGTAATCATGATTTTACAGGCATCCAATACAGGTGTAACAGGTGGGTCGACTCCTGATGCTAATGATTATGACCGCGATGTGATTGTCGTCAGTACTCGTCGGTTGACAGATTTACAATTATTAGATAATGCACAGCAGGTTTTAGCCTTTCCTGGCACCACTTTGACTGAGTTGGAAAATGCTTTAAAGCCTTATAAACGTGAGCCGCACTCGGTGATTGGTTCTTCATGCATTGGTGCTTCTGTTATTGGCGGAATTTGTAATAACTCAGGGGGTTCCTTAATTCGTCGTGGTCCTGCCTATACCGAAAAGTCTCTATTTGCCCAAATTGATGAGCATGGTAGCTTACAACTTGTAAATCATCTGGGTATTGAGCTTGGTGAAACACCTGAACAAGTTTTTCAAAATTTAGAACAACAAAATTATGTGATTAATCAAGCGGAAGACTGGAACGGTCAAATCTGGGCTGAACAGTATGCTGAGAACCTACGTGATACTACGTCACCGACGCCGACACGTTATAATGGAAATCCAGCATATTTACATGAAAGTTCAGGTTGCTCAGGTAAACTTGCTGTCTTTGCTGTGCGTTTGCCGACCTTTGAAGTTGGGTCAGACTCAACTGCTTATTTTATTAGTAGCAATGATGAAGTTGAACTGATTCAACTGCGTAAATACTTACTAGAAAATCTCACAGTTCTACCAAGTCAGGCCGAATATATTCATCATCAGGCATTTGAACTGACTCAGCGTTATGCCAAACATATGTATAAAATAATTGATATTTTCGGGGCAGAAAAAATTCCTACTTTATTTGCCCTAAAAGCCAAGCTAGATCGTTTTTTTAAATCTGTACCATTATTGCCTAACAATAGTTTTGATCGTTGTATTCAATTATTTAATAATCTAACACCTACATGGATTGAACCTCGATTACAGAAATTTCAGAAAAAATATCAACATCATCTAGTGATTAAAATTGAACAAGCACAGCAAGATGAACTTCAGCAACTATTAACTAAATTCTTTAAAGGAAAAATAGAACAGTTTTTTCAATGTACCCCAGCAGAAGAAAAAAATGCCTTTCTGATTCGTTTTGCAATTGGAGGCTGTCTCATTTACTACTGTGAAAGCGAGGGAATCGACCCTAACGAACGTCTGGTCTCATTTGATGTTGCCTTGCGTCGTAATGATCAACAGTGGTTAATTGATCTGCCTGAGCATCTTCAACAACAAGTAATGATGGAGAGCTGTTGTGGTCACTTTTTCTGTTTTGTTTGCCATCAGGATTATTTGTTAAAAGAAGGTATAGATGCTCATCAATTTAAAAATGAGGTTTTAGCTTATCTAGAGCAGCGGGGAGCAAAATACCCTGCAGAACATAATGTCGGACATATATATCATGCTTCAACAGAGTATCAGGAACATTTAAAAATTCTCGATCCGACCAATAGCTTTAATCCTGGGATTGGCAAGACTAGTAAATGTAAACATTGGCATTAAATCTTGAATTTTCAGATTTTTTTGTCATTTTGTCATAAGGAAAAGGCTATGTCTTATATTAATATTGAAGATTATCGACAACAAGCTAAAACGAAACTACCGCGTATAGTCTTTGATTATTTAGATGGTGGTGCCGAAGATGAAAAGGGACTACAACATAACCGAAATATCTTTGATCAATGGCGCTTTAAACCCCAACGTCTTGTTGATGTCAGTCAACGAGATATTTCTTGTAAGTTATTTAACCACAAATGGTCTGCACCATTTGCAATCGCACCAACAGGGCTAAATAGTTCTTTTTGGCCTAAAGGTGACGCTTTATTGGCAAAAAGCGCCGCAAAAGCCAATATTCCGTTTATATTATCTACAGCTTCAAATATGTCAATTGAAGAAGTGGCACAGGCTTGTGATGGAGAAAAGTGGTTTCAACTTTATGTTGTACATCAGGAGCTAGCTGAACACATGGTACAGCGAGCATTGACTGCAGGCTATACTACTTTAATTATTACCTTAGATGTTAGTGTGAATGGTTATCGCGAACGTGATATTCGTAATGAGTTTGGTTTACCACTCCGTTTCACTCCAAGTTTATTGCTAGATGGGATATTGCATCCTGCTTGGGCATTGCGTTTTATGCGTAATGGTATGCCTCAATTGGCGAATTTTGTCACTTCACAAAGCACTAGTCTGGAAGTTCAAGCAGCACTGATGAGTCGTCAAATGGATGCCACTTTTGATACCGAGAGTTTAAAACGCATTCGGGAAATTTGGCCCCATACCTTATTATTAAAAGGGCTCGTCCGTCATGAAGATGCAAATATTGCAGTGCAATGCGGGGCTGATGGTGTGATCTTATCTAATCATGGTGGAAGACAATTAGACTGTAGTATTTCACCAATGGAAACATTGGCGGAAGTTGCACAAGTAATGGATAAACCTGTATTAATTGACAGCGGTTTTAGACGAGGTTCGGATATTGTTAAAGCATTGTGTCTAGGCGCAGATATGGTTTGTCTAGGACGAGCTACGCTTTACGGTTTAGCAGCTCAAGGAGAAGCGGGGGTCGATGGGGTCATTCAGCTTTTAAAACAAGATGTCGATCGAACGCTAGCGCAAATTGGATGTCCGTCTACCAATTTGTTAAATTCAAAATATCTGACTTCAGCTAAATAAGAAACTAGGGTCAGATATTTTAATTACTTAAAATATTGCTGGGGCTTACTGAAAATTGAGAAGAAAATAATAGGAAATGGTTAGTCTTTAAGTTCTCGCACAATACTCAAAGGGCAACATTAAGACCTATATTGTCGAATCCGTACAGTTAAACTTGGGATGTTTTAGTTACGCAGCCTGCCGATAAAAGTCAAACAACATCTATCTTGACGATCTGTAGCCCAAACCTTTTTGAATTCTTGTCTCACTGCTAACACAGCTCTTTGATGTACAAGTCATTAATCCCTGTTAAATATAACCGACCTTTATTCGTCCAAATATAGGTAATATCACTGACCCAAGACTCATTAGGACGGTTGGCATCAAACGTCTAATTCAACACGCTTGGATCAACCAGCTTGTTGTACTTTGAGTCAGTAGTGACTTTAAAATGTTTGTGACGACAGCATGTGATGCCGTGTACTTCTTTGATGCTTCTGATCATATATGGGTTAATATCATAGCCTTGCTCTGTCAGCTTCACATGCAATCGATTAACACCTTAACACTCACTAGTTTCACTGTGAGCGGCCTTAACTAGTAGCTCACAATAGTCGCTAATATCACGACTTAGCTAGTCATAGTCGCTTAATGGTTTAATGTCCAACATATTGCACATACGGGCGATGCTAAATATCTTTTGGTTGGCTTTGATAAAGGCATACTTCACTGACTATTTTTCGCAAAGTACGCGGTGGCTTGTACATCGGGATAAAGCAGTGCTTTGCTTTATTCCTCCTCATTTGATACCCCTCGTTTCTCCTCCACAACTTTAAGCTGTCGTTTAAGGCGATTGTTCTCTTCAAGAGCTCTCATAAGCTCAGGATCATATTTTTCTGTAACGAAAAGCTTACCTTGGTTGGCTTTATTGTGAAAGTTAGATAAGGTCTGCATGGCTGTGCCAAACTGTTTTTCGGCGGCTGAGATATTATCGCTGTTGTATGATATTTTCTTAATAGCTTCGGCTTTGAACTCTGTGCTTTAGGTTAGGTCTCTCTTAGTAATGGTAAGCTCCCTATCGAGTCGCCAGGTTACCAAGTTTGTCTCTACGCTTGCTTCAGCATAGCTCATTATAATTTTGACCCATCGCGGGCGTATATTAAACAAGCGATTTTCTTCAATAATACTCCCAGAAAACAGAACATTAAGTCCACTAATGATCATATAGACTGGCACTTGTGCAAGGCGCGATACTTAATAGAAAATGCTTTTGCTACATTGAGAAACTACAGGACAGTTGCGACTAGCTTTGATCGTCTCAAGTAAAGTTACGAGAATATGGTAGCACTCGATTGGGCGTATCTCTGGTTAAAACTTTAAATATTCAATATGCCCTATATGTGTTAATCAATAAACCCAGCTTTTTAGCTGGGTTTATTTTTGCTAGTTAACAAGAGAATCTCACAATGGATACTGAATTCCTTGATCGAGAATACTGACCCATTGGCGTTGACTAAATTCATCAAAATTAGCTGGTCCACCAAAACGACCACCATAGCCTGATTCACCCATACCGCCAAAAGGTACATGGTATTCATTGTTTACGGTCTGATCGTTAATATGAATCATACCACTTTTGATTTCTTTGGCTAAATTAAATGCTGCTGCGGTACGACGGCTATGGATTGCAACAGCAAGTCCATATTTAGATGAATTGACAATATCAATTGCTTCGTCAATATCATCAAATATTAAAACAGGAGCCACAGGGCCAAAGATTTCATCGGTAAAAATTGGATCATCCTTATTGATATTGGTAACTATGGTAGGATGATAGAATAATTTGTCACCTCTACCGCCACATTCTAGAACGGCACCTTGACTTACAGCATTCTCTACCATATCAGAGACTTTTTGGTGTTGTGCTGCATTGATGAGTGGACCTAAATGTGTATCTGGTGAAGATGGATCTCCAACTTTAAGAGATAATGCTTTTTGCTTTAACTTCTGAATATAAGAATCTGCAACATTACGATGAACTAGATGGCGCCCAGTTTGCATACAAATTTGCCCTTGATGCAGGAAAGTCCCCCAAACTGCGTTATTTACAGCTATATCCAAGTCGGCATCTTCACAGATAATCATGGCATTATTTCCACCCAATTCCAGTGCACATTTTTTTAATTGTTTAGCACAAGATTCAGCAATTTTTTTACCTACGCCAGTTGAACCTGTAAATGAAATCATATTAACTTGGTGATGGTTAACTAGAGCTTCGCCAATTTGACTTTCTCCGTTTAAAACCTGAAATACACCTTCAGGTAATTCAGCCATTTCAAATAACCATGCCAATAAGGCTCCACCTGTGATATTACTAAATTCAGATGGTTTCAAAATGACACTGTTACCCATGGCTAAAGCCGGAGCTATAGAGCGAATGGACAGAAGCAATGGGAAGTTCCATGGGGAAATTACTCCAACTACCCCTAGAGGTACACGTTGCCATACATTCGTTCTGTTTGGGATAGAAGAAGGGAAAACTTCTCCCGAAGCTGCCATAGGCATAGAAGATGCCATATAAAGCTGCTCAATACAGGCGTTTGCCTCCCAACCAGCTTTTAATAAAGTCGAGCCGCATTCCTGAACATTCCAGTCAATGAAAGTTTGAATGTTTTTTTCGAACCATTGAGCTGCTTTTCTTATAATTTTTGCACGTACTTCAAAAGTACTGCTTTTCCATAAAATTTGTGCTTGAGTAGCAATCTCAGCAGAAGTATTTACATTGTCTGTAGAAGCCAATTGAACCGATGATAGAATATTACCATTAGCTGGATTCACAATATTGCGGGATTTATGATTTGTTTTAACCCATTTGCCTTGGAAAATATGATCCTTCCAAATATGACCCGTACTATTTATCTGATTATTCATAAACTTCTCCTTTTAAAGCTTGATGGGCTAATGATGATTTTTGATGTGTAAATAAACCGATTGCAACTGCACCAATAATGCCTGGAATCGCAAAGAACATAAAATTTTGCTCAAATGGTAGATCCATCGCTAAGAGGTACCCTCCAAATAAAGGACCTGAAATTGCTCCGAAACGTCCCATTGCTGCAGAGAAACTGACGCCGGTAGAACGAATATTAGCAGGATAGAAATCTGCCGCTAAGGTATGTATGACTGACATTGAACCTACGGTCGCACCGCCTGCAATTATCAGTAAAAAACTTAGAATAAATGCCGGTGGATGAAAGCCTAAAAAGCTGATGGATACAGCCGCGAGTAAATAGCCAAAGATTAGCGTAGCTTTTGCTCCCCATTTATCGGCCAGCACACCAAAAACTAATGCACCAATAATTGCTCCTAAGTTGAGGGTAACAAGGAAAGTAATACTCGAACCTAGAGAATATCCTCCGACATTCATTAGCTTTGGTAACCATGTGCTTAACCCATAAACCATAAGCATTACCATTGCAAAACCAATCCAAATCAATAAGGTTTTGGTCGCTTTACCTTCAGTAAACAAACCAATTAATGGAATTTTTTGCTGATGAGCTGTGACATCAACTACATAATGCATATTTGGCTGATGTTTATGAGCGGGATTAAACTTCGCTAGAGTTCTAATAACTTCGGATTGTTTGTTTTTTTGAATGAGATAACTAATTGATTCAGGTAAAGTTTTATACATAATTGGAACAACTAAGATACAGCTACCTGCTATCCAAAACGTGACTTCCCATCCAAAGGTTGGAATTAAAAACAAACCAGATAAAGCTGAAATAATTGCACCTACTCCATAGAACGATAGCATTAAATTAATTAAACGATTACGATGACTACTAGGTGCCATTTCCTTAATAATAGTAACAAGATTAGGTACTGCCCCGCCTAATCCAACACCCGTTAATAAGCGGCAAATAAAGAAAGTTGTTGTATCATAGGCAAAGCCATTCATTGCAACGGCTAGGCTTGATAAAATTGTACAGGCGACGATAATATTCTTTCGACCAAATTTGTCGGCTGCCATTCCTAGAGTAACTGCACCTATCATCATACCCATTAAGGAGGCTGCGCCTAATAATCCCGCGGTTTGTGGTGTAAGGTGCCATTCAGCCATTAAACGGGGCAATACAGAGCCATATATGACTAGGTCATAGCCATCAAATAACATAATTAAGGCACACCAAAATACTAAAATTTTATGTTGAGTATTTAATGGAGCCTTATCAATCAGTGTTGCAGCATTGATATTTTGCATTACTTCATCCTTTTGAGGCTAAAAACTATAAAAATCGTACATGTCGATTTAGTTTTTGCCCAATCCCTGTTTACTATCAGATATACACTTGGACTGATGTTCTTTATCAGTCATGCATATTGATTTGTATCTTTTAGCTTAGATAGATTTTTTTTATAGAGCAAATTAATAAAATATATGTTTAAATATAACTGTTATCTATATTTGTAGTGTTGGTAGGATGAAACCATGGTTGTCGATTTGAAGTTGATAAAAGTATTTATTACAATTTTTGATACGAAGAGTGTGAGTTTAGCAGCTGAACGTTTGAATATTACCCAACCTTCGGTCAGTCATAGCCTTTCTCGGTTGCGATATTTGATGAAAGATCAATTATTTACCCGAACTAGAGAGGGAATGATTCCAACCTTTCATGCAACTCAACTATACGATTCTCTAAATCAACCTTTATTGGATATTGAAAATGTTATCAATGAAGTGAAGGAGTTTGATTTTAGGAACAGTAATCGCTGCTTTAGAATCGCTTTGACAGATATCGGAGGTATGTATTTTTTACCTTTAATTCTCTCAAGCCTAGAGAAAATTGCTCCAAATATCGCTGTGGAAGTAATTACTGTTGATATGAAAAAGCTTTCAGATTGGCTTATTACTGGAAAAATTGATGCCGCAATTTGTAATAAAAACTTAGAAGATAGTAGTTTAAATACATTTACTCTTTTCCGTGAAAAATATGTCTGTTTAGTAAGCAAAAATATAAAGTCTGTTAAAGATATTTTAACTTTAGATAATTTTCTTCAAGAAAATCATGCGATTGTTTCAGCGTCAACAGGTCATAACTTGATTGAAAGTTACCTTAGCAAACAAGGTTTAAGACGCAAAATTAAATTGAGGGTGCCTCAATTTAGTATTCTTGATGAACTCATTGAAAAGCATAATTTAATCGTAACAGTTCCTTCACGTGTTGATGCATACTTCAAATACAATCCATCAATACGTATTTTTGATGTTCCCTTTGAATTGCCCGAATTTGATGTAACGCTACATTGGCATGAGAAAAAAGGCCATGTGCTAGCCCAAAAATGGTTTATTAATTTTTTAAATGACACTTTAAGTAATTTATAGGTTATGTAAATCTTAGGCTTAAGAGGTCTATTTGTTATCGAATTTTATAAGTAATATTTGAGCATACACCTTATTTTCATCATATATGATCAATTGTAGATGGTGGTTATCGATCTTTGGAATGATGATAAAAATAAAGACAGACATCTCTTATGTTTAATTTTTTATTATCAGAATTTATATCGTTATTAGGTATACTTTGATATAACCAGCCTCTTGTGGCGTTCAATCCTATCTAAAAAGTAAATAACTCTATGTACGAAACATAGTTATCAAACTCCCAATGAAATTTTTTTGATAAGTTAGTCGACTACTCATCTTAATTTTTATTAGAAGTATTGGTGGTATATCAAAAATCATTCTGAAGAATTAAAGGAAAGGTGACAGCTGGAGCAAAGATATTATATTTGAGGTTATGAAGACACAAATAGATATTAATTTCCCTAACTGCCACTCTTCCAGTTTAAAAAAATGTTGTAAAAAGCGATGGCAGGCAAAACTATCAATGCAAAGTCTGCAAACGTCAATTCATTGGCGATCATGCGATTACTTACTAAGGTTGCCACTCTCAAATAGAGCATAAGATACGCCTCATGGCGGTTCATAGTTGTGGCGTTAGAGACGTCGCTACGATTACCTCAGTGAGTATTGGTAAGATACTGAGCACCATAGGCTCATCAATCTATAAGATACTCCCAAAGCATCACTATTACGAGCATTCGGAAGTGGATGAGTTTTGGACATACGTGAAGCGTAAGAAACATAAGGTATAACTCATCTATGCTTATGACCGCGATACTGGTGAGATTATGGCTTATGCTTTGGGTAAACGTGACTTAAAGACCGCTAAGAAGCTGCGAGCCAGGCTTAAGCAACTTAAGGTTCACTATGGTTCAATCAGTATGGACAACTGGCGTAGCTTTAAGACAGCTTTTAAAGCAGATCCTAAGCAGATTGGTAAAGAACATACTGCGGGTATAGAGAGTAATAACTATCGTTTAAAACATCGGTTGAGGCGAGCAGTTAGAAAGACGTATTGCTTCTCTAAAAAGTTCGATGATCGCTTTAGGACGTTCAATATGGTGTTCTTTTATATTAATTATGGCTTCATCTAATGACAGCATACTTTTTGGAACACCGTCCAATATTTAAAGTCATGTCACTATCGACATATTTTTTATACTGATTACTTTTCGTGCTAGATAGACTAAATAGTCTAGCTTCACTCTGAACGTCCGCCGTACAATATTGGGTCAATAGATGTATAGCATTGCTGTATGTCTGCTTTAAGCTTATCGTCTCAATGCTGGTGTAATATAAAGATGGGCTGTGCTTCACATCAACCCCAGAGAGAATCTCGGCATGGAGTAGCTCATGAAGCTCATTCTTGATAATCTTATATAGACTAGCATCAATATACTGCTTTATTAATATGAGGATTTGACTACTACAGTACGTTTTTATCAAGGATAACCAGAAAATATTTAGCATCATTCACATGTGTGATGTATTAAATTTTAAGCTATTACATTTTCTAACTTGTACTCACAAATTCGTAACCTTTTGCGTAAGCATACGATAACTAGGCCACGTGCATTTGATATTAATTATACGTTGGCAGATGCGGTCGACTGCACGGTCGCCAATGTAACGATTAAAGTTATCAGGCGATAGATTGGTAGTAATAATTGTCGGTAAACCTAGTTGATAGCGGCGGTCGATGATAGCGGATAGGCGCTCTCTATCTTCTTGAGCCATTAGCTCATTCAATCGGGTCCCGTTTTCGCCCACCTCGTCAATAATAAAGACCGTAGCACGACTAATCTGCTCGATATATGCAGCTTCCGTATCTTTGGTATTCTTATCCCACGTCATCCTGACCTCTTTATGAATCTGACTCTCCCGCTTATAAACTACAGTCATATTAGTCTTGAACTTTTGGCTGATAATCTCATTAGCAATTAGGCAGGCCAACTTAGTTTTGCCAGTCCCAGTGTTACCTGTTAATATAATATTTTCACTGCCAGCGCCGTAGGTTGATACATACCTACGCATGACACTTATAATATTATAAAAACGTTCACGAATTGCTTCATCGCCCAATATAGCCCATGCATTAAAACCCATACCCAAATGTTCTTTTGGGATATTAAGATTTCTACTAAGCTCATTACGCAGGCGGGCTAAACGTTCGGTATATGCGTCAGCATCCCATTTACATTTCTGACAGGGATTTCCACCCGCTTTTATCACGGTTTTTAGCACTTTCCATGTTTGTCGGCCGTGTACATCACAGTTAGTAGTGATTTCATCCATCTCACAGGAAAGCTTAGTAAAGGTAGAGTTTTCTTGCTTAGCTAGGCTACTAAGCACATCTTGTTTATGATTATTAATATTTGTATCGCTTATACATTTTATATCATTTCGTTTTTGTGCATAGTTTAATGATGTCATATCAAAGCTCCATTAATTTTTTGTAGCTGAGTGAAGTAGCGTTTGTGCTGATGCTAGCCAATAATACAGAGCTAGGCTATTACGATATACGATGCTTATTCTCATCATAATATTCGAGATCGCCTATCCAAGCTTTTTTCTCTTCATCAGTCATGTCAGCCCCAGGATTGCCCCAGTAATCATTTACCGCTTGTGGATCATTATCTCGATTATAAGATTTACCGTTCATTGTAGGAGACGCTTTAACTATGGTTGGTTCATCCTCCCAAGATTTTGCATTTAACCAAGTGCTCGGGTGTTTTTGATATTTAGAGGCTTGTATTATAGGGGTTTGATCTTGCACTGCTTTCATGATTTGATCGAACAAGGCTTGAAGATCATCAGGTCGTTCGTGTTTAACTTTCCCCCTTTTCCCAGTTCCTGTAAACACACTGTGCCACACTGCTTCAGCTAGGCCTTTGGATTTTTTGTTTGGATATGCTGCGTAAAACAACTCAAATTTTTCTTCAAGCCATTCTTCGTGGTTTATTTCTTTTTCATAGTTATTAGTTTCTAGTTTTTGTTTGTTAGTTATAGCGTCTTCTTGTGTGACAATCGAATGATATTCATTGTGACCGTCCGTGACATCGCTTGTGACATTATTATTTTCTGAATTCAACTCGATTATACTTTTATGTTCATAAAATAGTTCTCGTAATTTAGTTATGCCTTTGACCTCTTTAGAGTTAATACCTATAGAAGACAAATACCCACGAATCACCTTAACTTCTTTACGTAATTTTGCTTGTCTCTCTGCAGCTGTCAAAGGTTTATTTGACGTGACACCATCTGTCACACTATTATTTTCACTTATATAATTTGTGACATTTTTATTTGGGTTTTTAAATTTATAGTTCTTTAGAATAACTTCCCATTCAGAGTGCTTATAACGTTTAGTACGCTTATCAAATATAAATTTATCCTTTAGAAGGAATGCTAAGGCCTTTTTTTCACTCTTGGTTCGACATGACAAGCGACGTGAAAGCATATCAATATCAGACATTAGACTTTCACCAGTCTTTAAATAAATAGTACGCATATCGAGATATAAACTTTTTTCGATACGAGACATATATCGAGTTTCAATTTCCCAATCACCGAATTTATGCATAATCATATGCATAACACCAAACTCAGTATAAGATCTTTTATCTTTGTTCTTTTCGCTATGTGTCATGAGGCACTCCCTGTATAAGCATTCGATCTTTAGTTAGCTCTATCGACTAGAACTTTGAGATTATTAGCTTGACGTACAAGACTTTTCACAATCATCAATATACTGATCGAGGTGCCTCTTTCTATACAAGACGTGCCGGCCTATTTTACTATAAGTGATTGCGTCAGATTGATGACAGCGCATGTATTGAAGTGTACTTGTAGATTTCCCGAGATACGCTGCTGCATATTCTGATGTAAATGGGGTATCAATATCCGACTCTATGACAACCTGTCTCATCATATCTTTCTCAGATTGAGTGTAGTCAGACCAATTTTTTCTACGAAACATAGCTCTTCCTTCATAATTATTGATTAAAGAAGTTAATTAGTTACTGCTATAGTCTACCAAAGAAACTTTTAAATCAAGTTAAAGTTTCCTAAATTCTAAAATTGATTAAATATAGGCTTTATACAAAGGATATTTAATATAAAAGTGCCGTAAAAACTCGTTTAAATAAAATTTCACATAAAAGTTTCCTGTGCTAAAATGACATTAGGGAAACTTTTATGAAATCTTAATTAGAGAATGCTTTATGAGTGAATACCTGAAGGAAGTTGCAGCTAGAATTAAGAGATGCATGAATGATAAAGGTCTTAGACAAGTAGACATTGTAAAGACCACAGGTGTCTCAAAATCAAGTGTCTCAAAATGGCTTGGAGGAAGAGCCTGCCCAAGTGGAGAATACTTGCTTCGTCTTTCTCAAGTTTTAGATAAACCCGAATACTGGATTTTAAATGGTGAGTATCCCTACTCTTCTTATGCGGACATTGATGATGCAATGGACTATCTAAATTCAGTAGAAGAAGATAATAGGCAAATCTACATTAAAAAATTAGGATTAGATCCTAAGCTTCCATATAGCATCCGGTATTTACGTGACGAATTTGAAGATCGTATGTATTGTGAACATGAACATCAATTTGAATTATCTGCCGAACAAGAAAAGCAAATCGAAGCATATGAAGAAGAGAAATATGAGAGATGGTTTGAATCAAATATAACAGTGGATAATATGCTTGAAAACAGAGATACGTTGAAAGAGATAGAGAAGCTTTTCAATTCAACTAATTTCATTTCTAACTTTCAATACTCGAACAAATCACTAAGATCACCCTCTGAAATTGCAGAGCGATCAAAAACTCAACTTGACAAGACATTATATTATAGTCAAGAAGATATCAGCATGGAGCCCGTGATCATGCGAGGTGCCCAGTGCTCAGTCGATTTAAGCAAACGGACAATTCGAGATGGCAAAATTTATTTAATTAGAAGATATGATTTCTATGGTATGAGAACATTATTTAGCCAATCAGATGGCAGCTTGCTTCTTCAGAGTAAGAATATAAATTACCCAAATGAGGTAGTTTCTAAAAACGAAGTAGATAGCTTAGTGATTATCGGCTATGTCTACGCTTGGGCTAACTTTGATCCTTGGGAAAACTAAACCGACCCAATATTGTCAAAGTTTTAACACTTTGAGAGAATACGATAATGAACACACAGAAATACGCCCTTGAGATTATATAGTACGATGTTCGCATATTAAGTAGAACAGTAAAAAAGTTAAGGTTAACATATTGAGGAGCTTAATCACGTGAATGAAGATCTTAAGCAAGAGTGGTGGTTGGCTTTATTGATAAACATAAATATGGCACTCTAACCATATTTTGAGTATTAGCAATTACTATATCAACCTATCGCCATGAGAAATATTTAGCTGATAATATCTGTAGTGGATTACTTAACAGGATACCTTTGGGTCAAGGTAACTGAAAGCATTTAATATAAATGGTAGTTACACAGAATCTGGAATGGGCTCCTCAGAATCTGAGATGGGCTCGGGATTTCATATATGTTCAAATCTTCTCACGTTTATAAACAAAGCCTTCTTCATCGTAAATTTGATAAGTAACATCTAATAGCGTTTCCAATAATTCAGACTTATCGAAATGCCTGACACTCATCACAATTGGCGAAGTTAGTATCCCCTCTTCAAATGGTATATAGGTTATCTCTTGATGACGTAAATGCTCAAGTGTCTTTGGTACGATAGTCAGACCTTCACCTGCTGCTACCAACCCTAAGGCAATATGCAATTCACGTACTTCAATAAAATAGTTCGCTTTCAAATTACGGGTTTCAAATAATTCCAATACATAATCAATGAAACTGGGCCTCGGTGCTGTTGGATAGAGTAAGAGATTTTCATTTGTTAAATCAATAAGGCTCAAACTGTTGCATTTTTCTTTTGATAAGGGATGTTCTATAGGAACAGCCACTACTAAATCTTCCTCTCTAAGCACCATTCGCCTGATAGAAGCATCTTCAAATAACAACCTGCCAAAACCTACATCTATCTTACCTTCTGTCAATGCTTGCGTTTGTTGCCAGGAGTTTAGCTCATATAATTTAACCTCGATATTCGGATGAACTTCTCTAAAACGTGATATCACTCTCGGTAATATGCCATACAATATAGACGATACAAAACCTATCGAAAGCGAATTATCGAAATTTCCCTTACGAATAGTCATGGTACGCAGGTCGTCTGATTTTTTTAGAATTTGAATCGCATGATCATAAAAAAACTCGCCAGCCTCAGTGAGTTTCAAGGGACGGTTCTCCCTATCAATAAGCGTAACGCCAATCTCTTCTTCTAATTGTTTTATTTGCCGGCTAAGTGGTGGCTGCGAGATGTACAAACGAGCAGCTGCTTTATTAAAGCTTTTTTCTTCTGCCACGGCTATGAAATAGCGTAAATGCCTAAGTTCCATTATTCTTCCTTGATTGACTTTCTATTGCTTCTATCCTAAGTCGTTCTAGTCTCTTCCCTTTTTTCTATCACCTACTTCATATACAGAATGTCCATACTTAAAGAACATAACATGATACCTACCTTTCAACAAAATACCTAAAAAGTATTAAAATAAGACTAAATAGGTCTTAGACATGTCGATATTTAACACCTATAGTTCTTATTAAGCATAAGGAAGCCAAAATTTTATACTAAGGACAGATATGATTCGTTCAATTAATACTTTACTAGTACCAATACCTACTATTCGAGCGCATAAACTTGCTTGTACCGTGATGAATGAACAAGTATTGGTTCTGGTACATATCCAAACCGAAGATGGCTACGAAGGTTGGGGCGAAGCAACGACGATTGGCGGTTTAAGTTATGCTGAAGAAAGTCCTCATAGTATCAAAACCAATATCGATACTTACTTTACCCCTCTCTTGATGAAAGAGAAGCCTACAAGTACAGCAAAAGCAATGCAGCTCTTGAACACCCACATCAGCGGTAATCGTTTTGCAAAATGCGCGATTGAAACTGCTCTACTCGACATCGAAGGCAAAAGACTCAACTTACCTATCAGCGAGCTCATCGGTGGTCGCGTCCGTGATCGTATCGAAGTCGCATGGACGCTTGCTAGCGGAAATACTGATACCGATATCGCTGAAGCTCATCAAATGATTGAACAAAGAAAACATCGAATTTTTAAATTAAAAATAGGTAGCAACCCTATTCTTGATGATATTGCCCATGTATTAGCTATTAAACAAGCTTTACCCGATTGCCGCATCACCGTTGATGTTAATCAAGCATGGACAGAGCTTGAAGCTATGAAAGGGATTAGTCTGTTGCAGGACGGCGGCGTTGATTTAATCGAGCAACCAGTATCGATGCGTAATAAATCAGCCCTAAAGCGTTTAGCTGAACACTTCGACGTGGCTATTATGGCTGATGAAATTGTGCAAGATCCATATAATGCTTTCCAATTGGCAGCGGATCACTGTGCCGATGTCTTTGCTGTAAAAATTAATCAAGCCGGCGGATTGAAGGCCGCCTGTCTCATTGGACAAATGGCACATCTAGCGGGTATCGAGCTTTATGGCGGGACGATGCTAGAAGGACCCATTGGTACTGCTGCATCAGCGCATGTGTTCTCTACCTATCCTAGTCTGAACTTTGACACGGAGCTGTTTGGCCCGTTGCTATTAACAGAGGATATCCTAGCTCAGCCGCTTGATTATCAAAATTTTGGTTTAACTATTCCAACTGGCGCGGGTATAGGTATAGAAGTAGATAGTGACAAAGTATATCACTATGCCAGACAATCAAATTTATCATCCTCAAATCCGATGTCGTTAAGAACTTACGTAAGCGACTCTCACGCTGGGGTCTGATAGACCTCTACTAAAAGCTCCACGCAATAAGTGCTGATAAAGACCAAATATCAGCTATATAACTACCCATAAAGTATAAGGACATAATTATGTTATATCACGTCAGAATGGATGTGTTGTTACCGACAGATATGAATGCTGATAAGGTCAGTGAACTTAAGCAAGCTGAAAAAGCACTATCACACAAACTGCAAGAACAAGGTAAGTGGCGTCATATTTGGCGCTTAGCGGGAGAGTATTCTAACTTTAGTATTTTCGATGTCGAAAGTAATGAAGAACTACATGACATTATGATGTCGCTACCACTTTACCCTTATATGAAAGTCGAGGTCACCCCTTTACTTCGTCATCCCTCTTCTATTCGCGATGATGATAGTTAGTGCCCTATAACGCTATTACTAGATTTCATTAATACCGTTGATGTTAATCAAATAATAGCATCCCAAAATCGCCTTAATCTATTTTTTAACAATTATTGGTCTATACCAGACCAACGGACACCTATTGCCAAAAATAAGCAATGAATGAATGTATTTTGAGTAAGAGTGCTCGCTATAACTACCTTTTAAATAGTCCTCAACAAGGAGAGAGACATGGAACGCAGCCAAATTGAAGCATTAGCCACTCAGTTCATCAAAGGTAAAATTGACTTTCCTGAACAAGTTAACCCACGTATACAAGACATTGTCTTACGTATCGTAACCGACCTCATGCAAACCATCAATGATTTGAAAATCACGGCCGATGAATACTGGTCTGGGGTTGAGTTCATTGGGGATTTAGGCAAAGAGGCAGGATTACTCTCTCCTGGCCTTGGTTTTGATCACTTCATGGACTTAATGATTGAAGAAGACTTAAAAGCGGCGGGTCTTGACGGTGGCACTGTACGTACCATCGAAGGTCCACTCTATGTCGCTGGTGCGCCAGAAGAAAAAGGCTTTGCGCGTCTAGATGATGGCACTGATCTTGACAATGGCACCGTGCTATTCATGCAAGGGACCGTTTATGGCGAAGATGACAAGCCATTGCCAAATGCCAAGGTTGAAGTATGGCATGCCAATAGCTTAGGCAATTACTCTTTCTTTGATGAGTCGCAGTCGCACTTTAACTTGCGTCGTAGCATTATCACTGATGAAAACGGCCATTATGCTTTTCGCAGTATCGTCCCATTAGGTTACTCAGTGCCGCCAGAAGGTATGACCCAAAAAATATTGGGCCCGCTAGGACGTCATGGTCATCGCCCAGCTCACATTCACTTCTTCGCGAGTGCTGACGGTCATCGCAAATTGACCACGCAGATTAACATCGATGGTGATGAGTATCTGTGGGATGACTTTGCCTTTGCTAGCCGTGAAGGCTTGGTACCAGAAGTGACGATGGTTGAAGATGCTGACAAGCTACAAGAAAAAGGGCTGGACGCGCCGTATGCCAGTATCGATTTTGACTTTCATTTAGTGAAAGACATTGATAAGCCAGTACAAGGCAGTGAAGTTGAACGTCGCCGTGCTCAAGCTTAATTATTGAGTATCGCTAGCTACTGTTAGCAACCACTAAATTTTATAGATTTTCGCTTGATATGCACTCAGTTGTCGTATCAAGCGTCATACCCTAACATCGTTTAACACCGTTATTTACAAGGAAGAAAGCCATGAGCGAGTGTATTAATCTAATACCTGAAGGATCAGATATCGCTATCGATGATTTTTTAGAAGAAAATGTAGAAAAAGGAATTTATCGCCTACATCGCAGTGCCTTTACCAATGAAGAGCTGTTTGAGCTTGAAATGAAACATATCTTTGAAGGCAACTGGGTTTATCTGGCTCATGAGACTCAAATCCCTGATAACAACGACTACTATACAACATACATCGGCCGCCAGCCGGTCATCGTTGCGCGTAATAAAGAAGGTGAACTGCATTGTATGATCAATGCCTGCTCCCACCGCGGCGCTCAATTATGTCGTCATAAAAAAGGCAATAAGGCAACTTATACGTGCCCCTTTCACGGTTGGACTTATAACAACTCGGGCAAGCTGCTTAAAGTTAAAGATCCACGCGGCGCAGGTTATCCTGACGCTTTTAATAAAGACGGCTCTCACGACCTAAAGCAAGTCAAACTTGCCAATTATAAAGGTTTCTTGTTTGCAAGTCTTAATGATGATGTCGAACCGATTGAAGACTGGCTTGGCGGCTCAACCAAAATCCTTGACATGATTGTCAATCAATCACCAGAAGGCTTAGAAGTATTACGTGGCACCTCAACCTACACTTTTGATGGTAACTGGAAGCTACAAGCTGAAAATGGTGCTGATGGCTACCATGTTTCAGCTGTCCATTGGAACTATGCTGCGACAACAGCACGTCGCAAAGAGCAAGAAGCAGAAAAAGAAGACAATATTAAAGCCATGAATGCTGGTAAATGGGGTCGTCAAGGTGGCGGATTCTATTCTTTTGAGAACGGTCATTTACTACTTTGGACTCAATGGGAAAACCCGCAGGATCGTCCTAATTTTGCGTATCGCGATGACTATGTTGCCCAATATGGTGAAGCAATGGCCGACTGGATGATTGGACGCTCACGTAACTTATGCTTATATCCAAATGTTTATATTATGGATCAATTTAGCTCGCAAATCCGTATGCTACGTCCAATATCCGTTGATAAAACTGAAGTCACTATCTGGTGTATCGCACCGAAAGGCGAAAGCGATGAAGCACGTACTCGTCGTATCCGTCAGTACGAAGACTTCTTTAACGTGACCGGCATGGCAACGCCAGATGACTTAGAAGAATTTCGCTCGTGCCAGCAAGGTTATAACGGCATTAAGCTAGAATGGAACGACATGTGTCGTGGCTCTGAGCACTGGATAGAAGGCGCTGACGAAGGTGCAAAAGCCATTGACCTTAAACCGTTATTAAGTGGGGTCAAGACTGAAGATGAAGGATTGTATACCGTGCAACATCGATATTGGCATGAAGAGATGAAAAAAGCCCTAGAGCAAGAACAGCAGCTACATGGCGCAGGCTAATATTAGCTAAGTATTTAGGGCAATTATTCAATTTAAATATTGCCCCTAAATACTTAAACCAGTAACTTGCTAGTTATTGCAGGACGAACAAATATAAAAGGATATCGCTAATGAAAAATGCAACGGTTAATATCGAAGATGTGCGTCAGTTTCTGTACCGTGAAGCACGATTGCTTGATGAAAAAAAATGGGAAGAATGGCTGGCTTGTTATGACGAAGAATGTCCATTTTGGATGCCTAGTTGGGATGATGATGGCGAACTAATAAGCAATCCGCAACGTGAAATATCTCTTATTTATTACCCTGATCGTCGTGGACTTGAAGATCGTATTTTCCGTATCGAGACTGAGCGTTCTTCTGCAACCATTCCTGATACCCGTACCACACATAACTTATCTAATATCGAATTACTTGAAGATAATGATGGCATTGTTAGTGTCCGATTTAACTGGATCAATAAGTCTTATCGTTATCATGAGACCAATACTTACTGGGGATTCTCTAAATACAAAATAGATATGAATCAAGCTAGCCCAAAGATTTTGGACAAATACATTGTACTAAAAGATGACTACGTACATCAAATTATGGATGTATATCACGTCTAGAGTTCGCATGATTTTATTTATACTTGCCAGCTAGTACAAATAATTAAATTTAAAAATAGCTTGTTGGTAATTTATGAAGTATCAACGAGCCAACCAAAAGTATAGTGATGTTAGTCAGTAGCCATATATTGAAAAAGGATGTTTCTCATGGAATACAACATAGCTCTACAGTTTGAAGATGGTGTCACGGGATTTATCAAATGTGAAGATGATGAAACCGTTGCCGAAGCCGCTTATCGCCAAAAATACAATATCCCTGTGGACTGTCTAGATGGCGCCTGCGGTACTTGCCGTTGTCATTGTGAGTCAGGCAGCTATGACATGCATCCTGATATGTATATTGAAGAGGCGCTGACCGAAACCGAAGCTAATGATGGCTACGTCTTGACCTGTCAAATGATCCCCGAGAGCGACTGCGTCATTAAAGTGCCAACCTCATCAGAAGCCTGCAAAGTTAGTAAGTCTGTGTTCAAAGGTAAGCTACAACAGCTAAATGTATTGTCAGAATCCACCATTCACTTCGGCGTTGAGGTTGATAACCCAGATGCCTTAGTATTTTTACCTGGGCAGTATGTCAATATTACTATCCCTGACTCTGATGAGACACGTTCCTACTCTTTTAGCTCAATGCCTAGTACCAATCAGGCTGAATTTGTCGTCCGTAACATTCCAAACGGCAAAATGAGTACCTTTTTATCTGATGTTGCCAAGCTAGGTCAAGATATTGACTTTGAAGGACCATTCGGTAGTTTCTATTTACGTCCTATCGTACGCCCTACTGTATTTTTAGCTGGTGGTACAGGTATCGCACCCTTTTTATCGATGCTAAAAAGCTTAGAAATATCGGGCGCTCATCATCCTATCAAGATGGTCTACGGTGTTACTAATGATGCTGATTTGATAGAGATTGAAAAACTGGAAGAAGTGAAGAAAAACCACGATTGGTTTGACTATTATACCTGTGTGGCAAGCGAGGAAAGCGCTCATGAGCGCAAAGGCTATGTAACCAGCCATGTTGAAGCTGATTGGCTAAATGATGGCGATGTTGATGTTTATCTGTGTGGTCCTCTGGCGATGGTCGATGCCGTTAGTAATTGGTTAGATACAAGTAGCCTCAAACCTAGCAATTTTTATTATGAAAAGTTCACACCTAGTGAGCAGTAATATAGCTCAAACAATACAGCGATAGAATACTTTTCTCTAGGAGACAGCAATGAGTAAGCGCTTTGATAATAAAGTATGTATCGTAACTGGTGCCGCACAAGGTATCGGTCGCGGGGTCGCATTACGCTTAGCAAGTGAAGGCGGCAAGATAGTGATGGCAGATTTCTCACCTTTGGTAGAAGATGTGTTAGCAGAAATCACTGCAAATGGCGGGCACGCGACGACTATCCAAGCTGATCTTGAGACTTATCAAGGTGCGCAAGAGGCTATTAATAAAGCGCTTGATACCTATGGACGTATCGATGTGCTAGTCAATAATGTTGGCGGTGCGATATGGATGAAGCCTTTCGTCAATTTCTCAGAAGAAGAGATTAATAAAGAAGTCAGTCGCTCATTATTTCCGACATTGTGGTGTTGCCGCGCCGTATTACCAACGATGATTGAGCAGCAGTCTGGTACTATTGTCAATGTATCTTCTATCGCCACACGCGGTATCAACCGCATACCCTACTCGACAGCGAAAGGCGGCGTCAATGCCATGACCGCATCGCTCGCTTTTGAGTACGCAAACGATGGTATCCGAGTAAATGCAGTAGCGACTGGTGGCACTGAAGCTCCGCCTAGAAAGATTCCACGTAATGCAAAGCCTTTAACTGATGATGAAAAATCATGGATGAATGCAGTCGTTGACCAGACCATTGACCGCACCTTTATGAAACGCTACGGTACGATAGATGAGCAAGTCAATGCCATTGCATTTTTAGCATCAGATGAATCGTCATATATCACTGGGAGTACCATTCCTGTGGGTGGTGGCGACGAAGGCTAACCACATCAATTGAGCTTTTAAGTTAGGCAACACAGCGTCTAACTTACTACTCTCTGATTACTGCTAATTTGCAAGGAAGCAATATGGCAACTGTCATTCAAACCTTGAAAGACGACTGGTCACTCTCTGCTACTGTGGCAGGATTTTTGGCCGTACTGATCTCTTATGCTGGCCCATTAATTATCTTTTTTCAGGCAGCACAAGCAGCGCAGGTATCAGAAACGATGATGGCATCGTGGATCTGGGGAGTATCTATAGGTGCCGCCGTCTCAGGTATCTATTTATCTATTAAATATAAAACCCCTATTATTACCGCTTGGTCAGCACCCGGTACGGCTCTACTGGTAACCGTCTTTCCGAATATGAGTATTAATGAAGCGATAGCCGCTTATATCGTATCAGCGATTGTGATTTTTTTAGTAGGTGCAACTGGATCTTTTGACAAGATTTTAAGATGGATTCCTAATGGTATCGCTGCCGGTATGATGGCAGGTATCCTGTTTCAATTTGGTTTAGAGTTATTTGTAGCAACCAATACGATGCCATTTATCGTATTTAGCATGCTTGGCTGTTACTTAGTAGCCAAGCGATTTTCACCACGTTATACCATGATTTGGGTACTGCTATGCGGTGTCATTTTAAGTGTTCTATTAGGAAAAATGAACCCTGTCAATATAGATTTAGCCATTACCATACCTACTGTAATATGGCCTGAGTGGACGTGGAATGCCGTATTCAACCTTGCGATTCCACTCATTCTTGTGAGCTTAACTGGACAGTTTTTACCTGGTATGGCGATTCTTAATCTTAGTGGTTATGACACACCAGCCAAGCCTATCGTCAGTATTACAAGCCTAGCTTCGTTAGTAGTCGCCTGTGTAGGGGGTATTACGATTGTCCTAGCAGCAATCACCGCAGCACTTTGTACTGGTAAGGATGCCCATGAATTAAAAGAGAAACGCTACATAGCAGGTGTGGCAAACGGTATTTTTTATCTATTAGGGGGACTACTTGCCGGTAGCATCGTGATGGTATTTAGCTTGTTGCCCAAAGAGCTAGTTGCAGCATTAGCCGGTCTTGCACTTATCGGTGCTATTTCTACCAACATTACTATAGCAATGAAAGATGACTCTCAAAGAGATGCAGCGCTAATCACTTTTTTAGCAACAGCATCTGGTATGAGTTTTCTAGGACTAAGCTCTGTTTTTTGGGGCATTCTTATCGGCATGGTTGCCTACTATATTTTAAGCAAAAAACGCTTATTACCTTTGTTTTCATAAGCAAAAATATACGTCATTTTTATTAATAGAACAGCCAAAACAACAAGACAGTCTCGAAGATGCATCAAACTTAAGTCTCGCAATACCTAATATTACTTTTGTATAGGACATAAACATGATTAATAAAGCTGAAAAAAATATCACGGATGTACTTAGCCAAATTAAAGATGGCGCCACTATTATGATTGGTGGTTTTGGAACTGCAGGGCAACCAGCTGAACTCATTGATGGCCTTATCAATTTAGGTGTTAAAGACCTTGTCATTATTAATAATAATGCTGGAAACGGTGATCATGGTCTTGCCAGATTATTAAAAACGGGCGCGGTACGTAAAATCATTTGTTCTTTTCCTCGTCAATCAGACTCATGGGTATTCGATGAGCTTTATCATGCAGGAAAAATTGATCTGGAATTAGTACCACAAGGTAATTTGGCTTGCCGTATTCAAGCGGCAGGCATGGGGCTTGGAGCCGTATATACACCAACAGGGTTCGGTACTCTACTCGCAGAAGGCAAAGAAACTCGTCATATCGATGGCAAAGACTATGTCTTGGAATATCCAATTAAAGCTGATTTCGCCTTAATAAAAGCAAACAAGGGTGATCGTTGGGGTAACTTAGTTTACCGAAAATCTGCACGTAACTTTGGTCCAATTATGGCAATGGCAGCTGACGTGACTATCGCTCAAGTCTCTCAAACAGTTGATCTTGGTGAGCTTGATCCTGAGCACGTTATTACACCAGGCATTTTTGTGCAGCATGTGGTGCAAGTCCAATCTGCCAGCACTAGTACTGAACTTTCTGACACTGCAGCATAGCCACCGCTAAATACTGCCAATTATAAGGAGCGTCATTATGAGCCATACCTCTTACACCGTTTCGACCCGTGACCAAATAGCCGAACGCGCTGCACAAGACATTCCAGATGGAGCCTATGTCAACTTAGGCATTGGACTACCGACCAAAATCGCACAATACTTATCTAATGATAAAGACGTATTTTTGCATTCAGAAAACGGCTTATTAGCTTTTGGTCCATCACCTGCCAAAGGTGAAGAAGATCCCGAACTGATTAATGCTGGAAAGGAATACGTTACTATGCTCGATGGCGGTAGCTACTTTCATCATGGTGACTCTTTTGCCATGATGCGCGGTGGCCATATCGACATTTGCGTGTTGGGTGCGTTTCAAGTAGCTGCTAATGGTGATTTGGCCAATTGGAGTACTGGTGCAGAGGATGCGATACCCGCTGTTGGAGGTGCTATGGACTTAGCCGTTGGTGCCAAAAAAGTCTTTGTGATGACCAATCACACGACTAAGACTGGCGACCCTAAAATCGTCAGCGAGCTTACCTACCCTGTGACTGGCAAAAACTGCATTGATCGAATTTATACTGATCTATGTGTCATCGATGTCACTGATAAAGGCTTAGCCGTCACTGAAATGGTCGATGGCATGAGCTTTGCGGACTTGCAAGCATTGACTGGCGCAACGTTAATTGACGCTACTAAATAAAAAACCCTCTTAATCAGAATTTAAGATAATCAAAACTCAGGATAATCGCCATGACTGATTCAATCACTCGTTTAAATAACGCTTATATTATTGATGCCATTCGCACTCCTTTTGGTCGCTACGGCGGCAGTCTAGCACCAGTACGTGCAGACGACTTAGGTGCTATCCCTATCAAGGCGTTAATGGAACGTAATGCTAATGTCGATTGGGTAAAAGTAGATGACGTCATCTACGGCTGTGCCAACCAAAGCGGCGAAGACAATCGCAACGTCGGTCGCATGTCATCATTGCTAGCTGGCCTACCTTATCAAGTGCCTGCAACCACTGTTAATCGCTTGTGCGGCTCGTCAATGGATGCGTTAGCGATAGCTGCTCGTGCGATTAAAGCTGGTGAAGCCAATTTAATTATCGCAGGTGGTGTTGAGAGCATGAGCCGTGCGCCATTTGTGATGGGCAAATCGGATCAGGCGTTTGGTCGTAGTCAAAAGCTGGAAGATACCACTATGGGTTGGCGCTTTATCAATCCAAAGCTTGATGAGCTATATGGCACAGAGACCATGCCGCAAACCGCCGAAAATGTCGCAGAGCAATTCAATATCAACCGTGCCGACCAAGATGCATTTGCGCTACGTAGCCAACAACGTACCGCAGCGGCGCAAGCGTCAGGATTCTTTAAAGACGAGATGACCCCTGTCGTCATCCCGCAGCGTAAAGGCGAGCCTGTCACCGTCGATACTGATGAGCATCCTCGTGCTGACACCACCCTTGAGAAGTTGACTAAATTGCGTCCTATCGTCACCGCAGATGGTACGGTGACTGCTGGTAATGCCTCTGGAATTAATGATGGTGCAGCAGCCTTCCTAGTAGCGTCAGAGCAAGCGGTTAGAGAATTTAATCTAAAGCCGCGTGCACGTATTGTGGCCTCAACTACGGTAGGCGTTGAACCGCGTATTATGGGTTTCGCCCCAGCACCAGCGATGAAAAAATTGCTTGAGCATACGGGACTAACGCTTGATGAGATGGATGTCATTGAATTAAACGAAGCTTTTGCCGCGCAAGCTCTAGCTTGTACGCGTGACTTGGAGTTAGCTGATGATAGCGAGCGCGTCAACCCTAATGGCGGTGCGATTGCCCTTGGTCATCCACTCGGCGCCTCAGGTGCCCGTTTGATCTTAACTGCCCTCAATCAACTTGAAAAAACGAGTAAGCGTTATGCAATCTGCTCAATGTGTATCGGTGTTGGACAAGGCATCGCAATGATTATTGAGCGCGTTGAAGGCTGATTAATCGTTCAAAATAAAATAAATACCCACCTCAATAGGTCAAAAGTAATACTTCAATCACACGATAGTCAAAATAAGGACATTCATCATGCCTGTATTTGAAAATAAAGACGTAACGCTAAATTATGCCACCTTTGGTGATAGCAGCAACCCCGCCCTAATATTTTCCAACTCTTTAGGTACTAGCTATCGTATGTGGCAACCACAAATCGATACCTTGCAAGATGATTATTTTATTATCTGCTATGACACTCGTGGTCATGGTAAATCATCAGCACCCAGAGGCCCTTATAATTTAAACCAGCTGGGGCAAGATGTGATTGATTTGTTAGATCACCTGCATCTTGATAAGGCATTTTTTTGTGGCATTTCTATGGGCGGCATAACAGGTCAATGGTTAGCTATCAATCATCCCGATCGCTTCCACCACTTGATGTTATGTAATACCGCCGCGAAAATTGGTAACGAAACAGCATGGACGGAGCGTGCAAGGTTGGTACGTGAGAAAGGTCTAGCGCCTATCGCAGCTACAGCTGCTCCGCGTTGGTTTACAGCAGATTTTATCGATCATTACCCAGATGTAGTCGCGGCATTGTCTAGCGCTCTTACGGCTGGCAGTGCAGAGGGCTACGCAAGCTGCTGCGAGGCGTTATCTATCGCTGATACTCGCAAGCAGTTAAAAGATATTCGTGTACCAATTACAGTGTTGGCAGGCGTTGAAGACCCGGTGACGACCGTTGCTGATGGCCAATATATGGTCGATCATACACCTAACGCTAAGCTCGCCACTATTGATGCCTCGCATATCTCAAATATTGAACAACCTGAAAAATTTACTAAGTATATAAGCCAGTATTTAAAGTAATACATATTGAACTATCTCGACAATAGACCTTTTGCAAAAGTCATAGGCTAAGCTCGAAATTTAATACACCTGCGAACAGCTTTATTCTTAAGTCATAACGTTGATGACAATTACGGTAGCGTACAGCCAGGATTTTACACAGTTTGATTAGACCTATTTTATACTCAACTAGAATGCGCAACTCTGATAGATAATGATTGGCCTGTTTGCAGAGTTCTAATAACTCACTACCCTTTAGTTTCTTAAAAGGGATAAATACTAGCTTATGTAGCTTGGCTATGCCCTGGTAACCACTGTCTACTAGATAGCTGGTATTCTTAGGTAGCCAATAAGGGCAGGTTTGTTTATAAAGACTAAAGTCATGTACACAGCCCCTACAGGTTTGCACATCAAGTATCAGTCCTGTTTGCCAATATACTATGATCTGAGCTTTTAAGGTGTGTTGTTCCTTTTTTCTACTATAGTACTGTTTTTGGTTTTTTTGGACGTTCAATGTGGCCTTCGGTTGCATCAATGATAACCGCTGACCAATTGATATGCTCAGGCTTACCATATGGCCCATATCTTATTGAACCAACTCAACCTACGATAGCGCGGGCAAATGCATTAATGATAAAGGAAGGGTAAGCTCAGATATTAATTACTTTAGTATAAGTGAAGCATGCAACCCACCGCTGTTTAGAGTAGTGGGCGATAGAATATAAACGCTTGAATCCTTTAAAATGCTTTAGTTAACGAAGCTCTTATCACTTCTCCCTCAAAGGTTTCTTTATTTGAATACTCTTTATATAAAGCTATATCTCCACCTAGTAAGTTAGGCGGTGAAAAGTATCCTATAGATAAACCTAAAGCGTTTCTTTCCTCATCACTATTACTAGTCTCAAAAGTATTATAACCCACGAGTCCAATATCGAGTAATCCATAACTTTTACTCAGACCCCACTCAGTGATTAGCTCATCGTTAAGATTATTACCGTTAGGCATCTCATAACGGCTTAATGCGCTGAAATTAATATCACCTTGTTTAGTAAGTTTGACATTACCGCCGAGTGTGAGCATGACCGAATCATAACCTTTACCAGGACTGGAAAGTCGACTTTTATCAAAATCACCCGTATCAGCCCAATATCCTATTCCTGCCACTGCATCCCATCTACTATCATGCCAGCCTAATACACTTCCTACATATAAATCACCTAGGCCTGTGCGCCTATCAATATCTTGACCACCAATTTTGAGGTCTGTATTGACTAAAGGTATAATACCTTCCAATATTAAATCGCCACCCAGTATTTTTTGTTGGGTTACCCAGACAACTCTATTCGCTAGTGCAGCAACATTGACTTCGCTATCAGATGGTAAAGATTCGTTTTTATCAGCACTATAGTTGATCACATAGCCTTTGTAATAAATCCCAGGTGGCGGTGCCACGCTTCCTTTAATTCCTTCAACACCTGGAACGTAATGAGAGTCAGAAGCGTGAACAGCTAATGGTAAGGAAATAGCCATAGCCGTTAAAATGATTTTACCTTGAGTGGCTTTCATAGAACATCCTTGTTAATATTTATATAAAATGGCAACTTCAAAATTTCATTTAAAACGCCTAGGGGCGGTACTTCATTGTGCATAGAGCCTGACAATATTATTAGCTTGTAAGTGTTTTATACCTTTAACTAATATATAGGAGAGGTTATTAACAAATCTTTTAGCAAAAAATAATATATGCTTTTTTTTAAATATATATTATGAACGGACTTGTCTAAGACCTAATTTATTGATCTTTCATACTTCTTAGGTATACTAAAATTGTTTTTAATATTTTATATAGCTGACAAGAATAAGTCAGATTTGAGATTCACAATATTGATATAGGTCTTCAATAACTGAGAATTCGTTATATCAATAGGAAGAGAAATATTGACGTTATTGCTGCTGTCGGCACTATACTAATTCTATATTTAGTAAACTAAGATCAACCCTTGATAACACGCCCTAGTAGCGTTCAAAAAGATATTAGGAGTTTTGCTTTCCAAGACTTATGTGATACTTTTCTTTGAACTAGAGCTGTAATAGTCAGGGCAGCTGATATCAGTTTTTCTTCAGTATTTTGATTTAACTGCCCCTTCCCCTCTAATCTGTTAGTATGCTTTCTGATACACCTTCAGAGATTTTAATAATGGGTTTTAACGTGATACCTTTATGACTGTCTATCGCTGCTTGGTTAATGTCTTTAAAATCGTAGAACTTAACTAACTTATCAAAAGGAAACTTACCTTGCTGATATAGTGTGACTAATTCAGGAATAAACTTCTTCGGCGAGCTACTTCCTTCGACAACCCCGATAATGGTTTTGCCTCCTAGTAGCAAGTCGTTGACATCAAATTCGGCATTTGTTCCTAACTGAGGTGCGCCAACCACGGCTATTTTACCTAAGATACCAAGTGCATCCACACCCATTTTTAAAATTTCAGGGCGTCCTGTCGATTCCAAAGCAAAATTAGCACCACCGCCTGTAATCTCTTTGATTGTAGCTACAGGGTCTTGTGTTTTGCTGTTAATGATATGGGTCGCTCCCAATTGTTTAGCAAGCTCTAAACGGGACTCAACAATATCAACTGCAATAATAATGGATGCTCCACATAATTTTGCCGCAAGTAGAGCACTCAAACCAACTGCACCGGCACCCCATGTTACAAAGCTACTCGCTGGTGTTACTTTCAAAGCATTTATGCACGCGCCAGCTCCTGTTTGGATGCCACAACCCAAAGGTCCTAATAATTCGAGCGCAACATCTTTACTGACTTTAACTGTATTATTCTCACGACTTAGAGAATAAGTTGCAAAAGAGGATTGAGCAAAAAAGTGATCATGAACAGATTGGCCGTCATGTGTGCAAATTGCATTGTTGCCTTCTAAATCTGCCCCACTGAAATTTCTTCCAAAAAACTCTGAACAATAAGCAGGGTTTCCAGTATTACATTGTGCACATTTCCCACAATAACCATAGGTAAGAACCACATGATCTCCAACTTGTAAGTCAGTGACATTTGGCCCTACTGCCTCAATAATTCCTGACCCTTCATGCCCGAGTACGGCTGGAAGTGGTACTGGATAATATTGATCACGTACAATTAAATCGGTATGACACATTCCCGTTGCAACCACTTTTACCAATACCTCATCACCCTGAGGTAAGCGTATTTTTAATGGTTGTAACTCGAAATCAGCACCTTTACAGGCAGTTATCGCTGCTGTGATATCTTTCATATCATTCATAATGTTATTTCCTATAATTAGTAATTAAGTTTAATTAAAAAGGATAATGCGGTGCTTGTGCTTGAACCGTCATCCATTGCCATTGCGTAAATTCATCTGCATTTGCAGGACCACCAATGCGTGTTCCATTTCCTGAAGTCCCGAATCCACCAAATGGATTCACGGTGTCATCATTGACGGTTTGATCATTGATGTGCAGTAAACCAACATCTAATTGTTGTCCAATATGCATCCCTCGGCCAACGTTTGAGGTAATAATGCCTGCAGATAATCCATAGTTTCCGTTGTTAGCTAACTCAACAGCCTGATCATCACTGCTAAAAGGAATTAGAACAGCAACTGGACCAAAAATTTCTTGACTAAAAATAGGGTTATCAACAGTGATGTCTGAGAGCACAGTCGGCTCAAAGAACACTCCATTGGCTTGGCCACCAATCTCAAGCTTAGCACCGTGCTTAATCGCATTATCAACTAAACTTTCTACTCTTTGAGCTTGCTTAGTATCGATAAGAGGACCAATCGTCACGTTACTTTCACAAGGGTTACCAACTACGAATTTTTCGACTTTTTCGATAACTCTTTGTTTGACTTTGTCATAAATACTTTCATGAATCAGTATTTTTCCTGAGGTCATACAAATTTGTCCCGAATGTAAAAATGCACCCCATGCAATATTTTCTGCCGCTAACTCGATGTCAGCATCATCTAAGATTATTAGTGAGTTTTTACCACCGAGCTCCAATGAAACTTTTTTTAATGTTTTAGCTGCATTTGCTCCAACGATACGACCAACATCTGTTGATCCTGTGAACTGAATGCTAGAAATATTTTTATCTAAAGTTAGCGCCTCACCAACTTCTGATCCACCTGGTAGTACATGTAAAAGACCTTCAGGCAAACCAGCCAACTCAAAGAGACGTGCAATGACATAGCCACTGCATACAGCTGTTCTTTCATCAGGTTTAAGAACGACAGCATTACCAAGCGCTAATGCGGGTGCGACGGCACGTAGTGCTAAATACAAAGGAAAGTTAAATGGTGAAATAACACCCACTACACCCAAAGGTATACGCCTAGCAATACTCAACTTATTCGTCTGAGTAGGTAATAAGTTTCCTTGATCGGCCGCCGGTAACCCAATACAGCTCTTAAGTACTTGAAGCGTAATGCTAACTTCAAAACCTGCTTTGAGTGGTAAAGAACCGCTTTCTTTTACTAACCACTCAATCACTTCTGCTTGGTTTTCAGTTAACAGTAAAGCCGCTTTTTCAAATACAGCTTGGCGCTCTTGATAACTCAAAGCCCACCATTTTTTCTGTGCAGCTTTCGCTTCTTGAGCTGCAATCACAACGTTCTTAGTAGATGCATAGCCAATTTCACCCAGTGGCTGACCTGTTGCCACTTCAATAACAGGATAGCTAGATTCAGTTGGTTTCCACGTACCATTAAAAAGCTTTCGATTCCACACGTCCTTCTTTAATATTGACATAATTATTCCTTAAAAGTTATTTAGGTCCTTCATTGATATTTTGATTACATTACTATTGAGCCTATTTCGATATTTGTGTCCAAAACTAATTGAGTACTCAATTATATTTTTGAATGAAACACGGTTCTATGCTAGAAGACTTTTAAGTAATCTTTAAGCTGATGCAGGGACATCTAAAGTAATAGGTTTAGTTTCAGCTTGTTTGCTATCTACCGCAGCGTTGAGGTTTACCAGGAAAATAGCAATGGCTGCGATAACACCTGGTATGGCAATAAATAGAAAGTTAGTCTGATGGTTTAATTCAAGTGTGAGCAGAGCACCCGTTAGAATAGGTCCTACAATAGCACCGATACGGCCAATACCAGATGCCCAACCCATTGCAGTAGTACGGACGATAGTAGGATAATATTGAGCAACAAAAGTGTAGAGTAGGATTTGTGAGCCAATAGTCGTTGCGCCTGCTACACCGATAAGCGTGTACAGCACCATTTGGGGGCTGTTGTAGCCAAGTAGTATTAATGATATTGCTCCTGCAGCAAACATCACAGTCAATACTGGTTTGAGATGGAATTTGTCAGCCAGCACACCGCCACCAATTGCACCGATCATACCACCGATATTTAGTGCGAATAAAAACAACATACTAGCACCAAGTGAGTACCCTGCTTGAGTCATAAGCTTCGGTAACCAGCTTGCTAATGCATAGACCATGAGTAAGCACATAAAAAATGCTACCCAAAACATAATAGTAGTAAAGCCACGATTTTTTAAAAATAAGGCTTTAATAGGAGCATCGTCACTCTTGGTAGGCTCATCTAACAAAAGAACAGTAGACGCAGTAATACTTTCTTGTGGTACAAGTTTTTGAACGATATTTTTAGCGTCTTTTTCTCGCCCTTCTTTAACTAAGTACATCAAGGATTCAGGTAACATTTTCCAGATAATAGGTAATAGCAGAGTGGGTATCCCTGCAATATAAAACATCACTTCCCAACCATAATCTACGACTAGAAACGATCCTAATAGTGCTGAGGCCATCCCACCTATTGCATAACCACTAAACATAACTGCAACAAGCGTACTGCGTATGCGTTTTGGAGCATACTCAGAAGTTAATGCAACACAGATTGGCATAACGCCACCAATACCAAGGCCGGCAATGAAGCGTAATATAGCGAATTGGATAGGATTTTCAGCAAATGCACCAAAAAATGTGAAACTACTAAATAAACCGACGCAAATTAAAATCGTCTTTTTGCGTCCAATTTTGTCAGATAGAGTACCAAAAATCATGGCGCCAAACATCATACCAAACAAAGCAGAGCTAGCAAGAAGGCCGGCTTGTACAGTGGTTAGCGCCCACTCTTCCATGAGTAATGGTAGAGCGACACCATAAATAATGAGATCATAGCCATCAAAAATGATAATCAATAAACACCAGAACAGAACCTTCCAGTGAAAGGGGGAAAACTTAGCTTCATCAATAATTTTATTGATGTTTAATGTCTGTGAATCCATTCTTACGTCTCCTTGGATAATCTCCCTGTAAGTAGCTACTAAGTTATTGCTTTATGGAGACCAAGTCAAAAACCATGTAAGTATTTATATATACCTATAAGGTATATATAAATACTTACATCAATTCAAGATAAAAGACGAACATTAGTCAATCATTCTAAAGTCAAGTCTCTATGAAATCGATACAGCCTATATCATGAAAAAGTTTAGTTAGATTATTTTCCATCCATCCTTGGCGTAGAAACTGTGCTTGTGCTCATTTCTTTTCAATGGGATTTAAATCAGGGCTTCTGAGTGAAATTAAACGTATCTGGCAGGATAGCAAATGCCGTTATGGTGTGCGTAAAGTTTGGCAGCAGATGAAAGCGGATGGTATAAAGATTGCTCGATGTACTGTAGAGCGATTAATGAAGCAGCATGGACTTCAAGGCGTTTGGCGTAGTAAAAGTAAGCTTACTACCAACAGCCGTAATGACCAAAAAAGGGCTGATAACTTAATTAATCTTAACTTTACAGCTCATCGTGCTAATCAGCTATGGGTTGCAGATTTTAATTACATTAAGACAGTGAGCGGCTGGGTTTATACCGCTTTTATTATGATGTGTTTGCCCGTCATATTGTCGGCTGGACAGCATCTAATCGTATGAATACCGATATGATGATGGCAGCGTTAAATCAAGTGATAACGGATAGAAACAACCCCAAAGATGTAATTCATCATAGCGGTGGATGCGTTCAGTACTTATCTATTCGCTACACTTCTAGTATTACTGACTCTGGTGTTATTGCCTCTGTGGGCACGACTGGTGACTCATACGGTAATGCGGTGACTGAAACGGTCAACGGGCTTTATAAATCTTAGGTGATTAAATATTTGAAGCAGCACTGGTCTGGTGTTAATGATGTTGAATTAGCCACGCTTGAATGGGTGGATTGGTTTAACAAACCACGGCCGTATAGCACGATTGGTTATGTGTCACCTTTTGAGTTTGAAAAGCGGTATTATGATAGTTTAATCCTGTCAGGTATTGCTGCCTGACTCAAGTAAATCAACCTCCGATAAATTCGAGGCAGTTCAATTTATATAATAGCTTTAATATAAACCACATAAAAAAGAAAGCTAGCTAGCAGCTGGCTTTCTTAATACTTTGAACTAAATACTTATCCCTTACTGTTAATTATTAATAAACAGTAAGGGATAAGGGATAAGCACTTAAACTTTTAAAGAGTATCAATACCATTACTTTTGATACTATTTTGATACTCTGAATTTATTGATAGATATATCTACTTATTGACAGGTATGTTTAAATCACACTCTAAACCCCTATATCAATTGACTTACAGCCGTAAATTACAGCTACTTATCGCTATCTGTTGTGTATTGTTGTTGTAAAAACAAGGACTCATAATCCTTTGGTCGTAGGTTCAAGTCCTACTGGGCCCACCACATTTTGAATCAGGCTTGTTCGCAGCGATGCGGCAAGCCTTTTTTTATGGGGTTTTATAAATATTCTGAACAGTATAGGTATATGGCGAACTATATAGAATATTGGTATATTTGTTGGTATAGATTATACCAACGCGGAGATATACCAACATGTCATTAACTCATACTATTATCAACAAACTAACCCCAAGTGAAAAATGCACTCCTAGCCGCCCTGACAAGCATAGTGATAGCGATGGCCTTCAACTGTGGGTAAGACACACCGGAAACAAAGTCTGGATCAGTGCTTATCGCTGGCAAGGTAAACAGCAATCACTAACCTTGGGTAAGTATCCAGTAATCACATTACAACAAGCACGCCAGCGTAACCTAGAAATAAAGCAACTGATTCACGAAGGTATTAACCCAAAAGATAAGAAAAAAGAAAAACTCGCTGAGCAAGATGGTTCGAGGCTTTTTGATACTATCGCACAAACTTGGTATGCAGATCGTAAAACATTTTTAGCTTCTAGTACGTTTAGTCGTAACTATTCAGCATATACTCGCGATGTAAAACCAGTTATCGGTCATAAGCTAATTGATGATATTACCCCACCTGATATTTTGAAGATTGGTAAAAGTATCGAGACACGGGGCGCTAATGAAATGGCGCGACGCATCATGGCAGAAGTGGGCCAAATATTTAAACACGCTATAAGAACTGGTTTAGCTACATACAATCCTGCATCTGATCTATCCGCGGCTATTAAACCGCATAAAACTAAGAATCATAGCCGTATCTCTTCAAAAGAACTGCCTCAGCTTTTAAGTGATATTGATAACTATACTGGCCATATCACAGTCAAATTGGGTCTATGGTTCCTATGCTACACGTTCGTGCGTACGAATGAGCTTAGATTTATGGAATGGGCAGAAATTGACTGGAACGATAAAGTTTGGCGCATACCTGCGGATAAAATGAAAATGGATAGGCCTCATATTGTGCCTCTTGCTCCACAAGTTATAGATATATTACAACAAATTAAAGAACTGAATTTTTCAGAGCAGTATGTATTCTATAACCCCTCAACTCGCAAACCTTACAGCCAAAATGCCTTTATTAATGCGCTTTATCAGATGGGCTATAAATATAAAATGACGGGACATGGTTTTCGGGGGCTAGCGAGCACTACTCTACATGAGCAAGGGTTTATGCATGAAGCAATTGAGTTACAGCTAGCACATGAACAGGAAAGCAAAATCAGCAGAGCTTATAATGGCGCGCAGCATTTAGACTATCGTATAGATATGATGAATGAGTGGGCAAATTTTATAGATTCTAAGAAGTAAATAAGGATTTTCGTATTGAAGTTAAATTGTGCAATATATCTAGTGATAAATAAAAGGTGAAAAAATGACTAACGACATGAAACCATTTTATACTTTGGAAGAAGTAAAAAAATATCTTTTGGAAACAAATGATTCATCATTTAAGAGAGATAAGAGCATTATAAGCTTAATTCATACCAATCGTTTAACACCTTATGTTAGATATAAAGGGCTGGTTGATATTGTAACTGATGCAGAGAAGATGAGTGAAGAAGCAAGGAAAGAAGTGGTAAACTCTTTAAGCCACAACATTGCAACAGAAATGTCTAACCTCGAAATTGGAGAGTTAGTTAACCCTCACGACTATGATTCGACTTCAAACCTTAATGATATTATATATCTTGTTAAAAAGCTTTTATTCTCTTTAGAAGGGAAACGAGCTAAGAAAACGCTTGGAGTGCAGGTATATGTAGAAGGTATTTTTAGATTATCATCTATTAATATTGCATATTCAGAGCTGGCATTTGAAGTCATTTTGGGTACTAACATGTTTATTGCACAAGCTGTTCAATTCGACTTAAACGACCCAGGACTTAACGAAAATGAAATAGAGGGTTATATTCTATACCCAGACAATAGCGATGAAAATGATAAAATTGACTTAGAATATAATTGTGAATTGGTTTTTGCAAGACATGACTTATTATATATTCTTAAAGTTATTAAAAATAGTCATGAGCTTCCAAAGTTAGAAAATGACTTATCAGACGCAAATAGAACTATTGCTAGGCAAGACAAAGAAATTAGAAATCTTAAAAAAGAATTAGAAAAAATTAGATCTGAAAAACCAAAAAATGATGTTAAGGATAGTGTTTATGCTCTTATTTTAGTTTTTAAAGATTTGTTGCTAAACCCTGATATTAATGCTTCTAACTTTAAAAGTGATAGTCCTAAAAGCACAGGCGAACCAACCCAATCTGGCTTAATTGAGCACATTATAAGTAAGAATATTCCAAAACTTGGTAAACGGAATATTGAAGAGATACTTAGACTTGCAAACCAACTATAAAATCAGCAAGTAGAAATTTGCGATTTAGTGATCGCAAATTGCGATGACATCCTTATCTTATCTTACTATCATTCCATACGTACCGCAGCATGTCGCTGCAGTACGTATGGAGAAATAAAATGAACGATCAATATAACGATAGTGACTGTAACGCGTCATTAAAAAACGAGTTAATAAGTACGTTACCTGCCCAGGGCATGTCACGAGCAAAAACCATACTTCCTTTTTTACCATTTTCGAGAACGACTTTACATCAGTGGAGTCATGATGGTAGGTTTCCTGCCAGCATAAGACTGTCTCCAACCGTGGTGGCTTGGCAAAACTCTGAGGTTCTAGCATGGATTGAGAGCCATTCTAAGTCTTCTAATGATAAGGAGGCATAATCATGAGTAAAAACAACAAAGTTACACCTCCTGAGGCAATTGATGAGCGATCAGTTGACACAATAAAAAAGCCAAGCATCCTGCAAGATGCTCAGCTTTTAGAAACTACTACAGATGATATAGACCAGCCATCATCAGTTATTTTACCACAAGAAAATTTAAAAATTAGCTCGGATTTAGCACAAACTACTATTGATAGACTTGCTACATTATCAGAACTCGACTATGAACTACAACGAACTGAAACTGCAAAGTCTCTTAATAATATGTCTGTTCGTTCACTTGACAAACTGGTTAAGAAAGCTAAAAGTAAAATAAAGTCTGAGACATCAGAAAGCTTGGTCGTTGATACTGAACCATATTCAGAGCCAGTGTCAGATATTGCTTCAGTAGCTGACCAAATTTATCAAATACTAGACGATCATATCGCTTGTACTCATGCAGTTAAAGTGGCTACCACGTTATGGATATTAATGACGTGGTTCATACCAGCAAGCCATATTTTACCCATTGCTTGGATAAATGCGCCTGAAAGACGCTGCGGTAAAAGCACACTACTGACATTAATGAGTAGGATGAGTAAAAGATCATTATCAACGTCAAACATTACAGGATCGGCATTATTCCGCTCAATTGAAAGTTATAAACCAACGCTTTTCATTGATGAGATTGATACTTTTATTAATGATAATGAAAGCATTCGAGGCGTTCTAAATGCGGGGCATAGTCGAGATAATCCGTACATTATACGCTGTGTCGGAGATGATAACGAACCTTTACTATTTAATGTCTTTGGAGCTAAAGCTATCTCCGGTATTGGCAAAATCCCTAGCACATTAATAGATCGATCAATACCATTGACTCTTCGACGTAAAATGAGAGATGAGACAAAAAAGCGAGTTCGTGATTTACCGCTTGACGTTACTAGCATGATTCAATCTCAGCTTGCTAGGTGGTCTGATGATAACCTGCAAGTAGTAAAAGATGCTAAACCAGTTTTGCCTGTTACGATCAACGATCGCGCGCAAGATAATTGGCAGATACTCTTTAAAATAGCTATGATATTGAGTGATGACTGGCTAGAGAAAGCTCATAGAGCTTGCATCGAAATATCAGGTAGTGATAGCGATGAGCCCAGCTCAAATGAGCAACTATTATCTGATATTAAAACCGTTTTTAGCCTAAATCAAACTAACAGACTCTTAAGTAGAGATTTATTAACTGAGTTACGTCGAGACCCAGAAATGAGTTGGTCAACATATAATGAGGGCAAAACAATTACACTTCGACAAATTGCAAAAAAACTGAGTGCATTTCGTATATCGTCTAGAGACCTACGAGCATTTGATATTAATGGAAATGAAGTACGAGGCAAGGGCTACGACGTCCTTGACTTCCAAGATGCTTTTTCGCGTTATCTATCGTAGCGTTTACCTCTATTTTCGCTGACTTAAGGTATTAACTTTAAACATTATCTGAAGTATTGCAGCACGCCCTTTCCTAAATGCCCGAGATCTGTTTGATACAGGTCTCGGGCTTTTTTTGTCTAACTTCATTATCTTTCAAAAATAATGTTAAGACTTGCCTGCACTTAAAAACTGCGTAATTCATTGACACGGCTAGCCGCTAGTATAGACTGTATTTATATGTACTCTTTCGACACAACTAGGAGTTATGTGATTAAAAAAACCCCTAATAAGCATTGTATCTATATACGGGAAAACGTGAAATGCTATTGGATAAACGCCTTCAGCAAGTTATAAGTTTTGAAAGCCATTCAAAAGTTGAGCTTTACTGTCTGCGCTTAGTGGGATTTTACTATTTTCAAATTTTCTTAGCTGAGTTAATTGATATTGGGGTTTGCGTAGCAGCAGCATACAGAATCAAAGCAAATCATTATTTATCTTAGCTAACTGACTTTAGTGCATATTTGCATTCAATACTATAACCTCATCGCTAAAGGTGTCTTGCGTAGCAATGCCTGCACATAAGATCGTGTAAACAGTACAATCTAGCAATGACTTCTTTTGTTTTAGCATTGTCTTAAAACTGTCCGAGATTTGACACAAACCATCAGTAATCATTAAAATATCTGCTTTTATATAATCCTCTGAGCTTTCTATAATATCTAGTGCACGAGATAAAGGAGTCTCAAAATCAGTACCTCCATTAAATCCTGATTGTAAAAAAATCAATAGCTCAGTAACCTCTTGACTGTCACTCACTACAAATTCAGATAGCTGTCCTTGGCTACCAAACAGCAAAACATGTAAAGAGCGATTTTCTTTTTTAAGTATATTAGCACTGGCGACTAATAAAGCTTTTGCATATAGTAATGGCATTCCACTCATGCTACCTGATGTATCGAGACACGCTACCACAGGTCCTGTTGTTTTCTTATGAGTTTCCATGATTTCACCATTTATTAGACTTGTACCGCTCAACTCATAGGTTATTAGTTGCTTTTCTAGCATTCGCGAATAAAATAAATACTCAAGCGTCTCGTCTTCTAGGTTTACCAACTCAACGGGCAACAAGCGCAGCAGATCATCACTAAGATGTGTACCATGCACCTCACTTTTACTCATCGAAGGTATTTTGCTCTGCTTTTTCTTTTCTTCGGAAATATGATTGCGGCCTAGCTTTTTTACTAGCTCCTTGATTTTTTCATTATCTTTTAGAGTCTGACTAAGCTTACTAATGTCAGTTTTAACCTCTTTTAATTTGGAATAGTTAAACCTAGCATCTGGGCATAATGCTATCAACTCTTCATATTTTTTATAAGTTTCCTCAATATCTTGCATTAGCTCTTGATAGTTAACCAATCTTTTGAAGACTGAGTCAGGCAAATCCTCATCTGAAATCTCATCTAGATAAGCCTGAGTCTGTATTCGTTGTTCTTTTATATCATCGATACTTTGAGAGTTGAATTCCAAACTCTCAAAGTAGTCTTGATGAGCTTGCCAGTTTGGTTCAGGCTCGCTATCAGCATTATTATCCCAGTCCCACAGCAGCCACTTTTTTGTCCCTAGTTTTTTCCGCGCTGCATTTTTTAAAGCCTTTAATGTAGGCTCCCAAGTCTCTGATGGTAGCATTGCCATAAACGCATCTGTAAATGGAGCATTCGTAACGTTTGCTAGCTTCTGGTTAACACATTTAGTAGAAAACTGATGACAGTTTTTTAGAATTAAATTGTACTGATACTCTTGTCCTAAGCAACTATAGGCAGCATTAGCGATACTAGTGTCACCTACAGTCTCACTAATATCATTGCAAGAGACATAGATTTTTTTACCCAGTTTACTCTTACTTGTGAATTCTTCAGGATTATTAAGCAGTACTGTGCTTTTGGTAAATTTGTCCACTACGATATTAGCAATCTTACCTTCGCCAATGTATATACCAGAGTGCTCAACGGCAAACCATAAGTCACTATAAACCACACTGCCCGCTATAGGCTCAACTTTTTGGCGAAAGGTACTATCAACAAAGTATTTGAACGTTTTTATACCTATTGGAAATGCAGCGTTTAGTAAACCCTGACCTTTGGCTATCAGTGCTGTCAACATTATCACACTTTCCTATAACCAGATATTTTGACTAATTTGTCGAGTTAGTAAGTCTTCAGTAAGCAATTTTTCTGTGGAACGCGCGTCAATTATCAAATTTCCAGTTTGCATTTGTAATACAGGACTATTTCTGTCATTATCCCAATACCATACACTTTCAAAGTCCCAATGTAGAGTGTTTTCAAAGTAGTTTTGAGTCAGTCTTAGCTTATCCATAGTTTCACCATTTTCCCCAGTGCTACTTCTAGCACCTGTCTGCGTACTGACAGAAATATTGCTTTTAAAAGTAGATTTTTCTGTATAACCTGCTATACGACTTTTGCGTCCTACATAAATCCCGTAATTACTAGGTTTCTTAAGTCTACAAGAGCCTAGTACACAGCCTTCCACTTTAGAGTCAAAACAACCAGACGCTATTCCTGACCACATCATACTGTAATTCATTACAACACCACGCTTTAAATCATGAGCAGTCACGAAGGTATTTAATATATTACTACTTTCGAGATGACTAACCACAAGTCCTACATTTAAGTATTCGTCTGTATTATAGTTTCTATGTTGTATTTCGTTAGACTCAATACCAAATAATTGATCAGGTAAATCATATTGTGATGAGTACCTAAGAAAGATATCTTCAGTTGTCTTTAGCAATACAAGGCAGTTCTCTATATGGCTTTCTATAGCCGACTTGCCCACCAATACACTAAACGACTGACATTGTTTGAGTATGGCTTTTTTTAAATATAATGCTATGCTAAGTTCTGCCACGCTTAACTGAATAGTAGAGTCCGTTACTGTATGAGCTAATATTGATGAAGTGGAAGTACATTGATTTATTATAGAGTCTGATACTTTATAAGCCAATGCAGATGAGGTTTGACAATTAGTAACTTTGCTTTTTTTAATATCCTTTATAAGATAGCTTATCTGCATGTTATGTTTATCATCAGATATGTTGTTTAGAACACTAACACAATCGCTCACAGTACTATCATACAAGTCTTGGCAAAGACAAAGATCTTCTAAGTTAATATTGAGTAAGTTTGAATTACCTTGAACTGATTCAAACAAATACTCGATTTTACTAGCTTCATACTTACTAGTTCCGTATCCATAAAGCATTTGGCTCCCTATTAAGGACGCAATTCCACCATCAACAGTAGTAATCTTATTTTTTCCTTTCTTATACTTAATAGTATGACCACCACCATCATAAGTACCAATAAAATTAATATTTGGCCAAGTATTTATTTCCGTACAATCTATATCGGTAGTTTGCTTAAAGTAGTAACCTTGTTGTCCAACGTCTTTTCGTTCAAGATCTAAAAGCTCTTCATAGTTACTAATTAGTATAGGATTGTTTTTTGTACCACTGCCTTTATACCCTTTTATTAGTCTGGATTCAGCCGTGATATCTCGTTCGATATTTTGTGGTTTTTCAATTTTCTTCTGGCTATCTTTTGTAGAAATATCATTAGGCATTACTTCAACAGTGCAGCTGTTTTTCTGAAGTACCTCAAAAATAAGATCAAATACAGCTTCTTTATTTTCAGGATGATTCCATAAGCTATCTTTGAGTAGCACTACATCGGATAGGTCAACCTCATAACGTCCATTACTGGCTGCAGATATACGTAACAGCTTAATGAGCTTCACTAGACGTCTATCTGACAAGCTTTCTCTACGATCTTCTGAAAATATCTCTCTATGCTTTAGCCATATATCTTGGACTACTCTAACGATCTGCGAGGCTACAATAACATCATCACTTCGCTTCGTTAATTCTTTTATCTCATCCATACTAATACTTTCGACATTGCCATAATCACTATTTAGCTCGAATAGAGATGCGATATCATCTGGTCTTACATAATCAACGAACTTTCTAATCAAAAATCTATCATACAGAGCATTCAGCTCTTCTTGTCCAGTAGGTAGCTCATTTGATGCCGCGATTAATGCTTGTAGTGGAACGGCACTCAGCGTAGCACCATTATGATATTGGCGTTCATTTAGGATAGTGAGTAGAGCATTAAGAATTGAAGAGCTGGCTTTAAATATCTCATCAAGAAAAGCAATCTGTACGGTAGGAAGATAGCCTGTAGTGTTACGCTTAAAGTTGTCTTTTTTAAGCTCAGATATGGATAACGGACCAAAAACTTCTTCAGGTGTTGAAAATTTTGTTAGTAAGTATTCAAAGTAAACTGGGCTAGCATCATGTTTGTCAGTAGATTGCAAACAGCCAGCAACACGACGTGCCAATAAGCTTTTTGCTGTACCTGGCGGACCTACTAATAATAAGTTCTCACCTGCCAGCAAGGTTAGTAAGGCGGCTTTAACTTCATTTTTGCGTCCTACCAGTCCATGGTTTAAATGCTCTTGCAATCTAATTATTTTATTTTTTAAATCTGTCATTCTATTGCCTATTAATATTATTAATGGATACTATTTTTATCTTTGCTAAGAGGGGGTAATTAATATTAAGGTTTGCACCTTTATACGTGACAACGTGACACGCTATTAGATACATATCTTTCAGCATATTATAAGCTATAGATAGTATTAAAAAGTCACGAATATAAAACAGCTGTATGCTATACAGTATATAGCTTGTCACGTTGTCACGCTAAAACTATCTACTCTACACTTCGCTGCTATCATTACCGAAGACTTAATATTTTAAGGAAATGCAAAAGAACACTAATATTAAAAACAAAGCTCAACCCTCTAATCTCTTTCATGGTTAGAGGGTTGAGCTTTGTTTTTAATCAAACATACAAGTAATTGTTTTGTTTTGAGGGCTGTAGGTTAATCCTATATCTGCCATTTCACCCCAGTATTCCATAGTGCGAGTAGTAAAGTTTGGCCAAATAGCCGCCACATCTGCATTTGATGCAAACTTTCAAACATCTTCATCACCTGACGACTCACCTCTGAATTTAAATATGTATTCATCTAGCGGCTGATTACGATATTTTATACCATCTATAAAATCAACGTAATATTCAAGATCTAACTAGATAGAATATGACAGTCATCATATACCCCTACACCCTTTTTTTACCGTGACAACGTGACAACCCTTATACTCTATAGCATTCAGAGCAATATTATCCTTGACAATCTTTAGGTCGAAAAAGTTAAAAATCAGGTTGTAGCCCTTTCGAAATATGACTTGTCGCTCTGTCACATCACTAATAGACTTATTAACGCTCATATGACCAATTCGGATGAGTCAGCTTGATAACTACTACGAATTCCATTCAAGAAAATAGTCATTTAAAATTTTAAAAGGATCTAGTTTTTAAGTAGCACCATTAGTAAGCACCCCAAATACTTCAGCACCCCCGACGAAGCATAATAATCAACTGTCATAGCCAAATTCTTATCAGACCACTTATGTTTTTTCTGTACCACCCTCACCTCATAGCCATGAAAATTTTGACGAGCTCCTTTCCTTATCTGACTATATAGACGGAGATCCTTTTTAATATCTCGTACTGCTTGCTCGCTATGCGCCCTAACCTGCCAATGACTGGCATCAATAAGCTGACAACCAACTATCATGAACTCCTGTAGCATTTTAAGCTGGGCCTCTTTCATACCGAAATGAATTGATGAAGTATTTAAATTGTTTTTATCTGCAAATATTTCCACGAACAATTTCAGTCTAGCAGGCTCATCAATTGACATTTGATAAGCTCGATCAAGCGCTCTAACTAGAACCTCTTGGTTTTTATGTCCCGTTGGCGCACTTAGAAACAACCTATCATCGGTAAAAACCTGACGAGCTTTATCGTAAACTTGTCTAGCTTCATTGATAGCGATCGCATGCCTTAGTGCGACCTCTTGCAACCGCTCAGCTCTTTTATCAATATTTATATTTTGTAGCTCTTCTAACAGTGCAATGACATCATAAACTTTAGGATGAATAAATATAGACAGCTGAGTATCTACTGCATCATTTTGCGGGGCTTGCTGGCAAGCCATGTTAACTGGTGTGCTGTTATAAGAAAATAGAGAATCTTTGCTCGCAATCTTATTGGTTAAATAACCACGCATCTTATCAAGATAAACCTGTTTAGTACTAGCATTATATGCCCTGCCGTCTTGCCTATTCACTGTCTGGTAACCAATGCCAGTCACCATCTCAAATACGGTTATAGGCATAAAAAGTTTGGCTTGACTCATTTGCCAACCAGCCAGCAAATGAGCGGTATGGATATAATATTCAAACGTAGTATCTGGCGTTAGATGCCCAGCAAGACTAGCCAGCCCAAACCATATCCCTTTTTCTTTATTATTAGAAAGCACAGCGCTAACAATAGCGTCGCTATGATCTCTATCATAATCTGTCATCACCTGCTTAAGTGGCGATCCGCTTAACACAAGTGCCAATTGAGTAATCGCAGTATGTCGAAAGCTATGAAAGGTAAAGTCATGTGTAATTAGCAATCTATCCCATATTATTTTCATCACATTGCTGAAAAATACAGATGGTAGTGGTTGATCGCCTGACCCTTGTGAGAATAGATAAAGGCGCTTTAACCTTTTTTGTTGATAATAGAATGTGATGAACGGTTGCAACTCATCAGTCTGCAAAAGCTTGTCTATCGGTATTAATCTTTTGGCACTACTGCTTTTTAGCCGGCGATAGCGGTTAGGTTTGAGAATTATTTTTGGCATTTCAATCACTTGACCATTGATGAAACCTATATCTGTAATGTCTTTAACCTTAATACCAATAATTTCATTAATACGCATCCCTGTTCGATAAGCAAGCGCCAGTACAATGAAACATAGCTGCTTTTGTTCTATCTCTAACTCTGATGTTTGGATATAGCTTTTCATCGCTCTATACACGCGCGGTGATATCATTTCAGCTTTTACGACTTGCCGGTTACTACCCCATGGAAAATACACATAAGGTGCATCAAAGTGTATACGCTGATGATCATGAAATGCACGCAGACGCCCATAAGTAAATTTCTGGCTGTCTTTCAGGCGGTCAAGATGAGATAGCTGCTGACCAGTAGCATTGTTATCATTATCTATACCACTAGACGTATCATCAAACTCTGTTGATTTGCACAGTACAGACAATTTGCGACCATCTTTTACCTTACTTTGAATAATCTGCTCATAAACTTCCTCAAAGTCATTACCCTCCCACTGATCAATATCCTCATCCATTGTCAGCATCAACCAGTCACGACCAATACAGCCCACATATTTACTGATAGTATTAAGTCGAACGCTAGTATCATCTAGCAATGATAATGCCCAGCTAAGCAAGCGTTGTGCATTAAGCTGGCTAGCATCTGTCTTTAATATTGTGATAGTAGAAATAGCAGCGCTTCTAGTCAATTTGAGCGCATCTTGCAGCTCTTTAATCAGATTTTTACTAAAACTAGGATAGTTTATGGTACTACTTTGGCTATCCGATTTTATCAATGATTGATAGCTGGCATCAAACAGCTCAGACCACTCGAGTGGCTCAGGACTTGGATTGATGAGCTCTCGGTTATAATGGATTAGCTTATCCGTAAACAAACCAGTGGTTTTAATATCACCTTGCTTCACCACGGCTAGCGCCCCATCAATCAGGCTACCCTCTAGCTGTCGCCAGTGGTAGTTGGCACATTTGATGAGCAGTGAGTGCTGCGGGCGATCGATATCTTTATTGGTGAGTTTAAGTGTTTTCGAGATATCGTTGATGATGGTATTAAATGACTTTATCTTGGCAGTGTTTAACTCTTTATCCTTTAGAGCATATAAAAAACACAGGCTCATATCATCGGGAACATAATCAACAAAACGGTGTAAGCTTTCGCTGTCATCTAGCGTAGTTCCATAATTATCATCACGCACTCTAAGCGGTATTATAGCCAAACATTCTACTCTGCTTTTTTCATCAGTCGCTGGCATGTCAATCTGATAAATCTGACGCTCACCAAACAGCCAATCGTATAACGCTCTTAGTACCTCAATGTCATTAATACCACCATACATGATGCTGCAATACAGGAACCCCTCAACCAAGTCATTGACTGAAAAACGCCGCTTTCGTTGCCAAACCTCTATCGTTGTCGTACTACTGTCTGCCACAGCACGTCCATTCACAAACCAATCATAGTTAATGGTCAAGCGCTCACGAGTTGCAAGTATCGGTACCACAGGCTCATTAAGATATATCTGGTGAGTTTTATTATAATCACGAACAAACTCTAAAAACCCGCGCCGAGCCAATTGGAAGTTTTGAGCGGTATCGAACTTCTCCTCTAGCAACTGGTTAATTGCTTCATAATGATGCTGCAGCTCACAAGGCGGCTGCATGGAATTTTGATTGATATATTCTTCGATTAATTTTTTAGCATCACGCTTAACACTTTTTTTGGATTCTTCTCTATTAAGCTGTCGCAGTTTATGAGCGCTAATATTATCCATATAGACGAACCTCAATTTGTTTTAAGTGAAGATCTGTAGCGATCGCATCTAAATGAGGGCTGAGCTGGTGCAGCTGATTGATAGAGCTTGATGACATCGGGTGCATGAACTCCTGATCAGGATGCTCGTGACCGTAAAGCGCGCAAATTAGATAGTCAGGTACGCGCCCTGTGAGCATAGTTCTCAGCTGATGACGCAGCCAATTATCCTGATGACTAAAAAAGTCTTGCAACTGATAACGGACTCGGCTTGGCGTAATACTGGCGAAGCCTTTTGGGTTTTTTTGGTAAATTTGAATGAGGGGTTGTTCTGATTGCAAGATGGCATTGATGGGATAAGGCGCTGCTGGACATAATGGATTATAGATAGCGGCAAATTGTTTAATATAAATAATGTAGTTTTGAATAGCCGTTATCAAAAACTTACTAAGAGGAATGAGCCTGCCATCAGACTGCGCATGACGCTCTTCTTTGTCAGACACCCATAGCATGCACCGCTGAAAGTCAAACTGGTGTAGCAAGCCTGGTGCGTGCTTGACTGGGCGAATACCAGTTTGGATCATAACAATATGCCACAGCCAAATACTATAGCTATTAAACTGCGCAATGTAGCGATCCATGTGGGATTTTAGCTTGCCATTAAAACTCTCGGCACTGACAGCCAGTTGATTAAAGAACTGCTGGCACATTGTGGTCTTTAGCACCATATCGCTACCAATGTGGCTTCTATGCCCGTTCATCTGTACGCTACACTCATCTATTAAAAGTGCTTTTTGCTCATCATTGCAGTATTCAGTTATCAGCTCTGCCGCTTTTATATAAGTTTGCTCTAGCTCTACCGTTTTAGTGCTAAGGTAATACAGCGCAGAGCTATGCCGTACATCAACACCTGTGATCAGGTCAGCATATAATGGCTTATTAAGCTCGTTTTTGATCAATATAAACAGGCCTGCTTCAATATACTGAGGACTCAGTGCTGGCAGGTTAAGCAGATCTTTAGCATAAGAGATAGCGTCTTTAACAGTATCGGATGAAACGGTAATTTTATCCTCAAGCATAATCTGTAAAGCTTCAGGAATTGCACGATAAAAGGTACTGCCATAGCTTTGTCTGTGGGCAAGCAGATGACTTCGAGTATTGGTCGTCACATCAATCATGATGGCAATGCTACTAACTTTACGGACACGGTCATAAATGAAATACCTCCGTTGACTAAGACTACATTGCCAATCAGCAATGATGCTATCGATACTAAGTCCACTTAATAGTGACAGTAGTAAGACGACATACCCAGTGCCACTTTCTTTATCAACACTCATAAAGCGCTGCCAAAGCGTGGCAAATAACATTTGGTATCCGGTAATGCTTAGCTGACGATGATTGGTTGGGAAATGAAATTGATTACGGCGGGCATGTTGATGGTTATTTTTCAATCGCCATTGCTGCAGCTCAGAGGATTTAGCAATTTGTGTGGCTGGCTTAAAGTCATTGTCTAGCAAAGGTACTTCGTTGTCATCAGCAATATTTTCAGCGATTGCCACGTTACTGTGCTTTTTTGATTGTTTCGTACCAAACACTATACTTTGTAGTGGCTCATTGTCAGTATCCACTAATGTCTTGATGACGGTTTGAGCCGACTTTACGCGTTTAGTACTCTCAGTATAAGTTTTGCCAACAAAGGTTTTATTATTAATTACCACCTCATAAGCCAGCCTGATTTGACCTATTTTACTACCAAGATATTGGTTCGCTGTTTTACCTGTTGCCTCTCTCTGTTTAACGCTTGCTTCATATTGTCTGATATAAGATAAGCATGAGGACAAGCTATCGCACTGATCGTGAATACTGATTAACTGGTCGAGAATCTCACACTGCGGATCAGTAGGTCTTAGTGCCATACGAATACGCACGCCAAGCTTATCAATTTTAGCAAAGTGCTTGTCATGGCGTGCTGTGATCATAAATATAATTTTTAAGTAGCCGCTCATAAACCGCCAAGCATTACTGTTAATATCAACTTTTCCATACGTCTGATAAAAGACAATTAGCATATAGCTGACCGCCCACTCTCCAGTTTTACCTTCCCGAATAATTTGTGTCATTACCTCAGTGCAGTTTATGCCAGTAAAGTCTTCAAAATTAGACTCTAGTGTTGAGAGCAATAAATCAATATCATCATCTGGTACTAAATTAATCACATCAATCATAAGCTGAGACATTTGTATGTGATGTGGTGAACCTACTGGGATAAGCTTATCAAACACTCGCCTATCGATTACTTCATTAAATAATTTAGTGTGAACCATAAGAAGTTTCCATCCAACTCAGGTTTTTGGGCAGCCCCAGCATCACCTCATCATTGGCTAATTTACACTGCTGATACTCATAAGCACTTTGGCTGATACCAGCGAACCTACAATAATTGTCTACCGTCAGGCGCTCAATATTCATGAGTTCGCAAATAATACTTTTTGGTGCACTATTACTGATTGCCTTAAAAAACTCAGGATGATTAATTCCCCTTGAGAAGGCTAGCTCGATCACCTCACTCCAAGCTAAGCGCTTAATATCTCTCAGGCTTTCAGCAGCAACTAAGCAAGGCTGACGTGAACTAGTCTCTTCTATTAGAATTTCATCAAACCTTCTAAACTCATTAAAAAAATAATAAGTCGAATCTTTACCAATCACCAATCGTAGCGGTGGGCGGTAATAATCATCCAAGCCACCTATATTTATACTAGCTATTCTTGGCCTAAATTGATGCCATATCAGCAATGCCTTTTGCGCATCTTGATGAACAACCAGATTATATTTACTGAAAGTTATAAACTTCTGAGTAGGTTTTAGATGAATATCATTCATTTTAATACTATTAATAGTGAAATATATTCATCATAATATGTTATAACTTATTGTTTGTAAAGCCTTTAATATTGCTGTTATATTTTTATCTTTGGATAACTCAAATACTGATTCATAACCATTTCTTAGACAAAAAAATACTCCCTAACCCATGATAAATAAAGGCTAAAGAGTATTTTAAAATTTCAATTTTAGTTGGGTGAGAAGGTTAACGTTTTATATCAGTCCACCTTCCTATCAAGCTTAGTTCTCTTCATTCTCATCGGGAACATACTTTAAAACATCCCCTGGGGTGACTTTTAATACTTGGCACAACTTACTCAAGGTATCGAATTCTATGCGAGTTGTCTCATCGTTATAAATTCTATGAAGCGTTGACTTGCTGATGTCTGTCATTCGTACTAAATCTGCAACTCGCAATCTTCTTTCTGCTAAAAGCACTGGTAGATTACATGAAATCACAATAAAATCCTTATTGGTAAGTAAAAAATACTTGCCAGTGACTACTTTTCTGTTAAAATAATACTCGTTGGCAATAACTAAGTTTCCGTCAAAAACTATTTTGTGCTGACTAACGCTTTATTATGTCATAGACTCATCTTGCTGCTCAATAGCTGGCTAACTATGATGGGTGCGACTTGTTCGACAGATATAGTCACCATAAAAATGTGATACTAATCATAGTCATTCTGCCATTAAAAAGGAGTATGTTGTGGGCATCAGGATTGAATGGAGCATGACACAAAATGCTTGGGACAAACGGGTCTGTGAAGATTATTGGGCCTATAATCATAAAATCAGCTATGTAGATTATGTACGTATGCTTTGTCAAAAATACAATATTAGCTCGCAAATATTATTTGAAACTATAAGCCAATGCTATGCTTGCTTAGATGATGTTTGCTGTGAATATTGTGGTAGCGCCTGTCCAATTGAAGTACCTGCTGATATCGCCTATATGCGGGCAAAAGAGAGTTGGTTTTGTGCAGTATGTGAGCATGCTATGTGGAGAAGTGACTTTATTAGCAAATAAATAATCAAATCTACTTTCGGCTAAAAAACTCATATTTTTATCTGACATAATCAATCCCTCTCACTCAAAGCGCTAACTCTATTCGTATGCATGACGATTTGGTTGTCGTTAACTTTATCCCAGATAGTTTGCGAGTAATTGATTAGGTCTCTATCAGCCAGGTTTTCAGTATCGAATAGATCATTTAACCTTGCGACTATTTTGATAGCCAGTCCTCTTGTTTATCCTTAGCATTGCCAGCTCCACCGCTACCAATATTCAGCGGATAGAAACTAACTTATTGCAGCTTTAAATCTTGTTGACGTAGCTTAGAAAAGCGGTAGTGGCTCATAATAATATTACTAAAATAAACCTCATTATCATCGAGCCTCTCACGTAGCATAGGTTGCAAATGGCGAGCATAAAGACTTATCTTCTCTATATCCTTATTATCATAATCGATAATCTGCGACATAAATTCATAATTTATCATTGTGTGCTTATTAGTCTTTAAACAGCTCGCTAGTGCTAAATCTCACTGACGATTACGCTTTTGGGAAAACTATTTTATGGATCAAGTAGTAATTTCTTAGATGCTTATAGCCTTGTTAACGAGGGTTTAAGATTATTATTGTGATGAATAAATATCGATAATGATTAGATATAGGTAGTAGAAAAAAAGATGCTAACGATATATACGGCATATTGCTATCACCCTTTTTGGGTTCGGAAGTTTACTCAGGCGAGTTTGTCAAAATTGGGGTTTGAGCACTTTGATGAGGTATGGGGGGGATGAGTATCCGCATGTGGTTAAGTCTTGGCGCAGCAATTGGGAGGGCTTAACGGTGTTCTTCGAGTATTCTAAAGACATCAGAAAAGCAATTTATACCACCAACGCTATAGAATCACTGAACAGTGTGATTCGGACAGCGGTGAATAAGCGTAAGGTGTTCCCATCTGATCAGGCCGCACTCAAGGTGCTGTACTTAGCCACCCAGCGGGCATCCAAAAAATGGTCGATGCCAATTCGTAACTGGACGGCTGCTCTTAATCGTTTTATGATTATGTTGATGACCATATTAGCAGGCATTTAATCTAGATGGCAGTTACACAGAATCTGGGATGAGCCCTCTTACGCAGGGGACGAAATAACTAAAAATATTAATATTCATTCGTTAAGTTTCCGACAATCCCAGGACAGTTCAGAGCGTGTATTACTCTTCTAGATTTTAGTATATTTAGTAACTGCTGCCATATATTTACCGTATAGAATTCATCGAAGTTTACCTACTGCACGAATATTTACGCAAAGTTTGGGAAAATCTCAGTTTGGTAGGAATTTGATCACGGCTACATTTTATTCTGTTCAATCACTTCTAAAATCTTGTGAGCTTTACATATATAACGTTTAAGTACCATTTGCACGCTATCACACCAAATGACGTAGAAATCGAGAGCCCAAGAAATAGTTAATGGGCAACTATCGCAAATTTTGCGACAGTTACACCTTCTTCTAAAAGGCAGTTATCGCAAAAATTGCGATAACTGCCTCAACTTATGAAATGGAAAGAGAAATGTCTGATGATCGCCCCATCCTTGTAAGTGAAGCCGAAATTGCGAAGCGCCGGCGCATCACTGCAGATACGCTTGCTAGTTTTGCAGTTGATAACATCCCCGTGAATCCTGAGACCCAATATATCTTTGACGACTTCGTAGAAGGTAAGATTGCGACCAATGCAGAAGTTGACGAACTTTTACACGCTCATTATTCTAAAATCGCAAAGCCATCTAAGCATTGATGGTTTAAATGCATGCGCTTTTAGTCTCCGCTGGTTATGCGTCTACTTTACTAATAACAATCCAAAATCGAGGATTTACAGTCGGAGCCAGCAGGCGTAAAAGAGTTAAAAACCCTAAATGACGCAGGAACGTACGCTGTTTTTAGAGCGTCTATTGCTCCTCTGAATTTTATTGAGTATACCTATGGCTAACCAATCAGGTGCTTTCACTGGTTCGGTACCCTAGTGAGGACTTGAATCTTTGGCTGTGGGCTAATGGTATCAAAGTTTTAACTCGCGGAAATAATTTCAGTGTACTTCGTGGTGTACTTGTCATACATATTCTATTCGTAATCCGGGTGCTATACAGAAATCGAACTGCTAATGTTAGATATAAATTCAATGGCTATGAGGTCGATAGCATGGGTCATTATCATTAAGCTTTCTTATTAAAATCTCTCAAGTTGGTTGCTACAAGGTTAGCAGCATAGGTCATCTTAGAGTCTGCGTAAAAAATAGGATGTATACCTATTACTTATTGCCATACTCATCAACAGTAAGACCCAATGTGGCTTCTTGTCGTGTTGTAACCGCTTCTTCTACAGGCATTACTGCTTTAATCTGCTCAGGTTGATTTTCTTCGACTGTAGCAGGTTCAGAACTCTTTGCAGTAACGCTTTCAGTGTCAGTGTCTACGAAAATTGGAACGATAGCTACCACTGCAAACCAAATTAAAGCAGTGATGCCTGTAAATTGCATTCTGCTATATTTGCCATTGGGGTTTTTACCTGTACGTACATTGAACTTCTCAGGCTTAATAAAAGAGTAAATATATATCGCAGGTATAACCAATAAAAGAAATCCAAGAAGAACTGCCATGGCAACCTCAAATAAAAAAAATGTTAATAATTATTAAATTAAATTATAGCCTTATCTAACAAAAAAAGTTACTTTAAAAATACAAACAGCTTTTATAAGCCTTCAGTCCTCGGCAGGAGGCCTCGAAAAGTTAATTTATCGGGTATCCTAAATTAGTTGACCACTACAACTTTTCACTTACAACACGCAACCTTTTTAACACACGTTGATTATAAATCTTGTTTTTCAAGGTGCTAATATAATTGAGTAATACTTAACTTAGATATCATAAACCACTGATTCTAATAACTTTTATCTTGTATTATCACAGATTATTGGTTTATCGAGATTTTGCAAGCTTTACTTAACTGGAGAAATTATGCGTGCTTTAACTTATCATGGTGCTAAAGATGTGCGAGTGGACAATGTCCCAGAGCCTAAACTGCAAGAAAAAGATGATGTTATTTTACGTGTGACTGCAACTGCAATTTGTGGTTCAGATTTACACTTATATCGTGGCAAAATACCTAAAACCGAGGAAGGCGATATCTTCGGTCATGAGTTTATGGGTGTGGTTGAAGAAGTAGGCTCTGAAGTTACTGCTGTTAAAAAAGGCGATAGAGTTGTTATTCCTTTTGTTATTGCATGTGGTAACTGCTTTTTCTGTCAGCATGACCTAATGTCCGCTTGTGAGACTACAAATACAGGCCCAGGCGCTGCTATTAATAAAAAAATAATTCCGCCACCGGCTGCTTTATTTGGTTTTAGCCATTTATATGGTGGGATTCCTGGTGGACAAGCAGAATTTGTACGGGTTCCTAAAGGTAATTTTAATACGTTCAAAGTAAATGGCTCACTGTCAGATGAGAAGGTTTTATTTTTATCAGATATTTTACCAACTGCTTGGCAGGCCGTGACTAATGCCAATATTACTAAAGGTTCAACCGTAGCTATTTATGGTGCGGGTCCTGTGGGGTTGTTATCAGCAGCTTGTGCCAAAATGTTAGGCGCTGAGCAGATCTTCGTAGTAGATCATAATGACTACCGTTTGCAGTATGCCAAAGATACGTACGGGGCTATTCCGGTTAATTTCGATAAGGTAGATGCTGCTGAATTCATCATTGAACAGACCAAAGGACATCGCGGCGTTGACGGTGTTATTGATGCGGTTGGCTTTGAAGCTAAGGGCAGTTCGAAAATTGAAGGATCAAGCGCTCCAGCTTTACGTCAATGTATGGCAGCTGTGCGTCGTGGCGGGGTCGTTAGTGTTCCTGGTATATATGCAGGACCCATTAATGATTTCTTAATTGGTGACGCTTTTGATAAAGGGCTTACTTTCAGAATGGGCCAAACCCATGTACACAAGTATATACCACAATTATTAGAGTATATTGAAAATGGTGATTTATCACCTGAAGCTATTATTACTCACCGTATGAATTTGTCTGACGCTGCTAAAGGTTATGAAATTTTCGAAAAGCGTGAAGAAGAATGTCGTAAAGTCATTTTAACTCCTTAATTTTTCAAATTTACCCTTAACTTTTAACATTTAAAGGTTAGGTCATAGCTGCTTTAACGAGGTTGTCTTAAATAATGATTATCGCTAAAGCAGCTAGTAAAAAAATCTTTGACTTGCTTTTCTCTGCACACGGCAAAAAAAATCATCCTCCAACCGATTTTCATGGGTTTAGGGATTAAAAAAACTAACTAACTGTCTTAGATGGTCTTAAAGCTTAGAAGTATAAAGCACAATAAACTTTCTTATATTTATCAGGATCATCTTTATTAGCTACAAACCCTTTGCTAACCAACTTTACCGTTAAATGTTTCACCTTCATCATTAGTTATCATAACAATCAAGTTTTGATCCTCAAAACTTTGGAGTTCTTTAATCAGCTCTTTAATTGTCTTAGTTCTATCTTCCCATTGCACTATACATAAAACATAAAACTTCTAAACGATAACCTATCTATCATTAGACTTGTTTCTATTATTAAATGATAGTAATATCTTGCTATTATCAATGAACATTAATTATTAAGTCTAAGTAATAGGGATAGCGTTATGACCGTGCGTATTTATGTGAGAGCTAGCACTAAGGATCAAGACGCTACTAGAGCATTAGCGGAATTGATTACTTTCAGTAGAGATTATGATGACAACCATGTTGATTACGTTGAGCACTTCAGTGGTACGAAGCTCGATAGACCAGCATTAGCTAAGCTGCTAAAGGACGCTGAGCAAGGCGATATTCTACTAGTTGAAAGCGTGGATAGATTAAGCAGGCTATCTCAAGATGATTTTTCGATTCTAAAGCAGCGCATCAAAGATAAGGGTTTACGATTGGTAGTGGCTGATCTACCAACAACGCATATGGTAAGTAAGGGTATGACAGGTGAGATTCTAACAGTGATTAATCATATGCTGATCGACTTATTAGCAACGATGGCAAAGCTTGATAACGACAAACGTAGAGAGCGTATTAAGCAGGGATTGGCGAACAGTGGCTATAAGCCCACTGGTAAGAAGCCTAATACAACGAAACACAATCGTATTAGAGAATTAGATAGTCAAAACAATATGACAAAAGAGGAAGTCGCTAAGGCGGTTGGTGTTGGGGTAGCTACCGTTTATCGTGTCTTAAAGCAGAGCTAACAGTTATAGTTGGAGTGAATAAGGTAGTCTAAATGTACTTCGTTGTGTACATGCAGTGAGCTTTTGGATCTTTATTCTTATTTACCATAAGCGCTGTTATGGGAAGAAGGGCTGCTATCTAGTGAGAACTTAAACCTTCAATTGTGAGCTATATTGATCAATGGTTTGATTTATCAATATAGCTAAAATGTACACAAAATGAGATTTTTGCGAGTAAATTAAACTATTTTTGATCTACCTTTCATCCTTATTCATTAGATTATTCAAGAGTACGTTCTATCAACACTGTGTTTGCTATCTCTATACCGATTTTCGCAATCACAGCGTTTCTATCTTCAAACGAAGCATCGGTGTCCGTAATGTATAAAGCGGCGATGATAGGTTTGCGACCTGGAGGCCACATTACAGCCGTAATCGCACGTGATCCATAACCGCCAGCGCCTGTTCTGTCTGCTATGATCCAGTCACTTGGAACACCTTTACGAAACAGCGCATCACCAACCTCATTAGCCTTAAGCCAAGATTGCAGTTGTTGACGAGACTCAGTAGATAATGTTTCTCCCACCACTAATTTTTCAAGTGTCGTTATCATTGCCATTGGTGTGGTGGTATCTCTTTTATCTTTAGGTGTCGCCTCATTCAGCTCAGTTTCCCAGCGATCAAGTCGCGTTGTATTGTCCCCAATAGAACGTAAAAAATGAGTGAGAGATTTAGGTCCACCTATGGCTTGCAAAATAAAGTTGGCAGCTGAATTATCACTGGTTGACAGGGTTGCATGACACAACTCCCCAAGAGACATACCTTTTTTGCCTACCTGCTTTTCTGTCACAGGAGAGTAAGTAACCAGATTTCTTTTAGAGAACCTTATGACTCTATCTATCTTTTCCTGACCTAAGTCAACATTATGAAGAACATTGGCACAAGCAAGTGTTTTAAAAGTACTGCTTAAAGGAAAACGTTCATCAGCTCTATACTCCCAGCGTTGCTCGGTCTCTAAATCATGCACAGCCATGCCGATTCGAGCACCCAATTTATTCTCAGCATTTTTGACAGAGTCAATTAGTGAGCCTGCTGCATTGACGTGTAATGATAGCGTAAGACAAAAAATAGTGATTAGTGTGCTAAAAATTTTAATCTTGTTTTGGAGTAAATGCATGATGATTAGAGTTTCCTTTGAAGGCATATGATCTACAGTTATAACGCAAACCCTTTGAAAACAATATGCCTTGCCTATACGGTGTAAGGGTATAGCTACCATACTCGAAATCAGTCCCGTAACACTATTACTGATAGTGTTACGGTTAGCTAAAAATATTTCATCAGTTGTTCAGTTTACTGACTTAGATGTTTGGCATGAAAGCGCAAATGCTCTTCAATAAAGCTGGCGATAAAATAGTAACTATGGTCATAGCCCTCATGCAATTGATACATTAAAGGATAATCGTTTGATTCTGCAGCTGCGAGTAAAGCTTCTGGCTTGAGCTGCTCTACAAGGAAGTTGTCAGACTCACCCTGATCTACTTTAGCAGGAACTAATTCAGTTGCTCGTTTCATGAGCTCACTAGGATCGTAGTTCAGCCAATTGGCTTTATCTTCACCTAAATAAGCAGTAAAAGCTTTTTGTCCCCATGGAGAATTCACAGGGTTACTGATAGGACTAAAAGCAGACATTGAGCGGTAACGCTCTGGGTTAAGCATGCCAATGTTCAACGCACCAAGACCACCCATCGAATGACCAGAAATGGCTCTCTTATCAGATACTGGAAACGATGCCTCAATTAACTCAGGCAACTCATTGACCACATAATCATACATCTGGTAGTGCTTGCTCCAAGGCATCTCAGTAGCATTAACGTAGAATCCTGCCCCTTGACCTAAATCGTAGGCTGCATCATCAGCAACATCTTCACCACGAGGGCTAGTATCTGGGGCGACAATAGCGATACCCAATTCTGCAGCAATACGCTGTATCCCAGACTTCTGCATGACGTTCTCATCTGTGCAGGTCAAGCCTGACAACCAATAAAGGACAGGGACTTTTGTACCACTGCCCATCTGAGGCGGCAAGTAAATAGCAAACTGCATACTACAATTTAATGATTTTGAATGATGGCTATACTGCTTATGCCAGCCACCAAAACTTTTATTGACACTAATATTCTCTATGGACATACTAAAACACCTCTGTTAAAACATTAAATGCTGCCCCCAAAAAGAGACAGCACTGTTATCATGACAACATAACTACTTAATGTTAATCACCTATAAATGACCGATTATTTGTTAAAAAAGATCATGATGACTCATTCTTAAAAATGAATAACCGTACGAATACTCTCGCCTTTATGCATCAAGTCAAACGCTTCATTGATGTCTTCTAATGGCATGGTATGAGTAATGAAATCCTGTAATGGGATTTCGCCCGCTAGATAGCGCTCAACATAACCTGGCAATTCCGTACGACCTTTCACGCCGCCAAATGCTGAACCTTTCCAGACACGACCAGTCACTAACTGGAATGGACGGGTTGAAATTTCTTTACCTGCACCAGCCACGCCGATAATAACCGACTCGCCCCAGCCTTTATGGCAGCACTCAAGCGCGGAACGCATCACATCGACGTTACCGATACATTCAAACGAATAATCAACACCGCCATCGGTTAACTCAACGATGACTTCCTGAATTGGTTTGTCATAATCTTTTGGATTAATACAGTCAGTTGCGCCTAGTTTTTTGGCTAACTCAAACTTGCTTTCATTGATATCAATCACAATGATGCGGCTGGCTTTTGCCATTGCAGCACCGATGACCGCTGACAGCCCAATACCGCCCATGCCAAAGATAGCGACCGTAGCACCTTCTTCGACTTTTGCAGTGTTCATGACCGCACCCATACCAGTCGTGACGCCACAACCTAGCAAGCAAACTTCTTCTAATGGCGCTTCTTTATTGACTTTAGCCAATGAGATCTCTGGCAAGACAGTATATTCAGAAAAAGTTGAGCAACCCATGTAATGGTAAATTGGCTGACCATCTTTATAAAAACGCGTTGTGCCGTCTGGCATCAGACCTTTACCTTGAGTCTCGCGCACTGCTGAGCATAGGTTGGTTTTACCTGAAGTACAGAATTTACATTCACCACATTCTGCGGTGTATAGAGGAATGACATGGTCGCCAACTTGGACACTGGTGACGCCTTCACCAATTTGCTCAACGATACCACCACCTTCATGACCCAAAATCGCTGGGAATACACCTTCTGGGTCTTCACCAGATAAGGTAAAGGCATCGGTATGACAAACGCCGCTAGCGATGATTTTTACCAAGACTTCGCCTTTGCGCGGCAGCATGACATCCACTTCTTCGATAGATAGCGGCTGATTTGGCCCCCAAGCAATGGCGGCTTTCGATTTAATAAATTTATCTGACATAAGAGTCTCTCTTTTTGGTTAGTTGATTGTTGTCCCTGTTCAACTCAGACATATTTCTAGAACACCATGTTGAGCTGAGCGAAAAATTTGATCTCTATTTACCTTACCATTTTGTGATATGAGTGTTCTACTGCTTTACTATTATCTTTTAGCCCCATCAAATGCAGCTACTTAAAAGGATACAGTACTTCGTTGCTACTTTACATCAATGGCTATGCCCTTGTGATAGGCTAATGGTAGCAACGCCTACTGCAACCAACCCCATGCCGATCCAAGTGCTCAAATCGAGATGTTGTCGGTAGATAACCGCAGACAATGCCGTTACCGTCACTATCGCAAGTCCTGCCCATAGCGCATGAACAATACCAACCGGCATTCCTTTCATAGCCTGTCCTAAAAAAACAAATGCAGCTAGATGTCCTAACAGAACTAACATACTTGCTAACGGCTTAGTGAAGCCATCCGTCTGTTTTAATGCAACGTGAGATAAAGCTTCTGCAACCACTCCGAAAAAAAGAAACATCCAACTCATTTTGCACCTCTTGTATTAGCAAGCTTTAGTTGCAATGAACTGGAGCCTGTTTGAATTTATGCTTGTATTATATCTATTTCTGATTAGATGATAATATGCTATATTCGAAACTATCTTTTGCATATAGGTAATAATGATGAAATGGGATGGTATCAGTGAGTTCGTTTACGTGGCTGAATACGAGAGTTTTACGAAAGCTGCAAAGAAAATAGGCATCTCGACCGCTCAAGTAAGTCGACAAGTCAGCGCCTTAGAACAACGTCTCAATATTAAATTACTTTACCGAACGACTCGTAAGGTCTCGCTAACAGAAGAAGGCCGTGTTTTTTATCAGCACTGCCGCGGGGTACTTGATGGTCTCGATGCCGCAGAGCAAGCGGTGACTAATTTGCAGTCAAAACCGCAAGGCATGATTAAACTGACAACTCCTGTCACTTATGGTGAACAACAATTGATGCCATTGGTGAATGACTTTATGGTGCAATATAGTGATATTGAAGTGACTGCCTTTTTGAGTAATCAGCAGGTTGATTTGATTGAAGAGGGCTATGATTTAGCCATTCGCATTGGAAAGCTTCGTGATTCGACTATGATGGCAAAAAAACTCAGTAGTCGTACTAATTTTGTCTGTGCGGCGCCCTCCTATATTGAGAAATACGGCATACCGCATTCTCTGACCGAACTTGGTCAACATAACTGTCTGCTGGGGACGCTAGACTACTGGCACTTTAAAGAGTCTGGTAAAGAGAAAAACATTCGAGTGACAGGTAGCGTGCGTTATAACAGCGGTTATAGTTTAGTCGATGCGGCTATAAAGGGATTGGGTATTGTGCAGCTACCTGATTACTACGTACAAAAGCATTTAGAATCGGGGGAGCTGGTCAGCTTATTGGATAATCTTAGGGAACCTGAGGAAGCTATTTGGGCTCTATATCCTCATAATCGCCATTTGTCGCCAAAAATTAGGCTGCTACTAGATTATTTAGCAGCACATTTATCTAAACCCTAACTGGGTGATAGTAAGAACTACCCATACTTTAAGGCCTCGCACCTCGAAAGATAAATCATCTAATTACTTGGAGGTCTTGCACACTACTCTAACCAACTCGATCGTTAGGAGGCTGACATGATCGTCAAGCAAAAACCGAACGCACTCAAGCTGTTTTTTACCTTGCGCGGCTCTATCCTACCAAAAATTTATCCTCAGATTTTTCTCACCATCTTGCTTAGCACTCTAATAGCAGGCATCCAGTACTGGTTTCCAGGCTTCTTCTCCTCTTATAGTACGGCTCCCTTCACTTTTCTAGGGGTTGCTTTATCATTGTTCCTCGGCTTTCGTAACAATGCCAGCTATCAACGCTGGTGGGAAGCTAGGGGTCAATGGGGTCAGCTAGTAGTGGATGCTCGTAGCTTGGCCCGCCAAGTGCTCTCATTTATGGATGAAGAAACGGAGACTGGACGGCAAACCCAGCGCCGTATGATTCACCTAACCATCGCCTTTACTCATGCTCTGCGCCATCGACTACGTGACACTGAACCTTGGCAGGACGTTGATCGTTTTGTAGAACCCGAGCATCACCTCAGCATGCGCCAAGCGCAAAATCTGCCCGAGTACCTGCTGCGGCTGATGGGGAAAAAGGTCGGTTATAGCCGACGTGAGCGATTATTATAGGAATTTCTAGTACAGAACATGGATGAACGGCTGACCTCTATGACTGTAGTTTTGGCCGCCTGCGAGCGCATTCATTATACGCCACTACCATTTGCTTATACGCTGTTAGTACATCGCACCACCTACTTATATTGCTTTATGTTGCCTTTTGGTTTGGTGTCATCTCTGGGATGGGCTACTCCGTTTGTCTGTGCAGTGATCGCCTATACTTTTTTTGGTTTAGATGCTCTTAGTGAGGAGTTGGAATCGCCTTTTGGCTTGGCCGCTAACAATCTACCACTGAGTGCTCTGTCGCGTACCATCGAAATTAACTTACTAGAGGCACTGGGAGAAACCGATCTGCCGCCCGATATAAAATCTAAAAATGGCTACTTACAGTAAATTATTTTGCGTAAGCAGTTAGCCTTAAGTCTCTGGCTGAGTAGTTATATAAACAGTCTTGATGGTGACGGAACAAATAATGGCATTGTTCAAACATGAGTAGATATACGAGCCTCTATTAATAAAAATTATTATTACCTTATGGTAAAAGTCATTTTCTTTTTAGACCTATTATCTTTTATATGAAATAACGTATGATGGTTTCTATCGACAGACGACGCGGCAAACTTGCTGCAACTCGATAGAAAAACTATTGATAAAAAATCATCCACAACCGGAGAACAACACATGAGCATTTTTACTCACGTTACCCTTGGCACTAACGATGTTAATCAAGCACGTACATTCTATGACAACGTTTTAGAGATTCTAGGGCTTAAACGTATTGCTGACCTAGGTGATAATGGTTCAATATGGGGCGTAGATGCACCATCTTTATTTGTTATGAAACCTAATAATGGTCAACCAGCTAGTGTTGGTAATGGTAATATGGTGAGCTTTGAAGCACCAAGCCGCGCTGCTATTGACGCATTTCATGCAGCAGCATTGAGCGCTGGTGCTCAAGATGAAGGCCAGCCTGGTACACGCGATTGGGCGCCTAACGCTTACGCGGCCTATGTTCGTGATCTAGATGGTAATAAGCTTGCCGTTTATTGCTTCAAAGAAGCATAACAGCAGTCTTACGGACCGCTCGTTCGTAACCGCTAATATTAGTATCAATACTACCGAAAAAGGGTCCTGCAAATTTTGCAGGACCCTTTTTCGTCATTGAAATCAGCTTTATAACACTTGATACCCTGTCTATTTATGTGAGTCCGCGTACTATGTAAGTAACGCACAGACTCTGTAATAGCAACAAAATGTTAAAATTCTTCTTATTACATTCAACCTTTTATAAAGAATATCAATAGATAAATAACACTTATCCATGACTGCAAACGTCAATGAGCAAAATCCAAATATATTTAAAATCAAGAAATACAATTCAATAGGAGTCGCCTGTTTATGGCCACCAATAACAATAAACATATCAATAAAGACATTCTCTGTGACACTGACCACAGTGTTCGAGTCAGGGGAGCTCGCGTTCATAACTTAAAGAATATAGATGTAGATTTACCTCGTGATGCACTGGTCGTTTTTACCGGTATATCAGGATCAGGTAAGTCATCACTTGCTTTTGGCACTTTATTTGCTGAGTCACAACGTCGTTATTTAGATTCAGTATCCCCTTATGCGCGTCGATTGATAGATCAAGTTGATGAGCCTGATGTTGATATGATAGAAGGTCTGCCGCCAGCAGTTGCTCTACAACAACAACGAGGTACGCCCTCAGTGCGTTCATCAGTGGGCAGTGTTACCTCTATCTCAAACGGGCTACGCATGCTCTATTCACGAGCTGGAGATTATCCTACTGGTCAAGAGATATTGTATGCCGATGCGTTTTCGCCAAATACACCTGAGGGTGCCTGTCCTACTTGCTCTGGTATTGGCCGCGTGTTTGAAGTCACCGAAGAGTTACTAGTACCTGATAACACCAAAACCATTCGAGAGCGTGCTATCGCAGCATGGCCACCAGCGTGGCAAGGCAAAAACCTAAGCCGCATACTGGTGTCACTCGGCTACGATATTGACACGCCTTGGCATAAACTGCCAAAAGAAACCCGCGATTGGATCTTGTTTACAGATGAAACCCCAACCGTTCCTGTCTACCCTGAATACAGCCTTGAGCAAGTAAGAAAAGCGATTGAGAGCGGCGAAAAGCCCAACTATATGGGCACGTTTTCGAGTGCAAAGCGCTTCATACTGCATTCTTTTGCCACTACTCAGAGCTCATTGACAAAAAAGCGCGTTTCTCAGTTTATGCAAATCTCTGTATGTCCAGAATGTGATGGTAAAAAACTGAAAAAAGAATCACTATCCGTTACGTTCGCAGGACTTGATATTGGGGAGCTGTCGCAACTGACCTTTATCGAACTGGCGCGCAAGCTTGAGACTGCGGCCAATAAAGTCCCAACTGACAATATGGCAAATCGTGAAAAGGCTATCGTCGCTCAGCGCATTGCCAGTGATATGTTATCTCGGGTAAAAGCACTGACCCTATTGGGTTTGGGGTACTTATCACTTGAGCGCACCACACCTACACTATCTCCTGGTGAGCTACAACGCTTACGCCTAGCCACTCAAATTCGCTCACAACTTTTTGGGGTGGTTTATGTACTAGATGAACCATCCGCTGGTCTTCATCCAGCAGATACCCAAGCATTACTAAGTGCCTTAGATGAGCTCATTGCCGCTGGTAACTCAGTGTTTGTCGTCGAGCATGATGTGAGCGTCATCAGACACGCTGATTGGATCGTAGACGTTGGCCCCAATGCGGGTACTCATGGCGGCGAGGTGATTTATAGTGGTCCTGTAGAGGGATTGCGCGACTTGACTCACTCGCATACCAGCCGCTATCTGTTCAGCACTGACGCTATCGTAAAACGCACACCAAGAGAGCCGACAGCGTGGCTTAAACTTACAGGGATTACGCGTAATAACTTACAAGAGCTGGATGTCGGTTTTCCATTGGGTGTGATGACTACTGTCACGGGTGTATCAGGTTCAGGAAAGTCGAGTCTAGTGAGTCAAGCTTTGGTAGAGCTCGTTTATGAGGCTCTAGGACAAAAACAAACGGTTGAAGCTCCAACTGGCGAAGCCGATTTACTTGAGCAAGAGTTGGAGACGCCAACCGGTGGACAAATCATTGAGGGTATGGATGATGTCAAACGACTGGTAACCGTCGATCAAAAAGCTATTGGGCGTACGCCGCGCTCAAACCTTGCTACCTATACCGGACTGTTTGATCATGTCCGTAAGCTATTCGCGTCAACGAGCGAGGCAAAATCTCGTCGTTACAACGCAGGGCGTTTTTCATTCAACACGACTAAAGGTCGTTGTCCTAATTGTGAAGGCTTAGGCTTTGTGAGTGTCGAGCTACTGTTTCTTCCTAGCGTCTATTCGCCTTGCCAAGTCTGTCACGGACAGCGCTACAATGAGGACACGCTAGAGGTCACGTATCGTGACAAAAACATCGCCGATGTGCTGGCGCTCACGGTTGAATCAGCTTATGAATTCTTTGCAGACGACCCTGCTATCTTGCGAGCATTAAGTGCCTTGCTACAAGTCGGGCTTGGCTACTTACGACTTGGCCAACCAGCAACTGAGCTATCTGGCGGTGAAGCCCAACGTATTAAACTTGCCACTGAATTGCAGCGAACGCAGCGCGGCGATACGCTGTATATCCTAGATGAGCCAACAACGGGTTTGCACCCAAAAGATGTCTCGATGTTGATGGCGCAATTGAATGGACTTGTTGATGCCGGTAACAGCGTTATCATGGTCGAACACGACATGCAGGTTGCTAGTAGTAGTGATTGGGTGATTGATATCGGCCCTGGTGCAGGTGGTGAAGGTGGCCATATCGTGGCGCAAGGATTACCTGAAACAGTCGCTGAGTCGAAGATCAGCCGAACCGCACCTTTCATGCGCCTCTAGTGCCCGTCGCAAACCTCTTATGATAGTGTAAAAAAACGACAGCGATAATCAGTTTATCGCTGTCGTTTTACTTAATGTAATTTGATCTTTGGACGACCTATGCGTAGTATCTTTTCGCTAATCCATAAAGCAAATGTCTTGAAGGCACCATGAATAGACATCTGATGCATGCGATAGAGCGATATGTACATAAAACGGGCAATCTTTCCTTCAATGAAAAAGCTGTTATTGGTGAGATTACCCATTAAGTTTCCCACAGTACCGTAACGTGATAGATTAACCAGTGACCCATAATCGTTATAGGTAAAACCTCGTAGTGGCTGCTTTCTTAACGTTGCAATTATATTTTTTTCAACACATTTTGCCATTTGATGTGCAGATTGCGCGCGCGGTGGCACTTGTTTGCCATCGGTTTGGGTGAAGGCGCAGCAATCGCCTAATACAAAGATACGGTCATCAACCGTGCTTTGTAAAAATTTATTTACCCGAATTTGATTATTAGAAGTAAGCTCAAAAACCCCCAAATCTTTAATAAAATCAGGGGCTTTTACGCCTGCCGCCCATACCATGATATCAGCCTCAATCTGCTCATCATCTTTCGTAATAAAGCCGTACTTCGTCGCCTCTTTCACCTGTGTATGTTCACGTACATGAACGCCTAGTTTCAATAATTCGCGCTTAGCACTTGATGCAATACGCTCAGGCAAGGCAGGTAAAATGCGTGGTCCCGCTTCAATTAAATGGATGTGTAAACGTTTCGGCGACATATTTGTCAAGCCGTATAGCTTTAATAGATTAGACACATGGTACAGCTCAGCTGAAAGTTCTACTCCCGTTGCACCTCCACCAACAATGGCGATATTAAGTGCTTGCTGCTGGTTATCATCTTGATGAAGACGCGTAAAACCATCAAGCAATGAATGCTGAAAACGTTGAGCTTGCTGAGTTGAGTCCAAAAAGTAGCAGTTTTCCTTCACCCCAGGGGTATTGAAGTCGTTACTTATGCTGCCAATGGCAATAACAAGATGATCGTAGTGCACGTGGCGTTCCGGCAAGATAGTATGGCCTGATTCATCATACAGTGCAGCAAGAGTGATGGTTTTAGTTTTTTGATCAATATTATCAAATTCCCCCAGCTGAAAGTGGTAATGATGCTGAGCAGCATGCGCCGAGTACACCACACCATCTAAATCAGAATCAATAGAGCCTGTCGCGACTTCATGCAGTAACGGTTTCCAAATATGAGTACGGTTTTTATCTATTAATAATATATCGGCTTGCTTTTTCTTTCCTAACTTGTGTCCTAATTGGGTTACAAGCTCTAAACCACCAGCACCGCCGCCAATAACGACAATTTTAGGTGTGATTATATTCATAACGTTGTCCTAGACAATAACATATTCAAATAACTGACAATCTATTCGCAAGGTAGGTTATGAAAACCAGAGTAACTAATAGACTGCTGTCATTATGAGGTGAGATTCATGAAAGCTAAAATCATAAATCAGGCTTTTACGTGGCAGGAAATGGTGAGCTTATGGCCATCACAATCATGAATATTAGAAGCTTAATCGTGAGTACTTGATGTATCTACCCTCCTCAATAGATCGAAGGCAGATGACTTGTTCAAATCGTTATTAACAACCATGAAATCAGCTAACAGGCTCATCATGTATTTTTCATAATAAGCCTGAAATTTTACTTAGGTGCAAACATGTTATCAGCACTGCGATGTGCGGTATAAACTGCCTCACCATCACTTTCGCCATCAAATATAACCGTCACGTTAGGTGTAAATAGTAAGATATCACCTACTTCTGCCACGTATTTGTTGCCTTGTAAATCCCGCATCACAATTTTACCCTTAGTGATTACTTTGTATTCTACAAATTCATAAGTGTACTCAAACTCAACACCAGGTTGCATGGCAAAAAAACCAACCGTTAAACCATTAGTATTATTGGTGACGCTAACTTCTGCCATCTGACTTTTTAGGTTGTTAACTTCAAGTAAGCCAGCGAGTTGGTTTAGCTTATAAGTACCTGCTTTAATAAGTTGGATACCAGACTCTTGAGCAAGTGAGGCTACATTGTTTTTATTTACGGAAAGAGTCATTATTTTAATCCTAATAAGGTTGACTGAAAGATCAGTATCTGTAAATCATATGTTTTTTTAGCACTATAGATTCAGCTCATTACTTACTATCTGATCTATAACGCCTACTTTACATTGTTTATGAGAAATAATAACCAGCATTAGAATAAAATGACTTTTACATGTTAGTAATAATAGAAGATAATTGCAGAGTATAAAATAAGGTTGGGTGTTCGTCATTGACGTTAGTTAAACGACTGTTATATGAACATTCTAAAAATAAAAAGTGGCTCTGAAATTATGAATCATAAATAAGGCTTCCATCATCAGCATTTGAGCTTTGCAGATATTAGTTTAGTTGCTATTGAGCATATATAAAGTACGACCGCTAGTGTTGCCAATATGAAGGATAACGGCAAAAAGAAACTTTCTTGCAATATACCATCGGCATTAATACCGTTGTAAAATACAATTTCCAGTAGCCCTGACAAACCAGATAAAAATAACAGTATGAGCACCACAATGATTAGCTTAGACATCATAATAATTTTTCCATTTGATTGTTTGTATGTTTACGCCAATGCAAAAACTAAACTAGGCAGCTTAATTCTACTGGATAAGTATCTTATGCTTGGGAGAGTTAGCTAACTACTTTGAATGATATGAAAATTACCAACAAATCTTTTTTGGACTTATTAACTTCAAGTGAGCATTGTAAATTAGGGTATACCCCAAAGGAACCAGGTATCTCACCCTCCAAACCCATTAATATACCACTTAAAATAGACTGATATAATAGAACCATCTATAACAGACTGCTAAGCTCCTCATATTTATGAAGGCTAATTATGACCACATACATACTTGACACAGAAACAACAGGATTAATCTAGCCACATATGACTGAGTCCTCCTACTCTATTGTTGATATCATCGATGGCAAGGTGACTGTGTTGCAGGAGCCGAGAGCTAAGCGCTTCAACCCTTTAAAATAAATTAGCTTGGGCTCTATGGCGATATCACATATCTGTAATGAGGATGTGGCAGGTGAACCACCTCATACAGATTTTAGACTGCCTAACAGTGTTTATTACTTAATTGGTCATAATATCGATTTCGATATGACAGTTCTTAAAAATGTGGGTGTGACTCATACACCTAAGTTGATATGCATCAATGCAATGGCTAATTTCCTTCTTCCTACGCTGAAAAGTCATAAGCTAGTACCCCTCCTCTATCATTTTCACCGAGATATAGCGCGTGCTCAAGCAAGAGATGCTCATGCTGCCATTGCCGATATTTACTTTGCTGAGCTGGTGCTTGGTAGTTTGATTGACTTGGCTAATAGTCAGGGTCATGAAATAAGTGATGTGAAGAGCTTATATGGATTTAGCCAGATGGCACGTGTACCCACGCATTTAAGTTTTGGCAAGCATAAAGGTGAGGCTATTGCAGATTTGGCTACCCATTCAGATGGGGCTGGATATCTGAAGTGGCTGCTAAAACAAGATACGGTTGACCCTTATTTAGCTGAAGCTTGCCAGCAAGCATTAGAGTCCGTATAAATACACTGATGTAGTCAGTTTTATAGTCGAGCTATGCTCAACATTCAAATCGATACTAGAAATAGTTAACGCTAAAGTAGATCAAGTTCTTACTCAAACTATAACTTATTAGGTAGTAAGTCCCTCAATATTATGGTGTTTAAAATATCATCAATATTTGCATATGCCATGGAACAATCTTACTCTGACAAACTGGAAAAGCTCTATATGCTATTATTTATATAGTGTAGAGGGCGGGGGTATGAAATTTAATTTTCTTAGGTGACGCTATTAATATCGGGGTTTGGTTGTTACCTGCTATATACTCTTTTAGAGTGATAAACCTCATTACTACCTGATCATACTTTTTAATGATATCAATAGTGTCAGTTAATCTTCCCCATGATACGTTGCCTCATCCATCCAAATGATAGGGTCTTCGCATAGATGGACTAAGTGATACCAAATATCTTCACTGCGAGCAATTCGATGATGACCGCGCTCAAAGTAGTCCACGTCCCAGCTCTCAGGCAGGTTGACCAACGTCCGTCTAGCAACGGCTACATCCAAGCATTCGTCCTCGATCTCAACCATGACTCGCATCATTTCAGTACTTGAGGTAGGAAATGACAGCTTTATATTAGCCACCTCAGGTATTCGATCGGCTAAGACCTCACTAGGATAAATACAAGGTGCTATCAATAGCGCACGTAGATTATATTTATGCGCGAAGTGATTGGCAAACCAACCGCCAAGCGAATGTCCTGCTAAGACCACTCGCGGATACTGTTTCATTTTTTCTTGTATTAATATGTCGTAAACATCGAAAATTTCATTAAAATTCTGTCTGTAATTGACGGTTTGACAGTACTTAGGCTCACGGGTAATACAAGTATACTTACTAGTTTCATTGCTCGAATCAAGACCATGAAAGAACAGTAAAAAAGTATCATTATTTTCAATTGGAAACATCATAACCTTCTCCTTTAATTATTTAACGATATCTTTATACCTTAACCATAGACCATAGATATGCTCAGCGATCTCTTTAGGCACTGTGGTATATCCAGCACCAAACGATGAATCATAGACCGCTATCATTACTGTCAAAACCTCCTCTACACTATCAGCACTATTCTTAATCAGTAGATTGGCGATCAGCTCCGCTTCAGTACTGTACTCATCCCAATTACTATTGTAATAACATCCTACAATACCAAAGTCATAACGATAAATCGCATCTGTGATAGCTGTCATCAGGCTTGCATAAGCATCGTCATAATAATTAGCCCATTTCTCATACAACTGCTGACGTATGGGCAATACGCGAGGTAAAATAGGTCGATCTTTGGAATCGTTTAGTTTTTCCGCGCTCACAACACATGATGGTTTAGTGCTATCCTCCCATAACAAGGGATAAGATGACGAAAATAAGCCTTTCTCGCACACGCTCAAGCGCCATACACCCCACATCTCCTTGTTAGCACGACTCATGGTATAAACAATGATTTGATTAAGATAGTCACTATCGTAGATGATATGCTGACGATCAATTTTCACGCCTTGCTTAGGTAATACATCAGTATAGGTAAAAACTTTATCACGCTCACTAGGCTCGACAGAAATGACTATCTCAGGGTTGTCTGAATCCCTCTTCATCAATTCATAAGGAGCAACAAAGCTCAATATCTCATCGCTATTGTTCACAAAGTAAATATCCTCTTCATAGTCATTGATAGACTCGTTATGCAGATAAAACAGCGGGATCTTTTGCTTGCTTTGTACATTATCTTGAATTGATTTAGAGACTTTAGATATATCTGACCAGTGCATATCATCTATACGTTTTGGTTCAAAAGCACTCTTTGTATTTGTCATAGAATTTTCCTTATTTTTTATTTTTTTTGGATAGTAGCGTTTCTAATTTTTTGTTTTCATTCTTGAGCCAAATTTAAGTCAGCCGCGTTTGTTCGCAGCTTTTGAATCCACGTTATAAAACAATATATTTAAGTAAAATATGATTTTTTAATGACTGACTCGTCTTATCATTTTGATAAGACAAAATCTCTTACCATCATTTTCATAATGGCTATCATTTGATATGCGCTTGGATTTATTGATAATAAGAGTAATGATTAATACCAGTCAGAGTTTTTGATATTTACCAGCAATAGCAGAGTTATAGGGTGAAGCGTTGCGCCTCGAGGGTTAACTCTATATTGCTATATTCTTTCAAATTAATAACGCCCTGACTCAATAACTATAGTATAAAAATGGATGACAGAAAAGACCTTAATTAGAGGATACGACAACTGCTGTCGCTAAATATGAGTGAAACGAAGTTTTAATAAGGCTAGGATACGTTAAACATTCGCCCATGACGCTGACAGCAAGTATTCAAAAAGTGATCTATAGTCATCCTTAACTAGAGGTCTACTCTAAATTCTGCGTTATGGGTTCTTATTTTATCGATAAATATCTATTGTTATACTTAGTTTACTTGTACAATTTCTTCAGCATAGCTCACAATGACAAAACAACGACCTTCAAAAAAGGCGATGTATGGCAATTTGGTATGACAGTAATGGGTGCTTCGGCGCATTAGCAGCCTTTTTAGTATTTATCATTGTGTTTATTAGTCTTTAAATAGCTGGCTAATGCTAAAGCTCACTGACGATTATGCTTTTAATAAAATTATTTTATAGATTAAGTAGTAATTTCTTAGATGCTTATAGCCTTGTTAACGAGGATTTAAAATTATTAGCGTGATGAATAAATATCGATAATGATTAGATATAGGTAGTAGCAAAAAAATATGCTAACGCTATATACGGCATATTGTTAGCACCCTTTTTGGGTTCGAAAATTGACTCAGGTGAGTTTGTCAAAATTGAGGTTTGAGGTCTAACACACTATCCGTAACAAACCCTAAGTACATTAGCTGTCACACAGTAAAATAAATGGTATACCAAGGATATTGCAAAAGCGATCGGCATCATACGATAAGGATAATTTGTGGCATTTGTATGTTTGAAAGATAGTGAGCTCACATACAGCTTCCATTACTCACAAACTGAATGGGTAGTGCTTAAAGCTCAAGCAAGAGAACATGACCTGACCATGCCATGTTGTGGCTTGCCAGCCATATTGAAAACCAGTGCCTTGGGTACACAGTTTTTCGCGCATAAAGGCAAAATACCAATGGGTTGTAATGGTTCAGATGGTGAGTCTAGAGAGCATCAATTTGCAAAGTACCTAGTAAGTAGAACCTTGCATGAAATGGGCTGGCATGTTGAGGTAGAAAAACGCGGTCAAACCGACGCAGGTGATACTTGGATTGCAGATATCTTTGCAGAAAAAGGCAAAGCAAGAATGGCAGTTGAGATACAGTGGTCACCGCAATCCTATAAAGAAACTCAGCGGAGACAATCTCTATACGACCAATCCAATATTCGGTGTGTTTGGCTACTACGTGGTAGCAGGACCAAAAAGCATAACGCCCTAGTGGGAGATTATGCCTATCGACGTAAAAGCTTGCCAGTATTTACTCTCTCTCAAGACCACGATAAGTATATGCGGGTTCATAATAGTTACTTATTCGACAGGAAATTGGCTGCGTTTACCCCTATTTCACTTGAGCTAGTGGATTTTATCAAGCAGTTATTTGGCGGGCACTATGAATTCATTACAAGGGACAATGGTGAACGTTATTTATCTGTTGAAATTATGCAGACAAATTGCTGGCAATGTCATAAAGATATTCAGCCAGTCAACGGAGCTTTTTACCATGATTATGCTTACGGTCAATGGATAAAGGTGGCTGATGAGGCTTCAGAAATAAGAGAGCTGCCAATACAAGAAATTCAGCTTATTAATCGAGAGTTTTTAGCGGAATTCCAGTTCTCGCCGTTAAGAGAGCGATATAGCAAGACTGCGAAGACAAGCTATATGGCAAACTCATGCCCACATTGCGAAGCGTTAATGGGTAGGTTTTTTTCAACAACTGAATATCTATCATGCCAGCGTATAGAAAGCCGCAAGGTACTGACCATTTCTAGTCATGAGTTTGGAGGTATTGGACAATGGGTTCTTAATGTCGATACGTACAAGCCCGTACACTACTATTTAGATGAAGCAAATGAGTTTGTAGATGTAGTCTTGAGTCACTACTCAGAGTTGGGATCATTACATAACTATATGTATTAGTCAGATACTCATTGACCGTCAATAAGTGGCATTTATATATTCACACGCAAAATATATTTATTAAGATTTTAATCTAGATAGCAGTTACACAGAATCTGGGATGGGCTCCAAAGTCCGCCATTTATTTGAAAGTGCATTCGTTCACTTAAAATCGCCATTAGATATGACAAGCTTAAGCAAAGATATGAGAATACAGTGGCGCTAGCTTGTGCCTTTATTTGGCTTAAATTATAAATGTTCGACATGCCCTAGTATTACTGATTCTATTAACATTTATCTTCATTTAATTTATTTTTTAAATATATCTACTCTAGTCTCTACACATTTTCGTAATAGTACATTATTACTACCGATACCAAATAAGCTGTCAGGTTTTTGATAAAAATCTAACCCTCTGTCAATCTTAAAAACCCATCCATTATCTATGATAATTTCATTATCATGCAGCATGTGCTCATTGATCTGTACTTCAAGCTCAATATCTATCTCCATTAAACTCTGCTGAAGCTCATTCAATCTACCTGACATCTTCCTAACATCAGTATCTTCATCATAAGTAGTAATCAACTTTATTTTCTTAATGTTTTGTATGCTGATTACAGCTTCACAGAAACGTACAAAATTTTGTATTTGATGAGTCTCGCGAATAAAAGGATCTTTGACTTCAACTGATTTCGCACCTTGTAAATAAGGACTAAAAATTGTCTCGTAGCTATAACCTGTGGCTCCGTAGTGAATTGTAAAATGCTGCTCAGTCAATTCTTTGACAAGAGTTTCTGTAATATAAGGTTCAGCAGCTAATTCAGAGCTAACGTGCTCAGCTTTATGAGTAGGTAAAGTGGATAAAGAGCTATTAATTTCACTATCTGCATGGATGTTCTTTCGTTGAGGATTCTGAGTAGCATGCGCATCTTTTGATTCAGGACAATAGATTATGACCTCTTTACCCGTCGAATCAAAATAAGATAAATTTATCTTCGCAAACTCATTATCTGATTTCCGCTTATTCATTTGCTCTTTTACGCGACGACGTGCCTCTATAGCATAGCTTACATACTCTTCAAACTCTTTATCGGTTGGCGGAGCACTAGGGTGTAAGATTTTTAGAAACGCAGCAACAGTCTTTTTAATACCTTTCTCATCGCGGCCTTCGACCGCACTACCCAGCTTGATACGTCTACTCACCTCTTCATAGCGGTTGGTTTGCTTCAGCTGATAATGAAAAGCTTCGGCTAAGTAATCAGTAATGAAACCATAGTTACTAGTTAAGAACTCACTACTATTCTTAGGCATTTCCCAGCCCGGTAAATAAAATGCAAATCTGTCCATTACCGCTAAATCAAATTCTTTAGGCAAAGGCTGAAATAAATCATAAACTTCCGAGTTTACAATTTGCTCGACAGACAAATCCAGATTACCAACGAATGCCATAGAAGCATCAGCAATGACTTCAACTCCTCGTGAGAACCTTCCATTCGCCATGAAGTCTTTCATGATCTGAATAGTATCTTGGTCCTTAACCTTAATGCCTCCGACTTCATCGAATGCCACCGTATCCCAAAAACCAACCAGACCAATTTTTTTGCGCTGGTTATTGTAAAATAGCGTTGCCTTAGTAGCTTGACCGCCACTAATCAATGTTGAGTAAGGAGAAAACTCACTAAAGAAGTAAGATTTACCAGTGCCACGTGGGCCAAGCTCAATGAAATTAAAGTTAGGTTCAACCAGAGGAAGCAAACGTGCAATAAAATGTATTTTTACGCGCGGGCTCAGCTTATCTGGCTCTAATCCGACAGTTCGTAAAATGAAACTCATCCATTCATCACGACTACACTCCTGCCGACCTTCACAGTAATGTTCAAAATTAAACCGACTAAGCTGTATGGGACGTAGGTCTTCGATATAAAAAGTATAATCATCTTCTTCTATTTCGTTATAGGCAATAGTAACTTCAGCCCATAACCCACCCTGTAATAATCGATCATGATCACGATAGAATTTCTCGCTAATAGCTACTTTCCTAGAATCAAAGTTCTCTAAGGCTGCCCAATGTCTACGATCTTTTTCACTATAATTTACATGTACCTTATCAATAAATCGGTATTTACCTTTGGTCGCTACTTTAGATTGTGCCATGTTCGATTCATTAGGGCGCACATAGTTATCATTCAGTGTCTCTAAAACCGCTTCCATACCTGCTTGGATCTCAGCTTCATCATCACTAGCACAGTAACGTGCCAGCAAAAACTCAAGAACAAAAGTAGGAACGTTGGTCCCCTTTTTTATTCTATGTACTAGATCTTTTCTGACCACTTTTCCATCAAACAATCTATTTAACTGTGTATCTAAAGCGTCCATACATTACACCGTATAATCTGTTTCTAAATTGAGTTGGCAGAAAATTGCCATCGTAGATGGATTCAGTGCTTTCACTGTAAACTTACCTTCAAAATCAAGCTGCATTTTTATCGTAATTTGATTTTTATCGCCAGGTTTCAGGTGAATTGTTCCAGTTGCAGGATTGACCGCACCGCCATGCTTGGCTTCGCCTACGACTTCACCAGAATTATTGTGAGCTTCTATGAGTATTTCAAAATCGCTATCCACAGAGAACATATCCTGGCTTTCAAGTGATATCTCAATTACAGGCAAGCGTGTAGTAATACGCTTAGCACCATTTTTATAGTTCAATTCAACATTTGCCTTCGCAACTGGCATTTGCTCTATAGCTGATAACTGAAGGGTAATCACAGGTACGACACACTCTTGTAGCGATGCACCTCCATGATAATAGAGCATACCTGACTTATAAGAGGCTAAAGACAATGGACCCGCTATTGTCGAGAAATCACCTTTAATGCCTGCTTTTTCACAAGAAAGCTTATAATGATTATTATCAACATCCCCTTCTCCTAATAGGCAGCGCTCATGCACGTTATTCCAATTGCCTTGCAGTTTGCTACAAGTATCTCCCGCTGCCGCATGTGTGTTCATAAAGAAACCGTGATCAGTGGCTATCACAACTTCATTAAACCCAGCATCCTTTAGTTTATGAACAGCCACACGAATACGCTTTAATGCGTTAATGATTTCGGTAGGTGCGGTGTCAGGGTGGTTTTCAAAATGACTGTCTATCTCTACTGAGCGTAATATAAGTAGCTCAATATCATTTTCAACTTTAAAGCGACCACGTACAAACTCTTCAAGCCTTCCCTCTTGGAAGCGATGCCCATAACGCTTCTTAACTAGATTCATACGCTGTACAACTGTTTTAACTTCCTGTTCCTGAATATAGGGTACAAAACCATTCTCAGATTTAACCAAACGGAAATCAGTACTGGCTCCTGGCAGTAAACTTGCCATACCGACTAAGGTGATACTGGGTAGTTGAGCAAGAGCAGTTATAAGCTCTACCTTTCCATCTTCAGCAAGCTGTTGAGCCAATGCCACACCCAGCTCATAGCGCAAAGCGTCAACCATGAAGTAAGCGACCTTATTGCCGCTTTGCATCAGCTTAGGAGCAACCATCTGATCGAAAACTTCCGTATTAGCACGTTTACTCGCCAGCGGCCACCCACTCTGTTCGAGATGACTGGTAAATATAATCTGTACTTTTTCCATCAGCCTGCCGTATTGCTTACGGACTTGCTGTTGTAATGGCTTCATTAAGCCTTGAGTATCCTGCCAATCATAATCGCTAACCGCCTGCTCAAACTCACGATGTGAGCGATCTACCTCATGTAACTGACTAACATAGAAGTCTATTAGCATTTGCATGCTATTCTTATGTTCATTTAGTAGTCGCTCGTTATTTTGGCAGGCTCCTACTAGAGCTAAAGCGGAACGTAGCAAATCCCACTGTATTTGGCTTTCACCTTTACCTGTCCATACCGACTGCGCATGACGTGATAAAATCAACCGCACCTTATCAGTATCATTATGATTTAAAGAGTCTATTGCCTGTAATAGAAAAGTTCGCTCTTCGAATGGGAAAGTATCTCTTTCACCTAAGTCCACCATATGACTACAACAGTCTTTAAGATTCAAATCACTTTCAATAGCTTCAGCTTGCTCTATATATATATCCTGTGTGCGCCTATCACTACGTAAACGTTCACAAATATCTTCAACTAACGGTTGAGCACTATCGTCTGCTCGCGGCACATCTAGCAAGTCTGAGGGTAGCGACTCCGGTAAGTCAAAGGCAAACTCGCTAAACAACATAAATCGCCATAATTCATCAGCAATAGCAGGCCAACTCTCAGCCCGAGTCTTTAAAGACAGACCGATACTATCCTTGAACAACTCTTTAGCCTCACCTACCCAAGCTTTGCTTTCTTTTAATGCAGCTTGCTGTATGGCACTAGGTGCTAATAAGGCAAAAATAATACCTTTGGCAGATTCCACTCCAAGCTGTGCCTGCAAATTGGGCCAGCTCTGACCATCACCGATATTATTTATAATGGCAAAGCTAGGATTTGAATCAAGAGCAAAAGCTTTACGTATATCAGTAGTGTGGTCAGGCTTAGCTTGCAGGCACAAATCCATATAGCTATCACTATCCCCATCGGGAAATACCGCACCGCACTCAGCATAAAGCGAAAAAGGATCTATTTGCTTTTCTTCATCCTCTATTGGTTTCGAAGATGGCACGTAGACGAGTAGTTGTTCTATCTCTTTACGACCTAACAGACCTAAAGCCATAATTGCATCTGCACGACTTTTTATACTCGTTTCAGTAGCATCTACAACCACGCGTTTTTCATTAGCCATACTAGAGCAGATATCGCGATAGCGCTGATCTGGATCATATACTACTAACACTTCACTATGGTTCAGGCGTGGTATGAATATTTGTTCTTGTATGAATTGCTGAATAGTCATACGTTGCATTTCTCCATTGTAGTTCACTACTTACTACCTATAACAGTTTGCTTTATCAATGCTGTTAATTCAGTATCGGTAAGATTTTTTGGCTGCCATTCAATCTTTGTATCACCAGTAGGTTTCTTACCACGCATTATAGGCACTTCGACTTCGTGCCAAAAGATATCTTCAACGTCATGTGCAATTGCTATACTGTGGTCTTGATGACATTTACGCAATACACGTTCAGGCCAGACACTACCTGCTAAATGCGCCCAATCGTATTCACCATCTTCAAGTTTTCCCCAGGTTTCTCTTAACTTCTTTTGCCAAGCTTTATGTTGGAATAACTTCCATAAAGGTGCAGCAGTAATTTGCACGCCATCATTTAAGTTTGGCTTCCAAAATTTAGCCAAGCGCAGTAACTCATTACGGAATTCTCTGAGTTCAGCTTCTAAATCAGCCAAATGAGCCAACTCTTTTTCTTCTTCAGTGCTACGAGTAGATTTATCACGCAAGCCATTTAAATCTGCAGTGACGATAGCTAATTTAGGTTCAATAAAATCGTTGACACAAGTATAAAGAGTTTGTTGGTTTAAGGAATGATAATACACCCAAAGAGTATAAGAACCTGAAATAGTCTGTAGAGGCCAATAAATAGGAAAATATCGTTTACTTTTCGTATATTTATTTAAATGATCGTTGAAGAAGCCATTTACCTTATTAATATAATAAGATATATCATCAAAACCTATATCTTTAGCAAAACTAGTTTCCCAGGTATTATCAATAAAAATAGAGTTTAAAACTGAAGAAATACTTTCCGAGTCAATTGACAAAACACTCTTTTTATTAATATCTATTAAGGCAGGAGAGATAAAGCCTGGATTAGAGAATGGATCGTCTTCAATATTATTAGCTTCTAATCTTCTTTCATAGTCCCACCTTCCAAAAAGGCAGCCTACTGCAAATGAAAAAGTACTTTTTGCAAAATCCTTATTAGTTAACAAAGAAAAGTCATTAGCATTTAATTTAGACCCGTCCCTCATATCAAGAAGAAAATTATTATCTATTTCACTTTGGTTTTTTATAATATTTAATATACTACTTTTCTGACTGTTAACTGTATTATCAAAAGCTTGTAGGTAAGTAGTTTTCTTACCAGAAATAAATGGATATAAGTAGGCATGGGATACTTCATTTGTAGTATCTAAATCCCTATAATTATTCCATTGCAATAAAGACACTTCTGATAATCTATCTACGTCGTAAGATCTACTTGGAAGGGCTGAAATTATTCCAACCTCAAAGGACTGAGCTAGTTCACTACTACCAACCATCAGTGAAACCAATCCATCAACGGATGAGCTATTTAATTGACTAATTAAAGGAATTAATTCTTTTGGTTCATTTGAGATACTTTGAATCACAGGACTTTTATCACCAAAAACACAGCCCTGAGGTAAGAATCTAAAACTTAGTCTACTAGTTCTTCTAGGCCAGGTTATACCAGGTAAAAAATAGCTTTTATAATTCATCATAAGTGCTTGCCAGTCAGGTGACCAACCTAAAGCTCGCCTATATTCAGAACAATGAGATTTGAGTTGATGTCCTCTTTCTTTCCAATTTAAAGCTAGGTGGACATCAAAGTAATATGGCGAAAACTCACCACCCTTTGAGTACAACACATAATCTTTATGATTTGACTTCCCAATCTCGATCCAATGCCTAACAAATCTAAAATCATCTCTCGGATTGCCTCCAGACATAACAGTATAGCTATCACTTATTGATGAGTTTTCAATAAAGCTAGATAGTTGCTCCTCACTTGCCCAGTAACAAGTAGGAGATCTAGGGATTTTACGAAATGAAGATTGCTTCTTTATATATAACTTACTGTTATCTAAAGCTATAATTTCATTAGACTCGATTTTTTGGTGACTTCCTTTTTGATCATAATAAAGCCCATAGTCATTTAGTCTTGCTTTACATATAGTATATGCAGCTGTCTCGACTGCAGCATCCAGCACACCAAACCCAAGATCTAGAAAAACTTCAGTACCACGCCCTTTCGCATCTATATTTTCTCGCCAATCAACATAACCCTTAAGAAAAAAGAGTGTCCTTGTAGTAATTGCACCCAGTCTTCCATTTATACCAGCCAAGTCAAGGCCTTGAGTAACAAAATCAGCAGCGAGATCGCGCCCTTTCATTCCTAGTTTTTGAACATGCGCTTGAACCTTTTTCGATGGTTGACCAAACGGCGGATTCATTAGCACCACATCAAACCGCTTACGGCACAGATCGATAAATGCAAACCCCTTGGCAGCATCTTCAGCAAACAGTCTTTTTTGATCGGTATCAGACTCTGCTTGATTAGCATAATCACTTAATGCCTTTAAGATTAGCTGCTCAGCATCATCCCAAAATGTCTCACTATCTATACCATATAAGTCAAACCCTAGCTCTTGCTGCGGTGTAGCAGCCTCAAGTTCATCCTGAAACAAATCACCGATGCTATCACTACCCTTTTTAGTTTCCCATTGAGCACGTGCATTATCTATGGCTATTTGGATCTCTTCTTCAATTTTTAATAGCGTGCCAGCCTCTCCTGCTAGCTCCATCTTATCGAAGATAACTTCTACCAACTGACCTAATGCAGGTGGATGAAGCTTCTCGGTAAACTCTTTTAGTAAGTCTTTATCGCCAGGCATCGGTTCAGCACATACGATATTCGACTTCACAATCACAGGGCGCTGCTGCGGCTTCAAACCTTGCTGCTGCCAGGCACGCTGAGCACGCTGCCATAGACTTAGACCTGCTATCTGAACTGCTCGAGGATCAATATCAACGCCATGAATGTTATTTTCAATAATGAGCTTAGGTATTTGTGCTTTGAAATCATCTAGATTGGCAAAGCTAGTTTGCAGAGCTTGTTGATTGGCCTCACGCAGAAAGGCATCTGGTCCCAGCTCTTGCTCTAATTGCCAAGCTTCCAAATAAACCTGCTCGTATAGATCAAATGCATATAGTCCAAAGTGCATAGAACCACAGGCTGGGTCAAGCATACGGATACTACGTGGATCTTTCAGCTTGCGGTACGGTATATAAACAGGCTGCTTTAGTAGCTCGTCCTGACTTAAAGATTTGCCTTCGACGCTATCAGTTTCAGGTGATTGCTCACCAGGCTTTAAAAATATCTCAGTAGGTCGACGCACCAGATAACTGCAGCTGTCAATCAACGCCGTATTACCTTGAGTCATTTCATACCAGATACGCCCTAGGGTATTATCCGTTAAGAACTCCACTACATAACGTGGCGTAAAAAACTGGTTACGGACTGCTAATTCACGGCTGTTACGCGGTGCTTGTGATTCGGCACGCATTTTTTTGCGTTCTTCTTGTGAGTTAAAATATTGGTAAATCCAACCAATGGTTTCGTCCTCAGCCCAAAGTTCTTCAATTTCGTGATGGTTGATCTCTGCTAGTAGTTCTAATAACGCCGACTCACGAGGAAACAGTCGACCTTGTCTGCTATAGCGATCAAACAATACTGCAAGATCTATACTAAACTCATCGAACAAACTAAATAAATAGTTACGATAGGCATCACCTGTTTCGCCGTGGCTGGTACCAGCCAATTGACGATATAACTGAAAGCCTTTCGAGCTTTGCCCTTTACCAACAGATTCTAATAAAAAATCACGAGCCTCTGCCATACGCAAAGCAGCCAGGCGATTAAGCACAGTGAACGCTTGCTCTCGTACGATACGACTTAACACTTGCTTGACTCTATCTTTGTCGCTTTTGCCCGGTGTAGTAGCTAAATAGTGTTCTAAAGTCTCACGTAATATATGAGCCGTTTGGCGCTGACTATTATTCAAATGTGTCAAGGAGCTAATATCTGCCACGGTGCCCTGTTTTGGGTCCATACCGTAAACTGCTTGCAACTGACGTGTGAACTCATCACTTAGAATTTCGCGTGCACTATTAACAAATCGTTGTAGTCGATTTCGGGTAGTTTGATCAAATGCCATCTGTTTTTCCTTACCCTTTATTAGTAATAGAGTGATTACTATGCGAACCATCAAGTGAAACAAGCAGCTCAAACTCTTCAGCATGACGCAACTCACCGCGCAGTTGTTCTAGCTGTGTGATAAGTTGATTTAAATCAGTCATATTCGTGATATAGGCCTTTGCTTGTATATTACGAGTAATGAGTGTTTTTCCCTCTTGTTTTTGTACTTCTTGCTCTTCATCCAACTTAGCTTTTAGACGCTGCTGGCTAGTACGCTTGATATTTCTTTTAATCTCCTGCAGCTGATTCTGAATACTATAATCTTGATTTACCAATTTGCGCAGCCCAATCAAGTCTTCACTAACAGGTATAGACAAGCTTTCTAAATCTGCAAATACAGTATGTTGTTCTTGCTGCGTTAATTCTTGCCATTCCGCTATAGTAGTTACTTCTTGTTGTGCTTCTTTAATACGTTCAGCTTGCTCAGTTTGCATGATCATAACCGTATTACGGACATGACTCTTAATACTGGTTAAATAACTAGCAAACTCTACGCTATATTTAAAAAACTCAGCTTGGTTGAGGCGCTCGCTCACATTATCGAGTACTTCTGCTAATTCAGTTTTTAATCTGCTCGGAGTACCACTATCTGGTAAAGAGTTAATCTCATTACGATGCTGTTGTAGATTTTTTAAATCAGTCTCTAACCCCTGCTGTAAAGCAAGTGTGAGATCAGCCGACCATTTCAGACTGTTATAAAAATCTGAATCCTCGCCACCTAGTCGTACTGATACATCAGATCCATCAGTAGAGAGCACTTCTGTAATATTATTAGTTAACGCTTCTATTCGATCTGATCCAGGTAAATCCATGCCTTTCAGCTTTTCTGCTAAAGGAGCATAATTACGCTGTAGTAAAGGAAATAACTTAATAGCTGCCTTACTTATTTCATCTTCTAACGGTACTACAATATCACCGCTCAATTCAGTCAAGCGACTAGCCGCATTTGCAAGAACTTCCATACTCGGACGCTCTTCACGCAAAGACACGCCTATAGATTTAAACGTATTATTAGTTTTTAAGGCGTCAATCGCTTTTTGTCCATTAACAGTTACTTCGCGCCCGGCAACTTTTAGTTTAATCTCTCCTGCCAGTAACATAGCAGAAATCAGATAACGTACAGTATCTGGCGACCAACCATAAGGAGCATCAGTAAAAATATCACTGAGGCGCTTGCCTTCAATAGAACCCTGACGTTCGACCATGTCACGGATACTTGTAATGGCCTTATGATCTGTATTAATCGTAGTGTTACCACTAGTACGCTGTATTAATCCAAGCGGGTCAATATCACTGGTAATACCTGATAAGCTATTAGTACTAAGGAATTTTTCTGCTAGGTTAGTATTCACTCGCACAGGCGCCTCACTGTAACGTTCAAATACTTGCGCCGCCACAATAGCTAAATGTTTACGTCCTGCTTCAATAAGATCTTGGTTAATACTTTCAACAGCCGTTACTTCTCCACGAAATACAAAAGACCCTTGCAATAAGCTACGCTTAATTAAACGTACCAGTTCACTAAGCTTACGTTTAGAAATTTCTATCTGGCCTGCACAATACTCTTTAACTTCTTGATCTGGCTCATTACGATACTTACTAGCGATTTCACGACAACGATAAATATCTCTAGTCAGATCTATCATCTCAGGCGTAGTGCGACCGACAATGAAAATATTGTGCTTTGCAAGTTTCTCACGGCTTTCACTGATTAAGCGTGCTTTTGTAGCCTCGTAGTCTTTAGGATCAACTAATTCAGCTATTGTTTGTACTGCATTACGCTCACCTAATAAAGACGCAGGAACCCCATTCTCATTTTGAGATTTTAGACCGGTTTGTACTGATAAGGAGCCATTTAGTTGTGTTGAAGGCAAAGGTGAATACGCTTCTTTCAAACACTCGTTTTGAATACGACTTAGCTCGATAGGCCGTAAAGGTATGGTTGCACGCTCTTGCTCTATGTTATTAAGTTTTTCACTAAAGAAGCATAGACTACCTTCTTGCTCTCCAAAAGGAACAATGGCATCGTTAATAAGCTCATCAACTGCTTTTTTCACTGCATCAGCATTAGATGCCGCCATAATATCTGAATGCATAAGGCTGGTTATATTTTGCAATGAAATTGGTAAATTACCTAAAATTTGCAACACACATACGGTCTTAGCAATATCTTGATGTAGCTCTGAGTCTGAAAAACGAATTTTAACTTTACCTACTGACTGATAAAGTGCTGGATAACCTTTTTCAATATCTTTTTTCAAAGAGTCAAATAAAGTAACTGTATTGGCTAACCAACCTACCGGCTGATTTGCAATAGGCTTGGTGACATCAGTCCCTTCAACCAAAATATCTTGGACGACTTTAATCGCTGAACGTAGACCAATACCACCCGTCGATTTAGCTAAAGAGCCTAACAGATGTAGCAGAATATCGAAGTGGGCAGGCAAGAATGGATAGAGATTAATAAAAGTCTGCTTATCAAAGTCAGCGCCGTAAGCGCGTGCATCTACAAGCTTTGTATGGTTACGTAGAGCTTGACCATGATTATCAAATAGATTCCCTAGTGTTGTTTCACCTGCTGGTGACTTACTGAGCAGGCGACTATAACAAATCTCTTTAATATCATTAGCTTCAAGGTCTATTTGTATTGGGAAGCGGTCTTTCAATTTATATAGTTCAGGAGAATTAAGTGAAGCTTTTGGATCATCTTCTGTAAGTGTTTGCTGTGCGGTACCGATTACCCAAACCTTACCATTACCAATATTTTTTAAGTTTTTGGCTAGGCCATCTAAGTTTAAAATAAGGTTTTGTCGTGATCCAACATACTGACCTACTTCATCGATAATAAAAATGATATGTTCTTTACCCGAAGCCTCACGGGCTATTTCAATCATTTCCTCTACACGATCATTTTCAAAACGGATTACTTCGCTAGCTTCAGTGTTGAATGATGAGGACGTTTTGAATAGTGTTGGGTACATCTGATGTGCTATTTCAGGAATAACACTGTCAACAATCAAATCATCATTGCGATAGTCATCCCATTCCTCTCCTTCAGTGTAATCTCTGAAAACTTGTAAAAACTCATCATGACGGTTTTCTTTTTTTAACTTTCTTTCAAAAGCTGCTACTTTCAAATTACGAGAATAACCTGCCCATTGTAGAACTTTGTAGTACAGGACTGTAGACACCTCTTCCATTGTCGCACCAGCCAGCTGCTCACTAGCTAAGTCAAGCATAAGGACAGCCGCAGGAAAACGTTTTGAAACAGAAGCTAGCAAAGCCTTCGTAGTTGATTTTTTAAACCTATCTTGAAGATGCTGGATAAAAGGTGTGCCATCAATTTTGATATTATCATCAAAAGCTAAGCCTAAATATTTTGTAAAAGAACTCTTACCTGAACCATAGAAACCCGAAACCCAGACACCTACCTCGTTTTGCCCGCCTGCTTCCATGGCTGCCTGCATCTTACTAAGTAGTTTTTCAAATTGCTCTTCGATGCTCTCAGTGACAACATACTCAGATATCTCAGCTTTTAAACGTTCCTCTTGAGATACCCCATAAGTAATGACCTTTTCAATAGTGCGGTAAATATCTTTATTATTATCAAATAAATTTTTAATTTCCATTATATATCCCTAAGTAAATCTCATTAATTAAGCCAGATTATCAGCCGCCTACATGTACTGAACGGTAGTTACCATCTTCCGGATAAAACCCTAAAAATTTAAGTTGGGTTTTACCTGTCCTCATACCTGGATAAAAAAATATAGTAGGTACATGAAATTTACCTTGAAGTTGGCTTTCCATAGACCCTATACGGAGATAAGGATGAAGTGCTTCAATATCTGACACTAATAAAATTGAGTTTGGCCTACCTTCAAGGTCGAATAACTTAGCTTCAAGCTTATTTTGTAATGCGTTTTTTTTGGTAAGTGCTTCTGCTAATGATTTATTGGTTTTTTGCCACTGCAAGCCTATATTTTCTGCTGAGTCTCTATTCTCAAGAGCCGCTGAATCTTGCTTTTCCCAGGTTTTCTTAATGAAAACAGGCATTTCATCAAAGACTTCTTGTACGGCTTTAGCCATGGAGAAAATATGGACATCCCAACCTTCATTTCGAAGTTTTGCTGCCCATGCAGGAAGCTGACGCTTTATTTTCAATATTTTTTGTGGATCAAAGATCAAATAAAAGATAGGCTCGAAGCTGGCATGCCCAAACTCTCGGCCTGCTCTTACTCGCTCCATTAACTCATTAAAATCAGTATTGAGCGATGACATCTATTACCTCCTCCATTTTTTTAAACTGCCAACTGATGCGAGTCACGTCACCTGCTGACTGCACAATTAACCAGTTATTTTTTGCTAGTGTTCTTAACTCATCACGTACTTCATTAGGCTCCATACCAAAAAGCTTCCACGACTCATGACTAATGATCGCGTTATCACCTAGACCGTTAAAATGTAAAAAGTGAGCTAAATATAAAGAAGTGTTTAAATGAATACGGATAGGTTGAATGGTTCGCGTAGGCGATCTGCCTGACGACAATAGATTATAGTCAGCACAGCAACCAATAAGATAAGAAGATACACGTTTAACAACCGAGTCTGCCCATGGTTTTTGCATTTTCCCTTCATCTATAGCATAGGCCATAAAATCCCGAGCATCTTCAGTAGTTATTGTATCGTGACCACCTGAGTAACGGTTCCAATATACTTCTATAATAAAATCCTGTAGAACTTTATTGGCTTGTGCAGTGTGTATCAAAAATAGCTGATTAATATCTTGTGATGATACAACTTGAGCCAGTTTTTTCAAATGAACAGCTACATTAGTTTTGATGTATCGAGGTGAGAAACACTCAGCAATAATATTGCGTAGTCTACGTGCCGTAACCATTGGAAATAAACCGGAACTTAATGCTTCTTCATATAACTCAGAAACCGTCATACCATGTTGGTATATCTCCAATAGAAGCTTAGTTTCATTAACGAGGCCTAGACCGGCTCCCAGTTGCGTAGTATAAAACTGATTTTGAGAAATATCTGAACTCATTACGCTTCCTTCATATAAGGAAAGCTTTTATAGCCTTCTTTAAAGGCATTAAGATAGTGCCTCGCTGCTACTTTCAGCATAAGCTCTAAACCCTCATCATTAAATACACCTATATTGACAGGCCCTTCAGACTTTTCAACTTCACTGTAAACCAGCTGTTCCAATGCTTCAAAAGCACTATCTTTACTTATCAGTCTTTCTTTCATATCGATATTTTGCACTGCTTTGGAAACTTCTCTTTCAAGTGAGTCTGGTAGCCTGTATAGATGGTAGTTTTCACCTACACCGATATATTCATCGTGTACCAATAATGCTGCCTCACACACTCCATGATACTGCGCTAACAGCATTGTTCTAGGATATGGATACATAAGGAAGGCTGGACTAGATGCACCGAGAAAATTACTTCCCCACCAATCAAATTGACTCTTTTCACCCAGATAGCCAATTAAAAATCGATAATTTAATACTAAGTCTACAATTGGCATTTTTCAAAATTCCATAAAATTCATATTTATTATCAAAATAACTTATACATGCTAACATTCTTATAAACACATTTAACAAGCAATTGTCTGGTTTTTATAAAGACTTGTTCAATATTGCTCTATATACCCTATCCGACGTACCAAACAAATAGCAGATTATCTCGTAAAGTATCGAAAAAGAGCGTATGCGATGGATAATTCAAACTATCCTACCATTCAAAAAAATAATGAAAAATGTTAGCTGATGTTGCGGGCTTACTTTCCAAAAACCCTACTATATAATTTAATTTTCTACTAATAACATAGGATTTCAAAGCGTCTTAAACATATCGAATTTTATTTACTATATGTTATCGCAGTAGTAGCATTCAGAATAACTCTCCGAACTGCTTATCGGTAGCTGTAATGTTGCCATTTTGATTATATTGACGGCTTCGGCTTTAAGTAGTGTACTGTATTAGGTTCTCCATTTTTTGTCCATGATAAACTCCACTTATTACGCTTAGTTTAACTGCTTTGACCGTACGGTTTCTTTAGCGTAGATCAATATCCAAGGTCAAGAGATAACTGATATGGAGGGCTTATAAGAGCTTAGCCAAATAGCGCGCATACCCACGCACTTAAGTTTTGGCAGGTATAAGGGCGAGGCTATTGCAGATTTAGCTGCGAGCTCTGAAGGTGCTGGTTATATTAAATGGCTGCTTACACAAGACAGTGTTGACCCTTATTTAGCTCAAGCATGCCAGCAAGCATTAGAGTCGGTATAAATATACTGATGTAGTCAGTTTGAGCTATGCTGAAAATTGAGATCGATACTAGAAATAGTTAACGCTAAAGTAGATCAAGTTCTTATTGAAACTATAACTTATTAGGTAATAAACCCCTCAATATTATGGTGTTTAAAATATTATTAATATCTGCATATGCCATGGATCAATCTTACTCTGACAATTCGAAAAAACTCTATACGCTATTATTTATATAGTGTAGAGGGCTGGGGTATGAAACTTACTTTTCTTAGGTGATGCTATTAATATCGGGGTTTGACCACTAAAGAACTGAGCTATGCCTCAGCATACATTGCCCTTAATCGAAAAGATTCAGGTTCATTACTAATACTGGTGCAGTAGTACGTATATAATTCATCAGCCATAACGTTCTTTTCAATACATGCCACTATATAAGAAGTAGTATCTAGTGAGGGGCTTTCGCTACTCTCCATACCTAACAATAGCCCTTTAATATTAAGGTTTTTAGGGAACTGACCAACCAACTCACTAGCTGCTTTTTTTGCCATATCTGTTTCAGATCCATCTGTTATATGAATTTGAATAAATTTATATAATTTTTCTCGTTTGAATAAGCTTTTAATATCGATAACATCTATACCTATTAAACCACGTGGACTGATATTCAATAACTTAACTACTTGACTTACGTCTTCAGGCTGACATTTAACAATGCCCTCTATAATATCTAAGCGATCAAAATCCATATCATTTATTTGCAATCCCACTAAAAACCAAGCCTCTGACTTCTCTTTTAGCTCTAGTAGTGCCTGCTCATCCCAATCCTCGCTGATAATAAAACAACCAATAACAGACTTAGGGTAACGATCCATAATTCGTTGGTATAGAAATGCATTAGGTCTGTCATCTATATACGATTCGTCCAGATGGTATTTCATCGCTATACTCACTGATAATTAATGTTTCTTGGTATGGTTGGAAGTATCAAATTTTAGTGCGAGTTAAATCATATTCGGTTTTATTTACTTATATTGCTGGTCATTGATTTGCCTTAGCATCTTGATAGTCTTTATATCGTAATTGCCTTCAAAATACTGATCCAAAAGCTCGTCAAAAATACATTTTTTATTAGAGGATGCTAAAGTAAACAACGTAAGTGAAGATTGCAGCTTCAAATTGTCCGGTGAACCAAAGATATTTAAAGCGCTTTTATCAGGGTGCGACAGCAATAGTTCAGTACACTCTATGAGCCGTGCTCCAAGCACCTCATGCTGCAAATACGCTTTCGCTTGCTCCAGACTCTCTATTGCAAATCGTCGAGACATTTTACTATGCCCTAACCCTTTCACCTGTGGAAAAATAAACCACATCCAATGCGTGCGCTTACGACCTTGGGTCAGCTCTTCAATCACTTGTGAATAGATGGCATCTTGAGCTTGGATAAAGTCATCAAACAAATCTTTATCTATTGTTGTCATTTTTCACACTCCTTACGATTTAATTAATGAGCATTTGCCTACCTGCCATGCTAACCAGCCACATATATCGCCCCCATCCAATAATGGTCAGGTTTATCAATCATCCTATTGCCGTAAAACACTTCTGAATCATCAGAAATCCGACTTTCAACAGCAGTTGTGACGCTAAAAAACTCATCAAGAGATAGCTTATGATCGCTTTCAATATCAAGCATCATATACTGGATACTAAGACCTTCAGGAATTTGATTGAGCAGATGATTAACGGCACTTTTTACTTGTTCTGAATCTGGCATGCCCGTTACTCTAGTCTGTATAAACTTAGCAGTCTTTTCAGCCCCACAGGATCTTCTAATATCATTAACATCTATACCAGCCTTATCCCGATCAGATAGTACTGATTCAAATACGCCTATTACCTGCCCGACTTCATCCGCTTTGCAAATAATGATCCCGTCTATTACTTTGAATCTATCAATTTGCTTATCTGTGGTTTGTAGCGCAAACAATGTGCAACCGACTTGTTGTTGTAGATTTAGCAATGACTATTCATCCCAGCCATCTTCGATAACAATAAATCCAACCTCAGACAAGAGGTAGCTATCTGATTGTGGCGTATATAAAGTAGCTAAAGGCATGGGCTCTATCTGAAGCTCATCACTACGTTCCTCATTGATATCGTTTTTTATAGTCTGTTTATCTTTAAAAATACTATCTACTGTCATACTCGGCTCCTTTTTAAAGTAAAAATATTAATTACGGTTATAAAGCTGCATCCCACTTTCTAGTCGCTCAAGAATAACCGTCTTTAACTCTAATGGTTCAATGACGACGGACAATTGCGACATACTTACCAGCCAATCTTGCAGACGAGTAGTATTAGCAACTGTAGCGCTGACCTGATTCCAAGTGTCATCGATAATAGTAATTTGCTGATCTATCGCTAGTGGGCGCTCATAAAGGTGCTGACAGGCATATTTCTGTACTTTTAAAACCAAGTTGATTTCAATATTTTTACCAAACTCTAGCTTGCCTAGCTTCTGTAAGCTATCTAATGTAAAAATGTCACGCCCTACCCAGTCAGGTATTGGCTTATTTATGACTACTACCTCGGTAATACGGTTGACTGCAAAGTTGCGATGCTCCTCTAGCAATACGTCATCATCGACATGATCATTTACTGGATTAAAACCTGTGAGATAGATTATATTGTCAATAAAGATCAGTCCTTTGGGATACACCACTCTTTGACTTGCCTGTCCTTCCCATTTATTGTGATAGCATATTTGTAATTGACGACTTTGCAGCAGAGCCTGATGAATACTTCCAATCACCTCACTATCAAGCGTTGGCGCTTGCACAATACTAGATAAGGTGATGAGATGATCTTGCCATTGTCCTAGCCGACTTTGATGAAATTTGTCTTTATCCTGTCGACGTAATTGAGTGAGCTTGTCTGTGATTTCTTGTTTAAAAGATAGTGGTAAGTAGTTTGCGGTATATTTATCCAGCATTTCCCAAAAGAATACCGTTTGCTCGTTAATGACATCGATACTAAAGCTAGATTCAATATAAAACCGTGCCATCTTGCCACTGATATTCTTGCCCCATGCTGGCACCCGAATTAATGCGTCACTATAGAAAATATCGTTAAAGACTTGGTTTAAGCCAATTAGATCGTTCTCTAAGTTTTTACGCTCATTTGTATAATTATCAGGATCATTACCGTAGTTTTGCATAAGCTCAGTGAGTGACACAGCATCAGTTTCACTCCGAGGAAGGCTTTGATATAAAGCAAAGAGACGTGCTGACTTTGTATAGCTGGCGATTGGATATGTAGGCATATGGGTTGCTCAGTTAAGTAGTAAATTATGAAGCGAGCTTTAAAAAATATGTTCAATCAAAACGAACCAATATTGCTGTGCCATTATCATAAGCATTGCCATCAGAGTCATAAATTTGGTTCTTAAGATTGATTAGCCAAGCTTGTAAATCAGTTTTGGCACTGATAGGTTGCCATTCATGGCTTGTCACTAAGTCGTGGATACCATCCGTACAGACCAAGATACAATCGCCGCTATTAATATCAATTTGGCAAGAGCTATCTTCTGGCGCTTCACTACTTAGATAACTGTCATCAGCCGTCAATGCAAAGCACTCTGTAATACTATATAGACTCCCCGCCATTCCTTCTCGGTTATAGTCAGCGAACTTCGCTTGGCTACCTTGCTCTTGTGCTTTCTGGTCAATGAGCTCATTCAATAGGTTATGATCTCGAGTCAGGCACTGCCACTGTGACGTACCTTTAGGCAGCCAGTACACACGGCTATCACCCACATGCGTGATTGTTGCTTTTATTATTCCATCATAATTTAACTCACAGGCAACCATCGCGAGCGTTGCCGCTGCACCATGACGCTTGGATAAGTGCTTGGTTTGATTAATCAGCTGATGGATACTATCTGAGCAGATATGCTTCTGATCGTTCCATAACCGTCCGATTGCTTTTACCACCGCCTTTGAGCAGTGCTGCGAATGATGAGAGCTGGCAACACCATCAGACACTGCCAAGCAGAAAGGCACTACTGCTGATGTCACTGCCATCATGCCTAAGTCTTCTTGATACCAGTTATCTAAAAAGAAAAAAGCATCCTGCTGCAATTTATTACTGGCATTACCTTGAAAAGTGATTGCACAAGCTTGTGCGATAGAGGAAGTACTCCATGAAGGGCAATTATTCGAAGAAGCAATCATGATGGTAAGCCTATCTATTTATCATATAGATCAGTATAGCGGACAACCTGTAAAATAAATTTACAGGTTGCCCGCTATACTAGACTATTGACGATATATATATTAATTCAATAAATAAAAACTAGATTAACTAAAGAACTAATGTTTGTTATATAATTCAGTAAATTTGCTGCTCTGCATTACAGTTAAAAGTTAATTATAACAACTAATGTAAGCATCAAACCCTTGACAATTACGGATATTGAAGTAGCTACTAACCTTAATATTTAACATATGCTTGCTCATTCTTATAAAATAGAATGTTTCTATGAGCTTTATAAAATATAGCTTGCATGGTTTTTCAATCTTTGTATTTTTCTTAGTTAAATGCAAGCAAATTGGGGTTTGATGTGGTAAGAAGCTCTTTAATCGCTACTCCTACTTATAAGGAACAACCCGCCATCGCCATCATCCTCTTCGATATGCACATAGAAATCCAAGCACTATAAACGAGACTTGCTAAAACGCAGGATATTAAGCAGGAATTGCTGACTGGCAAGATATGATTACTACATTCACTATTGAAAATTGAGGAATCACAATGCAAGATAATGCATTAATGCTAAAGCCAATCAATGATTTACTTGACAAAGAGTTTTACATACCAGCGTATCAACGGGGTTACCGTTGGACTAAGAGACAAGTAACTGACCTACTTGAGGATATTAAAGAATTCCAACAGCAAGTCGAAAATAGTACTAATGCTAAAGATAAATTTTATTGCTTACAGCCCATAGTAGTTAAAGAGCATGGCAACAAATGGGAAATTGTAGATGGTCAACAGCGCTTAACCACAATCCATATTATCTTAACCTGCCTTAAGGAAATCCTTCCCTTAGTTGGAAAATCTCGATATCAAATCAGTTATGAGACTAGAACTGACTCTTCTGAGTTCTTAGCTAATATCAACGAGGATCAAGCCGAAGACAACATCGATTTCTTCCATATTGTAGAGGCCAAAAAGGCCGTCGATGAGTGGTTTAAAGATAAAGGCAATTATCGAATACAGCTTATTCAAACTTTGCTTAATGAAGATGAGATTGGCAAAAATGTTAAAGTTATCTGGTATGAGCTTGGTGAGCATGAAAATGCTACTGAAGTATTTACTCGATTAAACATGGGTAAAATTCCATTGGTGAACGCTGAACTTGTGAAAGCATTGTTTTTAAAATCTAGCAATTTTATTGATAATAATCAAAGCATAAAAGAACAAAATAAATCTATAAGATTAGAACAAGCGAAGATATCTCAAGAATGGGATTCAATTGAAAAAAGCCTGCAAGATGATGCGCTTTGGTACTTTATAAGTAATAAAAACATCAAAACCAACCGCATTGAGTTTATTTTACAGCTTAGAGCATTGGAATTTAAAAACAGTCAAAACCTTATCGATAACGATAAGTTTAAAACTTTTATCCAATTCAATAAATGGTTTGATAATAATCAAGTCGATATAAGCAATGAATGGCTCGAGGTCAAAAAAATATTCATGACTTTAGAAGAATGGTTTAACGACCGCACGTTATTCCATCTAATCGGCTACCTAGTATCTCAAAATATCAGTATTTCTGAAATATTTAAGCTGAGTAGTAATAGCAAAGGTAAAAAAGATTTTCATAAGCGCTTAATTAAACGCATCCTTCATCTGATATTTAACGTGAAGATAGATAATGTGCTATCTCATAGTAATCTAAGGAATACAATAGATAACTACCTAGCTGAGCTGAGCTACGAAATCAGTACAACAAACCACCTACGCCAAATCCTACTGCTATTTAACATTGCAAGTCTGCTAAACAATCCAGATTCTAATGCTCGCTTTCAGTTTGAAAAATTTAAACTGGATCAGTGGGACATAGAGCACATCCGCTCTGTTAGCTCAGAAATGCCGGAAAGTAAAGACAAGCAAGAACAGTGGCTTGAGCAGGTTATTGAGTATATTTCTGATAACAACACACTAGCTGAACCAGCCCTCCTACCACCTAACGACTTGGCTGAAGCACAACTTATCAAAACCCAGGCCATAAAACTTTGTTCTACATCCTTTACCAAGGATCAGTTTAAAGATATATACGACCGTGTCATCAAATTATATGATCCCAACAGTAATGATGAAGTAGACAGTTCTATAGGTAACTTAACCTTGCTTGATAGCTCCACTAATCGCAGCTACAAAAATGCCATCTTCCCTATCAAACGAAAACGGATAATCGAGCTGGATAAACAAGCTACCTATGTACCTTTATGCACTAAAAACGTGTTTTTGAAGTATTACAGTGAAAACGTAGACAAGATGCTGTACTGGGAAACTAAAGATAGCGAAGACTATCAAGAAGCTATGCTAGATATCATGACTGACTTTTTTACTGAAACGGGAGCTCAATAATGAATATGGGAGAAAAGCTGACCTTTAATGGGTTATTTGATCGAGTCGAATTTGTTGAAATTCCAATCATCCAACGCGACTATGCTCAAGGTAGAAAAGACGAGTATGAAGTTAGAAATACGTTCCTAGATGCTTTATATCTGGCATTAACTGCTGATCATACTAATGCCAATCAATCCCTAGATTTAGACTTTATTTATGGAAATATTGACTATGGTATATTTTCGGTACTTGATGGTCAGCAACGACTGACCACTCTGTTTTTATTACACTGGTTTTTAGCAGTTAAAAACCATCGAACTGCTGAATTTAGAGAGCGTTTCACAATAAATAATAAGTCACGCTTCACTTATAAAACCCGTCCGAGCTCAACGGAGTTTTTTGATGCCTTAACTGCAGATGATAGCTTTAAAAACAAGCTCACTCAACCAAAGGACTTAAACACTTATTCAGTAAGCGAGCTAATTAGCGACAGTAATTGGTTTTATCTATCATGGAAGCAAGACCCTACTGTTCAAGCCTGCTTGCATATGCTTGACACCATTCAGAAGAAATTCTCGGAATATGAAGGTGACTTATACCAGAGACTAATAAATATAGAGACTCCTTACATCACATTTCAGTTTTTGCGTTTAAAGTCTTTTGGTTTATCCGACGAGCTTTATATTAAAATGAATGCACGTGGTAAACCTCTGACTTCGTTTGAAAACTTCAAGGCCAAGCTTGAGCAAATCATAGAATCGTACACTGACGGCTGGCCGGACTATAAATTGGATATTACAGGCTTTAATGATAACCGTGTAGATGGCTATAAATATTTTATCCATAAAATCGATACCCATTGGGCAGATTTATTTTGGCCTTATAGAAACCTATTCTCACAGGATAATACTTACGATGATGAGCTTATGAACTTCATTCGCTTAATCATCTTATATCAATATCTACTAGATAAGAAAGACTCATCTAAAGCACCAGCAAAAGATGACTTAAGCGTGCTTATGGGTACAGGATCTAAGCTATCGCCTACTACAATATCTGAATATGAAATCCTAAGCTGCTTAAACCAAAAATTTATTATTCGTTTAATCAGAATTTTTGACTTAATCGAGGACCAAGACTCTACTCAAAAAATAAAAACATATCTTCCTAATCAAAAATACTATACCGAAGAAGAGACATTCAAAAAAGTTCTATTGAATGAAACAAGCTATGTCGACAAGATTAGATTTTTTGCGTTTTACTCTTACCTGTCAAAGCATGATTCGTCATTAAATCAGACTGAACTGAGAAATTGGACACGCGTTATCTACAACCTAACTGAAAATACTATCGTCGACGGCTCAGACGACTTTTATCGTGCCTTACATTCAATTGAGGCATTAAACGAGCTTGATGAGCCAGTTCTAGATATCCTAGTGAAAAATACTAATATAACTGGATTTTTAGGCGACCAAATTCTAGAAGAAAGAATAAAGGCTCATTTACTATTAAAGTCAGAAGACTGGCAATCGGCAATTTATACGGCAGAGAATCACCCATTTTTTAAGGGTCAAATTGGTTTTCTGTTGAATTTTTCGGGAGTTTTAGCATTTTATCGTGAACATAAAGATTGCAATTGGAATGAGGTAGATAACAACCAATATCTTATTCAATTTAATAAATATGCGAAATCAGCGGGAAGAATATTTAGCTTGATTGAAGATAGCATTAGTAATCTCGAGTACCGTTGGGAACGAGCTGTACTTAGTAAAGGGGTCTACTTTACCAAAAGAGATACTCGTTTTAATATGCTACACACACGTTCAACTAAGGACAATATTAGTCGAGATCACAGTTGGAAACGTCTATTGCGTATCGGCTCTAATGAGATGGAAACTAAGCAAGAATATATCAAAGCCGTATTAGATGATAAAAATTATGATAATGATGATATTACTAATTCACTAGAGAAAATCTATAATCAGGCTTTGGAAAAAGGTCAGGTTGAATATTGGCGTAAAATGCTCATTGAGCACTTTACTATTTTTGGATATAGCAAAAGAGGATTTATAGAATTTGAAGATTCTCAGATCACAATTCTTGGAAAATCCCAAAGAAATCATTATCACTCTGAGTTTTATACTAAAGTTATTGAAAATAAATTGCGAAAAATCGAAGACTCCTTCCCTTCTTTACTAAAACCTTTTACCCATTTACATTATCATGAAGTTAAATCCAGATATGAGTCAGCAGGCTTACATGTAAAAGGCTGGGACTTTGATGGTCAGCTATTTTCTATTGAAATAACAAAAGCAGATGACCATTTTAACATCATCTTTAAAAACAGCACTCTCAACTCTTATCCCGAACCAATTAAAGACTTATTACTAGATTCAGGATTTGAACGCATAAGTCCAAAACAAGAGCTAGATACAGTAGCTCATCCTGCTTACTTCATTAACACCGAACAAACTACTGTAGAAGATGTTATTGATAACCTAGAAAGATTATGTGAAAAGTTAAGGACTATCAATGATGAGTAACGCCAACCAATAGGAACGCATAAGAGAAATTATTTGGGGCTGTCCTAGATAACTAGTTCAAACCCTGTTTAACCCATTGTTTTAATTGTAGTAATTGCGACTTTGGGTCACTGTGATTAAAACGCCACTCACATTCCTTTAAATAGAGGTGAAAATGCTCTTTTGGAACCCCGTTAAACTTACGTAGATGCCGTTTAGCTTGGTTCCAGAAGTTCTCTATACCATTAATGTGATTCTTGTCATTAACAAAGGTTTTGGAGTGGTTGATACGATAATGAGTAAACTCACTGACATCTAGTGCGTTATAGCTTTTAAATGAGTCAGTATAAACAATGCTATCAGGCTTCACTTTTTCTCTTATGATGGGGATCAAAGTATCTGCTTTAGCATTGGGTATAATACAAGCGTAGACCTTGCCATTACGCTTTAATAGGCCAAACACGGGCACTTTGCTACCGGCACCTCGCCCTCGCTTGCCTTTACGAGTGCCACCAAAGTATGATTCGTCTACTTCGATTTCGCCTTCAAATAGACCAGGGTCTTGACTATTCTCGTAAATAAGCAGTCTTAGCCTATGAAAGTAATAACTGGCTGTCGTTTTATTAACACCAATTAGGCTTGCTGCTGTTCTCGCGGTAGAACCAGCAACAAATAACTCGATGAGTCTGTTTTGTTTATACCAACTTAGTTTACTCTTTCTCATAGTGCTATCCTAAATAATTTTATTTATCTAGGACAGCCCCAATTATTTTATAGGCTGGCTTGAGATTTGTCAGATGCCAACTACCTCATTAATGCGGTTATAAGGATATTGATATCATCAATTCATATACGGTATGACTGATTTTGATAGAAGTAAAAAAGGTTGCCAACACTGTATTATGCATAGTGTTAGCAACCTTTCTCTAGTTAGCATTTTACTTAGGTGGAGTTGTCAAAATTGGGGTTTGTTATTCTAAATTACTATTCTACGCTTTATCATATATAGGTAGTATTTTTAGTTTGACTATTATGGTATAAACAGTTTTAGAATAGTTAACATTATTATAAGGGCAAAAAAAATGGTTGAACTATTTAGTCTATATGAGAAAGCTGAAGTTAGATTAGTTACAGCTATGGTGAAAATTAATGATTCTGAACCTGCTGAAAGCAGATTAATCTTTGCAACCGTTAGATTACTTCCTAAAGACTTCCATCAATCCTATTCAAGTGAATTAAAAAAGGGACCAAAAAGTACATTTTATCGCAAAGTAATTTTATCAGCTAGCGATGCTATTGAATGGTATCGTACCGCAAATGGCAATAATCTAATAGTTCTTGAGGCTGACGAGCAATTCGGTGAAGTGGATAAGGAACCAACATTCCCTAATATTCAAATAGCTGACTTTACAGATGAGACTGCTTGGGGAGATTTCAGTATACCTTTATTAGATAAAAATATGCTCGATGTCTTTATAGGTAACCCAACCCCTTTTTTAGGTTATAACTCTGCTCGTATACATCGTCGTTTTGGTAAACAGGATAACCTGCTTAAAATTATCGATCACCCACAAGTGGTAGACTTTGTCAAACGAGGACTATTTATAGATTTAAAGGAGTATCCTGAATATATTGGAGGAATGGTACTTATTCTACCAAATCCAATTGTAAAATCTATTGAAGACAGACTTCTTCAAGCACAAGAAAAGGAGGGAATACAGGAGTTACGTCTGCTGAAGTTAAACCCCTACCCTTCCCAAAGCTTGGAAAAATTAAAACTTATAAACTTTGAAACACACTTAGGTCTTTTGAAAAACTTTGAACAGATTGATATACCAGACGATGGCATCATAGCTTTGCCGAATAAAAATCCTTATCAGTCCCATGGATACTTTTTGATTCATGAACTCTATGGTTGCTTGGAGTTTAGACCTGCCACTTCGTATATAAGACAAGTAAATTCTAATTTACAAATTGTTGGATCGACTCTTAATGTTAGGACTCGTGAAAACAGTAAAAAAACCTCTCCAACTCATGAATATAGTTCTTCAATAATCGATAGTCAGCAGGAAACAGTAATTGGAAGCATCGAACCAGATGAAGTTTTTCATCGAGTTATTAGAGCTCAAACAAATAGAAATAGCGATAAAATGAAGCTTCAAGCTTCTCAATTCTGGTTTGAGGAAGGAGATAGACAGCAAGCCCTTAATAAGATTGGTGGGCTAATCAATGAGGCAAATAGTAAAATAGAATTTTATGATCCATATTTTAGCGATTTACAGATTACCCAATTTGCGACCCAGGCTCGAGTTAAAGGCTTACATATTGCGATCCTGACATCTAAGATCGCTTTTAATAGTGTACAAGATGCTAAAGACATACAAGCTGAAATAGAAAATATTCATAATGAGAATGTCGGCTTTAATATAACTTGCTTGGTATTAGATCAAGAAACACCAACGTTACATGATAGATTTCTAGTTATTGATGAAACAATTTGGTTTGTAGGACACTCTTTCAATAGAATAGGCGAGCAAAATTCTTTTATGACAAAAGTACCTTACCCTATTACAGTTTTTAATAAGCTTAAAGATATAAAATCTCAAGCTATTCATTTAGAGGAGTACATATCTAAATATGCTACTGCCTAAGCCCAAACAATCAGATATAAAGTTATCTGTAAATAAAAATGTATCTCAAGAAGAAACCATCTTACCGAAAATTTTTTTCGGTTCATCTCAACAGAGCTATTATAGCGGACCCCAGGATACGGAAGATCTGTACGAATGTCCGAGCTACTCTGTTGCAATAGATATGTTTTCAAACCTCAATTCTAAAGATGATATTTCATTAATTTCTAAGGGTTTCCAAAACGCTATACAAGTGGCTACTAATAGAATTTGGATTATTGATACTTATTTAGCTAACACCTTAGAAAAAAATGAAAATAAAAAGCTCGAAATACTTTACGACCTTATATTAAACAACTCATCCAAAGTAGATACTAGATTTTATTTAAGAAATGATATACAAGAAAGTGAAACTGCTAGATTGGCAGAATTAACTAAAACCTATAACGATCATATTAGAGAAAAACAAAAAACTTCTAATGCGACAATAATAGGTTATAAATTATTCAAAAACATGAAATTCATTCATGATAGATTTGCAATCATTGATGATAACTTATGGCATTTCGGCTCTGATGTTGGTGCATCGCAACCGAGCTTTCATGCTACCAGTTTTGGCTGGAACGCAAATGAACTTAAAATTACTAATTTTTTCGAAGAACTATGGCGGGATGGTAAATGAACACGAATATTTCATGGAATACCCCTAAGTTTGATAATTATAAGACTTACGAGAGCATACAGAAAGATGTCTTTGAACTATGGGATCTGATTTCTGTAAATGATAGATTGCCATTAGACAATTTAGATGAGCCAAAAGAGGTTGAGCAGACAGTTAATAATCTTCTAGGAGAAGTTAGATCTAAGTTTGAGAAACTACAAGGTAACTATGACGATGACTATAAAACTGAATGTGGTCTAGCTATTCAAATTATTAAATCTTGCGATGGTTCTGATACTTTTTTTAATACTGTTGATAAAATTGAATATTACTCTAGCAACTTAAAATGGGCATTGAGAGATTATATTAAGGATATAATGAATGCTGAAAGAGGTTATGAGGATGTCATAGATAACCTTAAGTCTTCAGCCATAAAAACTATCAAACGTTACACTGAACTTAATCAAGTTCCATTCAATACTACCATTGGTGAAACTCATAAATATTATAACAATTTAATCACGCAGTGGAAGTCCAATCCGTGCTTGGAAATGCTTTGGGCTGATAGAGACTATCATAATTTATCTTGGGAGGGGGATAAGACAGCTTTCTATACATTATTTATTCTAGCTAAAAATACTTTCGTTGAGCTGATACAAAAATTTGAAGATCCATATTCTATCACAATGGCATTGCATGCTATTGACAGCGAGATTACAGTTGAAATTTGGTCATTCTTAGTTGCAAATGCAAAAACTGCTTTCGATAATAAAGGTACATGGGACCATAACGAACTATTACTCCCCTTGCTAATGCATCATACTGATTTTAAACTCAGTGTACTTATTAATTCGTACAATATTAACACTACATCAAATCAGTCAAAGTTAGATGAAATTAAGCAAAGACTCGATGAGTTGGTTACTTTCATCATTCATACTCTATTCAATGTTCAACCCCTAGGAACTCTTAGATGGATACTCTATCAGCTAAGAGATTTGCGTAATGATGAAATCATAGTAACAATTGATAAAAGTGATGGTGAGTTACCAAAAACTTACTCCTATCTAAAGTCAAAATTTATTCTATCTTTTAGCTCTTTATTCGATTATTCTGATATCAATAGTTCTGAAACTAAGTTAGTAACATGGTCTGATTCGCTTGACTATGAAGAATGGTTTGCTCATGTATTTTTAAGTTTATATATTGAGACTAGACTGTCTAGTAATGCTGATGCCGAGCCATCAATTCAACAATTAAAAGTATTTGAGATATCTAATGATTTTTTCTCTAGATGGTATTTTGATATAAAAAACTGGTACTGTGATGAAGGACTCTTATTCAGAAAAGAATCTTCTGATTTTTCTCACTATGACGATAATTTTAGTTTTAAAAAAGACAAATACTATTTTCTGTCCTACCTATTATTTGTTTCAATCAAACACAATAAATCGTTAGATATTTGGAACAAATTACTTCTGTCCAGTGATTTGTTTTTAGATATATTGGAATATCAGAAATATAGAGACTCTAACTGGAATTTCGATAATCATAGTCACTCAAGATATGCTTTAAGTCTTTTAAGTATTGTTGGTTTAAACCTTATAACTCTATTAGCGAATGATAAGAATGAACTTGCTTTATACGTTTATAATTCATTCTACCAAATGGTTTTTAAAGCATTTGAGTCTGATACTATTTCTAAGAAATACTTTAGCGCTATCAAACTTCTTAGTTTTCTAAGACTAAATGCTGAAATTGACGATGATTCAAATTTTAAAAACTTAAATCAATCTTATCCCAGTATTGAAGATTACTTATATGATTTCCAACCACATGATATAGAGTTTTTCGAAATCCTCTATTTTTTAAAAGATAATGGTTTAAAAAGTGATTTTTTGAGTTTGCTTGTGGCAGGTAAAATTAATGTCAATATAAATCAGAAAGTATCATCCTTAAACAAAATGATAGAAATTGATAAGAAGAGATTTACTTTTTCAAATGAATTCAAAAACTTCCTATCATCATTAGGAGTATTAACTGATTTGACCAGCTCCAACCAGCACCTGTGACTCTATTCCGACCAATCTTAGTAGAGAATCATTTTGAAATGATTCATCGGCATCTATGCATTGCTCAGAGGTGGCAAATATGACTACCGCTCTATGCCCTTCATTTTTAGAACTGGGATAAATTATGCCATCTACTTGCACGCCGTCTTTACTTTGAAAAACATGTCTAAAGTATTCTGTCACAATTTGGGTAGGTACATAATCTATATGAGCCCTATCGTCTCTTGCGATAGGTTTAATAAAATCATGAACAAAGTTTTGCAAGAATTTTATATCACTACGAAATTTCCTTTTATGCTCATCGAAGATACTAGGAACACTAGATTTTTCAGGTAAGTCAATTAGTACAAGATCTCTAATAGGCCTAAAAACACCGCAAATAGCTTTTTTATCAGTATCACATTGTTGATAAGTTTCACTAATTGCAGTTTTCATATCAAATGCACCGTAGAACATCGGGATACCTGCCGGGCTCATCCTATTGGGCATAATCGCATACTCAATTGGCGGAGAACCTAATTCATTTGCATCTGTCAAATGTTGGTCTAATTCAGTAATTCTCACTCGTAGTATGTCAGTATCTTTACTTATGACGTTAGTTAAACTGACCCTATTTACAATACTACCTAATACATCTAATATTTTTACTGGATCCATTTCATCATGCTGTTTTGTATCAAAATTAGGATTTCTTGCATTTAAAAACAAGTATCTTGATTTAGTTTTAACAAAACTACAAAAATAGCTCCATCCGTACATGAACGTTTGGTCTACTTTTAATGAATATGGCTCTTTTTTACACCATTGCTGGTTATGTATTGAATCTACAATATATGTAAAAACGTCATGATTTATGGTATCCAAACCTATTATCTCCATTAAATTCCATGTTTCATAAACTTTGCCTTGCCATCCCCCTTCTCTTGTTATGTAAGAAAGTCCTTCATTATTTGGATCTCCCCATTCATAATGAATACTATTTAAAATATGATCAATTACTAATTCTAATTTACAAGCGATGACATCCTCATCATAGTCTTTACAAAATGAGCAGACTGTAGAACTTTGATGCTCTTCTATGAAATGCGTCACTCCCTGTTCTTCAAAACAGCCAGTACAAACTGTTAACGTTTCATCACAGCTAAAACCTCGTCTCTGCTCTTCAATTTGCTGTTGTTTTGCTAATCCCATGTTGCAACTCCTTACTCTTAAGACTTTTATTGATATATCAATCTGTCTATATACGATATTATCTAACTAATAAATAACTCTAAACAATGGTATGTATCTACACTGTCTAACTTATAAAGCATGCTAATCAAAACTACTTCAAAACTTTTAACTTGATAATTACTAGCGGCCTAACTATGACGAGCGACATCAAACACACGCAGTTGACCAGAGTGGGATATTCATATCAGGACCTCTGGTGTATAAAGCTATTGATAGATTGGTTTCATCAACCTGACTTATACCAGTGGATGACTATAGAGAATTCAGAATCAGGTCCGCATAAATTTATTGGTCTTGATGATGTCGTAGCCCTAAACTCCCATGGTAAATATGAGCTTTATCAAGTTAAGTTTACTATCGATTCGGAGCGTAAAGATTTAAGCTTAAGCCTTGACTGGTTATTAAAGAAGAAAAACAATGGGTCCTCTCTTCTTCAAAAATGGAATACTGACTTTAAAAAGTACTATGAAGTTGATTTACTGGCTAAGGCCGTTCTAGTTACTAATAGAGTACCCGATAATATTGTTAGTCAAGCACTTACTAACGAAATTATAGATCTTGAAATGATTCCGTCTGAATACCTTAGCCAAATTTATGAGCAGCTCGGTGGAACCGATGAAGCAAAGAGCTTCTTCAAACACTTTAAATTTCAACATAGTCAGCCGACAAACAATGACCTTGAAACGTCACTTCGCAATAGTCTTGTGCCTGACCATACTAAAGATGAAGGTTGGTATCGCTTCATAAAAGCTGTTGAAAGATGGGCCACTACAAAGAACCAGCCAGCACCTGATGGTCACATTAAGCTACAACATTTAAAAGAATTATTTAGTGTAGCTATTTCACAACCTTTATCGCAGTTTTTCGAAGTCCCAAATGGCTATACGCCTCCTTCAAAAGACTTTCATAAAAACATTTTAGCTAAAACTGAAAAATCGGGCGCATGGGTTGTTTTTGGTCGTCCTGGTATGGGCAAGAGTACATACCTATCGCATTTAACTAATGTATTAGTTAAGAAAGGTGTGCCTGTATTACGCCATCACTATTCCATTTTATCGCAAGGAGAGGTTGAGAGAGTCAGTTATACCAACGTAGCCAGGTCAATACTACTTCAAATTAAACAAGTATTTCCAGATTTAATTAAGACTTCAGACTTAAATCATAATGACCTCTATGTCTCACTTAAAGAGGCTTGTAATAGAGCAGAAGCAAACAACAAGCAACTGGTACTGATTATTGATGGATTAGATCATGTTAGTAGAGAACGATCTGGCGATATTAGTCAGCTCAACCACCTAATTAATATTGTAAATAAACTCAAAGACAGGATATGTATAATTTATGGCACGCAACCGATAAGCAACATAAAACTGCCAGCGATTATGGAAGTAGATACACCTAAAGATACTCATTGGTTTGAATTACCACCTATGGATATGCATGCCATCAGAAGTTGGTTAAACAATTTAGTTGCTAGCAGTCAAATTAAATTAGTAGTTGATGATGAATATAGGAATTCTGAGCTAAGTGCCATCACTACCGCCTTTCATAGAGTATCCAGTGGCTACCCTCTCTATCTTATTTATTCGATAAGAAAACTGGCGACTAATAAAAACCACATAATTGCTTATGATGTTGAACGCTTACCTATCTGCCCAGACGGCGATATTCTTAAATACTATGATGTACTGTGGTCAAACTTATCTGCTCAAGCTCGTGAGGTTCTTCTTCAAATATCATGCGTAGAATTCTCATGGCCAGATAGAGACACCTTAGCCACTTGCTTTGAAAATACCTTGAGCTTTACGAATGCTTTTGATGAAATTCGGCACTTATTTGATATTCGTTTAAGCGGCATCACGCCTTTTCATAGCAGTATTATTTTCTACTTAAAAAGCAAAGATGAGTTTACACAACAATCGAAAACTTTAATAAAAAGAGCAAAAAGCTGGCTTGATACTGACGCACCTGAATATTGGAGATGGGGCTGGCAATGGATTATTGAAAGCTATTTGGGTAATCCACTACCTCTTCTAGAAGGTGTTAACCGTGATTGGTTAATTGACTCTGTATGCAAAGGATATCCTAACTCACATATTGAACGAATATTATATTTCGCTGAAAGCACAGCTTTCGAGCAAAAAAAATATTCCGATCTTGTGAAATTTAGATTGATTAAGATGCGTCATCTTGATGGTCCAAATTTTCAAATTCAGGATTTTTCTGAATTTCTCAAAATCGCTGTGGAGAATCCAACAGCTAATTATGCCATGCTATGGCGAATAGATAATCTAAACACTTTATCTAACCAAGATATATCTGTGGTTGTATCTTATTCTAAGAGTAGCCCTAACTTATTAATGCGTTGTTTTGATGAACTTATTAAACGTATTAAGTTCTATGCTATGTATGGCGATGATCAAGGAAATAGTGTAGATGCTTTAGTTAACTCAGCTTTCGACTGTCTTCTTAAGTCCGAAAACCCAGATATAACGAAAGTTGTCTGGCTTCTTAACAAGCTCAATGAAAGGGCAGTTTGGTTTGATAAAATTATTGAAAGACTAGTATCATCTGGTTATTCCGATATTATTTTGGACTTTCCAGTAAGCTCTGTTCCCGAAGATTCAATAAATATATATTGGGATAACTTTGTGCTGGCATGTTGTGATCATGACATTTCTTTTCTAGATAGACCAGAAAGAAAGAAAGCTATTACGAGCATTTACGGCTCAATAATTGCAAAATTAGAAGACAATAGGTTTCAAATAGATTGGGCTCAATTTACTAAGCCAGAGCCCATAGCTTCTTTTGAAAGTATGCCTTATAAGCGATATATAAAGCTATTTTTCTATTATTTAGCTCAATCTTTATCACATCCCAAAGCAACTCGTAAACTACCGGACTTCACTAATTCAGACATCACCACCTTTCAAAAAGATGCTGATATGTTTTTTGAGTATGTAGCCTCTAATGTAGCATATGATTTTTTAATTTCTAATAAGATAGATATCTTTGACATCTATAAACAAATAGAAGTATTCAGTTTTCCTAAGAGAACAGACTGTAATAACGACAAAGCACAGGTATGGCATACCGTATCAAAAGCCTTGACCCAAATATCTATTGTGCTGTATAGATTATTCAGCACTACTAATCGAATAGTACCACTAAATGTGTCTGATTTTGACTATTTAGCAACTAACAGCTTATGGCTCGCACAAAACTGGCTAGAATCTGCTTTTGAACACGGTATCACAATATCTGTTCCTATAAAGGTCGTTGAAAAAACGATACAAAGTTCGTTCGAAGAGTTATCACTACAAAAAAACCTTACCAACTACTTAGTAGGTAATAGTTTAGAAGTTACCAAGCTTGCCTTTCAATATAACTTAAATAATGAGACAACAATTGGTTTAAAGAATACGGCACAACATATTTATGGTTACGGTCATCGAAAAGATATCACGTTAAATGACGTCTATGAAGCTGTGGATGCTTGTGCAGAATATAGTGTAGGAAGTATTAAGGACTGGGTAATCCGACTAACGCCCTTCACTACTGATATATTTCAATATTCAGAAAAAGAAAACAGGCATATTCCTAGCTGGAGAATTAAGCTAATAGCTAAATACGTACCAGAACGTTTGGTGGATGAATTTACATATCACATATCAGAACATAATTGGTCATTATGTCAAGATATTCTTGACCAATTTACAATCAACTTTCCTCTTAACTCTGCAGCGGAAAAAGCACTACTATTATCGCAAACAACTTATGAGTCTCTAAGACAATTGGAATTAAGAGCTAATGAAAGCAATACTCTAAAAACCATCTTTAACGAACAATTAGAATTCTTGGGTGGTTTTCCTCCAGCGCCTAGAGACAGTAGCTATTCCTCAGATTTAAGTAAAACTATTGAAATAGATATTGAAGAGTACTCTCCAAATCGGTTGAATGATTTATGCGATGAGCTCAAGGCCCAAAATATATACTCTGCAGATGATTTTATAACAGGTTGGATCGATTATTGGGTAGGTCAAAATCAAGCTTTTGATATTATCGAAGCTTACGAAGCTCTGCTGTTACTTGAAGATAATTTTCCTGACAACCTAAGAAGAAGCCTTGATAAAGTGTTTTTACTTAGTTGTAAGCTTAGAGGCGTAAAAAAATCTTATCCAATGGCATTGCATAGCGTTCGTCTAAATAGGCTATGGAGTCGATTTTGGGGTGGAAAAGATACCATCTTTATTTATGCTAAAAAATACAAGAATGATTGGCAAAAATTCTTAGATGATACGTTATCATCAAAATTCTCCAAAACTGGCGATTCAGAATGGTTTCTTGTACCTACTTACGAACTCGTCAAATTTTTTCTAGTCGTTGGAGAGTATGACTTAGCAGTTGCTACGACTGAGTCTATGCTTAAATGCTTGGAAGATGAGACTAATCACCTGTCACTCACACCTTTATATTGGCAACTACAAGAATTAGCTATAGAACAGGTACCGTCTCACATACTTTTATGGTTCTACAAATGGCCAGACCGAGTTGCTAGACTGAGAGCAGCTCATCAAATTGCTAAACTTCTCGAAAATGACGTTTCGTTTCGATCACTGTTTTTGCAGCACTTAAGTCAATTACAGTATGAAATAGATATAACTGACTATTTGTCAATTCTGTTGCTAATAAACGGACAAATTTATAGTTCTGAGGAGCTAACCTTAGCTATTATATATCCATCAATATTATCGAATAATATTTTGAGAAAACTAGGGTTACTACCTAAAAAAGTAACTAGTGCTTTCTATACTGTTAAAAATGAAGATAAAACTTATTCAGATTCAGATTCATTTAACAAAGCACAGAATGGTATAGCTCCTTTATATTTGCATTTTCTACAAGTTTTAAGTAAGGAGTTAAATTATCCTCTTTTAGCACACTGTGAGTACGAATGGGAATGTATCAAAGGTAGACAAGATTTTATTCACTTTAACTATTATGGCTTTTGTAACGATCGTTTTTATCCAAGAGATAAATTAGTATTCAATATAGTCACTCAAGCAGAAACGGTCATCTTATCCGCTTATTTAAGAACATTATCCTATGCATATCACTGTCTAGGACTATCTAATGCAAAAGCGAGTTTTTTCGCGAATCAAGTTAAACCTTTCGGCACTCCTTATACTTCTTTGCAACCGTCTAAAGCACCAACTGGTTGGCCTCAGCTTTTAGAAATTAAAAAAAATGAAGCTTTACCTGATGAAGCAGCATTGGCAAAATATATGCAAAACTTGATAAATCAGGAAGAAAAGATACTATTTGGTTCAGGTCCGATTATTCGTACTATAAATGGTGTATGTATAGACATGGAGCTGCAAGTCTTTCAATCTAGTAAAAAAACAAGCCTAACTCCCAAAGAAGTATTTGATGCACTCCAGTACGACATTGGTAGAGAGCTAGGCATTAACCCCTTTTCAATACGTGCACATCCACTAGGATTAGAATTAGGTAGATTCGAAGTTAATTATGCCTCTAGAGGCATTGAGACTCCGAGCTTTACAATCGGCTGTCCTCCCTCAGATATGAGAACAACATTAAGCTCAGTTGACCATTACTTTGGGAATGTGCTGAATGCTAAATATAAAATATGGCACTATCATTGGTATCCGATGCATTATGCGTATCTAGGTCCAGCGATGGGAGCCTATTTGATGGTGCCAGGAGATATATGGAATGCATTACGAGGCAGATCTGAGCACAGCATTTATATGCTAGGAAAGCTTACCATTATAGATAAACGTAATTACAATAGGGATGATGATCCTATTGAGATTTATAGCATAATAAAAATATAAATAAAAAAATTCTCATATTTAACAATTGATAACAATATTTCTTGTCGAATCTGAATATCTAAATTCGGCTAGTTAACCAAACTTTTACCTGAATGAATAGTTGGTATATTAGTTGGTATAAATATTTTATTATTATATAAAATCCTTTAATACCATATGTTTAATTAGCAAGTTAAGTTGATACTGGGCCCACCACATTTAAGTATTAATAAAAAAGACCTTCAAGAGATTGGAGGTCTTTTTTATTGTCTGCTGTTTTTCTAGTAAATAACAACCATGTGTATAAGCATAGACATAGGCACTTTATTCAAGCCTCTCCGCTGATAACGGATAATTATTAATAGTTTTATAGTGCTGATTTTTTTCAGACCTCTTGCGAGCCGCTACAGCGTAATGTGCTAGTTTTAGACTCAAAAAGCCTAACTATTAATATAGATAGGCTTTTCTTAGGTAAACAGGTTTTCTACATCTGAAAGTCAGTAATAAATTTATACACGTAATGACCATCTGTTCGTAGTAGACAGTTTTTATATAATCACTGAAGATGGCTTAATAAAATCCATGCACCGATGGCAATTAGCATCACACCACCAAATATTTCAGCTCTATGACCGATTAATGAACCTAACACCTTTCCTAACATCACCCCTAGCGTGACCATTACTGTAGTGGCCAAGCCAATAAGACCTGCCGCCAGTAAAATATTGACCTTTACAAATGCTAGGCTCACACCGACAGCCATGGCATCAATGCTGGTACCAAATGCAGTCAAAGCAAGTTTAAGGAAAGAATGTCTCGACGGTGCTGCTTCCGTTTCATCACTTGGCTTCATTCCCTCATACAGCATGTGCAGACCGAGCGCAAAAAGTATGACAAACGCGACCCAATGATCCCATGCCTCAATAAAAGACGCATCTATAAAGGATGTGGCATAGTGACCAATTAACCAACCAATAATAGGCGTGATCGCTTCAATGGTGCCAAAAATAACACCCATTCTGAAAGCTTCGGTAAAACGAGGGTTTTTAAGACTTGCGCCTTTACTGATTGCTACAGAAAAGGCATCAGTAGACATAGAAAGCGCAAGTAATAGAAGTGCGATAGGATTCATGTGATTTTCTCTGGTCGAGTATAGGGTCCACGACATAGCCACACCCCCGACCTGCAGTGTAGATATATCGATGGTCTCGCCAACCGAGAGGTGTTCGCACCATGGCATGTGGCCAAGTATGTTGATACGAACGCTTTCGCAGTACGAAAGCAGGCTACTCCCCAAAGAGAGGTTAGATTAGCATTGATAAACTATAAGTCAATCATAAAGTGCCGAAAAATAATTTTTGAACCTGATAAAGCATAAAGTTGGAAGCATTAACAAATACTCTTGGAGCAGATGAATGATTTAGAGAGTTATGAACATTAAAAAACCCTTCAGGCTATGAAAAGTTAGCGTGAAGGGTTTTTTAATGCGTGGCGCTTTTTAGTAATCGACGGTATAGCTTAAGCCATAAGTCGTGCCTGAGGCAGGTAAGCGGTTTAAATCACCAAATGTGGTTTGATGATAGACCGTTAGATAATCTTTATTAAGCAAGTTATAAACGCCATAGTCTACTCGGCCGACTGGCATGTTCACTTGGCCCAATACATCAAGGGTCATATAACCAGTGACAGGTAAGGCACTAGAGTCAGGGTCTTTTTGTTGGTCTTTAAAAGCCTTGTCATCACCGCCGATTGCCAATGCTTGTAGACGAATATTGCTGCCTTCATCGAAGTTATACTGAGCAAACGCCGTACCTTTTAACGGTGTTAGACGTACTGCATCCAGCTCTAGCCAATCGCCATCTTTGTCATACTGACCACGAGTGTACGCCACACTACCGCCTACTTGCCATTTATCACTGATATCATGACTAAGCGACCCTTCTACCCCATAGACACGCTCATCGGTATCGACAACTTCTACGGTATAGCTGTCAGTAAAGCGCACGACTTTATCTGATTCGTTATAAAAACTGCTCAGTCGCGCAGCAGTATCGCCATGTTTGCCTTGCCAACCAAACTCGTAGTTGTTGATCGCGATCGGTTGTACGTTGTCTGAATTAACTACAAAACCTGCACGAACATCACGCAGCGCTCGCTGGATATCCGCTGTGGTAAACCCTTGTGAAAAATTAGCAAATATTTGATCATTTGGGGTTAATTGATAGCTAGTACCGAGATTGAACAAGGTTTTGTCGTGGTCTGTGCTGCCTTTTTCTACGTTGCCTGCCTGATAGTCAATGCCATAAGCTGCGCTTGTTCCGCTAATAGCAGAACTATCAAAATACTCTTCAAGCAGTTGCTCATAAATGGGCGTAAAGGTATCAGTCTCCGACTTTAACTTTTGGTAACGCACACCAGCACTGGTATGCCACTTGTCGGTTATATCTACATCTGCATTGACAAAAGCGCCCCATTTATCAATGGTAGTATCTGGTCCACCGTTATAAGTAAGCCCATTGGTTTGGGCGCTTAAGCCATTACTAGCAAGAAACGTATTTAGGTCTTGACCATAATATGTCTGCTCGCTGTTTTCGCGCTCGACATCAGCGCCGTAGCTAAACAGCGTCTTTTTACCTGCGATTTCAGTTTCGGTTTGCATGGCTGCTCGCAAACCCATTACTTCGATATCAGCTTCTGACTGAGTGACAAACGTTGCAGCACCTGCCAGTTTCTTCAATGTGTCTTCATCAGTTAGGCCATTGGCTTGCCATACTTCAGTCGCTTGGTCTCCTGCGGTTTTACCAGAAGGATAAAAACGGCCTTTTTCATCTCTGTAATAGCCCGTCACACTGAGGCTTGACCCTGCAATATCGTCATTATTATAGTTCAAGTTCATTGAGGTCTTAGTGGTATAAGGCTCGTTCTCTACGTTGGCACCATCGATAGCTTTTAAGGAAGGTTTTGCGCCAAATAACACTGCCAAACCATCACCATAATCTGGGCCGTAGTCGGTGTCTTGCTCATCTTTATAGTAAGTCACTGCAAGATCAAGACGTTGGCTGTCAGTGAGCTCTACACCCAAGCTACCATTTACGCTTAACGATTCGGTATCTTGCTGGTCAGTTTGGTTAACATCTGGGCTGATTCGGTTGCCTTCGCTATCAAACTTACCGCCTTTATTATCGTAATCAACATCTAAGCGACCATACACTCGCTCGCCGCCATATCCTAAGGTTTGCCCTACATGATAACCCAATGAGTCTGACTCAAAATTACGACTGCTACTGACACCAACTCTAGTCTGTCTGATAGGGCCATAACCTACCAAAGATTTGGTTACAAGGTTAATTAGGCCACCTGCTGCACCTGCACCGTAGATACTGGTGGCACCTGAGAGTACCTCTACTCGGTCAAGCTGCACAGGATCGATACTATTGAGCTCGCGTGAAAGACTACGTGAACTGCTTAAAGGCACACCATTCAACAAGAACTGTACAGGGCGACCGTGCATGGTCGTACCATAATTACTGGTAGAACCACTACTGGCACCCAGACTTGGAATTAACTGTGCCAAGATATCACCAGTAGTACGGTCACCCGTTGCCTGCATCTGAATCTCATTTTCAGTAATTACTTGGGTGACTGCTGGCATCTCACTAATTTTCTGTGCCAGTGCCGTGCCCGTTCTGGCTTTGGCCGTGACATTTATAGTGTCTAAAGTCACGTTGGGAGTCTTATCAGATACTGTACTTGAAGCCAGTTCCGCTGAGGTCTGTGCATCTAATACGGCATCCGCTTCATTTACATTGTTTTGTGCATATAATTGCTGACTAATACAAAGGGTAAGAACAGATAGAGCAACTTGATGATGGCTTTTCATAATTTTTTCACTTAGGTTATTTCACTTAGTTGAATAAATAAACAATGATATGAGTAATATTTAGCTAATAATACTGTGTGTACTAACTTTGTGAATCGTATTGTAAATGATAATCGTTTTTATTTCTATATGTATTTACACCTTGCTAGTAAACGCCTATTTGTACTGTTTTCAGATATCGTTGACTATTTAACCTCTGATATTTTCATTAGTCATTGAATAACTTATCTAGCTCATTGTTACGATAAGCCTCAAAAAACACCTGAAACTTTACCTCATCTTCTTTATGCTTTTTTTGGCAATCTGATAATAACTGCTGTGCTATATCAACAGACAATATAAATACGCCGTCATTATCCATAATGGCGATGTCGCCTGAACGAATCGTCGTCGTCTGCTTACCGAAGCGATAGCAAATATCGGGGGCTAGCGTGCCTTGTGCTTCGTTGCTCTTGAACGTAGTCACAGCACTAATACCCTGCGCAAATACGGGAAAACCTAACTGCTGAATCTGTAGCGAATCAGTCGCCTGTCCAATGACAATAACGGCTGATAGTTTCTCGTAGATAGCGGCGCAGGTGCGCAATGCTCCCCAACAGGCTTTGACGCCTAATACCCGAGCATCAATACATAACACATCATTGGGCGCTGCTTGAATCAATGCTTGGTTGATTACATCCGTGTTGTCAGAGGTGAGTTGCACCGTAAAAACTCGGCCGACTATAGTAGCCGTGCAGGGATTCAGCGATTTAATATCTGGTAAATACCCCTCTTCCGTCAGATGACCAATGGTTGAGGTACCTATCTCTTTATAACTGTCTATAAGTTCGCGAATATCAATATCATTCATTATGTTCTCAGTATCATATTTTTAGCTTTTACTTGTTTCTCGATAACTTTTATCGCATTACTAAGTAGCTATTAGTTAGTTAAAAGGTTCAATTGTCTAGCTGTTTTTCTTTATACGCTTGAACGGATTGATCGTTTTACTTTCTCCAGCGGGCATACTGCCATGAGGATCAGAGCCACGGGCAATCACAGGCAATAGCAATGTCTTATGCGGATAATGTGAACCGTTCAATAGCTCATCACGAAGTACCTGACGTTGATTATCATCAAAATTGATAGTTACTAAGGATTCCTCGATACTTATCATTGCCTCGTGCCACAGCGCATCTTCATTGATATGATAGTGCTCAACCAATGACTCGATAATCGCTCGAATATTAACTAATAACCCTAGCGACTGTAGATAAAATATCAACGCTTGCGGCGTCTCGCGATATAGACGGTTTTTAAAATCTGGTGGGCTTAGATACTCAGGATCTGATATTTTGTGGCGTGCCAGCCATGGTAGATGAATACGTACGGAGTCGTGGTCACGTAGTAACAGACTGGTAAAACGATTGTCTTTTAATACGATAACAATATTTTGCCCGTGCATCTCAGGTGCAAACCCTAAGCGTAAGCAGCGCAGCATCGCCCCCAAAAACACATCACAAAGATTTTTAAAACACGCTATGACAGCGGCTTTTTTATTCTGTGACGCGCTTTCTTGGATGCTGTCTTGAGCACTGTTTTGGTTACTATTCTGGGTAGTACTATGAATACCCTCCTGAACAATGCCGTCAAAAATGTGATGGCTAACACCTTGCTTGTAGACCAACATGCCTAAGCTTGCCATTGGCAACAGTCGAATCGTATCGTCACATAGATTTGCTGGTAATTGACGTAGCATCGCACCTAAATGCGTGGGCTTTTCTTGATAAAAGTAAGGATTGCTAGCGCTTTTATCATGCAAATGAGACGGAGACATGTAACCCCACCATAGACGTTCATCCCATAACCGTAGCTGCGAGGATAGTACAGGGTCTATTGTTCTTGCCTGCATCAATATGGCTTGGTTTTTTTCACCATTGATCAGCTTGAGGGCTGGCAAGTAGCGTTTTGAGTTTAGTGCGTACACACCTATAGGCAGCTTAATGCTATTTGGCGTATCAGCATCAATTAACATACTGCGCATGGATGAGCTGGCATAAGTGATGAGTGCATCAAAAGTCAGGGCGACAACTGTGCCATTGGCAAGATCGTCGGCATACATGTCATCAACCACATGAGTCATTTGCCAAGGGTGTACGGGCATCGCAATGTGCGTGTCTGCAATACCTTTGTCATCTAGCTCTCGCATCAACTTCTGCTGCTGCGTAGTATCCAAAAGATATTTCGCTGGATTTTGCGTTGTTGTGTCTTGAACACGCTCTGCCACCATGACATGGCTTTTGGCAATGGCGACCCATGCCAGCGTAATGGGCTGGTTAAACTCTGCCATATAGCGTTTATATTCTTGTGCAGTAAAGCCCAATTTACCTTTAGCCAGCGGATGAAAAGGACGATCCATCAGTGAGGCCCACTGCTCCGCTGCAATCAAGGTTTGATGCCAATATGGATACTGACACACTGTAGTTGTGATATTTGCCAGTGACGACTGTTGCTGCGCTATAAAGGAGGCTTCTAAGCTCTCTTTTAGCTTTAAGACACCGATATCAGATAAGCTGGCACTATCCATCATTAATAAAAAGATATCTAACAATTGCTGTGCTGAACTTACTGGCTCTAGCGAAGCGCTGTCCACATGATAGCTATCAAGACTGTCATTCAAGTTGTTGTTCAGTCTGGCATTGACGTTGCGTATGACAGGCAGACACGATTTAGACAATCGCCACGGTGACGCATAAGCAGGCTCTACCAATAGTAATAACTGCCTCTCTTGGTCAACTTGCATCACTATTAACGAGTTATCCTGGTCAAAAAAATCTTGATACTGCTGTGGCAGTGACTCTAAAAGTAAAGACGCTAAAAATTGATGTGCATCTTGAGCTTGAGTCGTCTGATAATTTGCCAAGTACTCAGTGGTAGTTGTCACTTGAATAAAATGCTCATCTACCCATTTCTCTAATAGAAAGCACTCTACCAAATGGCTAATCAGCGACCATTGAATGGCCTCGATATCTGGCTCAGGATTTACATCAAGGTGATTGTTTTGTACAGAAGTTTGCACAGGGAATAATGTATGCATCGTTTTACCCCCGACTTTTAAACAGTGGGTTATTGATGTATTTAATCGGGAAGGCTTTATCTCCGAATAATCGGCGCTTAGCCAATGACTCAATGCGCGTTTGTTCAGCGAATATATCAAACAAGTCGAAACGTACTTGATGCTCTGGATGAGAGGTTTGATAGTCGGTCACGCAGTCAGCGACCTGTTGCCAAAACGCCACTTCAGAATAGTGATAATGCGTCTGCATAAAAATCGCAATGTCTGACAACGCCACAAAGAATAAGCAAGCAACCGTCATATCACGAATGCCATCTGTATCTTCGGTCTCGATGAACGAGCCTCTATTTAAGGCTGCATGGGCAGGTGGCAAGCTATAAAAATCTGGACGCAAGTGTTGTTGGGTTAAGTGCTCAGGTGAATAGCGAACCCCGTCATGCAAGTCTTTTAACAAGACTTTTATGGGATAGCCGTTTTCATGTACCAAGACGATGTTTTGCGCATGGCACTCTAATGCCACACCATAACCAAATAAGATATGTAGTAAAGGGGTGACAGTAACCTTAATCAACTGCGCAATCCATGTCTCTACGCCATATTTATCAAGCCAGGGGTCTATCAGATGCGAGTCATCAGCATTGATATAACTGACACCATTGAGCGGAAATGCTGTTTGCCCTGTTGATAGATGCTGACTGACGTTTTCTCGCCAAATCGCAGCCAGCCCGCCATACATATTTGGATGCTGGTAGCCGCGCGCGCGTAACGCCTCATGGTTTAAACTAACGCCAACGGTCTCACCTAAAAATGCAATAGGTAATGCTTGAGCTGTCTTGTCGTCTACAATAAGTTGATTTAGCCAAGTGGTGACGACAGCGGCATTCATCACGGTATGCTTTGCCAATATTCGTGTGCTTGAGGTATTAATCAGATGCATACTTAGCTTTAGGTAGGCTTTTTCATTAATAGTGTCATTGTTACCATTTTCATCGCTATTACCAAGCATCGTCAATGAGCGAATAGACTGCTGAGCGCGGTACTGATGACCTGCATCACCCAAATAGATAACCTCTTGCGTGGCAAGCAGTGGCTGTAATGCTTGAACTAAGGTGTTTTGCCATTGCCAAGGATGTGCAGGTATTAGGCAATAGTCATTAGCTGTCTCATTTGCGATTGTAAGTACTTCTATGAGTTTGGCATTGAGTGCATCAAATTCATCAGCACCCACATAATCTTTCACCCATTCATTTATATCGATACCAGTAGTGGTATTGCTCACCAGTAGCTCTTTTTTGACTGCCAACCACACTACGTCGATGTTTTGATCAAATTCCGGCCCATAGTCATAGTTATCTTGCAAATCAAAACCAATACGAGACTTAAAACACGGATGATAAGGATGCCCTGCCGTCAAATAACCTTCGAGTTGCTCATAAGTGAGCGTATCAATAGGCACAGGTATATTAGAAGCCAGTATCTGAGACTGTGTTTCGTTAACTAAGGTATGGCGCAGCTCTTTGATAAAGCTGTCTTTGAGTTCTGCACCTTCAATGTTGAGCAAGATATCACTGATTACATGCTCAAGAATGGCGTCTTCGGCAACACCGTTAACCACTCGCTGCACATTCAAGTCATTTAAACGGATGATGTCAAAACTGTAATGAATATAACCTTGCGCGGTATAACGGACATCATCACTTGCTTGTATGACAAAATTTAGCAGCGACTTGTTACCAGTACTTTCATGAGCGTTGTTCGCACTTTCAGATTCAAAATCAATAATATTTTCATATAGTAATGCTTGTAGCAATTGCTTGATTACCCGTTGCTCAGCACGTGCCATAATTTGAGAATTAACAGATGCTTGCCATGGTTTAGTCGCATAAGTGACGTCAGTACTATGATGGCTATTATTGTTTTTGGTAGAGTTTGCTAGATTATTGGACATAAATATAAGCTTCCTGTCTGAAAATTGAATCAAATAAAAGTATGGATTTAGATGTATTTAAAGCGAATGATAATTATTTACGTTAATAAGTTAAAGTAAACCCCAATACAGGGTATTCGTTTATGGGGATCGTGGTAATTTGCATGCTGAAGGAATCGTGAATAATAAAATCACCGCGATGACCACCAGTATTTCTTGGATCGCGCTTGCCATGCCGTCACTACTACCTGCTGCTAATAACTGCGCACTTCGACTGCCTATATAAAGGGTGGACAGCGTGATAAATATGGTAGAGATGATGCGGCGACTGATGTTATTAAGTGCAGCACCCTCAGTGACTGCGTCTTTGGGTAAGCTACTAAACCCAACGGTAGTAGTTGGTAGGTACGCCAGACCCACTCCGACACCTCGCATACTCATAATTAGCATTAATAGCCAAAGCGTTGGCTGATACAAGCACCATGCCAGCATCAAAGTAGACAGCGCACTAATCGCAATTCCTACGATGCCAATCCCTCTGGCACCTTGCTTATCTACCATCTTGCCAGCGTAATGCGTAGTGATACTGGCTATGAGCGTCGCGACCATTAGGACAACGCCTGTCCATAAGGCACTCTCGCCCATCACGTCTTGTATCAATACGGGCAATAGTAAGAGACACAGCATCAAACCAACTGTTTGGCTAATACTAATGATATTACTGTGCAAATAGGTCTTATTGTTAAACAAGCGCACGTTCAATAACGGATGACGCTGACGCCGCTCATATGCCCACCAAACCATCGCAGACAGTAGAAATCCAATAGATAATAAACCCAACGTGGCTATCTTTAATAATCCGTCACTGCTGAGTAGCCCGCCAGTAAAATCTATTTTCAGTGTACTCAGCCAAACCATCATCGCGAGCAGCCAAATTAGTAAGCTGACAAATCCGATGGTATCGAAAGGGCTTTTTTTGTCATGTGAGCGCATGTCAGGTATTAACCACCACACCATCGCCATGACCGCCATACTAAGTGGTAACGTAATGGCAAACAATGTCCACCACGCAAACTGCTCAACCAAGTAAGCACCGACCAAAGGGCCAAACGCTAATGACATCATAATAACAATGCCCCATAGCGCCATTACTCTGCCGTGCTGCTGCTGCGGATAAATCTGGTACAGCATACCAATAGACAGTGGGATAATCAGACCGCCACTCAGTCCTTGTATGGCTCTGGCAATGATGACAAAGCCCATACTGGACGCCAACATGCCAATGACTGAGCCTAGCATAAACCCGAAAATCGCGGCTAAATAAACATACTTGAAAGGGAACTTTTTGTTTAAATAGCCACTCAGCATCAGCCCCACACTCATGGCCAATACATACGCATTTAGCACCCAGCCGCCCATCACAATATCGACATCAAACACCGACATAAAGACAGGAATTGCTGGATTGAGCGCACTATTACTAAAACTCACCACCGTACCGCCGAGTAGTAATGTCAGTAATACCTGCTGCACCTTTTTATCGTTCAAACCATGACTGCTACTCTTAGAGGCTTCGTTTATAGGCGACTCATTGGTAAATGCCCTATTTATAGGAGCGTTGCTCATTAAGCCGTAGTACCGTAGAAATTCAGATAACCTCTAGATTCCAAAAACTCATCGCGATTGCAGAAATACAATGAGGCGGTCTTTTCTGGCATCTCAATCAGACGTTGTACGCGATAAGCAAAGCTATCAGCAATCCACTGATATACCTCAACCTTACTATCCGGCTCGACCACAATTTTCTTGGCTTCAGTATGCTCAAATATAAACTTGCTGATCATCATACCCGTTGGTTTTAAATAGCCTTTGCCAACCACCGCCGGATCCCCAAGTAAAATATGCCAACCCATATCCGTCTCTTTGGCTTTGTAATACTGAGACAAGCGATCACGAGCCGTTTCATAAATCTCTGTATAGCCAATCGGCTTATCATCACAAAGTATCAGGTAGAGACGCTGATGATCATCGGCCAGCATTTTTTCAAAATGGGTTTTTAATTGCGGCATTGGAAGATGAAGCTGCCACTGATCAACCACATGCTCGGCATGCATCCATTTATACAGCAATGGTATATCATCTGGGTATTTGACAGGTCTCAACGCAAACGTCTTTTGATAAGCTTCAATACTAAAGGTATCGGGCAGGTTTTGGGTGATGGTCGGCATGACTGACTCCTGATTGTTATACAGTTATATTGTTATGTGATTAATAGGATTTTTATGAAATACGAGTCTTATAAAACATTACGCGCCAAAATTTTGAAATACTTTTAAGGCATCGGTGTCGTAAGTCTGCTCACCTGTTAACTGATTGATGATACACCCTGCACGATAAGCACCCAGCCCCAAGTCTGGTGCGCCAACGCCATGAGTATGCACCTCTTGGTTTTGTACAAAAATCTTGCCATCGGTCGCGATGTCTTTTTTATCCGTCAGCACATATTTCAGTGCATAGTCTCGATCAATGACTGGCTGCTCAAACGCATCATGCGCAATGCTAGGCAGTAGCGTATTTAAGCACTCAGGCAGACCGTAACGATAGCCTGTACCAGCAATCACACAGTCATAATCAGCAGTAAAATCTTGATTCTGTTCACGCTGTCTACCCACCAGTTTTATGGTGTCTGCCGGCTCTGGCACTTCTAGCATTGTTGTCAGAGCTGCCTCAACCACTTCACAGTTAGACAGCAACGTCGAATGCAGATCTTGATTGGTAATACTACGCTCATAGAGACGATGATAAATATCGCGTATGGTCTCAAAGCCCATGCCTTTATAGAGCAGGTCTTGCTTGGCAGTGACTTGGGGTTTGGTTGCTGAATCTAAACTATAAAAGTAATCTGTATACGCAGGGCTAAAATGCTCCAAACCTAATGGGGAGTATTCCATGGGGAAAAATCCTGCCGAGCGCGTCATCCAATCTAACTGAAACTTAGGGTCGTCATTAGTACTATCATCGCCATCAAACTGCTGATCAAACAGCGTTCGATACACCTCTGCTGAGGACTGCCCAGACCCCAACACCAGTATTTTGGTCAGCTTGTTGTCTGTCTGGGTACTATTCAGATCAAGGCTACTAGCATTGAGGCTGTCCAAGTCAAAATTGTCTGCAAAATGAGCGGTGTGCATACAGCGGTTAGGCGCTTGTTTGGCAATATCTTGCAGCGATGGTGGTAGTGTGGCCTGTGTTCCTGTTCCTATGACCAGATTTTTAGCATGATAGGTGTTTTGTGTGCCTTGTTCACAGACTCTTACCACAAATCCATCATTATTGTCGTCAAACGCCACGTCTATCACTGCCGCATCAAAATTCAGACTATCCAGTTGCCCTGCTACCCATTGGCAATAGTGGTTATACTCTTTACGATAAATTTTAAACTCTTCTAAAAAGTAAAACTTAAGCAATCGGTGCTGAGTATGCAAATAATTCAAAAAAGAATACGGACTGGTTGGGTCTATCATCGTCACCAAGTCTGCCATAAAAGGCACTTGTAGTGTGGTGTTTGGCAATATCATGCCTTTATGCCAATTAAACTCAGCTTTTTGCTCAAAAAACTTGGCGGTTACGTCGGTCTTTGTCAGTAATGCCGCCAAACTTAGATTAAACGGCCCTACGCCAATACCAATAATGTCTAACACGGTCGCCCCTTAGTGATTTGGTGGTCACATTAATTCTGATGCTAGGGCGTGTCCTCATTTTAAAAATGGTAATAAAAATGAGATAAATCGCAGTCAAACAAGGAAAATAGCGCAGATAATATCGAGATATTAGTCAGCTATTTGACGCCGTTTGACAAGATTTAGCCATTTTTAACCCATTTAGATAACTATCGATTGAATTGAGGACACGCCCTAACTCTTGTTGAACCCTAACTTCTATCGTGTGCTTATCTTTGCTGCCTCAATATGACGTGCTACGTCACCATAGGATTTGGGATATCGACATAAATAGACTGGGTTTCAACAGGTGCGGTTAGCTCATCGAGCGCATAGAGTCTGGTGAGTAGATTGCCCTTGAACGGCAATGTAGGACTACGCAACAACAAGTCAAATAACGAACGATGCGGGTATTGCTGCTCTAATGCCATTAGACATGCTTTAAACGTCGTGATTAATGTATCCTCACTCACAAGCTGAGTGCGGGCAATGGCAGTGATAAGACCAAATATACTGTTGCCAACTAAATAATAGGCAAAGCGTGAGTCGGCAAAGTCTTCTGGAATGACGCACTCTCCTTCGCTAATAAGCTCGGGATAAGCGTCAATGAGCGGCGTGGCATACTCTGCAATATAGCCAAACCCTTGATTGTCTCTGGCCCAAAACTTAGTAGGATAGCCGTCTGTTAGCTCGATCAGACTGTTTTGCTGATGTACCTCAAACCCAATACCATGCTGATAATACATATGAATAAGCGGTATAAAACCAACTTGTAAATAAGTGTCAAACCACCGGATAGCCACCTGTTCTAAAGGTTCATCTGTCCGTTTATGGATAGACTTAAACAAGGTATCTAAACGGTTGGTGAGACGAGTTGGATGGTCTTGGCTTAAGCTGGCAAGATTGGTGACTTGCGTATCCTCTGTAAAAGGGTTGTCACGCAAGATACAAATAGTCTCATCAATGATTTTTCCATTCACACGTAAGGCAATCCAAGCAGGATCATTCAATACCGCAATCGTAGGGTACTCGGTTTTGAGCTGGGTACCATAGTCGCTACGCCAGATTCGGCAGGCATGCATACCGCGTTTGCATTCTTTGGGCAGGTTAATCCGCACAGAATTGGTAATCGCTACAGACAACGACAGTTTAAACATCCAAGGTGCATCAAAGGCCGCCAGCGTGCGTACTGATGTCGTTGGATGCAGATACCAACCGAGCTCACCCAAGTCAAACAATTGGCCTTTTTCTAGCAGCTTTTGATACCACGGCTGCTGCTGCAAAAACCTTGCTTGCCAAGGATGCAATGGCAACAGCTTATAGTCTGGATGCTCATCGACAAGTTGCTGCTGATAGCCACTCATATCAGCTTGTAGCTTGGATTTGAGCGCTGTGGTAATACTGTCGCCATCTACAAATTCTTCTGTAATACAGCTGGGATGCACTAGCCAATAGTGCAGCTGGGTTTTGCTACTGGTCTCGGGTGCATACTTTGCCCATTCGGCACCATAAAAACCAGCACGGCCTTTAGGTGTAGGGTGCATAGCATGACCGTAAATAAGGTTTTGTTCGGTCTGAACGAAATCTTGCTGATAGTCAATGATGTCATCAATCTCATCATTGCGATGCTCTAAAATAATCTGTAGCCCCTCATAACTCTCAATCCAACGTTTTAATACACCATTGGCATCTAGCGTCGCTTTGTCTTTATAACGATGTACGATGTCTTCAATAATCAAAGACGCTAGGCTCATAGCAGAGGATTTTATCCATCGGCTGTTTTGCAAAGGGTCGTCCAGTTGCGTGTCTAATTTCGATTCTGATCGTATGCTTACCTGCTTATTCAATATAAGCGGCGTGCCCGCCAAACGGTGCTGACCCAATTGACTTACTCTGTCGACAGGTACGACCATTACCGTGTTCGAAGGCAATAGCATTAGCACTAATAGAGGCTTGTTTTGTGAGGCCTGCTTCTGTATATCATCCTGCTGCTCTACGGCAATAATATCGCCGTGCCCAGTTTCAAAACAATAAGCATTGATTAGATTTTGTAGTGTAAGTCGATCAAGCGTTTTGTGCTGCATCATGTTATTTTTTCCCATCAACGTTCAGGTTGTCAGAATTGAGTCGGTTAAAACCAGCAATAGCCATCTGCTCAATGATGTCTGCAATATCATTGATTTGGGTATTGGGATTTAGAATGGTGAATTTAAGGCAAACGCGCTGCTCAAACTGGGTGGTGGCCACATTGGCGATATTATTGATCAATAACGCTTGCGCAATGTGACGATTGAGCTGAGCGAGTTGCTCATCAGTTAACGCGGTATCTTTGGGTGTAAAGTAAAACAAAACACTGCTGATAATAGGCTCATGTACCAGTACAAAATTTTCATTTGCATCAATCAGCTTTGCCGCTTGCTTAGTAGTATCCAGACAGCTATCAATCAAGGCTGCATAGCCATCCGTTCCCAGTAAGTCCAGCGCCATCCACAGCTTTAAGGCATCGAAACGACGTGTGGTCTGCAAAGAGTAAGTCACCAAGTTTGGGATATTGTCCTGTTCGTCATCAGCAGAGTTTAGATATTCGCTATGATGGCGAATACTCTCGAAATTTTGATTGTTTCGTAAGAGAAAAGCACCGCAGCTAATCGGCAAGAAGAAATGTTTGTGAAAATCCAAGGTGATAGAATCAGCCTGATTCAGACCCTCAATCAAGTGTCGATAGCGCTGTGATAGTAGCAATGCCCCGCCCCATGCTGCATCGACATGTAGCCATATCTGTTCATCACGGCAAATTTTGCCAATAGACATTAGAGGATCAATAGCACCTAAGTCGGTGGTGCCAGCCGTTGCAATGATAGCCATCACATTATCAGCGCCTAGACGATCTATCTGATGTTGTAAGTCAGACATCAGCATGGCACCTGATGCATCAGTCGCTACTTTGATGACGGAACGTTGGCCTAAACCTAGTAGCGCGGCGTTTTTTTCAATAGAAAAGTGCGCTTGGTCTGAGCATAGGATGTGGCCGCTCGACTGACCCATCAGGCCGTCCTTTTGCACATCAACACCCTTAGCCTTATAGAATTGATTGCGTGCCAGTAGTAGACCCATCAGATTACTTTGCGTACCACCACTGGTAAAGACGCCACCAGCGTTACTGCCTGTCTGTTCATCAAAGAAGGCATCAGAGATATCACCAAACTGACAACGTTGACATAACCAATGGATTAAGTCTTTTTCGATATAGGTCGCTGCTGGGCTTTGGTTCCACGAGTCCATACTTTGGTTAGTGGCTGCGATAATCATCTCAGCAATCTGACCGATGACCAGTGTGGGTGGATGTAAATGGGCTAAACAATTCGCATTGGCCGTCGACACACAACTGGGTAAAAACTTGTTTTGAATATCAGCAAGTATCGTGTCGATGTCTCGGCCTTGTTCACGGATGCTAAAGGCATTGGTCGCTTGCACTTGTTGCGGCGTGCCGCCCAAATACACGTTATTGTCGTCTAGCCACTGTTTGATGACAGCGCTGGTTTTTTGCATATGCGTGACATATTGCTCACTGGTTTGCTGATTTAATAAATGCAAAATGTCCTCACTTGTTTATTCTACGATGGTATAAATCGCAAATAAGTGACTTGTTATTAAAGTTGTTATTAGAGTCGTTATCAGAGTTTTTTATAAACGTGTGAATCATATTAAGGTGTTGGCAAGACTATTGATTGTCTTCTAGCGCCATATCAAGCCTTTGCAAGACTTGCTGCAGTTCATCTTTGGTTATATTGAGGGGCGGTAATAATCGCAATACGGTGCCACCGCGCCCGCCCTTTTCAATCACCAATCCATGCTTAAAACACGCTTGTTGGATTTTGGCAGCCATATCACTATCTGCTGGATAGCTACCGTCATTTTGCTTAGGTAGGCTGGGGTTGATAATTTCTATACCAATCATAAGACCACGCCCTCTGACTTGGCCAATTTGTGGATAGCTCTGTTGGCGCAGCTTTAACTGCGCCATAAACCACTTGCCTATTTCTAAAACATAATCAGCAACGTTGTTATCTTTTAAGTAATTAAGGGTGGCAAGGCCAGTCGCCATGGCTAATTGATTACCTCTAAACGTGCCAGAATGATTGCCCGCTTGCCATACATCGTATTGTTTTTTGATACCCAATACCGCAAGTGGGAGCCCACCACCGATTGCCTTTGACATCACAATCATATCGGGATCGATATCCGCATATTGATAGGCGAACCAACGCCCTGTGCGGCAAAACCCTGTTTGTACTTCATCGATAATCAGCATAATGCCAAGCTCTTTTGTCACTCGGCGCACATGCTTCAACCACTCTATTGGCGCAGGGTTGACGCCGCCTTCCCCTTGTATGACTTCTAAAATGACCGCTGCTGGTTTCACCACACCGCTCTCTACATCTTTTAAGAAGTTTTCAAAGTAACTCATATGGGCGTGGATACTTTGCTCAAAAGGCAAGCCAAACGCGCAGCGATACATATTCGGATAAGGCAAGAACTGCACCGAGCCCATCAGACCTTCGATACCTTGTTTAGGTGCCAAGTTCCCTGTCACAGCCAACGCGCCATGAGTCATACCATGATAGCCACCGCTAAAGCTGACAACACCTGAAAGACCAGTGACTTGTTTGGCCAATTTAATAGCCGCTTCTACCGCATCAGCACCCGTCGGTCCGCAAAACTGCAAGCAATACTCATCGCTATTGGTGGCGAGTAGTTTGTACATGAACTCGCTGAATTTGTCCTTTAACGGTGTGGTGATGTCCAATGTATGCAAAGGTATATCGCTGTCTAACAGCGCTTTGATGCTTTCTATGACCACAGGATGATTGTGCCCAAGCGCCAGCGTGCCAGCACCTGATAGGCAGTCGATATACTCGTTACCTTCAACATCGGTAATCCAAGCGCCTTTTGCAGACTGAATCGCAAAGGGCAGCTTACGTGGATAACTACGAACCTTCGATTCAAATTGTTCTTGACGGTTTAAGTAGCATTCGTTATCACGTGATTCGTCTAATAAGATCGTGTCCATAGCTTCAGCCTTGTTATTGTCAGTAGTCTCGGATAAACATTCGAAAGTAAGGTTTGACGCTTACTTCTTAAAATATCGCTCATTTATATTGAATGATAATGTAAATGATAATCATTATTATTAATGAGGCGTAGTATCTACTACCAATGATTAGCTGTCAACCCAGTTTGCGAATTTTCTGTTGATAAAAATGACAAAGATAGCAGCTAGCTTGAATCTAAGAACGACGAATCAAGAGCGATTGATTAGGAACAATGCAGGCTACTACAAACTGTCGACTAATTAATGACACACAGCTACCCAGTACAGATAGTTCTAAACTATCTGTGTTCACTTTTATCGTTAGTTAAGAACTATCTAAAAACAGCGGCTATCTATTTGCTGAAGCTGGCACCTTACGAATGAGCCATAAGAAATACCCACCACCGATAATGGCAGCAATCGTACCAGCTGGCAGCTCATAAGGGAAAATAACATAACGGCCAATCCAATCCGCTATCACCATTACCCCTGCCCCTAAAAGTGCAGCTAGTGGCAATTGTCGTTCAAGCTTCACAGCTCCCAGTGAAGTAGCCAAATGCGGCACCATCAAACCAATAAAACTCAACGGGCCAACGGCAAGCGTGCTGGCCGTACTAAGTGCTGCTACTAATGCCAATAACGACAAAGTCACTGGCGTAACCGCCACACCCAAATTACGCGCCACACCTGTACCTAAACCAAGGACACGCAAGGGTTTTATCAGCAATAGACTGAGTACAAATAAGATAGCGGCAATGCCAATGAGATACCATACCGTACTGGGCTGCGCGCTATAAGTTGTCCCTGACAGCCAGCTGAGCATCGCTTCTAGACGCGGGTCTCCCGAGAGCTTGACCATATGCATCACCCCATCCATCATGGCGGCAATACCTATACCTACTAACAATAAATAACCTGAGCTGACCCTACGTGCCAGCCAAATAATCAATAGCAGCACGGCCATCGCCCCTGACAACCCTGAAACCAGCAACGTTCCTGCTCCCGCGGACAGCCCTAAACTTGGTAATAATAAAAACCCTAAAATCACCCCCAGTGCGGCACCTGAACTGACACCCAATACCTCAGGACTGGCCATAGGGTTACGCGTTAAAGTTTGCAGTAGCACACCGGCAACTGCCAACATCAAGCCTGTGGCTGCAGCGCTCAAACTGCGAGGTAAGCGGTACTGCTGAGTGAGTGCCCAGTCCGTACTGAGCCCCCAACCATTGATGTCTTGTACAAAAAGACAAGCCAGCATAATGATAGCGAGTACACCAACGCCCCATCGCCAAAAGGCAATAGATGTATGCTTACCCGCAAGCATCGGAGTCACTGTCTCTATCCGCTCGCGACGCTGACGCAAAATTAGCCAAATAATCAGCGGTGCACCCAAGATACCTGTCATGGCACCAGCTGGAATCTGCATATCAAGTATTGGCTCAAGCAATAACGCGACATTGCTAGTCAATAATAACAGCAGTGCTCCTAAACCAAAGGCAATGGCCAAACGCTTACCAATAGCAGAGATGCCCAGCGCATTGACTAAACTTGCCGCACCAAGACCAATAAAACCAATTAAGCCAACTTCACTAATCACTAAAGCGGTCACAACGGCTACCACCAATACAACAAGTGCGCGAATCCCATTAATAGGTACACCCAGACGTTTTGCCTGCGTGTCATCTAGACTCATCAGCGTTAATGGTTTTAGTAATGGTAGACATACGACCGCCATCAAAATAGCAGTGATAACTAACGCGATACTGGTATGCCAGCTGTTTTGTGCCAAAAACCCAGCCGCCCACGACAGCATGCCATTACTACGCTCAGCAAAAAACAGCACCAGTACATTGGCCACTGCAGCCAGCAGAATATTGACCACCAAACCGGCCAATATCAAAATCAATGGATTAAATCGACTGGGTGCTGACAATGCAAAGACCAGACCCATACTGATGATAGCCCCCACAAAGGCCACATAAAGTCCGCCATAAATAGCCAAGCTTGGCAAAAATAACGTGACGATGAGCATGGCCAACTGTGCACCCACGCCCACCCCTAGCGTCGTATCTGATGCTAGTGGATTTTTTACCAATTGCTGCAGTAAAATACTGACCACGCCTAATAGCCCGCCAGCCAACAACGCCACCACGCTGGTCGCCACGATATGTAGCTGTATCGCCATACTGGCAATATCTAATTGTGAGCTTGGTATAAGCAAGTCACGAAGTGGGCGCGTCCATTCTTGATCTATCAGCGCCCAACTACTCCATAACGACAAAGCCGCTAGCCCAATGAGCATGGCCCATAGTCGCCCAGACAAATTGGCAAATAAAGAAGTCTGTGGTTTGTGTTGGTTCGGTGGCGGAGACGATTGTTTCAATGATGATTTTGACACTGTTGTTTCAGAAGCTGCTGTCATCGTATGAGCACTGTCGGTATGGTTATTGATAGAGTTTTTGTTAGTATCTGCATTGGCGCTCATAGTACTTCCCCGCCTTTTAATGAAACTTCTGACAAGTTATTTGCTAAGCTAACCAATGATGACATCCCGCCATAAATCCATACTGGTGGTAGCTCGCCCACACAGCGAGTATTGCCGTAACCTAGGCGCTGCCAAATCAAGCTGTCATCAATTTCAGCTCTAGTGATTGGGCTCAGCGGGTCGATAATTAATAAACAAGTCTCATCATCTAATTGCGCCAAATCTCCCATTCGTATCGGCACAAACCCCCACTGATTGCCCTTGCCCAATACCACAAGCTCTCTATTCATCTGCTCTAACGCAGGCTGAAATAAGCTATTCGCCACATACATACGCATGTTATTGGCATCTGCAAACTGTACCACTGCGAATTTCTTGGCTTTTGGATAGCGCTGCTTGAATTGCTGACTGGCCAGCTGTATGTCTTTCTGACTTTGTACAATATAGTCCTCAGCCATCTTCGGGTTATCGATCAGCATGCCAAGCTCCTGCGTCGGCTCGGTATAGTCAGCCCAAGTTGCTGTCTCTCCTTTTGCCGCAGACATTACAGATTCTGCAGGGACATCGCCGTATAAGTTGCGTGCATGCTCATAAAAATAATTATCTATGACCATATCGACAGGCAGTTGAGCGATTAGCTCAGCGTTGGGCTGATAGCGGATGCCTAAGTCTGTGATCGACGCTGGCAGTTTGGGGCTACCCACCCATCTGTCCCAAACCCTGACATCACCTGTTGCAATTGGCGCATGCCCCATCGCCGTCAAAGTCGCTGCATTACCCCAGTCAGGAGAAACGATATTCATTCTATCGCTATGACTGTTTTCTGCTTCTGAGGTAGTTGATGTTTGACTATTACAGGCGGTCAATACCAAGCACAATGCAAGGGCGAACCATTTCAGTGTTGTCATTACTGATACTGGCGTAACTATTGGTAGTTTCGATAATTTATCTATATAAAAAACGGGAGGCATAGAAGCGTATCTTTGTAGGCAAATTAGAAAGAAGGAGCAGAAACCAGACGTTAAGCGACTGCGACAGGCTGTCCAGTAATAGGATGACTGAGTAGCTGCATATCGACATTAAAGATATCGTGTAGCACGGTAGGTTGCATGGTACTGGCGATATCGCCGTTGTGACATATTTGACCATTTTTCAGCGCGATGACTCGATCGGCATATTGCGCTGCCAAATTAATATCATGGATAATAATTACCACGCTTAAGCCTTGCTCATCCACCAAACGACGAATGAGCTGAATGACCTCGATTTGATAATGCATATCAAGCGCAGCAAGTGGTTCATCGAGTAATAAGTAACGGGTATCCTGTGCCAAACACATCGCGAGCCACGCACGAGCGCGCTCACCACCAGATAGCGTGGCAGTAATTCGATCAGCAAACGCTTCGGTTTGAGTCACTTTTAATGCTTGCGCGACTTTTTCTTTATCTATTTGAGTTGGCTTTTGCAGCCATTTTTGATGAGGATAGCGCCCTAGCATAACCAGTTCACGCACAGTAAATCCAGCAGCTTCTGGCAATTGCTGCGGCAGGTATGCCATTTGCCGCGCTAACTCCTTACTGCCATAGTCATTGATACTGTGTTCATCTAAAGTGACATTGCCACTACTACTTGCCATCTCACCTGCTAGTGCTTTGATCAAGGTCGACTTGCCAGACCCATTATGCCCAACCAAAGCCACCAGTTGATTGGTATTAATCTCACAAGTCACGTTGTCTAATAGAGTATTTCCTTGACGGCTGATAGTCAGCTGGTTTGCACGTAGCATATAAGCACTCATTGTTGATAAAAATAATATGTCATAAAAATGATGGTTTACCGGCCATCGGTTATAGACCGATTTTGATGATCAAACCACAATAAAAATTGATTTTACTCGTAAATGATAACAAAAACAATTATCATTAACTATAAACTCATTCACTTTAATTTCAACGCTCTGTTGATTGCGAGTATTTATATGACTAATCTTCTTTTAGCTCCTACAGAAAACACCGATAACCAAAACAGCCAATACACTTCCCTAAACGATCCTGAAATAGCAAGTGTGGTCACTCATATTAATGAAGAACACCTTGACGAACTGCTTGGATTCTTGAGCGCATTTACCTCATTATCTACCGCCGAATTGGATCTGGTCGATGCCCAAATAACTGATATTTATGCTGAAGGTCTTGCTATACAGACTTGTCCAAAAAGCTCAGAGATTCAACTGTTTGGCGCTCAAAATAGCTCGCTTCATGACCAAATATTCTTTATCGCTTTTGCTACCCCCATCTCCCAGCTTGATGATTTGCAAGCCCAATATATCTTGCTAAAACAAAGAGCAGATAAAAAGCTAGGCAAAAAAACAATCAAACTGACCAAGCAAGTATTTGAGGTACAAAATAGCTATAGAATCAGCAAAAATATGCTGCGCCTTGAATTGAGCATGCCGTCATTAAATAGTGATACGCCATTAAATAATACCGCTCAGTTAAGTAATGCTAAGGGCGTCACAAGCTCGACGTCAGTACCTACCAACGAAGCGGGTTACGCTTACTTGTTTGATTTAGAGCACAATGCAATGACCGATGCATTGATGACTGACAGCACTGATGGCAATAAAGCTAGTGACTATAAAACTAATGGTAGCAATAAGGAAAACGTACGCCCTGCTCGTCCTCACTGCTATTACACTTTGAGAAAAGCATGGCAAGCTGATAATGGAATACGAGCATGGGTCGATGTTTTTTTGCATGGAGATACACCAGGTGGCAACTGGGCAGCAGCACTACAAGCGGGCGAGACCGTCGTTACAAAACGAGAGTTTCCAGAAAAGGTAGAGCACTTACGAAACGGTCAAGCGGTACTGATTGTCGATGAGACCTCGATGCCAACGGCAGCACGACTGCTGGAGCTATGGAACAACCCTACGCCACCATTGGTCGTTTGTGTGACGCAAGATGCAGGCGATCAAAGCTATTTTGATACTGTAAAAATGCGCAGTGGCATTGATTGCGATACTGAAAACAATGGTAACGACCACTTTACCATATTGCCTATAGTGACCAATCAGGTTAACTCAGGGGCAGATTTAGCCACGCTAATCGACAGAGAGTTAGGCGACTATTTGACTAATAACCCTCTACAAATTGATAAAATTTGGGGAGCACTAGAAGCAAATACTGCCAAAGCATTGCGCCCATTACTGAAAGACCGACTTGGACTAAGTCGTACCGATGTCGTGGTAAAGGTCTACTGGCGTCACGATTAGTTTAGCCTTATAAAATGAAACTCAAAACCTATCCTATATATAGTGGATGCTACTGACGCATCCACTATTAATGTTTGCAGCAACGAATGCATGTAGGGTATAGTTTTCATTTTGAACGTTTAATCAATATAAACTATAGGCAGATAGCCTTATCGCTAGGATTACCAGTGATAGTCGAGTAGCACTAAGAGACCCACCTTTAATAGATTGTCTAACACCAGTGCCAGAATGCACTGTTATTTTTCTAAACCAAGGATGATATATGAAAAAACTCAGGACGCCTGATTCGTATTTTGCTAACTTGCAAGATTACGATTTTGAACCGAATTATTTGATGGTCGATGATACAGAGGGTGGCGAGCTGCGCGTACACTACCTTGATGAAGGCCCAAGCGATGCCGACCCTATCTTGTTATTACATGGCGAACCTTCTTGGGCGTATCTGTATCGTAAAGTCATTCCAATACTAACAGCAGCAGGACACCGCGTTATCGCGCCAGACCTTCCTGGTTTTGGACGTTCAGACAAACCTGCATCGCGTACTGATTACACTTATCAGCGCCATGTCGATTGGATGCAATCGGTACTTGATCAATTAGATTTAAAAAATATCACACTGTTTTGTCAAGATTGGGGCGGTTTAATCGGCCTACGCTTAGTAGCAGCGCATTCTGATAAATTCGATCGCGTCGCAGCAGGCAACACGATGCTACCGACTGGAGATCATGATCCTGGCGAAGGTTTTCGCAAGTGGCAGAAGTTCTCTCAGGAGACGCCGCAGTTCAATGTAGCAGGCACCATCAAAAGCGGCACCACAACGACATTGTCTCAAGCCGTACTGGATGCTTACGATGCACCCTTCCCTGATGAGTCCTATAAAGAAGGTGCTAGACAGTTTCCTATCCTAGTGCCCACGACACCAGATGATCCTGCTTCAGAAAACAACCGTGCAGCTTGGGTCGTGCTAAGCAAATGGAGCAAGCCATTTATTACACTGTTTAGTGATTCCGACCCTGTAACTGGGGGCGGCGATCGCATCATGCAAAAGCTAATTCCTGGTACCAAAGGCCAAAATCATACGACTATCACTAACGGTGGTCATTTCCTACAAGAAGACCAAGGTGAAACGTTGGCTGAGCTTCTACTGAAATTCATCAATGACAATCCGAAAGCACAGTAATAGATAACAAAAACCCTGATTGCTAATGTACTAGCAATCAGGGTTTTTAGTAATACTATGATGATTGGTCAACGACAAAATATACGAGCTGTCATAATCAGATTATACAACTTTGCTATACGATATTTTTAAAAATATCATCGATATATTTTTCTACTGCATCATTGTCGTTAGTGACTTGCGCATAAGTCCTGAGACCTATAATTTGAATTTGGAAATAACGCGCCAGCTCAACGGGATCTTTTTCTGCGCTAATCTCACCGCTATCAATGGCTTGTCCAAAGAGCACAGCAAACGATGCCTCTATACCTTCTAAGATATTCGTTGCATGTGCGAGCAAATCTGGACTATCATTTTGAGTAAGCTCAGCGACTGTCTTTACGATCATGCACATACCGCTAGGCGCAGTAGCACTATTACAGACAATCACCGTATGGATAAAATGTTTTAAGCCATCCAGCACTGTGTCTTTTTGTTCAATACAGTCGGCCAATCTCTTGGCACCATCTGCAGCATAGCGATTCAGCGATTCTGTAAACAGTTTGTCTTTACTACCAAAAGCTGCATAAATACTACCTGGGTGCATATTCACCACATCTTGCAAATTGCGCATTGATGTCGCGTGATAACCTTTTTCCCAATAGAGATTTTTTGCTTTTTCGATCACATCCTCACGATTGAACTTTATCGGAGCACTCATAATTTTCACCTTAATATCTTTGCCTTAAAATCTATTTTAAGGCAAAGTTTGTAGAATCAACCTTAGTTACTGGTTTTAATCACTTTTTATATTATAAAACTTATTAAGTCTCTTTGCTTCGATTAACTATTTTTATCAAAGTTTTGCGGATAAAGCGCGCGTGCAGCAACGTCATCAAACTCAGTTTTGAAATCAATACCTTTAGGAATGTCACGAGCTTTTTGTACCGCTGGACGAGCATTAATGCTATCAAACCAGCGCTTTAGATTCGGATAATTATCCAAACCGCCTTCGCCTAGCACGACAGTCGCTTTATCAATCCAGCCCCAAGTAGAAATATCAGCGATTGAGTAGCTCTCACCAACCATATATTCACGGCCTTCTAGATGTGTATCTAGCACTTCATAATGACGCTCGGCCTCACGAAGGTAGCGATTAATCGCATACGGGATTTTTTCTGGCGCTTTATGTCTAAAGTGAACAGATTGACCAGAAAAAGGGCCCAATCCAGATGCTACAAACATTAGCCACGACAGCATCTCGCTACGATCTTCTGGTTGTCCTGCCAGCTTGCCTGTTTTTTCAGAAAGATACATCAAGATAGCCGTAGAATCAAACACGCGTTTGCCATCATCTTCTAGCGCAGGCGTTTTGCCGTTTGGGTTAATAGCGCGGTACTCAGGTGTATGCTGCTCACCTTTTAATGTATCTACTGCCACAAGTTCATAAGGTAGCCCAGTTTCTTCAAGAAACAATGCTACTTTCATTGGGTTTGGCGTTTGATGAAAATAAAATTTAAGCATAACTTTATCCTATTATATGAAGACAGTCGTCTGATGACTATCAAATCTAGTGACTATACTAATGACTATAAAAACTGTAATGAGATAACAAAAATAGACGTCGAAGTTTGAAGCATATTTTTATTGTCTGATATACACTATAACCACAAATGAACGGTCGTTCAAGTAATGTTATATATTGATATAATAAACACAGTGTCGATATAACTCTGTTCGCATATAGACTCTTTTACCAACAGTCATCCTCAAAACCCATCTAACCATCACACCAATTCAAAGGATTAGAAATGACTACATTAACCGTCATCGCCCATATAACAGCAAAGGACGATAGCATTACTCTCGTAAAGGCTGAACTCGAAAAACTCATACCAGCTACTCGCAGCGAAGAAGGCTGTATTCGTTATGATTTGTTTCAAGATAATGAAAAACCCACTCACTTTATGTTTCATGAAAGCTGGGCCACGCGCGAGCTATGGCAAATCCATATGGAAAACCAACACTTAAAAGACTTCTCTGCCGCAACAGAAGGCGCGGTTGAATCATTCGTTTTACATGAGATGACAGAAGTTAATTAATCTCGATTCACTCAATCATTTCAATAAGCTTTGTCCGTAATACTAGGGAAAATAATGTTATTCAAACTAACAATCACTTTTTTACCGTTATTTTCTCTTATTACTTACACAGTGTTACCTTCTTAAGCTACTGATATTAATAGAATAATATGAATTACGCAGAGGAATGTAATTGATCCATTACAATTTACTTGAACGATTACTCAAATAATTATTGAGCGATTGCTCAATATCATTTATAGTAGTCTCTATTGACTCGCTTACTAAGCAAAGTTGCTAATTTTGAGTAAATACTCAAGCCAATAATTAAATGTAAATCAGCGATTGCTTTGAAGCGAGCATGAAAACTCTAAAAAACACCAAATCTCAAACCTATTATTAGGAAGTATATTATGACCGAATTTACTCTACACGATAAAGACACAGCCCCAGCAGAAAGCAAAGATTTACTTGATTCTTCTATCAAAGCATTTGGCATGGTACCTAACCTACACGCCGTGATGGCTGAAGCGCCTGGCTTGCTAGAAGGCTACCAAAAGCTACATCAACTGTTTTTAGACAGCAGCTTTGATGACGAAGAAACCACTGTTGTATGGCAAACTATCAACGTTGAGCATGCTTGCCATTACTGTGTGCCTGCGCATACTGGTATTGCTAAGAGCATGAAAGTAGATGACGCTATCACGGATGCATTACGTGATGAAACGCCACTACCAACTGCACGTCTAGAAGCATTGCGTACCTTCACACTATCTGTAGTCCGTAATCGTGGTAACGTTGATGACAGCGCGGTTCAAGCATTTTTAGATGCTGGCTACACTAAACGTCAGATTCTTGAAGTTATTCTTGGTGCTGCTCAAAAAGTCATGAGCAACTACACGAACCACCTAGCTAACACACCAGTCGACAAGCCATTCCAGAAATTTGAATGGCATAAAGCTGACTAATACGTTTTTCGGCTAACGCTGACACAGTCCATTTGATGTTTTCATACTGTTGTTCGAAACATCTTCGGGCAGCAGTTTTTCATTTTAATTTATCGCTAATGAGAGATCCTATGGAACAGGCAAAAAAACCCTTACGAATAGACATCGTGTCAGACGTTGTATGCCCTTGGTGCGCTATCGGTTATAGCCAATTGGCCGAGGCACTAAAACAAACCAACACGCCTCATGAAATTCACTGGCACCCATTTGAGTTAAATCCTAATACGCCGCACGAAGGACGAAACTATCGTGAGCATATTATGGAGAAGTACGATACGACTGCTGAGGACGTTAAAGAGAACCGAGCTAGAATGACAGCAGCAGGTGCAGAAGCTGGATTTAATTTTCAGTTTACCGATGGCTTCCATACTTACAATACTTTTAATGCGCATCAGTTGCTGCATTGGGCTGATCAGCAAGGACGTATGCACGACCTAAAACAAGCATTGTTCGTTGCACACTTCGTTGATAATAAAAACGTGGCTGACAGTACCGTACTGGCAGATGTCGCAGCAAATATTGGGCTAGATCGTTTTGAGGCGCTTGCCGTTATCGCAGATCAACGCTTTGCCAATGTGATACGTGAAGCCGTACAGCATTCAAAGCAGCAAGGTATTCAAAGCGTACCATCCGTTATCTTTAATGGTCGGCATCTGGTGAGCGGCGCACAAGGTGTAGAAAACTACAAAAACATCTTAAAGCAACTAGCAGACATGCCAGAATAAAAACAATAAACTGGATCTGATTTACCAATTACACCCTACTGAGCACAGTATATAAAAAGGTATCATCATTATGTCAAACTCTAATCATTACGAGCCACCTAGCGTCTGGACATGGGATGCAGAAAGCGGCGGTAAGTGGGCAAGTGTCAACCGCCCTATCGCTGGTCCAACGCATGAAGCAGAACTACCTCGCGGCAAACATCCGTTGCAAATCTACTCAATGGGCACCCCTAACGGTCAAAAAGTCACCATTATGGTCGAAGAGTTATTGGCATTAGGTGTGACAGAAGCTGAGTACGACGCGCACCTTATTCAGATTGGTGAAGGCGGACAGTTCTCATCAGGTTTCGTTGAGCTAAATCCAAATTCAAAAATTCCTGTGCTTTTGGATACAGAGACTGGTAGCCGTGTGTTTGAGAGTGGCGCTATTTTGTTTTATCTTGCCGAAAAATTCGGAAAATTACTGCCTAAAGATGCAGCAGCACGCACTGAAGTCATGAATTGGCTCTTCTGGTTACAAGGTTCTGCTCCTTACTTAGGTGGCGGTTTTGGACATTTCTACTTTTATGCACCAGAAAAATTTGAGTACCCTATCAATCGATTCACGATGGAAGTGAAACGCCAGTTAGATGTACTAGAACGTGAGCTTGCAGACAATCGCTATCTAGGTGGCGATGAGTATACGATTGCAGATATCGCCACTTGGCCTTGGTATGGCAATCTAATACTAGGTGAAGCATACAATGCAGGAGAGTTCCTACAAGTTGAGAGCTATACAAATTTGCGTCGCTGGGCAACTGAGATTTTAGAGCGTCCTGCTGTGCAACGTGGTCGCAAGGTAAACCGCACTTGGGGTGAACCTGCTGAGCAATTACACGAACGTCATGACGCCTCTGATTTTGAGCTAAAAACTCAAGATAAATTAGATGCTCAGACAACTGAAGAAGCGAAAAAATAGACACTTTGTCTATGACTTACTAGCTTACTTAAGTTGTCTTATTGAGCAACCTTAAAGGTAATGTTAACTTTTCCTGTTACTACTTGGGACGACTGTAAGCATCCAACACTTTTGCACTTAAGATTGCTAATGTAAGGCTGTTAAATACCAACTAACCATAAAATACTATCAAAAAGGATAATAACTATGTCAACAGATTATGCTCAAAAAATTCAAGCCGGTACTACGTTTCCTGAAATGGAAGTACAGGTATTAAACGGTGAAATAACTTCATTAGGCAAACCTGAAAACGGTCATGACTGGAAACTCGTTGTTGTATACCGTGGTAAGCATTGCCCAATCTGCACAAAATATTTAAATACCTTAGAGACAGTAAAACAGTCTTTCTATAACGTCGGTGTCGATATCATTGCAGTATCTGCAGACAGCAAAGAGCAGTTAGAAGCTCATCTAGAGCAGATAGATGTTAGTTTCCCTATGGCTTATGGTCTGACTATCGAACAGATGAATACGCTAGGTCTGTATATCTCTGACCCACGTTCAGAAAAAGAAACCGATCATCCTTTCGCTGAGCCTGCTGTCTTCGTTATCAATGCTGAAGGAAAAGTGCATATCGTTGATATCTCGAACGCACCATTCTCTAGACCAGATCTTGAAGCCTTGGCAAACGGTCTGGCTTTTGTTAGAAATCCAGAAAACAACTACCCTATCCGTGGTATGCACGGCTAATTGATATATTAAATATAGAGTGTTGATTCACTCGATTATTTAACCGATCAATATCTAACGGGTTAAATTGCAGGGGGCGTATTGAGATAATTCTTGATACGCCCTTTTTCGTTTATTGATAACTTAACTGCTGTCAAACGTAGTCGCTTCACTTATAATTTCATCAATATTTGCTCAATACTAATGTTTGAGTAGTACTGTTAATCTATAAAAAGAGGTTCTGTACAAAATTCATAGACTAGCCAGCATATAAGGGCTATATTTGAACTCAAAATATCATCTACAAACATTTTACCTTTGAGCAAGCTATATTTCTTTTTTCATCGGTTAGTTTTTATAAATAAAACAGGCTGTCTTTATGGTCTGGTTCGTATTTCGCTTTGGCAAAATCTTGATATAATTGTACGTTCTAATTCACCAATGCTGTTTATTATTTGTTGTTAACACTCGTACACTGAGATTAATTTCTGCTAAAATTATATAGCGACATTATCAATATCTCATCATAAATATGAGTAAAAGGATTCAATATGCGATTGAAATCAATCGTTCAAAAACTACATGAACGCGCTCCAAAACTGGGCAAAGCTGCCTCACTGACGACGGCAACCAGCGTTATCACTTTTAATAGCATGTTAGCTGGTCTACCTGTCTGGGTAATGGGTGCTACCAAGGCTATCACTGGTGCTGCCATCGCTGACAAAGCCGTTATCGATGTAACGAACTATTGGATCAATAGCAACAATGCATTGATCGATAACGTATTACCGCGTAAAGATTGGCGCATTAATCTGCCTGATGATGTGCATACCAACGGTAAGTATCTACTGGTAAGCAATCATCAGTCATGGGTTGATACCAGTATCGTGCAATATATCAGCGAAAAACGTTTGCCATTGACGCGCTTTTTTACCAAGTTTGAGCTCATATACATCCCCGTCATTGGTCAGGCTTTCTACTTTCTCGACTTTCCTATGATGCGTCGACACTCTAAAGAAGCCATCGCTAAAAACCCTGCTCTAAAGGGTAAGGATATCGAAGAAGCGAAACGAGCATGTGCATTGCTTAAAGACAAGCCCTTTACGCTATTGAACTATCTAGAAGGGACTCGCTTCACTCCTAGTAAACATGACAAGCAAAAATCCCCTTATACGCATTTACTTAAGCCACGCGCTGGCGGGTTATCACTGGCTATGAGTGCCTTAGGGGAAGATATCGATGGGATTTTGGACATGACGATTGTCTACCCTGACGGTGTACCCACTTATAGTGATCTATGGAAAGGCAACATCAAGCGTTTAGGCGTCGATGTGCGACATATTGAGATACCCAAAGACCTGTTTACGGCGATCAAAAACGGTGGCTATGAAACAGATGAAGCGATAAAAGCACAGATGTTTGAATGGGTAGAGCAAATATGGCATCAAAAGGATCAGCTGATCACGGATATGCTGGCTGACTTTGAGAGCAATGACTCTGGAAATAAAGAATCTGAAGTTAAAGATAATATTAAACAGGCTTAGCCTATTCTCTTTACCAACAATCCTAATGATTTGATAACCTCAAGGTGTGTCGCACGTGTACTAATATGATAAAGGTAAAGCCATATAATGATGAAGTTCCGCGAAAAATGGTTTTGGGCGTTGTGCCTTGCAGTATTAGTACATGTTGGGGTTTTCTTTATTTTCTATCTCAACACTCATCAGACGGATTCAGTAGAAGTAGCTGATAGCCAAATGAAAACGACTGAACCTACTGCTATCAACAATGTAGATATCCCTGAAAAGGTCTATACCACTACTGTCACCAGTACCAAGACATCCGATGACACTAACAACAATGTAGAAGACACGGTCAATAAAAAATCTGAGATTGGTAACGAGCCTAAAACATCTCAGCTAACAAGTAGTGATGAGCAAACAGACAACGTAGAGAGTAAAAAAGCATCCCCTTCTTCAGCTGCCAAAAACGTCGATGGTAAACCCAAAAAACCAGCTTCTACATCGATAGAATCAGCCCAAGAAAACAAAACTCCTCCGCAAAAGGAGAAGGCGCTAAATGCCCAAACCGATAGCAATACCCAGTCTATAGTTGCGAACACTGATGATAAATTAGAAGAGATTAAAAACAATGCAAGCTTGTTGGATATAGACGTCCCTGCTCAAAAAAGTAACGTCAAAATAGATAAAGACTATCTTTCAGCAAAATCTGAAGTGGAAGCAATAAATGATCAATTGAGTGCGGCTATCAACGAAGTTAAAAAGCGTAATCAGCAGAAAATTGATGAGCAACAACAGTTAAGAAATGAGGCGAATAGCCAAAGACTTCCTGAAAACTCTAACTAAGAATATAAGAGTTATGAGTAGTAGCACAATTAGACTCAATACCTCTACATAAAAAAACCCCAGCGATTAACTGGGGTTTTTATTATCTTATCAATAAATACTCAATATTAAGCTGTTAGCGCTCACCCAAACCTTCTGATAAGGTTTTGGTAATTGGCTTAGTCAAATAAGACAATACCGTACGCTCCATTGCTTTAATATCAACAGAAGCTGTCATACCAGGTTTGATGACAATCTCATCACCGCGCCCCTTAAACTCAGCACCATTAATCACAATTAATACACGGTAGTAAGGCTCTTCGCCTTTAGGTGTTTGCTCCATTAGCGTGTCTGGACTGATATAGTTGACTGTACCTTTCATGGCTCCAAAGATAGAGTAATCATAAGCATCAAGCTTAACCGTCGCTTCTTGACCTTCTTTGACATAAGCAATATCAGCAGGACTGACCTTGGCATCTATAACCAAGTCACTACTGGTCGGTAAAATCTGCATGATGACCTCGCCTGGCTTAACAACACCGCCAATAGTGGTCACATTGATGTTTTTAATTTTACCTTCTGTGGGCGCCATCAAGCGCTTCTCTTCAAGTACTTGCGCCCGATCTCGCAATTGCTCAAGCTCGGTATCTAGCTCTTCTTGAGCCTTGGTCATTTCAGCCTGTGCTTCTTCGAAGTACTTATTACGCTTGTTATTAATCTGCGCTTCGATATCAGCAACTTGGCGGCTGAGTTTGATGACATCAGCTTGACTGACATCGCCATACTTTAATAAAGGCTCATTCATACGCAATTCTTGACGCGCCAACACTAGCATTTTCTCAAGGGAAGAGACTTCTTCATTGATAGCTTGACGACGTCTATTGTATAGCGCCCTTTGGTTTTGCACGTACTCAGGATAGTCCTGTACCCCTTTAGGAAATACCAACGGTTTTTCAAAAATCTCAGCATTTAGTCTGGCTAGCTTAGCAGTCAATGCAGCTGTTTTAGAAGCAGAGTTATCAACAGCCGCTTTAGCACGCTCCTCTTCCAGAACTACCAATAATTGACCTGCTTTGACCTCTTCACCTTCTGTGACAGCGAGCTGAGTCAAAATTCCACCTTCTGATGCTTGGATTTCCTGCGTTCGAGCGCTGGCGATTACCGTTGCTTGCGCACGAGTCACTTGGTCAATCTTGGCAAATGACGCCCAGACAATCAAAATGACAATTCCGATTAATGCTATCCAAATACTCAACCTTGAACGATTAACTTGGGGTTTAGTGGGTGTGTACTTATACTCTGACATGCCTACTTCCCTTGATCGTCTGTTGAATGTTTAGCACTGATGGGTTTTACGCTGATGTTTCTAACTCTAGAGGTAGCAGGCTTATTTTCGTCGGCACCTTCTTTTGACGGTTGGTTGGCTTTGTTAACGATTTTACCTTTTTGCTGCATGGTGGTTTTATTTTTTGCTTGATCGTTTTTTCTGAGCTCATCAAGTACAGCTTGTTTTGGACCGTCGATAATAATACGCTGGTTATCCATAATGATCAGACGATCTACCAAGTCTAGCAATGCTGTCTTGTGGGTCGACACAATAAACGTTTGCCCTTTCGTCAACTCCTGACGTAGCACTTGTAGACAGCGCTGCTCTTGTCGGTTATCCATAGAAGCTGTCGGCTCATCCAGCAAAAACACATCAGGTTTGGTCAATAATAAACGGGTAAATGCCACTAGTTGCTTTTGTCCCCCCGATAGGCCTTTACCGCCTTCACTGATCGGTAGGTCAAGACCACTTGAATGACTGGATACTAAGTTGATTAGCCCTGTCCTATTTAAAGTCTCTTGAAGGACATCATCATTGGGCGCTGCCATACCGATTAATAAGTTCTCACGCAGGGTTCCTTGAAACAGTCGATGGTCTTGCTGCAGATAACCCAAGCGCTCACTAAGTGTCTCACGACTGATCTGATGTATATCAAGTCCATCTAACAACACGCGTCCTTCCGTTGGTGCATACAGACCTGCCAGCACCTTAAGCAAGGTAGATTTACCTGAACCAATAGGCCCAAGTATCGCTATACGCTCTCCTGGTTTAATCGACAGTTGCGGAACTGTAATGGCTGGTCGATCGTTGCCTTGGTAATTGAACGTCAATCCATCGCACTGATATGCGCCTTTTATATGCGTAGGCGATAATGGATACGCAACGCCTTGGTTGTCTTGCTCCAGTGCAAACAGACTCTCAATATTCATTTTGGCGGCTTTGGCATGAGCGTACTGTACTAGCAGGTTGGGTATCGCCATAACAGGCGCTAACACTCTACCACCAAGTATCGAGCAGGCAATCAGTCCGCCCATTGTCATGTCACCTTGCATGACGACAAACGACCCGACTATTACGATACCAACGTAGCTTACTTGCTGTAGCATCTGCGTAAAATACGTTAAGTTATCATTGGCATGCTTCATATCCAAATCGTTTTTGATGGTGACATCCATCACATCTAGCCAACGCGAGAGAAACTTCCAACTGCCTGCTCCTGCTTTTATTGTCTCGACGCCTTCCACAGCTTCTACCAACAGACCCGTCTTATAATAAGAGGCAGTCGCGCCCTCTGATGCGATGGCATCGATGCGTTTGCGTGCAATCAGTCCCATCGTAATTGCGATGACCGCCGCTATCACTGGTACAACAGCGACTAATGGCGAGCCAATAAAAGCTATTAAGCTGATAAAAATAATGGTCATGGGCAAATCGACTAAGCCAAAAAGCGTGCTCGCCGTAAAAAAGCTACGTACTTGCTCATAACCACGTAGCTGTGCTGCCATAGAGCCAACTGACCCCGGCATTTGGTCGATACGTACTTTGAGTAGACGTTGGAACACTTCTCGAGATAGGTACTGGTCTAGACCGACGACGACCTTATCCATGATTTTTGAGCGAGAAAACTTCATAAACGCTTCAAACATGATGACTAAGAAGACGCCACTGGCTAAAATGATCAGCGTGTATTCGCTACGAGTCGGTATGACCCGGTCATACACCTGCATCGAAAATAAAGAGACGGCTAGTGCCAACATATTAATCAAAAAGGTTGCAATAACGGCTTCAGCTAAAATACCTTTATAATTACCCAAATCAGACTTTAATAGATCAGAAAATGTGGCCTTTCGCTGCTTAATATGATCTTCTTTTAGACGAATACGCATGACCAAAGTCAATTCTTCGGCACGCGTATGTACCTGCTGGTTCGCTTGTCTAAAGTTCCAACTTTTTTGCGGCGTTTGGCTATCAATCACGCCCCAACCTAAATCTGTTCGATACGCTAGTAAGGGCAAAAAAGCGGCATCAGGCTGCTCTAATATTTCTGGTGTATCTGTTATACCAATGCCTTGTAATACTGCAATGACACCGCCTAACTCATGAATGCTTTGACCTTGTATATCCGATTGCTCACTATGACGTTTGACAATATCATGGAGCCGTATGTTATCTACTGGATAGCCTTGCTGTCCGAGTAAATGCTTAATCGCATCAGTCAACGTTTCGGTCAGATCAACCTGCTCTGAGTGTTGCAGCTCATGGTGGTCAACAGACTGAGACGGTGTCTTTTGTAATTGTGCACTCATATTAATCGCTTATTTAATATTTTAGATGGTTGCGTATGTAGGATAATTTACGCCTATTTATATGACTTTTTGATTTACTTATTTGTCATATTCTCTTGATCAGTTATCGGCGTAATACTGTAATCATCATTTAACATGAGATACTCACCATTGTTCAAGCTTTGCTCTGCCGTCGCGGGCAGCTTAATATCGATATATTCTTCTGCTGAATTGTTTCCATAACCGAAATGACTACTAGCGTTGTTTTTGTCTTGCTTATTGAGCCCTTGCTTGACAGAGTTGGCTGGGCTAAACAAAGTCACTGGGTCGCGATTATGAGAAAACTGCTGCCACTGCATGATGCCAAAATCTACTTGTAGTCTATAAAATGCACCCAACATTTCTGCGCGAGTTTGTACCAGCTGGACTTGATAATCGTTATGCTCACGGACAGCATTTAGGACTTCTAGCCATGACTTGCGTCCTGCGATGAACTGCCGGCGATAAGAACTGACTACAATCTGTGCCCCCGCTACAGCCGCAACCAACGAGGTTTCCCGGTCTTTGGCACTGACAAACTGCTGATACTGTACTTGAATGTTCTCGATGACATTACGGCGTGCAGCTTCTTGGTTTTGTACTAGGCTGTTGACCTCTGCCTGTGAGGCTCGTGCTAGCGCAAAATTGGAAAATCCAGCACCTGGTGCATAGCTCAATCCCACTGAAAACTTACCATCGTTTTCGTTATCCTCATGATAGTAAGCATGCTCATATTGGGCATAAATGGTTGGATAACGAGCAGCTTGCTGTGCTTCGACACCCTGCTTAGCGGATTCAATTTGGAAGTGTTCTTTTACAACGGTAGGATTGTAAAAGCCAGCTCTATCAAATGCCATTCTTTCAAAGTCAACGGATTGCTGCTTGGCTTGATTTACCAATACCTTAAGATTCGGTATGCTCGTGACACTCATCTGAGACAGTGGTTGACCAATGATTTGTTCTAACCTAGCAGCGGCGATACGTTGCTGCTCAACTGCCGCTTGATAAGATGTTTGCTCTTGCAATATACGGTTAGTCACCAGATCAAGCTCAATACGAGCTGATACACCTTGACCAACGCGTCGCTGCATCATGGCTTCAAAATCATTCAGCTCTTTTAAGTTCTCCACATGGACACTTTGTGTCGCGACGGCTTGGATATAGCTTTGCCAAGCATCAATCGTTGTCTTGGCCACTAAGTTTTGCTGCTCGTAGATATACTCTACAGCAGCCTTGTCATCGAATATGGCTTGATTGACATCTGCGGTGAGTTTACCCCCTGTCCATAGGGGCTGGCGAATAGTAACCTCTGAGACAAAATCATTGTCTCTATCGTAACCTGAGCTTACGCTTGGTGTTGGTAAAAGGTTTAATTTGGCCGCATTAATTCCTTCGGTAGTTGCTTGTTGACTCGCTCGAGCCGACCCTACTAAAGGATGCGTTTGAATTGCCTGCGCCACTAGGCTATTGATTTGGAAATCTGCTACTACTGCGTGTGAAGTCACGGTAAAACATATACCAGTCGCCAAAGCGGTCATAAAATGGCGCACTGAAATACTACGAAGTGACTGCTTACGATTTGACGAATTTTTCATATTATTTTAGTAATCGCCCTTGTTGATGCGCTCTTAAATGTGTATTCAACACTTCTGTGTTAAACCTTACTAGACCTAAGTTAGTAAGGCAACAACTCATATACTATATAAGCATGAATTAGAGCTCACTACTGTTCTATATACAAAAGTTAAAGCATTCCATTTAATTACTTAGGCTACTTTTTTAGAAGAAGATACTTGGAAGGTTGTTATTTTTTGAAGGTAGATGAAAAAGATGATGCTTGGTACCTTTTACTTAATATATTTCATGCAAAAAAAAGCAATGGTCCTAATATATTGAACTTACTAAGGTATAATTTGTCTATACAATTAATAAGTGCTATTTAGGTTTATTTAACCTTTAAACCGATGACATGATTAAGATGGCCAGTTTTTAAGTATATGGTTGCGCCCTCCACCCCTGCTTTTATTTGTACGCTTATATCTATCGGTAGGCGTATCCAACTATCCTGCTGATATAACTGTCCACCCTCTATTAGCTCGCCTGCTACAACTAATATTTCTGCACCGCCATGAACTGTCTCAGTGAATAGCAACTCGCCTGCATCGATACGCTGTAGACTAACGCGCTCTACCCCATCGGAAAAAAGCTTGCAGACAGTACGGTCGCCTTGTCGTTGCCAATTGGCATCATTGTAAGTGTTGATAGCCACGTGCTGCGTTTCGTCAGATGACATTTGCCGTAACTTGACAAAAATGACAGCACCTTCGTCACTATAAGGCCGATGACCTGATGTCGGTGGATTACGTAAATACCAACCTGCTGGATAATGAGTGTCATCTGCAGAAAAAGTGCCTGACAATACCAAAATCTCTTCGCCGCCTGGATGCAGATGGTGCGGAAAGTAAGAGTTTGGCGCATAACGCACAAGACTGGTAGCGCGAGCCTTCTCCGCACCCACACGATCAAGCATCACACGCTCCACACCATTTTGTGGTGACTTAATCCATTGATGTGCTTCAGGGGTCAGTGAAGCACGTTGTGAAAAATCTGCATTAATTAGCATAAAATATTCCAAAAGTATTAAATGATTAGGGCGTACCCACAATATAAAGCTGAGGATACGCCCTAGACGATAAACACAAATATATGACGTTATTACCGCACTAGAATAACTGGTGATAACGTGCTAGCGATAATTTCTGTCGTTGTACTTCCGAGAAACAATTGCTGCCATTTCGAATGTCCGTACGCACCCACCACCATAATGTCGACATTGTTCTCTACCTGAAACTTTAACAATCCGTCCACCGCATCAGAAGCAGATAAGTGATGTGCTTCAACGACAAACCCAGCATCTTCTAACTGTGCGGCGGCGGCGCTCATACTTTGCTTGGCGGCGTCGTTATGATTGCCTACCATCACGATATGGCCTTTTAGACCTTTTAATAGTGGACTTTTTGACACCATTCGTGCCGCTTTAATAGAGGTCTTGCTACCGTCAAAGGCAATCATATAGGAGCTTGGCTCTTCAAATTTCTCTGAGCAAATCAATATAGGAATATCTGACCCACGAGCGACCGTCTCGATCTGACTACCAATATTAATCCGACTGTTCTTATGATCCTCTCCGCGGCGTCCCATCACAATCGCACGATTTGCTTCTTTGAAATGCTCAATACTAGGAAGCAACTTGCCGTGGCGTTGATAAACGCGAACATTGACATCAGCGAAACTGCTTTGAATGTGGCTTTTTGCATCTTGTACCAATGCATTACTATAGCTGTTGACGACTTTTGCTCTTTGCTCATCCAATTGGGACAACTCTTCTAATAAAAACTGACGGCTATTTATGCCTATAGCACCTGATAAATCCCGTCTAGTCGATGCTGGTATGTCACTGACATGCAATAATCCAACAGGTACGTTTAATTTACTGGCATACCACGCTGCATAGTCACAAACCGATTCAGTCACTGCCGAGCCGTCAATACAGGCCAAAATGTGCTGTGATGTTGTCATAATCTGTCCTTAAATTTAATTATTTAATCCTATACAGCTTGTTGGTTCTGACCAAGCTATGCTCTTTGGTTTATGTACTCTGACTGGGGTATGTTTCATTTACCTTATAATAGTTAGCTTTCAAAAATTATCTTATCAAGTAAATTTACCCATTCATTTGATAATAACCAATTTACACGGCTTCATCCAGCGATGTGTGCGACCCTTTTGCAATAATTGCAATTTGTTACCGTCAATCTTGTATAGGGCTTACCGCAGACTGATACCTAGCTATATATAAAGTCTTATCATCGTCTGACCACATGCGCTAGCAAAGTTTGCTACAATGTATTTTTTAGCATTTATGATTTCGGTATCGTTATTTAGGTGATTGGATTATGGCAAAAAATGCCCTACAGGCTCAATTATTAAAGGCTGGATTGGTTGATAGCAAAAAGGCCAAAAAAATCAGCAAACAAACGCAACATGCCAAGCGTACTGGTGACTCAGAAAGCGTCGAAGCAAAAAAAGCGTTGGCAGAGGCGCAAGCTCAAAAGCTAGAAAAGGATCAGAAGCTTAATCAAGAAAAGCAGCGCGTATTGGAAGAGAAAGCATTAAAAGCCAATATCGTGCAAATGATTAAGCAGCATCAGATTACTGAGACAGAAGGTGAGGTTAGCTATCAGTTTGTCGATGAATCCAAAGTAAAGAAAATCGCTATCACTCAGAAACTGTACGATCAAATCGTGGCTGGTCACGTGGTCATCGCACGCTTGGAAGAAAGCTACGCGCTATTACCTCGTCCATTGGCTGATCGTATTGATTCAAAAATGGAAGGCTTTATGGTTGTGTCAAACGACACTGCTGAGGAAGCATTGGCAGAAGACGATCCGTATGCTGCTTATGTGATTCCAGATGACTTGATGTGGTAAGGCATTATTTTACTGCTGTTGGCTTTACTATAGTGTTATAAGTATTCCCCCAAAAGCCCTTTATAGAATTTACGTTCTATAAAGGGCTTTTTTCGTTTATACGGGCTAGGCGAATTTTTGTAGCGCAAGATAAACGTTAAATGTGTCGACAGACTCAATCAAACGTATACAAATCGGGCTTCTTTAACCTAACATTGCTGGTTTGGTTAAAGAAAGTAACTCAGACCTATAATTGCTAGAATATGGATATAATCAACTTGAACAGTTATTCAATAACTACTACAATGCGTTTTTAGTACATTTTGTGGTAATACTTTGTTTATTTTTGAGTAATCACTCAATATTGTTCATATTTTACCTGTGTTTGTTACCTGATAGTTCGGTGCCGTCATGCCCGTTTTATTTGCTTAATTTGTTCCAATTCACTTTTACTTTTTCTCAAAAAGAGATAATTCATGCCAAAACATTTGCCACTCTCACTATTGTTTCTTCGCCTTGGTGTTTTCATCGTATTCTTCTTTTGGACACTCGACAAATTCGTAAATCCTGAGCATGCCGCCAATGTGTTTGCTAAATTCTATGCATTGGAAAACTTGGGCATCACTATTGTTTACCTGATTGGTAGCTTGCAAATTATTCTTATCTTCTCGTTTGTCATGGGTTTATTCAAAAAATGGACATACGGCATTATCTTATTACTACATGCCGCTTCTACTTTTGCATCTTTTGGTCTTTACCTAACGCCTTTTGATAACTTGTTGTTCTTTGCTGCATGGCCAATGCTGGCAGCCTGTTTGGCGCTATTCTTAATGAGAGACTATGACACCCTAACATTGGGTAAAAATACGTCTCCAGTATAAATGTCAGCGGCAATGCTTATTGCTTAAGTAGTATAAATGTCAGACAGCAAGACATAATTTATATACTATTAAGACTGCCGACTTAAACTTTTTATCGTGGTTAGGCGATTCAGACGATTCGATTTGATCGCCACCATTACTTAAACAGGGTTACTCAGGGATGAGTGTTCTACTGTTTGAGCAATAACTACGATTTTAGCCTTCGCTCCCTTATTTGGCCGGATTTTTCATGATTAAAAGAATATTTTTAATACTATTGATATTGATATTAGCGGCAAGTTTTTTTTATTTTGACCTAAATCAATTATTGACGCTTGATGGCTTAAAAGGGTCGATGGCACAATTTAATGACTATAAAGCGCAGTCACCACTATTAATTATCGGTGGATTTTTCTTACTATATGTCATCGTTACTGCCCTCTCCTTACCAGGCGCTGCGATTTTGACGCTAGCCGCTGGTGCGCTATTTGGTTTGGTTCAGGGCTTACTCGTTGCCTCATTTGCATCGAGTATTGGTGCTACCATTGCCTTCTTGGCATCGCGATATCTACTGCGTGACACCATCAAACAGCGCTTTCCTGAGCGGTTGGCAGCTATTGATGCAGGCGTCGAAAAAGAAGGTGGGTTTTATTTATTTACCTTACGTCTGGTACCCATATTTCCATTCTTTTTGATTAACCTATTGATGGGTGTGACGTCTATTAAAACATGGACTTATTACTGGGTCAGTCAAATCGGTATGCTGGCTGGGACGTTTGTTTTTGTCAATGCAGGGACACAGCTGGCACAAATAGACAGTTTATCGGGTATTTTATCTTTCAACTTAATTGTCTCGTTTGCGTTATTAGGTTTCTTCCCATTAATAGCAAAAGGAGTGTTGAACATGTTTAAAAAACGCCGTGTTTATAAAAACCACACCAAACCTAAAAGGTTCGATCGCAATATGATTGTGATTGGCGCTGGCGCTGGTGGATTGGTTACAAGCTACATTGCCGCAGCAGTAAAGGCGAAAGTCACACTGATTGAAGCAGGTGAAATGGGCGGTGATTGTCTCAATTATGGCTGTGTACCTAGTAAAGCCATCATTAAGAGCGCAAAAATCGCTGACCAAATTCGTCATGGGGAAAACTACGGTCTAGAGAACACCGTACCGCAGTTTTCGTTCAAAAAAGTGATGGCACGCGTACAGCAAGTAGTGGCTGATATCGCACCGCACGACAGTGTTGAACGTTATACCAATCTGGGCGTCGATGTGGTCAAAGGCTATGCTAAATTAGTTGACCCGTGGACAGTAGAAATCAAACTGAACGACGGCGGCATGCAGACCCTAACAGCGCGCACCATTGTCATTGCCACGGGCGCCCGTCCATTTGTACCACCTCTATCAGGTATAGAAGAAACAGGCTACGTAACCAGTGACACGCTATGGACGAAGTTTGCTGAGCTAGAAGAAGCCCCGAAAAAGCTAGTAGTACTGGGCGGTGGACCAATCGGTAGCGAGCTTGCGCAAAGCTTTGCTCGCTTAGGCTCTAATGTGACGCAAATTGAGATGAGCGATCGCATTATGGGTAAAGAAGACCTTGAAGTCTCTACCTTTGCTCACCAATCACTTACTGATAGCGGCGTCAATATTTTAACTTCGCATCAAGCGATGCGCTGCGAGATGCGTGATGGCAAAAAATACATTATCGTCAAACACAATGAAACAGAAATCGATATCGAGTATGATGAGCTACTTTGTGCGGTTGGTCGTAGCGCACGCCTTGAAGGTTATGGTTTAGAGGCGCTAGGTATCGAAACCAATCGTACTATCGTGACCAACGAATATCTCGAGACGTTATATCCCAATATCTTTGCTGCAGGCGATATCGTCGGGCCCTACCAGTTTACTCATGTCGCTGCCCATCAGGGTTGGTACGCCGCAGTGAATGGTTTATTTGGCAATCTGAAAAAGTTTAAAGTAGATTATCGCGTCATTCCTTGGGTTACATTTATCGACCCAGAAGTCGCTCGTGTTGGTATTAACGAGCAAGAAGCCATTGATAAAGGCATCGATTACGAGATTACTCGTTTTGAGTTTGAAGAGTTAGATCGTGCCATTACAGATAGCGCAGCTAAAGGCTTTATTAAAGTCATTACGCCAAAAGGTAAAGACAAAATATTGGGTGTGACGGTAGTGTCTGAACATGCAGGCGACCTAATCGCTGAATTTGTACTGGCCATGAAACATGGTCTGGGTCTTAATAAAATATTGGGCACCATTCATAGCTACCCTACTTGGGCTGAAGGCAACAAATACGCAGCTGGTGAGTGGAAACGTGCTCATGCGCCTGAGACCGTATTGAGTTGGCTAGAGAAATACCATACTTGGCGTCGCGGTTAGTTAATGGCAGTTTGCTCGTAGGCATCGTTAAATGATGCGACTGGTGGGAAAGCTCTAAAAAAAGCCGAACAAAACTGGTTTAGATTTCGTAGTATCTGTTTGGTTTGATATGACAGCCTATGAGATCTTTACCGGCTTTACTAACATTTAAATCATAACGGAAATTTGAATGCGCGTTATTACCACTTTACCGATGCTCAAACGTCTTACGCGATATAGCACCTACGCTATGGTGATGAGCATTTGTATTGGTATATCAGCAAGCACAGCATCGCCAACTACTGCCAATATTAACCAAGACTTATCACCTTGGCAGCAGATAGAAACCCAAGGCAGCAACCAAGACGTTTACTTTTATGCATGGGGCGGTGATCCACAGATTAACGCCTATCTACAATGGGTCGCCGATCAAGTCGATGATAAATACAATATCAACTTAGTCCATGTTAAATTGAGTGACACCAGTGAAGCAGTCAGTCGGGTACTCGCAGAAAAATCTGCTCATAATGACGATCAAGGCAGTGTGGATCTCATCTGGATTAATGGTGCTAACTTTGCCACTATGAGTGAAAACTCATTATTACTTAAACAATGGGCAAACAAACTGCCTAATTTTACGTTGACTGATCCGGACAATAATCCAACTGTAAATTTCGACTTTGGTGTGCCGACCAACGGCATGGAAGCACCATGGGGACAAGCCGCTCTGACGTTTTATTACGACAGCCTTTCGACCAGTAAACCGCCAACAACGCTAACTGAACTGACCACTTGGACAGCACAAAACCCTGGCCGCTTTAGCTACCCAAAGCCGCCTGATTTTTTGGGTATGAGTTTCTTAAAGTACGTCTTAGTTATGCTGCATGAGCAACAAGACGCTCAAACGGGTAAAGACATTAGTGCGCAGCTCAACTTGCCTGCCACTGAAGTAAACACCGCGCTTGTATTAGATCCGCTGTGGGCGTTTTTAGATGGCTTTCATCCAACCTTATGGCGTAAGGGCGAGCAGTTTGTACAGACAGGGGCGCAGATGCGGCGCTTGGTCGATGATACGGAGCTGAGTCTCGCGTTTACCTTTTCAGCACCAGAAGTTCCTGCAGCCGTACAGCGTTATGACTTACCCCAGAGCATTCGCAGCTTTGCCATGAGCGACGGCAGCTTAAGCAATACTCATTTTGTTGCTATCCCTTATAACGCTAGCCATCCTCAGGCGGCACAATTAGTAGCCAACTTCTTAATGAGTCCAGAAGCCCAAGCAAAAAAACAAAGCCCTTCAGTATGGGGTGACAAAAGCGTACTGGTTCAATCTACACTTAGCCCTGTACAACAAGCATTATTCAAAACCAAGCAGCCTCATCCAAGCGCCCTACCCTTTGACAGTGTCAAACGCACGGTAAGCGAGCCGCATCCAAGTTGGGTAGAGGCCATCCAGCAAGGCTGGCAAGCACGTTATGGGGTGAGTCCATGAGCCAAGGTTTTGGTAAAATAACGAAAAAAGGTGATAAACCTAGACCTATTATGATTGAGAAAAAAGATCTGTTTACGCGTATCGTGTCTTTTAGTCCTAAACTCTTAATTCTCATATTAATACTACCGGTACTCTGTGGCCTCATCTGTGTACTATTACCTGCTCTGAGCTGGCTTCCTGCCCTAGAAAAAACAACCTTGAATCTGCAAGGGTTTATAGACCTGTGGCAAACGCCTGGTATCACGCAGATGGCTGCATTAAGTCTGGCTACAGGACTTATCAGCACCTTACTTGCTTTTGTCATTGCCCTGATGATATTAGCCGCGTTTTTTAACAGTGTTTGGTTGCAGCGTATTGAGCACTTACTAAGCCCTATATTGGTCATTCCTCATGCAGCTGCAGCTATTGCCGTTGGATTTTTGATTGCGCCATCAGGCATGTTTGCACGGCTCATCTCCCCCTGGCTAACTGGTTGGGAGATGGCACCCGATGGTATGTTTCCGCATGATCCGTACGGTATTAGCATCATCTTGGGTTTAACCTTAAAAGAGCTGCCTTTTCTGTTATTAATGGCTTTAGGCGCGCTGGCTCAGCCTGAGCTTGGCAAAAAATTGCGTCAGCAATATACCGTCGCGCTCAATCTTGGTTACTACCCAATTACTGCTTTTTTTAAGGCGGTCTTGCCTCTGTTATATTCTTTTCTACGTTTGCCTATTTTGGCAGTGCTTGCCTATGCCAGTGCGAGCGTTGAGATGCCGTTGATATTGGGCCCTAACACACCGCCAACGCTTGCTGTCTCTATCATACAATGGTTCAACGATGTTGACCTGACCCTGCGTATCAAGGCATCAGCAGGCGCATTATTACAGCTCGCATTGACAGCAGGTTTAGTCGTCTTTTGGCTGGGCGGCGAAAAAGCTATCAAAACAATATTTAGTGTTTCGTCAATCAATGGCAAGCGTCATTATGCAGACGCTATCTGGCAAAAAGTCACCGCTATGCTTACCGTAGGCGTGATTGGTTTTATGCTACTGTCACTCTCTGGCCTCGTTTTATGGGCATTTGCAGGATTTTGGCGGTTTCCGGCGATGCTACCAGAGCAATTCGTATTATTACACTTTCAAAGTGCCTTTACCCAAATGAGCACACCATTGGTCAATACGCTTAGCATTGGGGCCGTCAGTACTGCCTTTGCTGTTTTTCTGACTTTGCTATGCTTGGAAGCTGAGCAACTGAGTGCTAAGCCATTGTCACACTTCACCAGTTTTATTATTTACTTACCGCTCTTGGTGCCAAGTATTGCTTTCTTGTTTGGCTTGGTATGGTTGCAGCAGTTGGCCAATCATCAATCAGAATTTTTTAATGTGGCATTTGCCCATCTTTTATTCGTGCTACCGTACGTGTTTTTATCATTGGCCAGTAGCTATCGACGCTTAGACTCACGTTTCGCTCATGTGGCCGCCAGCCTTGGCGCTGCTCCTATCAAAGTATTTTTTCAGATAAAACTGCCGCAGTTATTTGCCCCTATTTTAATTGCCATTGCGCTCGGTCTAGCGATCAGCTTCGGCCAGTACTTGCCAACTCTATTGGCGGGTGGCGGACGTATTGCCACTATCACAACAGAAGCAGTGACACTGGCGAATGGAGCCAGTAGGCGTACCAGTGCTGTTTATGCCATCATGCAAATGGCGCTACCGCTCATCGGTTTTATAGTGGCTTGGATGCTACCCAAATACTTTTTTAGAAGTGGCGCGCGGTAGCAAGCTGTTCATGAATAAGAACAGTTGTGAAAAGTATCAGGTATCGAAAACAGCCGTTATGAAAAAAATAGCCGCTAAAAATATTAAACATTCAAATAATTAGTCATGAAAAACGCAAATAAAGGGTTCCTGATGCCATCATCTCTACAGATAAAAGACTTACAGCTGTTTCGTCAAAACGAGCAGTTATTGAATATCAATGAGAACATTGTTGGTGGCGACATCCTAACCGTAATGGGCCCTTCTGGTAGTGGCAAGTCCAGTTTACTCAACTGGCTAACAGGCACTTTGGCGAGTGACTTTACCGCGACGGGTACTGTCTGGTTAAACGATAAAAATGTGACTCACCTGCCTGCGCATTTGCGCCGTATTGGCGTGCTGTATCAAGATGCACTGCTGTTTTCGCACCTATCAGTCGCAGGCAATATTGCTTTTGCCATGCCAAAAGGAAACAAAAAACAGCGAGTTAAAAAAATAGCGCAGTCTTTAGCGCAAGTGGGTTTAGAGGGGATGGGAGATCGTCATCCTGATAATCTATCAGGTGGTCAACAAGCACGTGTCGCCCTACTGCGCACGCTGCTGAGTGAGCCCAAAGCGATACTACTTGATGAGCCGTTTAGCAAACTTGATACTCAATTGAGAATGGATACGCGACAATTGGTATTCGATCAGATTCGTACTCATAAGTTGCCTGCTATTATGGTCACGCACGACCAAAGTGACGCTGAAGCAGCCAATGGCAAAGTTATTTATGTAGGACGATAATTTTAGATATCAGAGTCAAATATCAACGCTAAATACCCAGTCAAAGTATCAAAACAAGCAAAATATAAAAGGCAGCTCGCATGCTAGACAAATTTATTACGCCCGTCATCAAGCCGCTGCTAACCCCGATAGTAGCGACATTGCATAAGTTCGGTATTACGGCTGATCAGCTTACAGTAGCTGGATTCTTGGTTGGTATGTTGGCATTGCCACTCCTCGCGTTTGAGCTATGGTATGGCGCACTGGCAGTGATTATATTGAATCGTATTTTTGATGGGCTGGATGGCGCAATGGCACGCTATGCCCAGCAAAGCTCAAACGCAGGCGGTTATTTAGATATCACCCTCGATTTTTTGTTTTATGCCGCTGTGCCACTAGGGTTTATTTTGGCCAACCCTGCACAAAACGCTATTGCAGGTGCCTTGTTATTAGCAGCATTTATCGGGACAGGTTCGAGCTTTTTGGCCTTTGCGATTTCTGCAGAAAAGTTTCAATTAGACAAGCCACAGTTTAAATATAAGAGCTTTTATTATCTTAATGGTCTTACAGAAGGCACCGAGACTATTGCTCTTTTTATTGCCCTCTGTATTTGGCCTCAGCATTTCGTGCTATTTGCTGGCATCTTTGCTACTGCCTGCGCTATTACTATTTTTACTCGTATACATGGTGGGTATCATACCCTCAAACAGCTCGAATCTATCAAGTAAGCGTCTAGAGATATACGCCGTATCAAAACCCAACCATCATACCGCTAAACATTTACCGAATCGTCCAGTCGCAGTGCTTCTATAGATAAAGCCATATCTTCAGCAAGGGCGTGTACCGTCGAGCTCTCTATGTCACGCTGTGCAAAGGCACGCAGTCCCATGACTTCTGCCTGTAAGCGGCGTCCAAGTCTAACCGGATCAAGCTCACTATCCATCTCACCGACACTCTGCGCTTCCTTAAAGCATTCTATGAATCGCGTCTCCATACCTGCCAGCAGCATCTCCACCTTGGTTAACGCTGTCTGCTCACGCGCACCCAGCTCTAGTAAGCTCTTGACCAACATACAGGCTCGGCTAGGTAACGCCTTATCACGAATCCCGCCAAGCTGACGTATATAAGCGGCAAGTCCTAATAAAGGCGTTTTATGATGGCTCAACACTCGCTCAAGCTCAGTCAACCCTAGACGTGCATAGTATTCTAGCGCCTCTTGAAACAGGCCTTCTTTATTACCAAAAGCGGCATAGATACTGCCTGGGCGCATATCGAGTGCTTGCTCGATGTCTTTTAGAGACGTGGCATGAAAGCCCTTTTGCCAAAAAAGCTGTAGCGCACGCTCCAAGGCGTCATGACGGTTGTAAAGTGCGGTGCGTGACATAATGTGCCCCATTTAAAAAGCCGTGACCTCATATAAAAATGGGCACGGCTATAAAACTTGAATGATTGCTCAATTTTATCCTGAATGGGTGCGACAGTAAAGTTAATATAAGAAACGGTCTGGTAAACAAACGTAATGCTAGAGCGTGACCTAGCTATCAATAATCACTCTACAATAATTCAACAGGCATGCTGATAGCTAGTAAATGGTCTCTACAGTGGCTAGTGATAATCTAATTGGAATCCAATTAATCGGTTAGTAATACGTGTTTGCTCTTTTGATAAGCGGACAAACCATCACCGCCCAACTCACGGCCGATACCGCTTTGTTTAAATCCGCCCCAGCCTGCTTCTGGCAGTACGATTTGTTGCCCGTTAATCCAGATATGTCCGGCTTTTATTTGTAGCGCCATCTCGAGTGCGGCAGTCTCATCAGCGCTCACGATGGTTGCTGCTAGAGCAAACTTGCTATCATTAGCTAGGCGAATAGCCTCTGCGTCGTCAGTAAAGGTTGCACAGACTAATACAGGGCCAAACACTTCCTCCATCCATAATTGGCTGGTCGTTGGCACATCCGTATAGATAGTAGGCATCGCAAAATAGCCAGATGCTTCTAATAGCTCACCGCCAGTTAAGCAATTCAGATTTTCAGCTGTCGCAATATCAAAGAATTTCTTAACTTGATTCAGCTGCTGCTCGCTCACCAATGGACCCATTTGCGTTTCTGTCGCAAAACCATCACCAATTTGCAAACTTTCCGTTTTAACTTTTAACGTATCAAACAGTTGTGTAGCGACATTTTGATGGACAATCAGACGCGACGTGGCCGAGCATATCTGACCTGCATTGGTAAATATACCACCAATGATTAAATCGCAAGCGTAATCAATATCAGCATCTGCGCAGACCACAATAGCAGACTTGCCACCTAGCTCTAAACTGATGTCTTTGATGCCTTTTGCTGCTTGAATCATGACCTTTTCGCCGACTACATTACTACCTGTAAACGATACTTTGTCAATCAGCGGATGACTGGTCATAGCAGTGCCCACTTCAGCAGCACCCGGTAAGATATTAACCACTCCTTTTGGCAAGCCAATCTCAGATAAGATATTACCTAGCATAAGCTCTGGTAATAGTGTCACTTCAGACGGTTTCAATAGCACGGTACATCCTGCCGCTAGCGCAGGAGCCAACTTCCAAGAGGTCGTCACCATTGGGAAATTCCAAGGGGTAATCAGCGCACAAACACCCACTGGCGAGTATGTCTTTAACAAGCGTATGCCTGACTCAAGCGTTGAGACCTTAGACCACGTTGCCTGCTCTGTGATGAGATTGGCATAGTAGCGATAGCAGGCAATGGCGTCCCCTACGTCTATCTTTGCTTCTTCAATTGGCTTGCCGTTGTTTAATACAGACAGCCCAACCAAGGTATCAAATTGCTGTTCCATAGACTCTGCAATCGCATTTAGATAGCGGGCACGCTCGCTTACCGTGGTCTGTGACCAGCCAGCAAACGCTTCATCAGCCGCTGCAACTGCCTGCTCTACATGGGCACTGGTGCATAAGCGCATCGTTGCAATTACATTGCCTGAATTTGGATCATACAACGCATGGTTATTTGTATTATCAAAGCTTGCATTACCAGAATCAGTCGCGAGCGCTTCAATCGTAACCCAGTCACCATTGATATAAGCGGCATTGAGTACAACTTCGGTTTGAGCCGTTTGTATGGCAGTTTCTCTGGTTAAATCTGTAGAGTTCAGCATTTCCATAATGGTCAATCGCCTTATATTTTTGATCAAATTGTCTTTATGTGCGTAACGTCCGTAACGTCATTGGCTAAATGGTCGGTTTAACTGACTACAGAAAAACCGACCATTTGTATATTATCGTCAGGCTAGATGCCTTGTGAATACTAGACACGCCACTAATACAGTAGATGCGCCACTGATGTGATGACTACCAAACTAATAAGCGTACGAAGGATAAAGATTAAAAATAGCTCTAATACATTTAGCTTAATATTTGACTTCAAAATCAGCGCACCGACTTCAGACATATAGATAATCTGAGTGATTGAGGCAGCTCCAACGATGAATCGTGTCATCTCACTTTCAATGCTTTTGCCAACCAATGCTGGCAAGTACATATCTGCAAAGCCCATAATCATGGCAGGTGCAGCTTTTGCCGCTTCTGGAATCTGCAACCATTCAAGTACTGGTACAAGCGGTGTCGCAATCCAATTAAAGACAGGCGTGTACTCTGCTAAACCAAGGCCAATCGTACCGATAGCGAAGGTTACTGGAATTAGTCCCAAATAGATATCAAACAGATTGTGTAAGCTGCGTTTGAACACTTTACCTAAGCTTGGCATAGAATGCGCGCGAGTCACCGCACGATTGACCGCCCATTGGTACGTTGTATATTCTGCAGGAATGCCTTCATCTAGCATGCTTTTGCCAGAATGATACGTATCAGGCTTAAGTGACAATGGTGGTATACGCGGCATGATAATCGCAGCGATGAAACCAGTTAGCGCAATGGTTAGATAAAAGAAAACGAAGTTATTGTCTACGCCGATGGTTTTGGCAACCACATAGGTAAAGGCGATAGAAGTGACGGAAAATGTGGTCGCGATAATGGCAGCTTCACGCTGACTATAGAAGCTTTTGTCATACTCTTGCATAGTGACTAGCAGGCCGATAGACGCGGCACCAAACCAAGAAGACATCGCATCGACAGCAGAACGACCAGGCAGTTTGAAAAGCTTGATAAATACTTTACTGGCTAAAGTACCCAAAAACTCCATCAAGCCGAAATCAGTCAAAAATGGCAGCGATAAAATGGCAAAGAAGAACAACGGAATCAAAACAGGAATCAAATCCTCAAAAATGACACCGCCTGTATTACGATTGATAATAAACTCAGGGCCAACTTGTAGAAAAATCATCCAAACAAATGCCATTCCTAAAAACCGGATAGCAAGCCAAAACCACTCAACATCAAAGAGTTTTTTAGCAAGCGAACCTTCATTTAGATTTGGCTTTAACGCTTTGACGGCCAGCGCACCAAAAAAGGATATCGTCACGAGCGCCATCGTGATATAGGTCACAAAACCACCTAAGGCTGATTGTAGCGTATCGGTCAATACACCTAATAAAATCGTGACTTTACCATCCCACTCGAACGGTATGATAAATAACGCAATACCCAATGCTGAAAACAACAAAAACTTCCACATTGCTGCTCGCCACTGACCTGCTTTTGGCGTTTCTGGATCGACCATATTATTCCCTAAAATCGGCTGCTGCGACTTATCCATATAACTCGTCATTTAACTTCTCCTTGATGGGCGATGATTGCCAGTTTTTCCATTTCTCTGTCTGACCAATACCTGGGTTAAGCGAATTGGTTGGATCCAGTTTTTTATAAAAATAATGTAGCTCAGTTTTAGCAGGATACACATGCCCCACATTGTGCTCAGCAGGATACTCAATATGACGTTGGTCATAAAATACCAGCAGCTCATCCTTGAATTGCTTGGCATTGGTCTTAGGTTTCAATAAATAGTCTTGGTGCATGACATAACAGAAAAAATGCCCCAAATAAAAAGTTTTGCTGACTTGTTTTTGTAAATGTTCAGGTAGAGTCTCGTCCCAATCTACGGCATTTCTAGGTAAAGCAATATCGGTCGATAGCAGCTCGCCAAATTTATCTTGATTTAAATTATGATAACGGAACATGGCAGCGGTCGCGGCACTGCGAAATACCAATAACGATTGCGATTCAAGCTCTGTGCATACATGCAGCGCACCTTGATATTGCTGTAGATGATTTTGCAAAAAATCCTGCGCAGTGGCGATATTGTTGCCATCATTTTTATTAGAATCTTTATTAATGCCTTTATCAGAATTTCTATTAATGCCATGTTCAAAGTCGTTATCAAAACCATCTGCGACTTTTATAATCAAATGGTATTTATATGAGAGTGCCTGCGTGGTCAAAGTGGCTGGTAATGACGGCGGCATAAACCTAGATGTTAGTTGCAGTATCCGATCTGGCAGCGTCTTTGGAAGATGCCATTTATCTAGATAGTAGCCAATCTTTGCTTGCAGTCGATATAACGTCCCTATCTGACTAGCAGGAAGCTTACGCATACTCAGACAAGTGTCTCGACCATAGTGCATGGTAATGTCGTTATAGTCTTTATGCATATACTCAGCCAACACGGGCAATTTCAACTCGCTTTTTAACCATTGTTTTCTGAGTGTGGTCAAGGTATCAGCGTCGTTGGTCGAGATATAAAATGTTTGCTCGTGTTTAGGCTTGGCAAAGGTCGCTACCCTCACCGCAAATACAATGACCTTGCCAGCTGAGCCAGATGCTTCATACAGACCGTTGGGATCATTGTTAAATCTAGCAGGTGTCTCTGCCTCACAATCACGGACTTTGTATTGATAATGATGGTTGGTACAGGCTTTACTGTTACTCGTACTATTTGAGACCTTATTAAACGTACCAGCTTGCAGGTTCTCTAGCATTTCCTCTGGCTGCGACCCCAAATCCAGTCCCAGATGATTGATTAACTCAAACGCTCCTGAGGTATTGCGTCTGGCAAATAACGCCATCTCAGTATAAGCAGGTCCACGCTGCACCAACATCCCGCCCGAGCTGTTGCAGATGCCGCCTATCACTGATGCACCCACACAACTAGAGCCCAGTACTGAATGCGGCTCACGTCCTAGTGGCGCAAGGGTGGACTCTAATTGCTGCAAAGTAGCGGCTGGCAAAGCAACCAGTTCTGCTGCATCGTTGAGTAAATGCACACCGGCTAGTAACTGCATAGAGATTACGACTAATGGACGATCATAATCTCCATTCGGAGTTGAACCACCTGTCAGGCCTGTATTGGCCGCTTGAGCAATTATAATCACATCGGCAGCAGCACAGATATTAATGACGCGCCATAGTGCCACAAGAGAGTGCGGTATCACAACTGCTACGGTCGCGTCTGTGATAGTCTCAATTGCACCTTGTACATAAGACTGCTGTTGGCTAGGTTTTGTCAATACATTGGTCGTACCAACGACAGCAGCAAGCGCCGTTAACAAACGCGGTATGTGTTTATGTCTACTTTCTGACATTTCTATAGCATTGGGCGTCATGAACGTGCTTCCTTGCGTAATCAGCGTTTGTCATTTTTTTGTCGTTTTTTAGACCTGTGACTATCGGTCTCGTGATTATCCGTAGCATTAAAGACCGTATTACTGTTAATTAAAATAAGTCACTGTCTTAGCCATTTCTTTTAGAAAATCGTCCGCTTCATCAATCTCATAAATGATTGGTTGTTTACCCTTCGTGTCTACCTTTAATGCGTCTAGCAATTGCTGCTTATTGGTGATTCTGCGATAGCCAGCGCCAAACCCTGCTGCTAATGGCTCAAAGTTTGGCGTTTTGATGTTGACGCCAATCAGTGGTAAACCGCCCTCTTCCATATAGCGACGAATCTCACCGTAGCCTTGGTTGTTCCATAACAAGACGATCAATGGTAGCTCAAGCTCGGCTGCGCAGATAAGCTCGGCAATCGTAAATTGAATACCACCATCACCCATTAGACTGACGACAGGTAGGTTTGAGCCAACCATGGCGCCAATAGCAGCAGGCAAACCATAGCCTAATGTGCCAAAACCCGTCGATGAATTAAACCATTTACGCGTCGCCAAGGCTTCTAGGCCAAGGTTGCCACTGTAGACAGGCTGCGTTGAATCACCAACGAAAATGACATCTTCTACTTCATCTCTAATCAGCTGTAGTAATGCATTTTGACCCGCAAAGTCTGTCGTTACATCCTTCAAGATAGCTTGCTTTGCCTCATTGACACGTGATAATGCTTGATGATCGAATGTCTGACCTTCTAAGCGACTACATAAACCACTAATCGCCATTTGCGCGTCAGACAGTACCGCAATATCTGCTCTAAACGGACGCTGCAATTGCTGGGCATCACAGTCGATACGTACCAGCGTGCCGTTGATTTTGAACTCACCATTAAAGAACACATCATAGTCAGTCTCGCCAAGCTCAGTACCAATCGCTAACACCCAATCCGCCTCGGTAATCACGGCTCGGCCTGCTTCTAATGACTGGTTGCTACCTAAACTTAATGGATGACCAGGTGGCAGCAAGCCTTTTGCATTAATCGTCAAAAACGTTGGCGCATCTATCAGCTCTGCCAATCGTTGTGCATCTTGATCGACATCGACACAGCCGCCTCCATAAAGTATTACAGGGTTTTTCGCGGTTTGTAATGACTGCACGATTAGGTCTAATTGCGTAGGATTCGGCAATGGTCTTGTGACCTGTGGTAGGCTCAAATTATTTGTACTAGCTTCGCTATTTGCTACAGCATTTAACTTAGGCGGCTTAGCAACGTGGCTGGCATCAGCAGTGATGACATCGATAGGCAGCTGAATATGTACAGGGCCAGGACGTGCACCGTTAAATAAGGCAAAAGCTTCTGCAATGACTTTTGGTAGCGATTCAGGTTGCCAAATGGTCTTACTAGTCAAGGCTACTTTACTAATCATGCCTTGCTGATCATGCAACTCATGCAAATGCCCTTCACCACTACCCGTGTCTTTAACTTTATTGACACTAGAAATCACTAGCATCGGTATCGAATCAGCCAGTGCTTGCGCCATTGCCGTCATAATATTGGTCATACCAGGGCCAGTGATGATAAAGCATACACCAACCTTGCCAGAGGCACGGTAGTAACCATCTGCCATAAACCCAGCGCCTTGCTCATGGCGCGGTGTCACATGACGAATATTGGTATTTGGAAGGCCGCGATACAGCTCTACCGTATGTACACCAGGGATACCAAAAACGGTCTCTACACCATAGTACTCTAGCCACTGCACCAATAGCTCACCGCAGGTCAATGATGAAGTTTCAATCAAAGGAGAAGGCGTTTGCGTCAATTTGGTCATGGGTCAGTCATCCTAAAAAATTTCGCTGAATATTCAGATAATTATCAATACCTCAAAACAACCTTTGTATTTTTTCTTTCATACCGATTATTAGTCACTAATTACTGGCTGCAAAGGCTGCTCATTATAGAGGTAATAAATGATGGTGATTAGTAAACCGCTTTAACCTTGTCGTCATAGCGTACGCCCGGCAGGATGCATAGCATCTCGAACAATAAGTTCGCCGCCAATACCGAGGTGTTACCGAATGGATCATACGGTGGTGATACTTCGACCAAATCACCGCCCACCACGTCTAGGCCACGCATACCGCGTATGATTTCGATACCTTGAGTAGAGGTCAAGCCGCCGATTTCAGCAGTGCCCGTACCTGGGGCAAATGCAGGATCAATACCGTCGATATCAAAGCTCAAATAGACAGGACCATCACCTAGCTTTTCACGTACTTCAGCCATAAGCGGTGTTAGCGACTTATACCAGCACTCCTCAGCAGGTACCACGCGGAATCCTTGCTCAGTTGACCAGTCAAACTCTTCAGCGCTATAGCCTGTACCACGTAGACCAATCTGTACCACACGATTGCCATCAATTAGGTTTTCTTCGACAGCGCGGCGGAACGGCGTACCATGCGCGATTTTTTCGCCAAACATATCATCATTGATATCAGCATGAGCATCGATATGTACCATACCGACAGGGCCATGTTTTTTGGCAAGGGCACGCAGGATAGGTAACGCGATAGTATGATCGCCGCCTAGTGTTAGAGGAATCGCGCCGTGTTTGACGATTTTATCGGTATAGAATTTTTCGATGATATCAACGCTTTTTAGCAGGTTGAATGTATTGATAGGCACATCGCCAATGTCAGCGACTTGTAATGACTCAAAAGGTGCAGCGCGAGTGGCCACATTGTAGGGACGAATCATTCTTGACTCATCACGAATTTGTCTAGGACCCAATCTTGCACCGCTACGGTTGGATGCACCAATATCTAAAGGTACGCCAACGAACGCCACATCTAACCCTTCAGCATCAGCCTGAGTTGGCAGACGCATCATAGAAGCGAAACCGCCAAATCTTGGCATATCATTGCCGCTTAATGGTTGATTGAATGTCATAAGTTACTTCCTTGTTCTATTTGGTTTAAGTACACAATTTGCTACATGCCATTGACAATACATAAATATAAGAGAAGGAACCATGGTAAAATTTAGAAGTAAACTTCTATTTTTTCGTAGTAAAGTGCGCTTATAGGTCACTATCAGAAGTTTATGAGAGGCAGTATCGATTAAAAAAAGATGATATTGATTTAATAAATGAGGAGCCGCTTTTGATATTGGATGAACTGATAAAGATAGACATCAAAACACTACGCAGCTTTATGGCTATCGTAGAGTGCCAAGGCGTGACGGCCGCTCAGTCACGCTTGAATGTCACTACTTCTGTGATCAGTGGACACTTAACCCACTTAGAAGATCGCTTAGGCATGACGCTGTGCCATCGTGGTCGAGCAGGATTTAAGCTGACAGAGGACGGTGCCGCTGTTTACGAGGCATGTTTGGGCTTTACCGAATCAGTCGCCAGCTTTCAACATCAGCTGCACTATATTAAGCAATTAGACTCAGTTCACGGCGGGCACATCAGGCTTTGCTTGATTGATCAGATGCCCAAGTTTTTTTATGATGCACTTAGACAACGTCTAGCCAATAGCTACCGTAATAACCCGTTAATACACTTTTCTATCGACGTACAAAGCCCTGAAAGCATGTTAGAAAAGCTCTTAAGTAACGAGAGTGACATTGGTGTGGGTTATTTTGGCAGCTTTCCACCTTTACTGACCTTTAAGCCAGCATTTGTTGAAAAACAAGTGGTCTGCTGTGGACGCGAGCATAGATTATTTTACAACTCAGAAGGATTAACTTTTGAGGATTTAGAACAGAACTATCCGTGGATAAAAAGAGGCTATGTAGTAGAGCATCATATCAATCATATTCGCCCCAAGACGTTAAGCGCGACTACTTATCATATGGAGGCGACAGCGCAGCTTATCCTTGCAGGCCACCATGTTGGCTACTTGCCGCGTGATTTAGCGAAGCGTTATGAGGGTATGGGACTGATGAAAATACTGCTGCCTGATGAGGCAAGCTATGATGTCGAGCACCATTGGGCATATAGAGAAAATCAGCCTAAACAAGCGGCTGACTTTTTGAATAAGATGATGAACTTGTTATAAGATACCACTAGGTTTATTACACTATTGCAGACGGTTGTTGGTACTTTAGGCCAATGGTTCTTAGCTTCCCTTTATCACCCACTTCCTTAATGACCAATGACCATTCATCACTCACTACGACAGTATCGCCCGACACTGGCGCGGTACCTAAATGTGTTTTCACGTACTCGGCCACCGTCTGCTCCCACATGTTTTTTGCGCTGTCTTCATCAGACGTTTTGAGTGTTTTTACCAGAGTCTCAGATGCCATAATTCCTGTAAAAAACGGCAAATCACCAAGCTTAACACTCGGTGATAGCAACCAATCGCCATAGAAATCATCGATAGCTTTGCGATCTAGTGTAGTGTCATTAAAAATCTTGGCGATTTTACTCGCGTGATTACCTCTCATGGCATACCAGACACTGTCGCCGAATTTTAGCTTCGTATTATCATCGACTACTACGATTTGCTGATTACGGACTAGCGCAAATACACTGATTTCATCTGGATTGATACCTTTGGAGATACCCATAGGATGACGCCCAATGGCAAATGCGCCCGACTTTGCCTCAAACTCATATAGCGTGATACTGGCCTTATCGGATACCCAAACCTCATGTTCTTCTTTTGGGTCTTTATTGGTTGGAATGCGTACTTTAAATAGATTGGCCATTGTAGGAATGGTTGTGCCTTGCAAAACCAACGACAGAACCACGACACCAAAGGCAATATCAAACAGCATAAAAGCGTTATCTATCCCAGCCATGACAGGTAAAATTGCCAAGGTAATAGGCACTGCACCGCGTAAACCAACCCAAGAGATAAACCCAATCTCTCTGTCTTTAAATTTGAAAGGTTTGACACTGGTATAGACGGCAATAGGACGCGCCACAAAGATCATAAAGAGCGCGATTGCAACCGAATAATGCCAGACATTGAGGACGTTTGATGGAGTGACCAATAGTCCTAATACCACAAACAGCACCGCCTGCGACAACCAAGCAAAGCTGTCCATCACTCGCATGACATGCTCTGTCGAGCGCACTTTGTGGTTGCCGATTAACACACCAGTGAGGTATACCGCCAAAAATCCACTGCCGCCAATGAGATTGGTCGCGGCGAACACAGCCAAGCCAGCAGAGAGGATTAAGATCGCGTACATGCCTTCTGCTAAATGTACCTTGGGCAATAATCGGGATAAGAAATAACCGAACAATAAGCCCATGCCTAGCCCAAAGCTCAGCTGCTGTAGCAATAAAACTAAAAAGCCGAACACTGTCTGACCATCAGGATCAACATTTAGGGCAATCAAACCAGTGACTAACAAAATAGCCAAAGGATCGTTAGCACCAGACTCAAGTTCAAGCGTTGCTTGTACACGGTCGTTAAGCTTGACACCGCCATTACGTAATAAAGAAAATACCGCTGCTGCATCGGTTGAGCCGACAATCGCTGCCATCAGTAGACCAAAACGCCAATCGACATCGAGCAGCCAAGTGACAAAGACCCCTAGCACCATGACCGTGACCAACACGCCCCACGTGGCCAGCGTAATCGCAGGTTTTAGCCCTACTCGAAACGATTTAAAGGACGTACGTAAACCACCATCTAGCAAGATACAGGCTAAGGCTGCCTGCCCAACGAAATTGGCTAGCGCATATTGAGAGAACTCAATACCCAAGATACCCTGCTCGCCTGCCAACATACCCACTATCAAAAACAGCAACAACAATGGTACGCCTAAGCGCGCCGATAATGTACTCGCCATGATACTGGCGAAAATTAGTACTGCGCCTACGAGATACAGGATATTTAAGGTATCCATTTTTTTTGAGCCCTATTTTTTATTATTAAGAATAGTAATTGATTGCGATGGGGTTTTCGTTATCTTGCTGTTAGTAGATATTACACCAGTGAGCCTATCATAAGCGGCCGTTATTCAAAATATGAATGACAATTACTTATGATGATATTAGCATCACCATCAGAACTAGCAGCCAATACTAGGGCGTGTCTTCATTTCAAAAATGGTGATAAAAATGAGATAAATTGCCGTCAAACAAGAAAAATAGCGCAGATAATATCGGGATATTAACCAGCTATTTGACGCTGTTTGGCAAGATTTAGCCATTTTTAGCCCATTTAGATGACTATCGGGTGAATTGAAGACACGCCCTAGATCAATAAAAATACTTCAATAAAAAAAGTTCAAATATTAAAGTGAAGCCCACAAAATGCCATTGCTAGGCTAAAAGAGTTTACGTCTTAATATCACTTAACCCTGAATGTATTGCCATGTCAGTACCAGAATCGCAGCCGCAACCGTCCAAGCGACCACCCCTAATAGCAGTGCCTTGTATAAACTCATATAACTGATGCTAAAAAACACCACAAAGGTATAAATCAAATGCGGTATGACACCAAGCATACTAAATATCAACGCGACCTTTAAATCAGCAGGACTGCGCTCAGTACCAACGATAAAGTGACTGATTAACGTAAAAGTGGGAAATAGTGGCGCGAGCGCCGCCAAATAAAAAAATCGGGTTTGGGCGAACATTTGAATCGCCAGTACCATCAAGGCGCCGATAAGCATTTTTAACCAAATCACGACGTGTCTATCTCCTGTTGACTATAAAGGCTGAACGTAGCCCAATCCGCCATGATACTAAAGTCTGCAAACTGACATAAGAGCAATCGCTGATTAATTAATCCATATGATAAAAAAATGCAAAAACCCCACTTAGCTAAGTTGCTAAATGGGGCTGTTACTTTTGTTCAGTAAGCTCTTACGAATTACTTAGTCCTTTTTTGGCTTTAATGCGGCGCTGATGTCTGCTAGCAATGGTGGGATATCATGCTTGTCTGCAATTACCTCAATCATTATAAGCTTATCAGTAGTCGCAGCAGCTTTGTCGAAAGCAGATTTTAGCTCGCCCGCCGTCTCTGCTTTGAGTAGTAGGCTATTCGCTTCTGTCGCGCCAAACGCTCGCGGCATGATTTGCCAATCGCATTTAGGAATATCATTATAGTATTGGTTTTCGCCATGAATCGCACGCTCTACCGTATAGCCGTCATTATTGATTAAGACGATCACAGGATTGATGCGCTCTTGAATCATGACTGCTAGCTCTTGGATCGTTAGCAATGCTGAACCATCACCAATCAATAACACACTGCGCTTATCTGGCGATGCGATTGCGGCGCCCAAGCTGGCAGGCAACGTGTAGCCAATTGATCCCCACATCGGCTGCCCATATGACGTTACCCCTTCTGGCAGGCGCACATCACTGATACCAAAATAGGCCGTCCCTTGTTCAGAAAACACCAAGTTATTGTGATCTAAACGGTCAGCGATAATGTGCCATAGGTCATCTTGGCGGATAGCCTCACTGTCTTTACCTTTTTGTTCGTGTGGCTTAACTTCTTCACAGAAAGGTTTTGGCACGATATTAATGCCAGAGGTCATCACTTCATGTAGGGCTTGCAACGCATCTTTTAACGCAATCGGTGCAAAGTTCTTACCACTGATAGAAGCACGCTCATAATGCAAGTCTACGACCACATCTTCATTGATATCTTGGCTAAACCCTGCGGTAGTAGTATCAGTATATTGCACTCCTACTTTGATGAGGCATTCGCAGTTTTCTACCGCATCTTTCACAATTGGACGTGAGGCAACACCCGCATAAGTGCCTGCCCAACGATCGCTATTTTCATCAAGTAGCGTCTTGCCCCAAGATAGCGTGGTATAAGGAATATCGGTATCAGCGATCAATGCTTTGAGCTGTGACTGTAATCCCAAACGATGCACCATCAAATCTGCCATCAGTGTCGTGGTCTTATTTGGCAAAAACTCGGTTAGTGCTTGCTTAAAATCTGATAATGCCGCTTGGCTAGTAATATCTTCTTGGCTATCGATCAGTTTGGTCGTTGGTGGATAGATAGGCTGGCGCGCAACGTCTGGTGATAACAGTAAGTAACCTGGGCGATGCTTTTTGAGAATCAAGCGAATCACTCTATCGATTTCTGAAGCAGCATTTTCAGGAGTAAGCTGCGCACGGGCTACCGTCACAGGCTCGACCATCTTAATAAAATGATTGAATACGCCATCGCCAAGCGAATGATGAATACGGCGCTTTGAGTCTTGTAGCGCCGTGCTTGGTGCACCTACGATATGCAATACCGGCGCATACTCAGCAAAAGAACCTGCAGTCGCGTTGATCGCTGACAGCTCGCCCACGCCAAAGGTTGTCACCATGGCGGCAAATCCACGCTCGCGTGCATAGCCATCGGCAGCATAGCCAGCATTTAGTTCATTGGTGTTGCCTACCCAGCGCAGCTTGTCAGAAGCAAGAACGTTATCCAAAAAAGTTAAGTTAAAATCACCAGGTACTCCAAATATCTCAGAAGCACCCGCTTCTGCGACACGATCAAACAAATAATCAGCGATGGTATATTGTTGACTCATTTTTTATCCTTATGACTTATCTTTGTAAGTATTGATAATTGTGAATGTTATAACGGTTAAATTATAAAGTGCGTCCCAGCTTATTTTTGTACTACAAAGCTTTTGGAATACATATTATAATAAACCGTTATAACATATATCTATGGCCAGAAGACACGCCTATTTTAATAACTTTAATTTTTTTCGTCATAGGTATTGACACCTAAAAAAAACTGCGTATAATACGCCTTCATCAACTGACGATAGTTAATTGATAATTAGCGGGAATAGCTCAGTGGTAGAGCATAACCTTGCCAAGGTTGGGGTCGAGAGTTCGAATCTCTTTTCCCGCTCCAAATACTTAAAAAGCCTCACTACTCTTTATATGAGTAGTGAGGCTTTTTTTTGTCCAATTTTCAAGGGTTACAGCATTTTTATATCTTATTGACCAATCAAACTATTAAGTTAATCTAACGAGATAAAAGTCTCGAAATCAGCACCGTGACCAAAACGTGACTATTTCGAACTAACTCTCTAAAGCGGAAATATCATTTCAATTGTCAAAGTTATAGTACTATTAGAATGGACTATCACCACCAGTCATTCTAATCAACGACATAGGTTGCGCAATATTTATGTCGTTAGTATCATGTTGGTTTAGAAGTAGCTCAACTACAATTAGGAAAATATTATGGCAAAATTAGAATCAAACATTGAGCTAGAAGCAGCGGCATTTCGTCGCTTACTAGCTCATTTAGACGAACGTAAAGATGTACAAAATATTGAGCTAATGAACCTTGCCGACTTTTGTCGTAACTGTTTATCCAAATGGTATAAAGCGGCTGGTGAAGAGCGTGGTATTGAAATCGAATACGAGGATGCGCGCGAGCTTGTTTATGGTATGCCTTATGCTGAGTGGAAAGAGAAATATCAACAGAAAGCAACGCCAGAGCAGCTAGCGCGTTTTAACGAGATTGAAACTGCTAAGAATAAAACGGATTAAAACTGACAGTGATGGCTCAAATAAAATAAGCCATCACTAGAGTGTGATATCAAAAAATCCAACATTGCCGCTAGATTAGCGGCTTTCGATAGATTTGAGTATGCTACTAAACCCTATGGTTCCTTGTTTCTGCATTTGACGGTCAAATAGGCGACCGACTAATGGCAATGGTACCATCAATCGACCCTCAGACACCCAAGTAACATGTGTGGTGCCATCGCCCAAGTCTTTTAAATCAATGACGCCTTTATCATGTTGCATTTTGATGGGCTTAGATTTTTCGATTTGGTATTGCATATGAGTAGGACGCTCAAACGCTGTAATTCGCTCCCAGAACTTAACAGGTCCTGTTTGAATGCTACGTAAAGCCCCGACACCATTGCGCTCCCCGTCACCTTCATTCACCAACTTAGCCACTCCCACCGCTTTAAATGAGCCATAACTGGCATGGTCACTCAGTGCTTCAAATACCTCATCAATCGGTTTTTTGACAATGCGCTCTACTTTTATTTTAAACATAATATTATCTCATTAAGACTAAATTTATTTAGCTTACTGCCATTTTAAAAATAAATATAGCCGTCACATTGTGAAAAATTATTACCGTGAAGAGCCTCTTCCTTTCGAAGGACGCCTGCCATTGGTAGTAGGTTTGCCATTGCCTCCGGACTTACCATTACCCCCTGATGGCTTACCACGACCAGTAGGACGTCCATCCCTACCTTTAGAACCTGCTGGTTTTCTAGCATCATCTTTGGCGTATTTGCTACGCCCCTTTGCTGCACCTGCCGGTTTTGTAGATGGTTTTGACTTTAACGAAGCATCAGCACGAGGTTTTTTTCGTGGTGCATTGCGAGATTTCTTATTTGAGTGATTGTCTTGCGAAGATGAATCTTCTACAGATTTAAGCAACACAGACAGCTCTTTTGGGGTTAAGTCTCGCCAGTCACCAACGGGAAGACCCTTGAGACTTACATTCATAATCCGCGTACGTTCAAGCTTGACGACTTCGTAGCCAAAGTGCTCACACATACGGCGAATTTGACGGTTTAGACCTTGAACGAGCGTGATATTAAACACATTAGGAGCCACTTTAGTCACTGGGCATTTTTTGGTCATCTTGCCAAGCATCGGCACACCGCCCGCCAAACCTTCTATAACGCTATCCGTTAACGGCTTATTTACTGTAACTAAATACTCTTTTTCATGGTTATTACCAGCACGTAGTACCTTATTGACCAAATCACCATTATTAGTCAAAAATATCAAACCTTGAGAATCTTTGTCCAAACGGCCAATCGGAAAAATACGCAAACTATGTCGCACAAAATCGACAATATTATTTTTCTCAGAGCTTTCCGTGGTGCTTACAATGCCTACTGGCTTATTCAACGCAATAAAAATAAAGTCATCAGGCTCTCGTGGCTCAATAAGCTGCCCGTTGACTTTTACCGCATCTCCAGCGACCACCTGATCACCGACCGACGCACGTTTGCCATTGATGTATACATTACCTTGTTCAATAAAGCGGTCAGCGTCTCGCCTAGAGCAAATACCACTTTCGCTGATGTATTTATTTAAACGAGTCGAGGAAGCGTTGAACATAAAGCACCGTTTTACCTGATAAGAAGCGTTTTTTGCTAAGAAAAAAGCCTAAATTGAATGAATCAACAATAACGAAATAGCTCACATTATATAGGAAATCGACTGACCCTTTGAGGAGAGATGGGTAAAAACCTAGAAATGTATGGCGTCATGTGATTTTGGATAATGTTGAAAGAACTTGTTTATGAGGTTAATAATTTAAAAAGCCTCACCATTCATAATACGAGCAGTGAGGCTTTTTTCTAGTTTTTTATTTTCAAATCCATTCTTTTGACGTTGGATCACTCTACTAATCTATATTCCACACTACTCAGCATCATCCAACAGTTTATTAAGCTCGTCCACCATTAGATCGTCAATAATACTGCCTTCTACATAGCTGATTATCTCATCTACAGTCGTCAGATCCATTTCACGAACACCTAAACTGGCTAGTTGCGCATTAATCGATTCTAAGCTGTCATTATCTTCAGTATCATCTAATAAATCCTCTTCAAATCTACCTCTGACAAACCAGTACATTTTTTCTAGTACGGTTTCTTTTTTGGTCAAAGTAGAATAACCGTCGCCATAAATAAATAGGTTAAAATGATAAGGTATTTCTACATCATTGATGAAAAATGTACGTTGGCACTCTAATGTATAGGCTTGAATTTCTTCGTTTTCAGTACTTTCATCACTTTTATTGTCTTCATCATATTCAATCGCCTCTTCTATCAACTCACCTAATATCTGATAGTCGCCGACTTTAATTTTGTGATTATAAATGATAGCAGAGTCTGCGATTGCATCAAAAATAATGGCACTGACATCTAAGGTATGATTATCGATATCATAGAATGCTTTTAACGCTGGCAAAAACTCGGTCAGCTCTTCTTCAGGCACTTGAATGAGAAACTGCTGCTCGTATATTTTAATCATATCTTCAGGAGCATAGGTATTAGCAGTATTGGTCTCGTTTCTACCTGTTGGCTGCAAAGGTAAAAAATTATACGGGTTATGTTTGGTCATTCAGAACTGCCTTTTTGCTTAAGTTAAATTTATTAAATGTCTGTGTTGCTCAATCTCTAAGAGCCTTTGAACGCGCTACTATTTTTTAATACCGTAAGGCTTTAGGATTTATGGGCGTATTGTCTCTTATTCAGACAATTTTAGATAGACAGTTATAAATATACAAGTTCAATCATTCTAGTTTAGACAGGCAGTCAGGATAACACAGGCTAAAAAGACGATACTAGCCAGCAGTATCTTGATATTGCCTTCAAGTGCTAATCCAACTTTCACTTTTCTCTAAGACTATTTACATACTAATTCACTTGCTGCCACCCTGATGTTGCACAATGTTCATCTTGATGTGCAAATAAAGGGTGAGCTTTGGCTTCATATAAACTCAGTACAGGGGTCACACAGACATCCGTTGCTGCAAATACACGTTGCCAATGCTCAAGCGTTTGACTGGCGAACTTTTCCGCGATTGTGTTGGTCGCAGCTTCACTCTCAGGTTTATTGGGCATGATACCAAGTTGCCAGTGTATTTCTTTAAGCGACGGTAGTTCCAATACCTCACATAGACCTTCCCAAAATTTCAGCTCCAATGCACCAACCGCCATATAGCGTAGGTCAGCGGTTTGGTACAGTCGGTAACATGGCAATGCGCCACCTAAAAAATCGTGCTGCGGCATAGGCGGCGTTGCTGAAGTATCACCTGACAAACGATTGATTAACTTGCCGGTTACCTTTGGCATGATTATATGATTATAAAGGCTATGCGTCATACTAATAGCAATATGTCGTCCTTTGCCGGTACGCTGGGCGGCAAACACAGCAGCCAGTAGCGCAATCACTGCTGTATCACTACCACCTGCCAAGTCCGCAAACTGGATATTGGGCATGGCCTGCCCGCCCTCTGCTGTTTTTAGTTGATCAAGCACACCGCTCATAGCCATGAAATTGATATCGTGACCGGCCTTGTCAGACCAATGATGAGTTACTTGAGAGTTATCTTTTAAGTGCACACCTTCTTTTCCGTGAGACTCTTCTTTTTTGTCGTTGCCTGCCACACCATAACCAGTAATCGACAACATGACTAGCTTTGGGTTGATAGTATGAAGCGTCTGAGCATCTAGTCCCATGTCCGCAAGGATACCTGGACGAAAGCTGTCTAGCATCACGTCAGCATTTTTAAGATGTGCTTTTATACTATCTATCGCTTTAGGATCATGAAAGTCATGCTGTTCGGTTGTCTTACCATGGTTTAAAGCCGCAAACAGTTCCCCAAACACGCGAGCAGGATCGCCTTGTTTAGGTTCTATTTTTAGGACGTCTGCCCCTAGATCTGCAAGCAGACGCGTGGCAAAGGGCCCTGGTAGGTTACGAGTCAAATCGACGACTCGTAACCCTTGTAGACAATCTGTCATTTGACCATGATTTGATACATGTACATCAGTCATCAGAGAACGCCTCGCCTTTGGCTGCCATATCTAACAATATCTGGGCAGGCTCGAACCGTTCACCATATTTTGCCGCCAGCTCGCGACTACGCTTGACGAACTCATCGACGCCCATCGCATTGATAAACTGTAGCGTGCCGCCGTGCTGCGGGGCAAATCCCCAGCCAAAGATAGACCCTATATTGGTATCGGCGACCGAGCGCACGACGTTTTCTTCATAGCATCTCGCAGATTCATTGGCTTGAATAAACATTAAGCGATCAACTAGGTCCTGCTGTGAGGGTTGCTCTGACTGTGGTGGATACAAGTTGATAAGCTCAGGCCATAAATGCTTATTACCGTCTCCCGGATAATCATAGAACCCTTTGCCATTTTTCTTGCCTTCGCGCCCATGCTCATTGACCAGCGTCTTTAGTATCTCGTAAGAAGGGCGCACAGCAATAGACTTGCCTTCGGCTGCCATATCCACCTGCTGCTGCTCGCTGACATGTAACGCTAGACTCAGTGACACTTCATCTTGCAATGCCAGGGGCGGCATAGGCATGCCCGTTTTTAATCCAGCAACTTCGATACTACGCGGATGGACACCTTCGCCCAGCATCGCGATGCCCTCTGATACATAGGTGCCAAATACTCTGGAAGTATAAAATCCATGGCTGTCATTGACGACGATAGGCGTTTTGCCGATTTGCAAAACATAATCAAATGCTTTGGCGAGCGTCACATCGTCGGTTTGCGCGCCTACGATGATTTCGACCAGTGGCATCTTGTCTACTGGTGAGAAAAAGTGCAGACCAATAAATTGATTTGGACGAGTGCTGGCTTTTGCCAGTCCTGTAATAGGTAACGTTGAGGTATTAGACGCATAAATAGCTGTGCTTGGAATCACTGCCTCACTCTGCTGGGTACACTTGGCTTTGATTTCTCGGTTTTCAAATACTGCTTCGATGATGAGATCACAATCAGCCAAATCATCGTAAGAGACGGTTGGCGTGATACGTGTTAAGAGGGTTTGCTTTTTCTCTTCGGTAGCGCGCTTTCGGCTGATGGCTTTATCCAAAATGTTAGCAGAATACGCTTTGCCTTTTTCAGCATTCGCAATATCTGTATCCAATAGCACGACATCTATACCTGCTTTAGCAGTGACATAAGCGATGCCTGCGCCCATCATACCAGCCCCTAAGATACCGACTTTTTTGGTCGGTGTCCGCTCAAACCCTTGAGGGCGAGACTGACCTTTCTTGATATTATTCAGCTGCGTCCATAGGGTGTTGATCATGTTTTTTGATTCAGTCGACAGCACACAAGCGGCAAAATAACGCGACTCAATTTCAAGTCCCGTATCGATATCTACCAAACAGCCCTCAAACACACAAGACATAATATGAGTAATCGCTGGATAGTTGCCGTGAGATTTTTGATTGGCCATAGCTGGGGCGATGGAGAATATAGGCACCACTTTGGGGTGTTTGCTATCACCACCAGGGATTTTAAAGCCTTTCTTATCCCATGGCTGCTGCACGCTTAGATTATTTTGAATCCAGTCCTTAGCCTGCACCAGCATATCTGCATGATCGATAGCTGTCGCATCAATCAGACCGATGTCTTTCGCCGCAGCGACGCGCAACTCTTTGCCTTGCGTCATCAGCTCCAGTGCCACTTGAATACCGACCAATCGCGGCAAGCGCTGCGTACCGCCGCCGCCCGGCAGCAAGCCCAATTTCACCTCAGGTAGACCAAGCTTAGTCTTCGGCGTATCAATGGCAATGCGATAATGACAGGCAAGCGCCAACTCTAAACCACCGCCCAGCGCCGTTCCGGTCATCGCAGCGACCACAGGCTTGCCTGAGGTTTCAAGCTGACGCAAACTCCCTTTGAGCGCTTCAGTTAATATAAATGCTTGCTCGGCTGTCTCGATCTTACCCAATTGGTCGATATCTGCGCCAACTACAAAGGTGTCTTTGGCAGAAGTGAGAATCAAGCCTTTGGCTGAGTCATCATTGATAACGCTATCGACCATTGTGGCGAACGACTCCGTAAAACCGTCACCGATGACATTCATTTTGCGTTTGCTTTGGTCAATCGTAACGGTGACGATGCCATCGTCATCACGCTGGGCGGAGAAGTTTTCTAATGCGTTAATGACTGTCACGCTATCTGTTGTCTGGTTAGCTGTCTGGTTGTTTGTCATCATTTTTATCCCTTAAATGATTCTTTATCTATTATTTTTTGCCTACTTGTTTTTCATTTTATTTGAGAAAGAAGTTAGACACGCTCGATGATGGTCGCAATGCCCATACCACCGCCCACACATAGCGTGATCATAGCGGTCTTGAGGTCACGGCGCTCTAACTCATCGAGAACGGTCGTCATTAGCATCGCACCCGTTGCCCCAAGCGGATGCCCCATAGCGATTGCACCGCCATTAACATTGACAATATCAAGCGAGATTCCAAAATCATCAGCAGTATTCATCGGGACAGCAGCGAATGCCTCGTTGATTTCCCACAGGTCTATATCAGAGGCTTGCATGCCCGCTTTATCGAGGGCTTTTTGGCAAGCTGGCGTTGGACCTGTCAGCATGATGGCAGGTTCTGAGCCAATAACTGATGCCATCGTGATTTTGGCGCGTGGTTTTAGACCTGCTTTTTGACCAGCAGCAGCACTACCGACCAAACAAATGGCTGCCCCATCAACGATGCCTGAAGAGTTGCCCGCATGATGCACATGGTTGACGGTTTCAATCGTGGTATATCGGTCCAATATCACGCTATCAAAACCCATCTTGCCTGGCATAACAAAGGAAGGTTTAAGACCCGCTAAAGTCTCGACGTTGGTATTAGGGCGGATGGTTTCATCTTTATCCAGTAGCATCATACCGTTGAGATCGGTGACAGGGACGACAGATTTGTCGTAATAACCCTTCTCCCAAGCCTGTGCAGCGCGGCGATGCGACTCGGTGGCAAAAGCATCAACATCATTACGACTAAAGCCTTTGAGCGTTGCGATGGTGTCTGCACCCACGCCTTGCGGTACGAAATGCGTTGCTTCATTGACGCGTGGATCCATGTACCAAGCGCCGCCATCAGAGCCCATTGGCACGCGGCTCATGGACTCAACGCCGCCCGCCACCACCATATCTTCCATACCTGACATGACTTTGGCAGCCGCCAGATTGATAGATTCCAGACCAGAAGCACAAAAGCGAGACAAGGTTACTCCAGCCACACTTTGTGCCCAGCCAGCATCAATCACGGCGATACGCGCAATATCAGAGCCCTGCTCGCCGACTGGCGTCACACAGCCAAGCACCACATCATCAACCAAGCTGGTATCTAAGTTGTGGCGCTGCTCCATCTCTTTTAATAAGGTACGTGTCAGCCAAATCGGTGATGCCTGATAAAGAGAGCCATCCTTTTTTCCTTTACCACGTGGCGTACGCATAGCATCATAAATATATGCATTCTCAGTCATAAAAAATCCTTTTTTATTTTTAAACAAACCATCATTTCAATCAATAAGCGACACGTCTACATGAAGCGCGAAGCCAGCTCTTTCATAATCTCATTGGTACCGCCATAGATTTTTTGTACGCGGGCATCAGCGTATAGACGTGCGATAGGATATTCTGTCATATAGCCATAGCCACCAAACAGCTGTACACATTCATCCAGCACTTCACATTGTTTTTCGGTAACCCAGTATTTGATCAATGACGCATGCGGTACAGACAGTTTGCCATCTAACATGGCATCTACTGCCGCGTCACACATGCTACTAGCAGCAAGATAATCGGCATAGCACTCTGCCATCTTAAAGCGGGTATTTTGGAACTTCCAGATGGGCTTGCCAAAAGCTTCGCGACCTTTTACATAATCTAGGGTCAAGTTGATCGCTAGCTTCATCGACCCAATACCTGATAACGCAATGATCAGACGCTCACGTGGCAACTCCTGCATCATTTGTATGAAACCCATACCTTCTACCGTACCTAAGAGGTTGGTTTGCGGCACACGTACATTACTAAAGAACAGCTCTGAGGTATCTTGCGACGTCAGACCAATCTTATCAAGATTGCGTCCACGCTCAAACCCTTCTACTTTATCGGTTTCTACGATAATAAGTGAGACACCTTGTGCGCCTTTTTCACGGTCTGTTTTGCAAGCTAATAAAATCAGATTGGCATGCTGACCGTTGGTAATAAAGGTCTTTGAACCATTAATGATGTAGTCATCACCGTCTTTTATCGCATAGGTTTTGATGTTTTGTAAATCAGACCCTGTACCAGGTTCGGTCATAGCGATAGCGCCAATGTATTCGCCTGTTGCCATCTTGGGTAGCCATTTTTGTTTTTGTTCCTCAGTACCGTGGTCTAAAATATAGGGCGCGACGATACCTGAGTGCACCATGCCGCCAAATCCTGACTGATTGGCCTCAGTCTGTGCGTAGATAAGCGCCGCCTCATGACCAAAATCACCACCGCCGCCGCCATACTCGCTTGGTATCGCCGCACACAGAAACCCCATTTCGCCCGCCTCTTCCCACGCATCGCGATCGATCATGCCATTTTTGCGCCACTGCTCGTCTTTGGAATCCCAAGATTGGAACATTTTTAGGGCACTGTCGTGCACCATCTGATGCTCTTCGGTCATCCAGTTCGGAGTGAATTTTTCGATACTCATAATGTCTATCCTTGACAAGGTTGAATGAATAATAGCTATACCTAAGCCATCTTGTAAATTATGGTAATTTATATTACCGTTATATATATCCTATAAATTCTTTGTATTTATTAATATATGAGTCTTATACTAGGCTACGAAAAACCACTTCGCAATCAATTAAATAAAAATGGTAATTTATATTACTTATTAATTTAATCACGTTAAATTATCGAGTAAATCATTTAACTGGTAGGACATATCAAATAACCAATACTTTAAGAAGCAATAAATATGAAAACCTTTAGTCAGTCAGATAGCCTCATGCAAACTCGATCTCTAGCACCCCTATCCGATATGCGGCCCGCAACTTTGGATAAAATTGAACAGGCCGTTCGCAAAGTCTTTGCAGGATTTGACGCTAATGAGGTGACGATGGCGCAGATTGCAAAGTCTGCAAACGTCTCTTTGCAAACACTCTACAAGTATTTTGGAGACAAGCAGACGCTGTTTTATACCATTATGGATATTGTGCTCGGCAGATTAGCGGCTCGGATTATGGATCATCTGCAAGGGATTGATAGCGTACAAGATCGTCTACGCAAGACGTTGTGGGTCTGCTTTGATTTTGTCGATGCGCATCCAGATGCAGTGATGGTGCTGTCTTCGGTCTCGGCATCACGGATACGTAATATCGCAATCTATGAAAACAAAGAGTTAATTGGTGCGTTTTTGGCGGTATTAGAAGATGGGCAAAATCGTGGGGTGCTAAATGACACTGTCCCACTGCACATACTCTTCGATGTGTTTATGGGGTTCATCAGTCGACTTGGTTTAATGCATACCATTCGCCAAACAGAAACACCGTTAAATGCAGAGTTTGATGCGCTGTTTGTGATTTTATGGCGCGCCATCTCTAAACCAGAAGCCTAAAGCTTAAAATGAACTTTATAAAACTGATATTTAGCAGTGTTTGACTCTTACAAGAAAACATAATGTAAAAAACCAAAAAGCCCCACGATAAAGTGAGGCTTTTTTATATTTTTTTCGGTCAATGTGATTATTCAATCAATGTAATTAACAGCTCGTGCTGCTTATACGCTCAAAACTTTTTAAATACTGCTAGATTTTGGTAATCCATACTCTGAATGGTCGATCACATGGTTATTTTGTTCAATAGTCAGTCGATAGCCTGTGATGATACCGTCGTATGGCAAACTGCCCTCATACTGCTGATAATGCTCGCAGATAATGTCTTGAATCGCTGATTTACGGGCAGCATCGTCTAATTTGGCAAAACCGCTAGGTAAATGCACTTGGGCAAAACGTGAAGCCGCGCCACGAGACATCCAATTATCAGCACTCGTAAATGTGAAATCTACTTCCGCTCGTAAGCTATATCTGGGTAGCGTATTAGAGTAATTTGCCAAGTCATATTTAATTTGAGCAATATCTTCTGCGAATGGCTGATACGGTATCTCAAGTACGGCAAACAGTTTTGCCAAAAACTCATCAGCGGTAAAGTGCTTGTCCATATAGCTACCATCAAGCCCAAGGAATTTGCTCGACAGTACATGGCGCAAGCGGTCATAGGCAGGTATGGTATGTTTAAGAGGATAGCCCATTTGCTTGACGATATCTTGCGGACGCAGCTCAAGCGACTCTATTTGGTTGATAATATATTGCGCTAGAGAATGGCGTGGGTGATAACGACGGGTATATTTAGATGGATTAGCAATGTGGCTCATGATATTGAACACCTTAGACTCCTGTAACTCCGACGAAAAAGTATGAGATACGCCCAAATAGGCAAAAAATCAGGCACAAATGAGGTTGTCGGAGTACAGGCTCATGCGCTTTACCAGAGTTGTTTTATATCGTGCTGGAAGTTGCAAGGTTTGTCACGCCGCCATTAAACTTTTGTCATGGTCGGAGATAACAAAACTGTTAAACCCACGATAGATCGTTCAACGATAATAGCACATCAGATGACAAAAAATAAATACCGATATTTGTGACCGTTTGTGAATAATTCTTTTTCACTTTAATCATTCAATCTTAGACCTTTCGATGCATCATTTATTCATGTATTAAATAAAGGCTCAACATCGAAATGTTAGTGTTGAATTGTTAAAGATTAACGTTTAACGATTGACGTCAACAACTATTCGACCACGAACCTTACCATCCAATAACTCGTTGGCTGTCGGAATGACTTCGCTTAGACCAATCTCTCTGGTGATTGCATCTAATTGCGTCATATCCAAGCTTGTGCTCAAACGCTGCCATGCTTCTACACGCTCATCATAAGGTCGTGTCACGCTATTGATACCAAGTAAACTGACACCGCGCAAAATAAATGGCGCAACAGTAGCAGGGAAATCCATGCCTTGAGCCAGTCCACAAGTAGCGACTAAACCATCTTCACACGTACTGGCACAGACATTGGCCAGCGTATGACTACCAACAGAATCAATTGCGGCAGCCCATTTTTCCTTACCAAGTGCGCGTCCTGGGCTACTTAATTCAGCACGGTCAATGATCGTCGTTGCACCAAGGCTTTTTAAGTATTCTGCTTCCTCTAAGCGACCCGTAGAGGCCGTGACAGAGTAGCCTTGGTTTGCCAAAAGTGCGATGGCAAAGCTACCAACGCCGCCATTAGCACCCGTCACCAATACTTCACCACGCTCTGGTGTGAGTCCATGACGCTCTAACGCAATTATACAAAGCATTGCGGTATATCCTGCTGTACCTATCGCCATCGCCTGACGTTCAGTCATCGATTCAGGGAGCAGGATCAGCCAGTCACCGTTTAATCGCGCTTTTTGTGACAGACCGCCCCAATACTTCTCACCCACACTCCAACCATTTAACAACACCTTGTCGCCAGCTTTGTAGCGAGGATGATTACTTGTTTCTACAGTTCCTGCTAAATCAATACCTGGAACCATAGGAAATGTACGTACCACAGGGCTACGACCCGTGATGGCCAATCCATCTTTGTAGTTGAGCGTGCTATATGCCACACGAACCGTTACATCACCCTCAGGCAATTGCGTGTCCTGTATCTCAGTCAGATTGGACTGATAAACATCGTCATTTTTTTCAATTAATATTGCTTTAAACATAGTAGCTCCTATTTAGACCAATCGTCTATAAATAAGTAAAATATAATTTAGACCAATCGTCTAAAAATATAAATAAAAAAATTACTTCTGTATCCCTGCTGCAAAACCTCGGAAAAAAGTATCTAATGGACTGACATCTTGCGTCAACTTAGCACGCAAAACCGCACCTTCCCAACCAATCCAAAAGAAAGCAGCAAGCTCATCACAATCACTATCAGAGTGTATTTGTCCCTGTTGTACTGCCAGACGCAAGCAAGCCGCTAAACGTTTTTGCCAATCAACTAATATACCTTCTAGCTCGCAACGAAAACTCTCAGGCAACACGACAATCTCTTGACCCAAGTTGCCTACCAAACAGCCGCGTCGAAATTCATGCTTGATCATTCCTGACTTTGCATCTTCAACGAAGTCACTGATACGCTGCATAGGAGACACTTGCTCGTTTAAAAAACAATGATCTAGCTTGCGAGCAAAATATAACGCGTACTGCCGTAATACTTCCTGTCCAAATGCTTCTTTGTTTTTGAAGTAATTGTAGAAAGAACCTTTAGGCACATTGATGCGTTTGAGTATGGCATCGATACCAGTGGTCGCAAAGCCTTGCTCTGTCAGCATCTCCATCCCAGATCTCAAAAGAGCTTCACGGGTATCCGTAAACTCTCGTTCAACATTGGGTGGACGCCCTCGACGGGCTTTTGGCTTAGTAATCGTCATGCACAAATATTATGACCGATCGTCTTTAATGTCAATAAATTATTTTTAGCGGTTTATTTATCCATCAGTCGCGACAGTTTTTTGACTGTCATCGCTATCAGTCTTCACCATGATATGTTGCCTCATCCATCCAAACGATGGCATCTTCACACAGATGAGTTAAGTGATACCAAATATCACTACTACGAGCGATACGATGATGACCGTCTGCAAAATAATCGACTTCCCAGCTATCAGGTAGATTTACCAAGGTTCGTCTAGCGACCGCTACGTCTAAGCTTTCATCATCGACTTCTACCATAACTCGTACCATCTCAGTATTGGTTGTGGGAAAAGATAGCTTCATATCAGCCACGTCAGGGATACGATCCACCAATACCTCACTTGGATAGATACAAGGCGCAATCAACAGTGTGCGCAAGTTGTATTTATGGGCAAAATGATTGGCAAACCAACCACCAAGAGAATGCCCTGCCAACACCACACGTGGATACTGTGCGATTCTCTCGCGAATCAATTCATCATAAATCTCAAATATTTCTGCAAAATTCTCTCGATAATTGACCGTTTGACAGTATTTTGGCTCACGCGTGATACAAGTATATTTGCTGGTCTCATTGCTTGAATCAAGACCATGAAAAAACAGTAAAAACGTATCGTTGTTTTCAATAGGAAACATCATAAGGTTCTCCTTTTTTAATTATTATTTAGGCTTATTCTTGATAACTTGGCTTATAAATTAAACTGGTTTTTGGCTAGCAACCTGCGCTTGATACAGGCTCAAAAGCTCCTCACAAGCCTGCATTGAGGTATTTTTTGCAAAACCTTCGTTAAACCAAAAATCATAAACCGCTTGAACAACGGCTTTTACCGCTTTCGCATTTTCTGGCTTTTGTTCTATTAGTTTCATCGCAATGTCTTGTGCTTGTATATCCGACTCACTATAGGGCGCGCTCCAGCCTACGCCATAACGATAAAGCACATCATTGATTGCCAATATGAATATGGCATTGGACACCCCAAATGAGCCAATAAGCCTGTCAAGCATTGTACAGCGCTCTTCATAAATATTGACCTCTATCGGCATATCAGCCTGCTCAAACAGACAGTCACAACTCACCATGTGCGAGGGTTTACTAAAATCATCCCACAGCAGTGGATAAGTTCCTCGAATCCCGCCCTTTTCCACTATATTAAATTGCCAAATCGCATAATGAGTATCTGGCCCTTTATAAGGCACATGTATGAACCACTGCATCATCGCATCACTGTCATACATGATATGAGTACTACCAATCCGCACGCCCTGCTTAGGTAGTACATCATGATATACGCTATCCATGTCATCACTATAAAGCGTCACTTTACGTAAGTTTTCATCACTGGTATCGCCCAACTTTGCTCTTGCTTCCCCTATATTTCGATAGAGCTTAAAGGGTGCTACCCATCTGAGCGTCTCATCGGTATTGTTCACGAAGTAAATATCATCCTCATAACTGTCTATAGAAACCGTTTCGAGGTAAAACAATGACTGTTTTCGTATTCGGCCTTTCTCATCATTTGCTAGTGCCGTTATACCAGATAGCTTTGAGCCATCCGACCACTTAAAGTTATCTAACCGTTTTTGCTCAAGCTGATACGCTAATGTCGTCATATTTATATCCTTATTATTTTGATTTTGGTTTGCATGTCGCTTTATTTTCATTGTCTGGTCTGAGTGCCGATTTCAAGCCAGCCGAGCCTATTCGCCATTGTTTAAATGACGTCATTATCTCTAAAGTTAAGTAAATTAATCGACTTGGTGAGGTAGTATTTTTTTAATTCTGATAGACTTTTTAGCCACAGTTTTTCGCTGTTACATTGCTAATATTTTTGCAACGCCAACGAGCTTTTTTCTGCTAAGTTTTTTGTTTATTAATAAATATGGTTTTTTAGGTTTGTACAGGCACAGAAGTTTAGGATTAAACGTAAATAACACTACTAGAAAGACTTCGCTAAAATAGCGCTTTAAAAACTCAGTTAAGAAGTGAAGCATTGCGCCCCGAGGATTAACTGTTTGCCCTGTTATTTTTGCCTTACTCAATAACTATAATATAAACCCCTATAAAAATAAAGCCGCTTAAAACCTTCTACGACAACTGGTGTCGCTTCTTTTTAAATGAATTGTAGTTTAATCGTTAGCAAGTATCCCAACACAATAAGTATCATTAGCGACAGTTTCATATTACTCAAGCATCTTCAATAAACATCCAATTAACAATCCTTATCAAAAAACACCTTTCACGATCGACGTGGACTTGCTATCTTGCCCCGCAAACCTTGTATTCTAAGCAAGCGTGCCCCACTTTGACCTATCACACGTAGTATTCGCATCTGTATTGGATTTTATGACACATAACCTTGAGGCTAGCTCAAACGCTCGCCGAACTCAGTATTTTCAAGTATTTTTGATGGGCGTTAGTGCATTTATTATGAATACCACAGAATTTGTCCCTGTGGCGCTGTTGAGCGACATTGCTCAGGACTTCTCTATTACGACGGCAGATACTGGCTGGATGCTGACACTCTATGCTTGGATTGTCGCAGCGATGTCATTGCCACTAATGCTATTGACCAGTCGATTTGAGCGCAAACGTTTACTCTTGGGTCTCTTTGCCGTATTCATTGCCAGTCACGTACTGTCGGTATTTGCCTGGAGCTTTGATGTGCTGCTCATTAGTCGGGTTGGGATTGCGTTATCGCATGCGATATTTTGGTCCATCACGGCTGCTATCGCGATACGCGTCGCGCCTGAAGGTAAGAAAGCCTTAGCGCTTAGCGTACTGGCGACTGGTACATCGTTAGCAATGGTCCTAGGTGTGCCGCTGGGGCGTTTGGTTGGGCAATGGTTTGGCTGGCGCGCGACCTTTGGCGGTATTGGCGTCATCGCCTTAATTGTATTTATTCTACAGGCGAGACTCTTACCAACGCTACCTAGTATGTTTGAAGGGTCTTTTAGAAAGATTCCAGAACTCCTTAAAAACCCTTTATTGGTTTGTCTATACCTGCTTATTTTATTGGTCTTTACAGCGCACTACACGGCTTATTCTTACATAGAACCATTTATGCGCCAAGTCGGCAACATCAGTGAAAATGCTGCGACTTTTGTACTGTTACTATTTGGTGCAGCAGGAATTGTAGGCAGTGTGATTTTTAGTCGTTGGGGCGATCGGTTCAATACCAGATTGATGCTAATATCGACAATACTGATGCTCGTGTCTATGCTTGCGCTGTTGCTAGCAGTGACCTCTGTATGGGCGCTCAGTTTTATCGCTTTGCTTTGGGGCGCGGCGCTCATGCTACTGATTATCTCCATGCAGGCCAAAGTCATCATGGTCGACGTCAATGCACAAGACATGCTGATGTCGATGTTCTCAGGTATTATTAATTTGGGAATTGGTACGGGTGCACTATTCGGCGGTTATGCCGTGACGCACATTTCACTATCTAGCATAGGATATACAGGTGCGGCTATCGCAGTTGTGGCGTTACTATTAATGCTGTTTATGATTAAACGCTTTCCTGAATTGAGTAAACGACTTGGCTAGCTAATAAGTCGATATTAAAAGATAGCCAAAAAATAGTAGTCAGGAAGGAACCGTCAGAAAATAATAAGCAGAATGCCAGCCATCTAAATGGGCTGGCATTTTTTGTTATGGTCTGTGAAAGCATTACGAGGATTGCTTATATACTCATTGAACGAACGTTCAGGTGCAGTTATACTAATTTCATTGGACATAAGTATGCTTAGGCTATAAGTATACTCAATAAAGGACTGATAGGGATTAAGCACAAAAGGATGAGTGTGAAATGAATAATATTCAAAACAAGGAAGTCATTACCTACGATCTAAATTTAGTGACGATATATATTACGAATTTTCAACTTGATGGAGATTCGTGATGTCTGATCGAATGACTCAACAAGACAGTCAAGATCAAGGAAATCAAGATAACACTGTGCCCCTTAAGCTAGGCAGGTTGCATTATGCTTGGATCGTTGCTGCGACAGGCTCTGTAGCAATGTTCTGCGGACTTGGGTTAGGACGATTCGCATTTGGCATGTTACTACCGTCCATGTCATCCTCTTTAGGATTAAATTATACCCAAAGCGGAATCTTGGGATTCACTAACCTGATAGGATATCTGGTTGCAGTGCTTCTAAGTCCTTTTATTCTACCTCGGTTGGGTACTCGAACGACTGCGACGGCAAGCATCCTCCTCATTGCTGTCTCTATGTTCGGTATGGCTTTTACCACCAGTTTTCCAATACTTTGCGCACTCTATGTACTGACAGGTATCGGTAGCGGCGGCGTGGTCTTACCAATGATGAGCGTCATGTCGCATTGGTTTTTTCCTTCGCACCGCGGGCTCGCTTTAGGACTGGTCATGGCTGGGCCTGGATTTGGTATCATTTTATCGGGCTTTGTCGTACCCAAACTCTTACCTATCTCTACTCTACTGTCTTGGCAGACAGGTTGGCTAATTTTTGCCGTGATTAATATCGCGGTAGCTTGGCTTACTTTTACTTTGATTCGCAATCATCCAGACGATGTCAGCCAAAGCCCTTTTGGGCGCGCACCCACCTTACCTGTTACAAATAAGAAAAAGCTAGAACGTAGCAATATTAAGCTACTCGTACATCTAGGTGTCATTTTTGCTATTTATGGTGCTACTTATATGGTTTACGTCACCTTCATCGTGACCACTATGGTTAGCTCGTATCAACTGAGTGAAGCGGCTGCTGGTGGTATTTGGGCATGGATTGGACTACTTAGCATGTTCTCAGGTATGTTGTTTGGCTGGATTTCTGACCATATTGGCAGACGCCTTGGTCTAGCGCTGGCTTTTTTCTTCCTTGCCATCGCTTATCTGTTGGTCGGACTTACTGATTGGAGTTTAGGGCTGTACTGGTCAATTATTCTGTTTGGCTTAGTGGTGTGGAGTGTGCCTGTCATTATGGCTGCCTCGGCGGGAGACTATTTCGGTCCTGCAGCGGCGGCAAGTGCACTTGCAGCACTGACTTTTGCCTTTTCAGGTGGACAGGCTCTCGGGCCAGTGGCAGCAGGCTATCTCGCAGAAATCACTGGGGATTTTAGTATCAGTTATATGATATCTGGTATCGCAGCTTTTGTAGCGCTTGGACTTGCCTTATTATTGCGTCCACAAAAACAAGCTTAATTTCAGTTTCCATAGTATTGATACTGCTAGCTATACTTTGCTATTGCTGGCAGTAGACATCTATATGCTCATCCGACCTAATTATCTTATTGTTGAGTGTTGAGTTTATACTATTTATGACTAGATAGTTGCTTAGGCTAAATAAGCAATTACATGAGCGAGACAGTATGATTTTTTAATACTTGAATACCTCTTTTTTATGCTCTAAAAACTTATTCAAATAAGGAGATATTCTTGCAATTTTGCAATCAAAACGATTGCTAGCTTTCTAAAAAGTGGTTACACTCGGTTGACAAACTATTACATTGATGACAAGGAAGTCGCTATGCCTCGTAATACTTCACGTTCTAAAATTAGCCATACCACTCTCAAAACTTTTACCAAAAGCATGCTGGCTGTCAGCCTATCTATCGCTGGTATTTCTCACGCAAGTGCTTATGACAGTGTCACCTTTTTCGGTGATAGCCTGACCGATGGTGGCTATTTTAGTCAAGTTGTACCAGGTCCTGCTCAGTTTACCACCAATCCTGACAACACATGGGCAACCTCATTCGCTGAGCAGCTAGGTACCACGGCTGTTCCCGTTGTATTCGGTAGTCCTCAAATTGGTAATAACTACGCTATCGGTGGTGCAAGAGCAGGCGAAGAAGCGGCCTTCCCTGGCGGTATTCCTATTGCTTCTGCCAATAGCCAAGTCGATAGTTATCTCGCTAATAACACAGTAGACCCTAACGGACTCTATGTGGTGTGGGCAGGTGCAAATGACTTGCTTGCAGCGGCTGAAGATCCTGCTAATGCCCAAGCGATCATACTTGGAGCAGTAGCTAGCCAAACCGAAACTATTAATGCATTAAAAGACAATGGTGCCAAATATATCTTGGTACCTAATATTCCTGATGTCGGTCTAACCCCTAGAGTTATTGATCAAGGGCCTGTAGCGCAGGCGCAAAGTACTGGTGCTACCAGTCTATACAATCAATTCATGCTTAGTGCCGCAGCAAATACTGGCGCTAATATCATACCGCTAGATATGTTTAGCTTAACTCAGGAGATCATTGCGTCGCCTGCTCAGTATGGTTTCACTAATGTCACCGATGAAGCTTGCGGTGACAACAATAGCTCTCTAACTTGTGGGCCTGATACGCTTGTAGAAGCAAATGCCAACGAAACCTACTTCTTCGCTGATGGTATACATCCAACAGGCGCTACCCACCAACTGATCGCCGACTATGCAAACGCTGTTGTTACTGCGCCTAGTTTAATCGGTGTACTGCCTCATATTGCAACGACAACTGGACTTGCAACCAATGAACGCTTACAGTCACACGTCAACCAAATCCAAAGCAGTGAGCAAAAACCTGCCCGCACACTATGGGCCGTCGGTGAAGTGGCCAATCAAGAAATTGCAGGGTTTGATGGTGATAATAATACTCAAGTATTGCTTGGTGTAGATTTTGCTCATCCTAACTCAGCAAATGCAGTGACAGGTTTATACGGTAACATTACCCAAAAAGACTTTGAAAACTCAGACGTTGGCACAGGTTTGAGTGATATTGATCTAGGAGAGTTCGGTTTTGGTGTCTATCATAGCAACAAGTTTGGCGGTTTACAGATCAATGGTGCTGCAGGATTTGGCAACATAGATGTCAATGTCACACGTGCTGTCACACTTGGCAGCAACCAACAACAGTTTAAGTCAAATGCTGATGGCAAGCGCTTTTATGCCAACTTGCAGGCAGGCTACCCGATGCAAGTGAGCAATATTGCCGTTACGCCTTATATCGGTGCAACAGCGAGCCGCGTAAAAATTGACGGACTCAAAGAAAAAGAGATGTCTGGCATTGCTATGCAGTTCGATGAGCAGAAATACTCTACGACATATGGCAAGCTTGGTCTTAAGGCTAATCATAGTTTGATGGAGAACCTCAACTTATTTGGTGATATTCATTACCAAAAGCAGCTGAGTGACAATCGCGAAGCGGTAACCGCACGTTTGAATACGCTACCAAATATCAGCTTTGAAACGCCTATGGTCGAAACTGATGATGATAACGTTGCTATGACACTTGGCCTATCTAGAAGCTTTGGCCTATTGAATGCCAATGCTGGTATTACCCATTCACAAGGTAATGACGATGACTCAACCAGCCTATTTGTTGGACTTAATGGCGCATTCTAAATAAGTCGTTAATACAGAATAATGGTATAGGTGATAATTAATCGCCTATACCATTCTAAATTCAAAAAAACCTCATAGCCTATTACAGCTTTTACTCTATAAGTTTTCTACTACACAACTTCTCAACGACAAAACCTAATATCATAAATTTTTTAAAAATCTACTTTACCGCGCAAAGCCTTTGTCTTACCGCGCTGGGTCTTTTTATCCACCCGTTTACGTTTGGCATTTCTGCTTGGCTTGGTCGGCCTTCTGGTTTTATTAACGTAAGTGGTTTTGGTGATAAAACTTTGCAAACGCTCAAGCGCATCTATTTTATTGCGCTCTTGCGTTCGAAACTGTTGCGCCTTGATAATTAGCACGCCTTCCTTTGTTATTCGGCTATCTTTACTATTTAGCAGTCGCTGCTTGTACTCATCGCTCAGACTTGAGTTATTAATATCAAAACGCAGGTGAATGGCAGAAGATACTTTGTTGACATTCTGCCCACCTGCGCCTTGCGCTCGTATGGCGCTGATCTCTACCTCATTATCATTGAGGCTAATATTATTATTAATAAAAATCATAGTATGCTGTTATCGAATGTGAATAGATATGATTTATGATAAAGCATTATATAGTCAAGCCTCTATAAATTAGGTACGGTGTCAGTCTCGCTTAGTATACTGCTTGTAATACTTTCACTCGGCTTTCTAGGGCGTGTCCTCATTTTAAGAATGGGGATAAAAATGAGATAAATCGCAGTCAAACAAGGAAAACAGCGCAGATAATATCGAGATATTAGTCAGCTATTTGACGCCATTTGGCAAGATTTAGCCATTTTTAACCCATTTAGATAACTATCGATTGAATTGAGGACACGCCCTAGTATCCAAGTTATATTGAATCGACTGCCTATATTTAACTAAATATGGATTGGCCTGCTACTTTGCCAACAGTTGACGACTACGCTCAATCACTGGTGCATCGACCATCTCGCCATCTATTTTGAATACTGCCTGCCCGCTCCGCTCGTACTCCTCAACCACACGCTGAGCAAAGGACAAGTCGACATCTGTCGGTTGAAATGTTTGTTGGACGACTGCCACTTGCTTGGGGTGAATACACAGCATCCCTGACATTCCCATTTTTGACCATAACTGTACTCGCTCGCTCAGTCCAACTTCGTTATTGAAATCAGGATAAATAGTATCGATAGGCGGCGATAATTGGTGTACTTTTGACGTCAGGATTAGTTGATAGCGAACTTGATTGGCGATGATATCAGCAGCAGGCGTTCCTACTTGTACCTGCAAATCATTGCAAAGATCTAAAAATCCATAACTAAACGCGGCCAGTCCGACTGCTTTTGCCATACTATCGATTTGATACAATCCTATCGCACTCTCAATCAATGCAATCACGGGTAAATTGGTAAGCTGATGTACGCTATTAATATCTTCTGCTTTCTCAGCTTTGGCCAATAACAAGCCAGCCAAATTGGGCATTTTCTGACAGAGCACTATGTCTTTGAAAAACTCTTCGCTACCTGCCTTATTAATACGCACCCAAACCGGCTGATAACCTGAACTGTCGTGATATTGCTGTAATGCTTCGCGTGCGGATGCTTTATCTTCTGGCGCAACGGCATCTTCTAAATCGACAATAACCGCATCTGCACCACTAGCAAAGGCTTTCGCCACTCTATCGATGCGAGTCGCTGGCACAAACAGCCATGTTTCATTTTGAGAAATCGTTTTTATTTTATTTTTGATAACTGAATCCATGCGTGACCCCATTATATTGTCCAAGTAGCTATTAGCACATTTATTATGCCACTATACAGCTGATGCTCATTTAAAATTAGCAATTTATTCGATAGTGCAAAACCAAGATTACTTAGACATTCTATTAAAAAATAAATCAAAAAAACCGCATGAAAATAAATCTCATGCGGCTCTTTATAGTAAGTTGTTCTTGAACTTATATGCTGTAGTTTGCTAATTAAGCCAGCATGCCACCATCGACAACGATAGTCGCGCCTGTGGTATAGCTTGAAGCGTCCGACACTAGATACAATACGGTACCAGCCATTTCATCAGGCTCAGCCACACGTCCTAGCGGAATCGAGTGTAGCGCCATTTTTAAGACTTTATCGTTAGTAGTCAAAGCCGAAGCAAACTTAGTATCGGTTAAACCTGGCAATAGCGCATTAACACGGATATTAAGTGGGCCACATTCTTTAGCAAAGGCTTTGGTCATGCTAATGACTGCCGCTTTGGTAATTGAGTAGATACCTTGCTTATCGCCTGCTACTAAGCCGTTGACCGATGCGGTATTCAAGATGACGCCGCCGCCCTGATCTTTCATCATTTTGCCAGCGGCCGTCGACATAAAGAAGTAACCACGGATATTAACTTCAACAGTCTTATCAAAGGCGGCTAAATCTGTATCTAAGATATGACCATAGTAAGGGTTGGCTGCAGCATTATTGACTAAGATATCAATTTGACCAAATTCACTTTTGATATGCTCAAAAATTGCGTCAATTTGCTCCATGTCTCCTACATGACATGCAAAAGCACTGGCCTTATGACCGTCAGCTTTAATGCTATCTGCAACTGCTTGGCAAGCATCAATTTTGCGGCTAGAGACAATCACATGTGCGCCTCTTGATGCCAATAGACGGGCAATAGACTCACCAATACCACGGCTAGCACCAGTTACTAGAGCAACCTTACCGGTTAAATCAAATAAATCTTTCATCATTATTCCTTATATTTTTATAAACTTTATATTTTCAATAATTTTTGAGCACTAAATTCATGTATCTAAAACGTGTATCTAAAATCAGATAACTAAACGCAGATAATCGCTGTCAAAACTAACAGCGATTATCGAGCACTAATGAACTGAACAAAGAGCGCTCAACGATCACGGTTACGCTAGCATACCACCATCTAAGGTGAAGGCATGGCCATTCATAAAACTGCTTTCATCGCTGGCAAGCCATGCAATTGCACTAGAGATTTCACTAACGTTTCCTAAACGGCGCAGTGGACTGGCCTTAATCGTTGCTTGCTGCGTACGCTCATCCATCGTTGCCATGGTGTTGCGAACCATTGGCGTATCAATGAAGCTTGGGCATACAGCGTTGAAACGGATATTGGCACGGGCATACTCATGGGCAGCAGATTTGGTCAGACCCATAACGCCATGTTTAGCTGCACTGTAGGCTGAAATCATAGGTGCTGAACGCAGACCTGCAATAGATGCCACGTTGATCACATGACCACCACCGTTAGGTATCATACAATTGACCGCAGCACGCATACAGTGCCAAACGCCTTTTAAATTCACTGCGATATTGCGATCAAAATCATCATCGCTTAGCTCGTGCATTGGCGAAGGCTTATGGTCGATACCAGCATTGTTTACCACAACATCTAAGCCACCAAGCGTTTCTACTGCAAAGTCGAACAACGCACGTACCTCATCACCACTGGTCACGTCTACTTTTTTAAAGACGATACTGTTGCCAGCGTCTTGACCTTGTTTGGCAACTGCTTCGCCCATTTCTTCTGCCATATCACCAATGACGACTTTTGCGCCGCGACTGGCTAGCAACAATGCGCTTGCTGCACCGATACCTGACGCACCGCCCGTGATCAAAATTCGTTTGCCAGCTACATCTGATGCAATTCCATTTGTATTCAGTGTCATGATCTATCCCTCTACCTTAAGTACTAGTTTGCCGAAGTTTTCACCGTTAAAGAGCATCATCAAAGTATCAGGGAACGTCTCGATACCTTCAACGATATGATCTTTTACTTTCATATCACCTGACTGAATCCAGCCAGCAATCTCTTTCATGGCGATTGGATACTCTTTGATATTATCGAACACCACGATGCCTTCCATGCGCGCACGATTGACCAATAGTGATAGATAGTTCGATGGGCCTTTTACTGCTGTGGTATTGTTATATTGGCTGATAGCCCCGCAAATAACGATACGCGCATGTAGATTAATCTGAGTAAGCACGTCATTTAAGATATCACCGCCTACGTTGTCAAAGTACACATCGACGCCGTCTGGACAGGTTTTCTTTAGTGCTTTTTTCACATCTTCGTTTTTGTAATCAATCGTCGCATCAAACCCAAGCTCATCGACCAAGAACTTGCATTTCTCAGCGCCGCCCGCGATACCAACGACTCGGCAGCCTTTAATTTTGGCAATCTGACCAACCAAGCTACCAACCGCACCGGCAGCTCCTGATACCACTACCGTCTCACCAGCTTTTGGCTGACCCGTTTTTAGGAGACCGAAATACCCTGTCATCCCCGGCATACCGAGTACGCCTAAGTAATAAGACAGCGGCGCTAGACTTGGATCAACTTTATGTAGACCTGTGCCATCACTGACCGCATATGACTGTACGCCGTCGTGACCTGCGACATAGTCACCTACTGCAAATTTCTCATGCTTACTTTCAATCACTTCGCCTACCGTACCAGCGCGCATCACTTCACCAATTTGTACTGGCGCGATATAAGATTTGGCATCGTTCAACCAACCACGCATTGCCGGATCGATAGAGATATATTCAACCTTAATCAGCAACTGACCATCGGTAATCGTCGGTATTTCTGTCTCGGTATAATCCCAAGTCTCAGCGCTTGGCTCGCCTACAGGTCTTGCTTTTAGTCGCCATTGTTTGTTTATCGTTGTCATGTCTCTTTCCTTAGAGTTGTCCTTAGAACCAGTCCGCTTGCATATCAGTGCAAACCGAGTTGGTGTTGGTTAATAATTCGATGTCGCGTTTAACTAATGGTAGTTCCCAATCGATGAAGTATTTGGCCGCTTGTATCTTACCTTTGTAAAAGTTTTGCTGCTCGACATCTTGCGTCGTACTTAGTAGCTGCTCGGCTTTACTGGCTTGGCGAATCCAAATCCAGCTCAGTACAATTGAGGCAAAAATATTCATGAGTGCTTGAGCATTACCAGTCAATGTCAGCGCTTCTTCTGTCTGCAACACTTTGCCCAAATGCACGAGCACTTCATGCAACTGACCCATATAAGGCATCAGCTTGCCTGCAAGTTGCGCGCTCTCAGGCGTAGTAATGCTTTCTAAATCTTTTGTAATTTCACGTTTTAGGATTTGAATGCCTAACCCACCTTTTTGCCATAACTTGCGGAATGACAAATCTAGCGCCTGCACACCATTTGTGCCTTCATGGATAGGATTTAGACGATTGTCACGCCAAAACTGCTCAGCCTGATATTCACGCGTATAGCCTGCGCCGCCCAATACTTGAATACCTAAGTCATTGGCTTTTGGACCATATTCAGATGGCCATGCTTTTAGCACTGGGGTTAGCAAATCTAATAGTTCGGTTAGCTCATTTTTTAGCGTTTCGTCTTCGCAAGTGTTGATACGGTCAATTAGGTTTGAACCATATAGACATAATGAGATGCCGCCTTCAGAGTAAGCTTTTTGCGCCAATAGCATGCGCTTTACATCACCATGCTGAATAATGGCCGTTGCATCATCTTCAGGCTTATTGTTTGGCGCAATGCGACCTTGTGTACGGTCTTTGGCATAATCTAGCGAATACTGATAGCCGCGATAACCAATCATAGAAGCACCAAAACCAACTGCGATACGTGCCTCATTCATCATTTTGAACATATAACGCAAGCCAAAATGCTCTTCGCCGATCAAATAACCATGACAATCGCCTTCATCGCCGAAGCTCAATGCCGTAGAAGTCGCACCTCTATAACCAAGCTTATGAATCAGTCCAGTCAGATGTACATCGTTACGCTCGCCAACAGACAAGTCAGCGTTCAAGCGATATTTAGGCACGGCAAGTAAAGAGATACCTTTAACACCGCCTGGGCCGCCTGGCACTTTGGCCAATACCAAATGCACGATATTGTCAGACAGCTCATGGTCACCTGCTGAGATATAAATCTTGCTGCCTTTGACACGGTACGAGCCATCATCCTGTTTTACAGCGATGGTTTTGATATCGGCAAGCGATGAACCTGCATGTGGTTCGGTCAATGCCATGGTGCCGGTGAACTCGCCTGTCAGCATGCGCGGCATAAAGGCTGCTTTGATATCATCGCTAGCAAAATGCGAGATGACGTTGATTGCCGCAGTGGTCAGAAAGGGATAGGCAGTCGTTGATGGATTGGCTGCCATAAAGTAACCTGCCACGGCTGTCATAACCGTTTCAGGTAACTGCATGCCGCCGTCTTCGAAGCTATAACGACCTGCGATAAAGCCAGACTCACGGAACGCATCAAAAGCGACTTTTACATCGTTTATCATGCTGACTTTTTTACCATCGAACTGCGGCTCGTTCTTATCTGCAATATGGTTGTGTGGTAGAAATAAATCCGTTGCAATCTTATTTGCCGTCTCTAGCACAGCATCAAATGTCTCGCGGCTATGCTCTGAGAACTTTGCGTGCTCAGTGAGTGATTCTGTGCCTAGCACATCATACAATTGGAACGGTAATTCAAAGTCATTGATAAGCGTATCTGCAGCCATAGTATTCTCGTTAACTAATTAAATGTGGTTATCAATTGATATTAGTCTAATTTGATACCTGTCCATATTGTCATTTATGACATAATTATGGTCAAATAAGACATAAACAGAGTATCTAACTGGTTAAAATCAATCAAATAATGGCTACTTTGGTCAGTACAGCAAAGGAAACGAGTGACTTATGCCCTATTTCAAACCTTTTAAAATGATTATTCTTGGCTTCGATGGAGTACTTGGCAGTGTACTCTCTGGCGCATTGGACTTGTTTTCATTCACAGGGGTCAGCTGGCAGCGCTTTTCAAATGAGTCTGTAGAGCCACGATTTAATGTGCAAATTGCAAGCTTGGGTGGCGGTGATATCAGGTGCAGTAATCGCTTAATCATGCAAGCCCACTGCGATATTCGAGACGTGACAGAGTGCGACTTATTGCTTGTGCCAACCATTGGCGACTCTATTGATAAGGTGTTGAAGCAAAACAGTGAGCTATTGCCACATTTAGTACGGCTTGCGAATACCAAGGCCGATATAGCAAGCAACTGTAGCGGTGCATTTTTCTTGGCAAAGGCAGGATTATTAGATCATAAGATAGCCACTACACATTGGGGCTATGCCAATAAGTTTAAGGCAGATTTTCCATTAGTGGACTTACAAGAGAATCAGTTTGTGACCCATTCAAGAAGCGAGTCAACAAACCAGTCGGGCAATATATTTTGTGCAGCTGGTGGCAGCGCCTTCTATGATTTGGGGCTATTATTGATTGAGCGCTACTGCGGACGTGAGATTTCTACGCAAGTGGCAAAAACCCAAATTATCGATAGCAAAAGAGGTAGTCAAAATAGCTATACCAATGTGACCTTACACAAGCCACATTCGGACCATTTGATTAAACAAGTACAAGAATATATCGAAGAGAACTTTCAACATTCTTTGCAGGTCAGTAGTTTAGCCGCTATGGTAAATATTACCCCGCGCACTTTAAACAGGCGCTTCCAGTCCTGCGTGGCGATGCGACCGATTGAATATATTCAGGCTGTTAGAATTGAACAAGCCAAACGCTTACTTGAATTAGGCGATGTATCGATAAAGTCTCTTGCCGATCAAGTAGGTTATGATGATATCTCTTCATTCACGCGTCTATTTAAACGCGCGACAGAGCTGACACCAAAAGAGTATCAAGATAAGTTTTCGCGGTTGGCTATTTAAAAAGATAGCGCTTAACTTTCAAGCATTTTGCCACAAGCCTTCTACTTGGATAGCATCAGCTTCAATAGTTGGATAATCGGTAAATGCCAACTGATAGCCGCCAACGGTATCGGCGCTAATTTGACAGGTTGCCCCCAGTGGAAAGCTGTGTTTTTTGCCGATATGACCAAAAGGCATACCACTATATATCGGCAATCCTGTTAGTTCATGCAGCTGACGAATGACTGTGGCGACATCATAACGCTTGTCATAGCTATCCTCACCTGCACCAGACAATGCCCCAAACACAATTGCTTGTTGATTCTTAAACACACCTGCGAGATATAGGTCATATAGCATGCGCTCAATACGATACGCCTGCTCGCCTACATCTTCTAAGAATACAATACCGCCATCGATACGCGGTAAATACTCACTACCTGCCAGCGCCGATACCACGCTTAGATTACCGCCCCAAATCGTACCAGTTAATGGTTTTGGCTCACCCTTTATCAATATGACAGGTAGCTGATGACTGGTTAAAGACGCGTCTGATATATTAATAACCAGATTAGGATTGGTTAGTGCTTCAACAAACTGCTGACAGCTGACTTTATCAGGCGCAGTTTTGCCAAACTCGCTATAGAGCATCGGTGCGGCAAGCGAGCTCATTGACCCTTTTGCCAATAGCGCACATTGGATAGCTGTCACATCGCTAAAGCCTGCGAGTATCGTGCCGTGCTCCTTCATAATACGTCCCAGCGTCGACCAATCAACCATAGGCAATATGCGCATGGCACCGTAACCACCGCGCACACCTAACAGCAGCTTTGGCGCGGCTATTGCTCCAGTGGCAAGATTTTGAAAATCGCTGGCACGCTGTGAGTCCGTTCCCGCAAAGCGTAAATACTGACGATTGGTAATAGCAGGATTTTCTACTTTAAACCCAGCACAAGCCACCCGATCTAATGCCAACTGATTACGCTCATCATTACCACCAACGTTAGAGCTGGCAAAAAGTCGCGTCTCAATCGTAGGCGTGATACAACCTGTCTTCGTCAGTGATTCCTGTGAAATTTGTGATGATGATTGTCCCTCTAACAACGAAGTTGGCAGATCATCCTTGGTCAGCTGCGTACTATGATCAGAATCGATAGGACTGGCTGCAAGCGCTTGAGACATACCTTGGCTCGCTAATACTGCTGTGCCTGCACTCACACCGATTCGACGTAGAAACTGCCGACGGTTTAGCCCAGATGTTATTTCAGTTGCACGACTATTTTTATTATCTATCCATGACTGACGCTTAATCCCCATATCTTACTGCTACCTTATCGCTTTTATTTTTATGACTTGTGTTTTTAGACCTTGTGGCAGCATATTGTAGACGCTTTTCTGACACTGATGGTTGCCTAATCTTTACCGATATTTACTTTTTCGCTACTGAGACACACAATATAGGTCGATTAGATTTGTTACTGTAAATACAAATTCATTGCAAAAAATAAAAGGTAATAATTATGTTTAATAAAAAAACCGATAAAAACAAGTCACTTGACTCTAATTTAGAATACTTGCTGGGCAAAGAAGATAAGCTGAAAGAAAAGTTAGAAGATAGCGGCTACCTTGAACCGTTTAGTGATGATCTAATGCTATTTATGAGTCTTGTCAAAGACTATTATAAAGGTGACTACCGTAAGATCCCTTTTAAGACAATCTCAGCTGGCGTTATTGGTGCGCTCTATGTGCTAAATCCAATTGACCTCATTCCTGACTCTATCCCGTTTATCGGCCATATCGATGATGCGCTAGTACTTAAATTTTGTTTAAAGCAGGCCAGAAAAGATTTGCAAAAATACAAAGAGTGGAAGCAGGAACAATCAGCTACTAAGGATAAGTTAGAAGCTAAGAGCGACACGGATAAGACTGATAACGACAAGACTAGTACTGATGGGAAAGATAGCGACGAGACTAGTACTAATCTGAAGAAAGCTTCATAAGTATTAGTACTTTCAGCTATTAAAAAACTGCACTATCGAAAAAGCCACGACCGCGAATTAATACTTCGGTCGTGGCTTTTGTTATTTACAATTCATTTAATACTGTATTTTAATCAGGCACTTCATAATTAGCCTTTTCTGGATTAAGACCAAACGAGTAGACGAATGTCGCAACGAGACTATTGACAATAATGAAAGGCAAATCAATCGCAGCATGACCAAGTGCATAGCGACCAAGCAGCCACGAGACGATCAACATGATAATAAAGAATGCACCCAAATATGCCAAAATTGCAGGGTGTTTTAAATTATAAGGCTGCTCAGGCGTCGGTTGTTTGTCTAATACATATGTCCTTACCGCCCAACCAGCTGCATAAGAAAACCCGCCTAACACCACGTAACTAAAAAAATTCATATTAATTAACTCTAATGGTATGACTGTTTATAACAAAATACTGTCTATGGAAATATCATCGACCAACAATGGTATTTATCTAAAGACTATTATCAATGCTTATTTAAATACTGTCATCAACATTATCGATAACAAGATTGGCATGTGGATTGGCTAAAATATCGGTATTCACCTCATCACACTCCACGCGGTAGATCGTGTTGGCGCCTCGATAAATGTACGACAAGTATTCACTGTCTAAGAGCGGATCAATATTTGCATAGGCTGGTTTGACATGAGCCAGTACAAGCACTCGATCAGGACGACCAATAACCGCATCGACATTATCTGGATCGATAGAGAAAAACTGCGGTATATCGCTATTGTCTATCACTTCTAACGGCTCTGGAGTATCCCAGACGCGCTTAGCAGTGACGGGCTCTTTCATCTGCATTACCCAAGTGTCATTTTGCTGGCTGACCTTTATCTGAGCAGGCTCATCTTGACTCACCGTATAACAACCCTCAAAGACAGACAGATCTGCTGCAACTTCGGTATCTGCTTGAGGGCTAGTATCATTACAAGCGCTCAGAAAAATCGCGCTGCTGGCAGTCACACTGAGCATCAGATAGGTCAGTCTCTTATTCAATAAATTCGAGCGTAAGGACATAATGGGGTTATCCTGCAATCATGCATTAAAAACTTTTATTAAGTGTACTATTGTCAAAAAACCATCAAATAGCAGATACGAAAAATGCGCTTGGGCATCTTTGTAGCAAAGGCAGCTCTGTAACTAAAAACTAGAGCCTTTCAGAGAGCTTCGCTATTTTAACAGAAAACCAAGACGTTACTATTATGTTATAAGTTACCGTAAGGGTTTTATGACTTTGTGCGTCACGACTGCCCATATTTATGATAGATTTGCTATACTCACAACGTCATCATCATCGTTCGAATAGCGTAAACGAGATGCTCTAGTACTACCCTATGCTTACCACTTATCAGGTCCATACTCTTTTATGTCAGACAACCGTAATTCAATGCCAAACACTCATAAAGACAACGCGATTGATCCATTGGCTGCTAAAACAAATACCACTGTGGCCTATACTGATGGTGCTTGCAAAGGCAATCCTGGCGCTGGCGGCTGGGGCGCACATCTTATATTTAGTGATGGCGGCACGCAAGATTTGTACGGCGGTGACAAAGAAACCACCAACAACCGTATGGAGCTAATGGGTGCGATACAAGCCCTGACCCATAGCCCGCACGAGCATACTCTTGAGATTTGGACTGACTCCAGTTATGTCAAAAAAGGCATCACTGAATGGATTGAAGGTTGGAAGAAAAAAGGCTGGAAAACTGCCAGTAAAAAGCCAGTCGCCAATCAAGACCTATGGCAACAATTGGATAAGCTCTGCCAACAGCGTGATGTTAGCTGGCATTGGGTCAAGGGTCACGCTGGGCATGCTGGTAATGAAAAAGCAGACGAGCTGGCAAACTTAGGTGTCACATCAAACAGCGGCCATTCAGCTATAGTCAGTGAAGCAGATACGACTAAAAAAAAAGACCACATAGCGACTGATATTGATACTAATACTGACGCTAACACTGACACCTTGCAAAAATCATCTAGCGCTGACTGGCTAAGTTTCGATCCATTGGGTCTAGATATAATAGAAGATGAGTGTGATGAAGAGCTCTTAGAACCTGAGCCGCTAAGAGAAAATAGTCAGAGTGCTGCTGACAATCGTAATATAAATGAAGACATTGCTGTAGAATCTAACAGCCATCAAGACAATACATACAACCCGACGAGTACCAAAGCTATGCCAGACATTCAAACGCACCTAGATGATACCGTCGACAATGATATGTTGCCAAGTGTAGAATCTGATACACCTAAGTTCGATGGAGATACTAGCCGTGCCAACCCACATTTTAAGCCGCTACTACCAAAGCCGATACACCGCCATGAAGCAGATCGTCAGCTTATTATGGATACAGAAACCACAGGGCTTGATGCACTAAAAGGCGACCGTATTATCGAGGTCGGTATTGTGGAGCTAGTCGGACGTAAGTTTACTGGTGAAAAGCTGCACGTTTATATCAATCCGCAGCGCGGTATGGATGATGAAGTCATTCGTATTCATGGTATCTCTGAAGCATTTTTGACCGACAAGCCGACCTTTGATCAAGTGGCTCAGTCTTTGTATGACTTTATGGATGGCGCTGAGATTATCGCTCATAACGCTACTTTTGATATGAACTTCTTAAATATGGAGTTTGCAAAAGTTGGTCTGAATGACTTTGCCAATCGAGTGCAAGTAACCGATTCACTGGCGATGGCCAAGCAGCAATACCCTGGGCAAAAAAACACGCTAGATGCCCTCGTGCGTCGCCTAGATGTTGGTAAGCAAGACCGTACTTTTCACGGGGCATTACTTGACTCAGAGATTTTAGCTGAAGTTTATTTGGCGATGACTGGTGGACAGGTCACGCTTGCTATCGAAGAGGATACAGATACCGATGGCGGACAAACTGCTCATGCAAGTTTTGCCAATTTAGCGAATTTATTGCTGGCATCAACGGCGGATGAAACTGCTGACCAAAGCTGGTATGCCGCTTTGGCAGAAGATTATCCTACCCTAAAAGCTAGCATATAATTGTCGTTCGAATTTTTATTGAACCGACATTTGTATAATTTAGTCTTGATTATTATGATAGAAAGCGTTAAAACATCACTAGCTAATACTTTCTAAATCAACTTTACACCATTGCTATTCTCATCAGTACATTATGGAAAAATACTTATGGACCAGTCTGCGCAAATGAAGTTAACCGCCCCAACACTTAGTGTTACTGATTTTAACCTACCATCACTTCATTTATTGCATGATGAGGTTATAGCAACGCTTAAAGATACCGAGATTCATTTGAGTGAGTTCAACGATGATAGTAGTCAGGCTCCTTTGTTGTCAGACTCTATCGAAGTGCTAAAGCAGCTGTCTTGTATTTTCAAACTGATTTCTTTGGTCGGTGCAGAAGCATTGAATGATGCTATTGTTGGTGGTTTACAGAGACTTTATGACAATGGTGATAACAACGATACTGATTTGATCATGGATCTATCAGAAGCCATCATGACCTTGGATCGTTATGTCGAGTTTGTCCTCTTGACTGAATCGGTAGAGCCTACTCTACTCATACCTGTAATCAACAAGCTTAATGCGCATAGTCAAGAAGCTCCTATTACGGCAGACTATTTTTCTGCATTTGGCAGCAGTAGTGTCATCATCGCCAATCCTGAACAAAACTTTGAATCTCTAAGCACGCTTAATCTAGACACAGAGCTGCTGACCAACGCGTATCGTAGTGGCCTTGGCATTGCACTACTCAATCAAGATGGCAACATTGATTCCGCGAATCAGCAAAAGCTGGATGCCATGAGTGCAGCCTGCGCATTAATCGCTGCAAATACTGATAGCTTATTTTGGCAAGCGGCGACTGCCGCCGTGACTGATATCGCAGCAGTATTACCATTAAACCTAAGTCAAAAGCACACACTTATCTATTTAGAGCAGCAATTTCAAAGCTATTTACCAGTCATGGATACCCGCTTTGCAGATTTAGTGAGCTTTGCCTGTCAACGTGATAACGAGCAAGCGCAGCAATTACTTGAACAATATGCAAATAACCATTTAGAAGGTGCTCAGCTAGAACAAATGAAGCGCTTTTTATTCGGTCCTAACCGCGAACTTACCGATACGTTAAACACAATTATTCAAAATCAGATCAATAACATTAAAGAACACGTCGATAGTTATGCACGTGGCGATTCAATCAATCCTATTGATATGCAGACAGCGCAGATTATTAAAGAGCTGACTGAACTGAGTTCGGCATTACGTTTGTTAGGTCTGTCCAACGCAGCCAATAGTCTTAGCGAAGCAGCAGAAGCTGTTGGTCATTGGCAAGCGCCTTCTCCTGAAGATTTCGATCATTTGCTACTGGCGTTGATGCATGCAGAGAACGCCACCATTGCTATGGCAGAGATGCATACACCAGGGGCAATCTATCTGCCACTGAATAATCCGCATATCTCATTGCATCAGCTTAATACGGCCAATGATACCTTGATACAAGAGAGCCGAACTGCTATTGCTAGTGCTGAGCAAGCCATCAATGATTATTTGGCGGAGCCTGAACGCGACATGCTCAATATCCAAAATATACCTGGGATGATGCGTCAAGTAGCAGGCGCAGTACGTTTCTTACAACTGCCCACACCTGCCAGCATGCTGAGTCAGCTAGCCAACTACATTGAAAAGCGTATCGAAGGCGGACGACGTATCGAAGACAGTACGTTAGCCTGCATCGCTGATGTTATCATGGCGGTCGATCATCACTTAGATGGTTTTGAGAATAATCGCCCTGTCAGCAAGCAAGCGCTTGATGTTGGTCAACAGAGCTTGAGCCACCTACTTGCTGCTTAACTTTTCTCATTGTCATGTCATGGTCATTACCTCTTAACCATGACATCTCATTTACGTATAGATAACTCAAGATAATGTAGGTACAAGTCAGGCACGTGAAAGCGCTACAGTCATTAGGCTGAATCAACTTGACAACATATCTGCATATCTGATTTGTATAGAATTGATGATACTTTACTCTAAATAAGTCTGTGTCTACGTCGATGCGGACTTACTTTATAATGTTTGGAATTTTATATGGCTCATGCTTTTGTATTAAGTGATGACAGTATCTTATGCCGTCAAATGCCAGATGGTTGGTGGCCTTTGCAAGTTCAGCTATCGCCCGATAGTAATAACTTAAGCGAGCAAGCTTATCAGGTTGGTCACATAAGGCTTCACGAGAGCCTAGCACCAAATCATTGGTTATCAGACGATAGCAGTAGCGCTGGCAACCATGCAAAGGGTACGGTTGATGCCAATATGGCTCATAGCTTTACTGCCCAAGCGACGAGCGCCATGACTTATGATTATGCAGTTGCTCATAACGTGACGCTACCAATTATTGCTGAAAGCAGTGGTAACACTTTTGTTCCTTATCGAAAACTGATGACTCATTTGCCAGTCGCCTTGTCAGATCAGATTAGCCAAACGATACAGCTATTAAGTTGGCAAGCAGATACGCAGTTTTGTAGTCGCTGTGCTAGCCCTACTGTACATGCTGACCAAGGCGAACGTGCCATGGTTTGTCCAGTATGTCGATTGCGCCAATACCCTCGCGTACAACCGTGCGTCATTACTGCTATTACTCGTCCAAATCCAGTAACAGGTGAGATGCAAATCTTACTGGCTCACCATCATCGTCATGGACAGCAAAATCTGCCGCCAATGTATGGTTTGATCGCAGGGTTTGTAGAAGTTGGAGAGAGTCTGGAGCATGCCGTAGTACGTGAAGTTGCAGAAGAGGTCAATATCAGCGTAACAGATATCCGCTATGTGAGCAGTCAGCCATGGCCATTTCCCTCTAACTTAATGCTGGGTTTTCGTGCATCGTATGCCAGTGGCGATATTATCTTACAAGAAGATGAGCTAGCACATGCTGATTTCTTTGATCTCTCAAACCTACCCAGAATCCCACCAAAGGGTAGTATCGCTCGCGATTTGATTGACCAAGTGGCTAAAGAACAAAATATAGATTTATAATCAGTACTTATCTATAAACACCACATTACGCTATAGTGTTGTATTTTCAATCTCATCTCTTTAAAATCGCTGCTTCTGTGATAAGCGTTTTACTTCGAACTTCATTTTTAGTAAGTAACACGCCAAAATGAGTAGTGACACGCTAACATGAGCAGATGCTCTTATAAATAATGTTTTACAAAGACCGCTTTCTCAATCTTTTATCTCTATTTATACTAATACCTATTCTTACGACTGGTATTAAGGTCCTTAATTAAATGCAAAGTAGCACCAATATACGCTTAGTCAATCTACCTATCTTATTTGATACATTACACATTGATACCTTGCCCGCTGACATACAGGCAAAAATTGCACGTGTGGATGCTTGTTTGCCACAGACGCAATGCGGGCTATGTGAGCATCCAGATGGTTGCCTGCCATATGCCGCTGCGATTGTATTAGATGGCGAGCCGTATAATAAATGTGTGCCCGGTGGTCAGCCAGTCACCAATGCGATTGCTCAGACTCTCGATATAGATACTCCTGACACTATGCTGACGGCAGTGCCTTCACAGTGGCCAATAGATGCCACCTCTGAACGTCCGACCGAGGTTCGTGCGGTTATCCGTGAAGATGACTGTATCGGCTGTACCAAATGCATTCCTGCTTGTCCAGTCGATGCTATCGTTGGTACTGGCAAGCATATGCATACGATTTTCACAGATTTGTGCACGGGCTGTGAGCTATGTATCGCGCCCTGCCCTGTTGATTGCATTGACTTAGTCACGATTGAGCGAGAAATATCTGAGCCTGAGCGAATAGCAGAGCAAGAAGATTTGAGACAACGCTACCACACTCATTTAAAACGCGTCACAGAACAGCTTGCTGATACGAGCAATAGTAGACCTGTCGTTAGCATGGTAGAGGCTAAGCTCAATAATGCAGCAAGTCAGTCTCTAAACATCAGTGAATCGCAAGCGAAAAACACCATCGCAGCTGCCAAGCTCCGTACCAAAATCAAAAAACTAGAAAAGCAACTGAGTGTGCGTGTAAACGATAAGAAACAAGCAGAGCTCGATTCCTTACAAGCCGAGCTTGAGTCATTGCAAGTAGCGCTATAACGGTAATAGCTGATTACGCAGTGAATGCGTTAATAAATTAATACTTTAATCATTAACATGAATGCTAGCGCTAGCATATAATTTGGCACAATCATCCATCAATATAATAGTCAAAATGCCATGAGTAAAACGGTCAAACATAAAACAGCTGACACACCGCCCTCTAGACGAATGCCCAATCGTGACGTGCGTCCATTCTTTGAAAAGCTGGCAGCGACTATTGATGAACCTGTCACCGAACTCAATTATGACAGTAATTTTGAGTTACTTATCGCAGTAATCTTGTCCGCACAAGCGACTGATGTCAGTGTCAATATTGCTACCAAGCAATTGTGCCCAATAGCTAACACGCCTGAGGCAATACTGGCACTAGGCGAAGACGGTCTCAAATCCTATATCAAAAACATTGGTTTATATAATGCCAAAGCAAAAAATGTCATCAAAACCTGTCGTGATTTGATTGAGAAATTTGATAGCACTGTTCCTGATAACCGTAAAGACTTAGAATCACTGGCAGGTGTCGGCCGTAAAACTGCTAACGTTGTGCTAAATACGGCCTTTGGTCAGCCGACCATGGCCGTTGACACGCATATCTTTCGTGTGGGCAATCGTACTGGGCTTGCCACTGGCAAAACCGTACTCATCGTCGAAAAAAAGCTGGTCGAGCGTATCCCAGAAGACTTCATCGTAGACGCCCATCATTATCTTATCTTACACGGCCGCTATACTTGTCAGGCACGTACACCCAAATGCGGCGCCTGTCCTGTCTATGAAGAATGCATGTTCAAAGATAAAGCTGCATTTTTAGAGTTGTAACGTATTGTTCATTCCAAGCAGACGCTACTACTAGCTAATCACTCAGCTAGATAAACCACTATCCAGTAACCACCTTTGACTGCAGTGAACTGCTTGTTGAGCATTTCTTATAGTAGAGCAAGTGTTGCTCACTAGAGTTTTATAACGTTTCAAGGTAGAATAACCCTATTTTGCGTTAAGAGATTTTGGCCATTACCCTGCTTCTGATAAGGCAATCTGCACATTAGCGTTGTCTATTAGGTCAAGTATTGACCCAACTCGTTACCGCCAAGACCATATTAGAGCAAGGTAGTATCATTTTATATATTGATTGAATGATAGTCCGCTCACCCTTTGGTCATATTTATTAGCAAAGATTTTAGTCAAAACCGATTTTAAATTGAGAAATACCGATTATCTGCCGCGTAAATGCGTGGTCAAAATTAATTAGAGCAGCACCCAGATGTGCTGCTTTTCCTACCCTTATTGATTCAATTAAGCGATCCCATTATGCGTGAATACAACTTATTTACCTCAGAATCTGTGAGCGAAGGCCATCCTGACAAAATGGCTGACCAAATATCAGACGCTATCCTTGACGCTATCTTACGTGAAGATCTGCACGCACGTGTGGCATGCGAAACCTTAGTAAAAACAGGCGCAGTCATACTTGCAGGTGAAATCACCACAACCGCAAATATCGATTTAGAGCGTCTGGTCCGTGACACTGTAAATGGCATCGGCTATCACCATTCAGATCTAGGCTTTGATGGCGAGACTTGTGCAGTCATCAACATGTTAGGCAAGCAATCTCCTGAAATCGCGCAAGGCGTCGATCGTAGCGACCCAGAAGAGCAAGGTGCAGGTGACCAAGGCTTAATGTTTGGTTATGCCAGTAATGAGACCGAAGTACTTATGCCAGCGCCTATCGAGTATGCTCATCGTTTGATGGAGCGTCAGTCGGAGCTGCGCCGCGCTGGCGAGTTGCCTTGGTTGCGTCCAGACGCTAAAGCGCAGGTAACTTTGAAGTATGACGGCAATCGTCCTGTCGCTATCGATGCTGTTGTATTATCAACACAGCATGATCCAAGCATCTCGCAGTCAGACCTACAAGAAGCGGTGATGGAATCTATCATCAAGCAAGTGCTACCAGCTGACCTATTGCACGCTGGCACACGCTATCATATCAACCCAACTGGTAAGTTTGTGATTGGTGGTCCTGTTGGTGATGCTGGTCTGACTGGTCGTAAAATTATTGTTGATACTTACGGCGGCATGGCACGTCATGGTGGCGGTGCGTTCAGTGGTAAAGATCCTTCAAAAGTGGATCGCAGTGCTGCTTATGCGGTACGTTATGTTGCCAAAAACATTGTAGCAGCAGGATTAGCTGAGCGCTGCGAAGTACAAGTCAGCTACGCGATTGGTGTCGCTGAGCCAACCTCTATCTCTGTTAATACCTTTGGTACTAGCAAAATCAGTAACGATGAAATCATTCGCTTGATTCGTACTCACTTTGACCTACGTCCTTACGGCATTACCCGTATGTTGAACTTACTACAACCAATGTATCAGCAGACTGCTACCTTTGGACACTTTGGTCGTCCAGGTTCAGAGACTGCCTTTACGTGGGAAAAAACAGACAAAGCTGATATCTTAAAAGCAGACGCTGGTTTATAAGAGTCACTACTTTAAAACGTTTACCAACCATTTTTATATACTAAAAACTACTGACACTTATTATTAGGAGTTGCTTATGTCTCAAGACAATATTCAAGACCAAAACGCTGATGCTAACATCGAAATCACCCCTGAAATGCAGGCGTTCTATCAACGTGCTGACGCTATCATCGGTATCGCAAACAGCCAGCTAGGCCCTGAGGCGCATTCAGGTCAAGTAGGTGCTTCTTTATTGTATGCTGCAGCACGCTATAGCGCGTCAGTTGCCTCTATCGGTTTCGTCAAAGGCGATGATTTCGCCAAAGAAAAAGACGATATCGTCGAGTTTTATGTCAAACAGTATCGCCAAATGCTAAGCGATAATTTAACTGATTATGCTCAAAACTTTGACAAATACGTGCAGCTAAATCAAGACGACAAACCAGCTGAATAAGCGAATTTCTTCAGTCTAGATGTCTTTGATTTAGACATGCTGTCATAAAATCAGTATTTGATAACAGAAAATAAACCCCCAAGCTTAATTGAGCTTGGGGTTTTTGTATGGTGTTTAAGTAGATAGCTACTGATAAATGAGCTACCATAAATGCTTAAGCGTTTAGCCTCAGTAGGCAAATCAATCATCGATAACAGGACGCTATCGAATACTATGAATAAGGACATTTCTTATGAAACAAACTCTATCTACTCGTCGATTTTCTATAATTAATCAATTTTCGTTCAAACCATCATCACTTATATTGATATTAGTTCTAGCTTTAACGGGCTGTAGCTCTATGTCTGGTCAAACACCTACCCCATCCAGTCCTGATATCAGTCAGCAATTTGAAGGTGCTCTGACTCAATGCCCACCCGCTAACCCTGCCAACAATATCTGTACGGCACAATATGAACCCGTCTGTGTAAAAACGAAAGTTGGATCAATTGTTAGCTACCGAACGGCTAGCAATGCTTGCTCAGCCTGTAATATTCCTGAAGCCGTTGGTTATACAAAAGGCGAATGTAGCTAATCTATAAAGCGGTTGTATCGAGATCTGCTGTACTGAAAGCTGCTGTATTGAAAGGTTTTCTATTAAAAATATTGAACATACATAAAAATACCCAGCCTATATAAGCTGGGTATTTTTGTAGCCATAAAATAAAATATTAAGCATCTTTCTCAAGTGCTGGTGGGCCTTTTAGCAACTCTTCATCACGGAATTCATTGGCCGAGTTGTGCTCTGCTGACTCTTCTGTAGTGAACCATTGCTGATTACGATAGAGTATCAAACGATCTCGACTGAGACCGCGCAATAGAGAATACATCATCACGACGATCACAATAGCAAAAGGAAATCCTGAGACAATCGATGCCGCTTGTAACGCACTCAAACCACCTGCTGCCAATAATACAGCGGCGATAACACCTTCAGAACCTGCCCAAAATAAGCGCTGGATCTTTGGCGGATTGGTATCACCACCTGATGTCAGCATATCGATGACAAAACTGGCTGAATCTGACGAGGTAACAAACCATAGGACAATCATCACCACGATGAGCAAGTTGACCGCACCTGTTAATGGATAAGACTCCATCAATTTAAAGATAGCGCTACCTGTATCGGCTTTGACCGCCTCGATCAGACCTGGGCTAACTATGTTAGGGTCTGCTGCTGCCACTAGCTCCATATTTACCGCAGAACCACCAAAAGCAGTAAACCACAGGAACAATATCGTGATAGGAATTAATAATACGCCTAAGATGAACTCACGGATGGTACGACCACGAGAGATACGTGCAACGAATACCCCAACGAATGGTGACCAGCTAATCCACCATGCCCAATAGAAAATCGTCCAAGAGGCTTGCCAGTTTTCTTCGCCTCTATAAGACTCTGTCCATAGACCTAACGGCACGATTTGGTGCAAATAGTTGCCGATGTTTTCTACGAAGCTATTAAAAATAAACTGCGTAGGCCCAAAGATAATCACAAAACTTAGCAATATCACAGTGAACAATATATTGGTATCACTTAGACGCTTGATGCCTTTATCCAATCCCATAAACAGAGATAACCCTGCTAGCATGGTGATAAGGCCAATCAAAATAATCTGCACCGTAATATTATTGGGTATGCCAAATAACGTCTCAAGGCCTGAATTGATCTGCAAGACGCCAAGACCTAACGTGGTCACTACCCCAAACATCGTGCCAAATACGGCGAGCGTATCTACCGTATGTCCCCAACCGCCGTAGATCTTTTTACCCAATATTGGATAAAGTGTCGAACGGATAGCCAGTGGTAAACCTACTCGATAATGAAAATAAGCAAGCGATAGCGCGACCATGCCATATAGCGCCCATACATGTAGACCATAATGTAGGAACGAGATATTCATCGCTTGCTTGGCAGCGGCGACTGTCTCCGCCTCTCCTAATGGTGGTGCCATAAAGTGATACAGCGGCTCAGCGGTGCCCCAATAAAGCAGCCCAATACCGATACCAGCTGAAAACAGCATACCAATCCAAGAAACCATATTGTACTCTGGCCTCTCATTCTGATGACCGAGTCTGATATCGCCGTAGCGGCTAAATATCATATAAATACTCATGACCAATGTTAAATTGACCACGACAATAAAAAACCAGCCGAAGCGTAAAGAGACAAATGCTTTTGCTTGGTTAAATACGACTTCTGCCTGTTCATTGAATAAAGCGCCAAAAATAATGAACGCCAGTATCAAGATTGCTGAAGTCAAAAATACAGGTTTACTTACCCGCGGAAAAGGGCCTAATCGGCCAACTTTTACATGATCCATAGGTATATCCCAAAAAAAGTGCGTAACCATACCAAGGTATGAACGAATTATCAAATATAACACCTTGTAAATACTGCCGAATGTATAGAAATGGTAGTAACATTTCGGTAATAATTTTCAACAATACGAATCTGTCCTGAATAAATCTAAGTATCTTCACCCAACAAAGAAGCCCCAATTTAAAAATAAATTAGGGCTTCTTCTATGAAAAACTTAAGTAATTGTCTTAATTCTATCTACTTTTTTTAGTCACCTTTTACAATCTTAGGTGGTCCTTTTAGTAGATGCTCGTCAGCAAATTCATCTGCAGAGTTGTGATCTGCTGATTCTTCAGTAATATAATGCTGCTGCGCCCTATATAATATCAATCGATCGCGACTCAAACCACGTAGTAGCGCATACATCATTGCAAATATAACCAAAGCAAATGGCAATCCTGCTACGATAGCGGCTGCTTGTAACGCGCTCAATCCACCAGCAGCCAACAAAACAGCAGCAATCACGCCTTCAGTACTTGCCCAAAATAAACGTTGAATCTTTGGCGGATTGGTATCACCACCTGCGGTCAGCATATCAATGACAAAACTGGCTGAATCTGATGAGGTTACGAACCACAATACAATCATAATCACAATCATGAATGTGATGGGTTGCGCCAATGGATAGTACTCAACCAATTTGAAAATTGCACTACCAAAATCTGTTTGTACCGCCTCGACCAGTCCAGGACTAACCAACGCTGGATCAATAGCAGCGAGCAGCTCCATATGAATAGCAACGCCGCCGAAAGTTGAAAACCAAAAGAACAATATGGTCATGGGGATAAGTAATACCCCAAGTACAAACTCTCTAATCGTACGACCACGGCTGATACGAGCAATAAACACGCCGACAAATGGTGCCCAACTTACCCACCATGCCCAATAAAATATCGTCCATGCTGACTGCCAGTTTGCCTCACCTTCGTAAGACTCCCCCCACAGACCTAATGGTACGACCACTGAAAGATAGTTGCCGATATTTTCTAGGAAGCTATCAAAAATGAAAAGCGTCGGCCCTAAGACGACCATAAAACCAAGCAAAATAGCCGTTAGACCAATGTTCACATCGCTTAGACGCTTGATACCCTTATCCAAGCCCATCATGACAGAACAGGCGGCTAAAGCAGTAACAAAAGCAATCAGAGCGATTTGTATTGTGAGATTATTAGGAATACCAAATAATTTCTCAAGCCCTGAGTTAATTTGCATAACGCCAAGACCGAGTGACGTCACCACACCAAACATCGTACCGAATACGGCTAAGATATCAACGGCATGACCCCACGAGCCATATATCTTTTTACCCAATATAGGATAAAGGGTTGAACGAATCGATAGTGGTAAGCCACGGCGAAAATGGAAATAGGCTAAAGATAGCGCTACAATCGCGTACAATGCCCAAGCATGTAAGCCCCAATGTAAAAAGGTAATATTCATCGCTTGCTTGGCGGATTCTATCGTTTCCTTTTCACCAAGTGGCGGTGCCATAAAGTGATATAAGGGCTCTGCTGTACCCCAGTAGACAAGTCCAATACCGATACCAGCAGAGAACAGCATACCGATCCACGAGAATAGACTGTACTGTGGTTTCTCAGTTTGAGCACCAAGGCGAATATCGCCATAACGGCTCATAGACAAATAAACACAAAGTCCTAAGGCCACATTAACGAGAATAATGAAAAACCAACCAAATTTATCGGTAATAAAGCCTTGTAGAAAACTGAACAACGTACCGGCAGATTCAGTAAAAAAAACGCCAAGAATAATAAATGTAATAATAAGTAATGCTGAAGTTAAAAAAACAGGTTTACTTACCCGAGGGAAAGGGCCTAACCTGCCAACTTTTACATGATCCATAGGTATATCCCCAAAAGAGAGCGTAACCATACCAAGGTATGAACGAATCACTAAATATAACACCATGTAAATACTGCCGAATGTATAGAAATCGTAGTAACATTGCAGCAATAATCTTTCAACAATCTGAATTTTTCCTGAACAAATTTAAATATCTTTACCCAATAAAGAAGCCCCAATTTAAAAATAAATTGGGGCTTCTTCTATCAAAAGCTTAAGTAGCTGTCTTAATGCTATCTACTTCTTAGTCACCTTTCACAATCTTAGGTGGTCCTTTTAACAGATGCTCATCGACGAACTCATTCGCTGAGTTATGGTCTGCTGATTCATCCGTAATAAAGCCTTGTTGCGCTCTGTATAGAATCAGACGATCGCGACTCAAACCACGCAGTAGCGCATACATCATGACAAAGACCACTAAGGCAAACGGTAGTCCCGCTACGATAGCCGCCGCCTGTAGCGCAGACAATCCACCAGCCGCTAGCAAGATAGCCGCGATAACACCTTCTGTCGTTGCCCAAAATAAGCGCTGGATTTTAGGTGGGTTGGTATCGCCACCAGCAGTCAACATATCGATGACAAAGCTAGCAGAGTCTGACGAGGTCACAAACCATAGCATAATCATGACGACAATAAGTAGCGTAATTGGTTTTGCCAATGGATAGTATTCAACCAGTTTAAAGATGGCACTACCAGAATCCGCTTGTACTGCTTCAACCAATCCTGGGCTAACACCTGACAAAGCAGAAGCAAGCTCCATATGAACAGCAACGCCGCCAAAGGTGGTAAACCAGAAGAACAAAATCAGCATTGGAATCAGTAGTACACCAAGCGTAAATTCACGAATCGTACGACCACGAGAGATACGGGCAATAAAGATACCAACGAATGGTGCCCAACTAACCCACCATGCCCAATAAAATATCGTCCAACTACTCTGCCAATCTGTACCGCTATAAGACTCACCCCATGTACCTAGAGGTACAATCACGGTCAGATAGTTGCCGATGTTTTCGATAAAACTATCAAAGATAAATAGCGTTGGTCCTAAGATGACCATAAACGCTAATAAGACGATAGTGAAACCAATATTGATATCACTTAAACGCTTAATACCTTTATCCAAACCCATCAAGACTGAAGCTGCTGCTAGCGCTGTGATGAAAGCGATCAAGCCAAACTGTACGGTAAGACTGTTAGGCGTACCAAACAGCTTTTCGAGTCCAGAGTTGATCTGCATAACCCCAAGCCCGAGTGAGGTAACCACACCAAACATCGTACCAAACACAGCCAAGATATCGACCGTGTGTCCCCAACGACCATAGATCTTTTTACCAAGTAAAGGATACAAAGTAGATCGAATCGATAATGGTAGGCCGCGACGGAAATGGAAGTACGCTAAAGATAGCGCTACAATCGTATAAATCGCCCAAGCATGTAGACCCCAATGCATAAATGAGATATTCATTGCTTGCTTGGCGGCTTCTACTGTCTCGGCATCGCCCATTGGTGGTGCCATAAAGTGATACAGCGGCTCTGCTGTACCCCAATAAACCAGACCAATACCAATACCTGCAGAAAATAGCATGCCAATCCAAGAGAACAGATTGTACTGCGGTCGCTCTGTTTGGTTGCCTAGTCGAATGTCACCATAGCGACTCATTGCCAAGTAAATACAAAGCGCGAGCGCGGTATTGACCAGAATAATGAATAGCCAACCAAACTTATCGGTAATAAAATTTTGTAAAAAACTAAAAACAGCCCCTGCTGTTTCGGTGAAAAACGCACCGAAAATAATAAAGCCAACAATCAGCAGTGATGATGTAATAAACACAGGTTTACTTACCCGCGGAAAAGGTCCTAATCTGCCTACTTTTACTTCTTCCATGTGCAAGTCTCAAATTTCAAGGAACGTTACCTTAACAAAATAGGTCTTAACTATCAATCTATTACAAAATAAAACTTGATAAAACTATTAATTTACTCTAAAAGACTTGAATAGTTTTATTAAAATAATTAAATATACAGGCAGGTAAATACGTCCTTAATTCGATGCTGTTTCGATGTTTTTTCAATATTGTTTCGATGTTATTTGGGCAATAATCTGAGTAATTGTGCATCATTACCGTCTTCAAGTGTCCACACTTGCCCGTCTACTGCTAGCACACTGCGTACACGCTCTCCCATGTCATAGCGATAACGTTCAGCCGCGGTATTGTCGTCGTTTATGCCCACTACGATAAGCGCTTTAGACGATAAACCACTGATAAGCGCATTGCCTTGCCAGCTAGGAAAGTCATTATGAGTACCAGCCGCATAGATGCTCATAGCAGATGGTGATATGACAGGTGTCCAAGTAATTTTGGGTGCTGCAAACTCTGGCTTAGTATCATGGTCAGGAATATCTAGACCTGAATAATTGCGTCCATTGGATACCACTGGCCAGCCATAATTGTTACCCTTCTCAATAATATTAAATTCATCCCCGCCTTTTGGTCCCATCTCGTGCGCCCAAAGCTGTCCACTATCATCAAATGCCATACCAAGCACATTGCGATGTCCGATGGTCCAAAACTGTTTGGCCAACTCATTATCAGTAAACGGATTGTCTGTTGGGGCGTTACCATCAGGACTCAACCGTATTATCTTACCCAGATTGCCATTCATGTCTTGTGCTGGGTCTTTGTCTTGACGCTCGCCTGAGCTGATATATAGATAGCGCCCATCAGGCGAAAACAGCAGGCGATGACTATAATGTCCTTGCCCTGTGACTTTCGGAGCCTGTTGCCAGATAGGCGTGATATCTTGCAACGTAGGTGTGGCTGTCTCTAATCCTGAGAGTGTCGCCTTGATCACTTTGGCACCAAATTTATTGCTATCAGCTCCTGCCCCTGCTTCCGCGTAGCTGAGATAGACGGTATTAGACGTCACAAAATCTGGCGACACGATGATGTCTCCTAAGCCGCCTTGACCACCGTAAGCGACTGTAGGCACGCCTTCGATTTTGGTCTTATTACTCGTCGCGGTATCTACGATAAATAGCTCACCTGTTTTTTGTGTCACCAGTAATTTTGGCGCTTTGCTATCTGTAATGGGTAACGCTGTCATAGCCCAAGGCTCATCAAAGGTAGCGATTGCTTTGGTAGTAAAGTCAGGCTTGCTAGTATCTGTTTGTGTGGTGATTTTTGTGGCGGTTTGAGCATCGTTATCTGAACTGGAAACTTCTTTAGACTCTGTTGCAGTGCTTTTATTATTACTAGGACTTACTGTAGAAGGGTTGGAGCATGCGGCAGTGCTAAATAGCAATGCTGCAATAATTAACGGCGAAGTTAAAGGTATATCTATACGTTCAATATGGGCTGTCATCGTTCTGTTTCTCCGTTCAGTTGATACTTATATTATTAGTCTTTGATTTAGTTATAGCATAGTCCTGAGACTTAAGAGATATCGAAATGGTAAAAAAACAGTAACGTAAAACGCGTCTTATAAATAAAAACCCCTTACCTACGATTGTAGATAAGGGGTTTGTTTTAAGCGTAAAGTTGGGTCATAAAGACATCAAGGGTAAATTGATTAGCTCATTCTAAGCTTATCAAAAGTTAGCTTGTCATCGGCACCAACATCAACTTTGATGATATCACCTGCCACAAAGTCGCCCGCAAGCAGTTTCAATGATAATGGGTTTTCGATCTCTTGTTGAATGGCACGCTTCAAAGGACGAGCGCCATAAACAGGGTCATAACCGACGGCAACCAATTTATTCATCGCATCGGCTGATAGCTCAATATCCATCTCACGCTCTTGGATACGCTGACGTAAACGATTCAATTGAATATCGGCAATACCTGCCATCTGCGACATACCAAGCGGATGGAAGACCACGATCTCGTCAATACGGTTGACGAACTCTGGACGGAAATGCTGCCCAACAGAATCCATTACTTCTGCCTTGATATCCTCATAGCTTTCACCAACCATCTCTTGGATCTTATGTGAACCCAAGTTACTGGTCATGATGATCACAGTGTTTTTGAAATCTACCACCCGACCTTGCGAATCGGTTAAGCGACCATCGTCCAATACTTGCAGTAAGATGTTGAACACATCAGGATGCGCCTTCTCTACTTCATCGAACAATATGACACTATATGGCTTACGGCGTACCGCTTCAGTCAACGTACCGCCTTCTTCATAACCGACATAGCCTGGAGGCGCGCCCACTAAACGGCTGACACTGTGTTTTTCCATATACTCACTCATGTCGATACGTACAATCGCATCTTCAGAGTCAAATAAGAAATTTGCTAGTGATTTGGTCAGCTCAGTTTTACCGACACCCGTAGGTCCTAAGAATAAAAACGAACCAGATGGACGATTGGGATCAGACAAGCCTGCACGGCTACGACGTACCGCATTGGCCACCGATTCGACTGCTTCGTTTTGACCAATGACGCGCTCATGGAGCTTTTCTTCCATTGCGATCATCTTATCACGCTCGCCTTGCATCATTTTGCTGACTGGAATACCAGTCGCGGCCGCAACCACTTCGGCGATTTCGTTGTCTGTGACTTTGTTACGTAACAATTTGACACCGCTACCTTCACCTGTCTGCTCTTTTTGCTCAGCCAAGTCAGACTCATGAATACGACGTTCTAACTGCGGAATGGTTTCGTATTGCAGCTTACTCATGGTCTCATAATCGCTTTCGCGGCTGGCTTTGTCATACGCGATACGGGCTTTATCTAACTCATCTTTTAACTGTTGACTGCCTTTGACCAATGCTTTCTCTGCCTGCCAAACCTCGTTGAGATCAGCATACTCTTTTTCCAATTCTGCTATTTGTGCATCGAGCACTTTACGCTCGGCTTGCGCACCAGCATCCTCTTCATTTTTGAGTACTTCACGCTGCATTTTTAGCTGAATCAAACGGCTATCAAGCTTACCTAATGATTCAGGCTTGCTATCCATCTCCATGCGCAAACGACTGGCCGCTTCATCAATTAAATCAATCGCCTTATCTGGTAGCTTACGATCGGTAATATAGCGGTGACTCATGCGCGCAGCAGCGATAATGGCACTGTCTTGAATATCGACGCCGTGATGCAGCTCGTAACGCTCTTTTAGACCCCGTAATATCGCAATGGTATCTTCGACCGTTGGCTCATCGACCAGCACTTTTTGGAAACGACGCTCAAGCGCTGCATCTTTTTCGATGTACTTGCGGTATTCATCAAGCGTCGTCGCTCCGACACAATGCAGTTCACCGCGTGCCAATGCAGGTTTTAGCATATTACCCGCATCCATTGCACCTTCAGATTTACCCGCACCAACCATCGTATGCAGCTCATCGATGAATAGGATGACATTGCCTTCTTGCTTGGCCAAGTCACTCAATACGCTTTTGAGGCGCTCTTCGAACTCACCGCGGAACTTTGCCCCAGCGATTAACGCACCTAAATCCAACGACAGCACTTCTTTACGGCGCAGCCCTTCTGGCACGTCACCATTGATAATTTTTTGTGCCAAACCTTCTACGATAGCTGTTTTACCAACGCCCGGCTCACCAATCAGCACAGGGTTGTTTTTGGTACGGCGCGATAGTACCTGAATAGTACGGCGGATCTCTTCGTCACGACCAATGACTGGATCTAGCTTGCCAAGCTCTGCTTGTTCAGTCAGATTGATCGTGTACTTATTGAGTGCATCACGTTGATCTTCTGCGTTTTGGTTATTCACCGTATCATCGCCGCGTAATTGCTCAATCACCACTTTTAACTTGCCTGCCGTCACGCCAGCACTTTCAAATATCTTTTTGGTTTCGCCCTGCTCAGCGAGTGCCAACATCACCCATTCTGTTGCGATAAAATCATCGCCTTCTTTTTGCGCCTGACGATCGGCCAAATTCAAGATTTTAACCGAGTTTGGGTTTAGATTGACGTCACCTGTCGGCTCCAAAATCGTTGCTTGATTATCTAGAGCTTTGGCCACGCCATTTTTTAGCGCTGGAATAGAAGCACCTGCTTGTTGGCAGATAGATAAATTAGACTCATCTTGTAGCAACACGGCAAGCAAATGCACAGGATCGATACCTGTATGATCGCGACCTAACGCTAGGCTTTGTGCTTCTTGAATGGCGGACTGCAGTTTTTGAGTAAACTTCTCAAATCTCATGTCTATATCCTTTTATAATTGGTATTTTCAGTAGCACCTCTAAAGGTTATCTTAGTTTAGTGCCTACTGTTATCTGTCACTTATATAAGGTATATATACACCTATTTCAAGACGATTACCAAATAAAACCTTACTTAAAACAATGATATTAATTATTAACAATACTTAAAGGGGCTATTAATATCAGTTAAAGGTAGTTAATAGATAAGTTACGCCTTTTTATTAGGGCAAATGAAAGATAAATCTCCATTAGATACGCTAATAAATAATGCATCTACTTAGTATAAACTAGATAATAATCTGACTATTCTACTCCACGATTTCGATAGGAGTACCAAGTGTCACCGCTACCATGATTTCATCCATCTCGTCATTGGTAACCGCGATACAACCATCTGTCCAATCACGCCGTTGATTAAACAAAGCCAGATATCCAAAGCCATTCATTTGCCCATGAATCATGATATCGCCACCCGGATTGACCCCCAATGACTGCGCTCGCGCCTTGTCCTCATCATTGGGATAGCTAATATGGATAGAGCGATGGGCAATAGAGTTCTCGTTTTTATAATCTAAGGTATAAACTCCAACGGGCGTACGCTGGTCACCTTCTTGTTGCTTATGACCTGTTGGACTGCCCCCTAGCGCAATACGATACGACCTAATAGCTTTACCATCGCTCATCAATTTTAAGATACGGTCTGATTTGTCGACAAAGACTCTATCAATGACTGACGACGCAGGAATGAGGTTTTTGGGTTTTGAGGTGCTTTTGACATAAGCAATAGCGCTGGTGCTGACAATAGCAGCAAGACTAAGACAAATAATAATGGGCAACCAAGGCGTCCGCTGCTCATTTGATGAGTAAGATTTTTTATAAAAAAATGGCATAAGCTTTGATTCCCATAATTAATTTTTTGTCATTAATCATATGTATCAAAGCACTATGCCAGATTCTGTAGATACGTTTTGTGCAAAAGTGATGAATCACTCACTAGACTGCTACACCATGCGAATCGCACCATCTAAGCGAATAACTTCACCATTTAGATAAGCATTATCGATGATATGAGTGACCAATTTGGCAAACTCATTGGGAGCGCCTAAACGCTTAGGATATGGCACTCCTGCTTCTAGCTGCTCGCGGGCTTTTTCAGGAATGCTCTCCATCATCGGCGTAGCAAAGACACCTGGTGCGATAGTCATCACGCGAATCCCGTGACGAGCCAGCTCGCGAGCCAGCGGCAACGTTAATCCAACCACACCTGCCTTGGACGACGAGTAACTGGCTTGACCTACTTGACCGTCAAAGGCTGCGATAGAAGCTGTATTAATAATAATGCCTTGATCTGCATTCTTTTGTACATGGTTTTTTTCTGCATGCTCGCCTGCACTGCTGTCATTCGTTATGCGCTTGGCAATGCTAGCAGCGACCAAACGGGCAACGTTAAATGAACCAACCAGATTGATATTGACCCCACGGCTAAATGCCTCAAGGTCTGCCGGATTGTTATCACGATTTAGCAGCTTTTGTACCACTACGATACCAGCACAATTGATTGAACCTTGTAGGCCACCGAAAGCTGACTCTGCCATTTCGACCGCTGATTGTACTTCATCGCCATTAGTGATATCACAGCGCACAAAGCGCGCACTATCACCCAATTCAGCGACCAATGATTGCCCAGCAGATTCATTTAAATCAGCGATAACGACGTTGCCACCTTGACTTACAATCGCCCGAGCCACTGACTCTCCTAAACCTGATGCACCGCCTGTGACTAAAAAGCTGTTTTCTTTAACTTGCATGATTATTCCTTTAAATTTTTGCTTTTTATTAGATATTTTTCTATTAAATTTATAGACACTTTACCAATTCATTTATGCAGCAGACAGACTACGCAGCAAAAAGCGTTGAATCTTACCACTTGGCGTTTTTGGTAACTCGGTCACAAACTCTACCTCACGTGGATAAGCATGAGTGGATAGGCGTTTGCGTACTAGCTCTTGGATTTCTTTGGCGATTTGCTCACTGCCTTCGATGCCATCTTTTAGTACCACATAAGACTTGATAGTGTGACCGCGCACTTCGTCCGGCACGCCTACCGCCGCAGATTCTGCGACTGCTTCATGCTCTAAGACGGTGTTTTCGACATCAGTAGGCCCTACGCGGTAACCTGCGGTAATAATGATGTCATCATCACGGCCTGAGAACCAGTAACTGCCATCACTATGTCGCTCGACCACGTCGCCTGTCAGATAGTAATCATCTACAAAGGCTTGTTTTTCATTCCAGCTATAACCCCGGAAATAAAACGCAGGTGACTGACTGACCACAACTGCTAGCTGCCCTTGCTCACCATCTGGCAGTACATTCATATCATCATCTAATACCACTAATGTATGACCTGGTAGCGCCATACCCATCGAGCCAACTGGACATTCATGCGCCAGTGCATGATGTGCACAGCAAGTCATGCCAGTCTCTGTTTGCCCATATTGGTCTTTGACTTGGCACGCCAGATAGGTTTCAACCCAGTTGACCACTTCAGTGTTCAGTGTCTCTCCTGCCGAGTTGGCACAGCGTAAAGCGAGTTGGGTGCTGTTGTCTTCAAGATCATCGTCATTGTCGTCTTTATTATCAAATACGCCGCTAGACTTCATCATTCGAAATGCGGTTGGTGAAGAGGCCAAATTGGTAATCTTATGACGTACCATAAACTCACGGGTATTAGTCGCGTCAAATCCTGCTTCATTAAAATAAGTCGTGATACCCAATAGCAGAGGCCCTGTGATGGCATAGTACAAGCCATACGCCCAGCCTGGATCTGCCATGTTCCAATATTGATCATCTTTGCGTAAGTCAATGGCATAACGCATATATAGGTAAAAAGCAGGTAACGCCGCCAATGGAACGCTGACGCCTTTTGATTTACCGACTGTACCAGAGGTGAACATTTGCAAGAATGGCGCATCCGTATCGAGGATCACTGGTTCGATCGTTTGCGACTGTGCTGCCATAGACTGAATATAGTGATCGTCACCCCATGTCTGAGCATCCTCTATACTGCCGACTAATACCATTTTGGTTTGCTCAGCCAAATCTTCAAACTTGCTGCGATTTTCTAAGTTAGTAAAAACGACTTTGGTATCGGCTTTGTCCATCCGATATTTGATTGAATCATAGCCAAAAGCGGTAAATAGCGGCTGATATACCGCGCCGATGCGCCATGTTGCCAATACAACAGTGAGCAGCTCTGGCGTACGCGGTAGCATCGTCGCTACCTTATCTCCCGCTTTTACCCCATACGACTGTAGCAGGTTAGCGATTTGAGCACTCGCTTTGTCAAGCTCACCAAAAGTCATGCGCGTTATATTGCCTGCGGTGTCTTCGTGTACTAGAGCAGCATTGTCAGCGCGGCCATCGCGTACATGACGACCACAGCAAGCCATATAAGCATTTAAACGATCATCCACATGCTCGCCAAATATTTCTGACAGCAGTGTATCCATATCAAAATTATTATAATAATCGGTATAGTTTTTTGGTGTGACGGTAGTATCTGCATCAATATTCGTCGGAGTTTGAGAGGCGGTGTTCATAAGCTAATCCTTTAGCAATAGCAGGTAACTGGTAAAATGGTATTTATGATTGAAAAACGGCCACATCCTATAGACCGTTTCATAGGTTCGTATTTATCATGCTCTATTAGTAACGCATTTTTACGTTTATTTCAATACATAACGTATCATTTTTATTTTATAGAAGTAGAGATAATCTATAACTAATTATCATTAATTCGCTATAAGTCCGCGAAGACACCTACAATCAATAGCCAAAGTACTGCCACATACTTTCGATTTCCTATTAAAGAATTAACACCTCAATATTATTATCTAAAACCTCACACCTAAACATCAGCTCTTAAAAACCCTAACAATGCTTTTTCTTCACAGCTTTGGTATTTCTTAGTTCGTCCACGGCGCGCTTGTTTGTAAGCCTCAAAGAATTGCCCTGCCAAAAAACGCTCAATGACAATAGGATGAATATAAGAGGCACGGCATACGGTTGGCGTGTTGCCTAGCTCCGCTGCCACACTTTTTACCATATCAGTGACTAATTGCTGTCGCTCAGCGCTTTCTGGTGCACTGGCTAATATGTTAGCGCCTGCAGTCGTTTGTAGTTCGTCATAAAGGTAGCTTGCTGCGAGCACACTTGCCATCCATGTACGAAAATCCTTTGCACTGTACAGCTTGCTTTCGCAGTCCATGCCGCACGTATGCATCCGTAAGTAGTCATTGATATCACTACTATCAACGACTTGCTTATGCCCATTATCATCTAGATATTTGAATATCTGATAACCTGGCAGCTCAGAACAGGCCTGCACGATGTCAATCAATCGCTCATCTTGCAGCTCAATGTGGTGTTCTTTTGCGCTTTTTCCGACGAAATCAAACGCCAGTCCATTGTCGGTTTCACTAACATGCTTGCTGCGTAGCGTACTCAGACCATAGCTTTTATTTTGCTTGGCGTAGCGGCTATTACCAATACGAATCAAAGTGGTCTCTAGCAATTTAACGACGGCAGCAAGCACATTGGTGCGTGATAAGGACTCTGCTTCCAAATCTGCCTCCACCTGCGCGCGTAGATTGGGCAGTGCCTCTGCGAATCCTATCATCGCATCAAACTTTGCTTGGTCACGGATGTTGTTCCATGACGGATGATACAAGTACTGTTTGCGCGATTTTTCGTCTCGCCCTGTTGATTGCAAATGGCCTCTTTCGTCTTGGCATATCCACACCTCTGACCACATGGGCGGTATCACCAATGCATCAAAACGCTGACGCAATGCTTTGTCTTTGACCGTGTTGCCTGTTGCATCACGATAAGTAAAGCCGCGACCCCAACGTCTACGCTCGTAGCCTGGTTCATTGTCACTCACATAACGCAAATTAGCGCGGCGTGCGAGATGCTCGTAATCATGACGCACATCTTTGGTCATTGTCTGCTGGCTAGTCTGTAATTTTGCCTTTGTCATAAACCTATATACCTTTGAGAATTCATGGTTTTAGCATAATTAATGACGGTAGTTTTTGCTGTTTATTTGGCACAGACAAAGTGTAATGCTGTGTAAAAGTAAGCAGTGATAAAAATAGCGATACGGGTTCCAAGTGCTGTACTTTTGAGGCATAATTCGGCAATACTCACGACTTAAGTTTATAAAAAATGAACCATTCACCTGTGACAATAAAGCCACTAACTCTCGCCGATCACGATCTTTGGGCACACTTATGGCAAAACTATCTGACATTTTATGAGACCAATTTGCCATCAAGCACGACGGAGACGACGTGGCGCAATCTGCTTGATGATGACATCCCTGTCTATGGATTTGGGGCGTGGAGAGACGATGTTTTGGTAGGCATTACCCATGTCGTACTGCATCCCAATACGTGGAATACTAACGCGTGTTGTTACTTAGAAGATTTATACGTCGCGGATAATGTCCGTGGTCAAGGTGTGGGACGTGCATTGATTGAACATGTATACTCCTTTGCTAAGGACAAAGACTGTAACCGCGTCTACTGGACGACGCAAGACAGCAACGTCGCCGCTCGTAAGCTCTATGATGCCATTGCCACTCAGACAGACATGGTTCAGTACCGTAAGGACTTATAAAGAGTGAGCTAGAGAATGAAATGCCCACAAAAAAACGCCAAGCATAGAATACTTGGCGTTCATCGTTCTAATACTGATATAACTTAGAAGTCGTTATTTTCCGTATACACATAGATAAGCGGTTTCGACGTCCACTTTTACCTGAAACTTTTCGTTAGCTTCAACCGTAAATTGCTCGCCAGCGTTAAACGTTTGCCACTCATCACTCTCTGGCAGCTTAACAGTCAATGCACCGCTCACCACACTCATGGTTTCGAATTCACTGGTACCAAACTCATACTCACCAATTTCCATGACACCGACAGTCGCAGGCTTGGTCGCCGTCTGAAAGGCGATAGAAGTCACTTTGTCATCAAAATAATTATTAACGCTTGGCATAATTTTCCTTAATTAAATATTGGTTACTATTTTAAAACGGCTGCTTATTTAAAACAGCCTTTTACAATCCTGCTTTTAGACTCGCCTCGATAAACTGATCGAGGTCACCATCTAGTACGGCACCAGTGTTAAAGGTTTCAACACCCGTACGCAAGTCCTTGATACGTGAGTCATCGAGCACGTACGAGCGAATTTGACTGCCCCAACCGACGTCAGACTTGCCATCTTCTACCGCTTGCTGCGATTCCATACGTTTTTGCATTTCCAGCTCATACAGCTTAGCACGCAGCATTTTCATCGCGGTGGCTTTGTTACCATGCTGACTACGCTCATTCTGACAAGTGACAACCACACCACTTGGCTCATGAGTAATACGTACCGCAGAATCTGTCGTGTTTACGTGCTGACCACCTGCCCCAGATGAGCGATAGGTATCGATACGCAAGTCAGCAGGATTGATGTCAATCTCGACGTTGTCATCGATTTCAGGCGACACAAACACCGCAGCAAACGACGTATGACGACCATTATTACTATCAAATGGTGACTTACGCACCAAACGGTGTACGCCAATCTCGGTACGCAACCAACCAAACGCATAATCGCCTTTGATCTCAATCGTTGCCGACTTGATACCAGCCACGCTACCTGACGACACTTCAATCACATCTACTTTAAAACCATGTGCTTCTGCCCAGCGTGTGTACATGCGTAGTAGCATTTCAGCCCAATCTTGCGCTTCAGTACCGCCACTGCCTGACTGAATATCCAAGTAGCAGTTATTTGGATCCATCTCACCGCTAAACATTCGGCGGAATTCTAAATCAGCAACACGTTTCTCAGCACTATCTAGCTCGCTCTGCACGTCAGCTAGCAATGACTCATCTTCTGCTTCGACTGCCAACTCTAGCATGGCAGACGCGTCTTCTAGTGTGGTTTCAAGAGAGACCACCACATCAATGACACCGTCAAGGTGACTTTTTTCTTTATTAATTTTGGTCGCGCGCTCTGGATCGTTCCATAGCTCAGGGTTTTCTAACTCTAAATTGACTTCTTCTAAGCGTTCTTGCTTACCATCGAAGTCAAAGATACCTCCGCAAATCCTGTCCACGCTCTGATAAGTCTTTGATTTGCTCTTGATACGGATTGATTTCCATAAATATTCCTGTTTTTCTAATAAAATAAATAACGCATGTGGCGCTATTTTAAATGAGATTGATACTAAATGGTTCGCTAATTATCACTATTGATAATGTTGCTACTATTACTAGATTAAATAATCTAGATCGACCAATCTTCTACTGCCCAGCGATGTGCCAAAGCATGCGCATGTAACGCATCATCAGGTGATACGCAAACGGCCACATCAGCCCATTCGAGTAACGGAATATCATTTTTAGAATCTGAATACGCATACGTTTTTTCAAACGTGATACCAGAGGCTTGCTGTTTATTTAGCCATTTATCCAAATGGTATATCTTGCCTGCTTGGAAGTTTGGTCTGTCAATTAGCTTACCTGTATAGCGATTGTCTTTGATCTCTAATGGCGTTGCCAATACATTGGCAGCTTCAATACCAAACCGCTTGGCAATAGCGGATACTACAAAATCATTGGTCGCAGAAATAATCACCACATCGTGTCCTTGCTCAATATGCTGGCACAACGCTTCCATTGCTTTTGGGCGAATATGCGGCTCGATTTCGCTTTTGATATAGTCTTCTCTTAGCTCATCCAGTCTATCAAGCGGTAAACTGCTTAAAAACTGCGCGACGAATTCATTGTACTCTGTCGCGTCCAGCGTGCCTTCGATATAGTCATTATAAAATTTCTGATTGGCAGTGCGGTACTGCGCCTCATCGACAAGGTCATGCTTTACGATATACTCACCCCAGAGATAATCGCTATCGACATCAAGTAATGTATGATCTAAATCAAATAATGCCAGTTGTTTTTGTTGTGTTTGTGCTTGATTTGCCTGCATAGTGAGACCTTATCGTTGGTTGCGAAAAAATATGAATCGTTTAATAAAATTGGGTACAGTTATCTATTAAGGCTGAGCGCATCACTTAAACAGCATGTAAATGAAATAAGCCTGTACCTTGTAATCTATCTTTCTAGAATTGCTTAGACTATTTACCTTTAATCAGGCATCGCTATTTCTGTTAAGCCTGTTTTAAATTTCTGACAACGCTCAGCATAATGTAGCGCTGACATTTTTAGCATCGCTGCTTGCTCATCGGTTAGCGTCTTGACCACTTTTGCAGGCGCGCCCATCACTAGCGAGTTATCAGGAATAACCTGACCTTCAGTAATCAAGGCTTTCGCCCCTATCAAACAGTTTTTACCGATTTTGACATTATTAAGTACCACAGCGCCAATACCTATTAGGCTGTTATCACCGACTTCACAGCCATGTAGCATAGCCAGATGACCGATAGTCACGTAATTACCAATAGTGACTTTGATACCTGCATCGGTATGAATCACACTGTTTTCTTGCACATTACTATAGTCACCGATATGGATACGATCGTTGTCACCGCGTATCACTGCACCGAACCAAATATTGGCTTGATGACCTAAATATACATCGCCCATCACTTGCGCTGAATCTGCTACCCAACCGTTAAATGGTGCAGCAAACTCAGGGGTTTTGTCTAAATACTGATAAATCATAACGACTCCTTGTCATCTTCATTACTGTTATAACAAACGATCATAAAAATTGGGACTAGCGCTGCGCTGTTCATTGTGGCAAAGCCAACTGCGAAAATCCAGCGCTATTAATGGCTGCCTAATGTCGAATTGGATACAAAAAGTATTAATATAATTTTGCTTAGGCTATTTATTAGAGCCACTATTCTACAAGGATACAGCTATTACTTGCATAATGACTATTAATCCAACAAATCGGCTAGCCATACTAGTCTATTTTGTATATAATACGCAAAATCTGTGCCTAAGCGAGCGGACATGATGCAAGTTACCTATTCACTATCTAGTGAGTTTTGTAGTTTTCATCAATAATGTCTTCTCGCTTTTTTGTGGAAAATTTTTGTGTATCGCCCTTTTATTGCCTCAGTTTGACAACAGTCAAATGCTGTAAATAAAAGGATACGGAGCAATTTTAGACCAACAAAACACGATGGCACTCACCAATAACAGCGGAGGCAATCCTTGAATTCATCGGCAGAAATACAAGCAATTTTGGCACTAGCAGACGGTACAATCTTTCGCGGTGTCAGTATCGGCAGCCTAGGTCATCGTATTGGTGAAGTGGTATTTAACACAGCCATGACAGGGTATCAAGAAATCCTAACCGATCCAAGTTATGCCCGCCAGCTGGTGACTTTGACTTACCCTCATATCGGTAATACAGGCACCAACGCTGAGGACACAGAATCTGGCAATGGCCACAAAGTATGGGCAGACGGTCTTATCATCCGTGATGCCACCATGGCAACCTCTAACTTCCGTAACTCAGAGTCACTTAGCGACTATCTACAACGTAACGAAACAGTGGCTATCGCTGAAATTGATACGCGTCAGCTGACTCGCCTATTACGTGATAAAGGTGCACAGAACGGCTGTATCATGACTGCCTCAAACGGCGAGACTATCAGCAGCGACGACGAGCAAAAAGCGATCGAGTTAGCGAAAGGCTTTGCAGGTCTAAAAGGCATGGACTTGGCAAAAGAATGCTGCACTAAAGAGAACTTCGAGTGGACAGCAGGTACTTGGGACTTGTCAGACACCCTACTCAACCGTGATATCCCTGGCAGTCATGATAGCGGTACTGGCGGCTTCTTTAAGCAACTCGGCACTTACATCGATTCTAAATACAATGTCGTCGCTTATGACTTCGGTAGCAAAACCAATATCTTACGCATGCTCGTCGACCGTGGCTGCCACGTAACGGTCGTACCAGCACAGACCCCTATCGCAGACGTGCTAGCGATGAACCCAGATGGCATCTTCTTATCAAACGGCCCTGGTGATCCTGCAGCTTGTGATTATGCTATCGATGCGGTACGCCACATCATTGAGCAAACTGACGTGCCAACGTTTGGCATCTGCTTAGGCCATCAGCTGATTGGTTTGGCTAGCGGTGCAAATACTATCAAGATGAAAACTGGCCATCATGGTGCCAACCATCCAGTACAAGACTTAGCGACCGGTACGGTTATGATTACCAGTCAGAACCATGGCTTTGCGGTTGATGAAGACACGTTACCTGACAACGTTAAATCTACCCATCGCTCACTGTTTGATGGTACTAACCAAGGTATCGAGCTGACAGATAAGCCTGTATTTAGCTTCCAAGGTCACCCAGAAGCCAGCCCTGGCCCACATGACTGCGCGCCATTGTTTGATAAGTTTGCAGATATGATGAAGCAGTCTAAAACTGCCCAAGCGTAAACGGTTGTTTATAACTACATAATAAGTAAACGCTTTAATCGTCCATAGCGGTTCAAGCGTCGCTAAATAAAGCACTGCAAGTATAAAACGCCATAAGCGTTATCAAAAATAAAGATTACTCAAATTATCACCCAACCGAAGGTAGCTCTAACTATGCCAAAACGTACCGACATAAAAAGCATTCTTATCATTGGCGCAGGCCCTATCGTCATCGGCCAAGCATGTGAGTTTGACTATTCAGGCGCACAGGCGTGTAAAGCACTAAAAGAAGAAGGCTACCGTGTCATCTTGGTCAACTCAAACCCTGCAACCATCATGACCGACCCTGTCATGGCTGACGCAACCTATATCGAGCCGATTACTTGGCAAACCGTTGAGCAAATCATTGCCAAAGAGCGTCCAGATGCAATCTTGCCAACGATGGGCGGACAGACAGCACTAAACTGTGCGCTAGAGCTAGACAAGCACGGTGTATTGACCAAGTATAACTGCGAGTTAATTGGCGCGACCAAAGACTCAATCGAGATGGCAGAAGACCGCAACTTGTTTGATAAAGCCATGAAGCGTATCGGCCTTGAGTGCCCTCGCGCTGAAACCGCTGAAACCATGGAAGAAGCCTTTGCGACTCAAGAAAAAATGGGCTATCCGTGTATAATTCGTCCATCATTCACGATGGGCGGTTCAGGCGGTGGTATCGCTTATAACCGCGATGAGTTCATTGAAATCTGTGAGCGCGGTTTTGACTTGTCACCAAACCATCAACTGCTTATCGATGAGTCATTGATTGGTTGGAAAGAGTACGAGATGGAAGTGGTTCGTGACAAAAACGACAACTGCATCATCATTTGTGCCATCGAAAACTTTGATCCAATGGGTGTGCATACAGGCGACTCAATCACCGTCGCACCTGCGCAGACTTTGACGGACAAAGAATACCAAATCATGCGTAATGCTTCATTGGCAGTACTGCGTGAAATTGGTGTAGAAACAGGCGGCTCAAACGTACAGTTCGGTATCAACCCTGACACTGGTCGCATGGTCGTCATCGAGATGAACCCACGCGTATCACGCTCATCTGCCCTAGCCTCAAAAGCCACTGGCTTCCCGATTGCCAAAATCGCAGCAAAACTGGCTATTGGTTATACGCTAGACGAATTGCAAAATGACATCACTGGTGGCAAAACGCCAGCCAGCTTTGAGCCTGCGCTTGATTATGTCGTGACTAAGATACCTCGTTTTAACTTCGAAAAATTCCCACAAGCAGACAACATCCTATCGACTCAGATGAAATCGGTCGGTGAAGTGATGGCAATTGGTCGTAACTTCCAAGAGTCTATGCAAAAAGCATTGCGCGGTATGGAAACAGGTGCGGATGGCTTTGACGAGCAAATTGACTTATCGAAAGTAAGCGTTGAAAAAGCGCGTAGCGAAATCATCAATCGTCTAACCATTCCAACACCTGAGCGTATCTACTACGTTGCTGATGCATTCCGCGTCGGTATGAGTGTCGATGAAGTGTTTAACTTTACCAAGATTGACCCATGGTTCTTGGTACAGATCGAAGACATCGTTAAAACAGAAGCCACGGTAAAATCACTTGGTTTTGGCGGCTTGAACGAGAAAAATTTACGTAGCTTTAAACGTAAAGGTTTGTCAGATTTGCGTTTGGCTAAATTGCTTGGTATCTCACAAAAGCAGCTACGCAAAAAGCGTTGGGATCTAAACGTCTACCCAGTCTATAAGCGTGTAGATACCTGTGCCGCAGAGTTTGCTACTAGCACGGCCTATATGTACTCAACGTACGATAGCGAATGTGAAGCAAACCCAACAGACAAAAAGAAAATCATGGTTATCGGTGGCGGTCCTAACCGTATCGGCCAAGGTATTGAGTTTGATTACTGCTGTGTGCATGCAGCGCTTGCCATGCGTGAAGACGGTTACGAGACCATAATGGTTAACTGTAACCCTGAAACGGTTTCAACCGATTATGACACTTCTGACCGTCTATACTTTGAGCCAATCACGTTAGAAGACGTGCTAGAGATCGTTCGTATTGAAAATCCAGATGGCGTGATTGTACAGTTCGGTGGTCAAACACCATTGAAACTTGCTCGTGCACTAGAGTCAGCAGGCGTTAAAATCATCGGTACTAGCCCAGATGCAATTGACCGTGCCGAAGATCGTGAGCGCTTCCAGCATATGATTCAACAGCTAAACCTAGTACAGCCATCAAACGCACTAGCAACCAGTTTGGAAGATGGCTTGGTTAAAGCAAAAGACGTAGGCTATCCATTGGTTGTACGTCCATCTTATGTATTAGGTGGCCGCGCGATGGAAATCGTCTACAACGAAGACGAGCTAAGACATTACCTACGTACTGCGGTACAAGCATCGAACGAAGCGCCTGTCCTACTAGATCGCTTCTTAGATGATGCTATCGAAGTTGACGTAGACTGCGTATGTGATGGTACTGATGTCGTCATCGGCGGTATCATGCAACATATCGAACAGGCTGGCGTTCACTCAGGTGACTCAGCATGCTCACTACCACCATACTCACTGTCTAAAGAGCTATGTGACGTGATGCGCGCACAAACGGTCGCTATGGCAAAAGAGCTGGGCGTTATCGGTCTGATGAACGTACAGTTCGCAGTAAAAGGCGAAACCGTATATATCCTAGAAGTGAACCCACGTGCTGCACGTACAGTACCGTTCGTCTCTAAGTGTATCGGTACTTCGTTAGCACAGGTTGCAGCGCGCTGTATGGCTGGTACTTCGCTTAAAGATCAAGGCTTTACTACTGAGATTGTCCCAGCATTCTATGCGGTCAAAGAAGCGGTATTCCCATTCGCTAAGTTCCCAGGTGTTGACCCAATCTTGAGTCCTGAAATGAAATCAACGGGCGAAGTCATGGGCGTGGGTAAAACCTTTGGCGAAGCATTCTACAAGGCCATTATCGGTAGTAATGAGCGTCTGCCAGGTCTACCGACTGAAGGCGAGACAAAAACCGTCTTTATCTCAGTTCGTGACAGTGACAAAGCCCAAATTGCTCCGATTGCTCGTCAGCTTGCAGACTTTGGCTTTAAGATTGTCTCGACCACTGGCACGCAAAAAGTACTGAGCGACGCTGGTATCGAAAGTCAGCAAATCAACAAGGTCACTGAAGGTCGTCCGCATATCGTTGATGCCTTGAAAAACGGCAAAATCGACCTTATCATCAATACCACTGAAGGTAAGCAAGCTCAAGAGGATTCGTTCTCTATTCGCCGTAGTGCGCTACAGGGCAAAGTATTCTACGTCACCACGTTAGGTGCTGCTGATGCGGTCTGCAAATCTTACGCGATTGACTTACCGTTTGATGTCTATAAGTTACAAGATTTGCATGAGCAAGCAAAGTCTATTGACGTGGCTGAATAATTTCAGTAGATTAAGCATAACCGTTAGGCTTGCCTAAAAGCTCACTCAAGTATCGTTGTTTGCTTTAAATATAGCCAACCATGCTTGAGGAACGATACCTTTACCGTGATAGACCTAAAAAGCATAGTGGCTAAATTGCGACTATGCTTTTTATTACGTAAGCTTAAGTGCGCCTATGCTTGAATTGAGGTGAGATACACTCATAAATGATGGCCAACTTATTCATTACATCGTCTTAATTATCACTCTTTTATATTTTATATCCATTGCAACAACACTGACACCATCTCATTATGAGGTGGTGTGGTGTTATTGGTTTAAGGAAAAAACATGCAACGTTACCCAATGACTCCGCAAGGACACGCGGCTTTAGAAGCCGAATTAAAACAGCTAAAAAGTGTCGACCGTCCACGTATCACAGCATCGATTGCTGAAGCACGCGAACACGGCGATTTGAAAGAAAATGCTGAATACCATGCTGCCCGCGAGCAACAAGGTTTTTGTGAAGCACGTATTCGCGATATCGAAGCCAAACTTGGTGGCGCTCAAGTCATCGATCCTTCGACACTGCCAAAAGAAGGCCGTATCGTGTTTGGCGTCAGCGTCGTGATCGAAAACATGGACACCGAAGAAGAAAAACAGTACAAAATCGTTGGCGATGATGAGGCTGACTTTAAAGCTGGCAAAATCTCAGTCAACTCACCAATCGCTCGTGGTTTGATTGGTAAGTTCGAAGGCGACGAAGTCCGCATCGAAACGCCAAAGGGTGTGGTTGAATATGAAGTCATGAAAGTTATATACGATTAATAGCGACACTTAATAGCTACACTGCGTTCTAATCTAGAATTTTGATACTCTCAAAGATAGACAGTTCGAGAAATGACTTTTAGATAGCAGCTTCGATGACAATGGTTGCGCCTAGCGACTTAGTTATGCGACTCCATAGATGAAAGCTGTACTACACATAGATAGCATTTATACCATTTTGGTTACACAATGCTGCTTTTATCCATGATTTGTTTTGGCGCATAATTATTTGAGTTTGAGTGCACCATAGCTTCAATATTAAGTTTATTCAGTAAGAAATAGTTAAGATTGAATAACTTCTATGCAAGTTAACACTGCGGCGCTTTTACTAAAAATAATGATGGTCTGATCGCATACATAGGCTAATATCAGCACTACTACCCTCGTTATTTGGCATATTTTTTGGTGTCATTTAGCGGGGGTTTTGCTTATCTAAGCATTATCTATTGTTGTATTACTTACTATTATTTTTGAGGAGTCTTTTATGATTACGAACAATGGTTTTCAAGCATCAACTGCTAAAACGACTATGGCAAAAAATACAGCTATATCTGCAATGCTAGCAGGTATCGTATTGGCCGCATCATCGGCCAATGCTGCTCCTGAGATTGCTATTAGCTCCTCTGCGAGCGGTAGCACCACGGTGGTCGAGCAATACTCTAATGGCAAAACTGCTACGATTACGGCGACGCCAAACGGTATTACCATGCAAGACGGCATGCCGTACGCGGTAACTCAGGTGACCACTGTGCCACGCTATGTCATGCGTCAGTCTCCTGTTGTCCAAGGTACGACGACCGTTACTAGCGTACCAGTGACTAACTCTATTACCAATAAAGTCACTAAAGTAGATGTGATTACTACGCCTGCCAGCAGCGTGACACAAGTACTACCTGTCGCAACTAATGTCACCCCGCCAGTGATTACGCAGCAGCCAGTGACCAATCAAGTAACGACAACGACGACCACGTTAGATACCTTGCAATTGACCCCGACTTTTAGTACGCCTGGCGTGGTCAATGCCAATACCAAAGTGATAAAAATTCTAAAAAATGCTGATGGACGTGAAGTTGCCGTTCCTGCCAATCATATTGACCCTGGTGACGTGATCGAGTATCACACCACTTATACCAATACCACGGCACAGCCAGTCAATGACATCAACGCCATGATCTCAGTACCAAGTGGCGTCCAGTTAGTCTCGTTGAATAGTCCTCTGCCGACACTTGCTACCACTGGCGGAGACAGCTATCAAACCATTCAGCAAGTTGGCAACACGGTGGTTGTCCAAGAAAACTACTCTGGTCTAAAATGGAACTTGGTTAACTTTGATGCCAATGCAGCCAAAACCGTCGTCATACGTGCCAAGGTTCAATAAAAATTAGGTTATAGCGTATTATTATTGAATAGATACCAGTATATGTAAAAGGTCTTGTGGACTAGCTATCTAGTCAGCAAGACCTTTTTTGTGTCGGTGGCTTGGTTTTGAGTGTGGTAAAGCACTGCTTTAAGCTTAGGATATAAATGCTTGATGCAGTGGCAGAAATAGCTGAGCTTTTAGAGAAGATTATTTTTCTTTATACAGAATAGGCCGATTAATTAGATTATTAAGTTTTGTCATAAAAAAGATAAAACCAAAACCAAAGATTGACGTAGTGAGCACTCTTATCATGTTTTGATCGAACATTAGGTTTTTGGTATCTTCGTAAGTTATTTGCAGATCTTCCTCTGATTCTCTAATGTCTAAGCTGACTAATTGCGGTAAATTATTCGATACGCCTAAAAAATTGGGCTGATAGTACCAACCAACTCTTGCGTACTTGCCAAGCCTAGGTTCAAGGTATGTAGGACCCATACATGACCCAGTATTAATAAAGCCAAATACATTATAGCTACAGCCGTAAAGCGTTATTTGTTTAGGATTTTCGATAGATTGCAAGGCTATACTAAATCCCGTATCAGTGATAATGCCTTCACTGTATTGTAGCTCCGACTCCTGCGGAAAACCTCTACCCTGCCATTCCAAAAAATTGAGTGCAATGAAAAAAGATATAAACGAGACATTTAGAAACGTATCGAACTTTTGAGACGCTGATTTTTCTTTAAATTTTTTGAGCATAAAATCCCTCTAAAAGAGCCTTTCTTGGAATGTTTGAAAAAATCTATATTTACCCTTAAAAAGTGAATATATTAAGCCACAGAGTTTAGCCTTTAAATAAACCTCAAACTACTGTTTACTATATCAGACACGAATCATACGACACTATTTGTCGTGTTGTTTTTATAATTATCCTATTAATACAATGACTTAGCGATAATTTTGGTAAAATAGTCTTTCATCAATTAATTGGTAATAACCGACTTATGGCAAACATCAATTATGAAAGATTACAGGGCAAACTCAATATTTTGGCCGATGCTGCCAAGTATGATGTCTCTTGCTCATTCTCCGCTGGTACTCGTAAAAACCAAGGCGGCGGACTAGGCGATGCCTCAGCAACGGGTATCTGTCACAGCTATACCGAAGATGGTCGCTGCGTCAGCCTATTAAAGATTCTTTTGACCAATCACTGCATTTACGACTGCGCTTATTGCACCTCGCGCAAGAGCAATGACACGCCGCGCGCCGCGTTCAGTGTCGAAGAAGTCGTCGATTTAACCATGCAGTTTTATCGCCGTAACTATATCGAAGGGTTATTTCTTAGCTCTGGTATCTTTAAAAGTGGCGACTATACGATGGAGCGACTGGTCGAAGTCGCCAAACTCTTACGTACGCGTGAGCGCTTCAATGGTTACATCCACCTAAAGACCATTCCAGGTGCGTCAAAAGAGCTGCTGCTAGAAGCAGGATTATATGCGGATCGTTTGAGCGTCAATATCGAGATTCCAACCAAATCAGGATTGGCGTTGCTTGCGCCAGAAAAATCTCACGATCAATTAAAGGCACCGATGGAGACGGTAAAAGAAGAGATCATCACCATTCGTGAAAGCCGTAAAACTCACAAAAAAGCGCCTAAGTTCACGCCAGCAGGTCAGACCAGTCAAATGATCGTTGGTGCGAGTAACGAGACTGACCTACAGGTAATTCAGCTATCGAGTCACTTCTACAAAACGTACGATCTCAAGCGGGTCTATTACTCAGGTTATGTACCTATGCTCTCTGATAATCGCTTGCCTGCGATTGGAACGCCTGTGCCGATGGTGCGGGAGAATCGTCTGTATCAGGCAGATTGGTTAATGCGTTTTTATGGTTTTGGTGCGCATGAGATTGTGGAGCCGGAGTCACCGTTTTTAGATTTAGACTGCGACCCTAAGCTTTCTTGGGCAATACGCCATCGCGAGCATTTCCCAGTCAATATTCAGACAGCGACATATGAGATGATTGTGCGTATCCCAGGTATCGGTACAAAGACTGCCAAGAAAATCGTCAAAGCACGTAAGTTCAATCAATTGACGCTATACCATCTAAAAAAGATGGGTGCTGCGGTCAACCGTGCTAAATACTTCATCGCGACCACTGGCAAAAACGAGCACCTTGCTCATTTAACGCGCGATAATTTTCGTCAGTATGTATTGGCTCAAACGCAGACCAAGTTTAACGATCAACGTACTGGGCAGTTGGCTTTATTTTAAAATGGCTCTAGATAGCACGTGTTAAAAAACCTGCTATCTCGCTACTGTATTTATGATAGAAATGTAGGATAAAACATGTCAGCACTTATGCAAAACGACTCTTACGCTGTCGGTCAATTGACGCCTAGCATTGTACTGTATGAGCCTAGCTTTGAAGGTTGGCTGAGTGCAGTATTTTATGTCTATGCCAATCGTCTACAAAACGATATGTCACTGAAACTAACCGCGCAAGATTGCTATATGCCCTCACTCATCGCTCAGACGACTAGCGTGGCAACTGATGAGGATAAAGCCGAGCGCGTGTTGGTCAAATTAAATATCTTATTGGGTCGCTCAGGCATACGAAATATCTTGTGGGGTTTTTTATCAGAGAAAGAAGATATCGGTACGACATTGTTTCGCGTGGTCAAATACGCCATTGATTACCCTAACCGTCAAATTATGCAAGACCTTGGCAATCTAGATGTTCTGGAGCTAGTACAGACAGTCAAATCGGTTGGTCGTGAAAAACATCGTATGGAGGCATTTGTACGTTTTGAGCATACGACTGATGATATTTATTTTGCACGTGTAGAGCCTGATTTTAATGTACTGCCACTGATCGGAGAGCATTTTCGGCAGCGTTATCAGGATCAGCACTGGGCAATCTATGATCTGACTCGGGGCTACGGCATCTATTATGATAAAAGTAATAGCACGCCATCACGTCCAGCAAAGCTGCAAACCATCACCGACCTCGATGATGCGGTACTACGCAATCCTGCTAGCGTCCATAGTCCTGATGAACAGCGCTATCAAAAATTCTGGCAAGGGTATTTTACCAACGTCAATATCAAAGAGCGCAAAAACCCTAAGCTACATAAACAATATCTCCCGCAGCGCTACTGGAAATACTTGAGTGAAAAACAAGTACTGCCCAATGCTGAGCACTTACAAAAACGACGCTAATGGCTTTTGGTGCTTATTAATTAATCCACGTCTTACGCTTATATAGTCTAAAAACCCCTACCTGACCTTATCTTTTTATCTTGATGGTTGAGTTTTAATCGCTTTTAACTGACAATAGCAAATTGATATTACTAACCGGTGACCAACGCTATTATGAAAGTTATGCGCTTACTGTCGTCTCTAAAGCATGATGAATCCGAGCGCGGCATTTTTCATCTTGGCCGAGCATTGGTTAAAAATGAGCACACCTCTATCATTGTCTCGAGTGCCGATGAAGACAATGATTTGGTTAGACGTCTCAAACGTGATGGCAATATTTACCATCAGCTACACGTGAATAAAAAGTCTTGGCTATCATTATTGCAAGTCTCTGCACTACGGCATTTGATAGAAAAGTACGAACCCGATGTCATTCATGTACATTCGCGTACCCCTGCATGGATATTGCATTTGGCACTGCGCCGCGCACGTGTCAGACGTTTTCCCAAACTGGTCTCGACCATGTATGGTTTTTATCCAATCAATAAATACTCTCAGGCTCTACTCAATGTTGATACGATAATCACCGTATCTGATAGTGTCACTCAATACTTAAAAAAAGGACTGCGCATCGAAGACGTAGATCCTAAGGTCATCACGCGTATCTATCGTGGTATCGATACTCGGCGCTACCCTTATCGTCATAATCCGTCGGTCTATTGGTTACGTCATACCTTTGCTGAATACCCTGAGCTTGAGCACAAAAAATGGCTCGTATTCCCAACCGTAATCGGTAACGAGTATGGGCAAGAATGGCTCATCGATATCTTGGGTAACCTGCAAGAGCAGTTCCCCAATATTCATGTCATTATTATGGATGAAGACTATAAAGACGGCGATGTCGCTCATGAAGATTTTCGCCAACGCACCAACAGCTTAGGATTGGCGGAGCGCATTACCTATGTGGGCAGCAAACGTAATGATATGCGAGAATGGCTATCAGCGGCCAATATTGTCATGGCACTTGCCAATGAGCCCGAGTCAATCGGTATCAATGCCCTACAAGCCATACATCTAGGTACGCCAGTTATTGGTTGGGATCAAGCAGCCTTTAGCGAGATTTTACAACCACTCTACCCGCAAGGACTGGTAAAAAAATATAATGCCAACGCGCTTTGTAAAGCGGTTAGAAATCAGCTGGAGAGTGTGACGCGTCCTGAAATGACCAACAAATTTACCATGCGTGAAATGATTGAAAAGACGCTTGAGGTATATCAAGGCTTACATGATACGGCGCTTGCCGAAGAACAAGTAGAAGCAGATGCTATCGCAGTTCGACGCATCAAACGCAGTCTAAAAAAAGCATCTAAACCCGCCCTAAATGTCGCTGTAAAAAACATCGAACCTGTTGCTAAAAATCCAAAAATAAAGCTGACTAAAGAAAAATCGAAGACAACGGATAATGTCGATACGGTAGAAACAACTGAAGATAATCAACCACTGTAAACACTCATCAATCTCATGATGCCAAACCTCGCCTAACGGGTGATGTTTGTATCGCCTCCTATGCCAATTTTTTGATTTGTAATGACGCGGTCATCGTACCGCAATATGATGATATAAATGATGCACTCGCCATCGAGCAGCTTGAAAAAATCTTTCCGCAGCATCAAGTAGTGGGAGTACGCACAAAAGAGATTGTCTATGGCGGCGGTAATATTCATTGTATTACCCAGCAACAACCTGTAACCAAAGCGTCACTCTAAAACACGCCGCTTGGCATAGAATGAACCATAATAAATCGCACTTATTAGCAACTGAAAGTATAAGCATAAACCCAAAAATGGATTTTAAACCCAAAAACACGCTAAAAATAAGGAAAAAATATGAGCGATTATCAAATCAACAATCCAGCCACTGGCGAACTAGAAGCCACTTACCCTACCGCCACTGAACAAGACATCCAGCAAGTCATCGAGCAGGCTGACAACGCATATCAAGACTGGCGTCAAGTCTCATTGAGTGAGCGCAGTGCACTACTGCATAAAATTGCCGATAGCTATCTGGAACGTCAAGACGAGCTGGCTCGTATCGTGGCGGGTGAGATGGGTAAACCCGTTGCACAAGCCAAGGGTGAAATCGGTCTGGTCGCTGAGATCTATCGTTACTATGCAGACAATGCTGAGCAGCTACTCGCGCCGAATACCATTGACGTTGACTCAGGATCAGCTTCGGTAGAAAAACGTCCTGTTGGCGTTCTACTCGGTATCATGCCGTGGAATTATCCGCATTATCAAGTGGCACGTTTTGTCGCGCCAAACTTTATGGCAGGTAATACAATTATTCTAAAACACGCACCGCAGTGTCCAAATACAGCAGAAGTTATCGTCGATATCTTTAAAGATGCAGGCGTACCTGAAGGTGTTTATAACAATATCTTTGCAACCAATGAGCAATCAGCGACCATTATCAATGACACACGCGTACAAGGTGTCTCGCTAACAGGTTCTGAACGCGCTGGACAAGCCGTTGCAAAAGAAGCTGGCGGCGCACTCAAAAAAGTCGTTTTAGAATTGGGCGGTTCAGATGCCTTTATCGTCGCAGCCGATGCCGATATCGAACAAGCAATACAAGGCGCTATCTCTGGTCGTTTTGGTAATACTGGACAAGCCTGTAACGCAGCCAAGCGTTTGATCGTCATTGAATCAGTCTATGACAAATTCGTCGAAGGTTTTACCAATGCGGTCAGTAACATGACTTTGGCCGACCCGCTTAAGGAAGATACGTTTATTGGCCCAATGTCATCAAAAGCCGCTGCGGTCAACTTGCAAGCGCAGCTAGATAGTGCCATTCAAGCAGGTGCGACAGTATTGGTAGAAGGCGGTATGGTAAAAGACAAGCCGGGTGCTTGGTTTGCGCCTGCTGTTCTGACAGATGTGACTGAATCAATGGATGTGTACCGTGAAGAATTGTTTGGTCCGGTGGCTGTGATTTACAAAGCAGATGACATCGAACACGCGATCAAGATTGCCAACGATGTACCATTCGGTCTAGGTGCGTCTATTCAGACACAAGATCCCGCCCTAGCAGCAGACATCGCTAGCAAGCTAGAAGTAGGCATGGTCACTATCAACGCGCCGTCTGGTACCGAAGCCAATACCCCATTTGGCGGCGTTAAACGTTCAGGATTTGGTCGCGAGCTTGGTACGCTTGGTATCACTGAGTTCTTAAACTATAAGCTGATTCGTGATAAGTCTTAATCAATAGCGTGGTTTCTAGAATAGCAAAAGGCCTAACATTGAATGTTAGGCCTTTTTTTGAAGGATGATTTGGCTAAAAGTTCTGCTCGACAAGCTTAACGTTTGGGAGGATTGTCTTTTAACCACAACTGATTGACGATTTTTAATTCACGCAGCTCTTCTGCCATGATTGCCTCACTAATACCCGGATATTTCACTCTCGCATAGCCATATAACACGATGCCCAAGACAGTCCAGCCAAAGAAAATCCACCACTCGATTGGTGTCAGTGCCGATGGCATACCTGGCATATACAGCATCAACATACCAATGCTGAGCGCAATCGTGACCATACCGACCAGTTTACCTGCGGGTATTTTGAATGGACGTACCATATCAGGCTCACGATAGCGTAATACTAAGAATGATATCGCCACACAGGTATAAGCAATGACGATGCCAAAACCACCTGCATCTACGATCCAAACCAGCATTTTACGACCAAATAATGGTGCTAACGTCGCCAAACCACCAATCAATAAGATAGCATTTGATGGCGTATTGTATTTTGGATGCAATTTGCCCAAAAACGCTGGCAACATATGTGCTTTTGACATCGCGTACAACAGGCGACTACCACCGATAAGAAATGCATTCCAGCTTGATAAAATACCCAGCACACCACCGATAACCAGTAAGATACCTGCCCACTTACCTTGCCACGCATTGGTCATCGCATCAGCAGTAGCGAGGGTTGAGTTCTCTGCTTGGACAAGTGGCAAAGTCGTGCCGACGCTCCAAGCGATACCCACATACCACAGCACGGCAACCACAATAGAGACAATCAAAAACTTGCCAATATTGGGCCGAGTTAAATCAATCTCTTCTGCCGCTTGTGGAATGACATCAAAACCGACAAACATAAAAGGCACCATGACAATCACTGCCATGATACCGCCAACCCCACCAATGAATGCTGGCGCTTGTATCGAGTTTGAGGTTTCGGGATTGAACAAGACCGCACCGATGAACAATAACGTACCAACGAATAAAATGCCCAATACGGCCGTTTTTTGGAACCAAGCACTGACTTCCATGCCGCGTATATTCAGCCAAGTGACGATGACAGATCCCAGCATTCCGACGCCCACCCAAGTGGCATACACATCCCACCCAGCAATGGTCCAAAGATACCCTTGGTTATAATTAGGAATGAAATATTCTACGACTGTCGGTAAGGCAACCGCCTCGAACGCGACGACTGAGAAGTAACCGAATAAAATACTCCATGAGCAAATAAAGGAGACATTGACCCCTAGCGCTCGATGCGTATAGGTATGCTCGCCACCAGTAATCGGCATAGAGGCAGCAAGCTCAGCATAAGTCACGCCGATCAGTATCACTGCTAGCCCGCCTATCAAGAACGCCAACATCGCGCCCCACGTACCCGCAGATAAAATCCAACCACCTGCCAACACTACCCAGCCCCAACCAACCATTGCACCAAATGCTAATGCAATAATATCCAGCGTTCCTAACGATTTCTTTAGTTCAGACATAACTTACTCCTTGTCTGTGTGTCATCCGTGTCAACCTGTTACAGTTACACTATTTTTGTTTCATGGAATCATACCCATCATGTTTGTTGTGTCTGTCGCGTCGCCGAAAAACTTGTATTTGCCGTCGGTATAGTATTCAAACAGCAAAAACAAAAACGGCGTCTTGACTTGCAAGGCGCCGTTGAAAAACTCACTCAAAGCGAGCGTCATAAGGGCAACCTTGCCGTTATCTTTCATACAATCTTTTAACCAATATCGGTACTTGAACTAGCTGTACTTGGTTAAAAGCGCTCCATCGCTAAAGTAAATAACACTCAGTATTGCTTATGCCGTTAGAATACCTTTGATGATATCAAGGCCTTCTTGTAGCACTTCATCTTCGACCGTCAATGGCACCATCACACGAATGGCATTGCCATACATACCACAAGACGCTAGTAGCAAACCTTGCTCAAATGATTTTGCTTTTAGATTGGCTGCGGCGGCTGCATCAGGTTTGCCTTCGCTATCAATCAATTCAAACGCTAGCATAGCGCCCTTATGACGGATATGACCGATACTGCTAAGGTTCAAGCCTTTTAAGAATGAAGCAATGGTATCGCCAATCTCGATACTACGCTCAAGTAAGTTTTCTTCTTCGATCACTTCCATAACAGCAAGCGCCGCCACACAAGCAAGTGGGTTACCAGAGTAAGTACCGCCCAAGCCGCCTACTTGCGGCGCATCCATGATGTCAGCACGACCGATGACCGCAGAGATAGGATAACCACCAGCCAAACTCTTCGCAGCAGTCATTAGATCAGGCTCAACACCTAGCTGTTCAGTGGCGAACAACGTACCGGTTCTCGCAAAACCACACTGTACTTCATCAAAAATAAGCACGATGCCATGCTCATCACAAATCTCACGCAATGCTTTAGCAAATGACGGCGTTACCTGATGGAAACCACCCTCGCCTTGGACTGGCTCGATAATCATTGCCGCCACTTCACTAGGATCGATATCTGCTTGGAAGATCATGTCAAGGCTATGTAGCGCTTGCGCTTCTGTTACGTTCAACTCTTCTGCAGGGAACAACGCATGGAATACAGGTCCTGGCATCGGGCCAAAGTTCTTTTTGTATGGTAGTACTTTGCCCGTCAGGCTCATACACATCATGGTACGACCATGCCAGCCACCAACAAAAGAAATCACGCCTGGACGACGGGTTTTAGCACGAGCAATCTTGATGCAGTTTTCAACCGCTTCTGCGCCAGTGGTCAAAAAGAACGCTTTAGTATCGCCACTGATAGGCGCTTTTTCACATAGCTTTTCAGCCAGATCCACATAGCATTCGTAGTTAATCATTTGCGCTGCAGTGTGCGTAAATTTGTCTAACTGTTCATGGACACGTTGGGTAATTTTTGGATGGCTATGACCCGTGTTCAATACTGAGATACCACCGACAAAGTCGATATAGCGCTTGCCTTCGATGTCCCAGATTTCTGAGTTCTTTGCTTTTTCTGCAAAGATAGGAAAGGCAACCCCAAGTCCTGTTGGTAAAACAGCTTTGCGGCGCTCAAGTAATGATTGATTGGTAGTCATGGGAATGTCCTTTTCTTTGTTCGTAACATAAGTGCCATCTAGTGATTGGCGGTTTATTTGATGTTTGTCTTTGTACTCAGTAGATATCACATGGTGCTTGTTTGACCCAAAACACCATAGATATCTAAAAATTTGCGCTAGTTGATGCTTTGCTAATTGTTACTGTGCTAACCATTAAGCCAACTCATTAGGTTATGGCTATTAGGTGATATCAGAGCACCAGTATTTGGTCGTGATATAGTCTTCGATACCGTATTTTGAACCTTCACGGCCAAAGCCAGACTGCTTCACACCGCCAAATGGGGCAACTTCTGTAGAAATTAGACCAGTATTATGACCGATAATGCCGTACTCCAACCCTTCGGTAACGCGCCATGAGCGGGCATAGTCGCTACTATAGAAGTAAGCGGCCAAGCCATAGATAGTATCGTTAGCAGCACGGATAACTTCTGCTTCGTCTTTGAAGGTAAAGATGGTCGCAATCGGTCCGAAGATTTCTTCAGAGGCGATGTCCATATCACTGCTAATATCTGTGATAACCGTTGGGTTATAAGTCAGTTCTGAAGCATCATTGACACTACCACCAGTGACCAGTTTTGCGCCTTTATCTAGCGCATCTTTTAGCAAGGCTTGAACTTTATCTAACGCTTTTTTGTTGATAAGAGGACCAATATCGACGCCTTCTTCTAAGCCGTTACCTACTTTTAATTCAGCGACTTTTTTGACAAAGACATCTAAGAATTTATCTTTAATGCTGTCTTGAACGTATACGCGGTTGGCACAGACACAAGTCTGACCAGCATTACGATATTTAGAAGCGATTAAACCAGCAGCGGCTTTTTCTAGATCGGCATCATCAAAGACGATAAATGGCGCATTGCCACCCAACTCTAACGATAGCTTCTTAATAGTTGGCGCACATTGTGCCATTAGCGTACGGCCTACTTCTGTAGAACCTGTAAATGACAGTTTATGAATGCGTGCATCGCCCGTTAGAATGTCGCCGATGACAGAAGACTTACCGGTTACAACCTGAATAACGCCAGCTGGAATACCCGCTTGTTCTGCCAATACACCCAGTGCCAATGCCGAATACGGTGTCTCGGTGGCTGGTTTGACAATAATCGTACAGCCTGCTGCTAGTGCAGGAGCAACTTTGCGCGTGATCATCGCAGCTGGAAAGTTCCAAGGCGTAATAGCGGCACAAACACCAACTGGCTGCTTAAGAACGACATGACGTAGCTGTGTGCTATTGGCAGGAATCACATCGCCATAGACGCGTTTGCCTTCTTCGGCAAACCAGCGGATAAAGCTGTTGGCATAACCTACCTCACCACGTGATTCAGTTAGTGGCTTGCCTTGCTCAGCGGTCATAATGATGGCCAAATCTTCTTTATTGGCATCGATTAGATCAGCCCACTTTTGCAATAACTCTGCACGCTCTTTGGCTGTTTTTGCTGCCCAGTCTGCTTGGACATCATGAGCGTAAGCAACGGCTTCGTTGACATCTTTTGTGGTAAGACTTGGTACAGTACCAATGAGCTCGCCATTAAAAGGATTGTTTACATCAAGTACAGCTTCATCACTAGCAGCATGCCAGCCGTCTTTGATGAAGCAAGATTGTTTGAGTAAATCTGGATTTGATAACTGTAGCGCGTGTGACATGTTGACGCTCCTTGTCATATAGGGTGTATTTATAAGAATGGATACAATGGTAAGTCGTAAATAATTATTGATAATTCATTATTTGTTCAATATACTGAACAAGTATTCTATATACGAGACGTCATTATAAGAACGATATGACGCGATTTGCAACCCTTAATCTCATTATTTTAAAAATTATCTTGTACTTCTTTCTTTTATTTCACTTTATAGGTTATTTATGAGCTCGACTGCCGTGCCTGCGCTAGACAAAACGTTTCAAATTTTGGACTTGATTACCGATAGCTCACAGCCTCTGACAGCGGCTCATATCGCAAAAGAGCTTGGGCTACCGCGTAGCTCCACTCACAATATTTTGCAGAGTCTATTGACCAAACATGTCATTTACAAAGACCCTGAAAGCCGTTTTTATTTGGGTTCATATTTGATGTATTGGGCAGGTAAGTACGAACAGCAGCAAGGCGTGGTGCAGTTGTTTAAAGATTTGATTGTGCAGTATCCGGTACTTCTTCAGCATACGGTTACCTTATCAAAACTGGACTTGGGCGAAGTAGTATTTTTGGCTTGTCATGAGTCGCCTGCGCCGCTTGGCTTTACGTTTCGTGCAGGCGTTCGTGTACCTGCCGTATTTTCTGCGACAGGCAAAGCCATGCTATCCACGTTGTCGATGGGCAGTATCAAATCATTGTATAAAGATACGTTTCCGACGCCGATGACCCAGCATGGGGTCAAGAATTTTACCGATTTGGCAACTGAGCTTGCAGCGATACAAGAAAGCCGAGTATCGCTCGATGATGGACAATTGCGCGATGGGATGTACTGCTTAGGCACTTATATTCGTAATGCGTCAGGAAATGCGGTCGCTGGTATGGCAGTGAGTTTTTTGCAAGGAGAGTATGAGTCTAAACGGGCTGAGGTCAGTGCGGTATTGATTGAATTGGCGGAGCAAATCGAGCAGCATTTAGGCTTCAATCCTAACGCTGAAAGGTAGCGTTAGGATTGAATATCAGTGCAGGTCTAAAAAATATAATCCAAAAAATTCTGTTAAACGATCCCATCAGCTTTTAGCTTAGCGATCATCTCACTATCATAACCCAAATCAGCAAGCGTACTATCAGTATGTTCGCTTAACTTCGGTGGTGGCGTACGATAAGTGACAGGTGATGCGGACAATTTGATAGGGTTACCAAGTGCGCGTACTGGACTGCCTTGCTCGGTGAAATTAACAATCATCTCACGGGCTTGTGCTTGCGGCATGGCCAAAGCTTCGGCCACGTTATGAATCGCACCGCATGGAATGCCTGCTTGATCTAAAACCTCTAGCCAATAGGTACGTGACTGCTTGGCAAAATGCTTAGTCAGCTCACCGCACAACAATTCGCGATTAGCAACGCGTTGTGGATTGGTCGCAAAGTGCTCATCGGTATGCCAATCAACTGCAAGCACATCACACAGTTTGGCAAACTGACTGTCATTACCACAGGCTAAAATAAAATGCTGCTCGCCCTCACCCGCAAACACTTGATACGGCACGATATTAGGATGCTGATTGCCTAGTCTTGGCGGTATCTTATCGGATGCCAAATGATTCATACCGACATTGGCTAGCATGGCGAGCGCGCTATCAAGTAATGCCACATCGACGTGTTGCCCAAGTCCAGTATTTTGACGCGCCAGCAGTGCCGCTTGAATACCAATCGTCAACTGTAAACCTGCAAATAAATCGACGACTGCCACGCCAACTTTGTGCGGTTCGCCATCACTAGGGCCTGTGATGCTCATCAGCCCTGATAATCCTTGGATAATATAATCATAGCCAGGGCGCGCGGCATCGGGACCTGTCTGCCCAAAGCCTGTCAATGACGCATAAATCAGCCGCGGATTGTCTTGTTTTAAGCTGTCATAATCCAAGCCGTATTTTTTCAGACCACCGACTTTAAAGTTTTCGACCAAGATATCACTGTCAGCGATTAGCTGCTTAATAATGGTTTGCCCTGTCGGCGTAGTGATATCTACCGTCAGTGATTTTTTATTGCGGTTAATCGTAGCATAATAAGCGGAGGTATCATCGCTGAATGTTGGCGGTGCCCAATGACGCGTTTCATCACCGATATGCGGACGCTCAACCTTGATGACTTCGGCACCAAGATCAGCTAACACTTGCGTACAAGAAGGGCCAGCCAGCACTCTCGATAAATCGAGCACTTTGATGCCATGCAATGCGCCCTTTGGCATATTAGCCATATCAATCATATCTGTCATGAGATTCCCTTACTCTGTCGCATATTTTTTAATCATAAAATTGTTCTTCAGGATTTAGCGTTTAAATAGCTAAATCATGAAGAACAACTGAAAAACGTACGCTACTGTTAATGCTCTTTTGATAAAAAGCCAAGCAGTAACGTACGTCATAAAATACAGTTTTACCAAAAATTATTAGCTAAAAACGCTTAGAAGAACGCTTGAATGCCTGTCTGTGCGCGGCCTAGGATAAGCGCATGAATATCATGTGTACCCTCGTAAGTATTGACGGCTTCCAAGTTCATCACGTGACGGATAATATGGAACTCATCAGAGATACCGTTACCGCCATGCATGTCACGAGCGATGCGAGCGATATCAAGCGCCTTGCCGCAGTTATTACGCTTAATAAGTGAGATCATTTCAGGCGCTGCATTGTCTTCATCCATCAAACGACCGACACGTAATGCCGCTTGTAGACCTAGCGTGATTTCAGTTTGCATATTGGCCAGCTTTAGCTGTACCAACTGCGTTGCCGCTAGCGGACGACCAAACTGCTTACGATCGAGCGTGTACTGACGAGCCGCTTTCCAGCAGAACTCAGCCGCACCCATCGAACCCCATGCGATACCATAACGGGCTTTGTTTAAGCAGCCAAACGGTCCTTTTAGACCGCGGATATCTGGGAAAGCATTGGCTTCAGGAACGAATACTTTGTCCATGACGATCTCACCGGTGACTGAGGCACGTAGTGAAAACTTGCCTTCGATTTTTGGAGCGGATAGGCCCTTCATGCCTTTGTCTAAAACAAAACCGCGAATCTCGCCAGCATCATCTTTTGCCCACACGACAAACACGTCAGCGATCGGACTGTTGGTGATCCACATTTTATTACCCGTCAGCTCGTAACCACCATTGACGGCGCGCGCACGAGTAGACATCGATGAAGGATCAGATCCTGAGTCTGGTTCAGTCAGACCGAAGCAGCCTACATACTCACCTGTAGCAAGCTTTGGCAAATACTTTTCTCTTTGCTCTTCTGTGCCATACGCCCAAATAGGATGCATAACCAAGCTTGACTGTACGCTCATCGCTGAACGGTAGCCCGAATCAACGGCTTCCACTTCCTTGGCAATCAGACCGTAAGCAACACTCGATAAGCCAGCACAGCCATAACCTTCAATCGTGACACCTAGCAGGCCCATTTCACCCATTTGACGCATGATATTACGGTCAAAATTCTCGTTACGATTGGCCTCGATAATGCCAGGCATCAGCTCTTTTTGAAAAAATTGACGAGCGCTTTCGGTGACCATGCGCTCTTCTTCAGTGAGCTGGTCACGTAGTAAAAAAGGATCTTCCCAATCAAAGCGTGGGCTAGTAGATGTTGCCATGTGGATCTCCTTGGTATCAGTCATCCTGACTGACGAATAGTGATTGATACATCATTTGGTCTAACAAGTCATTGACTTCGTTATTCCGCTGTGCGAAACTTAGTTTCATAATTTAAAACCATTTAACCAAACTTTCGCTACGCTGTAAACCTTTATCAAAAAAAGATGAGTATAAAATGACAAAACCCTTATCAACAGCTACTCCGCTACTCGAACGTATGCATGCAACAATGAGTCAAAATAAGGACGAGAATGACCGACAGTTTGTGACGGCATTGGGACGGGGACTGATCATACTGGCAGCTTTTGAGCACCATGAGCGGCTCACCCATCAGCAGCTATGTCAGATGACCGAACTACCAAAAGCAACCATTACTCGCCTTATCCATACTCTAATCACGCTTGGGTTTTTGCGTACGAATAAATACGGACAGTATCAACTGGGCAGTAGTGCGGTACGTCTCAGTGCGACTGCATGGAGTCGTCATGATATGGTGGCGTACGCTGAACCATTGTTGCGGCAGTTCGCCAGTGACAACGAAGTATCGGTGAACCTAGCGACTGAAGTCGAAGGAGAGATGCGCTATCACGCCTGCTGTCGTAGTCCTGCTCGACTATCGGTCAACTTGCAGGTTGGCTCCGCTGTACCTGTCGCACGCACTGCTATCGGACGTGCTTTTTATGCGGCAAGCTCACAAGCAAGACAAGCGGTCATCATTAATAATCTCCAAGATAATTTGTCTGTTGAAGAATATAACGATGCGCAAACCGCCCTAGCCAGCGCGGCAGAGCATTATGCAAAGTATGGCTATACCGTGTCTGATGGGGAGTTTTCTACTGACATATTGGCAGTCGCGGTTGGGGTATATGATGTCGCAACAGGACAATACGCGTATTCGCTGAATGCCAGTGTACCGAGTGCTAATTGGGAAGCGGACGACTATGCGGCAATCATAGTGCCAAAATTGCAGGCGTTGGCGGAGCGGATTGGTGGTGGGGTTTAAAACAGTAATATGGTGAAGATATAAGCCTTTTAGCCAGTCATGACACTTTTCTATTGATATAGACTAAAGGACTGGTTAATTGGCTGACTCTTTAGCGTCCAACACCCACACCACATCATGCCCGACAAAATAAGTATGATGGTCCGCCACTTCTATGTTGTAGACGTGGTCCTCATAAGGGTTAGGGCATATATCGTTATAGCGTCGCATCTGCTTATGAATACTACCCTCTAACAATCCTGTTGCATTACCATATCTTTCAATGTTATTAAGAACTATCTTATGTCTACCTAAGTTAATTATCTTATTTTCTCTTACTATTTTACCCTCATACACTAAAGGTGAGTTTGCAAACTCAATAAAGCTTTCAGAGGAGTGTGTATATAAACCACCCATGTCTTGATCTAGTCTAGTATTTAAAGTTTTATAAAGATCAGGGTCTATAATAAAGGGTGCCTTTTCATTGATGAGCAACTTGGCATCAGAAGTTTGCATATTGACGGTTTTGATCTCTTCTTTGAACGCTTCTTCTGTATTGGCTAAACTAACAAACTCGTAGCCATCATCCGTAAATCTCACAAACTGAACCAGACCGTTTGTCTCCCATAAGTCATGTTCCTCAATACTTTGAGTATACGCTGTACCTTCAGGGAAATTAGGTAAGGTGCGTACAGGGATAAACGAATAATCATCAAGCGCAATCGTATCGCCATGAGCAGAGGTTAGATATCCAGCTAGCAAGCGCTCCGCCGATAGCCATTCACCTTCCGTATCGTCAGGCTGGCGAGTTACCCAAAATGGGTGGTTACTGGTACATAAGATATAGTTTCTACCCTTCTCACCTTGCTTGGCTACCGTTTCGTTAAAGTATTCAACTTTAAAGATTCTTTCCTTTTTCGGGGATGTAAACGTACTTATGACAGGCTGATACTCTATGTCACCACGACCACTTTCAAACTTGGAGAGCACAGGTTTTGTTAAAATTAAGTCGCCCACTTTGATATCCTGAATCGGTACTAAACCTTTATCCGTATGGACTAGCGTTCCCACCACAAATCCTGAATTAGTCATTTATATTCCTTTTATTTTTTATTATTGATTTGGTTGGTTGTTCAAACTGGCGTCATGTACCCAAACACCATACTCACCAACGAAGTATGTATGGTAATCTTCGATCTCGATGTTATAAACGTTATCAACGTAATAATTTTTTTTATCTTCATTATACAAATCAGTAATCCATTCAAAATGGAGTTGATCTTTATTTTTATCTGAAAACCTATGATGGGTTTCGATATCTAAATCAATAAAGCTTTGACTTTCACTTAAAAATTCTTCATCTTCAGCCTTTGTCCAAATCCTACAGTTTTTCAAAATTTTAGGCTTCTCTTGACTAAAATCTACATAATTAGCTACTCCGTAGTCGTCGATATTTTCAACCTTATGTAATGCTACATCTTCCAAACTTGTTCTATAAAGTGGTTCTTTAGATGTAAAAAGACTCGCACCATACGTAGGTGACCCGTCTTTGCACACTAAAGTATAATCCCTATCTTCATTTTTATAGCGTTTGGTAATTGCTAAATCTTCAGCTTGTGTCCATCCAGATTCTTTAGTCCAGAATGCATGATTCCCTGTGCAAAACAGATAAGACAAGCCGTTTCTTTCTTTTTCATTAGCAATAATCTCACCCGACTTAACTCTATTAAACTTCTCTAAATCCATATCTCTTTTTACAGTTTCAAATGCTACGCTAAAAATCCTTTTCTTTTCAGTGGAAACAAACGTATTCAATACTCTTTTATAGATAAGATCACCGTTCGGGTTATGCTCATCACGAGACAATACCATATCGCCAACTTTTAGCTGCTCAATGTGTACCAATCCTTTATCCGTATGAACGAGCGTTCCCGCGACAAATCCTGTATTGTTCATATCCTCTCCTTTTTAATATTATCGTTTTAATCCATCAAACCTCAGCCCAAATTTCATTAGATACTTACGCAATCTATCGCTATCGTTCGGGCTTTTTAATTTATCGCGCGAATTCGCGTATAGATAGCGCCCCGCCGCCGCTTGGTTTTTATAGCTGATACATACCTCAATCACATACGCCAGTTGCACCGCATCAAATGGATCAATAGTTGTCAGCATGTCTTCATCTAGATATTTTCTTAAAATATTATGGCTACCCTGCTCAACGGTTTCGCTGTTTAAAGTAACATATGGGCTATTTTTAATCACTTTATTGCATATACTGTCATTACTTATTTCCGTAATCGAACTAATGCCGCTCTCAACAAAAATGATTTGGATAACCCTGTTACCCATTGATACCGACGTAACGACGTCATGCGTGTATGATGTACGCGACAAATGTAAGCATCTTATCTATATCAATCATTACTATTGAGCCTCGTTATGCCTGAATCTCGTACCAATCTGAACCCTGAACCCAAAACCAGCTCGCCGTATTTTATCGGATTATTACTTCGCTATAGCACGTTCGGCGCGGCGATTTTAATTCTATTAGCGGGTCTATTATTGGTAAGTTGGTGGCTGATTGTTATCGGTGGTTTGGCTGTGGCGCTTGGTATTTATGATTTGATTCAGTCCAAGCACGCGATATTGAGCAACTACCCTGTCGCTGGACATATTCGATACGTGTTGGAAGATTTCCGTCCTGAGATTCGCCAGTACTTGCTTGAGGATGATAAAGAACAAGTGCCGTTTTCACGCCAGCAGCGTGCGCTAGTCTATCAACGTGCTAAGAACGTCAGCGATACCAATGCCTTTGGTACGTTGGACAATCTATATACTCATGGTAAAGAATGGTTTTTGCAATCTACCATCAGTGCACCACTAGAGAACAAAGACTTTCGAATTATGGTCGGCGGTGAGCGTTGTCAGCAGCCACACGATATGTCAGTATTCAATATCTCAGCAATGAGCTTTGGCAGTCTCTCAGCGAACGCCATCATGGCACTCAATCAAGGCGCAAAATTGGGCGGATTTACTCATGACACGGGCGAAGGCGCGATCAGCCCTTATCATCGTAAGTTCGGTGGTGATTTGATTTGGGAATTGGGTACAGGCTACTTTGGTTGCCGTGATAATGATGGTAACTTTGATCCACAGTCTTTTGCTGAAAAAGCTGTCGATCCGCAAGTTAAAATGATTGAAATCAAGCTTTCACAAGGTGCCAAGCCTGGTAAAGGTGGCGTCCTTCCTTCTAGCAAAATTACGCAAGAGATTGCAGACACACGTCAAGTACCTACGGGTCAAGACTGTATCTCGCCTTCTTCGCATACCGCATTTAGCACCCCGCGCGAGTTAGTCGCCTTTTGGCAGCAGCTGCGTGAGTTATCTGGTGGCAAGCCAGTTGGCTTTAAGCTATGTATTGGTCAACCATGGCAGTTTATGGCGATTGTCAAAGCGATGATAGAGGCGGATAACTATCCTGATTTTATCGTTATTGATGGTGCAGAAGGCGGCACTGGTGCAGCGCCCGTCGAGTTTATGGACAATGTCGGCATGCCAATGGTTGAAGGGTTTTTGCTGGTACACAATACCTTAGTTGGTGCTGGTATTCGTGACAAAATTAAGCTTGGCGTCAGCGGCAAGATAGTCTCAGGCTTCGATATTGCGCGCATGATTGCGCTAGGTGCAGATTGGTGCAACTCAGCACGTGGTTTTATGTTTGCGGTCGGCTGCATTCAGTCGCGCTCTTGTCATACCAACACTTGCCCGACAGGTGTGGCAACTCAAGACCCTTATCGTCAAAAGGCGCTCGACGTCCCTAGTAAAGCTGAGCGTGTTGCAAGTTTCCACAAAAACACGCTAAAATCGCTTGCCAGTATCGTAGGCGCGGTCGGTTTACAGCATCCTAGCCAATTACAGCCGTACCATATCGCACGCCGTCTAGATGATGGGCAAATTAAGCTGCTATCCAAATTCTTCTATTTTGCTGATAAAGGCGCACTGCTCGATCATAGTGCCCGTGCCGACGTATTTAACCAGATGTGGGTCATGGCAAACCCTGATAGCTTTTTAGCCAATAATGATGCGCTCATTGCTTATAACAAGGACTCGCGTGATAAGGGCAAGGAAACTGGCGCGCCAACAGAACACAGCGCTGGGTATAATTCTGAGCACTTGACCAATCTCACCGATGGTGGACGATTAATTGGTAATGTGAACAATACAATCCGTGACTTTCCGCCTACTAATGACTGAATCAGTGCCTAAATCGTTGTATTTAAAAAGTAGTGATGAAGGAGTAATTAAGCGGTAGATAGTAACCAAACTCAAATAATTTACACATTAAAAGACGCGTGATTGATGCCAAGTTCTATTTTTAACTTATTCTTATCAACGATGGTACTTGCGCTAGGCCTGAGCGCCTGCCAGCAGACAAATACCAATGCGACTAGTAGCGATACCGATAGCTGGTCATGTCAGACTAAAGACACGCCCTTTGCTTATAGTGTTTGCCGTGTCGATGCTACCGCGTTAGCGAGCGAGCGTTATTCATTACAACTGTTTTGGCAATCCTCTGATAACAATGAGCCTCTGCTGACCTTTGATGCGTTATTGGCCACATTACCGAATCATGAGACCCTCAAATTTGCGATGAATGCAGGCATGTATAATGAAAACTATGCGCCGATTGGCTATACCGTCATCGAAGGCAAAGAACTCAAATCGCTAAATACAAAAGAAGGTGGCGGTAATTTTCATCTATTACCTAATGGGGTTATGTGGTGGGACCAAGCTGGCAACGTGCAAATCACCGAAAGTAATGCGTTAAATGAGCAGATAAGCAATGGTGATGTGCAGCCTTGGTATGCGACGCAGTCGGGTCCTATGCTGGTCATCAATGACGAGATACACCCAAAGTTCAACCCTGATAGCAGCTCAATCAAACTGCGTAATGGTGCAGGCGTTTGCCGTGATGGCAGTATACAGCTCGTTAATAGCGATGAGCCTGTGACCTTTTATCAGTTTGCAGAACTATTTAAGAATGAGTTAGGTTGTTCAAACGCGCTGTTTTTAGACGGTGGTATTGCCTCAGCATTGTATGCGCCTAGTATCGATAAGCAGGATAAAAAAGAGATGGGCGTGATGATTGGATTGGTTGAAAATAAAGAGTAATACGCATCTATATTTCAATGTTAATATCTAACTCCTATTGCTTCTTATATTGCGTTCAATAAAAAGCACTTGAAATGACGTTGTCATTCAAGTGCTTTTTTTGTTATTGGTAATAATTAATGGCTAACAATCGCTAAAAACTAACCACCCAAGCTCATTTTAGGGCCAAACGGTTCGTAGTGAACGCTATCGGCACCATGATCTAATGCTACCAACCCATCAATCATACTTTCCATAAATGGCATCGAGCCGCACACATAGATATCAGCAGGCTTAGGCAAGGTAGCAAGCCATGTCTCATCTAACATCTGCCCAGACTCAAAGTAAAAGATATGTTTTTCTACGCTCTCAGCCTGTTCGAGTAATACTTCTACCTGATCAGAGAAAGCATGATGGGCGATATTTTGACATGCATAAACCCATATAATAGGTCGTTTAGGATTGGCTAATACTTGCGCCTCTAGCATAGACAGTACAGGCGTAACCCCGACCCCTGCACTCATTAATACCAATGGAATATCATTTTGCTGTACCAAATCTTGATTGAGCGCAAAGTCACCAGCTGGTGCCGATAATAAAACCGTATCACCGACTTCTAGTTGATCATGCATATAGTTAGAAACCAACCCATGATGCTCATTACGGTTATCACGTCGAACAGCAAACTGAATGCCTGCATCAGTACTGGCAGAGTATAAAGAATAATGACGCAGCGCAATATGATCGCTGTCTTTTGGGTCTGTTTTCACCGTGATGTATTGACCAGCGGTTAAGGTCAATTTGCTCAGGTCAATATCTTGATTACTATCTTCATTGTCGTTCACTGGCACTACTGTAAAGGCTGCGATATCCGTAGCAGCCGCTACCTTTTCGGTCACTTTAAAAGGCGCAAACCCCTGCCACATTGCTTCTTCATACATGCCATGTTCAATCTGGATAAACACGGAGGCGATCTCATCATAAGCTTCTGTCCAAGCGGTAATGATGTCGTCAGTGGCTGCCTCTCCTAGCACTTCTTTTATCGCCCCAATTAGATGTTTGCCGACGATAGGATAATGCTCAGGTAATATCTGTAAGGCTCTATGTTTATGGCTAATCTGGGTCACCTGTGGCAATAGCGTAGCCAGTTTGTCCAAGTGCTTGGCAGCGGCCAATACTGTTGTAGCCAGTGCGGTCTGTTGACGGCCTAGTTTTTGATTGGTCTCATTAAAAATATCTAACAACTCAGGATGCTCATTAAACATATTTTTATAAAACACAGTGGTAATCGCAACACCATGTTGTTCAAGTACAGGAACGGTTGCGGTGACAATTTCTAACGTTTTTGGTGAGGCCATGTTGTTTCTCTTAGTCATTAACTACATTGATAAATTGAAATGTTAAAAATAATCCGTCTAAACTGGCAATAATGAGTAGACCTTTTTACAGTAGTCATCAAAATTATTAGCCGACCAATACAGAATATTTATAACATTCATTTAAAATGAATGTTAACACACTTTACTAGGCATACCAATATAGGATGACTATAGAACCTATTTGCATCGATAAAAAAACAGCCGCTATGTTGTCATAACGGCTGTTTTTATAAGGGTTTAAGCTGTGTTAACAGGCTTTATCAATCAGGCTGAATATCAAAATTACCGTGCCATATATTGAGTCATTTCTTCAACACCATGTAGCGTCATCGGATACATCTTATTTTCGAACAGCTTTTTAATCTCAACGATGGTCTGTGTATATTGCCAATACGATGGGTTTTCAGGATTGAGCCAAGTTACTTTATCAAAATGCTCCAGTACTCGCTTCAGCCATACGATGCCCGCTTCATTATTCATATACTCTACGCTGCCGCCTACTGTCATCAGCTCATAAGGCGACATCGATGCATCACCGACGAAGATAACACGATACTCTCGGCCATATTTATTGAGTAGCTCAAACGTTGGCATCGGTGCACTATGGCGACGATTGTTGTCCTTCCACACATAGTCATACAAACAGTTATGAAAATAAAAGAACTCTAAGGTTTTAAATTCATTTTTTGCCGCAGAAAACAGTTTTTCGAGCGCTTCGACATGGATATCCATACTGCCGCCCACATCAAACAGCATTAGCACTTTGACACGGTTACGGCGCTCTGCCTGCATATGTATATCGAGCACCCCCTTTTTTGCCGTACGTTTAATCGTCTCATGAATATCTAGCTCGTCAGCACTGCCAGTCCGCGCAAACTGACGCAGATTGCGTAGCGCCATTTGAATTTGGCGAGTACCGAGCTGATTGTCATCATCGAGATTGCGATATTTACGCTGCTCCCAGACTTTTGCTGCGCTACGTTTGCGAGACTCACCGCCGACACGTACACCTTCTGGATGATCACCATAGGCACCAAATGGCGAAGTCCCGCCCGTTCCTACCCATTTACTGCCACCTTGATGACGCTCTTTTTGCTCTTTTAACCGTTCCTCTAACGCCTTCATCAGCTCTTCAAGCGAGCCGTACTTTTTCAGTAATCGTCTTTGCTCTTCGGTTAGATTTTTGGGATCGAGCTTTAGATCCAGCCACTCTTTGGGCACGTCCGTTAACTTGGCCAACAGCTCATCCATATCGAGACTATCGACACCTTCAAAATAATCCGCCATGGCCCGATCGAACTTATCAAAATGGCGCTCGTCTTTGACCATGCACAGTCGGATCAACCGGTACATATCTTCGCGGCTAGCAAAAGTAGTCAGTGCTGGATCTTCAGGATGCGACTGCATCATCAGCCCTTTATCTAACGCGGCATTGAGATCGAGCAGCTCGCGCGTACTGACTGGCACGCCATAAGTACGCAAGGTATAGAATAGTTTGATAAACATAAGAGTCGTATCACTTATTGGCTGATATTATTATCTGGTGATATTGCTGATATCATTAATTGGTACAGTTACAGTCACAGGTTGAGCGTTTGCATTGACCTTCATAATAGACATCCGATATCGGACATAAGACGTTAAAATCAACGCAAGCTGCAAACATTAACGACGCATCATATTGGCAAAACGCTGTAATAAACTCACATCTGCTTCATTTTTGAGCAATGCGCCATATAGAGGCGGGATAGACTTTTCGCCGCGCAGATTTTCTTCTAGCTCGTCCTGAGCCATATCATCAGCAAGTAACAAAGTTAACCAATCGACCAACTCAGACGTTGATGGCGGCTTTTTAAGACCTTGAATACCGCGCAGTTTATAGAAGATATCCAATGCATCATTGACCAGTTTTTCCTGAATGTCTGGAAAATGCACTTCGATGATTTGGCGCATGGTTTCTTCTTCTGGGAAGTCAATATAGTGGAAGAAACAACGACGCAAAAATGCATCTGGTAGCTCTTTTTCATTGTTTGAAGTAATAATAACCACTGGACGCTGCGCCGCTGTAATAGTTTCGCCAGTCTCATAAACATAAAAAGACATCTTATCAAGCTCATGTAGCAAGTCATTTGGGAACTCGATATCGGCTTTATCAATCTCATCAATCAGTAGTACACTACGCTCTGTACTGGTAAAAGCGTCCCACAGCTTGCCCGGCTTGATATAGTTGGCAATGTCATAGACCTTATCATCACCCAACTGCGAATCCCGCAGGCGTGATACCGCATCATACTCATACAGTCCTTGCTCAGCCTTAGTCGTCGATTTGACGTGCCAAGTAATCAGTGGCATACCCAAGCTTTCAGCGACTTCTTCGGCAAGCAATGTCTTACCTGTGCCAGGCTCACCTTTGATCAGCAATGGCTTTTGTAATGTCATAGCGGCATTTACGGCCAGTTGCAAATCATCGGTAGCAATATAACTACTGGTACCAGTAAAGTTTTTCTTAGTATTGTCAGCTGTGGTCATAATCAGATCTCGATTGTTGTTATAGATAAGTTGTTATAAATGGATAGGTCTAAAACATAAATGACTAATAAAGGATAAATTAGTAAAGAATAAATTAGATTAGCACAGCCTGATACATTGCCAAAATACTCATGCGTTCGCATTTATTAACAATTGTTATGTGCAATGTATAGTGAGCAATTATTTATATGTCTAATAAACAGTCGAGCATAAAAAAAGACACGCAGCGGTGTCTTTTTATTCGGGTATCAAATAAATTCTAAAAAAATAGTACTATCTTAATGCCTAGCCTATTTTTATCACTTATCAGACGTATCGCTATCCATTTTCTTAGCCAATGCATTGTCTTTTTTTAAGCTCACGTTAGTGTCAGGCTGTCCGGTTACGGTAGTGCCTTCTGGCAAATAACTGCCTGTGGTCATTTGTAACGTGGCCTGTGTATCTTCTGCGCTGCGGCTACGGGCTTTATCCAAGCTTGATGCAAATGCGCTGCGTATCAACTGCCATACAAAACCAACAAACAACCCTGCGACCAGTATCACCAATATCGGCAACATATTGGCAACCGCGCCTGCGTAATCTTTCATCATCACAGCATAGACGACGCTAATACTGGCTGGTGCAAGCTCGCTCGGATCACCAAGCGCTGTACCTGGTGCTAATAATACCGCAAACAGAACCATCCAGCTCATACCGCCCAATGGTTTTGGCAGTACACGAGCCACAAGTATCCATAGCACTAGTACCAAAACAGCACCGCCCAGATAAGCATACATCGGCAAATCAGCGGGCGGGACATCCTTTACCATTTGGCCCCACCAAATGGCAATCTCACCGAGAATGTCACTGATAGACTCTAGCGGTAAGCTATGTAAGATATTTTTTAACCAGTCCATGCGTGTTTATTTACCTGCGTTTATCGCCAATGACACAATCTGTGTCTAGCGGTATATGTGCGTTCTGTAGAACCAGAATGAGGCCAACTACATAATGAACTTGTGCATTATGTAGGCTTATATGTACATTGCGTAGGGTGTCAGTTTATCACGACTCTCTACTCAAATGCATGTGAGCAAGTGTGTCGTAGGTTTTTATCGACGCTATTTTCAAGGTAGCGCATTGATATGTCCTACCACAATTACTTGCTGACAAATCTATTAATTGTAGATGCTGTCCTGCGATTCACGAGCACGCAGCTCTGCTTGGCGGCGCATCACGTCTTGCGGCGGCAACTGCACAAAGTAACCTTGAGACTGTAATTTTGCCAGTACTTCTCCTTTATCGACACGAGCGAGCTTATCTTTAGTTGATAAGTCCAAATGCATGACGAACTTACTACGGCCTAAACCTGCACGGAAATCTTTTGGTAATACGCCAAGCCAGTCTTTGATCTCATCAGTATCGTCAGGATAATCAGGACGCGCAATGTAGATATACATGTCGTCATGTTTTGGAAATTTATAAATATCGCAATGCATAAAAACCACCTATCAGAAACTATGGGCGTAGGTTAGCATATTTCAGGCAAATACCAGTAGTCGCTTTGCGTTTTGCTATCGTAATTTTTGTGAAAACACACAGATAAAACGCTGATATGAGCGACAAAAATATCATTGTAAAATATAACCTATTTCATAGACTGCCTTAACAAAACATCATTTTTGCCAAATTTATTTATTTTAATGGCTTTGATGACTTGTAAAAGCGCTTTGAACCTTTCATAATAAAAGCGTTTTTCAGGAGAGAGTTTATCAGCATCGTTTTTGTATTGAACCCTATTGGTTATACAACTATCGCAATTGCTAGATAACCACCGAAGGCGCATCCACCCTGCCAATCGCTCAGGTAAAAGGACTGAAAAACGCATGTCACTGTTGTTTGATAGTATTTAGTAATATGACGCTCATAGCGCACTACTTTTTTATCAAACATAAGGCATAACAAATCTGGAGAGTGGTAAGCACGGACGACGTCTTACCCACCGAAGGGGAGAAAATACGCTATCATCGACGATAGGGCTCATATAACTGCCCAAAAATGATAGTTCGTGTTGAAAATCTCAGGTCACAGGACAGATAGGGCTTTAGCTTAAACTGACGTATAGCGTCTGTTTGGCTTACGTCTTCATCTTTGCTTTCTGTGTCACCCTTTGATGTGATATTTGCGCCTTGCAATATTGCTTCTCGCTACTTTTACGTTGCGCATCACTCCTTACTCTGCCGAGTACGACTGATGTACACATAAGGATTTGTTATGACTGATACCCATTCTCAAGACATCACTTCTCAAAACGATCAAACCCAAGCCCCTCAGCGCACCCCTTTTTACCAGTCTCATATTGATAGTGAGGGCAAACTGGTCGATTTCTCTGGTTGGGAATTGCCAATTCATTACGGTTCACAAATCGAAGAGCACGAAGCAGTACGTACAGATGCAGGTATGTTTGATGTCTCACATATGGTTGTGACTGATATCAAAGGTGCTGATACCAAAGCATGGCTACAAAAGCTGCTCGCAAACGATGTCAACAAACTCACCACCACTGGTAAAGCGCTATACTCTGGCATGCTCAATGAGCAAGGCGGCGTCATCGATGATTTGATCGTCTACCTGATGAATGCAGAAGAAACTGAGTACCGTATCGTCTCTAACGCGGCCACTCGTGACAAGGACTTAGCACAGTTTAATAAAGTCGCCGAAGGCTTTGATATTACGATTACCGAGCGTCCTGAGCTTGCGATGCTTGCCGTGCAAGGTCCAAATGCTATTGCAAAACTGGCTCAGGCCAAACCAAGCTGGGCAGATACCTTAGCAGCACTAGAACCTTTCGTTGGTGCTGACTTGACCGATATCGAAGGCACCGATTGGTTTGTAGCTCGTACCGGCTATACTGGTGAAGATGGCGTCGAAGTCATTATGCATGCCGATGATGCCCCTGCTTTCTTTGAGCAGCTAAAAGCAAATGGCATCAAACCTGCCGGTCTTGGCGCACGTGATACCTTGCGTATGGAAGCAGGCATGAACCTTTATGGCCATGACATGGACGAGACCATCAGCCCTTACGAGTGCAACATGGGCTGGACGCTAGCGCTCAAAGACGACCGCGCCTTTGTCGGTCGTGAAGCATTGGTCAGCAAACGTAAGCAGTCAAAAGAAGACAACACCGCTATGAAGCAAGTGGGCTTGCTATTGACCACGCGCGGCGTATTGCGTGAAGGCATGACAGTGACTATCAATCAAGGCACTGATAACGAGCAAACTGGCATTATCACCAGCGGTACATTCTCCCCTAGCCTAAAAAATTCAATCGCGATTGCTCGTGTACCTACCAGCTTATCAGAAGATAACAGCGTACAAGTCGATCTACGCGGCAAAGGTAAATTCGTCGATGTACGCGTACTAAAGCTACCTTTTGTCCGTAACGGCAAGCAACAGTTTGACTCTTAGGTCTTATAAATTCTATCATTAGAGCGCGTTGTCATTTTGCGCGCAATTATAAAAATGGCAACACGCCTAGCCTCCATTATTTTTGTTAATTAACCTCTATCACTTAGGAGAGAGACCATGAGCAACATCCCAGCAGAGCTAAAATATATTGCGAGTCACGAGTGGCTACGCCTAGAAGACGACGGTACGATCACTGTTGGTATCACTGACCATGCTCAAGATCTATTGGGTGATGTGGTATTCGTTGAGCTACCAGATGTGGGCGATATCATCGCTGTTGATGACGAAATCTCAGTTGTTGAATCAGTAAAAGCGGCTTCTGACGTTTATGCGCCTATTTCAGGTGAAGTGATCGCTATCAATGAAGCACTAGAAGATGATCCTGAAATCATCAACTCTGACCCATACGGCGAAGGTTGGTTCTTCAGAATGAAGCCTGACAACATCGCTGACTACGAAGCACTAATGACTGCTGACGAGTACGAAAGCGACTTATAAGCTAAACACGTAAGCTAAGCATACTCTCGCAAGACATTAGCATTTGTAAGATATTAGCTCGTACAAAGCACTAGCCCCGACTAAACATTATAGATACTGGCAGCAGCTGGTATCTATACTCTCTATTTAAACGATTTAAAAACCTTTCTCATGAAAAGTATTGGCTCATTGACCATGCTTACTATTTGAAAGTAGCTTTATATGTAGATCTCCAACAATCATTATCGTCCGATGTTATTGCTCTCAAGCGTTATCTCATTGACTCGTATTGATCACCTATTCGAATCCCAATGAATACGTGCTATCAATAACGACTCAAACTGATAACCCAATTCTCAGCATGGATCCTAATATGAATGCCAACACCGATAATAAAGACCCCATTGCTACACCAAACCATACGCCGCAGCTAAAAGCCTTTCGCGATATCGTAGAGTCACGCCGTTCCGTGCGCCGTTTTACTGATACCCCCATACCTGATGACGTATTGGCAGACTGTCTGCGTTTGGCCATGCTAGCACCAAACTCTAGCAACCTACAGCCGTGGGAATTTTATGTTATCGATGATGCTGACAATCGCAAACGCGCCGTCAAAAACTGCATGAATCAAAACGCAGCAAAAACATCAGCCCGTTTGATTGCCATCGTTGCTCGTACTGATGTTTGGCACGATCACGCTCAGCAAGTATTGCGCGAATACCCTGATCAGCCAGTGCCTAAGAAAGTAAAAGACTACTACAACAAAGTCGTTACGATGGACTTTTTGCGCGGCCCAGCCAACGTGGTTTCGGCTGCAAAATGGGGCGCAACGCAAGTGGTCAGACGCGTAAAAGGCCCAATCAAATCGCCTTATTATACCTTTGAAGACACCAAAAACTGGGCAACCAATAACACCGCGCTTGCCGCCGAAAACCTGATGCTAGCATTACGCGCTCATGGTTTTGATAGCTGTCCTATGGGCGGCTTTGATGAGCCTGCCATGAAAGCGTTGCTCAATCTTAGCGACGACCATCATATCGTTATGATGCTTGGCGCAGGCGAGCGCGCTGACAGTGGCGTTTACAACACCCAGTTCCGCTTTGATCAAAAACAGTTTGTGCATTACGTATAACGTACCGCTCACATTATTCCCTTAATTGCTATTTTGTTTATTACTCCCTTAACCAAGGATTGTCATGACTATCTCTCAAAACCCATCGTTTGATACCTTTCAAGGATTGTTCAACGAAGCTGAATTTGTCTATCGCCACTTAGGTTCGAACGAAACCAAGCAAGCTGACCTACTCAGCGCTGTTGGTTATAAAGATATGCAAAGCTTTATCAATGACACTGTGCCTGAGCCAGTACGTCTGCACAAAGAGCTGGATTTGCCAGTGGCGATGAGTGAGCATGCGGCACTTGCCAAACTACGCACGATGGCAGATGACATCACTGTTAACAAAAGCTATATCGGTCAAGGCTACTCTCCGGTTCGTATGCCTGCCGTCATTCAGCGCAACGTCCTTGAAAATCCAGGCTGGTATACCGCCTATACCCCTTATCAAGCTGAAATCGCTCAAGGTCGTCTAGAAGCATTGCTGAACTTCCAACAAGTATGTATTGATCTAACAGGTCTTGAGCTGGCTGGTGCGTCATTGCTTGATGAAGCAACAGCAGCGGCAGAAGCGATGGCGATGTCAAAGCGTGTGAGCAAAAGCAAATCAACGCAGTATTTCGTCGACGAGCGTGTCTATCCGCAAACGCTAGATGTTATCAATACTCGTGCTAAATACTTTGGTTGGGAAGTGGTCGTTGGTGATTTTGACACGGCTAAATCAGGCGATTATTTTGGTGCGCTATTCCAGTATGTCGGTGCTGAAGGTGACGTTAAAGACTTAACAGACGTCATCGCGGCCGTAAAAGAAAACAAAACTTACGTCAGTGTTGTCAGTGACATCATGAGCTTGGTGTTATTGAAATCACCAGCCGATATGGGTGCTGACGTAGCGCTAGGTAGTACGCAGCGCTTTGGTATACCAATGGGCTTCGGTGGTCCACATGCCGCTTACTTTGCGTTTTCTGATAAAGCCAAGCGTTCAGCACCTGGTCGTATCATTGGCGTATCAAAAGATGCACAAGGCAATACTGCATTACGTATGGCTCTACAAACGCGTGAGCAGCATATCCGCCGCGAAAAAGCCAACTCAAACATCTGCACCTCACAAGTATTACTAGCTAACCTCGCTGGTATGTACGCGGTATACCATGGTCCAGGCGGCGTGAAGCGTATTGCCACTCGTATTCATGCGTTTGCCACTGCGTTTGCTGATGCTATCACAGAATCTAATGACAGCAGCTTGAGCGTGGTACATGATCAATTCTTCGATACAGTCGTCGTTGATTGTGGTTCAGAGAAGCTTGCTACTCAAATCTTTAAAAATGCAGACAACGTTGGCTATAACTTATGGCGTCTAAGCGACACCAAATTAAGCGTTGCCTTTAGTGAAACCAGCGATCAGCAAGATTTCAACACGTTGACTCAGCTATTCGTCAACAAGTCACACGATCTACCTGAAACCGCTCGCGTCTCTCTAGATAGCGCACACTTGCGTACGGATGACATTTTGACTCATCCAGTATTCAACTCGCATCATACCGAGCACGAAATGCTACGCTACCTAAAGTCGCTTGAAGACAAAGATCTAGCGATGAACCGCAGCATGATTTCACTGGGTAGCTGTACCATGAAGCTAAACGCCACCAGTGAGATGCTACCGATTACTTGGCCTGAGTTTGCCAACGTGCATCCTTTTGCACCACGTGATCAAGTTACTGGCTATATCGCGATGATCGATAGCTTGCAAGATCAATTAAAAGCCATTACTGGTTTTGATGATGTCTCTATGCAGCCAAACTCTGGTGCCTCTGGTGAATATGCTGGTCTGCTCGCGATTCGCCGTTATCATGAGTCATTGGGCGAGACCAATCGTGATGTGTGCTTGATTCCTCAGTCAGCGCACGGTACCAACCCTGCTACCGCCATGATGATGGGTATGAAAGTCGTCGTGGTCAAAACCGATGAAAACGGCAACGTTGATATCGATGATTTAACCGCCAAGTGTGAAGAGCATAGCGAGCGTTTGGGCGCTTTAATGATCACGTACCCATCGACTCATGGCGTGTTTGAAGAAGGCATCCGTCATATCTGTGATTTGACTCACAAGCATGGTGGTCAGGTCTATATGGATGGCGCCAACATGAATGCTCAGGTAGGCATGATGCAACCTGCAGACGTTGGTGCTGATGTATTACACATGAACTTGCATAAAACCTTCTGCATCCCGCATGGCGGCGGTGGTCCAGGCATGGGTCCTATCGGTATGAAGGCGCATTTGGCAACGTTTATGGCCAACCATACCTTGAGTCCTGTACATAATGCACAAAAAGACTGCTCAGCAGTATCAGCAGCACCTTATGGTTCAGCGAGCATCTTGCCTATCTCATGGATGTATATTGCTATGATGGGCCGCGATGGTCTATTAAAAGCCACTGAATTAGCATTGTTGAACGCAAACTATGTGGCAGCCGAATTAAAAGGTCACTACCCTGTCCTATATGCTGGCAAAAACGGCCGTGTGGCTCACGAATGTATCATCGATATTCGTCCGTTAAAAGAAGAAACTGGCATCACGGAAAGCGATATCGCTAAGCGCTTGATGGATTATGGTTTCCATTCGCCAACGATGAGCTTCCCAGTCGCTGGTACGCTTATGATTGAGCCAACAGAGTCTGAGTCAAAAGAAGAGTTGGATCGCTTTATCAGTGCGCTAAAATCTATCAAAGCTGAAGCCATGAAAGCCAAAGCTGGTGAAGATAACTGGACGCTAGAAGACAACCCATTAGTCAATGCACCGCATACGGCTGCTATGATTACTGGCGAAGAGTGGACGCATCCTTACAGCCGTGAGACTGCTGCATTCCCACTGCCGTACATCCGTGCAAACAAGTTCTGGCCAAGTGTCGCTCGTGTCGATGATGCTTATGGTGATAAGAACCTAATGTGCTCTTGCCCAAGTATCGAAAACTATATGTAATTATCATTTTTGATAGTTATTCTCTGTAGTAAAAAACCTCCAAGTCAGCAGCTGACTTGGAGGTTTTTATTTGTCTGACTTTTTATCTATTACGTTAGCAGGTAATATTATCAATAAAATAAACGATAAGAACTCAATGTAATAAAAGCTTATATTGATAATAAGCTATTTATCTTAAATTTCTGAAGCAACCATTGGACACTGCTATGCAACATAAAGCGCCTAAACAAAAAACTCGCGTCATTCTAATTCACGGGCTACACCAAACCCCATGGATCATGCGACCATTAGCCAAGCGCCTGCAAGCAGCAGGATTTGATACCCATCAGTATGGCTACCGTAGTATGCGTGATGGTATCAAAACCAATAGCGCTCGCCTAAATAGCTGGCTAGAAACAAACCATCACCCAGATCATCCTATAGATTTGGTTGGGCATAGTTTAGGTGGTTTGATCATTCGTGATTTTGTCGCTCAGTATCCAAAATGGAAAATTGGACGTTGCGTGACTCTAGGAACACCGCATAGAGGCAGTGTGTGTGCAGATTATATCTGGCGATTGACTCCTGCTGTCGTAGGTCGCTCGTATGTCGACGCACTGGACGGCACAGTCGCGCCATTGCCCAAACACGTGACGCTAGGTGTCATCGCTGGCAACCGCCCGTATGGTCTAGGTCAGCTGTTTTTGCAATATCATAATCGCAAAATGCGCAAATCTGACAAGCCACCTCTTAACGAGCAACTTGCACATGACGGGACAGTATATATAGAAGAGACGAGGATAGAGTCTGCAGCTGATCATATCATTATGCCAGTCTCACATACTGGCATGCTAGTGAACCCAGAGGTCGCCGAGCAGACTCGATACTTTTTAGAGCATGGACGATTTAAACGCTAAGAGCTGTATGAATATTTGAGTGTCAGTTTTCAGTCTTATTAAACGCTGTTTTATTGAACACGAATACCCATGCCCTGCTGCAGTTCAGTTTTATGCTTTTTGATGACTGGAATTAAGGTTTTAATAACCCAGTCGTTACGCCAACCTTTTAGCCCTTGTGGCAGTTCGCTCACATCTTTATCAAGAGCAACCACTTCATACAATTGCCCTAGCCATTTTTTACGCATCAATACACTGGCAGGTATACCGATTTCGCGCGCATGCTCATCAATCGCTTGCTGCACTGCTTTTGATAATACTTTATTTTTTGAGCGATATGGTGGCACTAGACATTCTGGATGCTCTGTAGGCGGTAGACTTTTGGCATCTCTGATTACTTTCAGCAGCTCTTCGCCATATAGTCGCAGCATACTACGGTGCATGGTTGTTTTATGTGCCAGCTCTCGCATGCTGTTTGGCTTTTCAGTGACAATCTCTCGTACTGCTTGTTTTTTTATCACAAAGGTACGCGGTTGATTGGTCGCACGAGCCAGCTCTTCTCGCCACGTAGCCACACCTTTGAGTATCGCCATTTGCTGCGAGTTATAGCGGTAATCTGCCATCGTTAAATACATCGCTTCATCTTCGACGTGCTGCGTGTCATACAAATCACTGGCATAGAGCTGACAGTCGGCCCAAACATAATCATACAACCCTTGAGCCTTAAGCGCATGTTCGATACTGAGATATAGCGCTGGCAAATAACGCACATCGTCGATGGCATATTGCTCTTGCTCATCTGTCAACGGACGCTGGAGCCAATCAGACTGACTATGTTCTTTATCGATATGCATATCTAGCTGATCGGCCAGTGCCTGCTGATACCCCATTTGCAATTGACCCGTTAGATAAGACAATGCAATTTGCGTATCGAAGATATTGGTCAACGGTGGGCAGCCAGACAACAGATAAAAAATGCCCAAATCTTCGCCGCAAGCATGCCAGATAGCCACATCTACTTTGCGTAGCGCTTCCCACAGTTCAGCCATTTGTAACTGGGGTGCATCCAGCAAATAAACATGATCGCCAGTATTTAATTGCACAAGTGCCAAGCGCGGATAATAAGTGTCACGCTTGATAAACTCAGTATCTAAGGCTACGCGTCCGCAAGTCGCTAAGGCATCGATAACCTCATCTAAATCGCCTTGCTTACGTACCCAAGTAATAGCAACGTCATCGGCAATATCCAACAGTGCATCAATATCTAGCACCTCAGCATCTGGAGTATTAGTAGCTGACTCAGATGAAGTGGCTGCTGACATTGGCTCAATATTAGCGGGTTCTTGTAATGAGCCATCATTGATATCAGAAGCATTTGATTGAGCTGAGGCGTTTGAAACGTTATTGGACACGGGCAGATACCTGCATTAATAGGAGAAAATAAAACGCTAAACCGCGCCTTAATAAAATTAAAAGATAAACAATAATAAAGTAATTATAGCAATTCCAAGAAATGAATTGGGTAAGACTTTGAAGCAATCAAAACATTATAAAAAAGAACGATTTTGCATGGCTTGACCAAGCGTCATACTATCCAGATACTCAAGCTCGCCGCCCATCGGCACACCTTGTGCTAAACGCGTCACTTTATTGACATGACGACTGACAGCTTCACTAATAAAGTGCGCAGTAGTCTGCCCTTCGACAGTCGTACCTGTTGCCAGTATCAGCTCTTCGACAGGTTCTTGCTTCACTCGCCATACCAGCTGATCGATATTTAAGTCGTCTGCGCTGACACCGTCAATTGGTGATAGATGCCCGCCCAACACAAAATAACGACCACGGTAACCAGCTGTCTGCTCAATCGCCATCACATCTGCTGCTGTCTCGACCACGCATAGCAGACTGTCATCACGTCTAACATCTTGGCAAAGCGGACATACAGCCTCATCACTAAAGCTATGACAACGCTGACATTCAACAATATCACGCATGGCTTCATCTAGTGCTTGGGCGAGTGCCATGCCTTGTGGGCGTTTTTTACTGAGCAGATGTAGCGCCATTCGTTGGGCACTTTTTTGACCGACGCCTGGCAATATACGCAGCTGTTTGACCAGCTGATCAAATTTGGCTGTAAGCAAAGTAGCTTCCTTTAGTTGACTTTATCTAACTGAATTTATAAATCGTAGCTATAAAAATGGGGTCGTATCGTATCGATAACAACCCCATTTTTGTCTTTAGTATGAAATATTTAATGCTTAAAACATGCCTTGCATACCTGGTGGCAGACCCATACCTGAAGTCGCGCCAGCCATCGTTTCTTCATATAGTGCATCTGCTTGACGAACCGCATCATTAATAGCAGCAGCGATAAGATCTTCAATCATATCTGGCTCATCTTCTAGCAGACTTGGATCAATAGTCAAACGCTTAACCACATGACGACCAGTCATCGTTACTTTAACTAAGCCACTGCCCGCTTCTGCTTGTACTTCTTTATTAGCAAGTTCTTTCTTAGCGTTTTCAACGTTTGCTTCTACTTTCTTTTGCATCGTTTGTGCTTGTTGCATCAATGCTTGAATGTTCATAGTTGCCTCTTTTGTTATTTATGTTTTGTTATTTATGGTTTGTATTTTATGCTAGTGCGTATAGTAATGAATAATTAACAACGTAAAGTTAATGCAATGCGTTAGTGCAGATTATACCGTTATCTTTACAAACTGTCTAAACCACGTGCCAAGTCTTTGATAATATCTTCTACATCTTCCAGACCAACCGATAGACGAATCAGACCGTCTTTGACACCAGCTTCGGCACGAGCCTCAGCAGTTAGACGGAAATGCGTGGTGGTTGCAGGATGAGTAATCGTGGTTTTGGCATCGCCCAAGTTATTGGTGATAGAGACCATTTGTGTTGAATCAATCACATGCCACGCCGCTTCTTTGGTATCACGGCTATCAGATGCCTTGACTTCAAAACCCATGATAGCACCATAGCCATCTTTCATATGATGCTGACGTGTGGCAAGCTCGTGTGCAGGATGATCACTCAAGCCTGAAAAGTGTACGGTACTGACATTAGGATGATTGACCAAAAATTCTGCCACTTGATTGGCATTTTGGCAATGCGCTTGCATACGTAATTTGAGTGTCTCAAGCCCTTTGGTAAATACCCAAGCGTTAAATGGGCTCATACTAATACCGCCTGAACGTACCACGGTAAAGGCTTCTTGCATGAGCTTGTCGCTACCAACTAGCGCACCGCCAAGTACTCGACCTTGACCATCTAAATATTTAGTTGCAGAGTGAATGACCACATCCGCACCCAAGTCTAGCGGGCGCTGCAATGCTGGCGTTGCAAAGCAGTTGTCAACGACGAGTAATATGTCATTGGCTTTACATAGCTGACTCAAATAACCGATATCACAAATCTGCGCCAATGGATTACTTGGGCTTTCGCAATAAATCACCTTGGTATTTGGTTGAACCGCATTGGCCCATGCCTCATTGTCGAAGCAATCCACGTAGCTGACTTCAACACCAAACTTGGCCATATAGTTGTTGAATAGACCGATAGATGAGCCAAATAACTGGTTGGCCGCTAGCAAATGGTCACCCGCTTTTAGGTATGCCAAGCACATGGTCAAAATAGCGCCCATACCAGAGGCCGTCGCAACCGCGCGTTCACCGTTTTCTAATGCAGCCAAGCGACGCTCAAAAGTACGTACACTTGGATTAGTATGGCGAGAGTAAACATTGCCTGTTTTTGTACCGTCAAAATGAGCAGCGGCATCAGCGGCTGAACGATAAACGTAAGAGCTGGTGGTAAAAATAGGCTCTGAATGCTCGCCTTCGTCTGTACGATGTTGACCTGCCCGCACTGCGATGGTCTGCATGCCATAATCAAGCCCTAAATCTAAGGCATCGTTGCGCCAGTTTGGATCTAACTTGTTCAAACTATTCTCATCATGGTTTTGCGACTGACTCATAAACGTTCCGTTACTTTGGTTGGTATTTTATTGATTAGTATTTTATTGGTTGGTCTTTTAATTGAAATAAAATGACTGCTTATTCTTCTGATTATCGACCGAATTCATCAGCGTTATCATATCATGTCGACTTATTCCGCACAGCTGGTTTCAAATGGCCACTAAATATTATTTTCGAATACCAAACATGTATCAATTTTAATGCTTAAAATCTGCCACATATATAATTAAACACTACTTAAAAAACAATGATTTCGTGCGCTAAATCTAACAAAAATAACGTATTTATAATAGGCAGATATCACAACAGCTGCTAAGCTTAGCGACGATTTAGATTTTGCCACATGTAATACAACAACAGTCTGGTAGTTCATCTAAAAAGAGTGCTTTCAACACTTAGAATCATTATTTATCAGTACATTTAGGCTCATTAAGGTAAATTCGTTATGTCGATGTTCAGTATAGAACCAAGCAGCTTATCGTTGAGCCTAACCCTAGGACTGACTTTAGGTCTTAGCGCTTGCCAGAGTTTGCCCAAGCAGCCACATTTACCGGAAAGCCAAGCACTATCAGCGCGTGTAGAGGCGCTATATTCAGATAAGCAAACGACGCAAGGTGAGCCGATTAAGACCAGCAGTACTGATTTGGTCTCTGCTATTAGTGCGCAGAACGATATTCATCCTGACTTGTCTGGTTATCACCCAATCGTAACCGGAGCGAATGCTTTTGCTGCTCGTAGCATCTTGACAGATATGGCCACGCGCAATATTGATGCACAGTACTATATTTGGCATAACGATCAGGCTGGCCAGCTTCTATTAAAAGACTTATGGGACGCAGCTGAACGCGGCGTGATCGTGCGCTTATTGTTAGATGATTTTAATAATAGTGCCAAGTTTGACCAGCATTTATTACGTTTTGCTAGCCATCCTAACATTGCGGTGCGCATCATCAACCCTTTGATGCATCGTAAGTTTCCGACGTTGAACTATGTGACTGGTTTGCCGCGTATTAATCGCCGCATGCACAATAAGAGCATGACCTTTGATAAGCAGATTACTATCATCGGCGGGCGTAACATCGGCAACGAATACCTTAGTAATGACCAAAGCAGCCAGTTTGCAGATTTGGATGTCTTACTGATTGGTAAAGTCGTCACAGATATTGATAACAGTTTTTATGACTATTGGTCATCGCCTTTATCATTTGATATCGAGACCTTAGCAAAATTTGATGATGACGTCACGCCTGATTTTTTAAAGGCATTAGACAAGCTGGGTATAGATGAGGAAAATAACGAAGGCAGTAGCTTGACGGTTTATAAAGCCGCCATCAAAGACTCGACGATAGACACTGATCTGATCAACAAACGCGTGCCGTTTCGTTGGACAGACATGCAGTTTTTGAGTGACGATGTTGGCAAGCTGTCCAAAAGCGTCTCATCTGAGACCAACTTAGTGCATCAACTGCGTAACTTGCTTGGTAGCCCAACTAAGAAATTGACGATTATTTCTTCTTATTTTGTACCGACCAAAGATGGGGTCGATACTTTGGTGAAGCTCGCCGAATCTGGCGTTGATATCAAAATATTAACCAACTCATTTGATGCAACCGACGTGACCGCTGTTCATTCTGGTTATAGTCAATGGCGCCCTAGCCTGCTGCGGTCAGGCGTAAAAATATACGAGCTAAAATCAACGGCAGCTGAAGAAAAACGTGACAATAAACTCTGGCGTGCACGCAGTCAGTCATCAACCAGCCTACATGCAAAAACGTTTGCGGTAGACGACTATCAAGTGTTTATCGGCTCCTACAACGTTGACCCTCGCTCTGCCAATATCAATACTGAAATGGGTGTCATCATCAATGATGATGAGTTGGCAAGACAGCTGCACGGGGCGCTGAGTGATGATTTACTAAACCAAGCTTATGAAGTTAAGCTGCTAGACAACGGTAGCTTGGAGTGGCACACCATGGAAGATGGCAAAGAAGTCGTTTACGAGTCAGAGCCACGGGTCGATATGAGTGATCATATCTGGCTTACTATTATGTCTTGGTTACCCATTGACTGGCTACTGTAATATGTAAACTCTTTTCTAAATAGTCCCTAAAATTGCAGGATGTGCAGTTTTGCTTTTGTTAAAAGCCAAATCCTGTAATCAAAGTTCTTATTACAATACACAAAATTACTGTTTCGGCGAATCATTGTTTATATACTTTGATTTGCCGGTTTTTATCATGGCCGATTATCTAAACGATGATCGTCTTAATGACCACTTTACTCCGTGGATGCGTGATCTATTATGCCGACTCGTTCTCAATACGCCCTGATGTCTAAAAAAGACAAAAATACAGTCATATTCGTAAGCTTTATCAGCGCTGTAATCTTTTTTGATTTCTTGATTTATTTGTACATTGCAGACATTGTCTCAGCTGCTATTTTCCCCGCTAATAACGATCCTACGGTTGCTAAGCTGCAAGGAATGGGGCTGTTTGTCATTGGTTACTTGGCTCGGCCATTTGGTGGTATTCTGTTCGGGCGTTATGGTGATCTCAAAGGTCGAAAGCCGACCTTTTTCCTGAGCATAATCGTTACGGCAGGTAGCTTGCTCGCAATGGCGTGTCTGCCTACTTATGCGCAGTGGGGTGCGCTTGCACCTGCGTTATTCATATTGCTGAGAATCATACAAGGTATGGCATTTGGTCTTTACGCACCGCTATCTTGGGTATTTGTGGCGGAGCATGTCCCTCGGCAGTATTTGTCAGTGGCTTGTAGCTACGTTACGGCTAGCTTTTTGGTAGGTGTACTGTTCTCTAATGCGTTTTTTCTGTGGCTGACTGACTTTATGACCACCGTACAGCTGACTGATTATGGCTGGCGTTTGCCGTTTTTTGTTGGCGCCTTACTAACCTGTCTGCCATTGTTGGTATGGCGATTGGTTAAAGAAACTCCGTTTTTCTTGGCGTTAGATAAGCCAAAAACTGGTAAGAATCTAGGTAGACCATTTACGGTATTATTCAAGCGCTGCAAACACTCTATCTTTGTCAGTATGGTACTGACTATAGTGATATCTAGTATCACCTCTGTCATTGTCCTACTACTGCCAGAACTAATAGAAATCAACTTTACTTTAGACAGTGATTTGTTTAGCTTTTCTCATAGCTTGGGCATCGTATTTATGATTCTTGGCTGTGTCTTTTATGGGATTATCTCAACCCATGAGAACTTTGGTAAAATTTTGGTCGTTGGCTCTGTTCTACTTATCGCTCAAACACTGGCGTTCTTTTATCATCTGCAGGCGGGTGGCGACTATATATTGATTATGTATGCGCTTTTGGGATTCTGTGCTGGTATTGTCGGTATGGTTCCTGCTATCTTGGTGCAATTGTTTCCAACCAACGTGCGTCTCACAGGTATCTCTTTTTGTTATAATGTGACCTACGGTATCGTTGGTGTACTGATACCTTTTGGTCTTGGTTATGCCACAACTTTAGTAAGCTTTTCACCAGCACTATACATTGCCTTTATTGGCTTTATCGGTATTATCATGGGGCTGTATTTTTATAATTTGCCCGAATTCAAAAAGATTGACCACGTTATTGTATAAGTAAGATAGTCAATCGCCGCTTCGCATAACGCTTGAAGCTCTAGAAAATCTTGAAAATAAGGTGCAATGGGATATCTCATCCATTGCACCTTATCCATTATTTAAGACACAGATATTAAGGCTTGATAACCATGGTTGATATGACCAACAAACGCCTCTCAGTTGCGCCAATGATTGATTGGACAACGACAGACTATCGTTATTTTGCACGACTATTTAACCCGCACACGTACCTGTATACCGAAATGATTAGCACCGGTGCATTGATACACGGTAACCGCGCACGGCACCTACGCTTTGACACACTTGAGCATCCACTGGTATTGCAGCTTGGCGGAGCAGATATCAGTGAGATGACACAATGCGCCGAATTTGCTCAGCAATACGGCTATGATGAAGTCAATATCAATGTTGGTTGCCCTTCTGATCGTGTGCAACACAACAAGATAGGTGCCTGTCTAATGGCAGAGCCAAAAACGGTGGCTGACTTGGTCAAGCACATGCAAGCTGCAGTCGATATCCCCGTGACGGTCAAACACCGTATCGGTATCGATGATTTTGACAGTTACGAGTTTATGGTAGATTTTGTGCAGACTGTTGCAGCAGCTGGCTGTACGCGTTTTATCGTTCATGCGCGTACCGCATGGCTACAAGGGCTGAGTCCTAAGCAAAACCGCGAGATACCACCGCTACGCTACGAGGATGTCTATCGTCTAAAACAAGACTTTCCTGAACTCGATATCGAGATCAATGGCGGTATTGATACCATTGAAGACATAAAAATGCATTTGCAACATATCGATGGCGTGATGATTGGTCGGGCGTTTTATCACAACCCGTATCTATTAGCAGAAGCCAATAGCTTATGGAACGAGGCAGCACCCGACGCGATACCTAAGCGCTCAGAGATTTTAGAGCAGCTCTACCCTTATCTACAAGAACAAATCGCCAAAGGCGAAGCACTACCTACGATGACACGACATTATCTAGGATTGTTTCAAGGGTTGATGGGTGCACGCAAATGGCGGCAAGCATTGAGCGGCAAACCTCAGCTAACGCTCGATGACATTAAACGAGCAGCCGATGAAGTATTATTGTTAAATCCTGACGCATAGCTAAATGCTGATATAACTGGCTTGATAGAATTCACATGCTAGCCATTGTCGTGGCTAGCATGTTATCTACGCCGCTTGCGCAAGATACTGCCACATCGCTGCGCCATTATTAACGATATGTAGTACGATTGGCAGTAATAGCGACCCTGACTTGATACGTGCATAACAAAATATGAATGCCAAAACCACAATAGTACTGATTTCATAAATGCCATACTGCACATGGATAGTGGCAAATATCAAACTGGTCACGATACTTGCTACTATCGCACCGTGATGCACAGAGTATGACGGTGCGGTGAACTGCTCTTTGATGGCTGACCATAATATGCCACGAAAAACCACTTCTTCGTAAATAGGTGCAACCACGACCATTGCAAAGACCAGCAGCCACACTGAACTAACAGACTGATACAACGGATCTACAAATACCAGCGGCGTCATGTCCAGCATATAAGTCAGCGCCTGACTGACTATCATAAATATCAACAGCAATCCTAGCATGCCCATACCTACCGTAAATGAAAACGGCTTTAATGCTAAATACTGTCGCCATTCCCCGCCTTTTATACGAATAATGAGAACACTGGTTGTCATCAGCAGCACGCAGCCTATGAGTATTGATAAGCTCACGACTGTTCCATCGTTACTGCCAAAAAAGAAGATATCGCCCATCGAAGCATTTTTGGTCGCAGGTAATACCAGCTTGCCAGCGCTATAGACGCCTACCAATTGACTGATAAAAAACGTAAGCACCATCCCTACCGTCAGCATAAATGTACCAACGCGTGAAAATAACGGCGGACGCTCAGGCGAGGTTGCGATATCTGGTAAAGCTATCACGTTTTTTGGCATATATATGTCACTTAAAAAATACGCTGTCAGCTTGTATTAGACACAAGCCTACATAACGATGCGTTGCTTTTATTTTGATAGTTGCCGCTTAATCAGTTCGAGTACCTGCTGCGATACAGACTCTGGGTGCTCAAGTGGGAACATATGGCCACCCTCATGAGTCTCATAAGGGATACCCAAGCGCGACTTTATCTGTTGGGGAAACCGACGTTTTAAAAAGATACTGTCTTGACCGATAATCAAGGTAACAGGCACTTTGGGGCCACGATTCGGTGCCAACCAATACCAAGAAGGATTGGTACGGAATACTTCCACTTCACTAGCTTTAGGAATGGCCAGTGTCACTTTACCATCCGCGCGCTCATGCAAGCCATGATCGATATATCCTTGGAAGCTGCGCTCATCAAAGTTTTTGAAAAATCCTTTGTGCCGCATTTTTTCGTACGCTTCTGCTCGGCTGTCCCACACATCACGGCGATGCTTAGAGATACCCGCTGGTGACAATTTATCCATCAAACGCTTACTCGTTAGAGGCAATTTATCTACTGTCTTTGCCAAATGCCATAACAAGCTAACTTTGCCATAGATCCAAGGCGGATCCATAAGCACTACTTGAGCAAACAGCTTAGGCTCACGGTACGCTGCTTGCAATGTACACATGGCGCCAAGTGAGTGCCCCACGCCCACCACCTGACTGACGCTATGCTTCTCGCAGGCGGTTTTTACGCTATCGATCACCTGCTGTGTCAGACTGCGCCAATGATTATCCACTGGATAATCGGGCGTATCACCCAACATGGCAATATATTCAATCGTAAAAAATGCGGACAATCCTGCAAAAAACGGCTCATAGACAGCACTTGGCATGCCATTGGCATGGGCAAAATGTAATACAGGCTTTTTTGTTATCTTGGAGACAGGTAGCGCAGCAAAGGTCTGCAAATTGATTTCATCACTCATAATAGGCTCTCGTGGGATGGTTTATATATTATTTTTAATAATTCAACTGTATTTCATATTAAGGTAGTTTTTAGCACTATATACAATTAAGGCTGAGCATAATTATATGCTCAGCCCCAACAATCATACACAGTATATCTAAAATATTAAACGCTTAACGCATTTTTGCATTACCTTCTTCTTGGGGCAAAAACCCATCAAGACTCACGCTAGAGCCAATACCTGCACCTAATTTCACTGCAAAACGGTCCATAAACATTTGGAACGGATCAGTTGGGCTATAGCTAATGATAGTATCAAGATCTAGTTGCTTACTTAGACTTGTGATACTACCTGTTTTGTCTGTTAGGCCTAGCTCAATAGACTGCTCACCTGTCCAGAATAACCCTGAGAACAGTTTGTTTTGTTCAGGATTTTTCAAGCGATCACCGCGGCCTTCTTTGACGGCATTGATGAAATGCTTGTGCGTATTAGCAAGCACACCTTCGACATGTTTTTCTTCGTAGTCAGTCAATGGACGCGACAAACTCAAGATGTCTTTGTACTCACCCGCAGTGATAGTACGATCTTCTACGCCGACCTTGTCCATTAGGCCTTTGACATTGTAACTTGGCATAATGACACCGATAGAGCCGACCAGACTTGAAGGATTGACATAAATCTCATCTGCGGCAGACGCAATATAATAAGCACCTGACGCACCGATATCACCAATCACCGCATAAAGCTTTTTGTCTGGGTACTCTTGGCGTAAGTCCATCATGGTCTGCCAAATCTCATCAGACTGTACCGGTGAACCGCCAGGTGAATTGATATCTAAGGCCACTGCTTTTGAGTTACTGTTTGCAAAAGCGTCTCTCAAGGCTTCATTGACATCATATGCATTAGCCACATCGTCATTACTGATGACGCCTTGCAGCTCAACCACTGCTAAATGTGGATCGCTAGTATCGACTGCGTCCATACCTGTTGGCGCGCTACTGCAACCACGACCAAGGGTCAAAAATATCAATAAGATATAACCAAAGGTCAATAGTTTAAAAAAGATACTCCAGCGACGAGCGCGGCGCTGCTCAACCACACTCGCTAATAACGTGTTTTCCAGCACCTTCCATTCTTGTCCACTTGGCGGGCTTGGTTGCTGCAGTTGCGTTGGCTGATTTGCCGAGTTATCAGGACGTTTGTTAGGGTCTGGTGGCCAGTTGGGCATATAACTTCCTAAGTTAGAAACAATCTAAAACAATGAAATGAGGTTGTCGAGAAATACAGCTAGAACAGTGGTGTATACCTGACTGATACTGTCTCACAGTATCTGTGACCTGTATTAATAGGCTGCTAAGTATGGTGGTATTTCGATAATGGTTCAATAGTATAACTGTGAAATATCACTATATTGTAACACTGATAATATAAGCCTTATTTTTGAGGGTTAGTAGTTTCGGCATTGGGAGTGCTATCAATGTTATTTAGCGATTTAGTTGTTTAGCAATAATGCCGCGTCTAAGGGTTTATTATCATAGGTTATAACTTCATCGACTCTTTGACGACTTATGGCATCAGCTGTAATTTGCGAGGTACTATGACCAAGCCAACGTGTATTTTTGAATAGCATGTCATCATTATTCGATTCAACTGAACATAGTAATGACCACATTTGCCAAACGCGTTGATGAGTAGCAGTATCTAGAATCAAACGCGACTGGGAAGACGCTGACTGTTTGCTAGTTAAATGATTGGCGACTATGTGTGCTTGAGGGCTAACAGGTGAATTGGCAGGTAACGAATTGAGTGGATCTGCCGCATTGTATCTCAGAACTCGTATAGGCAGATTAGTATCAAGAGCAATCGTACAGTCCCAAACGCTGGTATCACCTATCTCGGTCCAACCAGTGATGGCTTGTACTGACAACTCATCATTGGCCGACTGCCATATTTTGCCTTGCTCACAACGCTGAGTGCTGATAGTAGGCGTATCTACAGACTGCTTAACTGTTTTATAGGCTTGCTGAAATGTAGACCAACGATCAGAGCGTCCTGCTTGCCAATATTGGCTAATGGCTAACCGGTCATTTAATTGAGCAACAATCATCGGTAGTAATTCAGAATTTTTGGTATTAGCAATATTCTTATCGTCAGGAATTAATGTATCAGTCAGGCCGACACTGCTACTCTGCACGACAATGCTCTCTAACTTATTGACAGATAAACGGCCCAGTTGCTGCTTTAAATTTTCAGATAAATTGTCTGCTGTCAGGCTGCTTGGCATCGTTCGTGTAGAGGCTGGTCTATGATCAGCTAAGAACAACCAATTGGTACTGTCTTCATTGACGGTAGGATATTGTAGCAATGCCGCCGTTATATACGAATCACCTGTCGGCAAAATATATAGGGTCGGCATCGTGACAAATGACTGCTGATTGGCATACACCGTCATCATCAGCAACGTTAATGGTGGCAACGTCAACCAACGGCTGAGTAAACCTCGTGGTAGCAGCAAAGGCAATGCACTTAGCAAAGCCATCGATAGTATCGCGATATTAACTGGTGTATAGAGCCACGCATCTGAGAGCGCTGGCAATGACGTCAGCCAACTCATCAAATCGTGAAGGTTACCAACTATCGTACTAATAACCATCCAGAGAATATCAGCGATACTCGGCACCAAAAGATAACACAGCCCGGCTAATAAATTGAGCGGTACAATCACCCAACCAAATAGCCCGATAGCAAATAAATTGATGAAAAGGCCCCATAACGATGCCTTACCAAATAGAAGCAACGTAACGGGTAATAAAGTAAGAAACAGCCAAAACTGTAATTTAAACACATGCTTGACCATTCGCCAAACACGGTTAGATAGCGCGTTATTGATATGAGTACGTGGCTTACTATCGTGTACAGTCGTTGCAGCAGTAGTCTGATGCTGATACGACGTATCGTCATACTTGAGTAATAACGCCACTGCAATAAAAGATAGCCAGTAACCTGCCTGCCACAATACGTAAGGGTCATGCCAGGCCATCAACACAGCCAGTGCCAATAGCACGCGCGTCGTACTAATAGGAAGCAATGTTAGTCTGATAAATCCAATCGCCAATAACATCCAAGCCGTACGAGCAGCAGGTACGTCAAAACCAGTAAATAGCGCATAAATAAAAGCAGCACCAATCATTACCCACCAGCGCACTTGCCAACGCGGAATACGACGATAAATCGCTGAATAATTACGATCAAACAGCAGTACAACTATGCCTGCCAATACAATAGCCAAAAACAGTACGTGCGTGCCTGAAATAGCGAGCAGATGTGAGATACCCGCCAGTTGATATAAGTCCTTAGTATCACGATTAATCAAGCTACGATCACCCGTGAGAAGACTTAATGTCACGGCTTTTGCTTGTTGCTCTGCTGTCGTTTGTGCTGACCAGTCTTGATAGAAATGCTGTCGTAATCGCCAACGCCCCTGATCGATACGAGTACGAAAGCGCTGAAGATATGAATCAGAGTCTAGCGACTGCTTCGAATATTTTTTATCGCTGATTTCATTGCTAATTTCGCTACTATTTACCAATGTAGGGCTAACGGCCAAAATATTTGCAACGCCATCAATATGCCGACCTCGTAACCAGCGATAACTGTCAAAGCCAGTAGGGTTATTGACTGCTTGCTCAGAAGTAGCTAACGGCGCCAGTGCTAGGCTCATGAATATCTCATCACCGGGCTGCAAATCGTTTAAGGATGTAAGCTGATTATCATTTTCAGACTTTCTTGGATAGGCGTTAAGTAAGACTCGGTGTTCGCTGACTCTGATATTAACTTCATTGGAACTAACATCGTAATTGCTGCTTAGGCTATTTTTATTCACCTCTAAGTAGTCGGATGTTTTGGTTGCTAACTCTTGGGGCGTTAGCGCAACGGCCAATGGAGCGATGTTCGTTATCACTACTACTTGTCTATAACCGCTGTCTGTAGTGGCATCATAAACACTGTCGCTCAACCCTTCGATACGCACGAGTGCTTGTACTCGTATTGGAGCGGTAATTTCAGTGGTTTCTGCTTGTTGATGAGTAACCAAAGCTTGCAGTGCGCTGCCTATCACTAACGCAGTCGCTAACAAAGCTAAGACCAAGTGTCTAATAATACGGAAAGGAAGTTTAGTATGGCGAGATGTGTTGTTAGAGGTATTGCTATCAGCGTTGTGGCTGTCTATCGAGGGTATGTTAAATTGAGCAGAAGCCAACAGAAACTTAGCAAATACAATAAGCGCCAAAGACAGATTGGACGGATCAATCATATCTAGCAAAGATAAGTCGGTTGGCATTATCACATTATCTGCGACTGCCAATACGCCCATCATAACTATAATTATGAGACTACCAATCAACCAGTACACCAGCACTCCTTGCTTGATGACTTAAATATTATTCGGCCAAATATGGTTACTTACTATAGCAAATGACACGCGATGCAATAGCATTTATATTTATATTACCCTATACTGAGGTAACGTATTAGGTGGTAACTATCTGACACCACCATTCTGTGTGTTCTAACCTTTATCCTACTCACCATATATTACTTTATACCAGATTCTCAATACCATTGAGTAGACTGTAGTTAATGATTAAAGGCGATCCTGTGCCCCAAAAACGTCTAAAAGACCTACTTCCTACACCAGAGAAAATCTTAGAAAGTCGCACTTTAAAGCTGTTTGCACCGCACTTGGCTGATCCAAGGTTATGGCATTTCAATCGACACAGCCTAAATAAGGCCGTCTATATCGGTGTACTAAGTGCATTTTTTCCGCTGCCAGGACAGATGTTACTGGCACTTATTGGCTCGCTTATTTTTCGTGCCAATGTTCCTATGGCGCTTGGTTTGACATGGATTACCAACCCAGTCACTAGCTTGCCCATCTTTTATGCTGGATACTATATCGGCGCAAAAATCATTGATGCACCTGTGATTAGCTTGCGATTCATCGGTAGAATGATTGCTGATTTTAGCTTATGGGCATTATCAAACGGCGCCAATCCGTTCATTACTTATCGCGGTACAGTATCACTTGCTGCATTTTGTATCGGGCTAACGATTTTAGCCGTAGTCACCAGTCTTATTTGCGGTTTGGCATTTAAGGCCATTTGGCGTTATAAGACCGTGGCGAGCTGGCAGAAACGTCAGCAAAAACCTTCTGATGAATCTGACAAATTATAAGGCAATCTATCTTCATTACACGGCTATAACGCTTACGCCCTAGCTAAACTAAGCTTAGCTAGCAAAGCTTATTCTTCTTTACTGTTCTCTATAGCATTTAAGACTTTGTCAGTGAAATCTCTATCCATCGGTACGATCTCAATGACTTCATCATTTTTACAGAGCGTATAACGCTTACCTGTCGCGCTGTCTTGAACTTTTAGGTCGTAATCAACCCCAGCCAAAGTGATGGCATCAAACACAGGTGTCAGTAGCTCCGTTTGCGCTTGTCTATCAAGTGTTTCAAACAAAGTTGGATCGATGTAAGGCTTTAACGGCTCATCACCCTCTTCTGCACTGCCAAAAGCCGCAATTGGATTATCATCTTCACGCATTTTACGCATCCTTATAAAATAGATAAGGCGGCTGGCTCACAACCGCTTAATCGCTAGTTTCTATGATATATTTTATTAATAATACAACAATAACTTTTCAATATGATAGCCATCACATCCATGACAGACGCCAATAAATGGCGTTTCGGTCAGTTTTTCGACCTAATATAAAAAATTATTAATACTGTTCCCAATGCCCATTGCGTAGCAACAACTGACGATCAGCAAGAGCCGCTAAATTACGATCATGCGTCACCATAAGTAGCGCCGTTTGCATGGTGCTTTGTAGCTCTGACAACAAGCCAAAGACGCTTTGTGCATTGTCGTAGTCCAAGTTACCTGTTGGCTCATCTGCCAAGATAAGCGATGGCTTAGTCACTAGCGCGCGTGCAATCGCTACACGTTGACGCTCGCCACCTGATAGCTCACCTGGTCTATGCATCAAACGATGCTCCAGACCGACATTTTCTAGAATCTCAACCGCTTGCTTACGAGCATCAGTCGTTGATACTTCTGGACGCATCAGCAATGGCATGGCTACGTTTTCGATTGCTGTAAATTCTGCCAAAAGGTGGTGAAACTGATAAATAAAGCCCAAATGCTTGTTGCGCATAGCTCCACGCTCAGTTTCATTCATGCTATTTAATAACTGACCATGTAACCAAACCTCACCACTGGTTGGCGTATCTAGACCACCAAGCAAATGTAGCAGTGTACTTTTACCTGAACCACTGGTTCCAACGATAGCGATGCGTTCACCCGCATGAACAGTCAGATCAAGACCAGTCAATACTTGTGTACTGACCGCGCCTTCATCATATATCTTATTGATATTGGTCGCCTCTAAAATGGCAGACATAGCGCTTCCTTTATTTTATTTATTTCGGTATTTATTTCGATGTTTAGGCGTTTGCGATTACTCATAGCGTAGCGTTTGAGCAGGCTGAATCTTAGCCGCTCGGCGTGCTGGATAAATCGTTGCCAAAAAGCTCAGTACAAACGATGCACCTGTGATTAATACCACATCTAACAAACGCAACTGCGATGGCAAATAATTGACAAAATACGCATCAAATAGGTTTAGACCAAAGGCTTGGTTAATAAAGCCTAAAATATCGCTGACCGTAAGTGCAAATATCACACCCAGTATCGTACCAGCGATAGTACCGATAACACCGATGACCACACCTTGGACCATAAAGACTTGCGTAATCAAACGAGGAGACGCACCAAAGGTTTTTAAGATTGCGATATCTGCTTTTTTATCGGTCACTAGCATGACCAGACTTGAAACAATGTTAAAAGCGGCCACTAAAATAATCAAAAATAGTAATAGGCCGACCATGGCTTTTTCCATTTGAATTGCCCCAAACAGATTGCCATGGGTCTGTGTCCAGTCATTTGGATATAGCTTCTCAGGTGCGATAGCAGCCGCTTTTTCCGCAGCTATCGGCGCAGTAAAGATATCGTTAACCTTCATGCGTACGCCCTGCGCGCCTTCTGGCAAACGCAGTAATTTTGCCGCATCTCCCATCGGGATAAACGCCATGAGACTGTCTACTTCTGGGCTGATCGTAAAGATGCCTGTCAGAGTAAACCGCTTAAATCGCGGTATCACACCTGCTGGTGATGGTGACGCTTCTGGCAATACCAGCGTCACTTTATCCCCTATTTGCAGACCCAAAGACTGCACCATCTCCTCGCCCAACACGATACTGAAATCGCCACTTTTCAGGGTGTCAATACTACCTTCAATCATATGCTCATTGATGATGGAGACGTTTTTTTCGTATTCAGGCTCGACACCTGTCACCATGATACCTGCGACCTGACCATTTGATGTCAGCATCCCTTGCAGTTGAATGAATGGTGCCACAGCTGCCACTTCTGGGTCTTCTTTGATCTGATCGGCTAGCTGCTCCCAGTTGCCAATAATTTCTGATGAGACCACAGTAGCCTGCGGTACCATTCCCAAAATACGGGTTTTCAGTTCACGGTCAAAGCCGTTCATCACTGATAGCACCGTAATCAATACGGCAACCCCAAGCGTCAGACCAATCATCGAGATGAGTGATATAAAGGAGATAAAGCCATTACTACGTTCTGCTCGGGTATATCGTAAGCCGATAAATAACGCTAAAGGACGAAACATATTCAAACTCTTTATCTTATCTACGTGCGACTTTATATAGGTTGCATAACGAGCAGTAGTAAATGCATCATACAGTTGCTACTACTCACATATAAATCAAACACAAAAACAGGGGGTCAGACGAGCCAATAACAGCTGTCAAAAGGGAGCTAGTTTGACACAAACTAGCTGATATGTGCCAGTCATTAGCAACAACTGAGAGTATTTTTTACCAAAAAACTGGGTTTTGTTATTATTTTTTATAGGGGGCTTGCTATTAGCTGTACCAATACCTATATATTATATGCTAAAGACAATTGTCATTAACCCCTCATTGAGGTTTCTGATCTTTTACTGGCTAGGCTTCTGACCATCATAAACCAATCATTTAAAATGTTGGATGGTACACAAGCAAACACAGTATTAGATACAAACCTCACGCTGACTTAATTTTGAGTATTTTCATGACCATAAATTATCAATACAAAAACATTCAATCTCCTACCAAGATCACGTTGACCGATGAGCAGTCTGCAGGTCACGCCGATCACTGGCGTATTCTGACCGATGATATGAGTCATGATGTGCCTGAGTGGCTACAAAAAATGATCGAAGTCGCTGCTATGCCTAAAGGCCTGAATAACAACGTCAGTGCAAAAGACAGCTGCCTACTTCTATCAGAAGATCAGCCTTGCCATATTAATCAAGTGCTCGCGATGAAGGATGGTAAGCCAGAATGCTTTATCAATGCCTATCCTTGTGTCGATAGTCCTTACGGATTGACCTGCAAAATTGAGCGTGTCATCGCCAATGACAACTCACATGATGCCGTGTTGCGCTTACGTACTGCTGATGGCAGTATCATTTATGCGTTTGATCAACTCTATACGACCAACCGCCATCTCTATCAACGCGACACCTCTTACTATGTGAACTTTAGTGCTTGGGCGCACGAAATTAAGCTAAGCGAGCAAAACGAAGTCATCATGGTCGAAGACCAAGAGTCTATCCGTTATCACCGTGCCTTTAACGACATCGTGGCGGCAAATGACGGAAAAATCCCTGATGACCTACAAGAGCAAATCAGCGAATGGAAACCTGAAACCAAAGAACAAATGGCACCTGTCGAGATTAACTTAGGCCATATGTGCGCTTACTTGTTTGGTGATACGCTAGGACAAGAAGACGAGGCTTGGTGTCAGGGGCAAGTGCTTGGCAAGCAAGAAACCGTATTTAATGGTAAATCTATCATATTATTTGACGTGGTGACGCTACGTGAGCAGGATGCAGATCCGTTTGTAGTGCGTATTGGTGCGCTTAATACTGCTGAGACTAATAGCATCAAAGTACATGACTACGTCCAAGCCAACGTATGGCTACAAGCAGCAATATACAAAGAAAACCAATCAAATGCGACGCAGCAATCAAAAGCTAGCTAACCTGTTTGAAAGACTTTTTACAGCTTTTTATGCTATTACTTATGTAAGTACCCAATAAAAAAGCCCCTAATATGAATTAGGGGCTTTTCTGTGTCTTATGAATTCTTTCAATGCAAAACGTAACGTAAAAATCGTATAGGTATATGATTAAGCCATCGTCGTCATTGATTTGATGCGAGTATATAGCTCTTTTTGCTCTGCGCTTGGACGTGCAGTCTGTACGGCCATTAGCTGTGACATATCGCCTTCGACACGGATTTTGCCACTCATAAACGCACCCATGATTTGGTTGGTATCAAAATCAGTGATGATAGACTGTAGAATATCGCGATCTAGTAGCAGTGTCGTTGTTGCATTATCGTTTAAGCCGCGATGCAGCAAACCATTTGCAAAATTGGCTTCGATAGTTTTATCAGCTTCAGCCACTTTTAAGTTGACGACCATATTGGCAAGTACTGGCGGTAAGTTTAACTCACCTGCTTCGTTGCCCATTTTTTCTACTTGCTCAAACCATTCATCTGTCAAAAAAACTGCCATATTATATTATCCTTAATTGATATTCTATCAGGCCAATATCCCTTGAAGTATTATTAGCCTAACTATTAGAATTATTAAAATGATTGCTATCAATAGACCTATGCAATACATAGCCATTAATGACGTTCAGCCTCATTATAAAGGGCGACTTGATAAGAAGTAAAACCTATTTATCGGCTCAGCAATGTTATTGTTACAAAACTTCTTTGCAAGCCTACGCTTATGTCTAGCGAGCGCTTCCCCTATTCAATCAAAATAAGCATCTAGAATAGTGACAAAATTGTGTATAAAATAGAGGAGTAGCACAGCAATAATAAGTTGCTCGCTAACATTTATACCAAAGAGTTTGTATTTTGGCGCATAGTTCTGATGATATTTAATTAGGATTGCGTTACAATACCCTTAAACAGAGTCGGGAGTTTTAACCAAACATTACATAATCGTGTTTTTTGTCAGCCGCCGCTAGCATACATCTATGGTCAATGCGTTTTAATAGCCCTATAGATATGGGTATCTATCTTCATTAGTACAGATTTTTTCGTAATAATTAAGATACATATTTAGCCTTATGAGATGTTTGATGCTCAAAACGGCGCGTCTTCTTATTTACCTTGATGATCTATTAACAATCCTACTATCGATTGACTTTAAGTAAAGTGTATGAAATGCCTATTTCTATTTATTAGTATTAACTAATAGACAGTAAGGGCCTAAATCGATAGTTAATGACGTCATTGCGCTAAATAAGCCAAAAAACAACATGTGTTGGCGCTAGTATAAATACAAATTTGAGAGTATTTATAGTGCAGACAACATAGATTGTTGGTTAATTCTGTTGATAATTCGGGCTGTAAAGGAATCATCCAATGAGTTTACAAAACACAGCAGTCGCCCCAGTTGACCGTGAGTATGAAATTACTATCGTAAGATTTTTTACGATCATGGCTGTCGTTTGGGGCATCGTCGGCATGAGTCTTGGTGTGTTCATTGCTTCACAGTTAGCATGGCCAGCACTCAACTTTGACATTCCATGGCTGACCTTTAGTCGTTTAAGACCACTGCATACCAATGCGGTGATTTTTGCGTTCGGTGGCTCTGCCCTGTTCGCAACGTCTTACTACATCGTTCAGCGTACCTGTAAGACGCGTTTATTTGCGCCATATTTGGCTTGGTTTACCTTTTGGGGTTGGCAAGCGGTTATCGTATCCGCTGTTATTACCCTTCCTCTAGGTTTGACCTCAACTAAAGAATACGCTGAGCTTGAGTGGCCGATCGATATCCTAATTGCCTTGGTATGGATCTCTTATGCCATTGTATTTTTTGGTACGCTCATCAAACGTAAAACCTCACATATCTATGTGGCTAACTGGTTCTTTGCCGCTTTCATCATTACGATTGCATTACTACACATCGTAAACAGCATGGCGATTCCAGTTAGTGCGTTCAAATCTTACTCGCTATTTGGCGGTGCAACTGATGCGATGGTGCAGTGGTGGTACGGGCATAACGCGGTAGGTTTTTACTTAACGGCAGCCTTCCTTGGAATGATGTATTATTTCGTTCCTGTACAGATTGGCCGTCCTATCTATTCTTATCGTTTGTCTATCGTTCACTTTTGGGCATTGATTGCTTCATATATGTGGGCCGGTGGTCACCATTTGCATTATTCAGCGCTTCCTGATTGGACGCAGTCTCTTGCTATGGTATTCTCAATCATCCTGTTTGCACCATCTTGGGGTGGTATGATTAACGGTGTACTAACGCTATCAGGTAGTTGGGATAAGCTGCGTACCGATCCAATCATTCGCTTTATGATTGTTGCATTGTCGTTCTACGCGATGTCGACGTTCGAAGGCCCAATGATGTCTATCAAAACAGTGAATGCGCTATCGCATAATACTGATTGGACAGTTGGTCACGTACACTCAGGCGCACTTGGCTGGGTTGGTATGATTACCATTGGTTCGCTATACGTACTGTTACCACGTATTTATAACAAACCGAAGATGTACTCTATCAGCTTAATCACCACGCATTTCTGGCTTGCGACTGCAGGAACGATCTTCTATATCGTGTCTATGTGGATCTCAGGTATTGGCCAAGGCATGATGTGGCTTGCTACTAACCCAGACGGTACTTTGGTATATAGCTTCGTTGATACTGTTGAATTCTCGCATTTCCCATATATTGGCCGTGCATTTGGTGGCTTCTTATATGTATCGGGTATGTTTGTTATGGCTTATAACTGCTATAAAACACTCAAAATGCCAGAAGGTAAGCCTGTAGATGTCGCTGATCCAACGGATCATGAACCTAGTGTCGAAAAACCTTCGACAGCTAACGTATAAGGAGCGATCATGGCTGGTACACCGCATGAAATTATTGAAAAAAATACAGGCTTGTTAGTCATTGGTATCGTGATTGCTATTAGTTTTGCAACGCTAGTTGAAATCGTGCCATTGATCTATGACAACAAGGGTCCTGAAGAAGGTGGGGTGAACGCTCCCCTTCCTGCCATGGAGCCTTGGACAGCGCTTGAATTTGAAGGTCGTGATATTTATATCCGTGAAGGATGTCACGTTTGTCATACTCAAATGGTTCGCCCATTACGTGCAGAAGTTGAACGTTATGGACCATATTCACGTGCCGCCGAGTCGACGTGGGATCATCCATTCTTATGGGGATCGAAACGTACTGGACCAGATTTAGCACGTGTTGGTGGCCGTTATTCTGAAGATTGGCAAAAGCAACATTTGATCAATCCACGTTCGCTAGTGCCTGAGTCAGTTATGCCAGGTTTCCCTTGGTTAGCGACTAACGAAGTAGATGGCGAAAACGTTCAAGCTAAAATGCGTCTATTCCGCGATCGCTTCGGTGTTCCTTATACTGAAGAAGATATTGAAGGCGCTCCAGATGCAGTGCTTGGCGCTACTGAGCTTGACGCTTTGGTCGCCTATCTACAGCAGTTAGGTACCGCAATGGAAGGACAGCGCTAATGGGTATTGGTGAATTACAAACAATTGCGACCGTTTCTGCCTTTGTTGCCTTTGTAGGCGTTGCATGGTGGGCGTATTCGCCAAAAAACAAAAAACGCTTCGAAGAAGATGCACAACTTGCGCTTGATGACGAGGATATAAAGTCTCTGTCTGAAGAGCAGCGCAATAAGGATAAACGATGACATTTTTTTGGAGTTCTTGGATCACTGTATTTAGTTTTGCTTGTTGGCTATTTATTCTTGGCGTCCTTTTGATGGTTCTAAAGTACAAGCCAGAAGTAGAAGAAGACGGTACAACAGGTCATGAATATGATGGCATCCGAGAATACGACAAACCCCTGCCCAAGTGGTGGTTAGTGATATTTTTTGGCTCAATCGTCTGGGGCATCGCTTACTGGGTGTTTTTCCCAGCCATGTTCCCTAAGCATTGGGACGGTATTGCCACAGTAGAAGTCGATGGCGAAACGGTACCTTGGACCTCTAAAAACGAGTTGTTCAGTGAACTTGAAAGCAACAACAAAGTATTTACCGATAACTTTGAAAAAAGCATTTTGGTAAAAGCAGATGCTGCAGGCGCGACTGCGACACTTGGTACGCTAAACGAGTTACAAGCGACCATGCGTCGTAGCGAAAACCCACCAGCAGATCTACAGACTAAAATTGACGAAAAAGTTGCAGAACTTGCTCCTTATGTCGAAAAATTGTCTGAAAATCCAAATGCTTTAAAGGTTGGTAGCCGCTTGTTCCTACAGAACTGTTCTGTATGTCATGGCTCTAACGCTAAAGGTGCGACAGGCTACCCTAACCTAACAGACAATGATTGGTTATATGGCGGCGAAGCTAGCAACATTCTGACCACGCTACATAATGGTCGTATTGGCGGTATGCCTGCTTGGCGCGATCAGATCGGCGAAGACGGTGTACGTGCAGCTTCTGAATATGTATTGTCACTATCTCCAAACAACGGTAGTAAGAGTAACGGTGAACTTGACCAAACTTTGGTTAATCAAGGCGAAGCGATCTTTAAGCAACAGTGTGCACTATGTCACTCTGAAAGCGGTAAAGGTATGATTTCAGCAGGTGCACCAAACTTGACTGACAACATCTGGTTATATGGCGGTGAGCGTGAGACTGTACGTAATACATTACGTTATGGCCGTGCTGGCGTTATGCCTCAGTGGGAAACTAAGCTAGGTAATGAGCGCATCATGCTACTTGCTGCTTATATCTACTCACTATCAGATAAAACAGGCAAATCACCTGAAGCAGCACCGGTTACTGCTGCAGCTACTCAGCCTGTAGCAACTGAAGAAGCAACTGCTAACTAAGACGTTGTTACTGTACTGAATATGGACGAGATTTAATGAAGGGAGAACTGTTATTGCAGTTCTCCCTTTTGCGTATGGCGGTATTGATTTTCATTTAGAAATGACAATGATGAGCAGCTATAAACACTAGAAAACGTTCTCATATATTCGTTGATTTTTATGATTATCACCCCATTATTAGTAGGGAGAATGTTAGAATAGCTATTTTTAAAATAGTCTATTAGTCATAGCTTTATATCGCTCTGACTCAATCACATAACACGATAGTCAACTTCACATAAATTAGATGCAGGTTTGTTTAGTCTACTATTTGTAGTACCTTCACTCCCCTTTGCTTGTATCAAGATTATGTTGAACCGACTATATTTACAATCGATCATTTGGTAAGCAGATTAGAAAGTTTTTTATCGAATTTTTTATCCGCTATTTACTGACATTGATAACATCATACACTCATATACCTCGACGCTAGAGGTGTTTGTTCATCATGCCAGCAGACTGATTCTTTTTTTAAAGAGGCACGTTTATGTCAGCACAACAACCCAATAAAATTCCTGTACAACAAGTCGATCTTGATGCAACCAAGCATCGTGTACACCCAAGGTTTGTCACAGGTTTTTATCAAAATATTCGTGTCATCACGATGTATGCTCTTTTGGCGGCTTTTTTACTTTTGCCATGGCTGCGCTATAATGATAGACAAGCGATATGGTTTGATGTGCCATCGCAGCATTACTATATTTTTGGCATGACGTTTTTGACGCAAGATTTCTATTTTATTGCTGCATTTGCCATTATTGCCGCGTTTACGCTGTTTATGGTGACGGTATATGCTGGACGCGTTTGGTGCGGTTACGCCTGTCCTCAAACGATATGGACGCATCTATACCAATATGTTGAAAAATGGGTAATTGGCGATCGTAATAAACGTATCAAGTTTGATAAAGCACCGTTAAGTGCGAGCAAAGTGTTCAAACGCACGGTTGTTTATTCAATTTGGTTTTTACTTTCTGTGATTACAGCGGCGACCTTTGTTAGTTATGTAGCAGGGACAGATTCTCTATATCATAGCTGGCAGTCAATAGGAGTGATTCCCTTCCCTGACTGGCCAACATGGGTATGGGTCTCAATGTTTATCTTCACCTTTGCTACTTATGCCAATGCAGGCTATATGCGTGAGCAAATGTGTGTACAGATTTGCCCCTATGGCCGCTTTCAGAGTGTGATGTTTGATAAAGACACATTGATCGTATCTTATGATTATGAGCGCGGTGAGCCGCGCGGTGCCCGTAAAAAAGGCACAAATCCAGAGCACCTGGGCGACTGCATTGAATGTACCATGTGTGTGCAGGTCTGCCCTACTGGTATCGATATTCGTGATGGTTTGCAAGTTGGCTGTATCCAGTGTGCAGCTTGTATTGATGCCTGTAACGAAGTGATGGATAAGGTCGGCTATCCGCGTGGACTGATTCGTTATACAACCGAACGTCAGCTGGCAGAAAAAGAGCCAAGCCGCGTACTACGCCCACGATTATTTGCTTATTTGACGTTATTAGCTGTGCTATGTGGCGGTGTTATATATGCGCTGACCGATCGCGTGCCCTTAGAGATTGATATCCGCCGTGACCGTAATCAGTTGTCGTCTATCAACAATCAAGGCATGATCGAAAACAGCTATATCGTCAAGCTAACCAATAAGACGCAGGATGCTCATACCTACACGATAACACTAGCACCGCAAAAAGGGCTGAGCTTAGAGCTACGCTTTAACGATGTACCATTAGAAGCTGGCGAAAGCTTTGATATGCCAGTCAGTATTTATGGTGATCCTGATGTAATAGAGTTTGGCCAAACGCCTGTCACGCTAAATGTGAGCAGCGAAAACGGTAAGTATAAGGTAAGTAAGCAAAATATCTTTACGACCCAAGGTCAGTAAATGATTAGCAGACCTATTGTTTAATTTCATGTATATCATTCGGTAGTCTGTAGCTAGTGCAAGTAGTTAAATAACTAATTGTTATAGCGAAAGGCTATTGGATACACGTTTTATCATTAAACTGGCAGCGCTTAGCCGCCAAATTATCCGTTGATACCATTTGTAGATATCTAATGAACAGCTATCTATTGAATGCGTATCTGATGCATAGGTATTTTATGTCTACTCCAGCACCGAACTTTAAACATCAAGATAAGCAGCCATGGTATAAAAATTACATGGTCGTTATCTTTGTGATTGGCATGCCTGCTGCGGTCGTGATCGCTTGTATTTGGTTTGTTTATTACTCTTACCAGATCCGTGATAGCGTAGTACGTGACGACTGGTATATGGATGGCAAAACGCTCTATCATGATGTGTCTCGTGACAAGCTCACGTATGACTTAGATTTGCATGGACAAATGCAGTTTGCAGAAAATGGCGATATTGTGTTTTATCTTAACTACCCTGAGCAAAGCGTCCAGTCAGGCAAGCTGCTAAACGGCACACCACTTACCTATCCTGATACGTTGGAGCTGTCTATTTCTCATGCAACGGATATCAAAAAAGACCGCGATGTTGTCCTTAAGCATGTTGAGGGCAATAGATACAGTGCACAAGTCGATATTGATCCTGTAAAAGCCAAGTATTACCTACAGGTTAGCAACGACGGTAAAGATGATTGGCGTATGCAAGATGTCGCAAAATTGCCTCGTTCAAAGGTCAGCTTTGACCCATTACCAGTTTTTGCTAAGAGTTAATGCTGTTAGTAGCATCCAGACATAAAAAAAACCAGCCACTCGTCAGAGATCGGCTGGTTTTTTTTGAGCTATTTAATAGCCTAATAATTAATAGGTATTATCTAATATAGCTTTAATCCATCAACTACTAAATCACTGGGTTAATCGTTGGAATTTTCTGTGTTTTACGCTCATTTTGCGCGGCTTTATCCGTCTCTGTCGAATAAGGCTTGTCACTAGCAAACTTAGGATTGAACGTTTGCGTCATTGGTGATACCGGTAAACCAATCTCAGCCAAACTATCTGTCTGCCCAGCTTGAATATTGTCGCCTTCAAATAAACGCTCATTATTATCACGGTCAAGACTGAGTGTTTCAAAATCAAAAAGCTCACGATCAGCTAATTGTGATGGCGCAACGTTTTGCATTGCCTTAAAGATCGAAGCCAAACGCTGCGGGTGAGCATTATCCCATTCACGGAGCATATCGTTGATAATAGCACGTTGTAGGTTGGTCTGGCTGCCACATAGGTTACAAGGAATGATTGGGAATTCCTTTAATTTGGCATATTCAATAATGTCTTTTTCTTCGACATAGGCCAATGGGCGAATCAGCATATTTTGCTTGTCATCACTTAGTAGCTTGGGCGGCATGGATTTAAGCGCACCACCATGGAATAAGTTCAAAAAGAAGGTCGCCAGCATATCATCACGATGATGACCAAGGGCAATCTTAGTCGCACCAATCTGTTTGGCAAAGCCATATAGTGAACCGCGGCGCAGACGTGAGCATGCAGAGCAATAAGTCTTGCCTTCTGGCACCACGCTTTTGACGATGCTATAGGTGTCTTTTTCTAAAATATAGTGAGCGATGCCCTGCTCGTTTAGATACGCAGGTAAAATATCTTCCGGATAGCCTGGCTGCTTTTGGTCGAGATTGACCGCGACAATATCAAAATGAATCGGTGCAATGCGTTTTAGCAGCAATAAAATATCGAGTAAGGTATAGCTGTCTTTACCACCCGAAACACAGACCATCACCACATCGCCATCTTCGATCATATTAAAATCGCGGATTGCCCAAGAAACTTGGCGACGCAGCTTCTTTTGTAGTTTACGAAAGTACGCTGATTCGGTAGGTGCTTGCGCATCGGCAAACTGCTCGTCAATCATGTCCTCATCACTGCCATCTTCAGAGACGTCATCGTACTCTCTACTATCAGTATCGGTGTCCATAGCCTGACTATCAAAGCTCGTTGCATCAGATACATCATCAGCTTGAGAAGGAATATTTGGCGTAAATAAGGTTGCTGCGGTCATAAGTTACTCAATATCTTTATAAGGGTGATTTTACTATAAAGCGATTTGCGATAAAGCTTTTAAAGCATTATCACCGATGTCAGGTGACTGATACTTTAAAAGCTGCGATTATAACAAATATTGCTAACAGATTGAAAAGATGACAGTAATACCGACTTTATTTTATTACGATGCTGTTTAAATTTGCTTTGGCAGCTTAGTGACGGGTGATTGGTCGCTTCGTGGTTCTGTAGTAGACGTATTTTTGCTAAAATAGCCGTTTTCGTAAACCAATAATAGATATCACTATGACTAACGTTACTTTGCAAAACACCCCCAATCAAGTATCAGATGCTGATTTAGCTGCTCTTACCAAAAGCCAAAATGCGGTTGTCCTTTTATCTGGCGGTCTCGATTCGGTGACTTGCTTATATTGGGCAAAAGCGCGCTATGCATCAGTGACAGCAGTCAGCTTTAACTATGGTCAACGTCATAATAGTGAACTTGTGGCCGCAAAGACCATCGCTGAGACAGCAGGCGTCAATCATAGAATCATTGATATTGATATCGCACAACTGGGTGGCTCTTCACTGACAGACCACAGTATGATCGTGCCAGATGGTGATTCGGACAAATTCCCTAGCAAAAAACGCGATGAGATTGATAACGACGCTATCCCGAATACCTACGTGCCTGCGCGTAACACTATCTTCTTATCATACGCGTTAGCAGTCGCCGAAGTCGCTGATGCCAATCATATCGTCATCGGTGTCAGCTCAGTTGATTACTCGGGCTACCCTGATTGTCGCCCAGAGTATATAGCTGCCTTCGAACATATGGCCAATCTCGCGACAAAAGCAGGCGTTACTGGTCATCGCTTATCGATTCAAACGCCATTACAGCAACTGTCAAAAGCCCAAACCATTGAGCTTGGTCTGTCATTAGGTGTCGATTACGGACAGACGATTTCTTGTTATCGCGCAGATGCCAATGGTCTTGCTTGCGGTGTTTGTGATAGCTGCGCATTACGTCGTCAGGGCTTCGCCCAAGCTGGCGTCACCGACCCTACTCACTATCAGTCTTAATTAATTTTAGTCAGTTCTGTATAAATTAGATACGGTATAAGGCGCGCTTATTCCGCTATCCTTCCTTATGATTAAATCATATCGAACTGATTATGCATTAATACTAAATATTGCGTGGAATGACGATACCCATCAACATTCGCGCAACATTCGCTTGCATTAACACAGCACGTCGTTCTTGTATTCTAATCGACATACTTGCTATCGTATGAACGATTATATTTATCGAAAGATGTACATGACGATATCGGTCACTCATATATTGATGAGTTGACTTTGCATTGAGAAAAAGATAAAAAATTGACGCTACCCGTAAGAGGAAATTTATGAAGTTGTTGCCAGTACTACCCCTAGCCTTAGCGGCCCTGTTTGCCATGCCACAAGCCAACGCTGCTGACATTAAGCAAGACAATATCAATTCATGTGTCAATGGCGCAGTCAAATACAAAGTCGCTGACAAAAGCAACGCAACCAAACTATGTAACTGTACTATTGGTGTACGCAGCAACATGACTATCGGTCAAATGTGGGAAATCGAAAGCTACGCGCAAGATAAGAAAGACCCTTCTAATTTGCCATATGTGAAAGCGATGCAAAAAGATTTACAGCAGTGCACCGTTGGCTTAGATTTAAAGAAGCCACAAAAACCTGCTTAATCTCTAATCGTTTGATATACAAAAGACTGGCTATTGCCAGTCTTTTTTGTTGCCAATGAATGGGCAAAGTGTAAAACTGATTATTTATTTCTACTAATCTGCCTATAATAAGAACACTATAAATAGAACCATCATTAAGCCAATACACATAACTAAAATTAATAAGGATTTTACAATGGCCAAGCCAACAACAGAAACCATTCACCTACCTGATTTTCCAGTAACCATAGTACGCAAACTTGCTGGTAACTTTATTCATGATGAAATCAATCTAAAAGAAATGGTCGCCAATACCGATAAAGGCCTTATCCTTTATTTTTATCCCAAAGACAACACGCCAGGCTGCACCACACAGGCAACAGAGTTTACCTCGCACCTTCATGACTTCGATGAATTGGGCTACGACATCATCGGCGTCTCTCGTGATAGTGTTGAATCTCATGAAAAATTTATCGACAAATATGACTTACAGATTCCACTCATCAGTGACGCTGATGAAAAGCTATGCCAGTATTTTGACGTTATCAAAGAAAAAAATATGTATGGCAAAGTTACGCTAGGTCTTGTACGTTCGGCATTTGTATTCGATAAAAACAGTGGGCTGACTCATGCTCAGCGTAACTTACGTGCTAAAGACTATACCAGTCGTTTACTGACTATATTAGCGCCGTAATCACTGGTTCTGTAAGTCAGTATTATTGACGTTATAATTAAATCAGTATTGATCATAAGAACAATAAAAACCGAATAAAAAATATAAGCCAAGCATTCAGTCTATCACTGAATATAACTTTGCCCCTATTAGAGAATAATATGAATAAACCATCTGACACGACCACCGACGATACGCCGAAAGAAGTCACGCGCAAAGTATCTGTCGCTATTATTGGCGCGGGTACCGCAGGTCAAAACGCTTTTCGCCAAGCGAGTAAAATCAAAGATGACGTGGTCATTATTAATGAAGGATTTTGGACCACGACCTGTATTGCGGTCGGCTGTATGCCTAGTAAGCTGTTAATTGCAGCGGCGGATCGCGCACATGATGCCAACCATTCTGCTGAATTTGGTATTCATGCAACAGCGAAAATTGATGGCAAACGAGTCATGGAGCGTGTGCGTGACGAACGCAGTCATTTTGCTAGCTACATCAAAAAGCAAGTAGACAGCTGGCCTGATCATAAGAAAATCGACGGTCGTGCTCGTATCAATGAGCAAGGGCTAATCGAGGTCAATGATGAGCTGATTGCTGCTGAGCAAATCATTGTCGCCACAGGTAGCTCGCCGTTTATTCCTGATGGGTGGGCGGATAAGCTTGGTGATACCATGCTCACTTCTGATAGTGTCTTTGAGCTTGAAGACTTACCAAAAACGATGGCTGTCGTCGGTGCTGGTGCCATCGGTCTAGAGCTTGCGCAAGCATTTACACGTTTAGGTGTGGAAGTTACGCTGCTAAACCGTGCCAAACAAGTGGCTGGTCTAAAAGATGATGATATCAATAATAAAGCGATCGATTGCTTAGGTCATGAATTGACCATGCATCTAGGCAGCGAAATTACCGACGTAGGCACAACAGCAGATGGAGGTAATAAAAGTGCATTTATCGAGTATGAAGATAGTGCTGGTGAGTCTCAGCAATGGCAAGGTGAGTATGTCTTAGTTGCTACTGGTCGTCGCAACAATATTAAGCAGCTGGGTGTCGAAAACTTAGGTGTCGAGCTAGACGATAAGAACCGCCCAAAAAACTTGAGTAAAAAAACAGGTCAAATTGGTGACTTAAACGTTTATATCGTTGGTGATGCCAATGCTAATATTCCGTTATTGCATGTGGCCAGCGATGAGGGCTATAGTGCGGGCAGTATGGTCTGCGAAAACACAGAAGCGGCCTATATTCGCCCACCTGCGACGCCGTTTTCTATCGTATTTTGCTCACCGCAAATCGTCAATGTTGGTATGTCGCTACCAGAGATTCAAAAAGATTCAGAACTCGAATTTGTTATCGGTAGCGTAAGCTTTGATAATCAAGGACGTAGCCGTGTAATGGGTGTCAATTGCGGATTGCTACATATCTATGGCTGCAAAAAGACAGACAGAATTTTAGGCGCCAGTATGGTCGGTCCTGATGCTGAATATATCGGTCATATACTTGCCACCGCGATTACCAATGATTTGAGTATTAAAGATATGCTCGACACCCCTTTTTATCATCCGACGATACTAGAGGGACTACGTACGGCGTTACGTGATGTGCAGTATAAAATGGAGATACCTTTCCAATCTCTAGATACCCAAAAGGATACTTCTTAATCGACCCTTTAGCTAAGTCCTCAATTCAGCAATGCCTTTAAATTAATAGTAACTAGTCTTAACTGTTGCTTTATTTGATTGCTTTGACGACTTGAGGTAATTTATAAATGTATATTCGTTTACAACTTTTTGTACAAACACATCCTGCATGGACGAAAAAATGCCAATCGCTAGTGTTACCGACTTTTTTAAAGAGATCATTCGCGACTTACATACTAGCCTATATCTTGCTCTAGGCGGCTCTATAGATGAAGAGTCACTTAATTGGTCCTCTCAAGCAGTAGAATTGGCGAGCACTGGCATCAAAATCCTAATACTGCTTGCGGTATTGGGATTTTTTTATTGGTTGGCCAATTATATCCTTAAGCAAAGCCGTGCCAAAATTCGATTAAATGAGCGCCGCACCAAGATTGTCCGTTCAACGCTACGTTACGTTTGGATTGTCGCCAGTCTGATAGCGATTATGAGTCAGATAAACTTTGAACCAGAGACCATCAAAGCCACCGCGAAGGCAAGCACTTGGGCAGGTATCTATTACGTACTTTGGGCATCATCAGGACAAATCATTCACAGAGTCCTACAGCATTATGGTCTCAATGCTTCCATAGAGCAGCTCCTCAAAAATATTTTATCTGTACTACTATTGGTACTCGGGCTTGCCAGCGTCATGGCGCAATTTGGCTTCGACATTGTATCGTTAGTGGCGGGTTTAGGTATTGTTGGTTTGGCGGTTGGTTTCGCCGCTCAGTCTACCCTTGCCAATTTTATCGCTGGTATCACGATTTTGCTTGAGCAGTCTTTTCAAGTCGGTGACTGGATTCATATCAATGATAATGAAGGACGCGTGGTACTTATCGCGTTGCGCACCACTCATATCCTCACTCGAGACAATATCACTGTCATTATTCCAAACTCTAATGTTGCCTCCTCCGAGGTGATTAACCTGACTTCCAAGAACTTTATCCGTTTTGATATTCGTGTACGTATCGCGTTCGAAGATGATATTGAGACAGCTCGTAAGGAAATCTTGCAAGTGCTCAGCAATACCGATGCTGTGCTTAATCGTCCTGAGACCTCAGCGACTGTGGCAGAAATTGGTGAATACGGGGTGTTCTTTATCGTACGCTTTTGGGTCAAACCAGCGGCCGTTGCCCGTATCCCCAAAATTAAAGAAGTGCTGCAAGAAGAGATTAAGGTTGCATTTGATGCGGCTAATATTTCTACGCCCTATCCTCATATGCGATTGCTGATGCCAAAAGATGTTGATTACCCTATCGCAACCAAGCCCTTTGCGACCACCACTCAAATCGTCCCAGAGGAATTACCACTGACGAAGGGTGAGTAGAGAATTTATTGTCACGTATTTAGCTATCACATCTTAAAATCTTAAACACGGCTACTTTGAACCATCCTACTCTGAATTATGGTAAAATTGCCGGTTACACCGATTATCTTATTATTTGCTTTTTTGTCAATTTAGCCCACAGGTACCCGTATGACCGAACAAACCGCGCCCGCATCTCTAACAGCAGCTTCACCAGAGTTGTCGCTTGATCTTATTATTACCTGTGCCGATGGGCTTGAGGCACCACTGCAGACTGAGCTAACCAGTTTTGGTATTGACAGCGAAATCAAAAGTACTGGCCGTCTAGCTGTAACTGGTGGCTTGCGTGAGCTATATACTATCTGCCTATGGTCACGCGTGGCCTCGCGGGTATTGATGCTGATTAAACGTAAAAACATCAATGCAGAATACGACGTTGCAGAGCAGCTATATGGCTTGGCAAAATCGGTCAATTGGACTGAGCAGTTTAGCCTAGAGCAAACCTTTGCTATTCGTCTGTCTGTCGATAAGCGTGTCGCCGTCAGTCAGCAATTTGCCATGCTACGTATCAAAGATGCGATTGCCGATACGTTTAACGAAGTTTACGACAGCCGTCCTAACGTCGATAGTAAAAACCCAGACTTCTCTGTTTTTGCAACTATCAATGATAAGCAAGCAGAGCTGTATCTAGATTTATCAGGTACCAGTTTGCATCGCCGTGGTTATCGCGTGGCCATGACAGAAGCGCCATTAAAAGAAAACTTGGCAGCTGCCCTACTTTATAGTGCTGGTTGGCACAAGAAAAATGAAGCTGGCGACGCACCTTTTTATAATGCGTTAATCGACCCAATGTGCGGCTCTGGAACGTTCCTTATCGAAGCGTTATTGATGCATTGCGACTATGCCGTGGGCATCGACAAAGCTGCCAATCAATTTGGCTTTTACCAGTGGCAGCATCATGACGAGACGTTATGGCAAGAAATGATCGATGATGCTCAAACGCGTTTCCGCGAAGCATTAGAAATTGCCAACGAGCAACCTGATACGTTGCCACTTATGCTAGGCTTTGATGCTGATAGTGGTGCGATCCTCGCCACAGAAAAAAACTTAATTGCCGCAGGTTTACAAGACCTTTTACCATTACTCGATATCGAACATCGTGCGCTTGACCAGCTCAGCAACGTGCTCAAGCCATTAGTCAATGATGGTCGATTGAGCAATCCTTTAGTCATTACCAACCCACCGTATGGTGAGCGTTTGGGTGATGAAGAAATGATTAAGCCGTTATATCAAGCAATTGGGCTGATATTGCAAGACAGCTTTGCCGGTAGTGGCATTGACCCGATGCTTGGCATATTGGCCTCTCATGTTGAACAAGTAGATATTCTACCGATTAAAGAACCAAAAACCTTACGCTGTCATAATGGTGCCATCACTGTCTATTTCCGCTACGGAACGCTCATCGCTGGGCAAACGGGCAATCTTGTTAGTCGTTTTGAGAAACGCGAGATTGAAGTAGAAGATGGTCAAGACTTCATTAACCGTCTGCAAAAAAACCTTGCTAAGCTCAAGAAACTGGCCAAAAAAGACAATGTAAGCAACATTCGTGTTTACGATGCTGATTTACCTGATTTCAAAGTCGCGATCGACTTGTACGGTGATTATGCGCATGTGCAAGAATATGCGCCGCCAAAGACTATCCCACCTGAGACTGCAAAGAAACGCTTTAACTTGGCATTGATGGGTATCCGTGAAGTCTTTGATATTAACCGTGAACAGATCTTTATCAAAACGCGTGCCCGTCAGTCTGGCAACGATCAGTACAGCAAGCAGAACACCACAGAAAAACGTGGCAAGTTTCATGTTGCGCGCGAAGATGGCGCCTATCTGTATGTCAATTTTACAGATTACTTAGATACTGGTCTGTTTATCGATCACCGTAATATGCGTGCTCGTATCAAGGACAACAGCCGCGGTAAAGCCGTACTTAACCTGTTTGCTTATACTTGTACCGCAAGTGTGCATGCAGCGCTTGCTGGTGCGAAAAAAGTCACTAGCGTTGATTTGTCACAGAACTATCTAGATTGGGGCAAACAAAACTTTGTCTTGAACGGTTTGGACGTTAGCCGCAATAAGTACCAGTTCGTTGCTGCCGATATCTTTGAGTGGATAAAAGACAATACCGAACAGTTCGATGTTATCTTTATTGATCCACCGACCTTCTCAAATTCTAAGAAGTTTCAAGGTACTTTTGATGTGCAACGTGACCATGCTGCATTGATTAATCGTGCCATGAACCGCCTCACCTCTGATGGCGTCTTGTACTTTTCTAACAACTTTACGCGTTTTGAGTTAGATGAGCAGTTGACTCAGCGTTATGACATCATTGATATCACGCAAAAAACCATTGGCTTTGATTTCAATATCAAAAAGCCGATTCATCAAAGCTTTGAGATTCGTCATCGTCAAAGTCTATAATTCGAAGTTTTAGATTTATAAGGGCAATATAAGTATCTGAAACTTCTGTTTTTTGCCGAATGTATATGAAATATAACAATGGCCCAATCAGCTTTGATTGGGTCATTTTTTGTTGCTATGATAGAGCGTTACTAGGCGATGGATTTGCGCAGTTATTGCGTAAGCATCGCCTTTTTTCGATGACCTTATAAAACCACTAACGTCTAATAAAAAGGATAACACCATGGCTTTATCACTTAATAAAGGCGGTAATTTATCGCTAACGAAAACTGACCCAAATTTAACCAAACTACTTATCGGTCTTGGTTGGGATGAGCGCGCCACTTCTGGTGCTGAGTTCGACCTTGATGCTAGCGTATTTTTGCTAAATGGCGCAGGTAAAGTGCGCGGCGATCATGACTTTATCTTTTATAATCAGCTGAAGTCTGACAATGGCGCTGTCGAGCATACTGGCGACAACCGTACTGGCGAAGGCGACGGTGATGATGAAGTTATCAAAGTAAACCTCACTCAAGTACCTGCAGACGTAGATAAAGTAGTCGTGACAGTGACTATTCATGACGCGGCTGCGCGTAGCCAGAACTTTGGTCAAGTCGCAAACGCCTTTATCCGCGTCGTCAATGAGGAAACAGGCACTGAAGTGGTACGTTTTGATTTAGCAGAAGACTATTCTGTTGAGACAGCAATGGTGTTTGGCGAAGTATATCGTCACAATGGCGAATGGAAATTCCGTGCTGTTGGTCAAGGCTATTCAGGCGGCTTGCAAGCGATGTGTCAGCAATACGGTGTTGATATCTAAAACCATTATTTACTGGTATTTAGTCAGTTATTAGTCACCGTCATCACGTCCAAAATAGCAAACCGCCATCGTTGCAAATAGTCACAATTTTTAATGGCCAAATGACTAGTAATGCTTTACGTTTCGTTTAAAATTATGCATAAAAAGTGGTTAGTAATAACCGCTTTTTTGCGGTTCATGCCTATACTAGGTAGACCTTAGCTTTACGCAACCATACAGGATGTGTCATGAGACATTTTTATTTAGACTTTATCTTCACCGCAATTGCTTTGGCAATAGCAGCATGGTGGGGATATTCACATGGTGGTATGGGTGGCATGATAGCCACTCTTTCTATTACCGCTATTTTGGCCGTCATGGAGATTTCATTATCTTTTGATAATGCGGTGGTCAATGCTTCAGTCCTTAAGGGCTGGGACGAATTTTGGAAAAAGATATTTTTAACCGTTGGTATCCTAATCGCCGTATTCGGTATGCGATTGGTCTTCCCTATTGTCATCGTCGCGGTTACTGCTGACCTTGGTATGATGGAAGTTATCAACTTGGCTTTATATAGCCCTGAAGAGTACTCAGCAAGACTGATGGCACACCATGCAGAAATCTCAGCATTCGGTGGTATCTTCTTACTATTGGTATTCTTGAACTTTATTTTTGATGACAAAGACGTACATTGGTTTGACTGGCTTGAGAGCCGTTTAGCCAAGCTAGGTAAAGTCGATGCTATGAGCGTATTTGTAGCGCTTATCGTCTTGATGATCGCGGTATCATGGGCCAATGCAGAGCAGTCAAGCGCTGTCCTAATCGCAGGTGTTTGGGGTATCTTGGTTTATCTGGGCGTACAGGTTGTATCGGGTATGCTTGAGGGCGATCTGGAAGAAGACCTAGAGAACGAAGAGAATGGTTCGGGCGCTGCAGCGACAAGTGCCATTATGAAAGGCGGTATCATTGGTTTCTTATACTTAGAAGTCCTAGATGCTTCATTCAGTTTTGATGGTGTGATTGGGGCATTTGCAATTACCAATGACGTGATTGTTATCATGTTAGGTCTTGCGATTGGTGCGATGTTCGTACGTTCTATGACTATCTTCTTGGTAGACAAAGGCACGCTTGACGAGTTCATCTATCTTGAGCATGGCGCACATTATGCCATCGGCGCATTGGCACTGATTATGCTATTGTCAGTGAAGTTCCATGTACCAGAGATTATAACTGGTCTGATTGGTATTGCCTTTATTGGTTGGGCGCTGCTAGCGTCACTTCAGCATCGTAAGGCTGAAAGAGCCACTCTGAACTAAAGCCCTTTGTAGGCGCAGTACGCTTTGTATTTAGTTATTATTCGAGCAGGTCATATCATCAGGTATGGCCTGTTTTTTTGTCATATTATTTCGCCATACTGCTAGGTCATATTGAAGCCCCAAGATATCGAAATGACCCATAATTGAGACAATCAATGGTTAAAACTACGTTTGCCCTGTTACTATTACCCTATCTTCAGTTAAAATCCTCGTCCTTAAATAACTTGTCGAAATAAGACCCTATAAACGATATGCAAAAAATTCTTGATGATATTGCTGCAGAGATGGCAAGAGAAACTGACCGCGGCAAAGTCGCAGATTATATCCCTCAATTGGCTCATATTGATCCTAATCAGTTCGGTATAGCCGTAGCGACTCCTGATGGGCATATGTATGCAGCAGGTGATGCAAGCACTCTGTTTTCCATCCAAAGTATCTCTAAGGTATTTACCTTAACCATTGGTCTTGGCAAGCTAGGCGATACACTTTGGACACACGTCGGACGCGAACCATCTGGCGATCCTTTTAATTCAATTGTGATGCTCGAGCATGAGTCTGGCCGACCGCGCAACCCATTTATCAATGCTGGTGCCATTGCCGTGGTGGATGCTATTATGATGGGGCATAAACCTAAAGAAACACTGGGTGAAATCCTGCAGTTTGTTCACCTCATTGCAGATGATGAGTCAATTCGCTTTGATCATAAAGTAGCGGCTTCTGAGATGGCGCACAAGGACCGAAATGCCTCTCTGGCGCACTTTATGAAATCCTTTGGTCGTTTAAAACACGATGTGGATAATGTATTAGGTACGTATTTTCATCAGTGCTCGATTGCAATGAACTGTCAACAGCTGGCTAGTGCCGGTCTTTATTTAGTGTCTAACGGAGTTGATAAGCACTCAGGAGTACGTGTAATCAATGAAAAAAGAGCACGCCGTATTAACTCATTGATGATGATGTGTGGTCATTATGATGGTTCTGGCGAATTTGCTTACCGTGTGGGCTTACCAGGCAAAAGTGGTGTTGGTGGCGGTATTTTGACGATAGCACCTGGTAAAGGGTCTATCGCTGTCTGGTCGCCAGGGCTTGATCATGTAGGTAACTCTAAGCTTGGACTAAAAGCACTAGAGCGCTTCGTACAAAAAACTGGCTGGTCGGTTTTTGCAGAATAAGAGATACATGTCTATTTGTCTAAATAGGTTTTTTATATAATGCCAAGCTCTCATACTAGCTGCGAAGCATACCTAAGCCATGAGTTAGTTTGTTCTAAGCCCATATAGTCAGTCGGTGCTTTTTAAAGCGATTGTTTTATCTAAGCTACCTTTGTGCTAAATCCCTTTTGTATGAAACATTACTTTTCATAACAATATCTTAACGACTATTGCTAAGTTGATTAGAAATTATCAAAGATACAGAAGTATTATGTCCCTTAGTAAGCATATAGTAAGCGCACAAAATACGCCTTGCTTAGTGAGCAAACGCTTAGTATAGTAAAACGTAATGATATGCAGGGCATAGCGTACAGGTAAGTTTTTATTATTTGCTCTGAGATATCAGTCACTGCACAACTTTTAGTTTATTTTTTATCAATCAATCCACTTAACTATTAATCCAAAGGATATTTGTATGGCTATTAGCTTAACAAAAGGCGGCAACGTAAACTTATCAAAAGAAGCGCCAGGTTTAACTAACATTACAGTCGGTCTAGGCTGGGATCCACGTGCCACTGACGGCCAAGAGTTTGACTTAGATGCAATCGGTTTCTTGATTAACGAAGCAGGCAAAGTCCGTAACGACCAAGATTTTATCTTTTTCAATAACCTAAAATCAGACAACGGCGCTGTTGAGCATACTGGTGATAACCGTACTGGCGAAGGCGATGGCGATGATGAGAAAATCAAAATCAATCTTGCGAGCATTCCAGCTGACGTCAACAAAGTAGCTATCTGTGCCATCATCTATGAAGGCCAAGCACGTAACCAAAACTTCGGTCAAGTTGGTGATGCTTATATTCGCGTTGTAAACGACAATGGCGAATCTGAAATCGCTCGTTATGACCTATCAGAAGACGGCAGCACTGAAACAGCGATGATTTTCGGTGAATTATATCGTCACAGCGGTGATTGGAAATTCCGTGCGGTCGGTCAAGGCTTCAGCGGTGGTCTTGGACCATTAGCAGCCTCTTATGGCGTAAATGTTTAACGTTAAGACCAACGTAAACGTTTAGCAAGCCAATTATCATAATCAGACGTCTGGTTATGATCTAATGAGCCATCAAGTGTGCCCCTTTAACGCATTTGATGGCTTTAAATTTAATTGGCTTATCATTAAAAGCTATAGAGCACATAAAAGCACACGCACACATTAAGAGCATTCAACAAAGATATTAGAATAAGGATTTGCAAGCCATGGCCGCAACATTCAGTTTAATCGGTACTATTGAACCTTTTTTGCATTGTAATCTTAAAAAAGGCGATTCAATTTATTGTGAGGCCAATGCGATGGTAATGATGGAGTCCAATCTTGAGCTGAAAGGTAAGCTACAAGGTGGGCTGATGCAGTCACTGATGCGCCGCTTTGCAAACGATGAATCGTTGTTCCAACAGCAGATTGAGGCAGTTAATGGTGAAGGCGACTGTTTGCTTGCGCCCACGCTCGATGGTGATATGCAAATCATAGAAGTTGGTAAGCAGCAGTATACATTGAGTGATGGTGCGTTTGTCGCGGCTCAAACTGGCGTCGATATCAGAGCCAATATTCAGCGCAATTTAGGCGGTGCAGTGTTTGGTGATACAGGCGGCTTTATGGTGATGCAGACCCAAGGTCAAGGCCAAGTCGTGGTATCTGGTTTTGGCTCGTTGTTTGAGATTGATGTTACACCAGACAAAGACGTCATTATTGATAACGGTCATGTGGTCTGCTGGGATTCGAACCTTGAATACAAGTTGTCAGTTTCGACCAGTAAGAAAAAAGGCATCATGAGCAATATTATTAACTCTGTCACCAGTGGTGAAGGTATGGTTCTGAACTTCTCAGGAAGTGGCAAAGTCATTATTTGCTCGCGCAATCGTGACAGTTATCAAGGTTGGATACAAAGCGTCCTAGGTAGTAGCTCAGGCGGACGTGGCGGCGGTGGTGGCTTTTTAGACAATATCTTATAGTGCATTTCGCAATTTATCACACTCTTTAGCATTATTTTTAAACGGTTTTATTCACAATTATTATAAGGATACTCACATGGCAGTTAGTCTTCAAAAAGGTCAAAAAATCTCCCTAAGCAAAGAAGCTGGTGGCGAGCTAACTCAAGTTAAACTAGGTCTAGGCTGGGATGTCGCGCAAGGGCCACAGGATAAAAAAGGTGGCTTCTTAGGAAAATTATTCGGCGGCGGTTCTGGCGGCGACTCTATCGATTTAGATGCTTCATGCATCATGTTCGATGCTAACAAGCAAGCGGTCGATGCCATTTGGTTCAGTCAGCTAAAATCGAAAGATGGCAGTATCGTGCATACTGGTGACAACCGTACTGGCGACGGTGATGGCGATGATGAAGTCATCAACGTCGATCTCTCAAGAGTACCTGCCAATGTGGTCTCATTGGTATTTACGGTCAATAGCTTTACCGGTCAAACGTTTGAAACGGTAGAAAATGCGTTTTGCCGTATCGTTAATGCCAATAATAATAGCGAAGTAGCACGTTATAATTTGTCTGCACAAGGTGGACATACAGCGATGGTAATGGCAAAGGTCTATCGTCATAACAATGAATGGAAAATGCATGCGATTGGCGAGACAGCTTCTGGCCGTACTTTCCACGACTTAATGCCTGCTATTACTCCGCATGCATAATGGACTTGAGACTTTAACTAGATTATTACCAATCTAGTTAAATAGTTTATTTCAAAAAAGAGCGGCCCATCTATCAGTAGATGGGCCGCTCTTTTATGTTTATTATTTAGATCTTAAAAAACACTATTTACGTCCACGCTTCCAGCTAAAGCCCCAATTAAACGCTTTGTCCATCTCTTGATGACCTTTGAAATATTGGTTGATACGCTCAACATTGATACTGCCTTGTTGATTGACCAAACGGGCAATGGCACACATCGGTAAGTTACCAGCACCTTCGGTCAAACGTGTCTCAATCGGTGATTGCTCTGGCACATGGATAGTCACGACCCCATCGGTTTTTTCCCAGTTAGGTGCGCCTTCGTAGATAAATGCAAAGATAAATACCTCTTCAATCTGCGACCATTGCTGACCATTGATATCCAGCCATTCACCGCCACTTACCTGCCCCGTTCTATCATCCGCACGTAGGCAAACATAAGGCGCTGATTGTAAACTACCAAAGCGATTACCTAACGCTTGAATCAGGGTTTTTTCACCATTTTTTAGATGAATCATAGCGCCGACATCTAGATCGATACTGCTTGATTGATGCTGCTTAAATAAATCACCCAGTATGCCTTTCTTGGGCGCTGCTTTATCATTTTGCGGGCGTTGATTCCAATCTAAATTGACCGAAATTTTGCCGAAATCATCACGTTTCTTAAGATTGATGCTAGATTGGTTTTTGGTTAAGGTTATTTTACTTAAGTTAATCGAAGGACTGGCAGGAATCGGTGGTGGGTTGTTAGTTTGAGACGTGTTGCCTGCTTTCTGCGTATTGATTGGTCGCTGCGTGTTGATAGGTTGAGTTTGGCTTTGTGCAGGGTTATGATTTTGAGCAGGTGCGTCATCAGCGATTTCCACACCAAAATGCTCAGATAAAGGTTTTAACCCTCCCTCAAATCCTTGGGCGATAAAACGAAATTTCCAGCTTCCTTGTCTTCGATAGCATTCAGCCAATATAATGGCTTTTTCATTACGTCCAGCACTACTCAGTTGACAGGTCATTAGCACCTGACTACCCTGTAAGACTTGAATGTCCACATCGCCAACTTGTGATAATGTTTGCGCACTAGAGAACGCTAGGGCAATTTTCTCAATAGTTGCAGGCTGTGCAGACAAATTGACATCAAAAAAACCATCACTGTCATGACCACGGAAGCTAACACTACCATCATCGCTACGTGTCTGACCATAAAATATCATGTCACCATCACCGCGCACTTTGCCGTCATTAGTCAGGCGATAAGCAGCACAATCGATAGCATTTTGGCTTAAAATACGAATGCTAATATTGTCAGTCGGTAGTGGCGCATTGGCACCTGCAATTAGTTTTTGAGGTTGGTTTTGACTCATCATACGTCCTTTAGATTATTTATTATGCTGTTGTCATTGTCATGCTGACTGTCGTCATATAGTAGCATGGATATTATGAAAATTTTGAACCAGACAATCGCGATATAAGCGCTAAAGTCGTCCTTACAAATCCCTATGACTATTTTATTAGAGGCGTTTATAACGCATATCATTTGTATATAATACGTCCTATTAAACCGTATACCTTTGCTAATATTACTACTAGATTTGCAGTAGCAATATTGACTTGCCCATTCCCCTACACCTAATGATAACGCTGAGAGAATTATGAATAATCTTGCTGACAATAGTAACCCTTCAATGCCAGTAGCGGCGTGGTTAGCTGAAGGTCAATCTAGCCAGCGTGATATGTTGGAGAGCTTACAAAGTCTAAAGAGCAAATCAAACAGTCCTTCAAACAACCCTTTTCAAGTTATTGCCTCACATCGTCATGATAGGCCTGAGATTTTCGAATTCGCCGATATGGTTTATCGCGAGCCATCTGACTCGATTATAGATACTGATATCCAAATGACTGATGAAACTGCCATACCACGCTGGCAGTTCGTATTGGAGCAAGCTCAAAAGCATAACGTAAAAGTACTGCTGACTGGGCGCAATGGTATTGATTATGAAGTGCATCGTGAGAAATTTGACGCTGCTGGTATTCGCTTATTGACGGGCGCAACCAGCGTAACAGCACTAGAATCAATCGATGATAAATTTGCTTTTATGCAGCATTGTCACACTCATAACATTCCAGCGGCAGACGCATGGCGTTTTAATAATACGGCGGAGCTTGAGGATTTATTAGCCAAATATGGTGACCAACCTCTATGCGTGAAACCTGTTGTCGGTATTTTTGCACAAGGGTTTTGGCGACTAGACACTGGTAAAGAATATGACGAGCAGTACGATAGCTTTGAGCACTTATATTTCACTGAAGAGAAAAAAATCAACACAGCTCAGTTTGTGAATGCCTATACCAACAGCCAAATGGTACACGAGCGCCCTATTCCAATGCTGCTAATGCCTTATCTGTCAGGGCAAGAGTACTCTATCGATGTAGTCTGTGAATATGGCGAAGTCCTAGCTGCTGTCACTCGTCATAAAACAGGAAAGATACAACACGTTGGTTATGAGCAGTCTGTCATGGATGTCGTAATCCCACTGATTAGGGCTTTTGGCTGTGATGGCATCGTCAGTGTACAAACCAAAGCTGATGATAGTGGTCAACACCGAGTTCTTGAGATTAATAGCCGTCCATCAGGTGGTATTGGTTATACTTCTCATAGTGGGATCGACTTAACGCAAGTCGGATTTTCTTATTGGTTGGGGCTATCAGAGAAACCTAACTTAGAGACCAATATTCAGCATATTGAACCATGCCAAGTACGCTCTATTATGATGAGTGTCAAAATTGAAAAGGATGACGAATGAATGGTCCGCTAGGCATGCACGTGGTTAGTAAATGATTTGAATAGGCACAAAAAAAGGTTTTTAGATTAATATCTAAAAACCTTTTTTACTATCTTCATTCTTGAAAAGTATCAAAAATGAGCGTTTAAAATTACTCGCCAAAGGCTAGTGTCGCTTGCTTAGGTGCATTTTTAGAAGCAATGACCCATAGTAAGCTCAATACGATTGCTGAACCGATGAAGATCATAATAGATGAAGAGATGGCACCTGCATGGGTATAATCCATAGGCATTGTGTGATCAGTCATCGTCATTTCCATCGCGGCTATACCAGTGTAATGCATACCACAAACGGCAAGACCCATGATGAAGGCACTACCAAAACGCTGTAATGTACCACGTAGATTGAATGCCAACCATAGCGCAGCGATAGCAGCTGCGATAGCAATCACAATCGATAGGATAAGCAGCGGTATATTGTACGACATGGTAGCGTCCATCTGCATAGAGGCCATACCGGTATAATGCATGGCTGCAACACCCAGTCCAGTAAGTACGCCGCCACCGATTAGCTTAGCAACGCTTGGCTCACCGCGACCTACGATGACAATACCGACTGCAACGAAACAAATCGCGAGTAGCATTGAGACAATTGTTAACCCTAAGTCATAGGTCACAGGCATTTTCATATCTACTGCCATCATACCGATATAGTGCATAGACCAAATCGCACCACCGATAGCAATCGATGATAGCGCTACCCAAAAATACAAATCTGTTCCTGGCTTGGCAGAAGGTACTCGAATGGCAAGGTTTAAGCCAACATAAGAACCAAATACTGCAATGGCGTATGAGACCAACACCAAAAGTAAGTTATATTCAACTTCCATCATTTTTTTGCCTTTTATCTATCATAAGAATTGAGTCAAATAACGTTACTTTTATTGCAACACGGTGCGTCATTCACTCGTTGATTTTTTTGCATAGACATGAAATTATCTACACACAGTTTTTCTTACCCAATGGTAAATTCGCAAATATTGGTACTGCCTGCGCCGCAGTTAGTCTCTTCAACTTGAACCACATCTATAGCAGGGTTGCTTGCCAAAAAGCCTTCTATATAACCTACAATAAAATGGCATCCTGAGTGAGTATGATCTGACGACTTACAGAACGGACATTTGATTAAATAAATTACATTGTTTTTTGCTTTAACTTTAGATAGGCCTTTTAGTGCTGGCACAAGCTCACGAGTAATCGTAGTAGGCATCTTCAGTGGACTACCAAGTGAATAATCACGCTGGTAAATGCCGCCACCAACCTTACGACCCAATTCTTGCAATGCCGTCACACGTCGCTCAATAGGCAAACTATCTTCATACTGGCTGACAATATCTGCTATTTTAGGGTAATAAGCACCAATGGCTGATAAGACGCTTTTCTCATCCAATGTCTTTTTTGCAGGGGCAGCTGACGATCCGCCTTCTTCTTCTATTTCTAGATTAAAAAGCGTACAACCTTCAATTGAAGACAAGTCATCGATTAGATCTTCCTGCGTTTTAGAGCCCAGGCTTCTTGCGATCACATGAATGATATTACCACCATTCTCTGAAGGTTCTTGCTTTTGGGAGACTAGCTGATAACCTGCTTTGATAAGCGGCGAAATAACATTGACCAGACGAATACGTTCAGAAGACGTTTCTAATGCACAAGAGAATTTCACAGAGCACTCCTTTTCTTAAAATACTGTTACGCTTTCTTATATCAAGCTATCTAGATAAGCTAATGTGAATAACGTTTCAAAGGTCCACCAACTGACTTTCTCACAATATAAAAAATATTCAGACATCAACCACACAATAGTTTTTGTATATCTTTTATATTATAAGAAATGAACTATATTCAGTAGATGAAATTTCGATTTTTATAGTTATTAAGCATACAAGTGCTCTAACTACTAGAAATTCATTAATCGCGAAACAGTAACAAGCTTGAAAATAAGATTAGAATTAATAGTTTTGAATCAGATCCTATTTTTAAACTTTACAGATAACATTTGGTCACAGTAGAGTTACTAAATAGCAATAGATTTTGATTGTATTATCACCGGAATCCTGTTTTGTAGCAATACACTATATGGCTTTGTCCGATAAGTGGCTCCATTAGCCGACAAATGGCTAGACTATAAAACCCCATCATTATTTTCTAAAAGTAATTAATTATTAAAAGGAATTCCAAAACTATTTAAACCTATATATCTTGATATATCTATTATGCAATTAATCTTAACTGTATATTAAAACATCTATTAATGTTTTCTCTTTGTAGAATGGTAGGTTCGAAATAAAATCAAAAACCTTTGTATAGTCAGACTTTAGTCTCAAGGATAAAATCATTAAACAATAAAAATAATTATAATCACGCAAATAAACTAAGGAAATGTGATGTTGAAGCAAGTCGAATTAGTGCTAGGAGCCAATACGGTTATCGAAAATACAAAGTGTTCGATCGCATTTTCTACTACTAAATCATTAGAGTTTGGACAGCAGCTTGGACTATTGTGGTTGCCATTAGATGCCAATCGTAAAGCAGTTTGTAGTCCTGCTTATTTACATGAGTCTAAAGACTGGGCTCAGCTCGATAGCAAGGATAATCCAAGTACATGGCAGTTAGATTTACCCCAGTTATTTGATAAAAATAATGTTAGTTTCTTACAACTGATTGCTTATGTTTATCATGATCCAAGCCTAAACTTGCCAGCGGTAGAGTTAAATGACGTAAGCCTCACGCTCAACAACGGGGATATTCGCTATAACTTCACAACGAACGAGCGGCATGTCAAAGCGGCGATTATATTAGAAATATATCAACGTAATAGACATTTCAAATGTCGTGCGCTTGGCGAGGCATCAACCCAAGGCTTAGCGAGCCTTGAACATCATGTACAGGTTAGTCTGGATATTCGTCCACCTAGCACACATACACTTATTCAAGAAGCGCAACAGCAGCAGCGTACTCAACCAAACAACGAAGCTCGCCCTCCCCGTCATGTACAAGCAGGCGAGACTTGGACAGGAACAGCGTTTGCTATTGATCCCTATCATCTGCTGACCTGCTATCATGTGATTGAGTCAGCAGCAATGGTTGGCATACGTCAGCAAGGTCAGCCTGATCGCGAGGCACAAGTCGTATTCAGCGATATCGGAAGCGATTCAGCTATTATTAAAGTTAGCGACCCTTTGCCTAGCTACCTCCCATTGGCGCAGCAATGTGTTGATATATTGGGTGAGACCATTACCACACTGGGGTTTCCGTTATCAGGACTGAGTAGCCAACTGCAAGTCACTCAAGGCTGTATATCAGGATTGACAGGTTTAAATAACGATATCCGTCATATACAGTTCACCGCACCCATTCAGCCTGGATCTAGTGGTAGTCCTTTATTATTGCTGACTGGAGAGGTAGTCGGTATGGTCACATCAAGTCTGGTTCATGAACATGCACAAAATATGAACTATGCGGTGAAATTTCAGTTATTATCTGCCCTACTGGCGAGCGCTGGCATCAGTTTGGAGAACACGACTGATTTGACCAGTTCTACGCCTCTTACAACACCTCAGCTAAGCAAGCAAAGTCGCAGTGCCTTATGGCTAGTTGGCTGTCAGGGTTAAAAATCTACGACGACATACAAATAAAAGCGCCAAGGAATATGAATGTTAAATGAGCAACACAGTACGACCATCACCCTACCCCGTGGTACGCTAGATCTGACTTACCAAACCAATTCAGCCACTAATAAATCAGTCACTAATAAAAATGGCGTAGAACAACGCGACCGTTATCAATTAGAAGATTTGCTAGGATTTGCACAGCGTATTAATCCAAAACGGGCGTTTCTGTTTGTCTCAAAAGTGCTAGGTCGTCATATTCCCGTTGCGCCAAGCACTATGCGAAACGCATTTACTGATTTGGCTGATTTAGTGCCTAGTGACTTGGCCGAACCAGTGCTAGTCATTGGTATGGCAGAGACCGCTGTTGGTCTATCTGCTGGTGTCCATCAAGCGCTACAAACGCGCTATCCTCAAGCTCTGCTATTGAACTCTACGCGTCATGCACAGCACGATGAGAGTAACAATGCAAATGGTAGTGATGCCAATGATACCGACTCTTTACTGACGACGTTTTGTGAAGATCACAGCCATGCCAGCCAGCATTTGATTTATCAGAGCAAAGATAGCGTTACTCAAGCGCAGCTACTGGCCAGTAAAACACTAATTATGGTCGATGATGAAGCCTCAACGGGTAATACCTGTGTGAATGTCGTCACGGCCCTACGTGAAGCAGGATTGAACCAGTTAGAGCAAGTGCATCTAACAACATTGGTCGACTGGTCATTAGATCAAGAAAAACCTCACCCACAGTCAGATGCTAAGCCTGCACGTATGGCCGATCGTCTCGCTAGTATTGAGTTTCATCGCCATCATTTATTGTCTGGTGCCTGGCAATGGACAGATGCACCCAATCCTGAACCCATCACGATGCCATCGGTTGATACTACTGCCGCTGGTAGTCAGGCGCTCGGTGATACGGGCAACTGGGGGCGTTTTCCAACGCTAGACAGTACAGAGGGTTTTGCTAACTATCTTTCAAGTTTTCAGACTGCATTTACGCGCTTCGATGGCCAAGAAAACTTTGATGTTACTCAGCTACCAAAAAGAATCTTAGTATTGGGTAGCAATGAGTTTGTTTGGTTGCCATTTTTATTGGCTCAATGGCTTGAAACAGAGTCAGACAAACTCAACGACGATACAGCGTCCATGGTTAATTTTAGCGCTTTAACCCGCTCACCGATTGCGCTTGGTGGAGCGATTACTACGATGCTAAGCTTTAGCGACAATTACGGGCTTGGTATGACCAATTTTGCTTATAACGTTGAGCCTAGTGATTGGGATTTGATAGTGTTGTGTGTAGAAACATCAGCTGATAGTGTGGATGCTATGTGGCGAGGTTTGGATAACGTGCTGGTGGTGAGCCCTAGTCTTTAAATTGCTCTCTAACTTTCAAACCTATTATTTACGGACGACACCATGACTACCTCATTTTTTAAAGCTAGCCCAGACATTATTAAGCCTTATGCCTTGATGGATTTGGATGATACGTTATTCCAAACCCAGCGCAAAATCGACGCTTGGGATTTGCTCACTACTGAGCCTGAATCTTTGGTATGTGCAACAGTCAATAAGCAAGACGAGCCTTTGAGCTTTATGAGCCAGCGCCAAGCAACCTTTTTTAATTGGTTACTTGCTAGCACTGAATTAATTGTAGTGACGGCACGGGATCGTAGTGAAATCAAACGCGTTAAGCTGCCCTTTGATAGTTGGCAAGTATTAACTCATGGGGCGATTATTTTAACGTCTGATGGAGCGCTGCTAAGCAGTTGGCAGCAGCATATGTATAGTAAGCTCGCGCCATTGCAAAATAAGCTTAATAAGTTAAGCGAATTATTTGCCAGTCATAGTCAAAGCGAGCAAAGTCATTTAGTATTCACACCGCATATCGATAGCTTTAACAATGGTTCTGTTGATGAAGAGCTAACCATTTATCTGGCTGTCAAACATGCGCAGAAAGATCATCAAGCGCTCGTAGATTTAGCTGAGAAACTGCCCACTCTGATACGTGATTTTGATCAAGATTTCTATGTTCATGTGAATGCCAATAACCTAGCGATATTGCCCCATGCGGTTCATAAGCGTCATGCGGTACAGTTTTTATTAGAGCATCATTTAGACCATCAGCGTCCCAGTTTTGGTTTTGGTGATAGCTTAGCTGACCTGCCTTTCTTACAGTTATTGGACTGGTACGGTATGCCCAATCATGGCCAATTGCATGAGCAATACCAGTCTAAATTGTCAGGCTAAACCACGAGTTTAAACTGCAGCCACGCAAATCCACTGTTATCATCAAGAGTGCTACTATTCATACTATGACTTTACCTAATATACAGATAAAAAGAGCCGATTTAAAAAACTATGGCTCAGGCAGCTATCTTGCAAGCGATGTCACTGTCCTACTCGATATGGTAGATAAGGACGCGGTTGCCGATGTGCCCGTCAGTCAAAAAGAAGCACTTATCCAAAGCGGACAACGCCATTACTCTGACATGCTGACCTTAGAGCAAGCACCTACTGCAATGCATGAGCAGCTATACATACAGGCGTTAGAGCAAGGGTCAACAAGGACCGCGACTGATATCGCTCATTTGTCTCATACGCTACATCAGCTGTTCCAGCAGGACGTGAGTGATGAGCATCCACTGGTTTTGGTCAGTTTGGTGCGAGCTGGTCTGCCAATTGGTGTGTTATTGCAGCGTGCGCTGTCGGATACAGACAGTAGCTATCGCTTGCCAAGTGTACATTATGGCATCAGTATCATTCGCGATCGTGGTCTTGATCCAGTGGCCCTGCAAATGCTACTAGAGGCTTATCCAAACAGTCCAGTCGTATTCGTCGATGGCTGGACAGGTAAAGGTGCCATATATCAAGAGTTGGCTCGCAGTCTAGAGACGTTTAGCGATTCTACTCATGTTAATTTTGCCAACATTTTCCATCAAGGCGCTGACGTCATTCCGTTACTGACTCTTGCCGATCCGGCTGGCGTTGCTTGGCTCGCGGCAAGTGAAGAAGACTGGTTGATCCCATCGGGTTTGTTAAATAGCACCGTATCGGGATTAATTTCACGTAGCTTGTATACAGAGCCATCATCAGGCCTGCATCGCAGTGTCTTTTATGATGATTTAATTGAGGTAGATCACAGTTTGGCATTCGTCGAGCATATCGATGCCGCGAAACGATCATTGGCTACTACTCCAGTGCGTCTACCGACTTACCAGCAGCCACGCTACCAGACTGCGGCGTTGATAGAGACGTTGGCCGCAGACTATAAGATTATCAATCGCAACCGTATTAAGCCGACTATTGCCGAGGCAACACGTGCCATATTACGCCGTGATCCAGAGCGTATATTGCTCGCCACTGCTGAGCACCCTGATACCGTACTGCTACGCCACTTATGTGCGCAACGAAATATCACTATCAGTGTATTAGGTGATAGAATACTGCCTTATCAAGCCATCACGCTTATCAAGCAGCGCTCCCAAGACACTTAATACATTTAACGGTATTAAATACTTTCTTTTTCGTTCTCTTATACTCTCTACTTATGATGCCAATTATGTCAGATATGCTAAAAACCGAGTCAGACCTTTACAATGATACCCAATCTTATGCGCATCTGATCACTGAGCGTCATGCGATGGTCAAACCACACACGCACCATCCATATCAGCTCGGTGCTAGCTTATACATGCCTGCGACTCGCCAAGATATTTGGCAAGTCATCAAGCGAGATAAATTACCGACGATTAATAGTATTATTATCTGTCTAGAGGATGCGGTCAGTCAGCAGGATGTAGAGTTGGCGCTTGAGCGTTTGCGCACCCTGCTCGATACATGGGCTGAGCATGTGAATAGCATTAATGCGCCATCTAAATCGGCGAAAATTCATGCTCAGCACCCGACACGTCCATTGGTTTTTATACGTCCACGTAGCCCGATGATGCTACAGCAACTGGCTGACTACACCCATATCGATCTTATCGATGGTTTCGTTATGCCAAAAGTTGATATGTATAGCTTATCTAACTGGCGCATGGCTTGTCAGAACCTAAAAGTAGATCAACTACTTATGCCGACGCTCGAAACCGCAGCGCTATTCAATCCGCATCACAATCAAGAGCTTGCCATCGCTTTTAAAGAAGCGTTTAGCCAACCAGTTTTTGCATTGCGTATCGGCGGTAATGACTTATTCGCAGCACTGCGCTTACGCCGCCCAAAGAACAGTATTGTCTATGAATCGCCTATCGGTACGTTGGCTTATCAAATGCTTGGCTGTTTTGTACCGCATGGTTTTTATCTTACCGCGCCAGTATTTGAGTACTTGGATCAGCCGACGCTGTTTATGCAAGAGCTGAACCGAGACGTCAGCTTAGGGATGGTAGGCAAAACTGTCATTCATCCAAGCCAAATCGCCCTAGTACAGCAAGCTTATTGCGTGCCATTGAGTACACTGGATGAAGCACAAGCGATCCTTCACTCTGAGGCCAAAGCAGTGTTTAAGTACAATAATACGATGCTAGAGCCTGCGACGCACCGTGCTTGGGCGACTGAAATTGTTAATCGTGCAGAAGCCTTTGGTACCATTGATGACGGACATAGCCAATACAGCTCACGAATGTAGCTTTCATCTCTGATGATGGCTGACTGCCATTTAACAAATTGCACCATACAAAAAGCCGCTATCAAATACAGGTAGCGGCTTTTTTATATAGAGATTTGCTTAGGACTTCTATAGATATAAGGCTTCAAAGCTCTCGAACAATATCTATATTAAGCACAACTTTCCAAAAACTGACGAAGTACTTGGTTCACTTGATCAGGCTCTTCTACTGTCGATGTATGACCGGCACCTTTGATAATAGCAAGCTTGGACCCAGCGATAGCAAAATGCATGCGTTCAGATTTGGCATAAGGCGTGGCGGCATCTTCATCACCAACCACAATCAGTGTTGGCGTTGTAATCTCACCCAGCTGCTCATAAGTACCTGTACGCTCAATCACGCCCATTGTTGCTTTGACCACGCCGCCTTTGCGATTGCTTTGTAGCATTGTTAGCCACTGCTTACGGTCAGATTTGCGCAGCTTGTCTGCCAAAAACGTACTGCCAAACATGATTGGCATCACTTTGTTACTCACACGCTTCATACCTAGCCAGCGAATGGCTTTCACCAGCTTGCGATACTGAGGGATGTTTTTTGGATCTTCAGGGTCAGCAGAGGTTTCTAACAGCGTTAACGACAATAGCAGCTCAGGGCGTTTAAGCGCGATACGTTGAGCCACGAACCCGCCCATAGATAGCCCAACAAAATGACATTTATCAATACCAAGCGCTGCAAGTAAGCCAAGCGTATCTTCAGTCAGCGTCTCCATATCATAGCCAGATTTGGTAACCTGAGACTGACCTTGCCCGCGAAAATCGAAAGCAATACAACGATAGTCTGTTTGAAAGTGCTCTACTTGCTTATCATACATCTGTGAGCTCCACAGTAGACCGTGAGCAAATACGATAACGGGCTTTTGTGTGTCATTCGGTGCGCTGTCTTCGTAATAAATATCAGCGTTATTTACAGTGATAGTTGGCATAACCACATCCTTGTTTGATCAATGAAAAGTTCGAGCGTACCCTTGTGTCTTTTACGACTCTTTTACGCTCAACCTGGCATATTAGCATAATCCATTAGCCCCTTAGGTCATAGCCTTTTTACGAGCCAGTCGTTTTGTCTCATTAGCTAGCATCAGCTTTTACGATAGAATAGGAAAGTTTACCAGTATGTAGATGTGTCTTAAGCGCCCACAAAACACGCTTTTATAATCATAGCAAGCTGCTATAGTAATCAGCATTGAACCATTTTTACCTTTATCTCAAAGTATTGTCATTGATACAGAATATTAAAACCGTCATTTAAAATAAGGAAGTCTCAAATGTCACAGCCTCTCGTCGATTATCAAGTTGCAGAGCACATTGCTACCATTACCTTTAACGATCCAAAAAGCTTAAATGCCTTTGGCACACCCTTAAAAAACCAAGTCTTGATAGCGCTAGATAAAGCGGCCGCAGATGATCAAGTACGGGTGATTATTTTACAAGGGGCTGGTGGTAACTTCTCAAGCGGCGGCGATATAAAAGAGATGTTGTCTGAAGGATTAGACAAGGATATTGTTTCAAACAAATTAAGAGGCATGGTAGAAGGTGCAGGCGAAGTCAGCTTAAAATTACGTCATATCCATAAGCCGATTATTGCCAAATTAGAAGGTGCTGTGGCAGGTGCTGGCATGAACTTGGCGCTTACTTGTGACTTCCGCATTGCCGCAGACAATGCGAAGTTTGTACAAGCGTTTGTTAATATCGGCCTAGTTCCAGATGCTGGCGGTATTTACTTATTAAACCAATTGGTAGGTGCAGCAAAAGCCACTGAGCTTGTAATGCTAGGTGACAAATTAAAAGCAGAAGACATGGCGCGCTTAAACCTAGTGAACAACGTGGTAAGTGTTGACGAGCTAGAAGCCACCGTACAAGCATTGGCGCTACGATTGAGCCAGCTGCCAGGCAAAGCATTGGCCGCTATGAAAGAGAGCTTCAACGTACACGCCTTCGCTGGTTTGAGCGCAGCGTTAGATACGGAAGTTGAGCAACAGACCGTAATGGCAAAAACCGATGACTTTATCGAAGGGGTTAGCGCCTTTATAGCAAAGCGTAAGCCTGTATATCAAGGTAAATAATAACTTAAATAACGATACAATCAAAAAAGGGCTGCCAATATGGTAGCCCTTTTTTTGTCAATGCCTTTAATTAAGAAGCGGTAGCGGGTTTAGAATGATGAGGTAAAGTAAATATCTTGTCAAAAATCAGAGTAAACGTAAACGTATAAACTAAGAAAAACAGCAGTAGCGCCACTTCCATCATCAAGGCTTTTACTAGACCAACATCGTACCAAATCATATATAGTGGCAAGCAGATCAACACCAGCCCACCTTCAAAACCAAAAGCATGAACACTGCGTATCCATAATGTGCGACGTACAATGCGCCTGCGACGTTCCCACGCTTCAAAAGCGGTATTATATATGAAGTTCCAAACGACGGCTGCTACCGACATCATTACGGCGATTGGTAAAGATTCTGATGCATCACTGTGACTGAGTTTCATCAATATAAGGGTAGATAAGATAATCGCGATAATTTCGAAGGCGGTCACATAAATTAAGCGACGTTTAAGCGGTGATAAGGTCATCAACCAAGACTCCAAAGCACCTGTATTTAAACAGCAAGGTGCGTATCAAAGTATCGGTCCGTCCCGAATTAGAAAAGATAAATAAAGTACAGAGCCACGGTTTCCGCCTGCCCCTATATTATACAGAAACCAGACTCAAAAATCAGTGAGGACATTTGTAAACAGGCGTAAGCCGTTTTATTAACGATTACCGCCTGTTTTAACCGGACTATTTCGCCGGTAGACCCCATTTATTGGTTTCAGGCTTGGTATCACTCACTAGAAATACCAGCAATATAATAGAGCCTACAAGTGGCACTATCCCTATCAAAAACCACCATCCTGAGCGGCTAGTATCATGTAAGCGACGGATAGTCACGGCAAGACCAGGCAGAAATAAACCAAGTGCCGCTACTATGTAAAATAAACCTGTCTCTGAGCTGAATATTATTGCGTCTAGCAGCATTGCAACGATCATCACCCCCATTTGCACTAGAAAAAAATACCAATATTCTTTACGGCGCGCACGACCAGAAAAATTCGTGTAATTTCTCATGCCCTTTTTAAACCAGTCAATGATGCCATAATTTGCTTCAGCGCTATGATTGTTAGCCATCGTAGATCTGGGCAATGGCGGCGGTGTTGCTTTATCGAGCTTAATATTATTTTCCATAGGGCTTTTTATCTCAGTCGTGAAAAGTAGAAATAGTCAGTGAAAATTATCAACAATTGGCTTTGATTATAGATACTCAATAAAAGTTTGTAAATGAATACTAGTTTTCTTAGAGTCATTAATAAAAAACCCCGCATCATGACGATACGGGGTTATTTTTTATGTATAAAGTTTTTAGTATAAAGCCTCTAATTTTAAAAGCTTATATACTCAAGATTAGGTCAACTGAGCAACGTTAATCTTGTCTGCTTCTTCAGTATAGTCTTCCATACGGTCGAAGTTCATGTATTGATAGACTTCATCACCCATGCTGTTTAGCATACCAGCATACTGCTGATACTCATCGTTAGTCGGCAATTTACCAAGTACCGCTGCGACTGCTGCAAGCTCTGCAGAAGCTAGGTATACGTTAGCGCCTTGACCTAGACGGTTCGGGAAGTTACGAGTTGAGGTCGATACCGCAGTAGATTTCGGTGCGATACGTGCTTGGTTACCCATACATAGTGAACAACCTGGCATTTCAGTACGAGCGCCGGCTTGTGCATAAATGTTGTAGTACCCTTCTTCCATCAACTGACGTGCATCCATCTTAGTAGGTGGTGCAATCCATAGACGAGTCTTCAGGCTACCTGCTGGTACGTCTTGTAGCAATTTACCAGCGGCACGGAAGTGACCGATGTTAGTCATACATGAACCAATGAATACTTCATCAATCGTATCACCAGCCACGTCTGCTAGCGTTTTTGCATCATCTGGATCGTTCGGGCAGCACAGGATAGGCTCTTTGATTTCACTCATATCGATAGTGATGTCGATCGCGTATTCAGCATCGTCGTCAGCACGCATGAGGCTTGGGTTAGCCAACCACTCTTGCATTTGCTCAACACGGCGGCTGATCGTACGTGCATCGCCATAGCCTTCTGAGATCATCCACTTAAGCAGCGTGATGTTTGAGTTTAGGTACTCAGTCACTGACGCTTCAGATAAAGTGATGGTACAACCAGCAGCACTACGCTCAGCTGAGGCATCAGACAATTCAAACGCTTGCTCAGCGGTCAAATCTTCTAGACCTTCGATTTCAAGAATACGGCCGTTGAACTCGTTGATTTTACCTTTCTTATCAACCGTCAAGTAACCTTCTTTGATCGCTTGGTAAGGGATCGCATGTACTAGGTCACGTAGAGTGATACCAGCTTGACGCTCACCAACAAAACGAACACGAACAGATTCAGGCATATCAAGTGGCATTACACCAGTTGCCGCTGCGAAAGCAACTAGGCCAGAGCCCGCTGGGAACGAGATACCCATTGGGAAACGAGTATGCGAGTCACCACCAGTACCAACGGTATCTGGAAGTAGCATACGGTTCAACCATGAGTGAATGATACCATCACCTGGACGTAAGCTTACACCGCCACGGTTCATGATAAAGTCAGGTAGTGTGTGCTGAGTCTCAACGTCAACTGGCTTTGGATAAGCCGCAGTATGACAGAATGACTGCATCACTAGGTCTGCTTGGAAGCCCAAACATGCCAAGTCTTTTAGCTCATCACGCGTCATCGGACCAGTGGTATCCTGAGAGCCGACAGTCGTCATCTTAGGCTCACAGTACATACCTGGACGTACGCCTGTCAGACCACAAGCTTTACCAACCATTTTCTGTGCAAGCGTAAAGCCTTTACCAGTATCAGCTGGCTCTTCTGGCTTAGCAAAGATGTCTGAATGACCAAGACCCATGTATTCACGAGCACGGTTAGTCAAACCACGACCAACGATCAATGGAATACGGCCGCCAGCACGAACTTCATCAAGCAATGTTGGTGAGTTTAGTGAGAACGTTGATAGTACTTCGTCAGAATCATGCTTAGTGATTTTGCCTTCGTATGGATAGATGTCAAATACATCACCCATGTTTAGGTTATCAACTGCCACTTTTTCAATTGGCAATGCGCCAGAATCTTCCATGGTGTTGAAGAAGATAGGAGCGATATTGTTACCAAGTACGAGACCGCCGCCACGTTTGTTTGGCACGTTAGGGATATCTTCACCCATCAACCACAATACTGAGTTGGTCGCAGACTTACGGCTAGAACCAGTACCAACAACATCACCAACATAGGCTAGCGGATGGCCTTTTTCTTTCAGTGCTTCGATTTGCTTCATTGGGCCAACAACGCCCTCTTCGTCAGCATTGATGCCGTCGCGAGAGTTTTTGTGCATGGCTAGTGAATGCAATGGGATATCAGGACGGCTCCATGCGTCTTGCGCAGGTGATAAGTCATCCGTGTTGGTCTCGCCAGTGACTTTGAACGTCGTGTAAGTGGTTTTCTTTGGTACTTCAGGGCGATTCAAGAACCATTCTGCGTCAGCCCAAGATTGAACAACTTCTTTAGCAATGGTGTTGCCCGCTTCAGCTTTTTCAGTCACGTCATTGAATGCGTCAAATACTAGCAAAGTTTTCTTTAGTGCTTCAGCAGCGTCTTGTGCAACTTCGCTATCATCTAGTGCAGCAACTAATGGCTGAACGTTGTAGCCACCTTGCATAGTACCTAGAATTTCAACCGCTTTTTGTTTGCTGATAAGTGGTGATGATGTTTCACCCTTTAAGATAGCAGCCAAAAATGCCGCTTTAACGTATGCTGCTTGGTCAACACCAGCAGGAATACGGTTTTCTAATAGGTTCATCAAGAACGCATCTTCGCCTGCAGGCGGGTTCTTTAACAGTTCAACCAACTCTACTACTTGTTTTTCATTTAGTGGTAGGGGTACAGTTCCTAGCTCAGCACGTTCTTCGACATGTTTACGATAAGCTTCTAACACAATAGTCGTCCTCGTCAGTTGGGGTGTAGCACATTACGTGGGTAGTCAGCATGACTGCCTGCGTCTATATACTATATGAAATAATTATCCGTGCAATCATAGCTTAAAACGCTTTAAATGTTAATGGCTCAGCTCTGAAAAGGCGCATAGTAAGGCCATATTGAACATTTATTATAAAAATAGTGCCATCAATAATATGATTGTAGTGCTCATTATAACTGGCATTTGTCTGATTACGCTTATCAATAAGCGCTTGCTTTATGACTGAGCAGACACCATATGACTGATATACGATTTTGTAAGAAACAACTTCGATAAAATCTCGCTTAAAGAAATGTAGCAATATCGATGTATTAACAGTCGATTTGGTAAAAACATTTTGGTAAAAATATTAAGGACGACGATATGACTGATAGCAATACGGACAACAATCCTAACTATGATAATGGTCTCAAGGTACGCACTGAGGTGATGGGTGAGCAGCATGTCAAACGCTCGCTTGATGCGGCCACAGGATTTACCCAACCGCTGCAAGACTGGATTATTGAACACGCTTGGGGCAGCACTTGGCAAGATGACTCAGTATTACCACGCAAGTATCGCTCATTAATCACTATTGCCTTTTTAATTGCTCAAAAAAGCCCAAATGAGTTGAAAGGTCATATACGCGGTGCCATTAACAACGGGGCCAGTGTCGCCGAGATTAGAGAAGTGCTCATGCACAGCTTGCCGTACTGCGGTGCACCTGCTACTCAAGAAGCGTTTCGCGCTGCCATAGATATACTGAATGAGTTGGAAATCGATATAGATATTTAAAACTATGGTCGTCCGAGCAATCATAGTAATCTTAACAATATTGTTTAAAAATTGACGACCAAATTTCTGCTATAATGTCTGCACTCATAAAACATTCTGATAATTCCATAAACCCTTATAATATAAAGGGTTAAGAGATAACTCCATTATGACAACTGCCGTACAAACACATGTACCTGCTGCTAAGGCCAAACCAAAAAAAGCCATCCAAGGTGAAAAGCTACGTGGCTATGACAAAGTTGCCCGTATCCCAATTAAGGTGATCCCGACTGTCGAGGCAAAGAAAAAGCCTGATTGGATTCGGGTAAAAATGTCCTCGCCTGCTGAAGTCGCTCGTATCAAAGCAACCTTGCGTGAGCAAAAGCTTTATACCGTTTGTGAAGAAGCGGCCTGCCCTAACCTGCCACAGTGCTTCGCTGATGGTACAGCCACCTTTATGATTATGGGTGATATCTGTACGCGTCGCTGCCCGTTCTGTGATGTAGGCCATGGTCGCCCTAATGAGCTAGACAAGGATGAGCCGCGTCATACTGCTGAGACCATTCAAGGTCTACAGCTTAAATATGCCGTAATCACCTCTGTCGATCGCGATGATCTAAAAGACGGCGGTGCGGGACATTTTGTGGAAGTGCTAAACGAGTCAAGAGCACTTAGCCCAAACTGCTTGATTGAAATCCTAGTACCAGATTTCCGTGGCCGTATGGATATCGCATTGGATTTATTGACAGAGACTGCACCAGATGTGTTTAACCACAATATCGAAACGGTGCCACGTCTATACAAAGCTTTCCGTCCGGGTTCTGATTATCAGCATTCGCTAGATTTGCTTAAGATTTATAAAGAGCGTCGTCCTGATATCGCCACCAAGTGCGGCTTTATGGTTGGTCTTGGTGAGACAGAAGAAGAGATCTATGCGCTACTCGATGATCTAAAAGCTCATGACGTGGATATGATCACGATTGGTCAGTATCTACAGCCTAGTAAAAACCATGCGCCTGTCGATCGTTATGTCCATCCAGACGAGTTCCAACGCTATATGGACTACGGTAAAAAGATTGGCTTCTTTAGCATTTGGGCAGGTCCAATGGTACGCTCAAGCTACTTTGCAGATCGTCAATACTATGGCGAAGATTGCCCAGCACCTATCCGTAGCAAAAAAGCATTAGAAGCTGAAGGCAAACTTGGCTGCTAATTTAGTAATAAAGTGATGTGAAAGTAATTGTGAAGAACAGTAGCTAAGACAGTTATTACGACATCTCGAGAATATTAAAAAGGGTGAATAACAAATTTGTTATTCACCCTTTTTTTGAGCTTTGTTAGATTTAAGAATGATTAAACCTAACGCTTTACACGGTTAAAGTTGGCGTCGGCTTTCCAGCTGTTTTTATATTGAATGCAGCAATACCAAGGACGATCACACCACCTGCGATACCAGTCGTAATCTCAGGATAAATCAATAGCAAAGCACCAATAGCTAAAATGACACGAGTCACCGTATTCATACCGCCTCTAAAGTAGCCTTCAAGTGCCGAGCTCAGCGCAATAACACCCGTTACCGAAGTCACTACCACTGTAATGATATCTACAATAGGTGGCAGCGGGAAATCTTTTGCCGTAACTGCTAGGCCAGTTGGATCTATCATCAACATCGTTGGATTATAGATAAACATGAACGGCACGATGAATCCCGCGAGGGCAAGTTTGAGAGATAAGAACCCTGTTTTCATTGGATCTCCACCGGATATACCTGCACCCGCAAAGGCTGCAAGACACACAGGCGGTGTAATATTGGCAAAGATACCAAAATAGAAAACAAACATGTGCGCTGACAAAATTGGAATATCAAAACCGGCCAATGCTGGCGCAGCCATGGTCGCCGTAATGATATAGGCAGGAATAGATGGTAATCCCATGCCTAAAACCATTGATGCCAACATCGTTAAGATAAGGGTAAAGAATAGCGATCCTGCTCCTAGCGTGACGATAGATGACGTCATCACCGTACCAAAGCTGGTCAGACTCACCACCCCAATGATAATACCAACGACCGCACAAGCAGCCATAACCGCTAGCGACTGGCGCGCACCATCTTCTAATGCACCTAAAATATCAGAAAAACTCATGCGCGTTTCGGCACGTAGCATACTGATAACAACAGTAAAACCAATGGTATAAGCTGCTGCATATCCTACAGGTACGTTTCTGATTAATAAGAAAATCAAGAAGACAATCGGCAATAGCATATGACCGCGGGCTTTTAATACTTCTTTTACCGCTGGTAGATTTTCTTTAGCAATACCTTTTAGATCACGACGTCCAGCGCGGAAATGCACCTGCGCGATGACGCCTAAATAGTACAATATCGCTGGTAATAATGCTGCTAAGGCAATCGTGCTATACGGCAAGCCTGTTGTCTCAGCCATAATAAAGGCACTGGCACCCATAATCGGTGGCAAGATCTGTCCACCAACCGAAGCACTGGCCTCAACTGCACCTGCGAAATCTTTATGATAGCCGACCTTTTTCATCAACGGAATGGTAAAGGCACCTGTACTAACCACATTCGATAAAGCTGAGCCATTGATACTACCCATAAAACCACTAGAGATGACTGCTACTTTTGCAGGTCCGCCCTTTTTATGACCAGCGATGGCCAATGCCAAATCATTAAACAACTGCCCCATTCCCGAACGGGCTAAGAATGCACCGAAGAGAATGAATAAGAAGATAAAGGTGACCGATGCACCAATCGCAACAGAGTACAAACCTTCTGTTTTTAAGAATAATTGACCAAAGATATCACCCATATCATAAGGACGAGTCAGTAGCCTATCGGGCATAAAGTCTAAATGGCTAACAAATGGATAGGCCAAAAATATGCCTGCCAAGATTGGCAAAATCCAACCAGTGATACGGCGGCTGCCTTCTAGTACGCAGACTACCGTAATCAAGGAAAATATCACATCGACCTGATTGGCCATGCCGCCACGCGAGGTCACGATATCTTGATATTCATAGATGAGATAACCCATACCGGATAGAGACAGGGCAAACCAAATCCAGTCATACCATGCCACTCGTTTGCGACTGCTTTTTTTGCTGGCTGGAAAAATTAGGAATATCAATGCAAAACCAACACCCACGTGCACAGAGCGCTGTAACAATGCTGGCATTGGATTAAAAGTGATGTATAAATGAAACAGTGAATAGAGTATACAAATGCCAGCGATAAAATACTTCACTGGTCCTTGAGTGATATGACGCGTGATTGACTCTCGGTCATATTTTTCCAATACTGCTCGGTTGACCGCATCCGCCTCAGCATCGTTATCAACTTGAGCATCTGGCATGGTAGTCACACTACCTTGATCCGTCACTTGGGAGTTCATGACAAAAGTCCTTTTTAAATCTATCAATTAAATCATACGTCTTAGGCATGATCACCACTTCAGAATAGTCTGGCACCCACTGGTGAATCAAGACACGATGACCACCATAATCCATTTCCCCTTTGGTCAGTCTAGATACGACCCAATTAAGGCGAGGCAGTTTTTCGTTGATTTGATAACCCAGATAGCCAGGCTTTTGTATAGGAGCGAGCATTTCGGTGGAGGGTGTCCCCGCACCGAACGCTTCAAAATAGGTCGTGGTCAATAACAGCTCCGCACCTTCTGTACTGCTGCCGTCTATGCGTTGATACTGCTCTTCCCACCACTGTTTTTCTACAGAATGTATCCAACGTAGCTGAAAGTCAGGCTCAGTGAAGTAACAAACCTTATCATCAGCACCGTCTACGCCTGCGACTCGCACTTCAACGACAGACTGAAGCGTAAAGCCTAACCATAGCGTAAAAAAAACCAGCGCTGCAATAAATGCCGCGCCAGTTGATAACCATAATGAATTACTTGGCTGCTTGTTCGTCATAGTACTTTTTAGCTCCAGGATGGATTGGGGCTACCATGCCATCACGAGCGGTTTCTAAACTGATATCATTGGCCGCTTGGTGAGCTGTTTTTAGACCATCTAAATTATCAAACAATGCTTTGGTTAGTTTATAACCATCCGCTTCAGATAGATCAGAGCTAACCAATAATGCATTCATGATTGCGGCAGTTGGTACGGCTGTTTCATTGCCATACGTGCCAGCAGGAATCTCAAAGGTTTTGAAGTAAGGCTTGGTCGCGATGATTTCTTTTAGCTTGTCTTGGTTGATAGTGACAATCTGTAAATCTAAACCTTGCTCTAACTCCATCAAAGATGAGTTTGGTAGCCCACTACTAAAGAATGCCGCTTCGATCTTACCTGCTTTCATACCATCAGCAGCTTCAGCAAAGCCTAGATAATCAACGGTGACATCATCATACGTGATACCAAACCCTTCCAGTAAAGTACGAGCATTGACTTCTGTACCAGATCCTTGATCGCCTACCGCAATACGCTTGCCTCGTAAGTCTTCAATATTTTTGATACCAGATTTTTTCGAAGTCACGATTTGCACCACATTAGGGTACAAAACAGCAATCTGCTGAATGTTAGTGATTGGCTGCTCAAAGTTGTTTTTACCTTCGACAGCATCCGTAACCACGTCACTCAGTGCCAAGACCATGTCGACCTTGCCTTGGGTCAGTAGATTGACGTTTTCAACTGATGCGCCAGTGGTTTGAGTTTTTGAGTTTACGCCAAAGGTTTTGACATAGACTTCAGACAATGAAGTACCAATGATGTTATAAGGGCCAGACGCACCGCCAGTAGCGATGGTCAAAAACTTAGTATCAAGCTTATCTGTTGCCGCGCTATCTGCAGATGCAGTATCACTGCCCTCTGAGCTTGGAGATGAGCATGCAGTTAGACCTAACGCAGCACTCAACATAGCTGACAAAAGTAATGGGGATTTTAAAGAATTAAGCATTGAATTCATCCTTGAAGTAATCGGTTTTATACGTTTAACAATATCCGTATTTATACATAAATACGTTACAGACGAGTAATAATATAGCAATTCTGTCAATAAATAAACCTTAGCTTACTTTCTATTTTTCTTTCAATACCTTATATTTAAAGCTATTAGAGAAAATATAGGTCATTCATCAATTGTACTAATATATATGTATGTTTTGCTATGCGAAACAAAGTTTCATTTAATAAATATTAAAACAAAAATTGTCGCTATTGTAAACCTTTATCGATATCTAGCAAATATCGCCATATCGCATTATTTCTTAGGAATTTTTAGATATAGCAAATTAATGAGAATTCTCGATTTATAACTATAAGGGCAAAAGTTCTGCTATATTTTATCTGAGCTATTTTTTGGTTCAGGATATTACATGGCACTAGCCTGTGTCTCTCTTTTATTAACCCATTCGGATAGTCCTTATGACAATACCCCACACGGAAGTACTGGCAACGTTATCTGCTGATATTGCTATCATCGGTGGCAGCGGTCTCTACCAAATGTCATCACTGACCAACAAACGCAGTATAACGATACAGACGCCTTATGGTAGTCCATCTGATGATATTGTCTTAGGTGAGCTTGAGGGAGTGACCGTCGCATTTCTAACACGGCATGGTCAGGGCCACAGACTGACCCCGTCCGAAGTGCCTTATCGTGCCAATATCTATGCGCTAAAAACGCTTGGGGTACGCTATATCGTATCCGTATCAGCAGTTGGCTCATTGCAAGCGCATCTTAAGCCACTAGATATGGTCGTGCCTGATCAAATGATCGATATGACCAAGCAGCGAGTGAGTACCTTTTTTGGTGAAGGTGCCGTCGCTCATGTGTCGATGGCTGACCCGCTTTGTCCTGCCCTAGCAGACATCTTGACGCGCGCTTATGACCAAGCAGATATTGCAGAAGCTAGCAGTCATTCTAAAGCAACTTATGTCTGCATCGAAGGCCCTCAGTTCTCAACTCGGGCAGAGTCAGAATGGTATCGTCAGATGGAGGCAGATATCATTGGCATGACCAATATGCCAGAAGCCAAATTGGCACGTGAAGCCAGTATTGCTTATGCCACGTTAGCTCTGGTGACAGACTTCGACTGCTGGCATCCGACGGAAGAAGCCGTTAGTGCCGACTATGCTATACAGAACCTAATGAAAAATGCGGACAATGCTCAAAAAGTGATACGAGAAGCAGTGACTTTAATTGCTGCCGAATTACCTGAGTCAATCGCTCACAATGCTATCGCACAAGCATTAGTCACACCTATAGATGCGATGGACGAACATACCAAGATCAGACTGGCCGCCTTACTAACATGATTGTAATGCGTCTTTTCCATTTTAAACTAATTACTGCTAATCGGTTCAATTTTAATCAAGCTGTTTCCCATTGAATCAAAAAAGGCCATTATCTAAAATAATGGCCTTTTTCATAATTAAGCATATATATTTAAATTTATGCTAAATACACCACTTTAATGTTAGCAACAACCACCTGCACCAGATGCCAGCATCATAGGTTGATTAAATGGCATTAATTCACCGCAACCTGCAAAAATACCGTAGTGACGACTGTCATCACCGATAAACTCAAAGTGCGGCGCAAAGCGCGACTCTTTCAGCATTCGAAACGTATTGCCACATACTGGAAATACCCGACCAGCTTCGATAGCATGATGTTTATCTAAATCAAACCGATGCGGTGACTGCTCGATAGTTCCTTTGTATATCACCGCTTGTCCATGATCTTCGCAAGCATCCTCAAGCGAGTCGATTTTAAATAAGCGATAAGTCGCAGAGAAAAATTGAATATCACCAATTTTGGCTGCTAAAGCAGGATCTGTAATCTCAAGTGGGCGATCTTCAACCAAACGTACGTCTAAGAATCCTGCATCTCGTGACAAACGGTTGAAATCATTCCAATACAATGCACCGCTTAAACACTCACCATATAAGACTGGGTCATCGATTAAGTGTCGCGGGATACGGCGGTCGGCATAGACGTCAGAAAAATAAAACTCCCCACCAGGTTTCAGCAAACGCTGTACACTGGCCATAACCGCGGCTTTATCTGGTGATAGATTGATAACGCAATTGGAGACGATAATATCAAAGCTATTAGCCTCAAGTTCTAGTTCATCTAGTTTCTCGATATAGCCGTGCAAAAATGTCACATTATCATAGCCAAACTTATCAACATGATAGGCTTGATGCTGTCTGGCAACGGCTAGCTGCTCATCGGTCATATCAACACCGACTACGTGGCCACTCTCACCAACCAGTTGCGCCAATGCGTAGACATCTCGGCCTGAGCCACTGCCCAAATCTAAAATTCGGCAGCCTTCGAGCAGTGCTGGACACACCAGACCACAGCCGTAATATCGATTCAATACTTCATCGTGAATATTTGCGAGTAAGGGCTTGAGCCACTCAGGCATATTGCTAATATCACAACAAGCCGAGGTCTTTAGATCATTGGTACTCTGTAACTCTTTTCCATAGTAATTTTGCACGACGTCATGCATAACAATATCCTTATTGAATGTGCCATCCAGTTAAAATTCTTAGTGAATCATCTTAGAATATGCAACTACATTAGTGAGTTTATCAACCTAGTTGTCACTTATCGGTTATCAGTAGTTATCCACTTTGATATTAATATTGATGTAAGAATCTAGCCAGCCTGACGGCAAATGTACTAGATCTTTAGGCTCATCAATATCGTGCAAAGGGTCAAATAGTGCAAGTGTCCAGTCTAATGCCGCCATGCGCTGCTTGGTGACAGCGGCTACACTAGCCGTACTCCAAACAATGTCCGAAAACATGCTGTCATTAACTTGTTTAAATCCTAACAACACATACCCACCATCAGTTGCTGGAATCATAACCGCATCGTGTTGATTTAGCTGCTGTACCGATGTCTGAATACGTGCTGTCGTAAGACTAGGACAGTCCGTACCAATTAACACAACCTTGTCAAAATGTTGCAATGCGCGCTGACTGGCTATCAACATACGCAAACCCAAATCCCCTTCGGCCTGCGCAGACCAGCGCAACGAGTCAGGCAAATCAAGCGCCTGCCAACATGGATCTGTTGGTGCTGGACTCACACATAGCTCGACAGCAAAGCCCGTATCAACGGCCTGCTCAATACTATGCAGTAAGAGTTGCCTTGCCATACGTGCAGCGCCATCTACCCCTAGCGCTGGCTGCAAACGGGTTTTTGCCTTATTGCGCGCTGGATATTTTGCAAAAAGAATGATGCAGGTATCTTGCTGTCTTGCAGATAAATCAGCTGTCACTATAACGGTCTCTCAATTGGTCAAATGTACAAGGACGAGCTCTTTCTTCTTTTGTCTATCATATTTATAAATCAAACAATCTCACTACTTATAATAACGTTGCTTTAAAACATTAGGCGATACGCCGCGCCAATAATCAAAGCGCAACTGCCACATCAAAAAAATCGTCCGCCATGTACCATATTGCTGCCAACGCCGCGCGGATGTTATGACTTTACTTTTTAGACAAGCTGGTCGAGCAAACTTCTTTAGACGTTTACAGAGCTCAATATCTTCCATCAATGGCTGATCAGGATAGCCACCAATCTGCTCGAATATGGATTTTTTGATAAAAATTGCTTGATCGCCAGTGGCGATACTCATTAAGCGTGAGCGCTTATTTATCACGAACCCGACGATTTTTAACAATGGCTCACAGCTGTCTAAGCGCACATCAAATCGTCCCCAGTCATACTGAGCTATTGCCTGCTGAACGTTATCTATCGCATCAGCTGGCAGCTCGGTATCGGCATGTAAAAATAGCAACACATCACCTGTTGCTAACATAGCGCCCGCATTCATTTGCTGTGCACGCCCTACCGTAGATTCGATAATATGCCAATCAATGATTGATTGAGCAATCTCTGTACTTTTGAGCACACTTTTGGCGATAGCAACCGAACCATCCACTGAACCACCATCGACCAATATCACTTGCTGCGGTGCCGGATCGAGACTGGCAATATGAGCGATAAGCTCAGGCAAGTTGTCCGCTTCATTTAACAATGGAATGATGATGGAGAGTTTCAATGGATATACCGTCACGTTAATCAGCGAGTAAGATTAAAAACTGGCTTATTTTTTGTTCAAATTCCAGTTGTAGTCGGTATAGCTTATTTTTATCTTGCCTTGTTTTAGCTCTGCTGTCTGAGCTTTACTCAATCCTAGTGACGAGTTATAACGACCCAAAAACCCTGCTAAATCTTTGGTGCCACGCCAGTTGGTTGCAAAATCCTCTTTATACCATTTAAAAATTGGTGATACTTTAAGCGTATCGCCTTTGAGACTGTTGCGGCTACTGTCTGCTAAAAACTTAGACGTTGCCTGCTCTAACTGACTGTCTAAACGCTTGCCAGTAAAGGCATCATCTTGCAGTGCTGGGCAACCAATACTGGCACAATTGACCGCAAAGTGAATGCGCGGATCGTTGTAACGTTTAGAACCACGAATCAGGTTGTGCTCAATATCATCAAGTGAGCGCGTCTTACCAAGTAGCGAAACAAACTCTTGCTTCCATGGTGACCCAAACAGTCCGCCGATATCTTTGATAGATTTAACATTTGGATATTTCGTTAATACCAAATCTACCGTACCAGCGTTATAAACGTTGATTAAAAATGCTAACTGTTCATTTTTACTCCAACGATTGAACTCTGATTGAGATACCTTGCTTGTCGCTTCCAGATAGCTTGTCAGCTTACTTTGATCTGCTTTCATACCAGCATAATTGACCACTGAAGCTTTGCCACCGTTGGTCATGGTCACATGCTTATTTAATAAGCTATCCCAGCTCTGATGGTTAAAGTCAGCATGAGCGGCCACGCTTGCTAATAAAATAGTCGTAGCAATCACTGGTTGGGCGAAAAATGTCTTCGCTGAAAAGTTAGATACTGACATAAGGCTTACTCCGTTTATACTGATTGTTTTTTATCTATACCAAAAGTACTTATATTAAAAGCACTTACATTAGAACGGCTAAGGCGTGTCTGCTAGCACTGGCTCTACTGCCTCTTCTTCTAACGCGCCGCCACAACTACTGCCCTGTCCTGCTGTACAGCCATAGCAGTGCTCAGCAATGGCAATGTCATCACCAGACGGGTTTTGCGTTAACAAATCACTTAGGTGTCGCCGTGACTTGTTTGGGACAAGTATCTCTAACTGCTGATTGAAATCACAATCAAACAGCTCACCCAACCAATTGACACTAATGGTCGAACGGCACATGACCTCGGCTAAATTGGCAGCCATATAATTAGCTTTGAGCAAATCCATATACGGGTGGAACTGGTTTTTTGCCAACAGCACCGCCCCAAAACGCTGAATCGGCATATTGGTTAGGGCAAATAAATGATTAAACTCAATATCAAAGTGCGCTTTTAACTCACGCTTATAGTCTGCTTCAAGCTGTTGTTGATTGGGCGGCAGCGTCGCGCCTTGTGGGTTGTAAACCAAGTTTAATGTTAAATTTGAATCAGGCTTGCCGTACCCTAACTGATTGAGCTTCTGTAATCCTAATATACTGTCGTCAAACGCGCCTTTACCGCGCTGTTTGTCTACATTTTCTAAGGAATAACAAGGCAAAGAAGCCACCACTTCCACTTGGTTATCTGCTAGAAACTGCGCCATACCCTCATAACCCTCTTCCATAAGGATAGTCAGATTACAGCGGTCTATTACTTTGACACCTAATGCCCGAACAGCCTTAACCAAATACTTAAAATCCTCATGCATTTCAGGCGCACCGCCGGTCAAATCAAGCATATCGATGTTTTGTGCTTGCAATACCTCTGGTATCAGCTCAACCAACTCACGTGACATCATTTCAGTACGATAAGGGCTTGCAGCCACATGACAATGTACGCAGGACATATTGCATAAGTAGCCCATATTGACTTGTAATATCGTCAATTGACGTCGTTTTATCGCTGGAAAATCAGTATGCTCAAGTAACTCGATAGTTGATTTCATGGTGGTCTAAAATCCTGTTAGCAGTACAACTAAAAAAGGATAGCAACGTAACATTAAATATTAGAAAACACAGATAGCGCATTGCTTTTACTGTTTATTTTCAAGTTTGACAATGTAAAACCTGATTGCTCACTTTACGGTTTATCTAATCAATCATACCTGATTATCAATAAGCATTGACAACTAATCATATGGATTTTATGGTTTATTCTAAATGAGCATTAACCTTCGTTAGTTCTTATCAGCTTCGTCAATTCTTATCAACTTCGATAAAACGCTTATCGATATATTTCTTGAGATGCCATACCCAGCGACCTTGTAGGTTTACATTACCCCAACTACCAATGGCATATTTGTCACCGCAAGACAGCAGATATAGCGTGCGCGACTTTGGCTGATAACTCTTCATTACGTTGTCACCCAGATAGGCCAATAAGTTATCAGCTTCGATAGCACCACCATGCACTGAGTGAACCCCCGAGTGCGCCACGTATTTATCGATTCGTGTCGCCACATCACCAACCGCAAACACATTAGAATGAGAGACGCTCTGTTGCTTATCGTTTACCGCGACAAACCCATCACCTTCTATCTCCAAATCCGTAGAAGCCGTCCATGCCGAGCCTATGACGCCAGTCGCAGCGATGACAGCATTTATGGGCAATGATTTATGGGTGGTCGATAATTTACCGTCACGATAATCGGTCGCTCGTTCTCGAATTATCGTAATGCCATGACGATGTAACTGCTTAATGACCCGTTGTCGAAAGCCTGAATTAAACCCTGACAATAGATTCTCACCGCATACTAATGTCACCTGATGATTACGATTGATGTTCCGTAGCGCGACTTGAGCGGCCATCACCAATTCTATTGCCGCAGCGCCTGCCCCAATAATAGCCAATTGATACCTTTCAGACTGTTGAGCATCTTTTAGAATCCGCTGCCATTGTGTGATGAATGTTGATAACGGTCGTATGACAATTACGTCGGTATTAGCAGCACCAGTATTGTTATCGTCACTATCGCTTCTGTGCTCGTTGTAGTCATTGTGGCTACATAGCCAACGCATGTCTGTATCTGCGCCAGTATTTAAAGACAAGACATCGTAGTCAAAATCCGTTTGTTCATCGCCAGTCGTAACCACCTTGTTTGACGCTGCGTTTACTTTTACAAGCGACTGCTGAATAAAGCGCACGCCTGCTCGTACACAAAGCGATTTGATATCGATACTGATATCATGCAATTGATAATGTCCTGCCATCCAACCAGGTAACATGCCAGAATAAATAGTTTGCGGTTGCTCACTAATTAAATGAATGTCTGCCTCTATCGTATCGGTGTCCTTTAAACGCGCTGTGCCAAGTCGGCGCAACATGCCAATGTGAGCATGACCTGCGCCTGCCAATAGTAGTGTCTTTTTCGATGAAAATTTTGTCATAGATGATTTTATCAAGGCGGTTAGTTGCTATTAGTGTTTGATCGAATGTTGATTGATATAAATGACTTTAAAAACTCATTTAAAAGTATCATATAAATAAGACCAGTCTATTGCGGGTAAACAGTAAGAGCGTAAATGACTTATACGGATTCAGCGATAGTCACTGCGTCAACCGTTATTAGTAGAATGATATTTTGTACACCTGAATTAAAATCATAAAATAAGGTGAAATTATTTATCATCGCCCAGTACAATAGGACATTATAAGAGCCGCATGATAAATTGCGCTGCTTGACCCATTACTTGAGCAACATCGTCAAAAACGTTAATGAAAATTATAAGTAATCAAGGAACATTACATGAGTACCAATATCGATACCAGTAACGACCACATTTTGTCTTCTGACAATATTCACTACTTGCATCATAATTTTTTTGAACCAAGTAGCAAAGACGTCGAGATTAGCGCGACTTTATTGATTGTGCATGGCATGGCAGAGCACAGCGGTCGCTATAGCGATTTTGCACAGTTTTTGGCAGATAATGGTATTGCTGTGGCGACTTACGATCATTTGGGTCATGGACAGACGATCAAGACTGAGGCCGATCTTGGGTTTTTTGGTGAGGAGCATCCGGTACAGTCACTTTTGAAAGACGTGATTGTGATGGCCGATAGCCTAAAAGACCGTCATCCAGACGTCCCGCATTTTGTGATGGGTCACTCGATGGGCTCATTTATCGTACGCAATGTACTCAAGCATCATGCGCATAATTTCACAGGTGCCATCCTAATGGGTTCCGCAGACGCCAACCCACTGGCTAAGGTTTTATTACCTATTAACAAGCTACTGGCCAGAGTTGCTCCAAGACAACCGAATACAATTTTTGCCAAGGTGATGAATAAAGTCCTTAACAGCCAACTATCTGATCGCAATTCGTCCTCACAGTTTGCGTGGCTCAGTGAAAATACCGCAAACATTGAAGCCTATGAAGCCGATCCTAAGACTGGTTTTGACTTTACCAATAATGGCTTTATGACATTGTTCACGCTCATGGATACTGGATTAAATAAAAATTGGGCTACCACTATTGCCAAAAACTTCCCAATGCTGTTTATCAGCGGTGAAGATGATCCGATTGGTGAAATGGGTCGCGGTATACGTAGGGTTGTCACGCGTCTGGACAAACGTCATTTCAGTCATGTCGATATTCAGCTGTATCCTAATATGCGCCATGAAGTGCTGCACGAAAAGGATAAACAGACCGTTTATCAAGATATTTTAGAGTGGATAGAGACCAACACGGCAGACAATTAAATTATGATAAATGAGTTGTTTTGAGAGGATGTCTGAAAACAACTCATTCAATATTGTCACAATAAGACCCTCAACGCGTTTGCTAAAAGCGGTCAAATTAGCGACAATACGGCAAGCAAGTTTTTGGACCAAGCCATACCTTGAATTTTCTTTAGGCTGGGTCATATAAGTCTTTAACCATAACATTAAGATCACCCTCCCTTTCATTCATTTTAGGAACCTTTATGTCATTACAACAAACCATCGAACAAGCTTTTGAAAACCGTAACGAATACAGTCCAGCTAATATGCCACAAGACGTGCGTGATGCTATCAATCAAGTACTTGAGCAACTAGATAACGGTAGCCTGCGCGTAGCAGAAAAGAAAGATGGCGAATGGGTTGTCAATCAGTGGGCCAAAAAAGCCGTACTATTGTCTTTCCGTCTAAACGACAACTACGTCCAAGCCGCTGGCGAACACGTACAGTTCTATGACAAAGTTCCAACTAAATTTGCTAACTGGACCGAAGCGCAGTTTAAAGAAGCAGGCGTACGCGTTGTACCACCAGCTGTCGCACGTAGAGGTTCTTTCATCGCAGCAGGCGCAGTATTGATGCCGTCATACGTCAACATCGGTGCCTATGTCGATCAAGGTGCGATGGTTGATACGTGGGCGACCGTTGGTTCATGTGCTCAAATCGGTAAAAACGTGCATTTATCAGGTGGCGTTGGCATCGGCGGTGTATTAGAGCCATTGCAAGCAAACCCTACTATCATCGAAGACAACTGCTTCATCGGTGCACGCTCTGAAATCGTTGAAGGCGTTATCGTTGAAGAAGGCGCTGTCATCTCTATGGGTGTCTATATCGGTCAATCGACGCGCATCTATGATCGCGAAACTGGCGAGATTCATCGTGGCCGTGTACCAGCAGGTTCTGTTGTTGTACCAGGTAGCTTACCGTCAGAAGATGGCACGCACAGCTTGTACGCTGCCATCATCGTGAAAAAAGTTGACGCGCAAACTCGTGCAAAAACATCAGTAAACGAGCTATTACGCCTAGCCTAAATATTTGGCACGTACCATTATTTGGTACATAATATTGTTTTATATGAAGATGCTGGGGGATGACTCCAGCATCTTTTTTGCAGCTTAATATAACGCGTTACGTTATAATCCTCTTTTAGTTTGTCTTTATACAAACACAAAATCATTCGTACCATCCCCTGCCTTTTTATTACGATTGATAAGCGCTTCATCGCCTTATCGACCTTTAACTGTATTTGAAATATTATGAGTGAATCATCATTACGCACCGCCGCTATCCCTGTTACTGACCCCGAAGCAGGATTACGTCTGACTGAGATTTTTTATTCCTTACAAGGTGAGGCAATCACTTCAGGCTTGCCGACGATATTTGTGCGTCTAACGGGCTGTCCGCTGCGCTGCGTCTATTGTGATACCGAATATGCTTTTACTGGCGGCGAACGTCAATCATTAGAAACCATCATAGAAACCATCAAAGGTTATCCGTGCAAGCGTATCTGTCTGACTGGTGGTGAGCCATTAGCACAGCCAAATGCCATTGAATTGATGAAACGTTTGCTGAGCGATGGGTATGAGATATCCCTTGAGACCGCAGGCGCACTCACGGTAGAAAACGTGCCAGCAGCAGTCAGCAAGGTAATGGATCTCAAAACACCAAGCTCAGGTGAAGTCGATAAGAATCTATGGTCAAACCTCGACTATCTCACTCAGCATGACCAAATCAAGTTTGTCATTATGAATCGTACAGATTACGACTGGGCAAAAGCTAAATTGACCGAGTATAAGCTAAACGAATTGGTCGGTACGGTATGGTTCTCTCCGATGTTTAATGTCGCAAATGATGTCGATGAACAGCTCAGCCCTGAAGTACCTGTATTGGCGCGCGAGCTAGCAGAATGGATGTTGGCTGATGCCTTGCCAGTTCGCTTTCAGCTGCAATTGCACAAAATCATTTGGGCAGATGCCAAAGGCAAGTAACTATCAGCAAGTAATTATCAGCAAGTAACAAACAAAAAGTGTGAACACGTTGAGTGCCATGGATAAGGTAGCGGTATGATCAAACTCATTTTATTGGGCTTGCTAGCAGGTGCGTTTTTTAGCTCGACATTTATCTTAAATGAGCTTATGAGTAGCGCAGGTGGACATTGGTTTTGGTCAGCGAGTCTACGCTATGTCTTTATGCTGTTAATTATTACCGTCATTATTGCGATACAACATGGCTTTGGTCGTATTAAAGCGCTAATGAGGATTTTTCTTCAGCATTGGGGCTTTTGGTGCATTACTGGCAGTATCGGGTTTGGACTGTTTTATACCGGTATTTGCTATGCCGCAGATCATGTTGCGGGATGGGTGGTAGCGGCTACCTTTATGTTTACCGTCGTCGCCAGTTTACTTGTACTATTGGCATTTGGTCAACGTTTTGATAAAAAATTCATCGTATATGCTGTCATTGTCTTTATCGGTGTGGCACTCGTCAATATCAGTGAAGGTCTGCATGCTGCTGCTATAACCGACACCGTCCCAATGTCTGACATGCTGCTCTACGGTGCGCTACCTGCGCTTATCGCTGCTTTTAGCTACCCAATTGGTAACCAGCTGGTTTGGCAGGCTTCTCATAATGCCCGCCAGCGCAATACTGAATTACAGAAGGCAGCAGAGTTTAACGATCAAAAAGCTAGCATCAGTATTAGTATTGATATCAGTGAGCAGAATGAACCACTCATATCCGAAGCTTATGATTTGCCAGCTACGACATATGATGCTACCGACCTCGATAGCGTACTTCAAAGTAACAACACTGCGGCAACCTCATCCCTACAAAATCTAATTGCTCGTATTCCTTCTATCGAAACCACGCTACTGCAAAATGCCTTTAACAAAGTGTGGCTAATGACTCTCGGGTGTTTGCCATTTTGGCTGTTTTTGGGCATTATAGTGCGCCCTGACCAGCCCCACGCCTCACAAATAATCAATACGTTGCTCGTTGCTCTATTAGCAGGCGTGGCAGCGACCACTATATTTTTGTATGCGCGCGAGCAAGCTGTTACTTCAAGCGAGGTTGCAGGCGTTGACTCAACCCAAGCCAGTGAGGTTATCTTTGCCTTGATTGGGGGTATATTATTGTTAGGTAACGCCATACCTTCGGCGATGGGACTGGTCGGTATAGGGCTTATTATGGTAGGGCTGATATTATTTGCAAAAGACGGCTAAATGGCACTATAACACTACGCCCATTTCGTCACAGTTATGCATTGAATAGCCACCTAAAAAACACCTATCACTTTGATGATCTCGATTTGGCAATATAACCATGGGCAATGCTTTGATTTTTCCTGATATTCTATTATATTTATTGGACATGGTTGGCATTGTTGCCTGCGCGATTGCAGGGACTTTGCTTGCGCAGCATAAAGGCTTCGATATCGCTGGTTGTATCTTGGTAGCGATGGTCAATGCCATCGGCGGTGGGACATTACGCGATATGGCTCTCGACCGTCACCCTCTATTTTGGATGACTGATCTTAATTACGTGATCGTTATCACGGTGACCTCCCTTATCTTACAAATCTTCTTTCACCTTTATCATAAGATTGATAATGCGTTAAAGCTCTTTGATGCCATTGGGTTGGCCGCTTTTAGTGTCATTGGTTTTAAGGTGGCCTTAACCCTAGACATGTCTCCCCTTATTGCTATTATGATGGGTGTTTGGACCGCCATCATTGGTGGTTTGTTACGTGATATCATTTGTAATGAGATTCCGCTGGTACTACAGCGTGAGATTTATATTACTGCCAGTATCGCAGGGTCTGTGACTTATTTATGCTTACAGTATTTTGGGGTGGACGCCAGTCTCAACGAATTTATTATGCTGTTTGTCATCTTTGCAGTACGTATGCTCGCGCTCAGATTCGACTGGCATCTGCCTTCTATTCGACTCGTAGACTGATTGATTGAGCAAGACTCTGCTGAGATAGCCTTTGTTTGACTGACAATAATTGAAAATAGTGAGAACTGCCCATGTTGGCTATCGTATTGGACCCTACCGTACTGATCACTACTTTTGACCCGCGCTCTTTGATATATTTCTTCGATATGATTGGCATTATCGCCTGTAGCGTTTCGGGCACGATACTTGCCAAGCACAAAAACTTCGACGTCTTCGGCTGTCTTCTCGTGTCTATTGTCACTGCTATCGGCGGCGGCACGGTACGTGATGTCATTCTCGATCGCCATCCGTTATTTTGGATGGTAGATATGAGCTATCTGACCCTTATTACGATTTCATCGCTAGCGATGCAGATATTTTTTCATCCAAACTCTAGACGAGTGGATAAGTTCCTCAAGCTTTCTGACACCATTGGTCTGTCAGCATTTACACTGATCGGTATCAAAGTCGCTGACAGTATGGGCGCCAATGTGCCTGTAGCGCTATTATTAGGTGTAATTACTATCGTGGTTGGTGGCATCATTCGCGATATGATTTGCAATGAGATTCCATTGGTACTACAGCAAGAGATTTATATCACGGCAGCGTTGACGGGTGGCGTGCTGTACTTTGCTCTAAAGAATTTAGGCGTGACAGATTGGGTAGCTGACATCTCTACGATGAGTACGATTTTTACTTTGCGTATGCTTGCTATTCGTTACGATTGGCAGTTCCCCACACTAGAGTGGAAATACTGATACTAGGGCGTGTCTTCATTTCAAAAATGGTGATAAAAATGAGATAAATTGCCGTCAAACAAGAAAAATAGCGCAGATAATATCGGGATATTAACCAGCTATTTGACGCTGTTTGGCAAGATTTAACCATTTTTAGCCCATTTAGATGACTATCGGGTGAATTGAAGACACGCCCTAGACTAAATTAAAGTTGATAATACCAACGCGCCCATATTTGAGGGCTTTTAGTATTATCGATTTAACATTTTCGCTTTACCCTTGCTCTACCACAGCCAAATCCTTGACCATCAACTGTAAGCTTTGTTTGCCGTTCCATTCGTTGATGTCTAGCTGAAATAATAAATGGACTTGCTTAGCACGATAATCCCAAGCCTCATTATCGAAGTTAAAGCAAATGGCCTCTATCGGATATTGAACGTCTGGATAGCGCAGCGATAACTTAAGATGTTTATCTTTTAAAATCTTAAAGCTCAGAACCTCAAACACGCCATCAAATATTGGCGGTGCAAATCCATGACCCCAAATACTGGCATCGGCTAAATGCTCGGCAAACCATAAACTGAAGTCACTCGCTTGCAAAGGTCCATCGGTGAATTTTTGCTCTGCAAATACCTCATCATCCATTTGAGCCATCACTTCGTTAAAAGCTGTGACAAATGCCTCAAAGTTACGACGCTTGAGGGTCAGACCTGCTGCCATCGCATGTCCACCGAAGTGACTGATTAAGTCAGGATGACGCTCAGCAACTTGTTCAATCGCATCACGAATATGTACGCCAGCGATAGAACGTGCAGAGCCTTTAATGGCACTATCTTCATCTATTTGTTCAGTGTCTGCTGGTGCAAAAACGATACTGGGTAAATAATGGCTTTCTTTTAAGCGACCAGCGACAATGCCAATGACTCCTTGATGCCAGTCATCTTGGTACAGAATAATACTACGAGCACCTGTATTGTTGACCTTAGCAGTAGAGACAGCTTGAGTAGCCACATTCTGAGTAACAAGTGCTTGAGTAATTGTGTCATCGTTACTGCCATTATCATCACTATCACCATTCGTACTATCGTCGTTATTATCTTTATTAACCAGTGCTTGTACGATACTATCAGCTTGCGCACGCATCTCGCCCTCTACATGACGACGCGTACGATTCAGCTGTTCAAGCTCTTGTGCCAAACGTTGTGCGGTGCTCCAGTCTTCAGTTAATAAGCATTCGATACCGATGCGCATATTATCCATACGCCCAGCTGCATTGATACGTGGGCCTAATACAAAACCGAAATCCTGCGCATGAAGCTGCTTAGGATCACGGCCCGCTTGCTCAAGCAATGCCAATATTCCCATACAGCAGCGGCCTTGACGAATAGCTGATAAACCGTGATGTACCAAGATACGGTTGTTTTTATCCAGTACCCCAACATCTGCAATCGTCCCAAGTGCGACTAAATCTAAATATTGGCTCACCTGTACCGTAGACTTGCCAGCTTCGCGGCGTAGCTTTGCTAAGCGTCCGAGCACATAAAACGCGACTCCAACTCCAACCAGTGCTTTACTAGCAAAGTCACAACCTAGCTGATTGGGATTGACTACCGCTTCCGCAGGTGGCGTCTCTTTGGTCGTGAGATGATGGTCTGTGATAATCACCGTAATACCATCAGCTTGGGCGCGTGCCACCCCTTCGTGACTTGAGATACCATTATCAACCGTCACTATCATATCTGGCTGAAAAGTCTCAATACCTAACTCGACAATCTCTGGCGTCAGGCCATAACCGTACTTAAAACGATCTGGTACTAGGAAATCAACGACCGCACCCATCTTTGTGAGCGCGCGCATCATTAAGGCTGTACTGGTGGCACCGTCACAGTCAAAGTCACCAACGATCAAGATGCGCTGACGCTCATCAATGGCCACATCTAATAAGCGCACGGCTTCAGTGACACCGTGCAGGGCCTCAGCAGGCAATAGACCTGACAGGCTAGTCTCCAGCTCATCAGGCGCAGTGATACCTCGCCCTGCATACAGACGGGCAAGCGTGAATGATTGAGCGGCAAATGGTTGCAGCGCGGCGGGCAACTCGTCGATGCGAGTGCTGGTATAACGGGGGGTTAAATTTAGCATGAGCGTATTCTACTGGCTTTAGCAGAGGCTCACAATGACAATTTATACTACCTTTGTATATCATTAGGCATTGTGCAACCTGATGAATAATGCCTGTAAATTAGCAATAATTGATACTGCCATTTTTATAGCTCATGTAAACTGCCTTCGTTTAATCACTTACAAAAAAGGTGCACAGTATGAGTAATTTCATTCATTTTGCTACAAAGCAATGATTGTAAGCCACGCATAAATCCATAAAATAGTAAGCAACTGAAGAATTTGTTGTTCATTGAACTTTTTATCATTTATATTTTAATTATTTATAAGGACACTTTATGAAAACCACGCCACTTGCTGAAAAACTTCCAAATACGATCGACCCTAACCTAGACCTTGAGAAGGTTAAAAAAGAATGTCAGGGAATGGTAAAAAGACGCGCTAGAGTTTCTGCTGGTGTAGCAGTTGTGCCAGTACCATTTTTTGATGTGGCAGTTGACGCGGGGATGTTGACGCAGTTGATTCCAGAGATTAGTGAGCGTTTTGGTCTCATTGAAGACCGTCAATCAGCCATTAACTTGGAATCTCGCGAAGTGCATTGGAGCGCAGTAAAAGATCGTACTGTAGATTTCGCTGGACTCATGGCAACACGCGGTATCGTTAAGAAAACCATTCAAGGTTTCGGTGGTCGTATCGCTGCCAAACAAGTGACTAAGTTTATCCCACTTGGCGGTCAATTGGTTGCTGCGACTATGGGCTATACGATTTTTAAGAAAATCGCTAATGACCATATCAACGAATGCTATAAATTGGCGAAAGATATTCAGCAAAAAGAACACGGCAAAAACGTATAAATAAGCCGAATAGCTTAGTCTATATCAAGCCAGTTAAGTGATTACTTAGCTGGCTTTTTTGTGGTTAATACATATAGGTTATAGAGTTCTAAAATAAAATGCGCCTGTGGTTAATGATGTCATTGCTAGGTTTTACTGATAAAATACAGCTTTATTTATGACAGACACCTTAAAGGACTAACTTATGAAAAAAATCTTGGCTTCAACGATGATGCTAGCGACTTTTGCCTTGGCGGGATGTACCTCAACAGGTACTACAAACAACGGTACAGGTACAGCAATCGGTACCGCAAACGAGATCGGCATGAATGTTTTTAGAGCTGCGATCGACAACCAATGCCGTAGCCAAATTGAAAAACAAAACGCATGGCGTGTTGCAAGCGTCGCCATGACAGAAGCACAGCAAGAATCTGTTAAAACCAATGTTTGTGGCTGTGTGAGTGAGCAAGCGCCACAGCAAGTGACGATTGTTGAGCTGGGCAATGCCGCGATTGACTCTCAGTACCGTACTCAGTTAGTCGCACAAGTCGTCGCCAAATCTCTACAGAGCTGCTATACAAGCTTTGTTCAATAGAACAATTAAGTTATTTATTAGAATAAAAAATAATAAAGAGGGTGCGTTATACATAATGCACCCTTTTTATTGCTAATAGATTAGTTCAATTAATTAGCCTAAAATTTATTTGTGTCAGATGCTTGAGACGTTATAGAGGCCGTAAAAGGTAATGATTGGCTACGACGGAAATACTTCGAGGTGCTATCAATAATTTTATCTACTTCCTTAATTAAATCATTAATCACGTCATCATAAATACCATGATATAGCTCTTTTTCAAATGCTGTAAATGGGTGCTTGCGCGACGCTGAACCCACTTCAGTGACACCGTCTTTACTATAAAAAATATCTACGCGACCATCACTATTCAACACACAATTTAATAGTCCGCCTTCAATTTCCATCTCTACGCGTTCTGGCATAAAAATATAGTCATCTACATTGATAAGCTTTTTCTCTACTTCTCGTTTAAAAAATGATTTGATATCAAACATAGGTACATCCCTAACTTTATAATTATAAGATACGTGAGCATGCCGAGCACTGTGACTGTTACCCAGTATTCATCTGTGTGATTAACGGGTCATGCTTTACTCAGTTATCCTATAAGATAGCGTTAGATTATTTAAGGTGCGATATGTAAAACTGCGTTTGATGTTGGTAAAAATGTGCGATTGATTTTGGATGTGACATAGACCCAATAAAATAGAACTAGAAAAATAGACTCAACAAAAAAGGAAGCTACCAACAAGCAACTTCCTTTTTTATTATTGAACTGCATTAACTAATTTAGCTAGACCCAGCCCTTCTCACGAAATGATTTGAGTACCTCTACAAATACTGCCATCTCATCAGGTCTGCCAAGTGTTAAGCGATTAAAGCCACTGATTGGCGCAAACTCACGCCCGACAGCAATACCATGCTCACGCATTCTGTCGATATAGGTTTGCACATCGCCTTGTATCTCATGAAATATAAAGCTTGCCTGCGATGGCAAGTAGCGTAAGCCAAGCTCATCTAATGTTTGCTCAACCAGTTGACGCGATTGATTGGCCATACACAAGCTCAATACTAGAAACGCTTCATCATCGAGAGTCGCTAATGCAGCCACGGCACCTGCCAAGTTGGTATTATCAATTGAGATGAAAGCCTCTAGTTTGCCTATCGTTTGCGGGCTAGCAACTGCATAGCCGACACGCATGCCAGCGAGTGCACATAGTTTTGAGAAAGTACGCACTACAACGATATTTTCTGAGTACTCCTCTCGTATCCATGCGACACCACTCTCAAAACTTGGATCAGTCACATATTCCGAATAAGCTTCATCTAATAAAAAGTAATGGTTACTTGTTGCATTTCCTACCCATTCTTTGAGATTTACTGTGTCAGTAATAGTCGACGTTGGGTTGTTTGGATTGCACAGATAAAACAAGCTAATACCGTCAAAGTCATCAGCCACTTTTTGCATACCTTGCAAGTCAAAGGCGTAATTTTCAGTCGTCAGTGGTACTTTGACCACAGGTACATCGATAGATGTCGCATATAACTCAGCATAGGCAAAGGTTGGATGCGGCACGATAACTTGGAATTTTTTACCTGCTACTAATGCTTGATTTTGTAGCATTTGGACGACAGTACGGATGTTTTCACTAGAGCCACTGCCCAGTGAGATTTGACTCTCTATCACACCGTTTATCTCAGCGACTTTAGTAATCAGCGCCGCACGTTGGTCATCAGGATAACGAAAGCCAATGTCTAGAGAGTCGATAATAGCTTGTTTGGCAGCATCTGACATGCCGAGTGAGTTTTCGTTAGAGTTTAATTCTATTAAGTTGTTGGTAAGCACAGTGAATAATACGCCTAGATTATGTCCATTCCAAAAATTTAGTCTGTGTTGACGTTGACAGTGTGATCTATGAGAACAACAAGCCTAGCCCAAATAGAGCATCACACGTGCTCGGCTTATTAGCTTACGACTTAAATTTTTGAAATGTTATATGGATGGTGAGGTTTATGCGGATATGGTAAGTGGCAATGCGCTGTATTACAAGCCTTCTACACATTCCGATATTGAATAAACCACAAAAAAGTGAGGTACTCAAAAAGCACCTCACCTTCGCTATTGTTTAGCCTCTTTTTAGCCTCAGCATTTAACCCAAGCGATCAGATTAAATGTGCTTTTAACTCTAGCACTTTATCACGCGTTTTTGCTGCTTCTTCAAACTTCAAATCACGAGACATTTGCTGCATTTGCTTCTCTAATCGTTTGATTTCTTTGGCAAGCAAATCAGGACTACGCAAGATATTGATATCCACATCTGGCAAGTTACTCTTAACTGGGATAGCTTGATTGTCATTGGCATCCAAGCTTTCACCAGTATCAATCTTGTCCGTGATACTACGACGAGCCCCTTTTGGCGTGATGTTATGCTCAAGGTTAAAGGCAATCTGCTTATCACGGCGGCGATCCGTCTCGTCTATCGCCTTTTGCATACTTGGCGTAATGCGATCAGCATAGAGAATGGCTTTACCATTCAAGTGACGCGCTGCACGACCAATGGTCTGAATAAGCGAACGCTCTGAACGCAAGAAGCCTTCTTTATCAGCATCAAATATCGCTACCAGTGATACCTCAGGCATATCCAAGCCTTCACGTAATAAGTTGATACCGACCAGCACATCATGCACGCCAGTACGGAGCTCATGGATAATCTGCATACGCTCGACAGTATCGATGTCCGAATGTAGATAGGCAACCTTTACATCATACTCTTTGAGGTAACTGGTCAAATCTTCTGACATACGCTTGGTCAATGTAGTAATCAGTACACGCTCGTCCTTTTCACGGCGTTTGGTAATCTCTGATAGCACATCATCAACTTGCGTCAAGACAGGACGTATCTCAATCTCAGGATCAATTAGTCCTGTAGGACGAACGACCTGCTCAACGACTTGCTCGCTGTGTTCAAGCTCATATAGGGCTGGCGTGGCACTCACATAAATGGTTTTGGGCTTGATACGTTCCCACTCTTCAAACTTCATCGGGCGGTTATTCATCGCACTGGGTAATCTAAAACCATAATTGACCAAGTTTTCTTTACGTGATCTATCGCCTTTATACATCGCGCCAATCTGCGAAACCGTCACATGTGATTCATCAAGGAACAGTAAGGCATCTTCTGGAATATAATCAAATAACGTTGGCGGCGCTTCCCCTGATGGACGGCCAGAGAGATGCTGTGAGTAGTTTTCGATACCGTTACAGTAACCAAGCTGCTGAATCATCTCCAAGTCATACTGAGTACGCTCTTTGAGACGTTGTGCTTCAATCAACTTATTGTTGTCACGGAAGTATTCTAAACGCGGCTCTAACTCAGCACGAATCGTATGGCTGGCAGCTTCTAACTTATTACGCGGCGTCACATAGTGCGACTTTGGATAAATGGTAATACGTGGCACGCTGCGTACCGTCTTACCCGTTAAGGGATCAAACCACGTAATCTTCTCGACTTCGTTATCGAATAAATGCACACGTACGGCTAGCTGCTCAGACTCAGCAGGATAGATATCTAACAGCTCTCCACGCAAGCGATAGGTACCACGGCCAAAATCCAGCTCATTACGCGTGTATTGCATCTCAACCAAACGCTTGATGGTTGCTGTACGATCAATGTTATCGCCCACAACGACATGCAAGAGCATTTTAAGATAGCTCTCTGGATCACCCAAACCATAGATACAAGATACCGAAGCGACAATAATCGCATCACGGCGCTCTAACAAGGCACGCGTGGCTGACAGGCGCATCTGATCAATATGATCGTTAATGGCGCTGTCTTTTTCGATAAAGGTATCACTAGCAGCGACATACGCTTCTGGCTGATAATAATCATAATAGCTGACAAAATATTCGACCGCATTATTAGGGAAGAACGATTTGAACTCACCATATAGTTGAGCGGCTAGCGTTTTGTTGTGCGCCATAATAATGGTCGGACGCTGAGTTTCAGCGATGACCTTCGCCATGGTATAGGTCTTACCAGAACCAGTCACACCTAGTAGCAACTGCTCGTCCATGTCCGAATTGATGCCGTTGACTAGCTTTTTGATGGCTTGCGGCTGGTCGCCTGCTGGCTCAAAGTCAGTAACCATCTCAAAGGCACGGCTTGATATTTGCGTCCCTGACGCATTAACACCACTAATTTCAGCTTCGCCTTGGAGCTGAGTGGCCAATTGATTTAACTGACGCGATGAGCGCGGTTCAGGCATTCGCATAATGGCTTTCTTCTTCTTAAGGTTTATAACAATATGGGGTCTGAGCAGCGGTTTTTAAAGGAGAATAAGGAGTCTTATCCTATAGTCGAAACGCTGTCTCGCTGCCCAAAATATAAGTATATAAAGGTAAGATTTATTAAAAGTTAAGGCCTAATATTAGCGGATAAAACTTACATCGTTATAAAAAATGCACACAGTATTCGATAAATTTACAAAGCTTTTCACGGTTAACAAACTCGTTACACGACCACTCAACAAAGCCTAACACTCAAGGGTTCCAACACTGAGTTAAGCTGCTATTATCGTTCTTGAGTTAACAAGTTGATGACTTTCAAGTATTAATGATCAGTATTAGTGAATGGATAGCTTTATAGCAATTCCTATGATTAGTTTTGAATTGATTGTCATCGAATAGAAGACCAATAAAAATACATTGAACTTTCATTCAATATAATAATTTTAAATAAATGACGGAGTAAAATATGAGAGAACGTTACGCAAGTGGTATTTCAGACGAAACTGCGAAAAAAATGATTGATTTGCTAAACGCTAACCTAGCAAACGTTATCGATTTAACCTTAGATGGTAAACAGTGCCATTGGAATCTACAAGGTACTGGCTTTATCGGTGTGCATCAATTACTAGATGAGACGTCAGATCGTATCCTTGAAGTATCAGATACTATCGCAGAGCGTATTGTAATCCTAGGTGGCCAACCAAACGGTTTAGCAAGTCGAGTAGTAAAAGAGTCTATCCTAGATGACTACCCAACCGACATCACTGAGGTAGATCAGCATGTTCGTGAGCTAACAAGCCGCTACAAGAAAGTAGCCGAGACATTGCGTGAAGCGATTGCTACTGCTGGCGATGCAGGTGATGAAGACACCGCTGACTTATTCACAGAAGCTAGTCGCATTGTCGATAAAGATGCATGGTTCATCGGCGCAAACGCACCAAAGAACTAATAGTATTTAATTCGACTAGTCACTAAGTACTAGAGTTATAAAGTTATAAAAAAAGCCGTCATGATTGACGGCTTTTTTGTGTTTAGCGTTTTGTTAATTTAAAAAGAATACTTAAAAGCATTCAATATGATTCCTCTACCACCTACTTAATCTATTAAACCTTTATATCAAATATTCTCTAAACTTAGGAGCTCAGCGTTAGGTTCAGACAGTGTCAAGATAGCCTCTTGAAAGACTGGATTACCTCTGAATAAATTTTCAATCTCTTCAAACTTCTGTGCGATATGCTCTTCTTTTTGATTGCCTGCGATATCTACTGCCGCCACCATAAATATCTTCTTTGGACCGACCCACTCTAGGTGCAGATAGGACACACTATCGATATCTGGATGATTTAGCAGCTCGCTTAAAACATATTCATGCATACGGTCAGTGACTCTATGCCCGACTAAGAAATCTCGGTTGCGACTGATCAAGAATATGGCGACGACGCCCAGTAGTAGACCGACGATGATAGACCCTAACGCATCCCAATACGGTTCGCCCGTATAAGCATGCATACCCATAGCAGCAGCGGCAATCACCAAACCGATGACCGCTGCTAAATCTTCAAAGAATACACCGCGCAACGTTGGGTTAGACGTATCTACAACATAGCCAAGTGCACTGATATCGAGCGCTTCACCATGCTTTTTGCTTTGTCTGTAAGCCTGAATCAATGAGATTCCTTCGAGCACAAATGCCACTGCCAATACGATAAAGCCAATCGTATAGTTAGCTTCAGACTCAGTAGCGTTCCATTCTTTGATACCGGTATAGATAGAGACAATCGAACCTGCCGTAAATACACCAAAAGCCGCAATCATCGACCAAACATAAGACTCTTTGCCGTAGCCTAACGGATGGCTTTTATCAGCAGGTTTGATGGATTTTTTTTCTGCGACGATGAGCAATGTGCCATTGCCAGCATCTGCCCATGAGTGAGCTGCTTCCGCAATCATAGAGGCTGAGCCTGTCATAAAGGCGGCAACAGTTTTTGCGATAGCGATAACCAGATTGGCCCCGACCGCAATCAACACAGTGATCAGTGAGCCTGAATGCTCATCATTGGTTTCAGGGCTTTGATTAAGGGTATGTTTTAGTTCAGGGTCATTTGAAATTTTAGGATTACCCGCCCCACGCGCGCGAGGTGTTTGCGCTTTAGGAGAGGCTGGTAAATGGCGCTGGGGATTAGCAATAGATGGCTTTAGACTCATGCTAGACTCACTGAGATAACGTATTGATAGTAGAATTTTGCCATAGATGAATGGCTTGAAATCTATATCAGCTTAAAATAAGCGCTCTACAATAACAGTGTCTTTTTAGTGAGTCGTTGTATGAATTATTAATTTAATAAAACTAGATAACTTTATACAATTTTAGATAGCTTTGAATAACTTGGGCTACTTTTCCACCTCGGCATTTTCTTCGTGTTCGCTAAACTGCTTGTTAATTTCTTCGAAGTCGCAACTAGGACGATGCGAGCTTTCCATACGCAGCTTTTTTCGTTCTTTAGCCGCATCGGCACGGCACTGCTGCATCTTGTTTTTGATATCGAGTGGCGGTGCGGAGGTTGGTTTACCATTGTCATCGATAGCCACCATCGTAAAGTAACAGCTATTGGTATGACGGACGGTACGACCACGCACATCTTCTGCTTCGACGCGGATACCTACTTCCATTGAGGTGTTACCAACATAATTGACACTGGCTGCAAAAGTAACCAACTCGCCCACATATATCGGCTCACGGAACATCACCTGATCGACAGACAGTGTCACCACATAGTTACCACTATAGCGACTGGCACAGGCATAAGCGACCTGATCAAGCATCTTCAGCAAATCTCCACCATGCACGTTGCCAATGAAATTCGCCATATCGGGCGTCATAAGTACTGACATATATAGTTCATGGTTTAATGGGGCTTTTTTGGCAGTGGAGCTGGTATTATATTGCGGCATAATATTCCTTAATGGTTTGACACTTATTTATTATGTCTACCATTTATACAGCAGGTCGCCGTCTAGCACAAACAGACCTCTGTCATTAGACAGTCTAAATTGTGTAAATTGGAGCTATTTAAACAGCGTTATATAGGCCAAGATATAAGCATTAGCTTAACCAGTGAAAGCGATACGCAAGCCACGCTACTATGGCGCTAACCGAACCGGTCAAAATACCACCCCATACAAAGTCAACCAACGCTGTATCTAGCGTAAAGCCCTTATACAGTGCCAAATTGGTAAAGTCGTATGTTCCATAAGCCATCAAGCCAATTAACCCGCCGAGTAAGAAGATATGACCAACGGATGCGCCAGCTTTGATTTGCGGATATAGAACCAAAATACAAAGCGCTAATATATAAAACATATAAAACACGCCAGCCGCCATCATGTTCGGCTCATCAGCCAATAGATGCCCGATACGCGACTCATAAAAGGCGCCTTTCATGGTCGTTAGCCAGACAGCATCGATACCCAAAAAGATAACCACAGCGGCGAGATAAATAAAAACGTAACCCATGATATTACCTCTTATAAAATGAATAGAAACGGATAAAAGTTATAATGTCAGTCTTGGTTGAACGAAATCTAAAAATGCCAGAATACGTGAAGATACGGCACTGTTTTTGTAATATACCGCCTGTATGGCTTCACGGTTGTTTGGTCTGACTATCGCCTCAGGCAACACCTCAACCAATCGTCCAGATTCTAAATCTTCACCAATCATAAAGTGTGACAATAAAGCAATACCTTGATGATTCAAACATAGCTGACGTAAGGTCTCGCCGCTACTGGCTGTCATGTGAAAATTGAGCTTCACTGGTGTTCTTAACGGCCAACTGTTTAGCTTTGACGCATAGTTAAAGCCAATTAATTTATGAGTGCTTAAATCATCAACATTCAAATTATCAATATGAGTCACTTCATTATGCTGGTGTAAGTATTCAGGACTGGCTACTAGCCGCAGCTTACTTTTACCTAATAGACGTGCATGCAAATTTGAGTCTTTTAAGTCGCCAATTCTGATAGCTAGATCCGTCTTATGCTCAAGCAAATCAATAATATTGTCATGCGAGGTAAGGTCGAGAGTGATATGTGGATACTGCGCCACAAAATCACCAACCAAAGGCGTCAGTTGATGAAAGACAAACGGGCTCGCGGCGTCAATCCGTAAATGCCCACTCGGCGCTTGTTTTAACAGCTTAATCGCTTCTTCACCGGTATATAACGTATTTAAACTCTCACGCGCATATCTTATAAAGACATGCCCTTCCTCCGTCAGCTCCAAGCGCCGTGTCGTTCTATTTAGCAGCGTGCATTGCAGCGTGTCTTCGAGTCTGGACACCGCACGAGATACTTTGGCAACCTGCTGATTCAGTAAGTTGGCAGCGCCAGTAAAGCTACCCGTGTCTACTACCGTCAAAAATATCTCTATGTCTTCTGTTTTAGCATGTCCCATCATCATGATTACCTTTACAAAATCGACAAAGGTATTTTGTCATTTGTGCTGTTTTTTGCAAACTATAAATCCGTCAAACTACGCGCATCATTTAATTATTAGGATGTCGTTATGCCACTCGCTTTATGGGCGCTTACTCTAAGCGCATTTGCAATTGGGACAACCGAATTTGTCATCGTTGGTCTGGTACCAACTATTGCCGCAGATCTAGGCGTGAGCTTACCTTCAGCAGGGTTACTCGTTAGCCTATATGCTGTCGGTGTTGCCATCGGTGCCCCTATACTTACCGCACTCACTGGCCGCTGGAACCGTAAAATCGTACTGATGAGCTTAATGGGTCTGTTTGTCGTCGGTAACTTGCTGGCTTGGCAAGCACCCAGTTATGAAACCTTAATACTTGCCCGTATCTTGACCGGTCTGGCACATGGTGTGTTTTTCTCTATTGGTTCCATGATTGCTACTAGCCTTGTTAGTAAAGAGAAAGAAGCCAGCGCAATTGCCATTATGTTTACTGGGCTTACTGTAGCGCTCGTCACTGGCGTACCTTTAGGTACATGGATTGGACAGCATTTCGGTTGGCGCGCTACGTTTTTGGTCGTCTCAGTACTGGGTTTAATTGCTTTAATTGGTAGCGCAATATTAGTACCAAAAAACCTAAAAAAATCTATCCCTGCAACGTTCAAAGAGCAATTACAAGTCATTGTAAAACCACAGTTACTGCTGGTTTATCTCATGACGATCCTTGGTTATGGCGGTACGTTTACGGCATTTACCTACCTAGCACCTATCTTAGAGCAGCAGACCAAATTTGCGCCATCAGCCATCGGTCTCATCATGCTCGTATATGGCGTGTCCGTTGCTATCGGTAATATCTGGGGCGGAAAACTTGCAGATAAACGCGGCCCTATTAGTGCGCTTAGCATTATATTCAGCGCCTTAAGTGTCATTCTTTTACTGTTCACCTTTACTATGCAGTCCAAGATTGCCGCAGTGCTGACTATTTTGGTATGGGGTGCTTTTGCCTTTGGTAATGTACCAGGTCTACAAATCTATGTGGTTAAGCAAGCTGAAAAATATACGCCAAATGCCGTCGATGTCGCTTCTGGATTGAATATTGCTGCATTTAATATCGGTATTGCACTGGGCTCAATCATCGGTGGTAGCGTGGTTGAAAATATGTCATTGCAAGACACAGCTTGGATCGGCGCTGTTATCTCTTTAATGGCACTAGCGGTCACACGCTATTCAGGTCTACGTGATAAGCGTGCCCTGCAAGCATCGTAGAACCTTTCGATGTACAACCTCTCAACATATGGGTCCCAAACTGTTTGTGCAGTATGAGACCCTATGAATGTCATGAACAAACCATATCTATATGATCAGACTTATACTGACGCGGTGTCTGTTCTATCTTCACTAAATGTCTCATCGTTCAAAACCGTTTCATGATTTAAGACGGCAGATGGCAAATCGGAAAAATGTAGCGTGTCGATGTTGTTAGGCTTCACCGCAGTGACTTGTACCACACCGATCGTGCGCTCCAAAAAGCCACCTTCGCAATAGCAAAAGTAAAACTCCCACAGGCGGATAAAGGCATCGTCATAGCCAAGCGCTTGAATCTCTGCACGCTGGGCCATAAACGCAGCACGCCAGTCACGCAGCGTATACGCATAATCAAAGCCATAATCATGCAATTGTTTGACAACCATATCAGTCTGTTCAGTGAATTGGGTCGTCAGCTCTTGGTTTGAAAGCAGGCAACCACCTGGGAAAATATGCGTTTGGATAAAATCAACCGAGTCGATATAGTCTTGATAATTTTGATCATTAAAAGTGATGGCCTGCAATACCATAAGACCTGTTGGCTTGAGCAAGCTATTACACTTGGCAAAGAAAGTCGGTAAATACTCATGCCCCACCGCTTCAATCATCTCGATACTGACTAGCTTGTCATATTGACCTGTCAGCTCGCGGTAGTCTTGTTTGAGCAGTGTGATTTTGTCAGACAGACCTGCTGCCTCGACTCGTCGCTGTGCTTCATCATACTGGGCATCAGAGATAGTCGTGGTGGTCACATGGCAGCCGTAATGCTTGGCTGCAAAGATAGCAAAGCCACCCCACCCTGTACCGATTTCGATCACATTATCATCAGCACTAAGCTGTAAACGTTGACATATAAGCGATAGTTTATGCTGCTGAGCATCGCTAAGCGTCACGTCAGGTGTAGGATAAACTGCTGATGAGTACATCATCGTATCGTCCAAAAACCGCTCATACATGTCATTACCCAAATCATAATGCGCTAGGATATTGGATTTGGAGCCAGATTTGTCATTGCTACGAAGCTGATGCTTCGCTTTTTCAAATGCTTTACTAATACCAGCAAAACGATTTTCTAGTTTATTGAGCACTGCTAAGTTACGAGCCGCCAAACGAATCAAACCTGTTAGATCATCCGCATCCCATTCACCATTGATATAACTGTCTGCTAGCGCGATAGAGCCACCAAGTAATAGCTGACGATAGACAGCGCTATCATGAATCTGTAGCGTCACATGTAGCGAATGGCGACCAACCGCCGAGCTACTAGCATCGTTAGTAGCTACTTTACCAAAACTTCTTGTCTTAGGTTCCTGCTCGTCAAACGTTTCAATCAGCGTGAGGCTACCAAACTGAACATGCTGTAACGCACGAAATATAAGCTTTCTAGCTAAGTTGTTCACACTATTGCTGACTGGCTGTAGTACAGCACTTTCATTAACTACTTTGCTCACACGAGCAGTTAACTTCTCTAGTTTTGTGACTGGTGCTCGATCGGTCGGTCGTGCTGGCATCGTGTATTTATCCTTGTTTAAATGCTTTATTTTTTAGTGGTTCATTTTCAGTCATACACTGACAAGATTTTTAATGTTCAAAAATTGCTAGAACTATAAGACATTTTTTGCGCTCGATACTGCTAGCTGCTTTCCTTTTGTCTACTTTTCTGATGGCCGCTTTTCTGTTGACTGTCGGCCAACTTTTCATCGTAGTTGATATATGGCACTTTTTTTATCGCATAGAGCTTAAACGCATGCCAATAAATACGGGTTAAGGACGTTATATTCATCAGAGGATTTTTTCGCAAGCTATGACGAACAGCCTCTTCTGTCATCGGTACGCCTGATATCTTTATACCAGTTTTTAGCACTTCACCGCGCTCATCACTGATATTGATAGCAATACGAACTTGTAATCCAGCGTTAGGTTGATCGTCTGTCTTTGTACGTTTTACCGTTACCTGCCAGCGGTACAGCTGATCGATAGGGTTAAAAGGTGATACGTGAAAATCCTTGTCATGACAGAACTCAGTATCCTCTCCTTCTAATAGAAACCCGTAATAATGACGCTTGTCCCAAGGCGTATTAGACACTTCAGCCAGCAGATGAGTTGGCGTCTGCTGCGCATCAAACCCCAAGTAAAAATTAACTGGGCTAAAGTACATGCCCGCATTACGGCAGACAAGCAGTCCCAACATATCGCCTTCAGGCGCGCTTCCTGCATGTTTTTCAAATGCTCGGCTTAGGCGTTTTTCTAGTGCTTGAACAGACTGTCCATTACTATCAGGTTTTCTATCATCGCTTAGGCTATTATTACTCTGTAGATTAATATGCTGTAAATAGTCATCAGGACAGAATTGTTGTAGCGCCTTTTTCTTTGCTGAAAATAGAGGTAGACCTTTCGCTAGCAGCTTTTTCGGCAATATTTTACGTAATGGTAATTTTTCTAAAAACTTACTCTCATCAAATGCTGCCGTACTAATTTCAGGAAGTTCTTGCCCTGCCGCCAGTGCACTAATATTGACGCCCCAATAGCGATAAGAGTAAACGAATTTATTCACACTAGGTAGCAACCGACTGTGCCATGTCGTACCCTCAAACAGCTGATGCGGCAATGCAGTGGTATCATAAGAATACTCATGACTTGGCATAGCATTGGTATCTTGAGCGAACGTGGTCATAAATAGTCTCTTGGGTAACGGCGTACTTTTTATATGGCGAATATTTCAAAATACTTAGAATACATAACGGCATTAATCCTCATATTATTTGGTTTTACGGCGACCGAATAAGCCACGTTTCTTATATTGGCTCGTATCAGCAGTTGAACTCTGCAAACGATTAGCATACTCGACCAGCTCCTGATTGGTCGTCGCTATGGTGACTTCGCGCTTGTTCAGTTTACGTAATTTGGTATCCCCTTTTATAGGTAGATCTTTATAACGAAACGGCGTATGCGCACTATCAACATCAGGTAAATGAGCTGGGTCAACCTCGTCTTTTATATCAATATCAAGACCAAGCGCCTGACAGACACGTAATCCACTGCGTACGCCATCTTCATGAAAGCCATTAAACCAATAAGCCCCGCAGAAATGCGTGTGCAAACCGTTACCAGAGATACTCGACCATTTAGTCTGCGCATCAATCATCGCAAGATCGAACACTGGATGACTGTAATCAATGCTCTTAATTATCTGCTTATCATCGACGCTTTTATTGTCTACAGCTGGATTTAGGGTTACCAAATAATTGTGTTTTTTGGTCAAGCGTTGCAGGATATTCATGTGATAAGTCAGCACTGGCTTTGCAGGTATCTGTGCGTTTCCAGACGCTTGCTCATCCTTAGCATTGCCTGAAACTGTTTCATCTATTAAGTAATTCCAGCTTGCCCATGCCAGTGGTTTTTTAGGTAAAACACTGGTATCGGTGTGCAGTACAGCCGTGTTTTTGGTAAAGCGGAAATGACCTAATACTTCAGATTCATCGGTGCTCGCATCCTTTAATATCTTTAGTGCGGTATCTGCATGACAAGCAAAAATAACCTCGTCGAATACAAGTTTTTCTCTACGGTTGTCAGCGTTACCTTTATCCTGCACTGTCAAAGCATTCTGTACTGTCAAAGTTACTTGCTCACCATCACGAACTACAGACTGTACTGGGCTATTGACCCGTATCTTGCCACCCGCTTTGATAAAGCGTGGAATCAATTTATTGACGTACTGTTTTGAACCGCCTTTTATCGTAAACCACTGCGGACGATTGACCACATCCAGCAACCCGTGGTTGTCAAAGAACTGTGCAAAAAACACCAAAGGAAATTCTTGTACTTCATCTAGACTGGTTGACCAAATAGCCGAGACCATTGGCAGTAGATAGTTATCGGTAAATAGCTGACCGTATTTTTTTTGTGCCAAATAACCGCCAAGCGTTTGCTCTGCGTAGCTACTGACATCTTGTCCTTGAGAACGCGCACTATCGTAATCTTGGCGTAGCTGTTTGATATGCTTATTAAACTGCAGAATATCTTTGATAAACTGCCAGAATTTTGGATTGAGTACATTCTTGCGCTGTGATAATAAAGTGTTGAGCGTATGACCGTTGTATTCAAAATGACGTGCAGTATTCTTGACAGAAAAGCTCATATCCGTTGCCTGAAATGGCACCTGCAACTCATGAAGCAAACGAAAAAAGTTCGGGTATGTGCGCTCGTTAAAAACAATAAATCCTGTATCTATCGCACTACTCTCTACATTGCTACTCTTTGCTTTTTTACCGTCTTGTAGTGCCACGTCAATCGTATTTACATGCCCGCCGATATAATCATTGGCTTCAAATACCGTCACATCATGTTGCGTACCTAAATAATGGGCGCATGTCAGTCCTGACACACCTGAGCCGATGATAGCAATACGTTTTGGGGTAGTCTGATGGTCAGAATCTGTTGCAGCATTGGTAGCATTTTTTTGGTTACTTGCACGCTTGAAACGAGTAAACGGCATAAAAGCATTCCCTTCTGTGTTTTTCTGTCGATATGATGGCTAAGAGTTCTATTAATGGTAGATTATTTTTTATTAAGTTTTTCGCTAACTTGCTGCCAGACCAAATCAGGCAACGTACCCAATGCTTTTAAAGGCATGGTTAGTTTTTTTGGGAATTCAATCACGTCATGCCCACTTTCGATACCGTCACGTATGGCTTGACTGGCCTGCGCTGGCGTCTGGATAAATGGCATCGGAAAGTCATTCTGTTTGGTCATCGGTGTCTCAACAAAACCAGGTACGACTAAGCTGACTGACACATCATGCGGAGCAAGGCTAATCTGTAGTGTCTTCATTAGATAATGGATAGCAGCTTTTGAGCTACCATAGGCCTCAGCACGCGCAAAAGGCACATAAGCAGACGCTGAACCGATACCGACCAAGCGACCTTTAGACGCAATTAGCTTTGGCAGCACTCCTTCGATCGCATGCGACAACGTACCCATATTTACCGACATGACTTTCATAAACACACCGCTATCAAAGTTCGGCATATCTAAGTACTCGCACATACCAGCGCCGCAAATCGCTAAATCAACATTGTCGATTTTTTCAAAAGCTTCGATGACTTTTTCTCGTTCCATTAGGTCTAAATCAATCGTTTCTGCACCTAACGCCTGAAGTTCAGCCAACGCTTCGTCGTCACGGCCAACTACATATACATGATGATCTGCTAGCAGATAGTCTTTTGCCAACTGCTTACCAATGCCTGACGTCGCCCCAGTAATGAGAATATGTAATTTTTCAGTAGAATCTGTCATCGTAAATATCCTTTTTGAGTATTCTTATCTTTTTAAGTATTTTCATAATATGGCATTAATGCTCTTAAACTGTTTGCTGAATGAAAGCTTAAATCTTTGATAACAGCTAGCTATTATCATTATTCTTCGCAGATATCATTGGGCGCATTTCATTAAGCTATAGGCCATTTTATTTAACAAATCTAAATAATTGTAGTGGTCAGCTATAGGTTTATTGTTGTGTCTTCGCAATCATATGGGCTTAAGCTTAAGCTCAGCGTGTTATTTGTCATTTCCACAAGTACCCTGCTATCACAAGCAACAACACAATATTCTGTTACTAGCGTCATAAGACAGCTCAATATCAGCATGCTACAATGCAAAAATTAGCAATCGCGTCGTTTGCCGAAGCATCATCACCATCGTCTATAGTCGAATGACCGCCGTATCACGGTAAGATAACGCTATCTTTTTTAAAACTATCTGACATCTTGTCCTGATAGCAATGAAAACGTTATATAATTAATATCAGATTTTCACCAACCCCACCCTCATATAAAAAAGGATCTCTCATGAGCGAGTTGCAACTGTCTGACCGCGTCAACAACATCCAACCATCACCTACGCTAGCGATTACCAATAAAGCCAAAGAGCTAAAAGCAGCTGGTAAAGATATTATCGGTTTGGGCGCTGGTGAACCTGATTTTGATACCCCTGAACACATCAAAAAAGCAGCAATCGATGCAATCAATGATGGCTTTACTAAATATACGGCTGTCGATGGTACGCCAGAGCTAAAAACAGCCATCATCGAGAAATTCAAGCGCGACAACGACATCAGCTATGAGCCAAATGAAATATTAGTATCGGTCGGCGGTAAGCAGTCTTTCTTTAACCTTGCTCAAGCATTTATCAATCCTGGCGACGAAGTCATCATACCAGCACCATATTGGGTCAGCTATCCTGACATGGTTATCATTGCAGAAGGCGTGCCAGTCATCGTCAAATGCCCAGCTGAACAAGATTTCAAAATTACTCCTGAGCAGCTAGAAGAAGCAATCACTGACAAGACTAAATTGTTGGTATTAAATAGCCCATCGAATCCAACGGGTATGATTTATACATTAGATGAGCTAAAGGCCATCGCTGAAGTATTAAAAAAGCATCCACAAGTTTATGTAGCTTCAGACGATATGTACGAGCACATCCGCTGGACAGGCGATAAGTTCTACAATATCTTAAACGCAGCACCTGAGCTAAAAGATCGTGCCATCATCTTGAACGGTGTGTCTAAAGCGTATGCGATGACAGGCTGGCGTATCGGTTATGCGGGTGGCCCTGCTAAGCTAATCGGCGCGATGAAAAAGGTACAGTCACAGTCTACTTCATGCCCAACATCAATCAGCCAAGTGGCAGCGGAAGTCGCTATCAGTGGTGATCAGAGCGTACTAGAGCCGATGGTAGCCGCTTTTGAGAAGCGCTGTGACCTAGTCGTAGATGGTCTAAATGCCATTAAAGGTATTACTTGCTTGCGTCCTGATGGCGCATTTTATGTGTATCCAAATATCGTACCGCTAATCAAAGCGGCGGGCCTGTCATCATGTACTGAATTCTCAGCATGGTTATTGGACAAAGTAGGCGTGGCAGTTGTACCTGGCGATGCGTTCGGTCTTGGCGGCTATATGCGTATCTCGTACGCTACTGATGAGGCAACATTGAAAGATGCACTATCGCGTATCGAAAAAGCAGTGGCTGACTTAGACGTTGCTGAATAAATTTTAAATAGCAACGAGTCTTACCGCTGTTCATTAAAAAGACACCCTATACATTCTATAGGGCGTCTTTTTGTGCGAGAGTCTTAGGCATAACTAGGAAAAACACGCTATCTCATCATTAAAATGATAATTTTTACTAATTATGCAAAAAAAGGCTTGACGTATTTTTTAACTTTGCTAGAATACGCCCCACTTAGCAAGAACTCGTTAGAGACTTCTAAGGCTCGTTGTAAGCGATTAGTTACTTACAGCCTATTCTCCAATAGCTCAGTTGGTAGAGCAACGGACTGTTAATCCGTGTGTCCCTGGTTCGAGCCCAGGTTGGAGAGCCACATTTTAGTAGTAAATTTTTTGAATTATGATTAATTCAATTATGGCATTTGCCAAAACCCTCATCACTTTGATGGGGGTTTTTTTATGTGTCTCATTTAATATGCTTTATTACCGTTGCCATTTTGATAAACGCTAATAACTACTTTGTTTCATACTTGATAGTGACAATGATATTTAAAAATAAATATCATTGTCACGATAGGATATTACTGTAGTAAGTTTTTCATCAGTTAACTTGGCAACAGTGGCAACCAGAACACCAAGGCTAACAAGGTCACTAACAACACTGGCGGTGTAATCACTAATCCAATCTTAATATACTGTCCCCAACTGATTTTGTAATCCTTCTCTGCCAACACATGCAGCCATAAAAGGGTTGCAAGACTACCAATCGGCGTAAACTTAGGTCCTAAATCATTACCAATGACATTGGCATAAATCATCAGCTCTCGCGTTGCAGCAGGCACTTGTGCTTGATCAATAGCAAGCGCGCCGACTAGGGTTGCTGGCATATTATTCATAACAGAAGCGACTATAGCGGACAAAAAACCAGTTCCAACCGTAGCAATGACTGCGCCTTGTTGACCCAACCAGTTAAGTACTTGCGCGCCATAGGCGGTAAGACCTGCATTACCCAGACCGTATACCACTAGATACATACCGATTGAAAATAGTACGATTTGCCAAGGCGCCTTGCGTACCACATCGCTCACCGAGACCACCGCACCACGCCCGCCTTGCCATATACGACCAGCGATTGCCATTAACGCGACAGCAGCGATGCCCGTGACCAATGAAATAGGTAGCCCCAACGGCTCAGTCTCAAAATAGGCGACCAGTAGCAAGCCTAATAGTGGAAAAGCAGCTCGGAATACCAATGGATCGGTAATAGCAGACTCTGGAGCGCTGAGCTCGCTAGTCGAGTAGGTTTTTGGAATATGACGTGCATAGACAATCCACAATACCAGTAGCGTCGCTAATACAGACACGATATTGACTGGTACCATCACCGCCGCATAACGACCGAAACCAATAGCAAAATAATTGGCACTGACGATATTGACTAAATTTGAGGTGACCAATGGCAGACTTGCCGTATCAGCGATAAAACCAGTCGCTATGATAAATGCTAACGCTGATGGTGGCGAAAATTTCAGACGTAGCAAGATAGCGATGACGATCGGGGTCAGTAGTAGCGCAGCACCATCATTGGCAAAAAAGGCAGAAATAAAAGCGCCGAGCACGACAATCATCGGAAATAATAAGCGCCCTTGTCCATTGCCAAGGCGTGCCACGTGCAATGCTGCCCAGCCAAAAAACCCTGCCCTATCTAAGATAAGCGAGATGATAATCAGCGCCACAAAAGTAAAGGTCGCATCCCAGACAATATCCCAGACAATACCCACATCTGATAACTGCACGACGCCAAGCGCTAACGCGACTAACGCACCACCCATGGCGCTCCAACCGATGCCCAATCCTTTAGGTTGCCAGATAACTAAGACTAAAGTGACCACAAAAATAGCAAATGCAAGCATTGTACAACCTTACTTAAGCTGATTTTATTCAGCCGATTTAATATAGGGAATTAGATCGATTAGGGGGTTAGATCGATTTTTGATTGACGCGGCTCGATAGTTCTTCAGCACTCTCAACGCGTTCTGAATAACGATCAGTAAGATAATCTGAACGTCCGCGTGTGAGCCAAGTAAACTTCACTAGCTCCTCACAGACATCAACAAGGCGCAGATATAATGGAGACATATCCATGCGATTGTCGTCGTTGAACTCTAAGAATGCTTTGGGGATCGAGGATTGGTTGGGGATAGTGATCATCCGCATCCAGCGCCCGAGAATACGCATTTGATTAACCGTATTAAAGCTCTGACTACCGCCGCTGACTTGCATCAGTGCTAGTGTTTTACCTTGAGTTGGACGTACGCCACCTAGTGACAGCGGTATCCAGTCGATTTGCGCTTTCATAATACTGGTGATACTACCGTGACGCTCTGGACTCACCCACAGCATGCCTTCTGACCACTGCGCCAGCTCCCGCAATTCTTGCACTTTGGGATGGTCTGCGTCTACATCGTCAGGCAATGGCAAGCCGGATGGATCAAACATTTTTACTTCACAACCATACCAACGTAGCAACCTGCTCGACTCTTCAGCGGCCAATCTAGAAAACGAGCGCGCGCGGACAGAGCCGTATAGCACTAGTATTCTAGGCGGGTGACGTGAGTCATTCGGTGCAACCAAAGACTCAATGTCGATAGGTTGAAGATTATCTATATCAATATTGGGCAAATCGTCTAAGCTAAATTTTGGCGAAACAGTAGATTCGGCTTCCAATGCTTGGTCAACCTCAGTGTTTATCATGAGTAATAACCTCGCCGTCTTCTTTTGTAAAGCTACTTACTGGATTGGCTAGCAATTCAAACACGCGCTCTGAAGGACGACATAGAGCAGCGCCTTTATCAGTCACTACGATAGGACGGTTGATTAAAATAGGATGCGCAATCATGGCATCGATAATTTGATCGTCAGACAACTCAGGATTATCTAAACCAAGCTCATCATTGATAGCTTCTTTGCTTCTTAATAGCTCTCTAGGCGAAATCTGCATTTGTGCCAACAGCTCCACTAAACGGTCGCGGGTTGGTGTATTTTTCAGATATTCCACCACTTCTGGCTCTTCACCTGATGCTTTAATAATAGCAAGTGTGTTGCGAGATGTACCGCATTTAGGATTATGAAAAATTAATGGCTTCATAGTTTTTACACCTATTTTATGTATTTATTGAATTGATAATTGGTTTAATCATTACCTTGCTCAGCAGACTCATTTACTCTGCAGCCACTCAAACTATCCATGAGTGACGCACATAATTCTGGATGTCCCGCACAGCAATCTTGCAACAGAAACTGGATGACGTTATCCATATGTGATAGCGAAGCACGATAGATAATCTGTCGGCTATGACGCTGTGAGACCACCCACCCTGCTCGTGCCAACACCGATAAGTGGGTTGACATTGTGTTATGAGGAACAGAGAGCTGACGGGCTATTTCGCCCGCAGGTAGGCCTTCAGGCTCGTGGCTGACGAGCAGCTTAAAAGCCTTTAAACGAGTATCTTGAGAGAGCGCAGCAAAGCTTGCAATAGCATTAGTTATTTCCATATGTCCAATAATACAGACATATGGAAATAATTCAATGTTTTACAGATATTTTTATTCTAAAAGAAATATATCTGTGCAATTAAACTATATATATCAACAAGTAAAAGCGATTAACTAAATAGCGAAAATAATGCTTGTTTAACCTTTTAAACCTAAAATCCTCTACGTTTGGCCTATGTAAATAACAAGTTTAATATATGTTATTGTATATTGATGACACTTATAAGTTCATGCTAGATTGAATACAAGTTTATGCACAGTAAAACTAAATTTGGCTGGTAGCTCTCGCTCTGTACTGCCAATAAACCTGATTAAAATAACTATTATGATTAAAACAACAATAAGGAAATGACCATGCTACTAGAGAAAATTAAGACACCTGGACTTTCGCACTTATCTTACTTGGTAAGCTCTGGTGGTCAAGCAGCGGTAATTGACCCACGTCGTGACTGTGCGATATATGTAGAAAAATCGCGTGCAGCAGGACTTGAGATTACTCATATTTTTGAGACACATCGTAATGAGGATTTGGTTTCTGGCGCACCTATCTTGGCTGCAATGACAGGAGCGACAGTTTTACATGGCCCTAATCCAGAACAACCTGTTGTCTATGCTGAGACAGTACGTAATGGTGACTGCTTTTCAGTTGGTCAATTAGAAATTCGTGTCTTAGAAACGCCTGGTCATACCGATGATCACCTTGCTTATGCGCTGTTTGACACAGCGTACCCAGATAAGGCGGTTGGCGTTTTTACTGGGGATGCGCTCTTTGTAGGTGATGTCGGTCGTACTGACTTTTATCCTGATCGTCGTAGAGAAGTTGCAGGTCTACTTTATGACTCATTACAAGACATTTTAGCGCTTGGTGATCAGGCGATTATTTATCCAGCTCATGGTGCTGGCTCCGTCTGTGGTTCAGGCATGGCGGAGCGTGAGTTTTCTACCGTCGGTCACGAAAGAATGAACAACCCACGTTTACAGATTACCAATCGTGAGGCGTTCATTGATTTCAAGACTAGCGAAAACCATTATCAGCCACCCTACTTCAGATTGATGGAGCGCCTCAACATGGAAGGTGGTGAAGCACCTCCAGTGGTTATGCGTCCGCGTAACCTTTCACTCAAACAGCTGCATGACTGCGATGCTGATCATCTCATCGATATTCGTGAACCTATGGCATATGCGTCAGGACACCTACCCGGTTCTATGAGCTTACCTGTCAACATGCTACCTGCGTTTGCTGGATGGTTTATTGAAGAAGGACAAAGCTTGGCACTGATTGCCTCTGATGAAAAGCAACTTGCGACTGCGATGGAGCATCTGGTACGTATTGCTTTTGATAATGTTATAGGTGGCTATGTGGGTGTCGTCCCTGCTGCTGTCAAAGGTGAGCAGGTGCAGCAAACCCCTATGATCGATACAACCGAGGTAGAGAGTCGTCTTAATAATGCTCAGAACTGGACATTGCTCGATGTACGCGATATCGATGAGAGGAATACTAGTGCGATTGAAGGCTCACAGCATATCTATGTTGGACACCTGAACGAGCGTTGGCATGAGCTTGACCAAAGTCGCCACTATACATTGATGTGTGCCAGTGGTGCTCGGGCAACAATAGCAGCAGGATGGCTCGCTAGTCGAGGTTTTGAGCACATTGATATCTATCTAGGGTCGATGGGCGCATGACAAGCAACGCATGAGTAAGTCTTTACCCGTAGCTAAAATCTACAATGAGCTAAACGCGTCTCAAGTTTTAAACAGAGGCATTTTAATGTACTGTAACTAAGACATGCTATACTTAAAATAAGTACAACGACCCTTCTTTTATTCAATATAGGACTGACATAAAAGAAGGGTCGTCGTTTTAGCTGACTTTTAAGTGATATGACTTGAGTAAATATAAATCATAGTTCTAGATTCTAACTCTTACTGTACTTCCTTACCTGACTTATCACTCATAAAATATAGATACATAAAAAACAGACACAAAAAAACCTCAAACAATCTAATGTTTGAGGCGAAACTTGCCTAAACCCAAAGGTTTAAATTCGTTTTAAATATGGCGCAGCGGACGGGACTCGAACCCGCGACCCCCGGCGTGACAGGCCGGTATTCTAACCAACTGAACTACCGCTGCTTAGGTCTCTTAGCTTGTTTAGCCACTTGCTAAGAAGTGGTGGGTGATGACGGATTCGAACCGCCGACATTCTGCGTGTAAGGCAGACGCTCTACCAACTGAGCTAATCACCCTTCGAACAATTGCTATGCAATTTATTCAACATCAACTGAGCTCTTAAGTTTGTCACTAAGCTCTGCTGCTGTGGGTGTGTATTATATAGATTTACTGTTGGGTGTCAAACAGTATTTACGACTTTTTTAGATATTTTTTCTATCTTTATTAAAATATCTAGCAAGCATTTGTTTTTATTGGCTTTATATTTTCATACAAACCCAATGTTTTTTAGGTTTAGTGCTTATTTGTTAGCCAGTGCTTGCTCGATGTCGTTTTTAATGGCTTCTGGCTTGGTCGTTGGTGCATAACGGTCAACAACTTGGCCTTTACTATCGACTAGGAACTTGGTGAAATTCCACTTGATACCATCTGTTAGCACGCCACCCTTTTGTTCTTTTAGCCATTCATAGATAGGATGAGCATTTGCGCCATTGACATCAGTCTTTGCCATCATTGGAAAACTGACACCATAGTTTTTTTGACAGAATGCACCAATCTCGTCATTGCTGCCTGGATCTTGGCTACCAAATTGATTACAAGGAAAACCGATAACTACCAGCCCTTGATCTTTATACTGTTGATATAACGACTCTAAGCCTTCGAACTGCGGCGTAAATCCACATTTGCTTGCGGTATTGACGATTAATAATACTTTATCTTGGTAATCTGAAAATGCTTGCGAGTTACCATCCATGCGCTCAGCCGTAAAATCATAAATTGTGCTCATCATTTATCCTTAAATTGAGGTTTTTATTGTTTTGGGTGTTTATGCACTACTTCTTTTTCTATCATACACATAATAAAACTATTGAAAAGGAAGCACCGTGCACTTCCCTTTCACGTTTCTAATACTACTTAGCCTACTTACTTCTCAGACTTATCTAAATCGATAGATACTGAGTTGATGCAATAGCGCATGCCTGTTGTCTCAGTAGGGCCATCAGGGAATACATGACCCAAATGTGCGCCGCAGTTGCTGCAAGTGACTTCGGTGCGAGTCATGCCTAGCGAGTTATCGACGTGCTCTTCAATCGCGCTGTTATCGATACCTTGATCAAAGCTTGGCCAGCCACAGCTCGCATCAAATTTATTGCTTGAGTCAAATAAGCTTGCACCGCAGCCTTTACAACGGTAAACGCCATCATCAGTCGCATCATTATATACACCTGTAAATGGGCGTTCAGTGCCCTTCTCACGCATAATATGATACTCATCAGCGGTTAAACGCTCTTTCCAGTCAGCTTCAGTCAACTGGCTGATCTCTTCTTTGCTTAGTTGATTGTCTTGCATAATTTATCCTTATTCGAGTATTTATTATCTAATCTCGGTAACTATTTTATCGCCATATGATTATGAGAACGACGTGCTCTATCTGTTGGTTATCAGCACACTATTCAAGGCATATATAAGAAAAGCACTCTTTATATTGGGAGATAGACAGCATGATTGAAGAGATTGACTGAGTTAAATATACCAAATTAATTTTAGATAATGATGGGTAAAGATGTAATTTTGATACCTATACATTTTATAGTCTACTTAAGAGATTTAGAGCCATACAAATATAAGCCAAGTATTAATTGCAAGATATACTTGCAAACACTGATAGAACTGATTGTAAAATCATTTGCAAATTAACTATCAATGCAATAATATCTTGCATTAGTGCTTAACTAAAATGTTTAATATATCTCTACTCTGAATAATTACTGATTAACAAAGGCTCATATAACAATGTCTGACGACAATGGCAAAGGTACGCAAGCGGAACGACTGGTACAGTTGCGCCGTGACAAAGGATTTACTGCTGAGCAGCTAGCGCAAGCCATGACAGCCGCTGGTGCAAAAGTGAGCCGTGGTGCTATCTCAAACTGGGAGCGCGGTACCAATGGCATTGTCTCATCTAAGCTGCCTACACTTGCGCGTATTTTGGGCTGTAGTGAAGGATATCTGTTGCGCGGCGACCTCAACAATGAAGCTATTGATGCAGACGAGTCGACATCATCTGTAGAGCGCAGTGAACATCAAAAGATAGATACGATTTCTCACACCCAGTCAGACATTAAAATAACTGATGCTCAATCGACGACACCTTATTCCGCTAGTAAAAAATCAAAAACCAATTCGACAACCAACCCGAAAAACGGTCATGCTATGAACACCATAAAAAAATCTGATAAATTACAAAACGTTTGCTATGACATTCGTGGTCCTCTATTGCAGACTGCGAATAAGATGGAAGCAGAAGGCAAACGCATATTAAAACTAAACGTAGGCAATCCAGCACCTTTTGGTTTAGAAGCCCCGCATGAGATTTTGCGTGATGTCGCTATGAACTTATCTGAGGCAACTGGCTATTCAGACTCGCAAGGGATTTTCTCAGCGCGCAAAGCCATTTTGCAATATTATCAATCAAAGGGATTGCTGTCGGCCGTTGACGTACGTGACGTATATTTGGGCAATGGGGTTTCTGAGCTTATTGTCATGACCATGCAGGCGTTGATGAATGACGGTGATGAAGTCCTAATTCCAATGCCAGACTACCCGCTTTGGACTGCTGCTGCTAATCTCGCTGGCGGTACTGCGGTGCACTATCGCTGCAATGAAGAAGACAACTGGCACCCTGATATTGAAGATATTAAGTCTAAAATTACGAGCAAAACGAAAGGTATCGTAGTTATTAACCCGAATAACCCAACAGGTTCACTTTATAGTGATGAGCTATTAAAGCAAATCATCGAAGTTGCTAAAGAGCATGATTTAATCATCATGGCTGATGAAATTTACGACCGTATTCTCTATGACGATAATGTACATACGCCGATGGGCACCTTAACTGACGACGTGCTAGTACTCTCTTACAATGGCTTGTCGAAGTCGCATCGTATTGCAGGTTTTCGCTCAGGTTGGATGATGGTATCAGGCCGCAAACAGCACGCAGCTGACTTTATTGAAGGCTTAGATATGCTAGCATCCATGCGCCTTTGTTCTAACGTGCAGGGACAGTATGCCATTCAAACAGCGATGGGTGGGCATCAGAGCATGCAAGACCTGACTTCTGAAAAGGGTCGCCTATATAAGCAACGTGAAATGGCAGTCTCACGTCTTAATGCTATCAAAGGTATTTCTTGTACCATGCCTCAAGGCGCGTTTTACTGTTTCCCAAAAATGGATCCAGAGGTCTATCCTATCACCGATGATATGGATTTTATGATGGACTTGCTCGTTGAAGAAAATGTATTGATGGTTCAAGGTACTGGGTTTAACTGGGATAGACCCGACCATTTCCGTCTGGTGTTCTTGCCTAACTTGCTTGACCTAGAAAATGCGATGGATAGATTGGACAGATTTTTTGCCAAAAAACGTAAGCAGTTTGGTACCGAGTAAATCATTATACATCATTAAAAAAACGCTTATCGGCATGATGCTGATAAGCGTTTTTTATTGCGTTGAACCTAGGGCGTGTCTTCAATTCACCCGATAGTCATCTAAATGGGCTAAAAATGGCTAAATCTTGCCAAACATCGTCAAATAGCTGGTTAATATCCCGATATTATCTGCGCTATTTTTCTTGTTTGACGGCAATTTATCTCATTTTTACCACCATTTTTGAAATGAAGACACGCCCTAGTTATTAAAACTCAATTATGATAATTCACTGATAAAAACAGCGCATTAAAAAATATTGCTCAATACGAGATAACTAATAGCAGACATAGTAGCCGCTGCAGGTAGCGTCACAATCCAAGCTAAGCCAATCGGCTTCATAAGCTTCCAGTTAGTATCTCTGTTGACGATACCGATACCCAGTACCGCACCTACTAGCGTGTGAGTACTAGATACAGGCAGACCCATTGTCGATGCGCCCATTACAACAGCTGCTGCAGCCAACTCAGCTGAGAAACCTGAAGCTGGATGCATTTTCGCTAGATTGGTACCAACGGTTTGAATCACTTCTTTACCAATGAACCAAAGACCAACGATTAGTGCCACACCAAAGGTCAGCATGACAGCAGGTGGAACAGCAGCTTCAGTAGCGATACTATTAGTACGAATCACATCCATAATGGCGGCAAAAGGACCAACGGCATTGGCGATATCGTTTGAACCATGACTAAAGGCAAAAGCTGACGCGGTAAAGACCTGCATCCAGCTAAACATAATGAACGTCGCTTTGGTCAAATCTTCTTTGTGCTTACCGCGGATACTCTTGGTATAGATATAGGTCGCTAACCATACTAGCGCCGCTATCATACCCATAATCAAGAAGCCCTGTAGTGTGGTCAGGCCGCTATTAACATTTTTAAGACCTTTAAAGACGACTAGAGAAGTCATCACCGCACCACCTGCGGCAGCAATGATAGGTACCCATTGCTTAAGTGCTTTTAGAGTATCAAGGCTACTGCGCTCATTCTCAATATCATAAAGCTTTTTATAGTAATCAGTTTCTAGGTCTTCAACAATACAATCGTCATCTTTATAGATTTCCTGATCACGTAACATCGCTGACGTATAAGCCAATTGCTCAGACTCTGTCAAACCATCCAAAAACTCTTTATGATTTTGCTTTAAGACTTTTTTATTGCCTTTTAGCGTCGCAATATAGGCTTCGGTTTTATCGTTATATTCAATGATGTTTTTCTTGATTTGTCCATATAAAAGATAAGACAACACGCCACCTAGTAGCGGCGACAACACCCAAGAAATAGCGATGGTTCCAACCGTTCCCCAGTCTACCGTTGATAGCGCCATGTCCGTACCACCTAACGTGATACCTAACACAATGGAGCTACCAATCACACCACCAATAATGGAGTGCGTGGTCGAAACAGGCAGACCTTTTTTGGTCGCAAATAACAGCCAAAATGCTGCTGCAACCAATGCGGAGAGCATGACATAAATGAACTGATTGGGCGTCACTGATAGACCATCTAGATCGACGATGCCGCTTCGAATCGTATCAGTCACCTCCCCGCCTGCAAGAACTGCCCCCGATACTTCAAATATCGCGGCAATACCCAATGCTTGCGGGATAGTCAACGTCCCTGCACCCACCGAAGTACCAAATGAGTTGGCGACATCGTTACCACCGATATTGAATGCCATAAAGACACCAAAAGCGGTCGCCACAATGAATAGCGTCGTTTGTTGACGCATGGTGTAATCTAAACCCCACCACAAAAAGTAGGAAGTCATCGCAATCAGTAAAATGGCAAAAAATAGATTGATTCTCATAGAGCCAACTGGCTTGACTGACTCTGTAGAACTGCTGCTAATACCCATACGTTAGTACGTCCTGCGTAAGCTGATTAAAATTATATGAGGTTGATAATATTGCACTGCTACTCACAGTACTTGTTACGGCATCTAATGAAGTAGCAATGGAAAATATATAACATGCGATTAGAAGGCCTTGAACCGACTAGAGCGAAAGGGAAAGCACATCCTTCAACATGTCACAAAGCCGCAAGTGATATTGCCAAATCGTCTGATTACAGCATCTTGCGGCTTATATATTTCTTAGCGATATTTGTGGTACTACTAACAGCTATTGTAACAATTTTTGTCGTAATTATTAAGTTATCTATACTAAATAACCAAAACACGTTGTTTGCTAAATTAAAATTATTATTTAGCAGGAGCTGTTTTGCGCTCTATTATATTAAATATGAGCACATAATGCATGATGATATTGCGAGATTTGTAACTGCGGGTGTATACGGACAAGACCACACTCTGTAAAAGACAGGATGGCTCGAATATGTTTCGAGCCATCCTACTTAGGAAATACTTGAAAAATACAGCTATATAAACCTATAAGAGCCCTTAAAACTCATTCATTTTTGAGAACTATTTGCTTTCAGAAAATGCAGACAACTGCTCTATAGCATGATCTAACACATCTAAACGCGCCTGACGCTTTTCGTTGGTCGCAACAACACACCATGGCGCCGTCGTTGTATCTGTACGTGCCAGCATATCTGCTGCAGATTGCACGTAGTCTGACCATTTATCACGGTTACGCCAGTCATCATCTGTCAGTTTAAATTGCTTATGCGGTGTTTCTTGACGATCTTCAAACCGTTTAAGCTGCTCTTTTTTATCAATCGCTAACCAATATTTGATAACCAACGTTCCTGCTGCTGCCAAATCTGCCTCGAAACGATTGATTTCATCATATGCTCGTTGCCATTCATTAGGAGATGCAAATCCTTCGATGCGCTCAACCAGCACACGCCCATACCAAGTACGATCGAAAATAGCGATACGGCTAATACGATTGGTTTGTTCGTCAGGCAATCGCGTCCAGAATCGCCACAAGTAAGGATGCTGGGTCTCATATAACATCGGTGCGCCAATATTATAAATTTGATACTCGCGAGGATCTAGCGGTGCGACCAATCTTTTGATTGCACCGCCCTTGCCAGCAGCGTCCATTCCTTCAAAAGCAAATACAACATGCCGACCTTGGCGTGCACGTAGCAACTCAGCGAGTCTTGCCTGCTTCTCTGCCAATGCCTCACGATAGACGGACTTACTGATTTTTTTATCTTTAATAGACGTCAGCTGCTTAGGTATTGGTACAGGTTCAAACTGTTTTTGTTTAGTATCTGAGTTAAGTTCCAGTTTTTCGGACTGAGAATGGTTTTCTGACGTTTCCTTGTCATTGTCGTTATTATTGTCATTGTCATTGCTATCTGTCTGACTACTCACCAGCGCTGTTTGCATAGCATGTAGCACCAAATGACAAAAGTTATCAGCGGCCTCTAACTTATCATCACCATCAATGATGACCCAGTCATCCTGTTGACGCAGCAAGGTCGCAGCCACCTCATTAAACTTCTCAATGACTTGTTTATTATTCCAGTCAATTTGATACAAAAACTGCGGATCTGCTTCATCATCCTTTAAGCGACTGTGCAACGTTTCAATATCGACATGAAACCAACATTTTAATAACTTGGTTTGATTGGCAATGAGATCGTTTTCAAATGCTTTTAGTGTATTTAACTGCTGCTGTAGATAGTCTTGCCACTGAGCGATAGGAAGCGAATTTTTACCTTTTTGACCTTTATCATTTGATAATGCTTCAAGGTTCTCACTATCTGATGTCGCTAGTCGCATGACGTTATATAATAAATCAGCATACCAGTTGCCGAAATACACCATGACATCACCATGGCGTGGCATGGCGCTAGTATGCGCTTGCCAAATGGGTTGATAACTCAATGGCGAATGACCAATAGTTGCCTCAACTTTAAGCAGCCTTGGATCTACCCATTGCCGTAATTGCTTAACGGCGGTACCTTTACCTGCCTGCTCCATTCCGTTCACTAGCACTAACAGACCTGTTGGCTTATTGAGGGTCAGCGGCGTTTGCTGGCGAGTGGCTTTTAAAGCATACTGAGCTGTTACCAATGCCAGTCTAAGCGAATCCTCGTCCAGTGAAAACTGACTCAAAGGATTGGGCTTTAGACGCTGCTCCACAACTTGCTCACTAAATTGTGTACTTACCGCTTGTGGTGCTTTTGGTTCAGTAGTATCATTTTTTTTAGACATGATTACACTCGCTATTATTGTTATTGGGCGGCTTTACTAATGAATGACTTATGGGATAGCTCTCGATAAGATAACTCTTAATATTTCTATCTCATCAATCATTTTTATCTCATTTAATCATAGCACTGCGCCAATCGAGTAAATAATATTGCTGTGTAACAGATTGGTATTTGTATTCTTAATTATTTTCTTTTAAGGTGAACACAATTTTGAGTATAGGATAGAACAGTTGTTGAAAACCTTATAACCCTGAACCACCATATTTAAAACAACAATACTTAAATTTGATTACCCTATTTACTTCTACAGGATTCACTGCCATGACCGCTTTAGCTGATTTACAACAGCATTTGACACGTTTTTGGGCGATGCCTCATCACCAAAATGATGAATTAAATGCTAAGCTCAAAGAAGTACAATCATGGCAACAAGCACGTCTCCAGCAGACGCATCGCGAGCTATTTGAACAACCTAAAAACCAACTAATGGCCGATTACTTCCTCACCCAACTGTATGGTGGCGAAGAGTTCAAGTTATTAGCAGAGCAATTGGCACGTATCCTGCCAAAAGCGAAAAAGCTAGAACGTCTTGCCAAAGAGTCAGCTCTAGAGGCTGGTAGCATGGGTATCCAAGCAGCAATTTTTGCCATTGAGCTAGATCTGCATTTAGCCCAGTGGTTACTCGCTCAAGATTTGCCAGTGAACGAAGAGAACATGCTAACCGCCTATCGAACTATCGATGAAGAAAACGAGCGCCGAGTTCAGATTGCCAATTTAAAAGACGTCTGTTATCGCACAGACAAACATTTAAATTCGTTTATGCTCAAAAAAGCCTTTGCACTAGCAAAAAGTACAGCCTATCGTCATGGCTACCAGCCGCTTTATGATTTTATTGATACAGGATTTAAGGCCATGAAACCTCTGAGCAGCGTCAGCGATTTTATTGAGCCGTTCTGCAAGCGTGAGCTGTCCATTATTGATCAGGTTCATGATACGGATAATGGCAGTAAGCCAGTAGCGTTTGGTGTATCATAAGGTCAATATGTTGAATAGCCAATTGACGCTTACTATTTAACGATTTCCTCCGATAAAGACAATCATAAAAATAAATTCTAGGACAACATGATGACTGATAATTCAAAAGATAGCAGCGCCCCTTCTAATCAAGCCACAACAACTAATGGTCATTTGCAAGACAAACTGGTAAAAGACAGTATTGCTCATAATCAACAGATTAGCGCGCAGATATTACGCAACCAAACAACCAATGTCGTGCCGAGCAAGAATAATAGCGTTGCTAGTGATGACAATAGCGACTTTACTAAAGTTCAAGACCTACCAACTGGAACGCCACAAGGCCAACAAACCACTATGCCAAACAACGATCAAACGACTCGCACAAACCCTTCAGAGCAAACCATAAAACAAACGCTATTCAATCAGCGTGATGATATCAATAATCCGCACACGCCTGAAACAGACGGCAACGAGCAGACGCATTTTGGTTATAAGACAGTCAATAAAGCAGAAAAACAAGCACGTGTGGCTGACGTATTCACTTCTGTTGCCAAAAAATACGACATCATGAATGACTTGATGTCATTCGGTATTCATCGTCTGTGGAAACGCTATGCGATTAGTCTATCAGGCGTACGTGCTGGTCAGCATGTCCTTGATATCGCTGGTGGTACAGGTGATTTAGCCAAAGTATTTAGCCGTGAAGTTGGTCGAAATGGCCACGTAGTACTATCTGATATCAATGCTGCGATGCTAGAAGTAGGCCGTGAGCGCCTGATTAATGCTGGTTGTAATAATGTTGATTTTGTCTTGGCAAACGCTGAGACATTAGCACCATTTGATGATGAAAGCTTCGATTTAGTGACCATTAGCTTTGGTTTGCGTAACGTCACAGATAAAGATGCCGCGCTAAAATCTATGTATCGCGTCCTAAAGCCAGGCGGTCGTCTATTGATTTTAGAATTCTCCAAACCAGTATTTGAGCCACTATCTAAAGCCTATGATTTGTATTCATTTACCGCACTGCCAGTGATGGGTAAGCTGATTGCTAATGATGCTGAAAGTTATCAGTACTTAGCTGAGTCAATTCGTATGCATCCTGATCAGCAGACACTCAAGCAGATGATGCAACAAGCTGGGTTTGAAAACTGCGATTATCATAACTTGACTGCTGGTATCGTGGCTGTCCATCGCGGCTTTAAAGCGTAACGATAGAGTACGATTTGCAAGACTATTACGTTTAACAGACCTTATTGAACCTAACACGAACACACTATGCGCTGATGCAGCTAATGCGAAGGCGCTCACTTAACGATGCGAGAGCCTTATGCTGACTGTCCTTCTATTAGCTGGTGCCGAAAAGCTAATTAACATTGCCATTGCTAGTGATGAGATTACCAAAGCAGGTTTAGCGCCCCTTGCAGGTAAGGTGTTACGTCTTAATATGGGAATGCCGGAGATTCATTTAGATATCTTGTTCACTCATGAGCGTTTGCGCTTTGAGCCGGTCACGACAGAGAGCGTATTTGAGCCAAGTGGCCAGATGAATGAGCGCCAAAGAGCCGGCATGGAGCGCGCACGTTTTGGTCACAGTCGTCCGGACTGTACCATCACCGTAGACAATGCCGCTCAACTACTCAATCTAATGCGCGGTGCGGAAGGTAACCTGCCAATCGCTGGCGATTACAAAGTGCTAATGCAGCTCAAACAACTGGTTGCAGGATTTGACCCTGACGTGGCTGGACAGCTTGAGCCTTTTATTGGTAAACCAATGGCTAGCCAGTTACACCTTCTTATCTCTCAGCTCAAAGGTAGCTGGCGTCATAGTGCCAAACGTGCTTTTGATGACGTCAGTGATTGGGCCAATGAAGTAGCTGGCAATAGCACACCTGACCCTATCGAGGTGGCTGAAGCAAATGATCTTAAGCAGCTATTGTTAAAATTACGTGCTGACGTCGAACGAGAAGAAGCCAAACTTGCTGCTATCAAAGAAGAGCAAGCTCAGTTTCTTAACAACTCGTTTCATCAATAGCCGATTGTCTCAATCATAAATGAACGCTATTACCGATGGCACTATTTATGATTAAGCACAACGCCTACCCCATTTTCGTCTTTGTTTAGAGTACCTAACCTCATGCTATTATCGCACCGCGCTCGTCTACTTGAGCTTTGGCGTATCGCCGCAATGTATCGCCTTGATACCCATTTTTCTATCGAAGAAGCACCGCAACTGCAACCTTTGGCGCGATTAATTCGCATGCATCCAGCAGCATGGGGTAAAAAGCACCAACCAAATGCGATTAAGTATGCGCTTGAAGATATGGGTACGCTGTTTTTGAAACTTGGCCAGTTACTCTCAACGCGTCGCGACTTGGTACCGCCTGAGATTATCGCTCAGTTGATTCAGTTGCAGGACAAAGTTAAGCCTTTTGACGCTGATATCGCTGTCGCCCAAATTCAGCATTCTAAACATGGTCTTGGCCAGTCTATTGAAACCTTGTTTGCTCGATTCGATATCAAACCGTTAGCGGCCGCCTCTATCGCCCAAGTACATACGGCTGCCTTACATGATGGGCGTGAAGTCGTGGTAAAAGTGGTTCGCCCCGATATTCGCACTGTGATTGTTTCTGACTTTGAGCTACTGCGAGAATTGGCAAGTTGGGCATCTGCACGTATTGAAGCAGCACGTGCCGTCCATATCATTGATATTGTCGAAGACTATCGGCAAGTCATGCTCAACGAGTTAGATTTAACGCTTGAGGCTGACAATACTACTCAGATGCGTAATAACTTCTTGGGTTCAGCATTGATGTATGTGCCTGAAGTTTATGACGCTGCCAAAAACGTGATGGTCATGGAGCGTATCCAAGGCGTCCCTATCTCACAAGTTGAGATGTTTGATCAGTTAGGTTATGACCGTGCAGCGCTTGCAGAAAAAGGCCTAACCATATTTTTCACCCAAGTCTTCCGTGATAACTTCTTTCATGCTGATATGCATCCAGGCAATGTGTTCGTAGAGACGCCACCTGTGCAAACTCTACATGCAGGTATGGAAGCAGTTGATTTAGGTCATGAGCCACGTTATATCGGGCTTGATTGCGCCATCATGGGCACTTTATCAAAAGACGATCAGCTCATCGTGGCGCGGATGTTACTTGCTGTAATGAACAATAACTTTACCGCTGTGGTTGATATTGTGAGTCGTGCAGGTTGGATACCGCCAAATGCTGATAAGCATGCCCTGATGCGTGATATGAAACGTACCGTCGGCCCTATGCTACAAAAATCAATCGATGATATCGACTTTGCTGGCGTACTGATGCAGATTTTGGACATTGCGCGTAGACATCATATGAGTATCCCGCCGCAGCTGATGCTTCTGCTAAAAACCTTGGTCCATGTGGAAGGACTCGGTCGTGATTTATATCCTGATCTAGACATTTGGTCACTTGCCAAACCAATTCTAAGCAGTTGGATTAAAGAGCAGTTAGATCCTATGCGTAATCTACAGCAACTGCGTCAACAACTGCCTGAAATACTCCTGTCTACCACTGATATTCCTAAACTATTAGATCAAGGGCTACAAAGCCTTGCCTCACAGGGCTCTCGTCAGGACAGTCAACTACGCGAGATACAACAGATTCGCGCTGACATGCTAAACGACCGTCGCCGCGATTGGTTGGCACTCGCAGGGTTTGCTATTTTTATTGCTATCGCTACGCAAGTTATCGGCTGGCTATCACCTATATTTTATATACTGGCTGTTCTGGTAGTTGTTTGGCGAATTTTAGCTTAGAAATCAGATTTATTTTTACTCAATCAGTTCAGAAAATTTTCATAATTTCAGATTTAAACAAAAAAATGCGCCTACTTCTCATTAAAAGTAGACGCATTTTTTTATTGAATACTGATTACTATAACATCTGATCTATTGCCATCTGTGTCAGTACGCGGCCACGAGCAGTTCGCAGCACATAACCTTGTTGAATCAGATACGGCTCAATCACATCTTCAAGCGTACCACGGTCTTCAGCCATCGCTGCTGCCACTGCTTCAACACCCGCAGGACCACCGTCAAAGCGCTCGTGCAATATTTCGATATAACGTCTGTCTAGATGATCAAGACCGCGTCTATCCACTGCCAGCATATCTAGCGCACTACCTGCAATCGCGCCGTTAATACTACCGTCGCCTCTTACCTCAGCATAGTCACGCACACGGCGTAATAGGCGGTTAGCAATCCTTGGTGTACCACGTGCACGGCGCGCAATCTCTACAGCCCCGTCTTCACTCATTGGTACACGCATTAGACGTGCTGCGCGACTGACAATCGTCGTTAGATCAGCAATATTGTAAAACTCAAGGCGCTGTACAATCCCAAAACGGTCACGTAGTGGTGAGGTTAACAGTCCTGCTCTCGTCGTTGCTGCTACCAAGGTAAACGGTGGCAAATCAAGCTTGATAGAACGCGCAGCAGGCCCTTCACCAATCATAATGTCCAATTGGAAATCTTCCATTGCTGGATAAAGTATCTCTTCAATCACCGAGCTCAGACGGTGAATTTCATCAATAAACAGCACGTCACCTGCTTCTAGATTGGTCAGCATGGCTGCCAAATCTCCTGGGCGCTCAAGCACAGGCCCTGAAGTAGAACGCAAATTGCCACCCATTTCACGAGCGATAATATTGGCGAGGGTCGTCTTGCCAAGACCCGGTGGACCAAATATAAGTGTGTGATCTAGCGCTTCGTCACGGCCACGAGCAGCACCGATGAACACTTCCATCTGCTCACGTACCACCGGCTGACCAATATACTCAGCCAATAATGCTGGTCGGATATTGGCATCAGGAGCGTCACTTGCACCTTCTAGCGGATTAATTAAACGATCTTGCGTCATAGAATTTATCATTATATTAAAAAATTAGTTAACAAATAGCATAACTAAACGCTGCGCATAAGTCATGCAAAACCTCATTAAGCGAGCACTAAAACGAAAATAAGCGACATTTAATGTCGCTTATTAATTTGATACACTATGTGGTTGTTATCGATAAACGGCTAGTTAATATGAATTAAAAGCCAGATAACTGCTGCAAAGTAGCTTTTAACAAGCCTTGAGTATCAGCAAAAGTATCTCCTTTACTCTTAGCAGCTTTGATCGCTAGCTGAGCTTCTTTTTCTTTGTAGCCCAAGCTAATCAATGCGCCTTCCACTTCAGCGATAATACTACCTTCGTGAGAAATCGTAGTTTCCTGTGGTATCAATTCAAACGCACCACTATCAACGTCGATATTCTTTAGCTTGTCTTTTAGCTCAATCAATAAACGTTGCGCCGTCTTTTTACCAATGCCTGGGATACGAGTTAATGCCGTCTCCGACTCTTGCTCGACGTGCATCTTTAGCTCAGCTGCTGACATTGCAGACAGCATAGCCAAGGCCATTTTTGCACCAACCCCGTTAATTTTAATTAACTGGCGAAAGACATCACGTTCTTTTCGATCGATAAAACCGTAGAGCAACTGGGCATCTTCGCGAACATGGAAATGTGTCCAGATGCTAGCTTGTTCATTCAGCTGTAACTGACAAAACGAAGGCAATGGCAGTTCGATATCATAACCCACACCAGAGGTCGTCATGATACAAGCCGTCGGTGCCATCAAGTACTGCACCTGTCCGGTAATCAATCCAATCATTATTTACGACCTCTTATGTATAATATTATAAAATCAGCTGCTACTTCATGATTAACAACTACGTTCTACAACACAGTCTTATTGGTAGAAGTTCACCATACCTTCAAGACTGGTTGGACGAATTTTATGTGCTTGACCTGCAGAACCAAACGCTTCAAAACGATTGGTACAGATATCTGACATCGCTACCATAGACGCTTTAAAGTATTTGCGTGGATCAAATTCACTTGGATTTTTCGCAAGGAATTCACGGATAGCACCAGTTGATGCCAGACGTAAATCCGTATCGATGTTTACTTTACGTACGCCATGTTTTATTGCTTCAACGATTTGCTCAACTGGCACACCATAAGTTTCGCCGATATCACCGCCATTTTCATTAATAACTTTTAGCCATTCTTGTGGCACTGATGAAGAACCATGCATAACAAGATGAGTATTAGGAATACGGGCATGAATCTCTTTTACGCGCTCAATAGACAAGATATCGCCTGTCGGTGGACGTGTGAACTTATAGGCACCATGGCTAGTACCGATAGCAATCGCTAACGCATCGACATTGGTATCTTTTACAAACTGCTCAGCTTCATCAGCACTGGTCAAAAGCTGCTCATGATCCAATACGCCTTCAGCGCCAGAACCATCTTCTTCGCCAGCCATACCAGTTTCAAGACTACCTAGGCAACCGATTTCGCCTTCTACAGAGACGCCGCAAGCATGTGCCATCTTAACAACTTCGCGCGTGACGCTAGCATTGTAATCATAATCCATTGGCGTTTTGCCATCTTCACCAAGTGAGCCATCCATCATCACTGATGAAAAACCTAATTGGATTGAGCGTTGGCAGATAGCTGGCGACATACCGTGATCCTGATGCATCACTACTGGAATATGTGGCCATTCTTCGATAGCAGCGATAATCAAATGACGCAAAAATGCTGACCCTGCATAGTTACGTGCGCCTGCGCTGGCTTGGACAATGACAGGTGAATCACAAGCATCCGCAGCCATCATGATTGCACGCATTTGCTCTAAGTTATTGACGTTAAAGGCAGGAACACCATAGCTGTGTTCAGCGGCATGATCTAGAAGTTGACGTAAGGATATTAGGGCCATAAGACGCTCTCTGATTAGATTTTGAATAGTATTTTAAAAAACAGCTTGATAGCAATCATTTCACTGTATATTCGACCATACTGACCGTATATAGGCTAGTAAAAGTCTGAATAATATTGGATATGATTACCACGCGGTGATTATAGCAAAAATTGTTCTGTCTTCGTAGCGGTTGACCGACTATTTGTCAGTCTATACCGTCTCTTGATATCAGTTTAATTTTATAAACTGTCACTTTATAAACTGCCACAACGACATACAACGCAAAAAGCCTTGGCAATCACCAAGGCTTTTCTAGTATTTTGAGGCTTATAAAGCAATGACTCTTTTTAGAAATTATTTACCAATGAGTATCTACCAATCGATAGCATCCTAGCAAATCAGTCATTATAGTGCTTAGTTATCGCGTAGCTTAGTACTGTTGCTCTGCATCAACTGCAACATCATTTGCGCCATCAGCAACAGCGTTAGCGCCATCAGCAACAGCTTCAGCAGTATTTTCAACCGCTGTGTTAGTGCTTTCAGCAATAGCATCGCCAGTGTTTTCTAGAGCGTCTGTCGCAGCTGCACCAGCAGTGTCAGCGCCTTCGGCAACTTCAGTACCAGCGTCTTGAGCAGCAGCTTCAGCTTCATCAGCAGCAGCGTCTGTTTCAGCGGCAGCAGCATCAGCGTTTGCAGCGGCATCATCGCCAGCAGATTCAACAGCAGCTTCTGTGTTTTCTTCTGTTTGTTGGCTACATGCAGTGATTGCAAAGGTACCAGCAAGTACGCTAGCAAGTAATAAATGACGTTTTAACATAATAAACCTCTCGTAAATAATGCATGTCAAAATACATGGTCGCGCTATTTTATAGAGTGCGAATCAGACATGCAATAGTAATTTTCAGTATATAAATAAATAATTACTGCTTAATAATAATCGATGACTATTGCACTTACTTATGTCAATAAAAACAAGCAAATCAACAGCCAAAATATTATTTTTACAGACTACCTTAGTTATTTAAAGTTAGTTGTACGTCTAATGTTACTAAGCTACAGAGTATCGTTAATTAGTTAGGCATCTATTTGCAGTGCAGCAACTGCTGGAAGTACTTTACCTTCAACAAACTCTAAAAACGCACCGCCACCTGTTGACATATAACTCACGCCTTCAGCAACTTGATATTTATCGATAGCTGCTAATGTATCACCGCCGCCCGCGATAGAGAAACCATCACTGTCTTTGACCGCAGTTGCCAGTATTTGTGTACCTTGCCCGAAAGCATCGACCTCAAATACACCCACTGGACCATTCCACAAAATGGTTTTTGCATTAATAATGGCATCGGCAAGCTGTTTTGCGCTTTCTGGTGCGATGTCCAATATCATGTCATTGTCACCGATCGCATCAACTGATTTGATCGTTGCGGTAGCTTTTTGCAATGAGCCAGTAAAGTCAGCGAAATCGATGTCATTTTTATCAGCGACGACGACGTACTCAGGCAGCAAAATTTCAGTCTTGGTCATAATGTCACGTGCAGTATCGAGCAAATCTGCTTCGTATAGCGACGCGCCCACACTATGTCCCTGCGCCGCTAAGAAAGTATTGGCAATACCGCCACCAACGATAATCTGTGTACAGACTTCAGCCAAGCTATGTAGCACTTCTAACTTGGTAGATACTTTTGAGCCGCCAACGATGGCAAGCATAGGCTGAGCTGGTGTTTCAAGCGCCAGGCTCAAGGCATCAAGCTCCGCTGCCAACAAAGGCCCTGCACAAACGGTTTTGTCTGCTTGACGCATTGCTTGCGTCAAGCCTTCTGTTGATGCTTGCGCACGGTGTGCGGTACCAAATGCATCCATGACAAAGACATCACATAAATCCGCGTATTTTTTTGCTAACGTCGCATCGTTTTTCTTTTCACCATCGTTAAAACGCACATTCTCTAGTAGTACGACTTCGCCAGATTTTACAGCAGCGCCTTGAGTCAGGTAGTCATTATTGAGGCGCACTGGTGACGCTAATTGCGAGCCCAATTTGTCTGTCAAATAATCAGCAACTGGTGCCAATGAATAAATAGATTCAGGATTGCCTTCTGTTGGGCGTCCCAGATGTGAACAAACAATAACAGCGGCACCCTTCTCTAGCGCCATCTCAATAGTAGGTAGACTTGCTTGTAAGCGAGCATCACTTGTGACTTTACCGTCTTTAATAGGGACATTTAAATCTTCTCGGATCAATACCACTTTATCGGTTAAGTTCAGCTCGCTCATACGCAAAAAATTCATTACCTGCTCCTATGCATCAATATATCTATTAATTTACGATTACTATCATGATTGATATGACTGATAATTTTTTAACTATCATTTACTATATCTGCTCTAACAATGAGCCTTATTAGACTGCACACTTGCTATCTTTATATGTCTTCATCACTGAGTCTTTATACTAACTATCACACCAAGTTACTGGAACAGATAAGTGAGTAGAAATCAGTGGCGGTGTATTCTATCAGTTTTCTATGAGATGCTCACAAGCAAACTTTCACGATTTTTAAAAACATGAAAATATTGAGTGAGTAATTTTACTCCAGCATTGATAGGAAACGGCTGTAACTGCTAGCTTTGAACTCATTCAATAAACAGTAACATTTCGTGGTGGTACTCAGCAGTCAGGCTCTTTATGATAGAAGCGTTGACAATAACAATAACTTTTTAGGAGAACACAATGAGTATCGACTTAGACACTGCAAAGCAAAATCTATTGAAACTAAAAGATGAGTACGAGTCTCGCATTGACAAAATCGAAGATCATATCCAAAACCCACAAGATGATCTCAATGAGCACTGGGAAGATCAGGCTATATCCTATCGTCAAAATGATATGCGTAAAAATTTAATGGCCGAAGCGCGTCAGAGCCTAATCTATGTCGAAAATGCCTTAAGTCGTATCGAAAATGGTACTTATGGCGAGTGCGAGGTTTGCGGTGAACCGATTGAAGAGCAACGTTTAGAAGCGCTGCCCTACGCTACTTTGTGTATGGAACATGCTGAATAGCTAATAAATTTCATCTAGAACACATTTTATACAGCAGGTGTTTTCCATTTAGAAAGTGCCTGCTGCCATTGATAGCAACGCTCGGCGATTTTTTCTACAGGCAAATCCATAATATCGCCTACTACCGCCACAAGCGCAATTGGTATGCCTGCCAGCTCTGAAATATTTTCTGCAGTTAATCCGCCTATCACACATATAGGTATGTCTTGTTGACAGCCTTCAATCAACTTCTGACGTGAGATAATATCAGCATTCGGTTTTGTGGTAGAGGTAAATATGGCACCCATCGCAGCGTAGCTTGCACCATTATCCTTTGCCTCTTTGACTAATTCAATATTCCCATGGCAAGTTCGACCAATTATTTGAGTCGATTCAAGAGACTGCAAAGCATCACCAATTTTGCCATCTCCTTGCCCAAGGTGTACACCAATACCAAGCTTGGCTGCTATTGCAATATCATCATTCATAACGACTGGAACGTCATGTGCTTTGGCCAGCTTAACAATCTGTTTGGCTTCTTCATAAAGCGTTATATGACCATCTGGTAGACTAAGTGTTTGCTTGCGCCGAATCTGCAACAATACGATTAGCCCTGTTGATAAGGCGGCATCTAACTTTTGATACAACAATTCAAATTCATCATCATTGGTCAGCAAATATAGCTTGGGTATCGCAGATGAGGTTGATGACTGGTTCATAGGGCAGATCCTTAATCTTAAACTCAACACAATAAAAAGGCTGTTATATGATATAACAGCCTTTTTTACATATTTAAAACAGCGCGTCTATACGGTACGACGTGTCGCCAAACTGTTTAGAATGTTTTTAGCATCGCCCCAACGTGTTGCTGAGCTGTTTGCCCCTAGGATGACAATAATTGCAGGGCGATTATTGACTCGCGTTTCCATCACAACACAGCGCCCAGCTTCGTTAATAAAACCTGTTTTTGAGATACCGATTGGGTAATCACCTGCACGAACCAAGCTACTAGTGTTGTTGGCTTTATAAGTGCGATTACCACTTGAGTAGTTTGAAACAAAGAAGTCATAGCTCTTGGTGGTAGAAAAACGACGAATCACATCATAGTTGCCAGCAGCACGTACCATCTTGACCAAATCTTTTGACGAAGCTACGTTACGCTTATCAAGTCCAGTTGGATCACCAAAAAATGCCGTATTCATGCCCAAATCTTGCGCTTTACGATTCATTGCACGCATAAAGGCATCATAGCCACCTGGGTAATTACGCGCTAAACTCTTCGCCGCTGGATTTTCAGACTTCATCAACGCCATCAATAGCATCTCAGCACGGTTTAAACGATCACCTGATTTCAAACGCGAGCTTGCACGCTTTGGACCAACAAAATCCTCTGGATCAAGCGTGATCTCTTCACGCATATCAAGGCCTGCATCCAATACGACCATAGCCGTCATAACCTTGGTGATACTAGCCATAGGACGCGCGATATCAGCATCTTTTTCGTAGATAGATTCGCCAGTTTCAGCATCGATCACCGCAACACTACGTGAATCCGTACTAATCGGAATCATATCGCTGCTACCGAATGCCCCACGATAAGTTGTGTTATAGCGAGCACTATTGGTGTTATTACTACTAGCAAAACTATTAGTATTCGTAATATTGGTAGTGCCGTAGCCATTATCGACTTTCTTAATAGCAGAGCCATTAGACTTGTACATAATATTGCGGGCTTCAGACAAACTATCAGCGCCGCCCCAACTCAGGCGTGCACTAGAGGCAGTGTCAGTGCTACCATTAATTGTAAGTGCGGCTTGTGCAACACTGCCCAAACTCAATGAAATCATAGCAGCGATCAATTGCTGTTTGGTTAATGGTAGTTGCTTCATTATGCCTCCTGCTGTCGCTATTACGCCAGTTACATATTGTCTGACGCCAAAAACGTACGTAGCGTTTATAGATGTGTTTGTAAGTACTCACATAGAGCTTTTGTATTTTTAGTGTATCATGGTTTACATTTAAGTTTAATCTATCAAACTGATTTAGTAGTTTTTTTTGGCTTCATTCAAACTTTGCTACAACCAATTTATATTATAGAAACATCAATTCACACTGCAGCAATATAATTTAACTTCGAATGTTATGATTACTCGTATTTTGTTATATTAATCAGCGGTATTTTGAATATACAAAGATAACAATAATGGTTGAAATATATTCGTTTTTTATACTATTTGGACCCAATAAAGCGTTCATTCTGACAATCAATAAAGAGTATGGTTATGATTAAAGTATTAGTGGTAGATGATCATGATTTGGTACGGATGGGTATTAGCCGTATGTTGTCAGACAGCCCCGATATTGAAGTGGTAGGTGAAGCAGACAGCGGTGATATGGCTATCAAACAAGCCAAACAACTACATCCTGATGTGATTTTGCTAGACGTCAATATGCCGAATATTGGCGGGCTCGAAGCAACCAAACGTCTGATACAACTCGACATGGGTATCAAGATTTTGGCGGTCAGTAGTATGTCTGCACAGCCCTATCCCTCAATGCTGATCAAAGCAGGTGTAAATGGTTACATTACCAAAGGCACGCCGCTTGATGAAATGATACGTGCAGTCAAAAAGATTTATCAAGGAGGTCGCTACTTCAGCCAAGATGTTGCTGAACAGCTAGCAGATGTTTTATTGTCTGATAATGCCAACTCACCTTTTGACTTATTAAGTGACAGAGAAAAACAAGTGGCCATGATGGTTGTCAATTGTCAGAGCCCTCAGCAAATAGCCGATCAATTGTTTGTTAGCGTCAAGACCATTAATACGTATCGCTATCGTATTTATGAAAAAGTTGGGGTTGATAGTGATGTTAAATTAACTCATTTGGCCATTCGTCATGGTCTGATTCAACCATAAACCATTTTAGCGTTTATTTTATTACGGCCAGTTTATGAACCCTGCTACCAATTTTAGCTCTGCCATTACTCGTTATGTTCATCATGATGATACGCTTCCTTTGCCGCAGTTGCGTAAGTTGGGACTGATCTATAGCAGTTATCGTTTCGTTGTTAGCCTGTTTTCTATGCTCATGCTATACATCTCTGCTCGTACTGGTGATAGCGCTTCTTTACCGAGTTTTTTACAACAAACGACTCTAAGCTTCTATGTACTGTTAAGTTTGATACTGCTTGGATTATTTTATGTTGTTAGAAAACATATGCGCCGCCAATTGGCATTCGGACTGGCCTTAGACGTTATTATACTAAGCCTGCTGCTCTATACGACAGGCAACCCTGACTTGCAGCTAACCATGCTATACATGGTGGTCGTCGCGGCTAGCTTTATGCTACTACATGGCTCACAAGCATTGGTTATTACTTTACTTGCCATCATTCTCGTTATTTATCAGCAATTTTTTTACGCTATTGCTAATAGCATGAGTCTAGCCAATCTAGGTGATGCGCTACTGATGTCAGCGAGTTTTTTAGCAGTGGGCGGTTTGAGTTGGTCTATCTCTCAGCGATTGGTACAGCTTGAAAAGGTCGCGGCAAACCATGCTAAGGAAGTTGAGCGACTCAACGTGATTAATCAAGAGGTTATCACGCAGATGGTGAATGGTGTTATCGTTATCGATAAGCAACATGTTGTCTTAGCAAATCTTGCCGCACATCAGTTGCTGAGTCTATCACTTGTCACGCCTGTCACAGCACAGAATACCCTTGAAGATGTGAAAGAGACTCATAGCAAAGCACTTCTCTCTAATTTTGAGCAGCAACTCAATGAACAGCATTCACAGTTGTTTAATGCCTGCTTGTCGGTAGCATCTGGGCAGTCACGCGCTTTTACCTACGATGTGCCAGCTGTGGCAAATGCCTCAATATTTGGCAAATTACGCGTACAGATTATTCCACTAAAAGATGATAGCAAACTTGTCATATTAGAAGACTTACGCCGTGAGCAAGCCAGTGCTCAACAGTTGAAACTGGCTTCTTTAGGGCAATTAACTGCCAGTATTGCCCATGAAATCAGAAACCCATTAGCAGCGATATCGCAAGCCAGTCAGCTATTAATGGAAGATGTTGCAGAACAAATGGAAGATGGCAGTGCATCAACAAGTGAATCGAATACTGCCATAACCGGCAACCATGAGCTTTATGAGATGATATTTTCACAGACAAAACGTGTAAACCGTATCATTGAGGATATTTTAAAGCTGTCTCGTCAGCAAACGGCTACCCAGCAGGTGCTCGAATTGGCTGAATGGATGCCATCATTTTTGGAGAATTACTTTCAAGGACACGACATTTTTCTACGAATGAAAACCAAGCCCATCATATCATTCGATACTCATCAGTTAGAGCAAATATTAATCAACTTAATCAACAATGGCCTGCGTTATAGCAGCTATGCTCATCCTCATGCTTATGTGGAAATCGATATTTACTGCGCAGACAACGATGTTATAATCGATATATTGGATAATGGTAATGGTGTTAGTACTGGAAACTTAGAACTTTTGTTCGATCCATTTTTTACAACAGATAAAGCTGGTACAGGACTGGGGCTCTATTTATCACAAGCATTTTGTGAAGCCAATCAAGCGCGTTTACTCTACATTCCTGAACATGAAAAAACATGTTTTCGATTAATTGTACCTTCTATTAAATCTGATAATAAATTTCAAACTATCGAAGAAAATCTTACCTAAATTTATCTTTTGAAAGCTATTACGCCCATTTAGACCCAGCTATTGATTTTATAGCCATAAAATACGATGAGATGATGTATGACAACAACCGCGCTAGTCGTCGATGATGAAGTAGATTTATGTCGATTGATGCAAATTACCCTAACTAAAATGGGTATCAGAAGTGATGTGGCTTATACATTGTCGCAAGCAAGAACGTTTTGGCAAGACAATGACTACGATTTTTGTCTGACGGATTTAAAACTGCCAGATGGCTCTGGACTGGAGCTAGTAAGAGAAATCAGCAATAGCTCTAATATTCCAATAGCGGTGATCACGGCTCATGGCAGCATGGATTTAGCTATTGAGGCGTTAAAGCTTGGTGCCTTCGATTTTGTCAATAAGCCGCTAGAACTACCACGTTTGCGCCAACTGGTAGAGAACGCCTTAAAAGTTATTCATCAAGATAACGAAGTACAGGCCGCACCAGAATACTCTCCTGAACAAAAAATGCTAGATAGTAGATTGATCGGTAATTCTGCTGTCATGCACCCCCTCAAAAACACTATTTTAAAGCTAGCACGCTCACAGGCACCTGTGTTTTTATCGGGCGCTTCTGGCACAGGTAAAGAAGTGGTCGCCAGATTGATCCATGATTTAAGTCCACGTCGTGATGGTAGCTTTGTACCAGTGAACTGCGGTGCGATACCATCGGAGTTAATGGAGTCAGAGTTTTTTGGTCATAAAAAAGGCAGCTTTACAGGGGCTGTCGCTGATAAACAAGGGTTATTCCAGCAAGCCAATGGCGGCACGTTATTTTTAGATGAAGTAGCAGATTTACCTTTAGCCATGCAGGTTAAATTGTTACGTGCCATTCAAGAGAAAACAGTAAGGGCAATCGGTGATACAAAAGAAGTTCCAGTAGACATCCGTATTTTGTCTGCCACTCACAAAGACCTGAGCCAATTGGTACAAGATGGTGCATTTCGACAAGATTTATATTATCGCATCAATGTCATTGAGCTAAAGCTTCCAACACTTAATGCACGCCGTGATGATATTCCTGTATTAGCAGACCACTTTTTAGCTATGATTGCTGATGACTGGCAATTAGAGTCACCGCCCTCATTGACGATGGAGGCCTGCGAACGCTTACAACGCCACGACTTTGCGGGTAATGTCCGTGAACTACGCAACTTGTTGGAGCGTGCAGTTACGTTAGCTGAAACTTCATACATAGACGTTAGTCATTTAGGTCTTCCTGACATTGAACCTGAGCTTGTAAATACACAAGAGCAAAATCATAGCTCAGCTATCGATAGCTCTGAGCTACCTGCCCGTAACGTAGAAAATCAAATAGACGTTCAATCTACAAAAGACGATGAGCAAGTCATTCAATCTAGTCGCAATATAGTAACGCAGGTTGAGCAAAGGGCGACCAATTTACATCCCTATCGTACTAACACCAACCACTACCCCTCAATGGTACAGCATTCGTCAGCTAGTAATGACAGTTCGTCAACCAACGTAGCAAGTACTTATGACAAAGAGTCGCTCCTTGACTCCACCGCCCAACAAGAAACTTCTAAAGACATATCAGGTTTACAAGAATTGTTTGACGGACAACTGCCGCCTCAAGGCTTAGAGCATTATTTGCAGGAACAAGAAAAGCAGCTGATTATCACAGCACTCAAACAAACTGGCTGGAACAAAACCCAAGCAGCTGAATTATTAGGAACCACCTTTCGCTCTTTACGCTACCGTATGAAAAAGCTCGAAATTTCTGAAGATGCGTTTGATTAGCTTCTCTTAAGCGACATCTTCAAATATTTTTAAGCGTCGAATGGTATGTGCTGTTAATTGAATGCTACGAGATTCTATTCTTTCGTAGCATTTTTTCTAACAAAGCGAATACCCGAATCAAGCGCGCGCGCCTTTACTAATTCTAATGCTTGCTGCTCCCACGTGTTCTCGTTGCCTGATAAAGTCACATCAGGCTCTACGCCGATCTCGTCTATTTGTTTGCCTGCTACCGTCATATAATTGGCCACAGTCAATTTGACGGCTTGCTCATCGTTTAATGGTATGACTGATTGTACTGAGCCCTTGCCATAGCTAACTTCACCAATAATAGTAGCGCGTTTTTGTGCTTGTAAACTACTGGCAAGCACCTCTGCTGCTGATGCTGAATAGCGGTTTTGCAATACCACTAATGGCAAAGGTTTAAGTATCGCATCACCTTGGGTCGATAGTACGCGTGATTTATTTTGACGTGCTTGCACCTGCACTACATCGGTATCATCCATAAATAAACTGGCCACGCTCACTGCTGATGTCAGTACGCCACCTGGATTATCACGCACATCTAGTAAAATTCCTGATATCGGAGCGTTTAGGTTAATTAAACCTTCTAGTAATTTTTCACGGCTGTTGTTTTGAAACGCTGGTAATTTAACAATGGCAATACCATCAACCAGTTTGGTCTCGATAATCTGCGGATGACTATTATTACGCTGCAACGTCGTTGTGTGCTTACGGCGGCCAGCTTTAGAAGTGATAATATCTACCTGCGTACCGGCAATACCCGTCAAAAGCTGCTCAACGTCATTAACCTGTCGCCCGTCGTCTAGCTTAAACTCATCAACTTGATGCAAATAATCACCAACTGCGATGCCTTTTCTGTCTGCAGGTGAATCATCGATAACCTCTGTCACGACCCAATATCCTGCCTCTGGTCGGTAATTAACCTTAATACCAATATCACCAACGTCACCCTCAGTAAAAGCACGCAGGTTCTCATAAGCTTCTGCGTCCAAAAACTCAGCATGGCTATCAAGTTTGGTCAACATGCCACTCATCGCATTGCTAAATAACTCTTCGTCATTGACGGCATCAACGTATTGACGACGTATTAAATCTACAACAGCCACAAATGTCTTTAACGTCTCAGGAGAGATAGCATTTAGCGATACTTGTGCGACCTCTGCTGGAATATCCGTATCAATATCATCAGCATCATCCGTTAGCGCGCTTTCATCTGGCACACTATCTATCGAGTCATCTGGCTCATCGGCGACATCTAGCATATCAGCAATATTCGATAAATTATCAGCGTCCTTTTCATCCGCTATCTCATCTGCATTTAAACTGATGAGCTGTAGACCATTCGTAGGATTATCACTATTTGTAGAAGCTCCCACTGCGGCTTGTGCATTTACGCTAATCGCACAACCAAGCACACCGATTAAAATTGCAGGCTGCAAAACCTTGGACACAACTGATGCCTTCCATACTGATTTACTTAACCCTTTGGATAAAAAAGAACGTGCAAAAGAAATAGGCTGCATAAAAGAACTCATTTAAATAATAGAGAATACGAATTTATCGTTATATAGCGGCTTATAAGATAGCACCAAACGCATATTTCGAACTAGCATAGTATTGCAAGTAAATTAAGTAAAATGTATCACAAAAAAAGGAAAGGATAATAGGTTATCCTTTCCTTTTTGATATCTTCTAATACAGCTAACGGATTGATATAAACCACAGTCATTCAAGTACTGTAGTTTAATTCGACTGGCCTAGACTGCTGGAACCAATAAGCTCTCACCTGTCATCTCAGCAGGGGCGTCAACATTCATCAATGATAAAATAGTCGGCGCCACATCACTAAGTTTGCCGCCGCGGCGCACTTGCAGCTTTTGCTCGCCCACATAAATCAATGGCACATGCTCTGTCGTATGCTGTGTATGTACTTGTCCGCTTTCATAGTCTTGCATCTGCTCACAGTTACCATGATCGGCTGTGATAAGCATATCACCACCAGCTGCTCGCACCGCTGACTCGATACGGCCAACGCATACATCCAAAGCTTCTACCGCTTTTACCGCTGCATCAAAGATACCTGTGTGTCCAACCATATCACCATTGGCATAATTGACCACCAATACATCATACTTACCAGACTCAATCGCTTCTACTAATTTATCAGTGACTTCAGGCGCGCTCATCTCAGGCTGTAAATCATAAGTTGCAACGTCTGGAGATGGCACTAAAATGCGGGTCTCACCCTGATATTCTTCTTCGCGGCCACCACTAAAGAAAAACGTCACATGCGCATATTTTTCAGTTTCAGCGATACGTAGTTGAGTTTTTCCTTGGTCCTGCAAGTACTCTCCCAATGTATTGGCCAAAGACGTTGGGTAGTAAGCAATGCTGGTTTTTGGATTGTCAGCTAGGACATCTGAATACTTAGTTAACATCACAAATGCCGCCAGCTTTGGCTGTTTTTGACGCGCAAATCCAGAAAACTCATGATCTGGCAGAACAAACGCTTGGGCAAGCTCACGAGCACGGTCAGCACGGAAATTCATAAAAATAAGTGCGTCGTTATCATTGACAGTATATGGCACTTCATCACGTCCAATCACAGTCGTTGGACTGACAAACTCATCAGTCTCACGCGCTTTATAAGCAGCTTGAACAGCGCCATCTGCCCGTGTTGATAGACGATCAGCTTTACCTTCAGTAATCAGCTCATAAGCTTTTTGCACTCTATCCCAACGATTGTCGCGATCCATTGCATAGTAGCGTCCGATAATACTCGCAATTTGTACGCGGCCACCTTCGTAATGAGCATTCAATTTATCAATATAGTCGCGCAGACGATTGATGTACTTATCAGCAGATTTAGGCGGGGTATCACGGCCATCTAAGAAACAATGAATAAAGACATTCTTGGCACCATGGACCAATGCTGAATGACACATACCTTCGATATGGTCTTGATGTGAATGGACGCCGCCATCAGAGAGCAAACCCATAATATGGACGTTACCGCCACGTTCATTGGCCGCTTTGACCGCATTGACCAATGCTTCGTTCTTATAAAATTCACGATTGGCAAGCTCACTTGAGATACGAGTTGAGTCCTGATAAAGAACACGCCCTGCCCCTAAATTCATGTGACCGACTTCTGAATTACCAAACTGACCATCTGGCAAACCAACATCTTCCCCTGAAGCTGAAATCAGCCCATGAGGATATTGCTGATAAATCTTGTCTAAATTTGGCATATTAGCGGCAGCGATGGCGTTATCTTTATCTTCTTCACGATGACCAAAGCCGTCCAATATCATCAAGACATGCGGTATTTTTTTATTCTGTGCACCGTCTTGGTTATTGCTAAGCTGTGTTTTGTTACTATCAATAGAGTCTGATGCTTGTTGGGTACTGGTCATATATTACCGCTCCTCGAGTGAATGAACGCCTATAATGCTGTGTAAGGGAATATAAAGCCCTCTATATTAACACACATCTTGAAATAGCTGAAAAACTGAGCATTTTTCGTGAGTTTATGAATAATTTTATAGGGTTATCTTGTGATGATTTTTCTATGCAAGACAATATAAATGCGGCCAACCAACCAAGCTACGTATCAATCTGTAATTCAGACTTGCAATCACTCTTTTCATTGGTTAAGATAAAACTATTCTGAAGTGTTGGCTAGTAGATGTTTATTCCCTGAGCCGATAATGCTTTACCAGGATGTGGTACCTATTGTCTCATTGTGTATGCCTGCACCGCTTGCGGTGTATCAGGAAACCTGCAGAGATGATGACGCATCCGCCCTGAACTTCACGGTTCATGGGTCACCATCTTACAGCGGCACTTCGGTTGTTTCATTCGGTTTGTACGTATATTCTTTATAAAAATATATTTCCTATAAATAGTATGCTTACTACCACTAAAAAGCCCCTTTCGTCATCGACGAGAGGGGCTTTTTTTATGCTTATGATTTAACTAAATAGTTATTCGTCATTAGCAGACTTGGTAATTTTCTTGACATCTTTAGGGATGTTTTTGGCAGTACCATCAACCGTAGTATGCTGTTTAAACACATCACCAAATGGGTTTTGCTGCTGTTGACCAAATGGATTTTGACCATTCATGCCACCTGCGCCACCGAACGGGTTTTGACCACCCATGCCACCAGCACCGCCAAATGGATTTTGACCACCACCCATTTGACCGCCCATCTGCTTGGCCATCATTTCCATCATTTTTTGCTGATTATTCATGACGTAATTATTGGCCAAGTCTTTTAGCTTTTTTTGCACAGGTGGCAATACTACCAACAGCGCCATCAAATCACTAAGCACCCCAGGAATAAGCAATAAAATACCTGCAGCTGCCATCGCGATACTCTTAATCATCGTGGTCTCTGGCGGACGCATCGCAGGGTTCATCATGCCACCAGCTTTCATTTGCTGTGCCATTGGATTAAGAGCAGCCATGCCTTTGCGCATCAAAGAGATACCGATAACTGCGGCGATAATAAACCACATAAACACCCACCAGCCGCTCATAAACTGAGCAAGCAAATACCACAGTAGCATCTCGATAATAAACCAAACGATGGCTATACCAACTATCTGACCCATAAAGTGTCGTCCTATAAAATAAAAACCAATAAATTGAGCGCCATGAAAATTAAAATGGCTAACATATGATGTATATGGGGATTGGTTGCTATACTATCAAACTTAAGGCTAATTTTTAAGCCATATAGTCGGTACGATATAATTTGGCTACAAGAAAGACAAACGTCAGTGCTACTAGCAGTAGGCTAAGCGAGTCTGACTCCATATCCGATTTCTATAGGACTGAATATAAAATGACAGGTAAGCAAGACGGAATATTATGGCAATTATTATAGGAATTGATCCAGGGTCACGCATGACCGGTTACGGAATAGTACAGCAGACAGGTGACAAGCTGACCTATATCGATGCAGGGACGATTCGTACAGATACCAAAGAGATGCCTGAACGCCTCAAGCGTATCTTCAATGGACTAACCCGTATCACACAGCATCATTTAAAATACGCAGACGAGCCTATCTATACAGCGATTGAGCAAGTATTTATGGCAGAAAACCCTGATTCTGCACTTAAGCTTGGGCAAGCAAGAGGTGCCGCGATTGCAGCGATGGTTGCACTAGATTTAGAAGTGTCAGAATATACGGCTCGGCAGATCAAACAAGCCGTTTGTGGCTATGGAGCGGCAGCCAAAGAGCAAGTACAGGAGATGGTGTGCCGGATATTAGCGTTAGAAGTCGTGCCGCAACAAGATGCTGCCGATGGTCTTGCCTGCGCCATCTGTCATGCTCACTCAAGCCATTCAATGAACAAACTGATCTTGAATAGCGCCATGCGTGGTCGCGGCGCTTCCAAGAAGAAAGGCCGTTGGCGCTTGACCGAAGAAGATTTAGGTAACTTACGTTAAAGATCAGCGTTAAAATAGTGAGGCGTTAAGATAGCGAGGTGTTGCAGCAGAAAAGCGTCAAAATAGATAAACGGCAAAGTAGACATCCCATAAAAAACACGCGCTATTAGACGCGTGTTTTTTTATGACTATGAACATTTCAAATGTTCAAACTATAATAGGCTACTCTACAACTGCACTTTCAATGACAGCATCTAATATATAAGCATACTTTTCATCAGCAGTATCATCTTTAGTTGGTTCACTGATCTCTGATAATTCATCGATATGTAGTGGATAGCGTTGTAAGCGCAATACTTCTTCGTGTTTGCTATCATGCTGATAGCCATCGATTTCACCAACGAATACTCGCCACTGTCCTTCGTGAGTTTTAATGCCCTGATCATTATAAGTAATAGGCTTAACTTGTAAACACTGCTCAGAGTTACCTGCTTCGCAAGGTACTGTTTCGGAGTTTACTGCCCAAAACACCGTTTCACCCTTACTGTTATATTTCGCTTGTGCAGTAAGCCTACCATTCCAAACCAGAGTTACATCATCGTCGGTAAACTGGGTTAATACTGGATTATCGCCTTGATCAATTTTGAACTCATTACTGCCCTGCATCAACGTATTCAAGGTGTTTTCTGCCATATCTAGCTCGCCACAAGACATCTTTGTACTCATACCTTCTTCAGTGGTTACGGTATGCCCTTTTAGCTGATAGCCAGCACTAATCGTATTGCAGCCTACGCTATAGCTTAGCGTGTCTTGCCCTTGATACTGGTTAAATGCAAGCGTTACCTGACTGTTGATATTCGCAAATTCAGCCATAGGTTGTTCATTGGCGTCGACTGCGTTTACTAACGTCCAGCGATGATGAGATAAGGTGGTCGTCAGCTTGTCTTGAGTGGTTAATTCAACAGGTTTAGATTCGTCTGATGTAGGGCTCATACTAGATACCAGACCTTCACTTACGGCTGAGTCTGTCATCTCGCCAGCTTCAGCACCCTGCGATGTATCATTTTCGCTAGACGCCGCGTCTTTTTGACACGCACTTAGCATCAGACTAACTGCCATCATACTGGGTAATAGCAGTAATTTTAACGTTGGCTTATTTCGGCTACCTACCATATTACATACCTCTTAGTAAGCTTGTACAACTTATCTCGCGTACCATCTATATTTTAAAAAAACTATTCCTCTTAAATGAACAATTTAAAAACATAACTAATATAACTAAGCTAGATTAACCACTATAACCTTGGCACTATTAACCTATGTAACGAAATGTTGAATTTTATTATATTCCATAAAAAAACAGCTAACGATTGAGGTTAGCTGTTTTGCTTTATAGCGATCAATTTACCAAATGGGTTAATAGATAAATTTTATGATTTAAACTATTTTTCTAGAACCTTTTAGTCATTCACACTGGCAGGTTTGGCTTTAGCCATATTCTTAATACTGAAGCGTTCATTCATTTTTTGATAAAAACGGGCTAGGTTTTCGCCTTGTTCATTAGGATTAATTTTCAACACTTTACCAAAATCTAAGCTGAGATATAGCACGATATCCGCGAAGCTTAATTGCTCGCCTACTAGGTATTCGCGACCTTCTAATATCGTCTCAAAATACGCCATGGCTTTGACCGCACGAGCAATTGATGGTGCGACGAACTCGGGCACTTGCTCAACACGTTGTGCTTTAGATGGATGACTGTGCTGAAACGCGAGCATCAAGTTATACATCACCTCAAACTCTGCAACACGGCGCATAGAACAAACTTGGGCACGCTGTACCACATCATTACCCATGACCGAACGCTCACCGTAAACACGATCTAGATACTCACAAACTGCCTGCGAATCATTCAATACAGTACCATCATCTAAGGTCAAAACAGGTACGGTCTGCATCGGATTCATTTGCGTAAAGGCTTCTGACATTTGCTCATTTGCCGCAAAATCAATATCGATCACATCGACATCATCCATATCATCAACATCAATACCTTTTGAAGCCAATAGGATAAGCGCTTTACGTGGATTGGGCGCTGTACGGGTAATATATAGTTTTTTCATAGCAAACTCCTTGTAAGAATGATTAGACAGCGATTTGGCGCTGATACGCTTTATTATGGTTATTGTACTGATAAGCACAAATATTGATACGCTATACCACAGTTATAGCCTAATCGGGCCATCATGGCAAAGTGTTATTAATCATAAAGTAGAAATAAATAAAGCCCCATAACCTTGAGTCATGGGGCTTTATTTAATCACATTTATACATCAGTCTAATTATTTGTTTGGTGCAGGTGTGGTACGTAGATACGGCTTAATCTCTTTGTGACCTTTTGGATATTTTGCAGCGATATCTTCGTTTTTCACACTTGGTGGAATGATTACGTCATCACCATCTTTCCAGTCTACAGGTGTTGCAACGTTATACTCATCCGACAACTGTAGTGCGTCAATTACACGGATAATTTCATCAAAGTTACGGCCACAGCTAGCAGGATATGTCAGCGTTAGACGCACCTTTTTATTTGGATCAATAATAAAAACGCTGCGTACCGTATGCGTGCTATCTGCATTAGGATGCATCATGTCATATAATTCAGCCACTTCTTTGTTAGGATCAGCGATGATTGGAAAGTTCATCTCTGTCCCTTGCGTCTCACCGATATCACTCGCCCACGCTTTATGGTCCTCTAAGCTATCGACAGAGATACAAATCGGTTTTACATTGCGCTTTTGAAACTCGCCATTGAGTGCTGCTGCACGACCAAGCTCAGTGGTACATACTGGGGTAAAGTCTGATGGATGTGAGAAAAAAACCACCCAATGATCGCCTGCCCACTCGTGGAAATTAATATCGCCTTCTGTGGTCGCAGCGTCAAAGTTTGGTGCGGTATCGCCTAAACGTAAATGTGCCATGCTTTATTCCTTAGCTATGTTGATGAACGCTTGTATCGACCCGTTGGCCGCGCGCTCTATTATTATCATCGATGTGCTCGCCATAAAAATGCAAAGCACATCCGTAAAAACTGACTTTATAGTAACAAACTGGTTATGAATGTCTTGTGACGGATTGTAATGCGGTTATTCCATTTACCTCTAAGCTGATGGACAAATCTTTTAATGAATTTTATGGACAAGTAGCTTTGATAAATAATTAAACCACCATACCTGCATCCCATAAGCAAAATTCGCACCATAATCATACTTAACTTTATAACTGCACACAAAAAAGCCCATTCCTAGCGTACTAGAAATAGGCTAACTTGCAAACTACTATTGTTCAGTATTATTTCAAAATATCTATTTGGATAAGGATACTTTTCATATACTGAGTCAACATAAATTAAGCTGGCTTATAGCTATCACGCAAGCTAACGATTTGGTTAAATACTGGCTTATCAGTGCTGTGATCTTCGCTATCAGAGATGAAGTAACCTTCACGCTCAAACTGGAAACGCGTGCCAGCATCTGCATTGACCAAAGATGGCTCAACCACTGCATTTAGCTCAGTGAGCGAGTTCGGGTTTAGCGCTTGATAAACATCAGCAACGCTACTTGGATCCTCAGCACTGAATAGCTGCTCATACATACGTACCGTCGCTGGCACACCTTGACTGGCTGATACCCAATGAATCACGCCTTTGACTTTACGCCCTTCAGGGTTATTGCCCAAAGTAGCAGGGTCAATCGTCGCTTTTAGTTCAACGACATTGCCACTTTCATCAGTGATATGCTCAGTGACGGCTAGTACGTAGGTGTTACGCAGACGAATCTCTGGCTTTTCTGGAGAGAGACGCTTGTAGCCTGCTGGCGGTTCAATCTCGTAATCACCTTGATCGATGTATAGCGTCTCGGTAAATGGAATCTCACGCTCACCCATATCCACGTTAGGATGGTTTGGCTGAGTCAACCAAAGCGTCTGAGTCGCATCGTCAAAACGTGCATTAACGCTATCGGCTTTTTGTGACTCCCAACTGCTTACCGCCTCGCTAAAGTTAGTGATCGTCACTTTCAATGGCTTTAGGACTGCCATACCGCGACCAGTAGTTGTCTCTAACGATTGACGAACACTAAACTCTAGTAAACGGAAATCAACCACACTATCCGCTTTGGTCACACCCACACGCTCACAAAAATCGCGCAAGCCCTCTGGCGTATAACCACGGCGGCGCATACCAGCGACGGTCGGCATACGGGGATCGTCCCAACCGCTTACGATACCTTCATCTACCAGTTGTTTTAGCTTACGCTTACTGGTCAATGTATGATCAACGTTTAAGCGGCTAAACTCGTACTGATGTGGTGGTACGTCAAAGCCGATTTTTTCGATGACCCAATCATAGAATGGACGGTGATCTTCAAACTCAAGCGTACATAATGAATGGGTAATTCCTTCTAACGCATCCGAGAGTGGATGAGCAAAGTCATACATCGGATAGATGCACCATTTATCACCAGTCTGATGATGCGCTTGATGCATCACGCGATAGATGACAGGATCACGTAGGTTCATATTTGGGCTGGCCATATCAATCTTGGCGCGCAAAATAGCCTTACCCTCAGCGTATTTACCGTCTTTCATATCGTTGAAAAGCGCTAGGTTTTCTTCAACACTGGCATCACGATATGGTGAAGGCGTTCCCGCTTCATTGAATGAACCACGGTTTTCTTTGATTTGTTCAGGGGTTTGCAAATCAACATAAGCGTCGCCTTGCTCAATCAACTGGATTGCCCATGCATGCAACTGATCGAAATAACCTGAGGCATGATGCGCCTCGCCTGGCCACTCAAAACCTAACCACTGCACATCGTTCTTAATATTGTCGATGTAATCTTGCTTTTCAGCAGTTGGGTTGGTGTCATCAAAACGCAGATTGCACACACCGCCGAACTCTTTGGCCACACCAAAGTTTAAGCAGATAGATTTTACGTGGCCTAAATGCAAGTATCCATTTGGCTCAGGCGGAAAGCGCGTTACAATTTGCTGATATTTTTGCGCATTGACATCGTCACGAATGATATTACGAATAAAATCGTTTTTTGGTTCATCTTTTTGTGCATTGTTGCTTGAGTGATCACTCATCGGGCATTGCTCCTAACGCAAATTGTCAGTTCATGGTGCGTGCCATCACGCATCACGAAACGTTTAAACTAAAGTGTTAAAATAAAACGAGAATATTAAAACTTAGATAGTGCGACCGCATTATCAAAATTTTTCAAAAATGGGTAAAGTTGCGTTATTCTATCAGGTTTCGCAAACGCATTAACAGCCTGATACATGACACGGGATAAAAAAGCCGTTAGACTACCCGTAACTTTTTAATCACTAATTTTTAACCACCACTTGACAGCGTCATTTAAGGCGCTGCAACAAAAAAGGAATATCCCATGGTAGACATGCCACCAGTAGTAGAACTAGAAACCAATATGGGTGCGATCGTTATCGAACTCAACGAAGAAAAAGCACCAAAAACTGTAGAAAACTTTTTGAACTACGTAAAATCTGGTCAGTATGACGGTACAATTTTCCATCGCATCATTGATGGTTTCATGATTCAAGGCGGCGGAATGGACGCTGAGATGAATGAAAAACCAACCAATGCGCCTATCGAAAACGAAGCGGACAATGGTCTAAAAAATGACAAAGGTACTATCGCAATGGCGCGTACCCAAGATCCGCATTCAGCGACTAGCCAGTTCTTCATCAACGTAAAAGACAACGACTTCCTAAACCACTCTGGCAAAAACATGCAAGGTTGGGGTTACACCGTATTTGGTAAAGTAACAAGCGGTATGGACGTTATCGAGAAAATGCGCAGCGTACCAACTGGTCGTTTCGGCATGCATGCTGATGTGCCAAAAGAGCCAGTTGTTATCAACTCAGCAACCATCATTACTCAGTAGTAGTTATTTAATAGCAGCTAGTCAGTAATATTTACTTAGCGATAGCTGTGAATGAGCGAGCACTTTCTAGTAGAATTTACTAAGTCATGCTCGCCATACGATAAGTCACGAGGACCAAGATAAATGCAAAGTTTTAATCACTTAATCACGACCCGCCCTCATCAAGTGCGGCAAGTATTGATTAGCGATTTGCATTTATCGCCTCAGGAGCCTGCCTTAGTGCAGGCTTTTTTGGCGCTATTAGATGACTGTCTCGCCCTGCCAGCGCTCAAACGCCTCTTTATATTGGGTGATTGGTTTGAGGTGTGGCTAGGTGATGATACGTATCTGTCCCTATCGAAAGAGAAGGAGTCAGGAGATGAGCAGAAAAAACATTGGCTAACTCCGCTCATAGCTAAACTCAAGCAGCTACGTATCAATGGCTGTGAGATATTGGTTATGCACGGTAACCGTGATTTTTTATTGGGTCAGCCGTTTTGTAATCTGTTCGGTGGAGAGCTTATCAACGAGCCATATATTTTGCCTGTTGGTCAGCAGAACTACCGCTTAGAACACGGTGACGCACTATGTACTGATGATAAGAAATATCAGTTCTTTCGCAAAATTATGCGCAACCGTTTAACTCAGTGGTATTTGCTTAATAAGTCATTAGAAAAACGCTTAGTCATCGCAGAAAACATGCGTAAAAGAAGCCAGCAGAATAATGCGAACAAAGCTGCGCATATCATGGATGTGAATGATAAAGCTGTACGTCAGGCCATCACTACTAGCGATGCATTATTACACGGACATACTCATCGTCCAGACATTCATCAGGTAACTAATGATAAAAAGCGCTACGTGCTTGGCGACTGGCGATTGTTAGATAAAGACACTCGCCAGCCGAAAGTCAGTGCCGTGATTGGTGCAGTTACAGATGACGAGCATTCAAATGACGGTTTTAGTAGTAATGATTTAAGCAGTAATGATGCTGAGTTTGGATTATTTGAGTTTACAATGTTTGTTTGACTTGATCGTTGAATCTATCTAAAAAACAAAAAGGGTCTGTTGAAATATCAACAGACCCTTTTTATTTTTTACCACAATTCTTTCATTACACTTTTAAATAGCTCATCGCTTGCTAGCTATTTAAGGTATTAGCTTAAAGAAATGCTGACGGTAATGCTTTAGCTCACGGATAGAGTCACGAATATCGTCTAAGGCTAAATGACTGCCACCTTTTTCGAAGTTCTTTAAGATATCAGGACGCCAGCGGAAACAAAGCTCTTTAATTGATGACACGTCAAGATTACGATAATGGAAGAAACGCTCAAGCTCTGGCATTTGACGCGCCATAAATCGACGATCTTGGCAGATAGAATTACCACACATTGGCGACTTACCACTATCGACCCATTTGTTTAGGAACTTGATGGTCTCCGCTTCGGCTTCTGCCAATGTCACCGTACTACGACGTACACGATCGACCAATCCTGACTGACCATGCTGCTTGGTATTCCAGTCATCCATCTTATTTAAGACTTGATCTGATACTTTGATAGCAAACACAGGCCCTTCAGCAAGTACATTCAAATCTTCGTCAGTAACGACAGTAGCAATCTCGATAATCTCATCGTTTAAGGTATCAAGTCCGGTCATTTCTAAATCAATCCACACCAGCCCTTTTTTGCCTTGATTTTTGATTTTAATCTTATTGGGATGGTCACCGGTAGTCATACAATATCCTATGGTCATTAAATTTTGGGACAGTTTTAAACATAATTTAAAAAACGTATTGCGGTTGAATACTCATATTCAGGCAGGTTTGTCATGCACTGATTGATTCAAAAAATCTAGCAAGCAGCTAAAATATTACAAAACCACTGTCTGCCGCAGACGCTTTAGGCTGTATGTTAGCAAATTTTCACGCTACACTTAGCAATATTTTTATAATAGGTCAAAAACCCATGGCATTAATCCGGCAACGCAAACTGACTAAACAACAGATTCGTCGCATCGACAAGCAGCAACTGTCCAATCAAGATAGTATTGATGACAGTTTGATGGATGGCGTGGTCATGGCGCATTACGGTAAGCAACTAGAAGTACAAGTCACTAGCCTGCCAGCTGTCATACCTGAGCAGCCAGAGATTGCACCTGATGATCCTGAGCCGTTTTGGCAAACGCTTGAATTGAATGATATTTGGCGCTGTCATGTGCGTACCAATCTACCGATGCTAGCTGCTGGCGATCAAGTGCGCTGGAATGCCGACTCTAATACTGGCTTTGGTCGTATCGAAGCGGTCAAACCGCGTACATCGCTGGTCTCTCGTCCTGACCGCTATCACAAGCTCAAGCCTGTTGCCGCCAATGTCGATATTCTGGCGATTGTTTTTGCGCCATTGCCTGCCGCCGCGCCAACGCTGATCGATCGCTATCTCGTGGTATGCCATCATGCAGGTGTCAAACCACTATTGGTACTCAACAAAGCCGATTTATTAGCAGAAGAGAACGGCGTGGACACCAATGAACTATTGGCACAATATGCCGCGCTCGGTTATGAAAGCGTTCTAACTTCGGTCGATTGCCCTGAAAACATCGCTGAGAGCGATGAGCAAGAAGGCCTTGATGAACTAAAACGCTATATAGATAAAAAGCTGGTCATCTTCGCGGGTCAATCTGGCGTCGGCAAAAGCAGTCTAATCAATGCCCTTTTGCCTGACTCTGGACAGAGCGTCAATATCATCTCGCAAAACTCTAAGCTTGGTCAGCATACTACGACGACCAGTCGACTGTTGCCATTCAATCCAGAAGATCTCACTCAAGGCGGTATCGTTGATACACCAGGGATTCGTGAATATGGCATTTGGCACCTTACTCCTGATGATATTATTTCAGGCTTCGTTGAGCTAGCACCATTGGCCAGCGGTTGCCAATTCCGTGACTGTCGCCATACTCACAACAGCAAAGGCTGTGCACTATGGCAAGCCGTAGCTGATGGTGAAGTATTGCAGCGCCGCGTTGAAAATCTCGTCACGCTACGAGAAGAGGCAGATACGAAGCCTTATTAGTATTTGGCTTGTTACTGTTCGTTTTAATTAAACACGGTCTTGTGAGTAGATATTTTTATTAGGCTGAGAAGATCCATAGATAGGTGCAATAACCGCCCAATTATTGCCTATGTCATCGCCCGTTTACTATAGATGGCCTTATCGGTATAATAGCGCCTTGTTCATTATCATTGGGCTGTCTTCTCAGCTTAATAGAACACTTATTTTTTTGGAGGTATGGTTTGGATCGTGCGCTGGAATTTGTGGGCAACCACCCGTTTTTATTTGGTATATTAGCCGTACTTGCTATACTGTTTTTTACGATTGAAAACAAACGTAGCGGTAGAAAAATATCGCCTAACACGCTTGGCATGATGGTCAATTCTCAAAACGCGCAGCTTATCGATATTCGCGCTAAGAAGAAGTTTGAATCAGGCTATATTCAAGGCAGCCGCAACATACCATTCACTGACCTCAAAGACCGCTTAGAAGAGATTCGCGCGATTGAGCAGCCGGTGATTATCATCTGCGACATGGGCGTCCAAGCAGGCGCTGCGATTCAGATGATTGGTAAAGATAGTGTCTATCGCTTAGAGGGCGGTATTGGCGGCTGGCAAGGCGCTGGCATGCCGTTGGTTGGTGTAAAAGACGCCAAAGCAAAGGCTAAAGGTAAAACAAAACCAAGTCTAAGCAAGTAATAGATCTGTATAGGCGCTTAAGTGAAGCGTTTATACACATCGCTTAGCCCATGTTTGTGTGACCTGACTGACGTTATCAGCGCTACCAACGCTATAAAGAAGACACCTTTTTATTGGGTGTCTTTTTTTGTGGTTTATTTTTTATGTTCTATTTATCATGTTTTATAGCACTAAAATACGTTTTGAGCCAAAACGGCTTGAATTTGTCATGCTCATCCCCACTTTAGTAATGAGCATCACCGAATGCATTTTTACTTTACTCATTGATAACAGACTATACCAACGCTTAGACTATGATAATTTATCATGCTTTTTATAATACGTTTGTTATCCCATAAATTTATAAATAAGGATTTACCATGACTGTATCTGTGAAAGTTTACACTACCCCTATCTGCCCATACTGCTCAAACGCCAAACAACTACTAAAAACCAAAGGTGTTGATTATGAAGAAATCGGCATGCACGATATGAGCAGCGAAGAGCGTCAAGCGTTGATGAAAAAAACCAATAATTACCGCACTGTGCCGCAAATCTTCGTTGGTGAAACTTTCGTCGGTGGTTTTGATGAGCTCAACCAAATGAACCAGCAAGGCAAACTTGACGAGCTATTGGCAGGTTAATCTGCTACCTTTCTTTACTGTCTGTCTTTACTTATGTAAAGACAGACAGTGGCAGGTTTTAATAGAGCAGTAAGAAGTAACGATAAAAAATATCGAGACAATACCAAAAAATAGTCTCGATTTATATTACAATGAACTTTTATTAAAATGACGATTTGCCCAATCATTTGATTTAATTTTAGAGGATTTACCATGGCTGAAGAACAAGCACAACCACAATTGGCACTAGAACGCATCTACGTAAAAGACATGTCACTTGAAGTCCCAGGCGCTAGCGTATTTACCAAAGAGTGGAACCCAGAGCTTGATATCAATTTGTCTAGCAACGCTGAAAAATTAGATGACGATCATTATCAAATCATCCTAACTGTGAGCGTTACTGCCAAAAATGCGGAAGAAGCAGCATTTATCGCTGAAGTGCATCAAGCAGGTATCTTCTTACTAAAAGACATTCCAGAAGATCAAATCGGTCAAATCCTAGGCGCATACTGCCCTAACGTGTTGTTCCCATATGCTCGTGAAGTCATCAGTGACATCGTGACGCGTGGTAGCTTCCCACAATTGCTACTAGCACCTGTGAACTTTGATCAAGCGTATGCACAGAGTCAGCAGCAAGCACAAGTTGATGCTCAAGGTAATGCTTAAGCGCTAACCAAAAATATATGAGCTCTACCAGTCGTATATTTGATAAAGGGCCGTTTACTTATAATGAGTAAGCGGTTTTTTTGTGTGTGTTCTCATAAGGCATAAAAAAACCCTGCTATTAAACAGGGTCTTCAACGACTACATCGACTGGCTAAATCAATTAGCTAATATCGAACATTAGCCTTTTAGTGCAGATAGGATTTGCTGCTTAACGTCATCGATACCTTGCGTACCATCAAACTTATCATAGTTAGGCGCATCATCGCCTTCTTTAGCTTTGTCTTGGTAAAAACCAACCAATGCTGACGTTTGCTCATGATAAGTAGATAGACGGTCACGGATAGTCGCTTCTTGGTCATCTTCACGCTGGATAAGCGCTTCACCAGTGACGTCATCGATGCCTTCAACCTTTGGTGGATTGTGATCGACATGATAAACACGACCTGAACCTGGATGCTGACGACGGCCAGACAAGCGGCTCACGATTTCGTCATCAGGTACACTGATTTCGATAACATGGTCAATAGCAACATCAGCGTCTGCAAGTGCTTGCGCTTGAGGAATAGTGCGCGGGAAACCATCTAGGATACAACCATTCACACAATCAGGCTTAGCGATACGCTCTTTCACTAGGTTGATAATGAGGTCATCAGAAACCAAACCACCAGCATTCATGATATCTTTGGCTTTTTTGCCAAGCTCGCTACCTTCTTTAATTGCTGCACGTAGCATGTCGCCAGTTGAGATCTGTGGAATATCATATTCTTTAGAAATAAACTGGGCTTGGGTACCTTTACCGGCGCCTGGTGGTCCTAGTAAAATAATACGCATCATTACACGACTCTCCTTAATAGATAGGATTTTGGGATTAATAAAACTCTGGGATTAGTTGTTTGCAAAGCTACCTTACCTTGTGGCCCTGCAAAGCTCAAGTATTTTCATTATTGATGTGACAAGTTGGCATGACTTATCTGTTCATACATGGTCAATTCAAGATAAAAAGCAGCAGTATTGACTGCGTTTGGAGTGCCCATTTATATATCTGGGTTACCTTTATATCTCTTTTAATCAAGTCAATCATAACACTGCTGCTCGCGTCCATACTGAGCAACAGCGTCTATATAATAAATACCATTAGCGTCCAGTATTTATATTACTACTATGGCTATGGAACTTGCTGATTTATTTCCACGTTGACCTGATTTTGTTCTGCGCTGATAACCACGGGATTACCCGAGAGGTCGCCTGACTCTGCGGTAGCATTGCCACTATGACTGATACGAGCGATGACCGCTAGCTGTACTTTATCAGAACGAGCCGACCCTAGGGTACGCTCTGGCATCATAGCATCAAGATCACTTAGGCTAATAACCGCTTCGCCTTGTTTGATATTGCTAATCGGTAGACGCTTAGCCGCAAATGGTGGACCACCTTTCACGTCACGTATCGCTACAAACAGCGTATCGTCAGCTTTTACCAATGGTAACAGACTAGCATTTATTTTGACTGTCACTTCGACGCCTTCAGAGGCTTGCTGTTGCTGCATCACCACATTAGCGCTAAGCTCATCTAGACTTGATAGCGCTTGCGTATGATCACCTGGTTTGGCCGCGATACTGTCACGCAGACGTTTAATCCAGCCTTGCGCTTGATCGAAGTTGCTAGCACGTGCCTCACCCATCGCCATAAGCATTTGTGCGCCCTCATGCTCTGGGTTTTTGGCCAGTATGTTTTCTAACACTCGGCGGCTATTGGCATCTAACTGACCTTTATTAGCAAAAAAACTGATCTGCGCATAAGTGGTCGCAATTTCTTCGTTATCAGGTGATAGACGATAAGCGCGCGACAAAGCCTCTAACGCCGAATCAGTCGCCTCTAATGACAAGAATAGCTCTGATAGGCGCATCCAGCGATTGTAGTCACTGGCATGACGATAGACGTTAGTCTGCATGGCACTAATCAGCTGGTTACCATCTTCAATTGCCCAAGCAGGTGGCTGATCGATTCTACCTGTCAGTAAGTCATCTGCCACTTGGCCGACTTTGTCCTCAGCAGCCCACAGCTCAAATACAGGTGTGCGATCACCGACCATCAGATACGCCATAGCAGTCAATACAGGCACCCAAACCATAATAATCAATCGGCTTTTGATACCAGGCGTGACCATCGGTGACACTTCACGCTGAGCATCCAAAAGCTGACGTTCAAGCTCAAGCTTCTGGTTTTGATAGTGATGGTCATCAATGATACCACTGTCTTTGTCTGTTTTCAGCTCTGCTAGTCGCTCACGAAACACAGCAACGTTGATATCCAGCAGTTGATTGTCCACAGGCATGCTATGCGAACGCGGTGCTCTTAACCACGGCTTAATGGTGATAACACCCAATAAAAGAGCGACAAGTAAACTTAGCGCAATAAATAAGCCAACAGTAGAAAATATGGTCATTTTTTGCCCCCAAGGCTTGTAGTGTCGTCTTTGTCATCACTGTTAGCTCGTGACAATAAGCGATCAAGTTCTGCTTTTTCAGCGGCAGACAACGCTTTGACATGGTTGTCTACTGCAACGCCACTCTCGCCGCTGGCGACAAGCTGACGGCGTTTACTTTGCCAAAACCAACCGACCAATAAAATAATCAATAATAACGGTGGGAAAAACCATAAAATCCATGTTGAAGGACGTACTGGCGGCTTATAACTGATAAAGTCGCCATAACGCTCTTGCATATAGGCTCGAATTTCGCCATCACTACGACCATCTTTTATCAAGTCATAGGTTTTTTGCTTTAAGTCTTGCGCAATGGGTGCATCAGACCCTGCCAAGTTTTGGTTTTGACATTTTGGACAGCGTAGCTCTTCGATAAGACCACGGTACTGGGCTTCTTGTTGCACAGAATCGAAATCGTAGACATCAATGGCAGCAAGGCTTGCCATGCTGAATAGACAAGCGATAAACAAGCTTACTAACTTTATGGTCGCGTTTCTTATTTGGTAGGCTATCATTTGCACGCCTCCGCAACTTGGCTCGGATCTGGACTGACCCCATTATTACTAGCGTCGTTGAGTACCATTAAGCAAGGCGTAATACGACTTTGCCAATTGCTCTCATTGATCTCACCGATGATATGCTGACGAATAATCCCATCACCATCGACGATGAAAGTCTCAGGTGCACCAGTCAGACCTAAGTCTAGAGCGAACTGTCCTGACAAGTCCTGAATAGACATAGAGAACGGGTCACCACCGCGATTCAGATACCCTAACGCATCACCAATATCATCTTTGTAGTTTACGCCCACCAAGTTAACACCGCGCTCTTCTAGCTTCATTAGAAAAGGATGCTCAATGATACAAGTTGGACACCAAGAGCCCCAAATATTCATTAGAAATGGCTTATCTGGGAGGTTGTCATTGGTCATGATACGACTGGTATCTGATAATAATGGCAACTCAAAGGCAGGTACTGGACGCTCAAGCGCTGTATTGGTTACGATATCAGTCGGTTTGCCCAAACGCATATAGAGCATAGCGACCAAACCAATAAAGATAACCAGCGGAATCAAAAACCCAATTTTTAGTTTTTTCTTAGTTTTTACTTTATTGCTGCTTGCAACTTTAGGGTCTTTGACAACATCTTGCTGAGCTTTTTTATCAGGTCCATTGTTTGAGGTAGTCATATTAACGCTCCCCTATCTTTGTAGCTGACGTATCCAAATCTGCAACCGTCGCAAAGCCTGATTTTTTGGCCGCGATTTGTGCAGGTGTTTTGGTTTTTTTGATACGGTAACGATTGTCTAGCATACTGAGCAATGCGCCAAACGCCATGATAAGCGCGCCCAACCATATCCAGCGGATAAGCGGTTTGACATAGATACGGAAAGCCCATTCATTGCTATCTTCAGCAATCGGCTCACCAAGTGCTACGTAGACATCGCGCATCAGATTGGCATCAATCGCAGCTTCTGTCATCGGCATCATACTGATAATGTAGTTACGCTTTTCAGGATATAACGTGGTCACTTCTTGACCGTCTTTACTGACTGTTACTTCTGCTTGCGTAGCGTCAAAGTTACTGCCTTTTACTTCACTAAAGCCTTCTACCGTAAAGTCATAGCCTTGCACATTGACACTGTCATTAGGCCCTAATGCCACATCACGCTCAATACTCAACGTAGTGGTAAATGCCACGCCGATGACCGCAATGATGACACCAATATGAGCAGTTTGCTGACCCCAGTAGCTCAGACGCAACTGACGTAAACCGTTTAAGCGACTTGGTGCGTTTTTGGTCTTGTCTTTGAAATCGACAACCATCCATAGCAACACCCAAAAGCTCACAGCCAATGTGACACCGATATTTAGCATCGCCGACGGACTGGTGAAATAGGTAATAATGGCGGCCAATACCAAACTACTCACCGCAATGACCATGCCAGCACCCAATAACGGGCGGCTGTCTTGTTTCCAGCGGATATTAGAGCCCATACCCATCGCTACCAGTAGCAGCCATGTCAACGGCACAAATAGAGCGTTAAAGTATGGAGGGCCAACAGATACCTGACCTAAGTTAAAGGCATCAGCAATAATAGGATATAGCGTACCAAGTAGTACCACTAAGGTTGAAATGAGAATAATAACGTTGTTAATTACCAAAAATGATTCACGTGAGATGAGTCGATACTGACTCTCAACCGTCAAACGCCAGCCACGTATAGCAAACATCAACAGACCACCACCGACGATAATACCGAGGATGACTAGAATCACTAGACCACGCGTTGGATCAGCGGCAAATGAATGCACTGACGTGATGACACCTGAACGTACTAAGAACGTACCAAGCAAGCTAAGCGCAAAAGCAAAGATTGCGAGCATAATCGTCCATGCTTTAAATACACCGCGTTTTTCGGTGACAGCAAGCGAATGCAGTAGCGCCGTTCCTGCCAACCACGGCATTAATGATGCGTTCTCTACTGGATCCCAGAACCACCAACCGCCCCAGCCAAGCTCATAATAAGCCCACCATGAGCCAAGCGCGATACCGACTGTTAAGAACCCCCAAGCAGCCAATGCCCATGGACGCGACCAACGTGTCCATACCGCATCCAAACGCCCTTCCCACAATGCTGCCATACAAAACGCAAATGGCACTACCATGCCCACGTAACCCATATAAAGCATTGGTGGGTGAATAATCAAACCAAAATCTTGCAATACAGGGTTTAGATCCGCGCCATCAACAGGTAGATTGGGCAATGTGCGATCAAATGGCGATGAGGTAAAGATAAGCATCGCTAGCATCATCATCTGCACGCCTGCCAGTATCACCAGCACTCGCGCACGCATAGACAACGGCAACCCACGACTGAAGTAAGAGACCAGCGCACACCAAGTGGCCATGATGGTCATCCACAATAGCAGCGAGCCTTCATGCCCGCCCCATGTCGCCGACAGCTTGTAGTACCAAGGCAGCAATGTATTGGAATGCTGTGTGACATAGACGAGACTAAAATCGTTGTAATAAAAGCCTGCCATCAATGCTGCAAATGAGGTAATCATTGCCGCAAATTGTGCCCATGCCAGACTTGGCGCCAAACGCTGCCAAGCGACGTGGTCACGCATGACGCCAATGGTTGGTAGTACCACCTGCAAAATCGCCAGTATAAAAGCGGCCAGCAAGGCAAAATAACCCAATTCTGTGATTAACATACGGTCTAACCTTGTTTACCTTGGATACAATTAAGGGTTCACCGATGGCATTGCTAGCCACTGGCAAACGCTAATAGTCCTTTATGCGGTCATAGTTTACGGTTAAAAACTGAGGTTTCAATTGCTGTAGAAGCACATGAAACCCGCTACTATCATTGTGACGTACCAATATGAATGATTGATACAAAATGCTTATCTGTTGTTAATTTTACATTTTTTAGTTATTCAAAGCTTATTCAATACAGCCATTCATGACTAATTAAAAATACTTATTGATGCATTACTGCATCGAGGGGAAAAATACTAACACTAAATGCAACCAACCTGCTAGAAAACCGGTCAAACCGCCCAAAACAATCAACGTCATCTCATCCTCACGGAAAGCTGGACGCAATAGATTCTGAAACTCATTTGGCGTAAGCGCACGTATTCTATCGCGAAACAGACCAAATATTTTACTGGCTCGGCTTTCATTTAGCTCAGGATCTCGCAGTGGTACCATCGTTGCGACAATAGACTTGTCAATAATGGTATTTTTGAGTTGTCCATAATCACGGCGACCCAATCCCACACGTAATGTCGTGCTAATCACTGGTGACTCTAGCACCGTATATAGATGCGATTTCATCAAATCACGCGTTTGCGCTGAGCGATCACCGTACATCATTTCATTCATGATGTTTTCTAAAGTGACCAAATCCTTTACCACAATCTCAGCAAAAACCTCAGAAACTTCCTCTTGGCGCTTCATAAAGCCGCCTTGCAAACGATACTTTGCGATATGCGGTATAACCGGTTTAATAAATGGAAAGCGACTCTGCACCGTAAACAGCTTCAAATAAGGTATGAAGTGCGGCTCTACTGGATTAAATACCATCCAAATGGCAATCCAATTGGTGAGAAAACCCCAAATTGCAGCAAAGAACGGTACGGTCCAATGCTGCGGCACTACCAAAAATATAAACATCTGGATAATACCAAATACCAGACCAATCAAAGCACTGATGTGCCAGATAAAATCGATCTCTTTTTGCCCAACTTTTAAAAACATATTGACCATCAAACGACGATCATTTTCCATGGTATTGACAATCATTTTGCGCATATCGACCAAGTCTTCGACATGATAAGTCAAATCTGTCACAAGCGACTGCATAATACTGGGCAGCTCTTTATGGGCTTGCGCATAGACACGGCGCTTTAGGGCGTAAGGCAAATTGCCCCACAATGCTGGTGAGTGATCCAGCATAATCTCATCAATCAATGGCTCAAGGTTTTTGTCCACCGTATCAGTGACAAATATCGCCATTTGCTCAGGTTCCATCGCCTTAAAAAACTCATCAAGCGAACCGAGTTTTGAGAGCGTCTGGTCAACGATAACTCCTGATATCTTGCCCGCTTTGCGCGGAACAATACCTTGCCAACCGATACCTGGCAGCCCAAAAAATGGGAAGTTCGGAATACGAATACCCCAGAACTTGACCGGATAAAACAGCATCTTGAGCGCCATCCACACATGTACCCAAGTGACGAATGCCGTCACTGGTGGAATGGTCAGCATGGCAAAGAACTCTGGGTGTTCAGCTATCGTCTGCCATAATGAATTTACGTCCATGACTTATCTAGTCCCTGACAGGTTGATTGTCGTTGCTAATACTGTCGCTACTGATAACGAGACTTTAGCAAAATGAGAACGTTTCAAAAGACGCTCCGCCCATAATAACTACTATAAAATAAATCGCCTGATTTTAGCATACTTGCCAGTTATTAGCACATATAGACCAGCGGCAAGTTGTGACTAAAGATGACATGGTTGATATCGTCTGTTAACCAATAAAAACCTAAATATAAGCAAGTGCTTGGTCAGTAGATAATCAAGACAAAATATATGACTGAGTACTGCGTCTGCTCATTTGTTCTGTTATAATTTGTAGTGCAATAACAAAGACTACCTGCGTATAAATGACTGCATAACGTTTTCACCCCATACCCTTCTATGTGATTGAAACCATTTGCATTATCTTTTAGACTCACCGCACTTTGGTTAACCAACCTGCCCTCTTATTTTTCTTTTATTGACTCACTGACCGTTTGGGCTCTGATCTTCTATGAATAAACCGATAACTCCCAATACCGAACAGGTCAACAGTACCTTTACCAATCGTATTATCATCTTTGGGATTATAATATTGATTGGTTTGGGCGGTTTGATAACACGTTATGGGTATTTGCAAGTCTACGCTCATGATCAGTACACAACGCAAGCCGATAACAACCGTATCAAACTGATATCTGCGCCACCTAGTCGTGGGTATATCTATGATCGTAACGGGGTAATACTGGCAGACAATCAGCCTGTATTTACAGCGATGCTCAGCCCTGATGAGGTCGAAAATCCTGAGCGCACGTTGCATCTACTCGCGCCGATTTTTGATTTAACCGATACAGATATCACTGATATCTTGGCGCGTCTAAGTAAAAATAAAAATGACCCTGTAACGATCAAGATCGACTTAACAGAAGCACAGTTGGCTCAGTTTAGTGAGCGTAAGCCGTTCTTCCGCGGGGTCTCTATTCAGAGCAAGCTTACGCGCTCTTATCCTTATGATGAGCTGTTTGCCCATGTCATCGGCTATGTCGGACGTATCAATGACAAAGAGTCAAAGCGTATTGATAAAGACCGTTATGCTGGTACTGACTTGATTGGTAAAATTGGTATCGAAGACTACTACGAAGATATTTTGCTTGGGCAACCGGGTTATCAATCGGTAGAAACAGACGCACATGGTAATATCTTACGCCAGCTGGATACCAAGCCGCCGATAGCAGGTAACGATATTACGTTGAGCTTGGATTATGGTTTGCAAACCATCGCCCAGCAGCAGCTCGATGGACGCCGCGGTGCAATCGTTGCGATAGATCCCAAAAACGGTGACGTCTTAGCATTTGTTAGTAACCCAAGCTACGACCCTAACCCTTTCATATCAGGTATTTCTTTTAAAGATTACGACGACCTGCGTGAAGATCTCGACCAGCCATTGTATAACCGTGCACTACAAGGTACCTACCCACCTGGCTCTACTATCAAGCCATTCGAGGGTCTAGGCGGTATTCATTATGGTCTACGCGATTGGAACAGCACCATCTATGATCCTGGTTATTTTAGCTTACCTGGCGACACACATCGATTCCGTGACTGGAAACGTGGCGGTCATGGCACGGTAGATCTAAAAAAATCTATCGCCATGTCAGTCGATACTTATTATTATAAGCTGGCTTATGAGATGGGCATTCAACGTCTGCACGATTGGATGGTACGCTTTGGTTTTGGTAAAGATACTGGTATTGATTTGCCTAATGAAAAATCAGGCATCATGCCATCACCAAAGTGGAAAAAAGACACTTACGATAAAGATTGGCTACCGGGCGAAACCATCTCGGTCAGTATTGGACAAGGGTATTTCTTGGCAACACCATTACAGATTGCCAACGCTACAGCCATGACAGCCAGTAAAGGTCAGCACATTACTCCGCATTTATTAAAGAGCAGTGACGGTGCCGCGGACGTCAAAATTATCACTAAGCCAGATGGTAAAATCGACTATAACGGTAAGCCGTCTGACTGGTTGCGTATGCATGATGCGATGGAAAGCGTGGTAGAAAATGGTACAGGACGCGGTATCTATACCCCGCGCTATCGTATCGCTGGTAAAACAGGTACTGCACAGGTGAAATCTATTGCGCAGGGCAAACGCTACGATAAGTCAGCAATAGATAAGCGCCACTGGGATCATGCTTGGTTTAATGGTTTTGCGCCAGTAGAAGACCCGCAGATTGCCCTTGCGGTATTGGTCGAAAATGGCGGCGGTGGTAGTGCTGTTGCAGCGCCTATTGGCCGTGCTCTATTTGACTACTGGATGCTACAACGCAAAACTGATCCGATATTGCCGCCGTCCGCTGATGAGCTAAAAGTCATTAAACGCCAAAAGGCTTTTGAAAAAGCGATGCGTGATGCCATTCGTGATAAAGAAGCAAAAGCATTGGAAGAGAAAGAAGCCGCGGAAGCTGAAGCGGCAGCAGCAACGTCTGAGTAACTAGACGTTTAAGCAGTTAATAGTATAAAAAGTAAAACCTAGTGAAATAAGACTTAGTAAAGTAAAACCTAGCATAGAATTGGTAAGCGAGACACAATAATGAAAAAAGCCTCAAATGGACGCGCACCAAAGAATAACCGTAAGACGAAAAGTGCGGCAGCGGGTGATGTGCGCATTATCGGTGGTCAGTTTAAGCGCCGTATTGTAAGTTTCATTGATGCAGATGGCCTGCGCCCGACCCCAGATCGCTTGCGGGAGACTTTATTTAACTGGCTACTCGCTGACATTCATGACGCCCATGTACTCGATAGCTGCGCTGGCAGTGGCGTACTAGGATTTGAAGCACTATCTCGCGGTGCGGCCCACACAACATTTATCGAAATCAATCCAGCACAAAGTAACATGCTACGTCAGAGTGCTGAGCAATTACGTCTTGAAGCTGCTGCTTACCAAATCATCACTGGCACTGCTAAGCAAGTATTACGTCAAGAGCAACTGACTGCACGCCTTTTTGACATTGTATTTATCGATCCACCTTATGCTCAGGATTTATGGCAGCCTATTTTGACTGCGCTTATTACCAATGCCTTAATCAATACTGAAACACTAATTTATTTAGAAGCTGATAAAGATTTGTCAGCACAGCTTAAGCAATTGGAAGCGTCGCTAAATGAGAATTTAGCCTCTCAATCGAGCGTTACTCAGCAACCAATCACTTTTGAATGCTTGAAACAAACCAAAGTCGGACAAGTTGTCGCTGGACTTTATCGTCTATCATCGTCATAATTGTCGGGTTAATGAAAGCCGTTAACGTATTTTACAAATGTTTAGAACCGCTAAAAACTGGCCGACGCTGCAGTTTAATGTATATAAGGCGAAAATAAACCCCAATGCAGCTTGCAAGCGTAGGCGCTACTGCTTATAATGTGCAGTCTGTTTTTTGAGAGCCCCGTTCCCAGCTAAACTCTCAACGAATTCTAATTTTAAGGTTTTATCATGAAAACACTTAGTGCAAAACCAGCTGAAGTGACCCATGACTGGTATGTCGTAGATGCTGACGGCAAAACCCTTGGTCGCTTAGCCACTCAAATCGCAACTCGCTTACGTGGCAAGCACAAGCCTTCTTTTACTCCGCACGTTGATACTGGTGACTTTATTGTTGTCATCAATGCTGACAAAATCACGGTAACGGGTAAAAAAGCACAAGACAAAAAGTACTATCGTCACAGTGGCTACCCAGGTGGTATTAAAGAAACCAACTTCAATAAGTTGCTTGCACATAAGCCTGAAGATGTTCTACACAAAGCAGTTAAGGGTATGCTTCCAAAGGGCCCTCTTGGCTATGCGATGATCAAGAAGCTGAAACTTTATGCGGGTACTGATCATCCACATACTGCACAGCAACCTAAAGAACTAGACATCTAAGGATATACTTATGGAACGCAATTACGGAACTGGTCGCCGCAAGACGTCTACTGCTCGTGTATTTTTATCAAAAGGTACTGGTAGTATCGTTGTTAACGGTAAGCCACTTGACGAATACTTCAGCCGTGAAACTTCACGCATGGTTGTACGTCAGCCATTAGAACTACTAGACTCTGTTAACGCATATGACTTATATGTAACTGTTGCAGGCGGTGGTATTAGTGGTCAAGCTGGCGCAATCCGCCACGGCATCACACGTGCATTAATCGAAGCTGACGAAACTTTGAAGCCTGCCCTAAAAGCAGCTGGTTTTGTTACTCGTGATTCACGTCAAGTTGAACGTAAGAAACTGGGTCTACGTAAAGCACGTAAACGTCCACAGTTCTCAAAACGTTAATCAAAACTATCTCTTATATTTTTGCTGCTGTTGTCTTTTTCTCAGAGCTTCAGTAGCAAAGTTAAATAAGAGTCTGGTTTTGCAAAACCTTATAAGCTGGTCACAGCTTATAAGGTTTTTTTATGCCTACTGATAGCGTGTTGATTATCCGATTGTCTTCATCAAACCAGCTTTGTTTTACGGCAATAACTAACATGAGTGCCTTGTTTCAACGCTGCAAAGTAGAGCGTCTGTAGAAATTCTAACTTGCAAAGCATTAAACGCTACCCCATCATATCAGTAACTTTTTATTATTTGCCATGATGCCTCAAACCGTGCTGCAGAAGGATATTATGAAAGCGCCAGAACAATTTGACCCTAGCAAACCATCTGCCAATAGCAGCGTGCCGCCTAGCATGAAACAGTCGGCTAAGTCGCCTGCGATACCTGCTGGCACACCGACAATTACCCAAAATCATAAGCGTACAGCGCAAGCAGATAACAAGCCATTTCAGTGGCAGTTTTTATCACCAAAGAATTGGGGCATTTGGTTATTATTCTTAATAATGCTACCAATGATATATCTGCCACTACGTTGGCAGTTTTGGCTAGGTCGTAAGCTTGGTATATTGATTTATAAAGCTGCTGGCTCGCGTAGACGCGATACGCTAATCAATCTGAAGCTGGCATTTCCAGAAAAGCCCGAAGCTGAACGTGAACTAATGGCCAAGCAAGTATTTGTCAATCAAGGCATTGGTGTGTTTGAAACGTTATGCGCTTGGTTCAGGCCAAATATATTTACTAGAACTGTTTCCATTTCAGGGCTACAGCATATTGTTAATGCGCAAAATGAGCAGCGACCAGTTATCCTGCTCGGTGCACATTATACGATGCTAGATTTGGGTGGACTATTATGTGCGCAGTTTTTCCCAGTAGATTGTATGTATCGTACGCAAAACAACCCTTTGCTGGACTGGATTATCTATAATGGTCGTACCAATATATTTGGTAAGCAAATCTCTAGTCGTGATATGCGAAGCTTAGTTACTTCTATCAAAGCAGGACACGTCATTTGGTACTCTCCTGACCAAGACTATGGCCTTAAGCAAGGGGTCATGGCACCATTTTTCGGTGTGCCCGCCGCGACTATCACTGCATCGCGTCGCATGGCAAAACTGGGTAGCAAAGCAAAGCCACCAGCTGTCATGGCATTGCATACTTATCGGCAAACGCCTGACAACTTGCCGCGTGGTAAACGTCCCCATTATCATTTAACAATTACGCCAGAATTAGACAACTATCCAAGTAAAGATGAAGTCGCTGATGCCACTCGGGTCAATGAAGTTTTAGAAGGGCTCATTCGTATTGATCCTACGCAGTGGATGTGGTTCCATCGTCGTTTTAAACATGGGCCAAACGGTCGTACTGATATCTATAAGTAAGCCTTTATTCCCAAAAATACTGGTGAAGTTTGCTATACTTTGCGGCTAATATTTTGCATTTTAGCTATGCACTGATAATAATTTTATAAACAAAATAACGGATTTTCCATGAGCAATAACAGTACTCCTGACAATCAAACTTCTGATACTTCAACCGAAGCTAAGCGCATCTTGACTGGTATCAAACCAACTGGTATTCCACATTTAGGTAACTATGTTGGCGCGATTCGTCCAGCGATTGAGTCTATTCAGAACAGTGATCATGAAGCGTTTTTCTTTTTGGCAGACTACCATGGCATTATCGGTTGTTATGACCCTGCTATCATTCATGAGTCGACGAGAGCCATTGCCGCTACGTGGATTGCTTGTGGTCTAGACCCAGAGCGCGTCACGTTCTATCGTCAGTCAGACGTGCCTGAGATTCCAGAACTTGCTTGGATTTTGAACTGTTCATGTGCCAAAGGTTTGATGAACCGCGCCCATGCCTATAAAGCAGCCGTTGATATCAATACAGAAAAAGCCGATGTCGATCCTGATCAAGGTGTCACCATGGGTCTATTCGGTTATCCCGTGCTAATGGCGGCTGATATTTTGATGTTTAATGCGACCCACGTGCCTGTTGGTCGTGACCAAGTGCAGCATATCGAGATGGCGCGTGATATCGCAGGTACTTTTAATCATCGTTATAAGTCGCTTTTCACGCTACCGTCAGCAGTCGTTGATAACGATATACCGCTGCTTACTGGGCTTGATGGCCGCAAGATGAGTAAGAGCTATAGCAATACGATTCCCCTATTTGGTGAGCCAAATCCACAAGTTAGTCCTGAAAAACAAATGCATAAAGCCATCATGAAAATTGTGACTAACTCACAGCTACCTGATGAGCCAAAAGATCCTGATGATTCAGCTATCTTTGAGATTTATAAAGCATTTGCGACCCCTGAAGAGATTGCTGATATGCGTGCGCGTTATGCCGCTGGTATTGGCTGGGGTGACGCTAAGCAAGCTCTGTTTGATAAGATTAATGACGAAATCGCGCCATTCCGTGCACGTTATGAAGAGCTGATGGCCAATCCAAAAGAGCTAGAAGAAATCTTGCAGATGGGTGCGGATAAAGCCCGTCGCCATAGTCGTAAGCAACTAGACAAAGCTCGCCGTGCTATCGGTATCCGTCCGCTTGCTAAGCTTAAATAATCGTTGCTGGAATAGTCGTTTTACTGGCGCAATTTATTATCAAAGCGGGTGCTAAACGTGCAAACTGAACCAAACACCAAACAGGCGGCTTTGTCTAAAGCCGCCTTATCTGCTATGGCTGATTCAACTTCTGAGCCTATGGACAATCAGAATGAGCCTGATGAATCAGTCAACCATGATATGTCGCTACGTATCTATCAAACGCCTGTGCAGCATTTGCCAGACGATCTTTATGTCCCACCGCAAGCATTTGCTATTTGGTTAGAGCAGTTTGCTGGTCCATTGGATTTTCTATTGTATTTGGTCAAAAAGAACAACGTCGATTTGACCCAAATGCCTATTCTGCCTATCACTGAGCAGTACTTAGCTTATATCGGTGAATTGGATACCGAGCACTTTGAATTAGCGGGTGATTATCTTCTTATGGCATCAACGCTCATCGCCATCAAAACCGAACTGCTATTGCCTGCCCCTGATACCCCAACCGACGAGCGTGATCCAAAAGCAGAACTGATCGAACGCCTCGAAGAGTACGCGCAAATCAAGGTAGTCAGTCAGCGCTTAGACAATCTAGTACGTCTAGAGCGCGATGTGTTTTTGGCAATGGTTAGTATGCCTGATCAAGACGTTATGAATGCGGAACTGCCAAGCTACTCACCTAACTTGCTGATTGATAGTTTATTTAAAATGCAGCTACAGCCTGACTATCAAATGCATACGATCAAAGTTGATGCAGTACCACTTGCCGATCGTATTGCCAGTATTAGCAGGCAATTAAGTACAGATGGGGCGCACTCCTTTTATGAGCTACTAGACAAGGCACAAGGTAAAATAGGCGTGGTCGTGAGTTTTGTCGCCGTACTTGAGCTTATAAAGCGGCAGTTAGTTGGTGTGGTCAATATTGAGACAGATAGCGGTATCGTCAACTCTGTTTCCAATAATTCTGATCAGACTAATATGAATAATGAATCCACAAATCTCACATTACAGTGGCTAGCCTAGTAGGCTCTAAGATTGTCTCCTAGCCCATTCTCTATCAAAATCACAATATTGAAATAAGAGCATACTTTAGATGGTAGATATTGAAGACCCAAAGCAACATGACGAGACCCAAGAACCAATAACTATGACTACATCTCCACCAGCTGACGCGCAGCATGATTCTTTGGAAGAGATGAGTAAACGTATCGAAGTGCTGCTGCATGCCTCAGAGGCACCGCTGACCGCTCACGCATTAAAAAAACATTTGTCATTATCTACTAAAGAATTAAAGCAAACCTTAGAAGTGCTGCAACAACGCTTAGATATAGGTGTGCTTAAGCTACATGAGACCGCCAGCGGTTATCGCTTACAGATATCTGATGACTATAGCAGTTTAATCCAGCGTACTTTCCCGCAGCGTCAAGAACGCCTGAGCCAAGCTTTACTTGAAACCCTAAGTGTCATTGCATACAAGCAACCTGTGACACGCAGTGATATCGAGCATGTACGCGGAGTAACATTATCGAGCAATATACTGCGCCAGTTATTTGATAAAGGATGGATTGTGGAGAAAGGCTTTAAAGATACTTTAGGTCGTCCTGCGTTGCTTCATACTACTGCGCAGTTTTTAGATGCGTTTGGATTAAGCCATTTAGATGAACTACCACCTATGCCAGATATGGAAACCATACGAGCTATGTCTTAAGTTTTCTGCTGAACAAACTATAGTTACTCACATAAAAAAGGACAGACCTCATAGGATCTGTCCTTTTTATTATGTTGCTAATTTTGAACTGATATCAAAACCTAGCAATATCTATGTTAATTACTGATTAATCACATCAACACCCTTTGATGGTGTAAATTTAAACTGACTGCTACCGATACTTGGGTTCATTTTGATACCGCTAAACTTGATAGAAGTTGTTTGACCCAAGGTATCATTCAATACCATCATGACAGGTTTGCCACCACTAAAGCTTATTGAAAGACTTTTGAAACTTGCGCTGTCTGACTTAGGATAGAGCACATAGTAGTTCTTGTTGTCATATGGCTGAGTGATTTTAAAGTTTTGATCAATCTTGCTTGGATCACCTGACAGTAGTAACGCTGGTGTATTACCTACTTGACTGTCAACATTCTGCTTAGTCGCTTGCTCTAAATCCTTGTCATAAACCCACATAGAGTTCCCATTAGCAACGATAAGCTGCTCTGATGGTGACTTGGTTTCCCAGCGGAAGTTATTTGGACGTTGAACACTCATAGAGCCTGTAAACGTACCACTACTCGCGCCTTTAGTTGTTTGACTAAAATTGGCTGTCATACTCTTGGTATTGGTCAGCAATTTGTTCAAACGTTTAGCAGCTGTTAGGTTGTCAGCAGGAGCTGCTGTAGCCGTTTGAGTCAATGCCATCATTGGCGCTGCGACACCTAGCGATGTCATTAATACACCTGCTAAAGCCCCACTCATCATTTTTTGTTTGGTTGATTTTTTCGTAGATAAGTTCATCATAAATCCTCTCTAAAAAAGCATAATCGCTTTAAAGTTGTCGCTAAAAATAAAATATTCTATTGAAATTTTTGTTTTCTATAAATACTGATTTTACCAAGCTAAAGCTGGTAACTATCAGCAATGGCAACAGTGTGCCAGTTTTTTTATTACGCGCCTAGTCATGATTTGCAATCTTTACTACGGCTGCCATACACGCTTGTAACCAATACAGTTACACGGTAAAAGTTTGCATTTATAATTATTAGCTACAGTAATTATGCTAATAGTGGCTTTAAAGATATCGCTTAGAATTATTATTAATTTATATCACCTTACAAGCGTAAAAAGCCCTTACTACCATAAGGCAGTAAGGGCTTTTTTAATTATCTGATCATTTTATTCAACGAATAAAACGATCTAAATAGATAATTATGCGTTTTCAACCGTAACATAACGACGGTTAAATTTACCTTTGGTCGCAAACTTTACAACACCGTCATTCAGTGCAAATAAAGTATGGTCACGACCCATGCCAACGCCTTCGCCTGCGTGGAATTCTGTACCACGTTGACGAACGATGATGTTACCAGCTGTGATAGCTTGGCCACCAAAGATTTTTACGCCTAGCATTTTTGGGTTTGAATCACGACCGTTACGGCTCGAACCGGCAGCTTTTTTATGTGCCATGAGAAAATCTCCTTGTTAATTTGACTTATCGCTGATGCGATAACTCTTAAGCATTTAGTGCGCTATTTAGCAATAATTGCTAAATGGATAATTAGGCATTAATCGCTTTGATTTTTAACAAGGTGTACCATTGGCGGTGACCTTGTTCTTTGTGATAATGCTTACGACGGTTGTGCTTGATGATACGGATTTTTTCGCCGCGACCATGCTCAACAACTTCAACTTCTACGCTAGCGCCGTCAACAACAGGCTGACCGATTTTGACGTTATCGCCGTCAACAACCATCAACACGTCTTCAAATTTGATTGTTTCGCCTTTTTCTGCTTTTAGTAGTTCAACTTTAAGCAATTCATCGACGACTACACGGTGCTGTTTACCACCAGTTTTGATTACTGCGTACATTGTATGACTCCGTTTAACCCGTGTGCCGTGGCTGATGTTATACCAACGCTTTTACGACGAACACGACAGGGAAAAATTAAAGGCAAGATTTTACGTCTTTTTGCTCATAAAAGCAAGCCGCGCCTCTTGTTTTTGCAAGGTGGTTACACTAATGACCATCTCTCATTTTGCTATAACTGCTGCTCATCAAAGAAAGTCGATAAACGACAATGCGAATATAAACATGAGAAATAGTAATGATAAGTGATAGATTAAGCCCAACAGCGGCCATTATAACGCATATAATCAGTTGCTTACAGTCTTTTATCAATCGCTTTTGCTTAAGCAGCCATTGTTGATAATGCCCCATAAAACTATTTATAATTCTTTTTTGTTTTTATCATTTTTATTTGGTATTTAATAGAGAGATACAGGCAGTTTTAGAGTCGATACTCTGCGTCATGTCTTACTTTATTCAACAATTGAGACGCCTAGCTATGCTATTATAAGCCAGACAATAACCCTAGGTAGGTAGCTATCCTAGCTATAGATTAGGGCTATTACCCACCCTTTTATTTTCATTAATATGACTATTTATTATGACCAGTACCCTTTTAGATAACATCTCTCCTACTTCTCAATCTACGCTGACCTATGCTGATATCCAAAATATCGTGGCGGATGATTTTGAAATTATGGACAAGCAAGTATTCGGTAGTCTGAACTCAAAAGTCCAATTGGTGATGAGCGTCTCACAGCATGTGATTAATGCAGGTGGTAAGCGGATGCGCCCGTTGATTACCTTGTTATGTGCGCGCATGCTCAATGATGCACCATCACAGCAGGCCATGCATTTGGCAGCCATTACTGAGATGCTGCATACGGCAACTTTAGTGCATGACGATGTGATTGATGAGTCAGGGCAGCGCCGTGGTAAGCCAACGGCGAATGCCACTTGGGACAATGCCACAGCAGTACTGGTCGGTGACTATCTGATTGCCCGCGCCTTTAACTTGTTGGTTGGTTTTCAAAGCTTGCCACTACTGCAGGTATTCTCAGACGGGACTTGTGATATTGCCGAAGGTGAAGTATTGCAGCTGCAACATCAGCATAACCCTGCCGCGACTGAAACCGATTATCTCAATATTATCGATGGCAAAACCTCTCGTCTGTTTATGATGGCGACCCAAGGCGCAGCTATCTTGCAAGACAAAACAGAATATATGACCGCGCTGGGCGATTTTGGTCAGCACTTCGGTAATGCCTTCCAGATTATCGACGATGTACTCGATTACAGCGGTGATAGTGAGCTAATGGGTAAAAACTTGGGTGATGATTTAGCCGAAGGCAAACCGACCCTACCGACTATTAAAGCGCTTGAATTATTAAAAGACAGTGATAAAGCAGGCTATGAGCAATTACGTGTCGCTGTACAAACGGGCAAAACACCCAATGCAGAGCAGCTTATCGAATTGGTACGCACCTCTGGCTCATTAGACTATTGTAAGCTGCGCGCTTTGGAAGAAACGAAGCTGGCACAACAAGCGCTAAGTACCTTGCCTGACAATCGTTATCGCCAAGGGCTGCACCAATTAACAGAGCTTGCCAGCGCACGTTTATTATAGTCTGACTGCTAACATTTACGCTGTGCCCATATCTGTGTCTATAAAAGTCGTCTTCGATACAGGTTTTGGCTCATTTATTTAATGGTCACATTTAACGGTTGCTAAAATAAAGGTTTTGGTTGCACATGGGATTTTTGAGGTCAAACAGGTAGGAATAACCGTCTCATATGACTTTTATAACAAAAGTTAACATTTTTTGTCATCGAAGCCTCTAGATGACTTTTTTGGTTATTCGTTGGTGTGTCGCTTGTAACCACGGCACTTAGCGCAAGATTCACAACTAAAGTCGCTGTTTTTTTTGGCAAACCCTATTCTAAAGTACTTGACTATGGGGTAACCCCATTAGTTTATAATAACTGATTAAATTTACTAATCAACTTTATGGTTTGCCTACATCTATGACGCTAAAAATCTTGCCTCATTATTGCGCATACAACCTTAGCGACCGAATATTTTGGTCATAATCCGCTACTAAAATTGGTGCTATTAAAACTGATTTTATTAACAATGCGATGAGCAAAATATGCCGAGGCACATAGCCTCAAGACTACCCATATATTTACTCTTTAAAGAATTTAATACGTTAAGATTTATTTATAAACTTTTTATACTGTCATTATTTATTTTATATTGCCGAGGACATTGATGAAGCACTCTTATCTTGCGCTTGTAATAGCATCTGTACTATCTGGAGCTGTACTGGTTGGCTGTGACAAAAACGAGGACGCCGCTGGCGCTGATGCCGCTGCACAGCAGCAGATGCCGCCTGCCGTCGTCAACGTCCAAACTGTCACTTTCGATACGGTACCTCAAGTACAAACATTTTCTGGACGTACAGCGGCTTATCAAACCGCTGACGTTCGTCCACAGGTCAACGGCGTCATTGACGAAGTACTGTTCCGTGAGGGCGGTAATGTCAAAAAAGACCAACCGATGTATCGTATCAATACGGACAACTACGCTACCTCTATTACTAGTGGAGAAGCAGCGGTCGCTCAAGCACAAGCCAATTATCAGACAGCACTGGCTAATAATGCCAATGCCAAAGCTGAATTAGGCAGTCGCCAAGCGTCATTAGCTCAAGCGGTTAATGACTTCCAGCGCCTACAAGGGCTTGTGGAGATTGATGCTATCTCGAAGCAACAATACGATCAAGCACAAACGCAAGTCCGTACTGCACAAGCTGCATTAGATAGTGCACGAGCGACTGTCGGTCAAACGCAAGCAGGTATCGAAAGCGCAAAAGCGGGCATTCAAACCGCGAAAGCAGGTTTAGAGTCCAGTACTCTTGATCTGAATCGCACCATCGTACGGGCACCAATCTCAGGGCGCACAGAGCGCTCAAATGTGACGGCTGGTACTTTGGTTAGTGCCAGTCAAGCCAATCCGTTGGTGACTATCTCGCGCTTAGATCCTATCTATGTCGACATCAGTCAGTCTTCGTCTGAGCTGTTAAAATTGCGCCAGCAAATATCGGAAGGCAAAGCGCAGCCCGGTATGAACTCGGTTGAATTGGTACTAGAGGATGGCTCGGTCTATCCGGTACGCGGTAAGCTTGCGCTATCTGAAGCAAAAGTGGATGAGTCAACTGGCGCGGTTACCTTACGTGCCATCTTCCCAAACAGCAACAACATCTTGCTGCCAGGTATGTATGTGACTGCCCGCTTGACCCAAAGTGTCATTACCAATGCGGCATTAGTCCCGCAAAGCGCAGTGACACGTACACCTAAGAGTGAGACGCAAGTCTATATCGTCGATGAAAACAACAAAATCCAAGTACGTCCAGTTACTATTAATGGTACTTACAACGGACAGTGGGTTGTCACTGACGGTCTAAAAGCAGGTGATAAAGTGGTGGTGATTGGCGGCTCAAAAGTCAAACCTGAACAAGAGGTAGTCGCTAAGCCACTCGAAAACGCCAATCCAGCACCATCTGCAAAAGGACAAGGCGCGCCAAACGCCAAAACGCCTCAGCAAGCTGCAAAAACGGTGGATAAGCCAGCTGGTAACGAAACTTCTGCTAAGAAACCTACAGAAATCGCTGCTAACTAATTCCATTCAAAGATAGGAAGACTTAGGGATATACTATGTCACGTTTTTTTATTAATCGCCCTATTTTTGCATGGGTTATGGCTATTTTGGTCATGCTCATCGGGGTGATATCGGTTATTAATCTACCGATCGAACAGTATCCACGTATTGCACCGCCGACTATTTCGGTCAGTGCAAGCTATCCTGGTGCTAATGCACAAACCGTAGAAAACTCAGTAGTACAGATCATTGAGCAGCGTATGAAAGGCCTCGATGGTCTGATGTATATGTCGTCATCGAGCTCGTCAAATGGTAGTGCTTCAGTGACGCTTACCTTTGAAAACGGCACAGATCCTGACACAGCTCAAGTACAAGTACAGAACAAACTGCAAGCAGCGATGAGCTCCTTGCCTGAGTCTGTTCAGCGTCAAGGTGTCAACGTCAATAAATCGTCTAGCAGCTTTTTGATGGTGCAAGCATTTATTTCTGAAGATGGCACCATGGATCGGGCAGATATTGCCGATTATATTAACTCTAATGTCGTCGATTCGATCAGTCGTGTAGAGGGTGTGGGTGAAGTTCAGGTCTTTGGTTCTACTTATGCGATGCGTGTTTGGTTAGACCCATCACGCCTACGTAGCTACAACATGATACCTTCAGATGTCGTCAATGCGATACGAGCACAGAATGCTCAGGTATCTGCTGGTCAATTGGGTCAAGCACCTGCCGACACAGACAAACAAGTTATCAACGCCACTGTTACTGTACAAAGCTATCTTCAAACGCCTGAAGAATTTAAAAACATTCTACTAAAAACAGATACCTCAGGCGCACAAGTGCGCTTAGGCGATGTGGCAGATGTCGAGATTGGCAGTGAAAACTATAGCGTTGTCTCTCTCTACAATGGTCAAGAAGCAGCCGGTTTAGGTATTTCACTCGCTGGTGGCGCAAACGCCCTTGAGACTCGTGAAGCCGTCGGCGCACGTATGGCTGAGCTGGAAAAAAACTTCCCAATTGGTCTAGCCTCAGTCGTTCCGTATGACACCACACCATTTGTACGCTTGTCTATCGAACAAGTCGTTATGACCCTCATTGAAGCGATTGTGTTGGTATTTATCGTTATGTTCATTTTCTTACAGAACTGGCGTGCCACCATTATCCCGACCCTTGCCGTACCTGTCGTACTCTTGGGTACCTTTGCAGTGTTGTATATTGCAGGCTTTAGTATCAACGTCTTGACCATGTTTGCCATGGTATTGTCCATCGGTCTGTTGGTCGATGATGCGATCGTCGTCGTAGAGAACGTCGAGCGAATACTAGAAGAAGATCCTCACATCTCTATCAAAGATGCAACTATCCAGTCGATGGGTGAAATCAGTAAAATCGTTATTGGTATTGCGCTTATCTTGTCTGCAGTATTCGTACCGATGGCCTTCTTTGGTGGCTCAACAGGTGTGATTTATCGTCAGTTCTCTATTACGCTGATTACCAGCATGGTGCTCTCTGCCATGGTCGCGCTTGTATTTACCCCTGCCCTATGTGTGACATTGCTGAAACGTGGCAAAAGTCATGAAAAAGGCAGTACCGAAAAGCAAAAAGGCTTCTTCGGTTGGTTCAACCGCGGCTTCTTCAAACTTAGCCGTTCGTACGAAAACTTTGTCGGCAAAAGTATTCGTTTTAAATGGTTATACATGATTGGCTACGCAGCCATTATCGGTATCATGGCGGTCGTATTCTTACGTATTCCAGGCTCGTTTTTACCAGAAGAAGATCAAGGCATTATGTTTACCTTGGTTCAGCTTCCGGCTGGCTCTACGTTAGATGAGACGCAAGACGTATTGGATAAAGTTAGAAACTATTACGATACCCAAGAAACTGATAATATCGCTTCGGTCTTTACCATTGCAGGCTTTAGTTTTGCAGGTCAAGGTCAGAATATGGGTCTAGCGTTTGTGCGCTTATCAGACTGGGAGGAACGCTCGGGCGATGAAAATACCGCTCAGGCTGTCGCTGGTCGAGCGATGGGGTACTTCTTTACTCAGATAAATGAAGCTCAAGTATTTGCCATTGTACCGCCAGCCATTACTGAGCTTGGTAATGCCAGTGGTTTTGATTTGATGCTACAAGACAGTGGCAACCTCGGGCACGACGGATTACTTGAAGCCCGTAACATGCTCTTAGGGATGGCAGCACAGAACGATCAAGTCGCTGGTGTACGTCCAAACGGTCAAGAAGACTCACCGCAGCTCAAGGTCAATATCAACCAAGAGCAAGCAGCCGCTTATGGTCTATCATTGAGTAATATCAATAGCGTCATCTCGACTGCATGGGGCTCAAGCTACGTCAACGACTTTATCGATCGTGGCCGTATCAAACGTGTCTATGTACAAGGTGAAGCCAGCAGCCGTACCAACCCTGATGACATTGGTAAGTGGTATGTACGAAACGAGACGAATGATATGATTTCATTTGATGCCTTTTCGACCAGTGAATGGCAGTCAGGCTCACCGCGTCTGACCCGCTATAACAGCTTACCATCAATGAATATCCAAGGTAGTGCAGCCCCAGGTTTGAGTACTGGTGAAGCCATGAGCTCAATGGAAGCCATGATAGACAAATTACCTGAAGGCATCAGTTACGAGTGGACGGGTATGTCATTGGAAGAGCAAAAATCAGGTGCCCAGGCGCCGATGCTTTACGCGCTTTCAATCTTAGTCGTATTCTTGTGCTTGGCGGCACTATATGAGAGCTGGTCTATCCCCTTCTCTGTCCTATTGGTTATTCCACTTGGGGTATTGGGTGCGGTGATATTTACGTGGTTACGAGGCTTCGCCAACGATATCTACTTGCAAGTAGGTCTACTGACGGTGGTTGGTCTATCGGCTAAAAACGCCATCTTGATTATCGAGTTTGCTAAAGACCATCAAGAGGAAGGCTATAGTCTAAAAGATGCGGTCATGACGGCGGCACGCCAACGTCTGCGTCCAATTATCATGACCTCACTTGCCTTTGGTCTGGGTGTTGTGCCATTATTCTTGGCGAGCGGCCCAGGTTCAGGCAGTCAAAACGCCATCGGTACCAGTGTGGTTGGCGGTGTCGTAACGGCAACCTTGTTAGGCATCTTCTTTATCCCGATGTTCTACATTTGGGTACGCAGTGCGTTCCCGTACAAATATGCCAACAACAAGCCAAATGATAAAGGCGATGGCGGCGATGACAATGGTACGCCTGGTCCGCAGAACCCAACTCCCTCTGAGAGTTATCAGCCTGCAAGCTTTGGAGATAATACACAATGAGTTCACAACCTTTTACTACTAACTCAGCAGCGGTAGTCACAACTACTGCTCATGTGCGCCCAATGTCAGGCGAACAGGCAGCGCTGGTTGCTAGATTTGCGAGCCCAACTATTGCACGAGTGCGCAGAAATAGTGTTCGCTTAATCAGCTTAACGGCTTTAGCGATGAGCATGGCGGCTTGTAATACCATTCCAAAAGCCGATAGCCGTCCTGTACTTGCCGAGCCTAACATCCCTATCGAACAAAGCTACGGTGCCTTTGATAAGGAAACGGCCAGTAACGCAGCCCAGCCTAGTATTGCGGGACAACGCTGGCAGAACTTCTATAGCGATGAGCGCCTAAAAGGGCTAATTGCATTAGGATTAGAGAACAATAAAGACTTTGAGAGCGCACGCCTAGCTATCGAAAAAGCACGAGCGCAATATCAAATCACCGATATTAACGATCTGCCGACCATCAATGGTAGTGGTGGTTACACGCGCCAAGCACAGAACAGAACGGACAAAAACCCCAATAGTAGTTATAACGTCAACCTAGGGTTGGCCAACTATGAGCTGGATTTTTGGGGTAAGATTGCTAGTCTAAAAGACCAAGCTTTGCAAAATTTCTTGGCGACCACCGCAGCCAAAGATTCGACGCAGATCAGTCTGATCAGTAACATTGCCCAAAGCTATGCCAATCTAAGCTATAGCTTAGCGCAGCTTAAGTTGGCAGAAGCCACGGTTGAGAGTCGTGAACGATCGTTATTCATTGCGACCAAACGGTTTGAGGCAGGGATTGATCCTAGACTGCCTTCGTTGCAAGCCAGTGCTTCTTTAGAGAATGCTAAACTTGCCGTATTGCGGGCGCAGAGCAGTATCTTGACCTCGCGTAATGCCCTGCAATATTTGATTGGTGCGCCGATTCCTAACGAGCTGATTCCAACGCCTGCCGTTAGCAATATAACTAGCCAGAAAATCTTTAATGCTGGCCTACCAAGTGAGTTGTTGCGCTATCGTCCTGACGTCCTGCAAGCGGAATACAACCTAAAAGCCGCTGGTGCCAATATAGAAGTGGCACGTGCCTCTTACTTCCCCTCTATTAGCCTAGCGAGTAGTATTGGTGTCAGTAGCGGTAGCTTAGATGACTTATTCAAGAGCGGCGCTGTCGGCTGGTCATTCGGCCCAAGTATTAGTGTCCCAATCTTTGATGCAGGTCGTTTAGATGCAGAATATGATGTGGCCAGAATTGAACGTGAGCAAACGCTTGCCAACTATGAAGGTTCTATTCAAACGGCATTCCGTGAAGTCTCGGATGTACTAGCGACACGCGCCACCTTGGGTGAGCAGCTAGAAGCACAGTATCGTCTACAAGATAACTTTGAGCAGACTTATCAAATTGCCGATGCACGCTTTAAAGCCGGTATCTCAAACTATCTAGATGTACTCGATGCCCAGCGTTCGCTATTCTCGACCCAACAAGGCATCCTAGATTTAGAGCTACAGAAAATCGTTAGCCAGATTGAGTTGTACCAAGCGCTTGGTGGCGGTGCGAACCTTGATGTACCGTCTGTCATTCCTGTACCGCAGCACACCAACTTGGCACAGATTGTCACTGGAACTGCTACTAGTGCAAAAACCAAAGCGACAAATGCCATCAAAGCAGCTGGTTCAGCGCGTGTGACTACGCCACAAGAAGCTGTCGCCATTAAGCAGTCGCAAGCGGTAGAAACGACTACTTTCAAACCGACTGCTATCGTCGATGTGAATGAAGATGGTAAGAAGGATGCCGCTGTCGGTGTGGTCACTGAAGAGACTCGCTTCAATAACAATAGTGTTGAGCAAGTTCCTGTGACTCAGATTAATGAGCCTTAGGCTATTCTGAAACCTTTGTTTGATGACGTTGCTTACGCATTACGTTGACAGTCGATAAATACAATCAGCCCTGCCGACTTGGTAGGGCTTTTTGCTTTCGCCAGCTGTCTTTGGTTATAGTAGTGGCACGATATGAGCAGCAAATATAGTCAGTGAAAAGTAATATCAATACATCACGCACTATATAACAAAATCTATTTTTAGTGATTTACAACAATAATGAGTAAAACAACCATAAGTAAGGAATGATTATGAGCTATACCTTTAACCGCCAATACCCTGCCACTCGCTTGCGCCGCTTGCGTTATAACGATAATGTGCGAGCGATGATTCGCGAAGTAGAGTTACATCCCAAGCATTTTATTGCCCCTGTGTTTGTACTAGAAGGCAACAACCAGCGCGAGACGATCGCCAGTATGCCGGGTGTCGAACGCTTGTCAATTGATTTGCTAATTGATTATGCCAAAGAGCTGTTAGCAGAAGGGGTCACGACCCTTGATATCTTCCCTGTCATTGATAACGCCTTAAAAACACCTGATGGCAAATCAGCCTATGATGAAAATGGCCTCGCTGCGCGCGCAGTAACAGCCATCAAAGATGCATTGCCAGAAATGGTGGTGATGACCGATGTGGCCTTAGACCCTTACACCTCACACGGTCAAGATGGTCTGCTCGATGACAGCGGCTATGTCATGAACGATTCGACCATCGAAGTATTGGTCAAGCAAGCGCTTGTCCACGCTCGTGCTGGCGCTGATATTATCTCACCCAGCGATATGATGGATGGCCGTATCAAAGTCATGCGTGAGGCGCTTGAGTCAGAAGGCTTTGTCAATACAGCCATCATGGCTTACTCAGCCAAATACGCCTCCGCCTATTACGGCCCGTTCCGTGATGCCGTTGGTAGTGCTGGCAACTTAAAAGGTGGTCATAAAAAGCAATATCAAATGGACTTCGGCAATCGCGCTGAAGCTTTACACGAAGTCGCCATGGACATCAATGAAGGCGCTGATATGGTGATGATCAAACCCGGTCAGCCGTATTTAGACCTTATTCGTGAAGTCAAAGATACCTTTGGTGTACCGACATTTGCTTATCAGGTCTCTGGCGAATATGCCATGCACATGGCCGCCATTCAAAATGGCTGGTTAAGTGATGATGTTATCCTAGAATCTCTGATTGGCTTCCGCCGTGCTGGTGCTGATGGTATCTTGACTTATTTTGCGCTAGAGGCAGCACGCCAGCTAAACAATGCTTAAGCGCTGTTAGGTACCATTATGTAGGCTTAGACATTTTTAGCTCAAGCTCAAGCTCAAGCTCAAGCTCAAGCTCAAGCTCAAGAAAAATGATAAGCCGATTCAATGTCTTTTAACACAAAATCGCCCCAGCTGGCTTAAGTCAGCTGGGGCGATTTTTTTATGACCTTTCCGTAGCAAGTAAATGGCTTTTGCTCACGTTACTTGTCACTTAACGCAACAGTCAGCTATAGGCAAAATATCCTAAAAACGCGACAGTATTGCTGATATATCTGTATTACTTTTCAGTCACGATAGATGCTCACGATTGTGTGGTGTATTAAAATTAATAATAGGACCCACCGGTACGATACCAGTCGGGTTAATATTGGCATGACTGGTGTAATAATGCTGCTTGATATGATTCATATTTACTGTCTCTGAGATACCAGGTACCTGATATAAATCACGCAGATAGCCCCAAAGATTTGGATAGTCAACGATACGACGCAGATTGCATTTAAAGTGCCCAACATAAACAGCATCAAAACGAACCAACGTCGTAAATAGTCGCCAATCTGCTTCAGTTATGGTGCTACCTGTTAGATAACGCTGATGTGCTAAGCGCGTCTCAAGTGTATCTAATGCCGCAAATAGCTCAATCACAGCCTCTTCGTAAGCCTCTTGTGTGGTAGAGAATCCTGTCTTATACACGCCATTGTTGATAGTTGAATAGACGAAGGTATTTATATCATCAATTTCTTGTAACAACTCTGCTGGCACAAAATCACCTGCTAGCGCCCCAACCTCATCAAAGGCAGAGTTAAACATCCGAATGATTTCAGATGATTCATTACTCACGATCGTGTTTGTTTTTTTATCCCACAAGATAGGTACGGTGACACGGCCTGTATAGTCTGGCTTGGCCTTGGTATACAGCTCATAGGCATAGTCTGCATTGATAACTGGATCAGCAACGACGCCTGCACCTTCTGCAAACGTCCAACCATACTCACCCATATATGGATGTACTACAGATAGCGGAATGATGTCTTCTAAGCCTTTAAGCTTGCGGTAGATAAGGGTACGGTGTGCCCAAGGACAGGCTAGCGACACGTATAGATGATAGCGGTCAGGCTCGGCTTTAAAGCCCTCAATACCTGTAGGCCCTGCGCTACCATCTACCGTTACCCAGTTTCTAAAACCAGCATCTTCACGCTGAAAGCGGCCGCCACTCTCTTTTGTCTCATACCACTTGTCTTGCCACTGCCCGTCTACCAAGAGACCCATGTTATTCTCCAACTGTTTTTAATATTTGTTTAACGCTTAGTCAACATGACTGACTTGAAGTCATTATTATCATGATGATTACATCGCTTAGAAAGATATCATATCAGTTATAAAGGTTTAATCATTAACGTTACCCTGTTTATTAACAATAAAAACTAAACCTATTAAATTCAGTATTTAGTAAATATACACAAGAATATATCTAAATAACTAATATAAGCCTGAATAGCAGATATTATGATAATAAAAGAGGTTTATGCTAAAAAAGACTTGCAAAGTCTGGGAAACTTGCTAAAATGCTCAACCTAAATAGGCGTATAGCTCAGTTGGTTAGAGCGCTACCTTGACATGGTAGAGGTCGTTGGTTCGAATCCGATTACGCCTACCAGATTCGAAAAGCCCCAATCTTAAGATTGGGGCTTTTTTTTGTCCGTGAAATATGGGCTGTAGAGAAAAAGGAAACTATACGTCGATGCAAATTTCCTCTTTTCTCACTTTCCGCAAACGTCATCGAAAAACGTGTGTGCCTAAATTGTGCCTAAGTTGCGCCTGCTCTCTATTTTGCCTTTCTTTCAGAGTAGCATTTTCGACCTCTACCCTAAATTATCTAAAACACTCTCAATATTTATTTACTTCTCTTTATCTAGCGAGTCGTTAGGTACATAAGTAAATAAATCACCTACTTCAATATCTAGTGCCTCACAAATTTTATCCATAGTGTCAAAATCTATTCTTGAAGTCTGTTCGTTATAGATCTTGTGCACTGTTGACTTGCTAATTCCTGTCATTCTTATTAGATCTGCCACCTTCATACGTCGTTCAGCTAGTAGCACTGGTAAATTACATAAAATCATTAATAATTCCTTAATAGACTAAAAAAGTACTTGCATCGACTAATGATAGCTAGTAAAGTACTTCTATCGAACAACAAAATACTTTCATAGAATTATTTGTTATCTCGATAAAACAACCTAGTTATTTAATTGGCTTACAAGGAATTTATTATGTCACATACTTACCTAACTACCCAAGAGCTTTCTGAGCTCATCAAATACAACCCTCGTACTATCCGCAATGAACTCAAGGATAGTGTACTTATTGAGGGCATTCATTATATACGCCCGTTCGGTGGTCGTAAGATTTTGTACATTTGGGAGGAGATTGAAAAAGATATGCGCACTGGTATCGCCGGTAGCGTCAACGCCATGGCACTACAATAAGGAGAAATATGATGGCTAGTATCAGAAGGCGCAAAGGGAGCAATATGCTATTTGTCGATTTTTATTATATGGGTATACGCTGTCGGGAGACGACAAACCTAACAGACACACCAGCGAATCGCAAGAAGCTTGAGAAAGTGGCTGAGAAAATGAAAGCAGAAATCATCTTAGGACTGTTCAATTACGCTAAGTACTTTCCAAAAAGTGACAAAGCGGCACAGATGGTAGCGTTAAACGATCGCAAGGAATGTATTAATACCGATACGCCCTCTTTTGAACAGTTTGCAGAATTATGGTTCTCTGAAAAAGAAATTGAATGGCGCGATACCTATAAGCGCAAAATAAAGGAGATTATTGATATGTACTTGATTGCTAAGTTTGGGACTAAACCCATTCATCTCATAAAAAAGACAGATGTATTAGCCTTCCGTTCATCGCTCGCCAAAGTAACGTACGGAAAAGCTAACAAACATCTGTCAGCGGCACGCATCAATTCGATAATGGTACCTTTAGGTATGATACTAAAAGAAGCAGCTAAACGCTATAAATTTGATAATCCTTACTACGATATCAATGCGCTCAAACAGCCCAAAACGGATATTCAACCATTCACACTAGATGAGGTTTGGAAATTTATTAATGGTGTAAGAGCAGACTATCGCAATTATTATCTGGTACGTTTTTTTACAGGGATGCGTACGAGTGAAATTGATGGATTGACGTGGGAGAACATTGACTTTAATCGACGTGAGATTGTGATCAAACAAGCTTATGTCAAAGGTAAGATTGTTCCTCCTAAGACTCAAGAGTCTTACCGTGCAATTCAAATGTCACCTTGGGTCTACGATGCTCTGAAGGAACAGAAGACCATCACTTATAAGCGATCTGACTATGCATTTTGCGCGCATACGGGTGAGCCACTTGACTACAACAACGTGAATAAACGTGTTTGGCACCCTACTCTTAAGATTTTAGGTCTGAAAAAGCGTAATGCTTATCAGACTCGTCATACTGCAGCAACGCTATGGTTGGCTGCCGGCGAAAGTCCTGAGTGGATTGCCAGTCAAATGGGACACTCTACAACTAAGATGCTATTCAACACATATAGCCGTTACGTACCGAATATGACTCGGCAGGATGGTAGTGCATTTGAAGCATTGGTCAATCGCAGTCAGATTGCTCAGGCATCTACCGATAAGGGGCCTCACAATGAAAATGATTGATTACGATATATTGCATGCGACGTTTAAACCTAGTGGCTATGTCAGTAATGGCGCAGATAATATTGCTAACTACCTTATCTGTGAGCTCTGTATTCAGTCAGGTACTGGTTTGGCTAGGTTCCTAAGTATTGATAGTTGCTTTGATAATCATACGGCGCTGCGCATATGGGTACAGAAGCGCTTAGAAACTAATCTCGACTATGTCTTTGATGATATGTGTAGTCAGCTACAGAGTGAGCTCTACGAGCTTCTACCTCAAACTGGCTATGGATATTAAGGAGGGTATTATGAGCATAAACTTCGTCTTTGATTCAGCTCTAGAGGATACAGCAAAGCGTTTGTGCCATGAGTATTGGTCCTATGTGTCGCCCAGTGATTATATAGCGCATTTAGAACTGCTTTGTTATGAACACAACACGGAGACTGATGTTTTATTTACTACACTTGCAAAATGTCAGGTTTATTTAGATGACGTACATTGTGAGTACTGTGGTCGTCCCTATCAATTAGATGTCCCAGCAGATATTCCTCATGCAAGGAGATTGAACTCTTGGTTTTGTGAGGGGTGTATTAGCTTTTCTGGTGGACAGTTTGTCCTAGGTAGGTAAATCTTGAAATAGTTAGAATTAAAAAAACAAAAAAGCCTCAGCTCAAAGCTGGGGCTTTTTCAATTTAGCCAGTTCAGCTATATTTTAGCTAAAATTTTTATCAGATTACACTTTACAGACTACACTAGCTTCTTTAGCCTTATCATAGACCCCGTAAGCATCTAGTCCTAAAGACTCCACATCATCAAGATATTTCTTTGTACCTTTTTCAAGTGGGCCTTTCCAATCTGGGTCATTGAGTGGGTCTAGGATATCGACAACTTCGTCTCCTTGATCGATAGCTGCTTGTAGCTGCGTTGAATAAGTCTTATCCCACATGGCCCCTACTTTCTTGCTAAGTGCCATACCTGAATTATCATCAATAACTTGTTTTAAATCTTCTGGCAGACCTTCATACTTATCACTATTCATAGTGACCATCAAAGCAGAACTATAAAATGGCATATTGGTATGATACTTCGTCAACTCATTTAGTTTGAAAGTCTCCATAGCTTCCCATGGAAAGCTCAAGCCATCAACGACACCACGCTGTAAAGAAGTATATATATCATTGGCAGGTAGCCCAACCGGAGATGCTCCCATGCTCTCGATGATGTCACCTGCAACGGCTGAAGGCCTACGAATACGCATACCTCTCATATCCTCAGGAGTTCTGATCAATTTATTAGTACTGTGCAAGGTTCCAGGTCCTGTGGCAAACATAAAGAGCAAGTGAGAATCTTTATACTCGTCAGCAATCGTACCATTGTCATACAAGGTTTGCAGCATACAGCCTGTTTGTGTTGATGAGTTAGATAATCCTGGAAGCTCTGCAATCTGAGATAGTGGGAATCGACCACTTGTATAACCTTGTACTTGTGAGCCAATATCAATGGTTCCTTTTACAGCAGACTCATAAGCTGTATCCGCTTTGCTAATAGTGGCTGAAGGGTATACTTCAACTTGAAGACGCCCGCCCGAATCAGCTTCGATTTTTTTTGCCCAAGGTTCAAAAATCTCTTTATTAATATCAGATGTTGCAGGATAGAAATGTGAGAAACGTAAAACAGTGGTCTCTTCTGAAGAAGTCGTACCATTACTAGATTGGTTTGAACAACCTAAAAGGCTCATCGCGGCTAGCACACTTATCGGAAAAATGGGTGCTAATTTCATTATCAATTCCTTTTGATAGTAGTCATAAGTTCATTAATTTAACTTATGTTTTTATAGTATTTGACAGGTAAGTTAAATCCACTATTAGTAGTGGTTATAAATAATCAGGTCAATATATACTTAACGTAAAACTGAACACTCATCTGAAATTAGCAACTAAATTGATAGCTGTCAAATCATTTAATGACTATTCTCTAATGTTTATGATAATGTAATACCTTACAAACATCGGCTAGTTAAGCATGCTAATAAATTCAGATATTGCTTACTTTTCTGGTACCTAGAATCTTTTAATACGTTTTTTTGCAGCTCACTGCACACTGCTCTTGTAAAAAATGTATTGAAAGTAAAAATGTTAATAAGGTAAGTAGTTACCTAATACGCTTGAAAAGCATTGACGCCTTATAAGAGTCTAATCAATATAAAAGCACTCTTACTTTTGCATCGTTTGTTCTCAACAAGTGAGTATATATATACAAGGAAGAACAAAATGACAGGGATTGAATTTTATACTAATGGTCATATTGTCAGCGAAGCTGACAGCATGCGCCAAAAGCTAGGTGTTTTAGCAAAACAATATTCTGCAACATCAGCCATCATTATTACAGATGCTGGTATCTCCGAACTAGGCTATGTCGATATCGCCCAGCAGGCCTTACAGGAAGCCGGTGTTAATGTCGTTGTGTTCGATAGTGTCGTTGCAGACCCGCCCATTGAAATTGTTGAAAGCGCTATTAAGCGTGCAAGAGACAATCAATGTGACTTGATCATTGGTTTAGGGGGCGGAAGCTCTATTGATACAGCGAAGATTGTCGCTTTGTATCCAAATGACTTTCAGTCCGTTAACGATATTTTAGATAGAGATATTAGTGGTTTCAAAAAACTGCCGCTATTTGCCATACCGACCACTGCTGGTACGGGCGCAGAGTCTACCTTTGTCTCCGTGATTACCGCAAAAGATGGCAGTAAAAAAGCTATTTATACTCCTAAAATCCTACCTGACGTCGCCATTTTAGATGCAACATTAACACTAAAACTACCCCGTCATATCACTGCAGCGACCGCGCTTGATGCCATGGTGCATTGTATTGAAGCCTATACCAGTCGCACTAAAAAGAATCCTATTTCAGATGCACTAGCCCTAAAAGGCTTACAGATGCTTTGGAATAATTTTGAAAAAGTGTTAAACCAAGGTGACGATATTGATGCTCGTGCCGATATGCTGTTAGGTTCCACACTGGCAGGCATCGCCTTCGTCAATGCCTCTGTAGCCGCTGTTCACGGGCTCTCCTATCCCCTTAGTATTAACTTCCACATTCCACATGGACATGCTAATGCACTCGTCATGTGCGGTGTTTTTACATTTAACTTATCAGAAGCTGCTCCTCTATACGCAGAGCTTGCTCGTGCTGTCATGCCCACTCAAACAGCTGGAATGGCAGATTTAGATGCAGCGACTTCATTTATTAGTCAACTAAAAATATTTTTGGAAAACAGTGGTCTTAAATACCGTTTGAGTGAATTGGATATTACAAAGAACGATATTCCTGCCCTAGCCGACATAGTTATCAATACCTATGCGCGACTAATCGCAACCAATCCCAAAGATATGACTTTAGAGGAAGTCACTGCAATATATGAAGAAATAGCCTGATAAAAAATATTGTATAAATAATTTTGTCTATCAATCAAGGAAGATGGTTATGTCGAAATATACAGTAGAAGTTGCTGTTGATGGCTTTCACTATTTAGAAGGACCTCGCTGGTATCAAAATGCGCTATGGTTTGTTGATTTCTATACTCAAGGGGTTTATCGAGTTAACGATGAAGGAGTAGCAGAGAAAATCATCCATGTTGAACAGCAACCTTCCGGTTTAGGATGGTTGCCTGATGGGCGTTTGCTGGTTGTGTCGATGAAAGACCGCAAAGTCTTACGACTAGAAAATGATGGTAACTTGGTCGTTCACGCTGATATCTGGGAGCATTGCGGTGGTCATGCAAATGATATGGTGGTTTCAGCCAATGGTAATGCTTATGTCGGCAACTTTGGTTTTGATTTGATGGGTGGCGCTGACCATGAAAACACAGGGCTTGTATTGGTTAAGCCTGATGGAAGCTCACAGGTTGTCGCTGAAGGATTGGCATTTCCAAATGGGATGGTTATCTCTGCCGATCAAAAAACATTGATCGTTAACGAGCTATTTGGTAATAAAGTTACGCAATTTGATATCAAAGAAGATGGTAGCCTCGAAGAAAAGCGTGACTTTGCTAATTTTGGAGAATTAGGTGATGAGCCAAATCTGGGTCTACGTATAGAAAATGCCAGTATATTACCTGATGGTCTCACGTTAGATGCCGAAGGTGCTGTTTGGATCGCAGATACCTTAAATCAGCGAGCTGTACGTATAGCAAAGGGTGGCAAGATTTTAGAAACTATCGATACTGCACCCGATGGTATCTTTGCGGTTACTCTTGGTGGACATGATGGTAAGACATTATTTATGTGCGCGGCGCCAGACTGGGATGAAGCCTCTCGTAAGGCAGAAACTAAAGGACGTATGCTAGCTGTACAGGTTGAAGTAGGGCATGCAGGTACGCCATAGTTAAAAATTTTCTCAGGACATAAATAAAAAGCGAGCCACTAGAAGTGGCTTGCTTTTTATTTATGAGTCTGTAGTTTTTACAAAGGCATATAGCTTATGTGATTTTTTCTAGTCTAATATTGAAGAGATTAAATACCGGTATCAATAGTATTATTCTGTTTCAATAATTATACGCCAATTTGGGTCACTATAAAGTAAATAATAGTCCCTATATAATTGCCAATCACATAGCCTACCGTGCCGATAACTAAAATAGGCCCCACTAAATTCGTCCAGCCTTTACTAATTGCCAAAGCGGCTGCTGTTGTTGGACCACCAATATTGGCATTACAGGCCAATATGACTTCTTCAATACTAAATTTGAAAATCTTTCCTACACCCATGGTGATAGCTAGATTAACCAGTGCAATTATGAGTACAAACACGAACAACAATGGTGCCTTAGTCACAATTAGACCAATCGAAGCTGGAATACCGATGACCACAAAGAACAGATAAATACAGTAAGTTCCCAACTCTTGGCTGCCATTTAGTTTTTCGAAACTGCTCTTAAAAACAGAAACTATTATAAAAGTTATTGTTGTTAGTAGAAGGTATTTATCAGTAATCAAACTAATGAGCAGACCAATCACAACATTATCGCTCGTACCTAACAAGGCTTGCAAAAATGCCGACAGCTTGAATGATATTAGAACTATTAGCATAGAAGCAGCCAAACAAATTGCTATATCTTTTAAGGAAATCAGGTTGGGTTTCCAGTATGCTTCAGACAATGTTCGACTATTCGACATTTCTGGACTTTTCTCAATTGCGTCTGTATGCGGTGAACCCCATACTCGACGTATGATAGGAACTCCAGCCAATCCAATCAATATTAAAAAATATACGGCCATCATCATATTATCAGCGACAATAGTTGCAGCATTGATACTTTCGCTTGGTGCCAATTTAGCTGACATAGCAGCATAGTTTACCCCACCACCACTATATGAAGCTGAAATCATGCCACTGACTTTGTCTAATTCCGGAATATAATGCCGTAGGGCCATAAATGCAAGGACAGCACCGACCATAGTTGCCATAGACGATGTTAAAAATAACAGTAGTAGCTTCCAGCTTTCTTTGACAAGAGACTGTATGTTTGTTTTAAATAAGAGCAAAGGTATTGCTAACGGAACGATATAACCCCAGACGATGTCGTAGGTAGGGGCATCTGTTGGAATAACTTTTAAATTGGAGGCGATAATTGCAATCAGCAACGCAATAATAGCACCTGGTATTTTACTAGCCCACTTATAACGTTGTTCAATGAAAATAGCAGAAGTAGCTGCAATCATTACAAATGTCCATAAAGCTAAATGATCATCTGCCTGAATCAATGTTTCCATCATGTTCTTCCTTGAACCTAATATTAATAAATATCAAAACTGCAAAGTAATAGTCACTGATGGTCTACAATGTCCCAATGAGCTGCACCGTAAATAGCATAGCTTTTTTGGCTATAATATGCCCAAAGTGAATTGCCATAATCAAAATGCCACCACTCAGTAGGTAAGTTGCTAAAACCTACAAGGCTCATAACCGAATACAGCAATCGTCGGTTTTGACAAGCAGGATGGCTAGGCTGATCTTCATAGAAGTGCGTATGTGAACGCTCAGTGGGCTCATCAAAATCAGCACCCATATCAAGCCATTCATTCGTTTCGCGATTGAATAAAGTGATATCTACAGAGCCTCCTGTCAAATGAGGACTAATAAAATCTGCACGCACTGGCGCAACAAAATCTAATAGCAGCTGCTCTTGCTCACTTTCACTGAGGCTTGGATACGTGACCTTAATACTGTCACCAATTTTTTCTTGCAAAGCTTTCTGAACTGCACTTGAGCGCCAAGCATCAAGTACTAAAATTCCTAAATGGTTAGGAAGCAAATCAGCAGCTTGTTGTAATTTTTGAATAACAGATTGCCTTGCCACACAAATGTTAATGGCATGATTGACGTTACGATCAAAATAAATAGGAAGTTGCTTAAGATTGTCAGTATTTGGGATAGCTAACAATGATTCATTTGATTCGGATATAGATATATTTTCTATATATTTCCAATCGTGTTTGATGGAAGTAGGAATTAAAGTTGGAAGCATTTTATCTCAATATAGTTCTATATTTTTTAGGAAACAATTGTTAATTTTTTTATTATTCTGAGATAGTA
>NZ_PJBF01000043.1 GCF_002836505.1 Psychrobacter sp. Choline-02u-9
ATTGAACCTCTTAGATAAAGTAAAAATCTAAAATTTAGTTATTATAGCTATAGGATAAAAAAATCACCCACAAGCAGCTACTGCCTGTGAGTGATATATAGTAACAGAAGATATATCCTCAGTTGTGAGCTTAGTGGTCGACCGCACCGCCAGCGCCACGTGGAGAACGTACGCTCTCAACCAGCTCTTGAATATGTGCTGGTGGTGGCGCAGTAGCATAAGATACAGCGAATGCTACGATGAAGTTAAGCAATGCACCAACTGCACCAAATGATAGTGGTGAGATACCAAATAACCAGTACTCTTCAGTATCAGGGAAGTTCGCTGTACCACTGATGAAGAACCAACCTTTGAACATAAAGATATAGACAAGAACGACTATTAAACCAGTCAACATACCTGCAATAGCGCCAAGATTGTTGATGCGTTTAGAGAAAATACCCATCATTAACACAGGGAACAATGAAGAGGCAGCAATACCGAAGGCCAGTGCTACGACCTGTGCGGCAAACCCTGGCGGATTCATACCTAAGTAAGTTGCTACTACAATCGCCACACCCATAGTGATACGAGCATATTTTAGCTCTTGTTTATCAGTGATATTTGGGTTTAAGTTACGTTTGATCAAGTCATGACTGATGGCTGATGAAATTGCGAGCAGTAGGCCTGCAGCGGTTGATAGTGCTGCTGCCAAACCACCTGCAGCAATCAGACCAATAACCCATGGTGGAAGCTGTGCAATTTCTGGATTCGCTAGAACTAAGATATCAGCGTTAACATCAAGCTCGTTACCTGCCCATCCAGCGTTAGCAAAACGACCATCAAGCTCTGCATCATGTGCAATACGAGCGGTTTCTACCGCTGCAGTTGCTGCAGCAACATCGCCACCGTCAGTTTGAGCAGTATTGAGGGCGATCTGAGCAGCACCTAACCCACTATCACTGTACAACTGAATACGACCATCATTGTTTAGATCGTTATACTTGATAAGACCTGTTTCTTCCCATGTCATCATCCAGTCTGGACGTTGATCATATTCTAGAGGCGCTTCTGCAACCCCTTGTGGGTAAACGGTGTCAATTAGGTTTAGACGAGCCATAGCACCTACTGCTGGAGCAGTAAAGTATAGTAGCGAGATAAATACCAGTGTCCAACCTGCTGTCCAACGTGCATCAGCCACTTTAGGTACAGTGAAAAAACGAATGATAACGTGTGGTAGACCTGCTGTACCGATCATTAGCGTCAAGGTAAATAGCACCATGTTTAGCTTGTTAGGAACATCAGCCGTATAAGAGGCAAATCCTAAGTCAGTCACAACTTGGTTAAGCTTAGTCAAAATAGGGACACCTGACTCGACATGGTTTGAAAACAAACCAAGGCCTGGAATCGGGTTACCGGTCAACTCAAGTGAAATAAAGACAGCAGGAATAGTATAGGCAATCATCAGAACCACATACTGTGCAACCTGCGTATAGGTAATCCCTTTCATACCACCAAGTACGGCATAGAAGAAGACAACAATAGCCGCAATGATAAGACCAGTACTACTCTCAACTTCTAAGAAGCGCGAGAATGCAACACCAGCACCGGTCATCTGACCGATAACGTAAGTGGTCGATGCGGTAATCAAACAGACCACAGCAATCATAGCAGCCGTTTTTGAGTAAAAACGATCGCCGATAAAATCAGGAACCGTGAACTTACCGAACTTACGTAAATAAGGCGCTAAAAGCATCGCTAGCAGAACGTAACCGCCAGTCCAACCCATCAAATAGGTAGAAGCGCCATAACCACTAGCAGCAATAAGACCTGCCATTGAGATAAATGACGCCGCACTCATCCAGTCAGCAGCTGTTGCCATACCGTTAACGACCGGATGGACACCACCACCAGCAACATAAAATTCACTGGTTGAACCAGCACGAGCCCAAATCGCGATACCGAAATAGAGAGCGAAGGATAGACCCACAAAAATAAGATTAATTACAAATTGACTCATGGGGCTATTCCTCGTCTACGCCATATTGTTTGTCTAACTTATTCATACGCCAAGCGTAAAAGAAAATTAGGATGATAAATATACCAATGGATCCTTGCTGAGCAAACCAAAAGCCCAGATCAGTACCACCGATTTTGATACCAGCTAACAATGGACGAAACAAGATACCAAAGCCATATGAGCATAGCGCCCAAACAACCAAGCTGCCGAGAATGAGACGAATATTGGCGCGCCAATATCCAGATGGATCGTTGTGGTTTTCCATAGGACAACTCCTTTTGTCTTACCTAAAAAATATCAACCATATAAAAAGAACTGCGATTATTTCTTACCACGAAAAGTATAAAAAATAGTCAGGTACTGCTTTATATAGTGAAAACGATGATGCGTGATAGTACGTTTAATGCTCGGTAATTCTCTACTTCAAATAAAAGTAGTTAACTATTTAAGCATCGTATTGACCTAAACCATCGAATGGCAAAAATAACGTTTCTTGAGGAAGACAGAAGGGTGGACTATCCAGTGTCTTTTTAACAATCTCGTCTTCCTGACAAGAGTTTTAATCTTTTTAACGCGCTAACCTATTGTACAGCTTGATAGCTTCTTGTACTGCTTAATAGTTTCGATAACCGTAAAACAGGCTAAACGGATATAGAATTTATATTAGCACGGTTTAATAAATATAATTGCAAACTACTGCGCATGAGTAATAATTAAATTACTAACAATTAGTTTGTTTGGCATTCATTAAAAAACCTAACGTTACGCAAATGGTACGGCAACCGTGTAATTTGTGCGATTAAATTATCACTTAATCTATTCTATATAAGCTGAAACATAAGCATTATTTATTTTAAAAATAATTATATGAAATCGATAAGTAAACGTGATGGTCACATGTCGCTCAATATCTATATCATGCACGTGTCTTTTTGGTATCAGGTATTTTGCGCAGAGCTTTCTATAGTCCATAGCAATCAAAATATGATATCGATATGAAATTTAAGTAACGCGTATAAAGAATTAATAAGGAGCCCATATGAACGAAGGGATAGTAGGTTGGTTTAATAACATCGTAAATTATGGTGTCGGTATTATCTGGGGTAACAATGACTGGCTAATTGCTAGTAACCCTTGGTATGGATTACTGATGTTCTTACTAATTGGTGCGGGTCTTTACTTTACCGTTGTGACACGTTTTATTCAGTTTCGTCATTTTGGTCATATGTGGAAGTTGCTACGCGTGTCCAACCAAGGACGCAAAGATGGTGGTATTAGCTCGTTTGAAGCATTGATGACGTCACTGGCAGCGCGTGTTGGTACTGGTAACTTGGCAGGTGTGGCAATTGCCATCTATTTGGGTGGACCAGGTGCTGTATTCTGGATGTGGATGACGGCACTGGTCGGTATGTCGACCAGCTTTATCGAGTCAACCTTAGCACAGGCCTACAAAGTACCGCACAATGATAATGTGTACCGCGGTGGCCCAGCTTATTACATCGAAAAAGGTTTAGGCAAACGCTGGCTCGCTGTGTTTTTCTCATTATGTTTGTTAGTGGCCTTTGGTTTGGCATTCAATGGCGTACAATCCAACACCATCGCTCAAGCGACCAATGAAGCCTTTGGTGTGCCAACGTGGATGACAGGTTTGGTACTGGTAGTACTGGTAGCGCCAGTGGTATTCGGTGGTTTGCGCTCAGTAGCTCGTATCGCGGGTAAAATCGTACCAGTGATGGCTATCTTGTACATCCTGCTAGCGCTATTCATTATCGTGACTAACTTCAGCCAGTTCCCAGCAGCGATCGCGTTGATTGTAAAATCAGCATTTGGCTTTGAGCAAGCGGCAGGCGGTGTCATCGGTTATGGTATTGCGCAGGCAATGATTAACGGTATCAAACGTGGTTTGTTCTCTAACGAAGCAGGTATGGGTTCAGCGCCGAATGCTGCAGCAACGGCAAAGAGTCATCCTGATCATCCAGCAGTGCAGGGTTTTATGCAGATGCTAGGTGTATTTATGGATACCCTTATCATTTGTACCGCGACGGCGTCGATTATTATCTTGTCTGGTGTGGTCGATCCTAATATCGAGCAAGAAGGTATTCAGTTAACTCAGCTAGCTTTATCACAGTATGTCGGTGACCTAGGTGTGGTGTTTGTGGCGATTGCGATTTTCTTCTTCTCATTTACGTCTATCATCGCCAACTACAGCTACGGTGAGTCAAATCTTGAGTTTATCTCTGGTGCCAAAAACGCCAAAGTGATGATCATGATTTTCCGCTTCCTAGTATTAGGTATGGTATTTATTGGCTCTGTTGCTAGCCTACCTGCTATATGGAACTTCGCTGACTTATCTATGGGTCTAATGGCCTTGGTCAACTTAGTGGCTATTTTGCTCTTGTCTCCTGTTGCGTTAAGAATACTACGTGACTATGAGCGTCAGGTAAAAGAGGGTAAAACAGGCGATCAGATTAAGTTTGATCCTGATAACTTTGTAAAACTCAGAGATGAAGCCAACCGTGACGCTTGGACAGACTAAGTAGCATTGATTGGTAAAAGTTGCTTGTTCTAAGCATTAAAAAACCGCCTTTCTCTTACGAAGAGAAGGGCGGTTTTTATTGGAGCGCAGTTTTAATGATATTAACTGTACCAGCTCAAATCAGAATTATCCTGATTTACATGTTTGGATAGTTAGGACCACCGCCACCTTCTGGCGTTACCCAGGTGATGTTCTGTGAAGGGTCTTTGATATCACAGGTCTTACAATGCACACAGTTCTGCGCATTGATGACAAACTTAGCGCCTTCAGCGTCTTTGACCACTTCGTATACACCCGCTGGGCAGTATAAACGTGCAGGCTCAGCGTACAACGGTAAGTTGATTGAAATAGGTACCGTTGGATCAGTAAGTTTTAGATGCGTTGGCTGATCTTCTGCATGGTTGGTGTTAGAGATAAATACCGACGACAATTTATCAAATACTAACTTACCATCAGGCTTAAGATAGGTTGGTTGATAAGCATGATTAGCACGCTCCAACTGATCGTAATCTGGGATATTGTCATGTAAAGTGAATGGCATTTTACCTTTTAGCAAGTTGTGCTCGATAAAGGTGAAAGCGCCGCCCATGAACAGACCCATACGGTGAATCGCAGGTGAGAAGTTGCGCGACTCATAGTTATCTTGATACAACCATGACTCTTTGTACATTGTGCTATAAGCAACCACTTCATCATGCTGACGGTCAGCTTGCAGCGCCTCAAAAATAGCTTCGGCTGCGAGCATACCTGACTTCATCGAGGTATGCGTGCCTTTGATTTTTGCTGGGTTTAAGAAACCAGCGTCATCACCTACCAACACGCCACCCGGGAAGGTGAACTTCGGTAATGAGTTTAGACCACCTTTGGTCAACGCACGTGCACCGTAAGAAATACGCTTACCGCCTTCTAAAACATTTTTGATAACAGGGTGCGTTTTCAAGCGCTGCATTTCATCAAATGGAGACATGTAAGGATTGTGGTAAGACAAATCAGCCACAAGACCAAAGCTTACTTGATTGTTTTCATCAAAGTATAACCACCAGCCACCAGTAGAGCCAGTTTCAGTCAATGGCCAGCCAAGACCATGCATAACAACGCCTTGCTCATGCTTTTCAGGCTCAACTTCCCATAGCTCTTTTAGACCGATACCATAATGCTGAGGATCAGAGTCTTTATCTAGATCAAAACGGCTGATTAAGCGTTTGCCTAAATGCCCACGGCTACCTTCGGCAAAAATAGTATATTTGGCAAGGAGCTCATAACCAGGCTCAAAACTTGGCTTGGCTTCACCATTGGCGGCCACACCCATATCACCCGTTAACACACCTCTGACCGAACCGTCGTCATTGTATAAGATGTCATCGGCAGGGAAGCCTGGGAACATCATAACTTCAAGCTCTTCTGCCTGTACGGCTAACCAACGAACGACATTACCTAGCGAGACAATATAGTTGCCGTCGTTATGCATCGGACCTGGAATCAAAGAGTCAGGCACTTTAGTTGAGCGTGTGGCAGAGTTCAAATAATAGAAACGATCTTCTGTCGCTGGCACGTTAAGCGGTGCGCCTTTTTCTTTCCAGTCAGGGATTAGCTCATTTAGAGCGCGTGGCTCGATGACTGCGCCAGACAACGTATGGGCACCAAACTCAGAGCCTTTTTCGACCACACAAACCATAAACTCATCATTACCAGCTTCAATAGCGAGCTGGCGCAAACGTATGGCAGCAGACAGACCTGCAGGTCCACCACCAACGATGATGACATCGAACTCCATTGATTCGCGTTCGACTTCAGGTTCCGCGGCAACTGGCGCTACGACTGGTTCTGCTTTATCTAGCGTTGCGGTCTCTGTCGCTACTGGTGCGTCAGCATTCACAGTATTACCATCGATAACTGGCGTTTGATTGTCTTGCTCTTGCATACCTACTCCTAAACTTTTAGTGGCTTATCTCAGGGCATCATTAGCTTAACAACTGAATAATAGACTTGCGGCGCTAACGTCACTCAGACATATGGCTGCCCGATAAAACTGTCTTTGCGGCATCAATTGACCCGTCATGGTTAATACCAATTTATCTAAGGATATCAACGCATAACGTAAGATGTGTCATCAATACAACACCCACTTGACCATTTCAATAAAAAATCGTTACTCATTATAAAAGAAAAGTCCTACAAACACGATACGCATTTATGAGTATCGATGCTAAGGTAATGTTAAGAAAATGAGGTTGTTATAACGATAAAGTTTCATCATACCTGAAACAAAAATTTATAGTAATAATAGATAAGCCAAACTTTGAATACTAAATAAAGGAATTAATAATGAATAACGATAATAACAGCACTGAAGACAGCAATGAAAGAATAGCGGAAGCCCCGATCAGTAAGACTTCTAGCCTAGATAGCTTAGATAATTTGGATGCACTAAGCCAGTATATTAAGTCTACGAAAGGCACTCGCGAAGGGCGTGCGATACCACCACTTGAAAAATGGCATCCTGAAGATATTGCTGATATGGATTTGACTATCAAGGCAAACGGAGAGTGGTGGCATGAAGGCGGTCAAATGACCCGTGAGTCATTGGTCAGCTTGTTTGCCACGATACTATGGAAAGAAGAAAATAATGGCACTACTGAGTACTTTTTAAAGACCCCTGTACAGAAAATCCGTATCCAAGTTGAAGATGCACCACTTCTTATTAATGATGTCGGTATTGTCAATGAAGATGATATGAGTTGGTTGGAGTTTACAACGACGACAGGAGATGTGGTTCGCTTAGACGATGAGCATTCGATTGTATTAAAGGCGTATAATTCTAATAAGAGCGATTCTAATGACAGCGACTTTAATAACAGTGACTTTAGTGAAAGCGACTTTCATAACAGTGATACAGCGAATCAATTGAGTACCGCTGACGATGTTGCAGATTCTCAAGAATTAGCATCTACAGAACAAGTACGCCCATACATGATGGTCAGAAATGGATTGACTGCGCTTATCGGCCGCAATACTTTTTATCACCTGACTGAAATTGGAGCATTATCAGAAGACAATGGTAATACGATATTAACATTACAGAGTGGTGGCCAATCTTACTCATTATCGATGCCTACTGAGTAAGTATTATGTCTATCTATTAATTGCTGTATGCCGATGAGTGCTATAATTTTATAATGTCGCTTGATTATCTATTGGGTTGAAAAATTATTATTGTATAAAGGTAGTCGATAGACAGCCGACGTAGAGTAACGTCATACACGCAACATATATAGCGCATTTAAGCATTTAACTGAGTAATGAAATTGATGAATAATATGATAATGGCATTAGCATAAATATGGATATCAAAAACCAGACAGTCGGAAAGCTCAGACCGTGTGTCGATATATCTGTTGACCAGAGTCTCAAAGCTATTGATCTAGTAGATGTCAATAAACATGCTGGTAACACAGTTGTAAGCGATAAAAACCGTAGCGCGCCCATTGGCGTGTTTGATTCTGGTGTTGGCGGTTTGTCTGTTTATTTGCATTTAGCACAGCAGCTGCCTACTGAGCGTTATGTATATTACGCCGATACGCTGAACGTACCTTATGGCAATCGCGACAGCGAAGATATTGAAGCATTAACACTAAAAGCCGTAGAGTGGTTACATAAGCAAGGCTGTAAGCTGATTGTTATTGCTTGCAACAGTGCTTCAGCATATGCGCTAGATACCGCCCGACGCTGTTATCCACATATACCTATTGTGGGTCTTGTCCCTGCATTAAAGCCTGCGGTATTGGCGAGTAAGAGTGGTCATGTAGCGGTGCTAGCAACCAAAGCGACTTTGAATGGCACCTTATTAAATGATGTTATTGTCAATTTTGCTAAACCTAATAATACAGTAGTCACTAAGTATTTTGATCCGCAACTGGTACCTTGGGTAGAAGCAGGTATGTCAGAACAAGACGAGACAGCCGAAAGATTACGTCAACAGATACGAGTATTTGCTGATGAAGGTGTCGATCAGTTAGTATTGGGATGTACACATTATCCGTTTTTTAAGACATTCTTGTTAGATGAGATTGCACAGCAGCAGCTACCAATACAAGTCATTGATTCTGGTCAAGCGATTGCTGAACGGGTTAGACAGCTATTGATTGCAAACAACTTGTCTGCATCATTGATGAGTGAAAAACGAGAAAATCTGTCACAAAAAACCAGTAATAAAAATACCATTACTAGACCGCCATTAACTTTTCACGCCACTAAATATAGTGATAGACTATGCGCTTTAGTTGAGCGCTTACTCGGTACGGAAATGGCACTGCAATACTACTCTCACTAGTTATTATCAAAGCTAGTGATATCAATACGCTGTATGCAACGCTGACTCAGTTAAAATAAATTGAGTGCATCTTTTCAAGCTAAGAGTATGCTAGGCTGAGCAAGACAAGATTTTTGTGTTCTATCTCACACCTTATCCTTTTTATGTCACGACCTACGCTTAGAGGTAATTGTGCCGAATCGTCGCTATCATATTCATATTATATGCGCTGACAATGACCAGTTGTTGGTTCTAGACAGCTTAGCGATATTTTTTCAGGCGCGCGCATTTCTGACCTATGATGTTTCTAGTAAATTATCTAAAGCCTCTTTTTATGGGCGTCAGTGTATTGACTCTTGTGATTATGCAGTCATGATCGTTGGCGACAGCTACGGGACTGTGCAAAAAAACGGTGTTAGCCAGATGCATTTAAGTTATCTAAATGCCAAAGCGAAGCTTAAGCCGCTAATTGTGCTGGTCAAAAACCATTCTCCAGACGCCGACATCAGCCGACAACTTCAAGAGTTTATTAAGTTAGTCACCAAGCAAGATAACCAGCTACATTACTATGATACGGAAGAAGATATTGAGCCATTGCTAGTACAGGCTCATTATAATGCCGTCGCCAATAATAAAATGATAGGTGGCTGGGTCAGAGCGAATGATGAAGAGGATACTACTAGTAAAAAGGTCGTGTATGAGAAGCCAGTCGATGTATTACCTAGTACTACCGAGGTAGAGAAAAACAGTCCTGATGAAGAAGACTTTATATCGGATAAGGTTAGTGAGCCAATTGAGTTAACGGAGTTTTTTGAGATTCAATATAGTGCTCAGGCTTATGAGGGTGGCAATCTAACGGACGTAACCAGATCACTCACACTCTCGTGGCACGAGATACTCATGACACTCATGAGAATACCGTCTACTTTTTCGAGCTATGGCTTGCAAAATGCCATCAATCGTTTGATTACCGCTAAAGCGGAAGTAGACATTAAAAAAGAGATGCCAAACGTTCATGCTGTCTCACGCTGCCAAATCTCTCAAGCTGATATCAATAATTTGCAACGTAAGCTAGTCAGTGCAAATTGGATACAACTAATGACTTATGGTACGCGAGTATCACAAGAGCTTTGGAAGCTTACCTTCTACGCAAAAAACCTACTGCAAAGTCATACCTCAAATACGAATAAACAAGACTAGTAATTATTATTCGCTAGCGCGTTCAAAAATAGTCATCTAAAACGTCCATTTTGGCATCACGACTACGTTTTGTAATACAAAGCATACGTGCAATGCTTGTGAATCTTCCTCAGACCCGTAATAATAAAGTCAGTTAGTTAGCAGTATTAACAGCGTTAACTATTTTAGAATGAGAACTATAATATTAATAATTAGGGAGAGCGTACGATGAGCAATGCTAAAAATGACGAGTTAAAAAGAGAGATTGATGGTCTAGAAAAGTCCATGCATGATGCTGATCAGTTTCATACGTTAGAAGAGCAAGTAGCAGATATGAAACGCCGCGGTATAGATCCTAGCAAGGCCTACAAAGATTTAGACAGTAAAGCGGAAGATGAAGATTGGGGCGATGCGACTTGGAAAGAAAATGGTAAGTGGGAGCCAAAAACGGCTGCCGATCTAGATGACAAAGCTCGTGAAAATTGGAATGGCGACAATGGTCAACCTAAGCCACCACCTATTGTTTAGACAGGTATTTTAAGAAAATGAGATAAGTTCTATTAATAACTATATATAAATAAGAAAGCCACGCTATCGTTAGCGTGGCTTTTTTGATGCGTCTAAATAGCGTTATTTATATTGCTACTATGAACCTTGGTCTATACGAACAAGTTTGATAGTACCATCGGCATCAGTAACGCGGCGATAACGTATATTGCTAGAAGTTGAGGAGCTCACTGATGGCTGAGATGAGTAGCTACTAGGAGCAGTCGTTTGCTGCTGAATTAATTGTCCCATGCGATCGGCAGGTGCAGGATTCAGGGGCTGGCTGTTTGCAGGCTGGCCGTATTGAGTTTGACTCGGCGCTGCATTGCCAACGATGGCGCGATAGAATTTTTGACCTGCGCGTCCGTCAGCTGGGAAAATACCGCGACTAGTCTGGTATTGCTGGATAGCAGTACGAGTATTGTCTCCGATGATGCCATCTACACCGCCGATATCATAACCTGCGTTTAACAACGCTTGCTGAATGTCTTTGGCCTGCTGGCGGCTGATACCAGGATCGTCGGTCGGCCAAGCAGTGATAAAGTCTGTTTTGCTGCTGTCTTCGCGAGTGATTAGATCTGATAAGTGTGCGATAGCCAGCGCGTAGTTCTCTGAGGCATTATAAGAGTAGAAAGTGTCAAAGTTTTTACCGACCAAGAAAGCAGGGCCTTCCATTCCAGCAGGTAATAATAAGCCTGCACTGCTCAAGTCATATGGTAACGGACTGCCATTAGCCAATGTCAGACCTTGTTCACGCCAGTGGCTTATCGATTTTTTGTCTTTGCGATTAGATGCGGCCCAAAATCCATCAGGTAGTTTGACTTCATAGCCCCAAGGCTCGCCAGTACGATAGCCACGATTATCCAAGAAGTTTGCTGTAGAAGCGAGTGCATCAGGTACGCTATTGACCAAGTCACGACGACCGTCACCATCGAAATCTACTGCCAATTCTAAAAAGGTGCTTGGCATAAACTGCGTCTGTCCAAAGGCACCTGCCCATGAGCCTGTCATATCATTTGGTGCGATATCACCGTTTTGCACGATTTTTAGCGCATTGGCGTACTCACCTTGAAAGTAGCTTTGACGACGATCGAAACAAGATAAGGTCGCTAAAGACTCAAATAATGGCTTTTTACCTAGCGTTTGACCAAAGTTAGACTCTACGCCCCAGACACCGAGCACATGCTCAGCTTTTACGCCATAACGCGATTCGATTTGACGTAGGGTAGAGCCCCATTGACGCTTGGCTCGGATACCGTCCTCGACACGCTCTTTGTCTACCAATGCTGATAAGTAGTCCCAGACATCTTTTTGAAACTCTGGCTGGTAGTTGAGTGACTGAATGACACTAGGATCAGGCTGGCTTGGGCGATAGTTATTAAAAGTATAGCTATCAACACCGCTAAATTTGCTAGAGTTTTTTAGATTGTCTAAGCACTGTTGAAACTCGCTATTGGATAAATCAGGTGCTGGCGGCTGCGCGGCTTGAGCAGTAGTAGCAAGGCTGATGCCGACAGCAACACTAAGCAGCGACAAAGTAGAAAAAGGAGTCAAACGCATGAAAATATCCTATAAACGTTAAAATAGTTATCGAAAGGCAAAAAATGATATTAACGTAGAGTAACCAATCTAAACAGTAAAGAAAAGCTGTCGAAGTACCAAGGTTATAAATGGTTACGATAAATTGACGCTGCCGTGAGATTAGAAGAGGATTTCATAAAGCTGAAAATGCAAAGCGTTAAACAGTATTTCAACTCGAGGTCTATTTCTGAGAAGGTAGAACCTGTTTATTTGGCTAGCACACTATCTAGCTCTTTTATAAAGCTATGAATCCGTGCCGCATTTTTGCCCAAATCACTCTGTCCAACTCGCGACTTACTACGAATATCAACTAAGCGCTCGCTATCGTTGTCAGTCACACGAATGATCACATCATCTTCAAACCCAAACCAAGCAGTCGTATCTGTTGCTTCGATGATACCTTTATCTACATCAACATTTACAAGCTCCCACCCTAAATTTTCTATGGCTTGTTTGGATGCCTCAACCAATTCAGGCTTTGACTGAGCATAGGTCAGTGTCTGCAAATCAGGATAGGCTGTACGTTGTTGTTCAGCCACTTCTGCACCTGCGTACGCTACGGGATTTGGCGCATCTGCACGTAGTGGAGCAGTCGCGACAAACTCAGGCGGATTCACCAAATCGGTAGAAATATCGTGAATAGGTGGTACATTTTTGGCCGTATTCATCATGCTAAGCGGGACAGCAATTGCAGCGATAGCAAATACGGCTGAGGCTAATGCGCTCCCAAGACTGGCTGTATTCCGTTTAAATAATAGCTGAATAGCTAACAATACCAATGCTGCGATACCAGCAAATAACCCAAATTTAAACCCTGTAAACGCAGTGCCTAATTCTACAACGCCAAATTTGTACAATGGGCCTGCCAGAGCGACTAGCAGAATAGCAATTACACTAGTTAGGCCGATTATTATTTTCATTCATTTTCTCCATTGCGATTTAGCAGCTTATTGAAGGTTACATGAGTTTTTATTTATTGCTCAATAGCCAAACATGTTCTGTGACGGTGATATCAGGTGCAGAGCCTATAGAGGAAGGCTTATTCGCTAGCTCACAGATTTGATAGTGAGCGCTATAATACTGCTCTAGTTGGTTGGCATTAATAGAGAAGGGTGGTCCATTCTTTTTACGCTGATCGTAATTTAGCGTGAGTAAAAGCTGCGGTGTTATTTCATTGTTAGCACCATCAGCTTTACTGGTATCGCTACTAAGTTTCCGCACTTGCTCACTATATTTCACACGCATATCGGCTGGCAGGGCGATTAATGCCGCTTTATCATATACTGCATCAATAGAGCCAACATCTTCAAAAGTCAGTGCAAAAATATCAGCGACCCATAAAGTGATGGTCTGTCCCGACAACTGGCCTTGATAGTATCTAATCGCTGGATTGTCTGCCTGTTGATAGACGGTAGGTTCGATGTTTTGCTCAGCAAAAAATGCTTGTACGGCTGTTTCGACCAATTCAACGCCCACCACGTCATAGCCTTGCGTCGCTAGCCAAACCATATCGATAGATTTACCACAAAGCGGAACGAAAATTCGGCTACCCGCAGTTAAATTGAGGCGGTTAAAGTACTCAATCAATAATGGATTGACCATAGATTGATTGAATCCAATGCGACCTTCTTGCCAACGTTTGTGCCAAAACTCAAGGTTCATGCTGCCATCCTCTATTTGCAAGTTTCTATATATAAGGTTCTAATCTTGATCTGATATATCAAAGGAATAACTAATAAAAAGCCAAACACCTATAATATAAGTGTTTGGCTGGTATCTAACATTAGGCTAAGAAACTTTTTGAATAAATAATGTCTTATTCAATTTAGCTAACCATATATTTGCTAAATTCTTTACGCAGTTTGGCAAGCTTTGGTGGAATTGCAAAGTTACAGTAAGCTTGTCCTGGGTTTCTGTTGAAGAAATCTTGATGTGAGTCTTCTGCCTGATAAAATTCAACGGCAGGATGTACTTCCGTCACCACATTAACACCCATATCGCGTAACTTATTGATGGTACGGTCAACGGTCGGTTTTTGACTGTCTTCGGTATAAAAGACCACGCTGCGATACTGACTACCAACGTCATTGCCTTGACGATCCATCGTGGTGGGATCATGCGTAGCAAAGAAGACATCGAGTATTACTTCTAACGGGACGATAGACTCATCAAATTTGACTTTGATGACTTCGACATGACCAGTCGTACCACTACAGACAGCTTCATAATTGGCAGAGACAGCATCGCCGCCCATGTAGCCTGAGACGACAGATTGCACACCTTTTACCGATAAAAATACAGACTCGGTGCACCAGAAGCAGCCGCCACCTAATACGATCGTTTGCATAATTTTTTCCTATTATTATAAATATGGGTTAAGCGCTATATTTGGTAGTGATGCTCTCGTTTTTCAATGCTTCTTTCAAACGTCTCATTACCCTTGGCACTATTTATTCAGCTTAGCAGGCAAGCCAAAGGCGATAAGTAACAAACAGTAATGTTATAATGGGCTTTTGCTATCTTGCTTCTTTATCAACTGATAATGACAAGCGAACTACCAAGCAAAATTCACCAAGTAATTCTTAATTTCAGTTCTATTCTAAAAAATGAGTCGTCCCATGAGCCAATCCCAGCCTGCTATCAAACATGACACCCTATTTGATAAACCGTTTACCACGCCACTGGATAAGGCCGCACGCTTTTCATTTGATGAGCAAGTGGTGGCTTGTTTCCCTGACATGATTCGTCGCAGTGTACCTGGTTATGGGCAGGTACTGGCTATGCTACCCATATTTGCCCGTCGTCATTGCAAGTATCGTCAGCAGAGCGATAGTGGTCAGCGTGTTAGTCGTGTTTATGACTTGGGCTGTTCATTGGGCGCAGCCAGTATGACGCTAGCTGGTGAATTCGATCCACAAGACTTGCAGATTAAAGCAATTGATATATCACCAGCGATGACGACCGAGGCGACCACGCTACTGAGTGAGAATTATCCTGAGCACGATATCGAAGTAATCACAGCAGATATCCGCGATATTGAGCTTGCGCCGTGCGATATGGTGATTTTGAACTTGACGCTACAGTTTTTGCCAGCTGCTGATAGGGTGGCAGTATTAGAGAAAATTTATGCGGCATTAAGTGAAGGCGGCATATTGGTACTGACTGAAAAAACCCATGCGTTTGATGAGCAATATGATGCATGGTTAGTAGAGCGTTATTACGACTTCAAACGTGCCAATGGTTATACCGAGATGGAAATCAGTGGCAAGCGTAATGCGTTAGAAAATGTGCTGATTACTGACACATTAGATGAGCATCATGCACGGTTGAGTGATGTTGGCTTTAAACGTCATCTGACGTGGTTTCAGTTTTTGAACTTCGTCTCTATTGTGGCGTTTAAATAATCCTTACTTTTAACACAGTTATTTCTTAATCAATACGGTAACCTGCTTTTATGCTCAACGACACTATCATCAACGCCGAACGCGAATTATATCTAACTCTACTAGAGTTGGCACAGCAGCAGCCAAACGCTTATGAATGGCTCAAACGATTACCAACATGGCTAGGTGATATAAAAGACAAAGCTAACTATGCGCATGCGCCTGCCTACCAAGCGTCAGTTGCTCGTTTGCCAAACTTAGCTGTCAATAACGTCGATCTAAACAGCGATACATTGACGATTGAGGCAAATCTAAATGAGTCTCAGCGCAAACAAACAACAGCACTATTAAAGCAGTTGATGCCGTGGCGTAAAGGCCCATTTCAGATTGGCGGTCAAATCGGCGATGATGAGTCAGGTATTAAGATCGATACTGAGTGGCATAGTGATTGGAAATGGAAACGTGTTGCGCCGCATTTAAGTAGATTGGACGGTCGCCGCGTATTGGATGTGGGCGGTGGCTCCGGTTATCATGGCTGGCGCATGGCAGGGGCTGGCGCGGATACGGTTATTATCATTGATCCGTCATGCTTGTTTTATCATCAGTTTATGGCGATTCGTCATTTCGTTGGTGCCGCAGACGTTAGTGATACAGGCCGTTACCGTACGCATTATATCCCTGTACCGCTTGAAGCGTTACCTGAGCACAGTCAGCTGTTCGATACCGTATTTAGCATGGGAGTGCTGTACCATCGCCAGTCACCGTTTGAGCATTTACAACAGCTTAAAGGACAGTTGGTCAAAGGTGGTGAGTTGGTACTTGAGACGTTGGTGATTGAAGGTGATGCCAATACTGTACTGGTGCCGCACGACCGCTACGCGCAGATGAATAACGTCTATTTCTTGCCATCGGTGTCGGCATTAATTGGCTGGTTAGAGAAAGCAGGGTTTTTAGACGTGCGCTGCGTCGATGTGGCAGTCACCTCGACTGAGGAACAACGACAAACCGAATGGATGACCTATCATTCGTTAGCAGATTTTTTAGATCCTAATGATTCTACTAAGACCGTCGAAGGATATCCTGCTCCCATGCGTGCGACTTTGATTGCCAAAAAGTAGCATTGATGGTGGTAGCTAACATAAGGAAAGCACTATGAAGACATTGAAGACTTTTATTGTAGCTACCATCAGCTTGCTATCGCTACCTGCTATGGCAGGTTATGGAACTGTATCCGAAGGCTGGGGCTTTGTACAAGACGACTGGCAAGTGGTTTGTGATAATACGCGGACTTGTCGAGCGGCTGGTTACGCTAGTGAAGCACTAATAGATGAGCCTGCCTCAATATTGCTCACAGCGTTGCCAAAAGTAGCTCTGCCAAAAGCGCAAATTCAGTTTATCTCAGAAGTGCCGCTAGATGATCTGAAGCCTGCTGAGCTTTGGCTGAATAATAAAAACTATGGTGTACTGCAAGCCAACAAAAAAGACAGTCTACTATACGACTTATCAGCCAAGCAGACTCAAGCACTGCTTGATCATGCTCGTATAGTGACTAAGATAGAAATTAGAGCAGGCGACAACTACTGGCAGATTAGCGATAAAGGCATGTCAGCAGTATTGCTTAAACTAGACGATGTACAAGGTCGAGTAGGGACGCCGATAGCATTGGTTAGTAAGAACCACCCAAATCGTCAACGTCCTAAAGTAGCTTTGCCAAAACCAATCATTCAAAAAGCATTTGCGTATTCAGCAAAAGACAATAAAACACTTGCTCCATCAAAGCTGGCGTATTTTCAGAAAAATATTGATAACTGGGTCGATATTAATGTCGAGCAGCTTATAGGGTCCAAGGACGCGATGGGCGACTGTGAGCTGATTAACCCAAAAACTGAAACATATCAGCGAATGTCAGAGTATGGCTCTACGCTGCTTGGTTGGGATTTTATACCGGTTGATGATAGCTATACGTTAGCCGCGCATAGTTGCTGGCTAGGCGCTTACAATTCCAGTAACGGCTATTGGCTCATTGATAATGCAAAACCTAGCAAGCCTACGCTTATCACGACAGCAGGGAATGATTATTTTGATGGTGAGATTTTCGCTACTCACAAAGACCGAGGTATCGGTGACTGCTGGAACCGTACTGCATGGACGTGGAATGGTAAAACGTTTGCTAAGAGTGAAGAGTCTAGTACGGGCATGTGCCGAGGTTTTGCTGGCGGAGCGTGGGACCTACCAACTTATGTGAGTCAGGTCACAAAAAATGATGCTAAGGCTCAATAGCTTATTTGATTTAGAAGACTTTGATCTAAGAAGCCTTGATTTAAATGACTGACACCTTATAAAGCGCAGCAGTCACAAGCCATACATTACATTTTTAGTTTTGCTACTTATGTCCTAAGCGATATCAAAGGATAGTGATAAAAATGGCCAATTAGATTAACCATTTTTTGAAAGCGACTTCCATGACTATCTTAAGGATAAAACCAACAGAACCTGCGCCTAGGGCTAAGAATATCCAAAAAGTACCAGCGCGCCCAGCTTCAGACGTTTTAGAGATATCCCACATAATAAAAAACAAGAAAGCGATGAATATCGGCAACAAGACGTACAGTCCCCAACTGGTGACAGTACTGGCGGCAATAGCAAACATGGCGTAATCCTATAATAGAGTAGTAACGCGTCTTCTATATTTTAGAAGAGCCGTACAAACCATTATTATAACGTGGAAGCAGTCAGGTATAAACGACTGCCCAGTATTGAGCAACAGTAACGCTACAATTCACGTTATGAGTTATTTATCAGTTTTGCATCATTGATATTAGTCAGCCCAAATCACGATAACGGTAAGATTTTAGTGCTAATTTTGGCGCAAATGGTGCAATAAAGCGCAAAGATTGTTATATTTACAGGTTACTTATCTTTTTACATTATTCTATCCCTGCAATGTCGGCCGCTATTATAATAAGCAGTTATCGATTGCTCGCATTCGCACCGTTTTTGTTGTTTATTTAATTGAGTTCAAATTCCTATGTCACAAGCCCAAATTGATACGCTTGCATCCCTATTTAATGATGCAATTCAAACCCTACAAGCAGATGGTACGCTACCAAGCGATTGGCAAAACAACAGTCAAATTACCCGTACAAAAGATTTAAGTCACGGTGATTTTGCCAGTAATATCGCACTAACGGCAGCGAAAGCAGCCAAGGCCAATCCGCGTCAACTTGCTGAAAAAATCGTCAGCGCATTGCCTGACAATCAAGATATTCGCCAAGTAGAAATCGCAGGACCAGGGTTTATCAACGTATTCTTAAACTCGGAAGCTAAGTTTTCCGTATTGGATGATATCTTCACATTGCAAGATCGCTTTGGCTTGAGTAATCAGTTTGACGGTCAAAAAGTCCAAGTTGAGTTCGTCTCTGCCAATCCAACGTCAAGTCTGCACGTTGGTCACGGTCGCGGTGCTGCATTTGGCATGAGCGTTGCTAACCTGCTAGAAGCTATCGGCTATGACGTCACGCGTGAATATTATGTAAATGATGCTGGTCGTCAAATGGACATCTTGGCCACCAGTACATATTTACGTTATCTACAGCTAAATGGTGAAGAGATAACTTTCCCAGTTAACGCCTATCAAGGTGATTATGTCAGTGACATCGCCCAGACGCTAAAAACACAGCATGGCGATAGCTACGTACATAGCTTTGCAAACGTTGCCAAAGATGTGCCAGAAGATGCTCAGTTTGAGATTAATGCTGACGGCGAAAAGACCTTAGTTTCAGGTGATAAAGAAGCGCATATTGATGGCTTGATTGCCAATAGTAAGTCTTTGCTAGGTGACAGCTATGCGTTATTTTTAAACGCAGCCTTGAGCAGTATTTTGGCGGATATCAAAGACGACTTAAACGACTTTGGCGTGAGCTACGAGTGCTGGTTTAGCGAAAGATCTATCGATAGCGAGATTGAGCCTGTTCTACAGATACTAGATGACAAAGGCTACCTATACGAAAAAGACGGCAATATTTGGTTTAAATCGACCGATTTTGGCGATGAGAAAGACCGTGTGGTACGCCGTGCCAATGGTCAGTCGACGTATTTTGCTTCTGACATCGCTTATCATAAAAACAAGTTTGATCGCGGCTTTGATAAAGTCATTAACGTTTGGGGCGCAGACCACCATGGTTATGTCCCACGCGTAAAAGCCGCTCTATTGGCTCTTGGGATTGATGCCGAACGCCTTGACGTGGTGCTTGTACAGTTTGTCGCGTTATGGCGTGGTTCTGAAAAGGTACAAATGTCTTCGCGTTCTGGTCAGTTTGTGACTTTGCGTGAGCTACGTGCAGAAGTCGGTAACGATGCTGCACGATTCTACTATGTCGCGCGTAAGCCTGAAGTGCATGTTGATTTTGATTTAGAACTTGCCAAATCACAAAGCAAAGACAATCAAGTGTATTATATCCAGTATGCTCATGCGCGCGTTTGCCGCGTGTTAGAAAAACTGGCAACCTACGATTTGGCAGTAGATGATGCTGTTGGTTTGGCACATCAAGATTTGCTAAGTGCACCAAACGAAGACGAGCTGATTAAACTGTTAGCAGGATATCCAGCGACGTTACTTCGCGCAGCGACTGGTTACGAGCCGCACGTCTTGACCAACTACCTAAAAGAGCTGGCGGCATTGTTCCATGGTTGGTATGACACCAACCGTATCTTGCCTATGAGCCTGACGTCAGGTGAAACGCCAAGTCAAGATGAGCTAGACTTAATGCAAGCACGTTTGCGTCTGTCCAAAGCCGTTAGACAGGTACTGGCAAATGGGCTTAGCCTGCTAGGCTTGTCTGCACCGTCTAGCATGTAGTGCTTTTCTAATATGTGACATGAGTATAGACAGCTGATAGCATTAATTCGATGATGATAGTTAAATCCAGTAGGGAGAACGAGATCCATGCTAGCCAAAAAACCTAAAGGCGCAACAGAAAAGCGCAAATCAAGTAGCGTATCAGGCTTATTGTGGATGTTTGTTGGGGCCGTATTGACCCTTATGATTGGGGTGTTTATCTACCTCTCACCATTATTCAATTTCAGCCCCGCTGATGGTAGTGCTGAGAACGATTCTGATCGCCAAGTACAGCCACGTGTGGATACTGATACTGACAATGGCGATTATGAGTTCTACGATATTTTACCTAATCAAGAGATGGCAACCATCCCTGACGAAGATATCGCTGACATTGATAATGATCAAATAGGTGATATAGGTGCGTTTGAACCAGACGTCGTCGTGACTCAACCAGATAGTGATGCAGGCAGTACCGAAACGGGCAGCTTCGGTGGTTCGGAAAATGCGACTGTCGAACCTGCTGGTGCTAACAATGCTGGGTCGAGTGAGGATATCGTTGTCGTTGAAGAAGATGCAACTTATGATGGTACGCCGCCTGCTACTAGTAACGCTACAACCCGCAATAACAGTGCAGCAGCAGGGACGGCGAGCATCCAAGCTGCCAAACCTGCAGCGACCTATATCTTGCAGATCAATAGCTTTAGTGATGCAGATGAAGCAGATCGTCGCCGTGCGCAAGTACTGATGGCGGGTGTCGATGCTCGCGTGGTCAAAAACACGACGGGCAATGGCTTGCCAATTTATCAAGTCATCTCGCGTCCTTTGAATAACCGTCAAGCAGTAACGACGGCACAGCAGCGCCTACAGAACAATGGTATAGACTCTATTATCGTTGAACAGCGTCGCTAGGTTCAGTCGTTTAAAGTTATTGTATTTATTAAAAAAGCGTCGTAATGACGCTTTTTTTATCTCTTTATTTTATCAAAATCTTTCTAGCTGTTTTATCCTATTAAACGTCCATTAAGAGTATGGCTATGACCGTATCTAACTCAGTAACACCGCAAGCAGGCATTATTAAAGCGTTCTTTCAAAAATACTTTATCGATGCTTTTACTGGTATGGCTCTCGGGCTATTTGTCACGTTGATCGCAGGTCTAATTATCTCGCAAATCGGTGGCTGGTTAGATTTGCCAGCATTGGTCGCGGTCGGGAAACTTGCCTCGATATTAATGGGTGCTGGTATCGGGGTAGGTATCGCTTACTATCTCAAAGCACCAACGCTAGTGATGCTTAGCTGCCTCGTAGCGGGTATGCTTGGTGCCCATTCCGAAGCACTAATGGCAGGCACGCTCTTTACGCCGCAAGTGGGTGGGCCTGCAACCTTTGTAGCACTGCCGGGTAATCCCATTGGTGCTTATCTGACCTCTGTGTTTGCTTATCGTACTGGCACTTGGGTCGCTGGTAAGACGAAGCTTGATATTCTATTGGTGCCATTGGTTGTGTGTGGTATTGCACTATTAGTCTGCGCACTGCTTAATCCGCCGATCGTAGCAGGGGTCGCTGCGATCGGCCAGGGTATTCATGCCGCTACTGAATTACAGCCCCTGCTAATGGGTATCGTCATTGCTGTAGTGGTTGGTATTTTATTGACCCTACCAACGTCAAGTGCAGCTATTTGTATTGCTATTGGGCTTGGTGGCTTGGCGGGCGGGGCAGCAGTGGTTGGCTGTGCAGCGCATATGATTGGTTTTGCTGTTGCAAGTTTTAAAGACAATGGCGTTAGTGGCGTTATCTCTCAAGGCTTGGGTACCAGTATGCTGCAAATCCCTAATGTGCTCAGAAAACCTATCGTTCTGCTACCTGCTGTCATTGCTAGCGCTATTGTTGGGCCGATCGCGACCGTTGGTTTTGGATTAGCTTGTACCGCGACAGGTGCGGGTATGGGTACTGCTGGTTTGGTCGGTGTGTTTGGGGTGATTGAAGCGTCACAAGAGATTATGAGCACTGGTCAGCTGTGGACAGCGATTATTCTATTGATGTTTGTACTGCCTGCGGTGATTGCAGGGTTGGTGGCTTATATCATGCGCCGTATAGGCTGGTTAGTCGCTGGTGATATGAAGCTGCCTTAATCTTTGAAGTATTGAACTGAAATATCATCAATAGTCTCAAAATTCAGTCTTATCCTCAATCGGCAATAACAATGCTTAAAAAAGCCCAGCTACGACTATAGCTGGGCTTTTTATATATAAATTCATCACTTTCTCATGAAATAGGCAGTGTTTATAAAATATTATTTGACCGTCTTTAGCTTCTTATGACGACGTGGTTTTAGCTTGCGGGACAGTTGATGGAAGTCGTTCAGCACTTGACTATAATGTGAGGGAAATACACGTTGGATGGCATCAATCATCTTGGCATCGTTACCAATCAGGCAGCGCTGTTGGTTGGTCGCTGCGGCATATAGGATAATCCAAGCCGCTTCATTGGCATCGAATTTTAAGAATTTATTAAAACTTCTGATGGTTTTAGGCCCAGTACTCATACCAATATCATGGATGCTCTCATTGCCGCGCGCACTGTTGGCAATATTGGTTTTGATGCCACCTGGATGGATACAAGTCGCTGATACTCCGCAGTTCTGAATGTTTAGCTCTTGGCGTAAGCTCTCTGTGAAGCCGCGTACGGCAAATTTACTAGAGTTGTAGGCGGACTGTGATGGCTGAGCGGTCAAACCAAACAGACTTGAGATATTGATAATATGTCCATGCTCGCCAAACTGGCTTTGTTTAACGCTGTTTTTGATTAATGGTAAAAATGCCTTAGTGCCGTAAACCACGCCCCAAAAATTAATGTTCATTACCCATTCAAGCTCACTAATACTACTGCCTTCGACAGTAGAGTAGAGCGCGACACCTGCATTGTTAAAGATAAAATTTACTTTGCCATGATCGCTCATGACGCTATCAGCCCACGATTCTACAGCTTTATGATCTGACACATCGAGTACAGTCATCGTGACGTTGACATCATAATTGGTAAGTAACTGTTTGGTCGCTGCCAGTTGTTCAGGATTGATGTCTGATAGTGCAACGTGACAGCCCATTTTTGCTAAATGAACGGCCAGCTCACGCCCCATACCAGAGCCTGCGCCTGTGATAGCAGCGACATGGTTGCGATAGTAGGATTCAACGTCCGAGTCATCCAATGAAGCATGGTTAGAAGAAAATGGTAAATGTTGGCGCAATGAAGTCGCCATAGCGGTCACATGGTTGAGCATAATAAACAATCCTTTGTCTTATTAATCATATGAGTTGTAAGGACTATATATAGTGGTATATAGAAATAAAGTATAAAGGTCAAAACAGACTATCTACATTAGCATGGTTTGCACTGATGCTTACTCGCGATTGATAAACGCTGCTGTCATTTCAGGACAGAAGTAATGAATGTCGCCAATTTTCAGTAGGCAAGTTATCTAGTAGGCAAGCTATCTAACAGATAACTTGATTAAATAATAGGCATAAAAAAAGCGCCTGAGCTTATTTAGCCAGACGCTTTTTTAGTAGTCCGCTAATGATAACGGACTATTTATAACAATTATAACTTAAGCAATTTTAGGTACTTTACCTTCATTGATAACGTCCGCATCAACCATTACAGTTTTAGCATTTTCCATAGAAGGTAGCTCATACATGGTCTCAAGCAGCGCATTTTCTACGATAGAACGTAGACCACGAGCACCAGTCTTACGCTCCATTGCTTTTTTGGCGATGGCATCTAGTGCTCCTTGGGTAAAGCTAATTTCAGCACCTTCCATATCGAACAAGTACTTGTACTGTTTTACCAGTGCGTTCTTAGGTTCGGTCAGGATTTGTACCAAGGCTGCTTCATCTAGCTCTTGCAGTGCCGCAAGTACTGGCAGACGACCGATCAGCTCAGGAATCAGACCAAACTTGATCAGATCTTCTGGCTCGACTTCTTGTAGCAAGTCTGAGCTACGACGGCTGTCGTCTTTTGAGCTAACATCGGCGTTAAAACCAATACCGCCTTTTTCGGTACGTTGCTGAATGACTTTATCAAGTCCAGCAAATGCACCACCAACGATGATTAGGATGTTGCTGGTATCAACTTGGATCAACTCTTGCTGTGGGTGCTTACGACCACCGTGCGGCGGGATAGCAGCTACAGTACCTTCGATTAGCTTTAGCAACGCTTGCTGCACGCCTTCACCTGACACATCACGCGTGATAGATGGGTTGTCGCCTTTTTTACTGATTTTGTCGATTTCATCAATATAGATGATACCTTGCTCAGCTTTGGCCACATCATAGTCAGAAGCTTGAAGTAGCTTTTGTACGATGTTTTCAACGTCTTCACCAACATAACCAGCTTCGGTTAAGGTCGTGGCATCAGCCATCGCAAAAGGTACATCTAATAGACGAGCTAAGGTTTGCGCAAGTAGCGTCTTACCAGAACCAGTTGGACCGATTAGCAAGATATTACTCTTAGCCAATTCTACCATTGCATCGTCAGCGCCGATCTTGGCTTTTTTGCTGTCGTTGGCTAGCGTCTGGCTAACTTTTAGACGTTTGTAATGGTTATAGACGGCAACAGCCAATGCTTTTTTGGCAGCGTCCTGACCGATGACATATTCATCAAGCTTGGCACGCAGCTCTTTTGGCGTTGGTAGTTTTTTATTGACCCAAGAAGTATCTACTTCGCTATCGTCATCACCGTGCTCTGCGCTGTCTGCGATTAAGTCAGTACATAGCTCGATACATTCATTGCAGATATTGGCATCGTCAGCAGCAATCAGTTGCTGTACATCGCTTTTGGCTTTACCGCAAAACGAACACTGCGGGGTATTATCTTCTGCCATAAAAGGCGCTCCTAAAATTTAAAACTGGTTAGTTTATTTGTAGTATGTCAATTATCGTATTCATTCAATGGTCATACCTTCCAATAGATCAGGTATGACATTGATAACGGTTTATCGTACGGCAAATAAACTATAAAAGGTCTTATGACTGCACTCTCGATGAAGAGGCATCACGTTAATGCTTAGATTACAAAGACTCGGGGCGACGCTCTAATACTTCGTCAACCAAACCATACTCTTTGGCTTCTTGTGCATCTAACCAATAATCACGCTCAACGTCTTTTTCGATTTTTTCTACTGGCTGACCAGTGCGCTCAGCTAAGATACTATTTAGACGTGCACGAGTTTTAAGGATTTCACGAGCATTAATTTCGATATCTGTTGCTTGACCCTGCGCGCCGCCTGAAGGCTGATGAATCATAACGCGAGCATTAGCAAGTGAATAGCGCTTGCCTTTTTGACCAGCGGCCAATAGGAATGAACCCATGCTGTAAGCACCGCCCATACAGATAGTAGATACTTCAGGTTTGATGAAGTTCATGGTATCGAAAATAGCCAAGCCAGCGCTTACTGAGCCGCCTGGTGAGTTGATATACAAATGGATATCTTTGTCAGGGTTTTCAGCTTCTAAGAATAGCAACTGGGCAACGATAAGGTTAGCCATGTTGTCTTCGACCTGACCGGTCAAAAAGATAACGCGCTCACGTAATAGACGTGAAAAAATATCAAACGAGCGTTCACCGCGTGAGGACTGTTCAACCACCATAGGTACTAAAGCCGCTTGTGTGGTCTGTACTTCTTTGTGCGCACTCATCAGCATATCAAAATGCGGGTTGGCAGTGATGCGATCATAATCTGTCATAGAAAAGTCCTATCGATAAATGTATAAAATAAAAATGGATTGAATGATTTTATTGTCTAGTAGTTTTTGACTAATGGGTTGTTTATAAGGGGGCTGCGCTCACTATTCAAGCCTACAAAACTGGTTTGTGCATAAAATAGGTGAAAAAGTGACCCTCCGATATTGCTAGGACTCATTACTTATATTAAAACTGATACTAAAAATACGTCTAGAAGTAGATAAATACTATCTTATCTATTATCAAGTCGTACAGATATCGACAGTATCTGTATCGATACAAATAGCGTAAATCATGTCTGACCTGACTTTTTAACATAGAATACCTGATTAATAGCCCTATAATCCACCTATCTTACTGACTAAGCCTGCAAATAGTTATGCGTTTAGTATTTTTGCTTATCTAATGTCCTCAGAGAGTATTGCGCTAACAATAACGCTAAAAAATGCACCGTTATGGACAAAATGTACCGTTTTGGTGCAAATATCTGCTGATTTTATAAATAGATAAGGCTCAAAAAACGTTTAGAAAATAGCTGGAAATATACGGTTATTTTTATCGTCCAATCCAAAAAAGAAAAAGCACAGACAAATCAAAGTTTTGAGTTGGTAAGGTTTTTATTTGACTATCTGCTATCAAGAGTTGGCACAGTGCTTGTATCAATAAAAACATTGACGCTTTTATTTATCGTGGTGCGCTATAGGCACGATAAATGGTGTACGCTGTATTTCTCCGTTATTATTCTGATATTACTGTCGCTAATGTACTGTAGTTAACGATTGGCAATAGGGTTCTTAACACATAGCAAATGATAGCTGTCATACAAAATACTGAAACATATTTAATTGGTAAATGAGTATATAAAATGAGTTGGGCCTCTTCTTTAGCATTAAGCTTTGACACTGTTAGCAGTACAAGTACGGCCAAAGAAGGTACGGCTGATAACTCAAAAACGCGGCTTTATCATCGTAAGCATACAGGTGCCTTGATGGTACAGCGTGCTCTATATCCTGAGCCAAGCGTACAGCAGGGTATTTGTCACATACTAATGTTGTACCCGCCAGCCGGTATCGCAGGTGGCGATACGTTGACCATAGACCTAAACTTAGATAGTGGTAGCCACGCTGTTATCACCACACCAGGGGCAGGTAAGTGGTACGGCAAGGACAGCGTTAGCCAAAAACATAAAGCTCCGTTGGGCGCCAACGACACTCACCAAAGTATGGATCAAAATGAAATAGCTGCCTATGCAAGCCAACATGTACAGGCAAACCTCGCAGCACATACCCGTTTAGAATGGCTGCTGCAAGAGAGTATCATTTATAACGAAGCCAATATGCATGCAGTGAGTCGCTTCGATTTGACAGATTCCTCTAGTCTACTAACATGGGAGATTAGCGTATTTGGGCGGCAAGCTTACGACGAGCAGTTTTTGCAAGGGCATTATCATACTGGATTGAACATCTACCGAGATGGTAAGGTTGTCGTTGCTGAGCGAGTGGCACAGGCAGCACAAAATCGCTGGTTTACCTCAAATTTAGGATTAGCAAACCAGCATATTTATGGATCGTTTTGGGCAGTACCAAGCTTAATCGATGTCCATGACAATCTTGCACTCTCCGCGTCACAAACCACGCAATCGACCGAAACAGCCCAAGCAACTATCAAGCAGTCATTAACCCGCTATCTAGACAATACCGTAGCAGCATTACGACAAGTAATTGCTCAAGCACAACTGCCTGTCTACTGCACTCATAATTGCCAAGCGATCAATATCCGCTACATTGGCTCAGATGTACGAGGTTGTTTTGAAGCGTTTTATCAGCTAAGAGAAGTCTTGCGAGATCATTGGTGGCAACTTGAGCCTTGTCGTCCACGTATTTGGGACACCTAATACGGCCACTTTTAATAATGAAACTAAGATATATTGCGACTATTTTTAATCGATATTTAATGCTTTGAAAACCTCTAATCTGCTATAAATATAATGATAAGTACAATAAGGAATTGTCATGCACCTGACCCCAACAGAAAAAGACAAACTCATGCTATTTACGGCTGGTATGGTGGCTGAGCGTCGCAAAAATCGCGGTGTTAAACTCAATTATCCCGAAGCCATCGCTTATATCAGTATGCTGCTGATGGAAGGCGCACGAGACGGTAAAAGAGTCGCCGAGCTGATGAGTGAAGGTGCTACGTATTTGTCTGCTGATGATGTCATGGAAGGGGTGGCAGAGATGGTCGATGAAGTGCAAATCGAGGCGACCTTTCCTGATGGCACCAAACTGGTCACGGTACATAATCCCATCGTGTAACGCTGTATACCATTGTTATAGCACTGAAATGCTCACTATAAAATAAGGCGGCTACCATGCAAGCAGGCGAATACCATATCCAAGATGGCGATATTATCTTAAACCAAGGGCGACAGGTGCAGACCATCAGTGTGAGTAATACTGGTGATAGACCTATCCAAATCGGCTCGCATTATCACTTTTATGAAGTCAATGATGCCTTGAGTTTTGAGAGAGAGCAGACTCGGGGTTTTCGTCTCAATATTATCTCTGGAACCGCCGTACGTTTTGAACCTGGTCAATCGCGGGAAGTAGAATTGGTAGCATACGCTGGCAAGCAAGATGTATATGGTTTTGCTGGGCGCGTCATGGGCGCCGCTCATCCAGACGAAGCATTAGAGAGCACTACTGATAAAAAGGTAACCACTACTTCGCAGAAGCGAGTCAGTCGTCGTATTTATGCTGAGCATTTTGGTCCTACCACAGGTGACAAGGTTCGCCTAGCCGACACGGAATTGTGGCTACAGGTTGAGGCTGACTTGACCAGTTATCAGGATACTGATCAGGCTGCAGCACTGCAAAACGGTGAGCGTGCTAGCAAACCTATCGAGATAAAAGGCGAAGAAGTCAAATTTGGTGGTGGTAAAGTCATCCGTGATGGCATGGGACAAGGACAGTTACTAGGCGCGGAAGTTGCCGATACGGTTATTACCAATGCATTGGTCGTTGACTATACAGGCATCTATAAAGCGGATATTGGTATCAAAGATGGTCGTATCAGTGCCATTGGCAAAGCGGGCAATCCTGATATCCAGCCCGCTATTGATATTCCTATTGGCGGAGCTACCGAAATCATCTCTGGCGAAGGCAAAATCCTGACAGCAGGTGGCGTCGATAGTCATATTCATTTTATCGCGCCCCAGCAGTGTGAGACGGCGCTTATGTCAGGGGTAACTACGATGCTGGGCGGCGGCACAGGGCCAGCTCAAGGTACGCTCGCTACTACTTGTACACCAGGGGCGTATCATATTGCCTCAATGCTAAAGTCTACTGATAGTATCCCTATGAATATTGGACTACTGGGTAAAGGCAATGTGAGTGTACCAGAACCCATTGCTGAACAAATCGAAGCAGGTGCCGTGGGGCTGAAGCTACATGAAGATTGGGGTACAACACCGCAAGCTATTGATAACTGCTTGAGTGTCGCTGACGACTATGATGTGCAGGTGGCCATTCATACCGATACTTTAAATGAAAGTGGCTATCTAGAGAGTACACTTGCTGCTTTTAAAAACCGCTGTATCCATACTTTTCATACTGAAGGGGCAGGTGGTGGCCATGCGCCCGATATTCTAAAGGCTATTGGCGAGTCGCATGTGCTGCCATCTTCAACCAACCCAACGCGACCATACACCGTCAATACCATTGATGAGCATCTCGATATGCTGATGGTTTGTCATCACCTAAGTCCTGCTATTGCTGAAGATGTGGCCTTTGCTGAGAGCCGTATTCGTCAAGAAACCATCGCCGCAGAAGATATCTTGCATGATTTGGGTGCTATCTCGATGATGAGTAGTGATTCGCAAGCGATGGGGCGGGTGGGTGAAGTAGTCATCCGTACATGGCAAACCGCGCACAAAATGAAAGTTCAACGTGGCCATCTAGCGCCAGATGCAACGGCGAACATTGAGGATGAGCAACAGTACATCACTTTGACAGACTATGACCAAAGCGCGGATAACGACAACTTTCGTATCAAACGCTATATCGCAAAATATACCATAAATCCTGCGATTACTCACGGTATCAGCGATATGGTCGGCTCAATCGAAGTAGGTAAATGGGCAGATATAGTGCTATGGTCGCCCAAGTTTTTTGGGGTAAAGCCTGAGTGCATCATCAAAGGCGGGCTTATCGCTGCGGTACCGATGGGCGATATTAATGCCTCTATTCCTACTCCTCAGCCTGTGCATTATCGTCCTATGTTTGCTACATATCCAAAATCGGTTGCCCAGACCAGCATTACCTTTATGTCGCAAGCGGCGATCGACAAACAAGTGGATAAGCAGCTTGGGTTGACCAAAGTCATTCAGCCAGTACACGGCATCCGTAAAATTCGTAAAAGCGATATGCGCTTTAACAGCTACTGCCCAGATATGGATATCAATCCTGAGACTTATGAAGTACGTGCCGATGGTAAGACACTGACCTGCGAGCCAGCTGATGTATTACCCATGGCACAGCGTTACTTCTTATTTTAAAGCTTATGATGCACGTTTATAAGAGCTCTAGGACAGTGAGCCATAAACCATGTATACCAATAGTCAGTTGGTTTCTTGAATGAGATCGTATCTTTATTCCCAACACTTTTACCATCAATACTATTGACCAATAGTTTGAGCAACAACAGCCAGAGAAGAATAATGAAAATATTTAATACCCGTTTAAGTACGCTTAGCGATGTCCAAAAAGCGCAATTGGCAGAACAGTATCAAGCCGATGATTATCTGCTGTTAAACTTTGATACTCGTCAGCATTCTCGCTTTAGAGCCATTACTGTTTCAGGTGAGGCAGTTGGTGTTGACTTGCCTCGTACAGGTGTACTAAAAGGAAATGATGTCCTTATCAATGCAGCAGGGGAGTTGATGCAAGTCATCGCCAAGCCGCAAGCGGTGACCAAAGTGACGGCTGCAGATGATTTTCTACTAATGAAAGGCGCTTATCACTTGGGCAACCGTCATGTGCCATTGATGTTTGACCACAGTTTTGATCAGGGTAATGCAGGCTATGCGTTATATTTTGAAAACGATCATGTACTTGCACAAATGTTAGAAAATCTTGGTCTACATATCGAGTCTACGTCAGTGCCTTTTGAGCCTGAAACGGGCGCTTATCAAACGGGACAAGGGCATGCGCATGGCCACTCTCACTCCCATGCACATTCGCATAGTGACTCTCATAGTCATAAGAAAAGTCATAGCCATGACGAAAGCCACAGCCACGGACATCACCATAGCCATAGCCATCATGATGCGCCTGTAGGTCGTTCAAATGATGGTTGATACCAGTGCTCAGCCTGCTCAATCTGCCCAACTTGGACAGCTACTGATGCTGGCATCGAGCAATTTGCCGATTGGTAGTTATACCTATTCGCAAGGTGTGGAGTCAGCGATTGAGTCAGGGGTTGTCTCTGATGAAGCCAGTACGCTTACATTTATGCAGGACTATCTAGCGCTTGCAGTGATTGGCTACGAGTTGCCCGTATTAGGGCTAATAATGTGTGCGCTCAGCCAAGGTCATGAAGCGCTAGCGGCAAATCTGGCACATGATTATCATGCTGGTCTCGAGAGTAAAGAGTTTGTACTGGAGTCGCAGCAATTGGCACAGGCAATGGTGTCTTGGCTCAACGAAGTCCTGAGTCTTGGCATACCGGCCGAAATACCTGAAGATGGGTTTTTACCGCTATTTGCTCATGTTGCTCAGCATTGGCAACTGCCACTAGCGCAGTCGATGACTACTTATGGATTTGCGCAATTAGAGAATATGGTGCTCGCCGCTGTCAAGACAGTGCCGCTAGGACAAATGGCAGGTCAGCGTATTCTGTGGCAATTGCAAAGCGATCTGGGTGCTCAGGTTGATGCTCTAAGCGCTAATGTGCAACAGGCTTTCGATGCTTTAATCACATCGATAAATACTATGGATACCTTAGATACAAGTGAAGAACCAGACTGTCAGCAGTTATGCCAAGACCTCTATGAATCGCTTAATATCTCGAATAACTTGCCCAATTTGGCTATTCTTTCGAGCATGCACGAGGAGCAATACAGTCGGTTGTTCCGCTCATAATTTTATCTTTATTTCTATTTATACTTATTAATATACAAACTGTTTTAGGAAATTAATATGTCTCTAACTCCGCTCAAACCAAAAAACTCTAATGTTGCATCAGATGTACAAACTGATAGTGATAGCCAGAAACCATCTTCTGCCTTATCGTGCTTACGCCTTGGTATTGGCGGGCCAGTTGGTAGTGGTAAGACTGCTTTGACTTTAAGGCTATGCCAAAACCTGCGTGATACGGTCAATATGGCAGTGGTGACCAATGACATCTATACCAAAGAAGATTCAGAGTTTTTGACCCGCAATGATGCCATGCCCGCTGAGCGTATCCGCGGCGTAGAGACGGGCGGCTGTCCGCATACGGCTATCCGCGAAGATGCTTCTATTAATCTGACTGCGATTGCTGAGCTACAAGCGACTTTTGAAGGGTTGGAGTTGATTATCATTGAGTCAGGTGGCGACAATCTAGCTGCGACATTTAGCCCAGAGTTGTCTGACTTGACCTTGTACGTCATTGATGTCTCTGCAGGCGATAAGATACCTCGTAAAGGTGGCCCCGGCATTACCAAGTCTGATTTGTTGATTATTAATAAGACTGACCTTGCACCAATGGTTGGTGCTTCGCTTGAAGTGATGGAACGCGATGCCAAAAAAATGCGTGGCGACAAACCTTTTGTTTTTAGCAATATGAAAACGGGTGATGGGCTAAATGAGATTATCGCCTTTATTAAAGAACATGGCATGCTTGCCTAAAGAGCAGATGAGCTTTTACCATTAAAATATAAAGAATAAGGAAAAACCGCATGACACAGTGTACAAAAGGTCTTCATATCGAAAGCTCTCGCTTTTCACAAGTGCTCTCAGCTCCTCATATCGTATCTGGTTCGGCTGTGATGACGTCACTAATGCTACCGTCATTGGCGCAGGCGCATTCAGGTCATATTCACTCGACTACCGCGCAAGCGCCGTCATTTTTGGGTACGTTGCAAGCAGGACTGATGCATCCAGTAACTGGCCTTGATCATTTGTTTTTAGCAGTCGGCATGGGCATGTTGTTTTATGGCCTGCAAAAGCAGCGCTTAGGCATGATGTCATTGACGGCAGGGTTGTCATTAGGCGCGATATTGGGCACGGCTGGTGTGCTGATTGGCGGTATTGCATTTGTTGCATCATCTGGGCTAATTGAAGTGGCAATATCACTGTCGGTAGTCGTATTGGCTATGGTCTTGATGAGCCAAAAAAGCAGACAAGAAGCATTCTCTGCTCAGACCCATACAGCACGCACGCCAAGTATTCAGCGGCTGTCATTGTTTGGTTTTGGTGGTCTGGCAGTGTTTCATGGCATGGCACACGCGATGGAAGTACCAGCGAATGTCGGTGTGAGCGGTCAGCTAGGATTTTATGCAGGGATGATGGTCACGATGCTAGCGCTATATGCAGTTGGTACGCTGGTTAGTCAGCAGTTGCAGCAACGCTTTAGTGATAGCTTGTGGTTACAGCGAGGACTAGTGCTGCTAGGATTGAGCGCCGTATTTGCACCTGTTTTGGTATAAAGCGCGCTTTATAGTACAAGTACGATGTTTGCTGCTGAACTTACTTAGCTAGCGAACGCCATAAAAAATGCGCCCCCGATCAAAAGGTCGGGGGCGCATTTTAGTTTTGATAACCGACTACAGCATATCTCAAAAGACAGCTTGTCGTATTAATTACATTGCTTGCTGCTGTTGTTGCTGAGCAGCTAGCAAATCTTGGTAGCTCACTTCTTTATCCGTGACTTTACCTTGCTCGATTAGATAATCAACCACTTGGTCTTCTAGAACGACAGACTCAATGTTCGCGCGCTGTTGCTTATCAGTGGTGTAGTACTCGATCACTTCTGCTGGATCTTCATAGTTTTCAGCGGCTTCTTTAATGAAAGTCTCAACGCGGTCTTGGTCCACTTCGATACCTTTGGTGTCGATAACACGAGCAACGATGATGCCAAGACGGGCAGCACGTAGCGCTTGCTCTTCGAACAATTCATTTGGCAGCATGTCTTTATCGAAGCTATCAGCATTGGCACCGAATTGCTGAGAAAAACGTTGCATCATCATGTTGCGTTGACGCTCGATTTCTTGCTCTAGCATGGCGTTTGGCACATCAAACTCGTTCTTTTCTAGTAGCGCATCAAAAGTCGCTTGTTTTACTTGGCTACGCGCTGCGTTCTTGATTTCGCGTTCCATGTTTTTACGCACGTCTTCTTTCAACTTCTCAACGCCGCCTTCTTTAACACCGAATAGCTCTAGGAACGCATCATCAATTTCAGGTAATTTTGATTTCTCAACCAATTTTACGTTGATTTTGAATTGCGCTTCTTTACCCGCTAAGTTTTCAGCTTGATAATCTTCTGGGAACGTGACGTCGATCACTTTTTCTTCGCCAGCTTTCATGCCTTTGATACCATCTTCAAAGCCTGGAATCATCTGGTTGCTACCTATGACCAATTTGAAGTCTTCAGATGAGCCGCCTTCGAATTTTTCGCCGTCGATTGAGCCTTCAAAGTCAAAGGTTACTTGGTTGTCTTTGGCCGCTTTACCTTTTTTCTCAACGAACTCTTCACGTTGTTTTTGTAGGTTTTCGATCATTGTGTCGACGTCTTCTTCGCTAACTTTAGCCGTGTGACGCTCAACTTCGATTTCATCGATACCTTGGACGTCAACTTCTGGGAAGATCTCGACAGTGGCTTGATAAACCAAGAAATCGTCTTCTAGTTTTACATCGTCGATGTTAGGCATGCCAACTGCGCGGATGTCTTCAGATTTGATCGCTTCAAAAACGGTATCACGGATCACATCGTTGATGACTTCTTGTTGAATGCCAGCACCGTACTGTGAACGGATATGTGACATAGGGACATTACCTTTACGGAAACCGTCAATCTTGGCAGTTTTCGCTACTTGGCGAATACGGCCTTCAACTTTGTTTTGAATTTTTTCAACGGGTACTTTAACCGTTAGCTGAGTTTCTTTATTAGATAGCTTGTTGGTTGTGACTTGTAAATCTGTAGCCATGTTAATTACACCTTTAGGATTAAATCGTACTTTGAATTAAATAGTACTTAGGGTTAAATGGTAATAGACAATCGTGCCGCAAAATACGGGCGCGTGCTGCTGATTGCCGCTGGAATAAAATAGGGGATATTGATAGCGCGCAATTTCGCAGCCCATGCCTGTAGCAATCGCTACTGACACAAAAATGTGAAACGCTTTATTTTAATAAACGCTACCAAATATCAATAATAAGCCGTTAATGTACCGCATAATAACGCTTTTTGCTCAATTATACAGACAAATAACGGCTTTCAATAAAATTTTAAAAGTAGAACAGTATAATCTATCTGTTTATTAAAGTAAAAATTATCTCTTTGATGGCATGTTTCCTTATGTTGTTTGCTCTTGTATGGCTTAATTTTATATAAAAAATCAGTCATATTCGTATTCAATAAATAAGATAACGGATAAAAAACAGCGATAAGGTTGTAAGCGCATTATGAGCATTAAGCGCACTTACGGATAGCTATAGATAGAATAGCTATAAGGTACTTATAAAGGTATCTGCGCCAATAGCTGCTGGATTGCCTGACTACGATGGCTGATGCTGTTTTTATCAGCAGCGCTTAGACTAGCCGCACTGGCTTGCAAGTCAGGTAACCAAAACAATGGATCATAGCCAAAACCGCCGTCACCATGCGCTGTCTCTGAAATCTCGCCATGCCATAATCCTTGGGCGATGATTGGTAACGGATCATCAGCATGACGTACCATTGCCAGTACGCAAACAAACATACCTTTGATCGGAGCATCTGGACTCGCTGCGCGGATAGGTTGCAAGTCAGCGACGAGCTTGGCATTGTTTTTACTATCGTTGCCGTGCTCACCAGCGTAGCGAGCAGAGTAGATACCTGGCGCATTACCTAGTGCAGGCACGCACAGTCCTGAATCATCAGCGATAGCAGGCAGTCCACTGATACGGCTCGCATGACGGGCTTTGATAATAGCGTTTTCCACAAAGCTTAGACCATCCTCGATGGCGTCTTCAATATCGAGATGACCTTGCGGGACAATCGTCACGTCCAAGTTCGCTTCGGCAAATAGCCGTTTAAACTCAGCCAACTTGCCTTTGTTATTACTGGCCAGTACCCATTGGTTGCCAGATGTCGGATGGGTAGCAGTTAACGAGGTATCAGTAATACTCATAAAGTCAGTCCGTTATATGAAAATGATGAAAAATTATTATTCGAGTAGGCTTTATTTATCTTCTGTAGCGTTAATCGGTAAATTGTTTGTCGATTGAAGTAGTTATACTAACAATGATAACGCATGAGTTTAGAGTGAATGCAGTTACCGCTTAATAAATAACCAATCGCTATACAGATTGTACGGGCTATAACATTTGGTAACTGATATTATTGGTCACTATTGCTATAATAGATACCAAGCTACAGTGAATTATATCTTATAGCTTGTGAATATTAATTTAATAAAAGTCTATAAAGTCAGAGACTTGGCTTTTTGGCGAAGAATAATAGCAATAAGTAACCGCTAGGTTAATTTTGGATTCATAATGATACGTGATATTGTATTGAGCAGTACCGTGTATCAAGCGATAAAGTTCATTTCAAACAATAAACTCAGCCAATTTAGTCCGCTATTTTATAGTGTTTTTTACGGTGTAAAAATAGCGTAAAATCCAGTTTCTATAAGCAAGTTTTTATAAACTAACGGCTAAACAGCAAGGATAAAATAATTATGTCAAACATTACTTTACCAGACCTACCATATGCAAAAGACGCACTAGAGCCACATATCAGTGCCGAAACGCTAGAGTATCATCATGACAAGCACCATGCTGCTTATGTAAACAAGCTAAAAGACATGTTGCCAGGTTCTGGTCTAGAAGACAAAACATTGCCAGAAATCATCGTAGCGACTGCTAAAGATGACAGCAAGCAAGGTATGTTCAACCAAGCAGCTCAAGTATGGAACCACACGTTTTATTGGAACTGCATGACGCCAACGAACGGCGGCGGCGAACCTACTGGCGATCTAAAAGCAAAAATCGAAGAAGATTTCGGTAGCTACGACAAGTTCCGTGAAGAGTTCAAAAATGCAGCGTTGACTCAGTTTGGTTCAGGTTGGGCATGGCTAGTTGCTGATAAAGTCGGTGGCAAATTGTCAATCGCCAAAACTGCTAACGCTGACACCCCACTTGCACATGACCAAGTAGCGGTATTGACTTGTGATGTATGGGAACACGCTTACTATGTAGATTACCGTAACCGTCGTCCTGACTATGTTGATACGTTCCTAGACAAGCTAGTGAACTGGGACTACGCAAACGCAAAATATAAAGGTCAAGATGCTGGCGTTGAAGAGTAATCTTTAACGACTAAGTATTTGATTGAAAAAAGGGACACCGAGAGGTGTCCTTTTTTTTGTGATAACTTTCTATAATAGCTTTCTATTTTGATATCTGATCAAAACATATTTTTGATAGAGCATCGCTATTAGGCAATACCACCGTTTGCACCGATATTTTGTCCAGTAACCCAAGCCGCTTCTTCACTGACCAAAAATGCTACCACATGAGCAATATCGACTGGTTCACCGATACGATTAAACGGTGACATGCTAGCAAGTCTTTCTACCGTGTCATCCGATTTACCTTGATGAAATAGCTCGGTATCAGTAGGGCCGGGAGATACTGCATTGACCGTGATGTTGCGCGCGCCAACTTCTTTGGCAAATATACGGGTTAGCTGATCGACCGCGCCTTTGGTCGCACAGTAGGTGCCGTAACTAGGTAGCAGCATGCGAGTGGTTGTGCTTGAGAGATTTACGACACGACCACCGTCGTTGAGTTTAGTCGCAGCTTCACGCAATGTATTGAACGTGCCTTTTACATTGATAGCAAATATACGATCAAAGTCTTCGTCGGTGGTCTCGGCAATGGGTTTATTAATCATTATGCCTGCGCTATTGACCAAAATATCTGGCTTACCAAACGCGCTGATAGTGGCATCAAACATTGCTTCGACTTGCTTGGTATTGCTGACATCAGCTTGAATGGCAATGGCTTCACCACCTGCTGATTTAATCTGGCTTACGATATCATTCGCTGCTGAATCATCATTTGCATAATTAATGACGGTTTTAGCCCCTGATTCTGCAAGTGATAAGGCTATCTGTGCGCCGATACCTTTTGATGAACCGGTTACAATCGCGACTTTATTTTTTAGTGTTGTCATCGATACTTTCTCCAATATTATCAGTGAATATCAGTACGCTTATATTGCGTTTTGACTGATGTCTCTTGATTAGTAGGATATAAGTTACCAGTGTGCAAAACGAATAAGTAGAACGATTCTGTATGCTTGTTTTTAGATAAGTGTATGAGCTGGGTTTCTGTAGGTTTGAAAGATAAAAATTTTGCGTTGCTGAGGGTTTGGATAAGACAAAAGGACGCTGTGAGGCGTCCTTTTTGTAGTATAAATTTTTGTCATCGTTCTTATACTAAATCAGTTTGAGTATTTACATTCAAAACAGTTTCAACCTCACGAACAATTTTCTTCGTCAAAAGGTAGTTGGTTTGAAGTTCACGAAATGTGAGGTTCAAAGTTCCTTTCTTATGTACAACTGCATGACGAGCCTTAAGCAAGGAATCCCAAGCTGCATGTTCTGGTGAATTCTCTATATCTTTGAAAAATAAAGTTTTGTACGAATTATCAAACCTATTCAAAGTTTCGTTAATTTTTCCAAGGTCAGGACTTCTAAATTTCTGTGACAGAGTCTTTTTTATATAATTTATAGCGTGTAAATCGCCACACTGTTCAGCTCGTTTAACAAATACGGATTCAAGGTGGTCTTCATATTCTGATACAATTAACAAGACGAGACCAGCAACTAAGTACGTTTCTACCTCTCTATATCTAGCCTCACTAGAGTCAAAGCTAGCTATATGCTCGCCACAGAGCTTTAGTGCATTCTCAATTCTTTGATATAGCATTATTGCACCAAATATTGTTTAGCAAGGTTCATTCGCAACTCAATGATTGACTCATCAGCTGTTGCTCCTCGCACACCCTTGACGAAATTTTCATCTGATTTAAGTTTTTCATATGATTCTGCTAGATTATCTTTAAAACCATGAATTGCTAGAGTTGTGAATATCGAATCATATGCTGCTACATTTAAGCCAGACCATATGTGGAAAGGTTTTTCGCCTAAAGTATCTACAATATCATCACAAGTTTTCTTAAATAGTTCTTCTAGTCTTCGATACTTAATATCTGTTATTTCCTGATTATCTCTCATGTAGTTGGACATAAAGTCTTTGATTGGTCGTTCATAATTCTCTCCATTTTCATAAAATGCAAAAAATCGTAAAATAAGCTCTACATCTTTTTGTCTTTTATGCGGAGTCACGCTACCAAATATTTTTCTCCAATTTCCATATTCATTGAGCTCGCACAAAAGGTCATTGAACGAACCATGATATACACAGTTTCGGATCTCTTGCCCGACTAGTTGAGTACCACCAGTGTTTAGCCGTTCAAAAATATGATAAATGCTAGTATTTCCGTTTGGTGTTATCTGCTTAATGATAAATGCTCTTAAGACGCTATCATTTAGCTTATTGAAAGCTAGCTGATTTGATTCTTGAAGGTCGGCATAAGTTTTATTGTAATAAGGGCTTTTTTCGTTAAGTCCTGTTAAATGGAATACTTTTCTTTTGTTATTCGAGTCAGGCTCACCAAAATAACCATCGAAAAAATATACTACAGTCATTAGTCTTTGCTGACCATCTATCACTAACTGTTCATTATTAGCTTCATCAGTGAACAAAAATATCGAAGGGACGGGCAGTCCAAGCAAGAATGATTCGATTAGTCTACTTGCTTGTTTGATATTCCATACGTAGTTACGTTGAAAACCTGGTACTGTCATTGAGCCCTTTTTAAATTTAGAAACTAGTCCTTCTAAAGTATAATCAGCAGGGTAAGTAATGACCTCATACTCAGCCGGTGTTGCTTCGAGGTCATTATTTTCACTTTGGAGCTCTTCTAGCCCATCGTTATAGTCTATAGTCATTTTATTCTCTTAACATCGTTGTTTAAACTACGGAAGTCTTTATATATATTTGTATAGTATGATATTGGTTAGTAGACTTGAATGAGCTATTGTAAAATACCATACTCTTCGGATTTAACGCCTATAGCTGTCAAGAAAAATTGAGATTTTCTCTTGAATAGAGTTGAAGAGTTAATGTCTATAACATAAATAAAGCTTGGATATAATACTATGCTGTATTCGCATTAGGCTAGATTTTAGTAGTGATAGCCTTGTAATGTAAGTATTCACAAAACCTCAAACCCAAACTTGCCCAACGCTTCACGCAACATCGCAATATTATAATAAGCATGTGCATTTACAGTGTTTTGAAAGAAAATATAGAGCGTATCAAAATGCTGACGCTGGTTGGCAATCGCTTGTGCCCAGTCCTGCATCTCCGACTCACTATAGCGATAATCATGGCGATCAGCCGCGCTCATCGCATCCCACCAGTTTAGGTTATTGCCGTGCATACGTAGATAGCCAGTGCGTTCAGTAAATATCAATCGTGATGGTGGCAGTCCGCTAACTTTGGGATAATCGACGCTACACCAAATGAGACCTTGCTGCTGGAAGCTATCAACCACTTGCGGTGTGTGCCAGCCATTATGACGAAACTCAATGGCGAGTGGATAGTCTTGAAACCAACTGACGAGATTGGCCAGATACAGACGATGCTCGCGAGTACGGTCAAAACCGTGTGGGAACTGAAGCAATAATGGCGCTAAAGCATTTGCTTCGATAAGCGGGGATAAGGCGTTTAGAAATGCCTGTGCATGCTCGGGTGTGCCTTTGCGAGCGTGGGTAAAGTCTTGATGCAGTTTGACGGCAAACTTTAACTGGCTGTCGGCTTGCACGTAGGCTTTATTGACCATACCCGCGAACGCTTTTTGCCCGATGGGCGCATAAAAGGTACTGTTGATTTCGACTGCGCCATATTGTTTGGCGTACTCACGTAAGAAGTCGGTTTTTTTGGTGCCGGTGGGATACAGCGTACCGAGCAAATCGGTATCGCTATAGCCACCAGTGCCGAGGTAAATGCGCGGGGTAGGGGAACTGTCCATGTTGACCACTCATTGCCGTTTTGGGTAATAAAATTTACTAAGATATCTACTTTCGACTGCTATTTGACAAGCTACTTTTTACGCGACCAGAGCCATTCAATCAGTGCCAGTAGTGCATCATTATCTGTGCCAACGGTATCTTCATTGTCGCTAAGCTCACGACTATGTAGTTCATGAGAAATGGCTGCACGCCCGTCATTAAACAATGATTGCGCATAGCTGGTCGCGTCATCGACACCCATTAGTTTTACATAGGTAGATTTGTCTAGTTTTTCATCACTACCCGCAGGCTTACCAAGTGTATCTGTCGTCATGGTGACGTCTAGCACATCGTCTTGGACTTGAAAGGCGAGACCGATATATTGCGCGCATTCTTGCAATGCCATGCGCTGTGGGGCCGTTGCACCAGCACAGACGCCGCCCATGAGCATCGCCGCTTCAATCAATGCCCCTGTCTTATCACGGTGAATGGCTTCTAAATCATCCTGTGCAATATTGGCACTGGCTTCGGCATTGAGGTCTAGCATTTGACCTGACACCATGCGTCTGGCGCGCGGCGCAAATATTGCCATAAGCTGACTTGCGATATTTGCATCGAATGGCGCAAAGGTTGGCATCTCCGCGGTTAGTACTTCAAAGGCTAGTGTCTGCAATACATCTCCTGCCAGCAGAGCCGTCGCTTCATCAAAGGCGATATGAGCCGTCGGCTGACCACGGCGCAGCTCATCATCATCCATACAGGGCAAATCATCATGCACTAACGAATAAGTATGCAATAGCTCTACCGCCAATGCAGCACGGCGCGACATATCATAGTCTGAGTCGTTTTCTAGTAGCGTGTCCAGATCAGCATCGAGAGTATCGATATCATCATTAGGTTCGTCTGTACGTTCATTATTACTGTTATTAATACTGGCAAAAGCGCTGGCAACCATCAGTGGGCGTACCAGTTTGCCTTGACCCGTCATGACATAGTGGCAAGCATCTACTAGCGGGCTAGGGAGCTTGGCATAAGCAAACAAGACCTCGATATCTTGCGCCAATTGCTCGCGCACAGCACCATGAAACTGCTCAGTGCTTTGAAAAGAGACAAAGTTAGAAGGGATGAAGCCAGTAGAGGTAGTGCTAGAAGTAAGGGAAACAGTCATAATCCAACCATTTATCAGGGATACAGTAAAACTTATTAGGGATAAGGTAAAAACGCTATTAGTGTAGCATGATCAGTCATATCGCTTATGTGACACACGGTATCAATTGATTGTTTTTTGCATTTTTCTGCCGAAGGCTATTCGAAAGTAGAGCAATCTTAGCTGCAATATAACGACAAGATTTCGTTACCGATGGATGATGTCACTCTCTGGTTGAATATGTTCTGATAAAAGAGCAAGCTAGGCTAGCACGTTCATCTTATTACCGTAGAAAAATGGTACTGAATGCTTACACTGAATAGCTAGCACTGACCAAGTAGCATTTATTCAGTAGCGCTAACGGACTGTCATTCCAAAGATGGCATGCATGAAGTCAACAACACGAAATAAATCTAAACTAACAATTCAGTATACATTTATTCACTAAAATACTTTTAACGTAAGGTAAATGCCTGCAAGTGATTTAAGAGTGACTTGCGAGTATGGTATTAGCTTGTGACAGTTAGGGGCATAATCCCCTACACTAATTGACGTGAAAATGGTCTGATGGTGACCCTACTGGGTTTTTTCTCAGGATGTTCAATCGTCGATACCGAGTGTTAGACCAAGTCTCAGTCAATATTTTGAACATCAGTACCTGCAACAGCAGTACATAAATGAAGCGTCATATGATGTCATGCAAGAGACGCAAAATGCGTGCATCATGATGAACGCTGGATAATAAAGACATCTTCACTTGTGAGCTGGTTATATGTTTGTCTTTATAACATGACAAGCGCACAGTGCTATTACCCATTTTACTAACAGTAACTGGCTATTTATTTTAATTCAAAACGTAGCTTTCGTTATATAGAAAGGAGTTTCAAATGGTATACCAAGGAAATCGCATCACGGTGACAATGCTAGAGGATGGCATCGCCAACATGCAGTACAACGCCGAAAATGAGAGCGTGAACAAATTTGATGCCGAAACCAACAAACAGTTTGGTGAAGCAGTTAGTGCGTTAGAAAAAGCCGACAACGTAAAAGGTCTTATCGTTACTTCAGCCAAAGGCGTGTTTATCGCTGGTGCTGATATCACAGAATTCGTCGGTTCTTTCAAAAAATCAGAAAGCGAGATCAAAGATTGGGTCGTTCATGTTAATGACGCTTTCAATCGTTTTGAAGACCTACCATTCCCTAAAGTAGCTGCTATCAATGGCGCGGCGATGGGCGGCGGTTGTGAAATGACTTTGGTTTGTGAATACCGTGTCATGAGTGACAAAGCCATCATCGGTTTGCCAGAAACTCAGCTAGGTATCTTCCCAGGTTTCGGCGGTACAGTTCGTAGTACGCGTATCATCGGTATCGATAACGCACTTGAGCTGATCGCGACTGGTAGCCCAAAGAAAGCATTGGCAGCATTGAAGCTAGGCTTGGTTGATGCAACGGTTCCTGCTGATGACTTGCAAGATGCAGCAATTGACCTAGTCAAAAAATGTATCTCAGGTGAGCTTGATTGGAAAGCAAAACGTGAAGAAAAACTGGCTCCAGTTAAGCTAAACCAGCTTGAGCAAGCAATGGCGTTCAACAGTGCCAAAGGTGCTATTTTCGCTAAAGCCAATCCTAAGCAATACCCAGCACCAGCAATCGCTATCGAAACGATTGAAAAGCACGTTAATTTATCACGTGACAAAGCAATCGAAGTAGAAGCTGCTGGTTTTGCGAAAGCGGCTAAGACGCCACAAGCAGAGAGCTTGGTTGGTCTATTCTTAAACGATCAGCTAGTCAAAAAACTGGCCAAAAAACACAGCAAGCAAGCACACGACATCAGCGAAGCCGCTGTACTAGGCGCTGGTATCATGGGTGGCGGTATCGCTTATCAAGCAGCCAGCAAAGGCTTGCCAATCATCATGAAAGATATCAAGTCTGAGCAATTAGACCTTGGTATGGGCGAAGCGAGCAAACTACTTGGCAAAATGGTAGAACGCGGCAAGATGACCCCAGCAAAAATGGGTGAAACGTTGAGCCGTATCCGTCCTACTTTGAACTACGGTGATTTTGCTGAGACTGATATCGTAATCGAAGCGGTCGTAGAAAATCCAAACGTGAAGCGTGCGGTACTTAAAGAAGTAGAAGGCTTGGTAAAAGACGACTGTATCCTAGCGTCAAACACCTCGACTATCTCTATTACGTTCCTAGCAGAAGCGCTTGAGCGTCCAGAAAACTTCGTTGGTATGCATTTCTTCAACCCAGTACATCGTATGCCACTCGTCGAAGTTATCCGCGGTGAGAAATCATCTGAAGAAGCCATCGCGACTACCGTTGCACTTGCTTCTAAAATGGGTAAAGTGCCAGTAGTAGTTAACGACTGCCCAGGTTTCTTGGTAAACCGTGTATTGTTCCCATACTTTGGCGCGTTTGACTTGCTACTGAAGCAAGGTGCTGACTTTGCTCATGTCGATAAAGTTATGGAAAAATTCGGCTGGCCGATGGGCCCTGCATACCTAATCGACGTGGTCGGTCTAGATACAGGTGTACATGGCGCAGCAGTGATGGCTGATGGTTTCCCTGACCGCATGAAGCCTGATTATAAAGGTGCTATCCAGCATCTATATGACAATGAGCGTCTGGGTCAGAAAAACGGTATCGGTTTCTATAAGTACGAAATGGACAAGCGCGGTAAGCCAAAGAAAGTTGCTGATGAAGCCACTTACGAGTTGCTAAAAGCCACGACTGACAGCGAAAAGCAAACGTTTGACGATCAAGCAATCATTGATCGCACTATGATTGCCTTCTGCAACGAAACCGTTCGCTGCCTAGAAGACAACATCGTAAGCACACCAAGCGAGGCCGACATGGCGATGATTATGGGCGTAGGTTTCCCTCCATTCCGTGGTGGCCCTTGCCGTTATGTGGACCAAATGGGTCTAGATAACTACTTGGCACTATGTGAAAAATACGCACATCTTGGCAAAGCTTATGAAGCGCCACAAAAGATTCGCGACATGGCAGCCGCAGGCGAGACTTTTTACGCAACAGCGTAATAGTCAGTCATTACTAGGATGAAGTGCAGTACGTTTGCTATTTTGCATGAAAGCAATTGAGACATGAATCGTCTCCAATAGCGAACGTACGATTATAGTTGGTTCAGTTTAATGCTAGTACGAGTAAATCAAGCGCAAATGTACCTATTGTACTTTGAGCGAGATTAACAAGGTAATAGTCGTAAATTGGGCTGACTACACTGACAATAAAAATTGAAAAGGAATATGGTATGACAACTTTAAGTCCAAAAGATGTGGTCATCGTAGATGGCGTGCGCTCGGCAATGGGCAAAACCAAAAACGGTATGTTCCGTCATGTACGTGCTGATAGCATGTCAGCGGAACTAGTACGTGCGCTAGTAGAACGTAATGACTTTGACACCAATGATATCGAAGACATTATCTGGGGTTGTGTCAACCAGACGCTAGAGCAAGGCTTGAACATTGGTCGTAACATCGGTTTGCTAGCTGGTATCCCAAAGACTGCTGGTGGCCAAACGGTTAACCGTCTATGTGGTTCTTCTATGCAGGCGCTACATACTGCTGCTGCACAAATCATGACCAACCAAGGTGATGTATTCATCATCGGCGGTGTTGAGCACATGGGTCACGTAGGCATGATGCACGGTGTTGATTTGAACCCTGCTGCTTCTAAGCATTATGCAAAAGCATCAAACATGATGGGCTTGACTGCTGAAATGCTAGGTCGTATGAACAACATCACGCGCGAAGAGCAAGATGCGTTTGGTCTTGAGTCACATCGCCGCGCATGGGCTGCAACCACTGAAGGTCGTTTTGACAATGAAATCATCGGTATCGAAGGTCATGATGCTGCTGGTCGCTTGCAACTATGTACGGTTGATGAAGTCATTCGTCCAGACGCAACGATGGAGCAAATGCAAAAGCTACGTCCAGCGTTTGATCCAAAAGGCGGTACAGTAACAGCGGCAACCTCATCTGCATTATCTGACGGTGCGTCAGCGATGCTAGTAATGAGCGCACAAAAAGCCAAAGATCTAGGTCTAAAACCACGTGCCCGTATCCGTAGTATGGCTGTGGCTGGTTGTGATGCTGCTATCATGGGTTATGGTCCTGTACCTGCGACCCAAAAAGCATTGAAGCGTGCTGGCATGAGCATCGATGATATGCAAACCATCGAGCTAAACGAAGCATTTGCTGCTCAAGGTCTATCAGTATTAAAAGGTCTAAACCTATCTGACAAGCAAGATATCGTTAACATCAACGGTGGTGCCATTGCTTTAGGTCATCCACTAGGATGTTCAGGCGCTCGTATCACGGTGACATTGCTAAACGCGATGGAGCAGTCAGATACTGAAATCGGTCTAGCGACAATGTGTATTGGTCTTGGCCAAGGTATCGCTACTATTATTGAGCGTGTTTAATCTCATTTACATAAACAAGATTATTTGAACACTCAATAAGTAGCTACTCGCTAACGAAAAACCTCTAGTCATAACGGCTAGAGGTTTTTTTATAGATCAAATTAATAGTTGGCCAGTTAGTAAATCATAGAGTCGAAAAACACAGTATCACGGTGATTAAAAATTATCTCCATTGACGCATTCATGAAACTATGACTAAATAAGAGGAAGATGAACCATGGCACTGTTTATGATAATTCTAAAATAGTTTTAGTTGCAACTGTCAGCCGTACAAGGAGTGTACTATGTCTACTATGATTAATGATCGCACCTATCGAATCGCTCGTGAGAATACCCAAGCAATGATTGTCGATGTGCAAGAGCGTTTAACGCCGCATATCTATGATCACGAAAATATCGTAAAAAAAACCGTTACCTTGATTAAAGGGCTGCAAGCGCTCAATATTCCAATCATGCTCAATGAACAATATAAAAAAGGATTGGGCGATACCTTACCAGAGCTGCGCGACGTACTCGAAGGAGACAATGCCAAGAGCTTTGAAAAGGTCACCTTTAGTGCCTGCGACAACAATGATTCATGGCACCATCTAGCGCAGCAGAACCGTAGTACTGTTCTGCTCTTTGGTGCTGAAGCTCATGTCTGTATCATGCAAACGGCACTGGATTTATTGGATAATGGTATGCAGCCTGTCATTATTGGGGATGCGGTGGGTTCTCGTTTTCCTTATGACAAAAAGCAAGCAATTCGCCGTATTCGCCGTGCAGGTGGGGTAATCAGCACTGTTGAATCAATCTTATTTGAGCTGTGCCGTAGCAGTGAAGATCCTGCGTTTAAAACCATTATTAATTTGATTAAGTAGGTGGTTAATATTTAGGTGCTTAAGGACTTGGATAAATAGGGACTCAATTTGACCATTTATTTTCTAATTTATAATAGATAGCGCTTGGTAAAATAAGCGCTATTTTTTTGACAACGGTAATAGTCTTTTAACCATTGTTAGATATCAAACTAACTATAATATCTTGAACAATGAAACTTAAAATCGCCAGAACTCATAAATATTTAAAACCAATAACTAGAGAAAACCAGAGAAAATCAATGTCGCAAGCCAGCTCTATATCACTCACTAATTCCAAATCTACTTCACATATCGACATCGACGATGTCACTCATTTCTTATTGGAGTTAGATGCGCTCAAGCGCGTGAGTCGCCGCAGCTATGTGACACAGACTACTCGTAAAGAAAACTCTGCCGAACATTCTTGGCATTTAGCGATGGCCTGTTGGTCGATTGCTGAATTATTTGCACTAGACGTCAATCATGAAAAATTGCTGAAGATGGCATTGGTTCATGATTTGGGTGAGATTGATGCGGGGGATACTTTTTTATATGCTGATACGCGTACTGATGCACACGTCGAAGAGCGTGCAGGCATTGCCAGATTGCAACGTGAGCGAGGCAATGGCATTAGTGATTTAAGCGAAGTTTGGGAAGCGCAGGAAACAGGAAGTAGCAAAGAGAGTCAGTTACTCAGAGTGGTCGATCGCTTATTGCCGTTTTTACTCAATCTAAATACCGATGGTAAAACATGGATTGAGCTTGGTGTTACGCGCTCGCAGGTGGCGGGTGCGCATGCATTTATCGAAGACAGCTTTCCTCCTATTCATGATTGGCTCTCACATAATATTGCATACGCAGCTCAGCAAGGCTGGCTGATTGATGCGTAAATCTGCATAAGTAGCAGGCATAAAAAAAGCCCAATTAAGCTTTATGATTCACGCTTAACTGGGCTGATATTTTCAGTACTCTTATACAGGCGTGTTATTGAGCGTTCGCCATTCCTAGCAATTGACCCATTTGCACGACGCTATTGGCTTGCATACTATCTAGCCAGTCAGCCTTCGCTGCTTTTGGTAATACCACGATAGCCGTTGAGCCTAGATAGAAGCGTCCAAGCTCTTCGCCTGCTGCAAACTGCATGTCATGATCAGACTCGAATATGTCGTCAGTACGAGCAATCTTGCCAGTGGCGACAGTTTCAATACCAGCGACGATCATAGCACCAACCATCACGACAGCTGCTTTGCCGTACTTGGTATCAAACATACAGACCAGACGCTCATTACGCGCAAACAAGTCTGGCACGTTAGCCGCCGTAGTATTGTTGACCGAAAATAGCGTGCCAGGTACATAGCGAGTCTTGGTCAATGTGCCAGTAAACGGCATATGCACACGGTGATAATTGCTAGGTGCTAAGTAGATAGTTGCAAAACTACCATCAGCAAAATAACTGCCATCTTCACTATCAGCAAGCAATTGGCCGACATCATAGTGACGACCTTTTGCCTGTAGCAGTTTGTGATCTTCGATTTGTCCTAGCTGAGAGATAATACCGTCCGCAGGGCTCACGATACCGTTTGCCGTGGCGTCGATAGTACGAGCATCTTCTTTTAACTCGCGGGTAAAAAAGTCATTAAAACTTTCATAAGCGTTAAGGCTTTGGCGTTCGTACTCGTCTAAGCTGATATTATAAGCTTTAGCAAAGCTACGAATAAAGGTGCGTTTGACATAAGGATGACGACTGGCGGCCAAACGTCCAGCGACTTTACTGAGCTTTTGCTGCGGCACAAGCTGTTGTAAGGTGGTAAATACATTCATAATAAGGCTACCAAAATAAGGTGTAATGTAATAGGGGCGTGTTGGAAATTCGACCATGGCACTGACAGTGGCTAAAATTGCGCCATACTACGTTGTAAATCTAGATAAGGCATGAGCATTATCGTCGTTTGACGCCTTGTCTGGAACAGTTTTAGCGATCCGCAGTACCTATTTGTGAATATCAAACACGCCCTAATAATAGTTAAGTTAATGACGGTATTTTATCATGGACAGCATATTATTGTATGGCCATAATCTGTTAAGGAATTAGTAAATGAAAGCACTCATACAGCGGGTGAAGCACGCTAGTGTGGTCGTCGATCAACAGTGTATTGGTGAGATTGAGCATGGAGTATTGGCATATATTGGCTTAGGGCATGAAGACGATTTCGCCGCTGCACAGCGTATGATTGACAAAATACTGACTTATCGCATTTTTGAAAATGACGAAGATCCGGCCAAATTTGGTAAACTGGATAAAAACGTTCAGCAGATTGGTGGTGGGCTATTATTGGTCTCGCAATTTACCTTGATGGCAAAAACAGACAAAGGTCGCCGTCCAGACTTTGGTGGTGCGATGGCACCTGCTGCGGCGCAAGCATTATTTGAACAACTGGTCGATTATGCCAAAACTAAGCACCCGAACGTGGCAACTGGTCAGTTTGGTGCGGATATGCAAGTGTCGAGTGTCAATGATGGGCCGCTTAATTTTTTACTAGAAATCTGATTTTAGAGTGTCATCAAGCTGTCATAATTAATCCGTTTAATAGGTAGAGACTGGTGAGTATATATCGCCTTTTTAAATGCTAGATTTTGTCCGCTAACACCGAGAATGTCCTATGTATAATGAGCAAATTTTGATTGTTGAAGATGAGCCTGCGATTCGTGAAATGGTTGTCATGACGCTAGAGATGGCTGGGTTTGATAGCTTGCAAGCGGCAGATGTGTCAGAGGCGCATCAGCAAGTGGTAGATCATAGACCATCACTGATACTGTTAGATTGGATGTTGCCGGGTGACAAGAGCGGTGTGGATTTTTGTCGTATGCTCAAAAATGATGAACTACTCTCTGAAATACCAGTCATTATGCTAACGGCAAAAAGTGAAGAAGACAGTAAGGTGCATGGTCTTGATGCAGGCGCAGATGATTATATGACCAAGCCTTTTTCGACTCGTGAGCTGATTTCTAGAATCAAAGCCGTACTACGCCGCAGTAGTGCTATGAGTAGCGATAAACCTATCGAAATTGGACAGTTAAGTCTAGATACCAAGAGTCAGCGTGTGACAGCTGCAGGTAAAATCGTTGATGTTGGGCCCACAGAGTATCGCCTATTGGCATTTTTTATGAGTCACCCTGAGCGCGCCTATACACGAACGCAGCTACTCGATCAGGTATGGGGCGGCAATGTATATATCGAAGACCGAACCATCGATGTGCATATCAAACGTCTACGTAAATTACTGCGACCTTATGACTGTGATACATTGATACAGACGGTACGTGGAACAGGCTACCGATTTTCTAGCCTGATTGAGCCAAGTTAATCTTGTACAAATAATGCCGCAGCAATATAAAGGCAGCGGATAGTGGTAAGGATAAAAAATGGACAAGATAGCGCCAGCACAACGTGAGCAATCAGCTCTATTAGAGCAAATATCTACTCAAAGTACAGCGGAGCAACTCAAAAAAATCGGCAGTGCACTACGAGCCTTGCGCGATGCAGTGATTTTGCTCAACAACAATGATGGTCTGGAATGGTGGAATCAGGCAGCACAAGACTTATTGCTGCTACAGCCAGAAGATAAAGGTCAAAATATTTTTGACTTTATCACTGTACCTGAGTTCCGCCAGTATTATGAAGGTACAACGATACCTAACGATGGCGTCCATATAGAATCATGGCGAGATCCTAGTCGCTACTTAAAGTGTGAACTGACCCCTTTCGGTGATGAAAAACTGCTGTTTGTATATGATGTGACCCGCTTGCGGCACTTAGAGCAAATGCGTCAGGATTTTGTCGCAAATGTCTCGCATGAGCTTAGAACACCATTGACGGTAATGATGGGCTACCTAGAAAATTTCTCCGATCAGCCAGATATGCCGCCGCAATGGCGTCGTGGTTTTGAGCTGATGACCCAGCAAACAGCCCGTATGAACAGAATTGTGAACGACTTACTGCTATTGTCTAAGATTGAAATCGAAGAGTCACACGAGCTGCATTACATAGATATGACTAAGCTACTGACCAATATCTATGACGATGCACAGGCCTACAACCAAGCGTACAAACACATCATTCATTTGCATATAGATACGTATGATGGGCTGTACGGGTCAGAGATGTACTTGAATAGTGCGCTATCCAATCTAGTAATCAATGCGATCAAATATACGCCAAAGGGTGGCAATATCACTATCAGCTGGACAAGGACGTCTGATGGCTGCCGTTTCGCGGTCGAAGATGATGGGATCGGTATTGCGTCAGAGCATATCGCCCGTTTGACAGAGCGTTTCTATCGTATCGACAAAGGTCGTAGCCGTGCAACAGGTGGTACGGGGTTGGGATTAGCGATTGTAAAACACGTACTGCACCAGCACGAAGCGCAATTGCAAATCGATTCAGTAGAAGGGGAAGGGTCGACATTTAGTGTGGTATTTCCTTCAAACTACGTCAGATCCGTCACAGCCAATTAATATAATTTCTGGCTTATATTAGCGTTGGTTTTTCGGCTTCGATCTTTTGGTTAATACAAACTTAGCACTACTTCAAATTAGGTTAACGACATACCTTTCTGTATTCGCTAATCCTTTTGCAAAAGTGGATAAGGGTTGACCGCACTGCCATTAATATAGATACCATAGTGTACATGTGTCGGTGTTCCTTTTGCATTACCGCTATCACCCACATAACCTATCACGTCGCCCTGATTGACCCAGTCATTGGGGGAGATGTCAGCATAGTCCTCTAGATGAGCGTAGTAATGTCCTGCGCCACCAGGCCCTACCACCACGACTACGCGCCCACCTAATGTGTTCTCACCAACTTTGCTTACTACGCCTTGTGTGGTCGACTGCACAGGAGTGTTGCGCGGCGCAAAGATATCGATGCCTTCGTGGGAGCGGCCTTGGCTACGTGCCGCGCCCCAAGTGTCTGTCAGGTTTCGTTCTGGTAGTGGACTGGGCAAGCTGTTTTCGGTCGGCAGTTCTTGTTGCAATAGACTCAATTGCTGCCATTTGGCAACCACAAATGACTGCGTCTGTTGGCTAATACTAGGTAGTAGCTTATCGAAGACAAATAACAGTGCTAGCAATACGATAGCCTTAATCAATAGGCTTATTAAACGACTAAAAAAAGAAGGTCTGGGAGGCTGGTTATTTCCATCTGCTAGCATTGATGTCTCATATATATTTGATGTCATTTGAGTTTTGATTATAAAAGCTTCGTCTAACAACGTATGTATCGCATTGTTATCTATCGTTTTTACCCCCATAGATATTCTTATGGTTAAGAATATAGACAGCAAATACAGTTTTATCTACTTAACATTTCTGCTGAGCATAGACAGTTGCTACTGATGGTTAATACTTTATGAATGATGCTTTTAAGCCTACTGATATTTCTGCCACGCGCGAAACAGCGCTGGTTATCGATACCGAAACAGATCAGGGCAGTGATCCCAGACCTATCCAAGTTGCTACTATCAATGTAGCAACTGGTTTTGAGTGGATGAAATACTTTAATAGTGGTCGATCTATTTCACCTATTGTCATAAAGGTGCATGGTATTACCGATGATGATGTAGCTGGTCTTGAGCGTTTTGAGCTGGATCAGTTTGAGCTGCCAGAGTATTTGATTGGTCATAATGTACGCTTTGATTGGCGAGTGATTGGCAGTCCTTCTGCTAAGCTGATTTGTACAGTGAGACTTGCGCGGGCAGCCTTTCCAGAATGGCGTGCTTACGGTCAATCTAAGTGTATCGAGCAGCTGTTGGGCAAGGGTGAGGCGAGTGCAATGACAATTGCCGCTCATGACGCGCTTGGCGATGCTCGAATGTGTTATTTGCTGTATCAAGCATGCTGCGAGCGTCTAGAGATTGCGCCGACAGATTTTGCAGCGGCACATGCTATCTCTAATAAAGCGACCCCTGTGAGCAAGATGCCGTTTGGTAAGCATAAAGGCAAACCGATCAAAGATGTGCCCATCAGCTATGTTAAATGGATGATAGGCAATATTCATAATATGCAGCCTTCGCTGTATTCGGCACTGACTAAACGTTTACAGCTAGAAGAAGCGGAAAACGCGGAAAAGTAATCTAAGTTATCATAGGTCTGCTATGTAAGGTGCGACATGGTGCTAAGCTTATGGTTGGTCGTGCAACCATGTCACTGCCATTTGCCATAGCTGCGGTGCTTTGATATTGGTCTTACTGCTAAAATAGCGCATATGACCGATATTATTTAGTCCAAAATCCTCAGGGTCTAAGAATCGCTTTTCGACAGGCATTTTTGTAAATACCCTTATCATATCGTCCATGTTTTCACTGTTGGCGATATCATCATCGCTAAAGCCAAGCCACAGTGCTGGCATGCTGAGCTCATCATAGAAATGCGTATGTATGCTTTTGCCAAATGCGGTCTTGATATAGCCTTCGCCATTGCACCATTCACGCCATTGACGCGCTACTCCGCGTGGTAGCGGCTCACCCATACCGATTTTGTCTGACGGCGTATAGCCTAGTGTTAAATTAGTGAATGGAATAAACGCATCCATAAAGCCCATAGCTTTGAGTTTATATGGCATGCCCATGTTTTTGATACGCCCTGACGAGCAAGCGACATTGAACACTGAGCCAATCGCCTGATAATTGGGCATCAAGCCAATGAGCTGACCACCTGCGCTATGACCGATAAGATGATAAGTCGCATCAGGAAACTCATCTTGTAAGGCATCAAGTACAGCTGGCATGTCGTGGCGACCCCAACTGATTAAGGAAGCGCTACATTTTGCCAGTTCGGTCGATAGTGACTCACCGATTCCTTCATTATCAAAGGTCAGCACTCCAAAGCCGCTTTCTGCTAGGTAGGTCGCAAAATTATGATAAAAGTGACGCTTAATACCTGTGGCAGGTGCCATCATGACGGCTTTTTTTGTTGCATCTTTAGGGCGATAGACCGTGGCTGCCAATGCTTGGTTGCGATCGGTCATGATGCTTAATGAGTAAGTATCAATATTGCTCGCGTCATTCGTATTGCTTTTACTAGTGAGATTGCTATTAACCACAGAGCTTGATAGCTCGGCAGTAGGAGAGGTGTTGTGATTATCCATGGGTATACCTTAGTATTTTTATTAGTAGATAATGAATATCGAACTATGATGAACAATAAATGCGCATCTTGAAAGTGTAGTCGTTGCGTAGTGATAAATCGTTGTGACTATGTGGTAGCATTGCTTATGTTAAGATAAATGCTGGCAAGACAGTTGCTCAAATATGACTTACAAGTTTTGTATAGCTTGGCTGAGTTTGTCTTATGAATCATGTGCATGACAATATAAATGACAGGTGTCGGTATGCAGCCTTCACTAATAACAAGCGCTCAATAAAAACTGACAGGTAATTAAGGAAGCTATATGCAAATGAAAATCAACGATGATACTTATGACGTAATCACGAGTAAAGACATTACAAATATCGAAAAAGCAGTCGATAAGTCTGCCTTGTCAATGCCGCTCGTGGCTGTGTATTGCGGTTCGCGCTTGGGCAATGGTGATGTGTATGAACAGGCGGCACGCGAGCTTGGCAGTGCTTTGGCAAATAATGGCATGGGGCTAGTATATGGTGGCGCTAGTATCGGTCTGATGGGCGCAGTTGCGGATGAAGTAATCAATGGCGGCGCGCAAGCAGTGGGCGTGATTCCAACCTTTATGCTCAAGCACGAAATCGCTCACGAGCAGCTGACTCGTTTGCATTTGACTGACACTATGCACACGCGTAAGACCGTTATGGCAGAGTATGCCGATGCCTTTATCACGCTACCAGGCGGGCTAGGAACATTAGAAGAGATTATGGAAATCGCCACGTGGCGTCAATTGTACCAGCACGAAAAACCAATGATTATTCTAAATATCAATGGTTTTTATGACCGTATGATTGAGCATTTGAAATATACCACTGAGCAAGGCTTTATGAAGCAGGAAGATTTAGACCGTCTAGTGGTGTGCAATACCATCAGCGAAGCGATCGATATGCTACAGACAGTAGTGACCATAGATGATGCTGTGGATACAGAAAAGATGGCAGGCAGTAATAGTTAAGCCGTATAGCTATTTATACATAGCAAATGCTTAAATATTAAAAGCTATGACGAAAAAAGGAGCAGATAACCAAATCTCGGTTATCTGCTCCTTTGTTATATGTATTAACAACCTATCAGCGAATCATGTCTATTAGGCATCAGCAGGCGTGAGATCGTCCAATGCTACTTCACGAATACTATGATTAACATGAGCCATAGCGATTGGAAATCCACGCTGCTCAGCGAGCTCACGAGCAACCTCATCGACAGCGAGGCTATCGTTATGGACAAGATATGACCACTCATGGGCATAGCGACTACGATTCAGAGGTGTATCGTTCTCTATCAAGCCTAGATTTGTCAGCTCATTAACTATTTGATCAGCGGCAATCAAGGTCGAAGATGCTTTGACGTTTTCTGCACGGGCATAGCGTATATTAGAGTACAAGCTCACGTCAGCGACTCGCAGCGTATCATCCTGCCCAGGAATCTGCTGCCCACCATATAGTGCGTTACCAACAGTACGTGCGCTGTTAAATGTCGGTACAAACTCCGCCACATACTCAATCGCTTGCTGACTACGTGCCTGTAGGGGCGCTTTATCCCAACCATCTTCAATATAATGCACATATTGCTGTGGCAGTTTGGGCTGCGCACTGTCTTCACTCGATGCGACAAGACCATCATCAAACAGAGTAATGGCTTTACTCATACCGTGAATCTGAAAGTATCCGCCAGGGTAGGGAGTAAGCTGCGCCATGCCTTCTGGCGTTCCTCGTTGACCGTAGACGATAATCTCTGGTATCTGTCCACCAGCATCGCCCCAATGGGTCACATAAGACGATTTGAACTCGACCATACGTGTGACTTCGACACCGACCATATCGTCAATAACACCTGTACGGAATCCGCAAGCATTGACTAGATAATCAACTTCAATAGACTCAGGCTGAGAGGCATGTTCTTGACTATGGATTTGTTGATAGTCGATACGCCATTTGGTGACATGATGGTCAGCGTTGGTACAGTTCTCACAATCTACTGGTACGACTTTTTGCACAGCAGTTTCGGTAAATACGTGCGCATTATCGTATTCTTCAAGTGCAAGTTTGGCAGAAGCGGCTAAACGAAAAATGTTCCAACCATATTCTTGGACAACAATTAACGGAAATTTAACTTTGTTTAAATCCAAGTATCTAGCGACTGGAACCATCCATTCATCAATCGTACTTGGTACAGCGACTTGCTCACGTTCAGACAGCTCAATCAATTGCTCATGGCTGTAGAGTTGATAGTAATCTTCAGGCTCACCCAATACCTTATTATTAGCATCTTGCTCGATCAATTCTTGATAAGCATCGGTCAAAATGTCTAAACGCGGTAGTAAATCTTCAGGCAGTCCTTCGTCACGTGTCGGTACAGCAAACACAGTAGGACGGACGTCAATAGTGTGCGGATACAAACGCAAAATATCGATACATTGCTTAAGCAGCGCTACGCAATCTTCGTCCGGTATTTCACGGTACAAGTTACCACCTGCATGCAAATGACACATAGGTGGTCCATCAATGAGAGATTTTTTCTTTTCAAACAAATAGGTCTCTAATCCTAACGCAGCAAGTCGAATCGCAATCGTCGATCCCGCAGTACCGCCGCCCAAAATGCCAACGCGCTTTTTAGGTTGAGTGTTTTGTGCCCCATAAGATAACACCCCAGAATGAGCGTCACGATTAAAGGATTGAGCGTATTTTTTATCAAAAGACTGAGTCATTGTCGTCGTTGTATCCTTAATAGCATCTGTATTAGGCCGTGCTCGGTATATGTATCAAATGTTCTATATTTCTTGATATGAGTGCGAAGGTAATTAAGTTCAACACACAAATCTGAACTTCAATAGTCATCTTTTCTATTGTTTAGCCATTCTTCATCTCTATAGGTTTATTTTACGAAGAACTACAGACAATATGATGGGAAATACGTAAGAAGATGCATGAGTTTTGTCAACGAGTCGCTATATGTGTGAATTTTTTCAGACAAACGAGCCTGTCTAAAAATAGAGTAAACGAGAGAAGTGGCAAACTTGTGAAATCGAAAATAAGCTCGTTTTATTATTTTGTAAAATTCGACCGCTTTTGTAAGTATATATATTGGTAGCCGAGATAACTTAAATGCATATGCTATATTCATTTTGCTTAACAAGAAGCGTAGGTTCTGTTTTGATGACTGTTCAGAATTACAAATGTCAAAATTAACAAAAGGGACAGTCGATAAAGTAAACGACAACAAGCTTATCGCTATAAAAAATACGACTAAAATTACAAGGAGGTTATGATGAAAAATATAATGATGTTATCGGCACTAACAGGTGTATTAACACTAACTGGCTGTACTACTTTAAAAAACGTAGTCGGTAACGATATGTCAGGTACGCATGAAGTACAGGCAACCAGCAACAATACAGCACCAGTCACTAGCAAGAATGGGGTGTTGGTAGATGCTACCAACCATATGACGTTGTATACGTTTGATAAAGATTCTATGAACCAGTCAGATTGCGGTGCAGCCTGCCAAGTTGTTTGGCCAATTTTCAAAGCGCCTAGCGATTCTAAAGCTTCAGGTCAGTTTGCTGCCTTTAAGCGTGAAGATGGCAAATATCAATGGGCAATGAACGGTAAGCCTTTATACTTCTATGCTAATGACACAAAAGTTGGTGACAAAGACGGTGATGATAAACTTGGCGTTTGGCATGTTATCCCAAGTAAATAGTATGCATTAGATATAAACTGACTCGAAAACGTTAACGCAAAAAAGCAGCCTGCCCTCAATTATAGAGGCAGGCTGCTTTTTGTTTGTTTGGTGTTATTCTCTAGTATTAGATGCAATCTGTACTATGTCACATTTGCTAAAGGCTCAACCTGAATGGTCTCTAACACTTCTTCTTTGCTAGGCTCTTTTCTATATAAAGGAAAAAAGTCTGAGAGCAGATCACTTTCCGTGAACCAGATATCCGCTACTAACTCTGTATATTTTGCTACGTTGACGATGAGCCTGTAAGTCTTAAATAGTAACTCTTGTGAGCTAAAGCCTTTCTTATACTCATATAAAGAATCTAAATTGGAGCCAACGCCGCCACCAAGATGTAGCACTTCATAACGGTTCTCTCGTCCCCAATTGCGAGCGACATGAGTGATAAGTTTAGAAGGTTGTAGATGTGTATAAGCGTTCAGCGTGCCGCCAAGATGGAACTGCATAATGCCAGACTCTTGGCAGAGCGTATATATAGAGGACCCGATTGGTTTATCGTCTTGATAGGCGGTTATCAACAGTATTTTTTCTTGAAGGTTTTCAAGCAAATTAAAAAAATAATCATCATCAAAGAAGTAATAATCACTGGCCTTGACGTTTCGCATTGTCTCTTTATAAATGTCTGAAAACACCATGGCGTTTTGCCTAGTCAAGAATTCTGTTTTTGTCACGACATCCATTTTTATGGCTTTTTTGATACCGCGGCGATGTCGATTTTGTGTTTCGCTCCAATGCTCTTCTTCTGACTTACTCAAATCAGACACCAGAGTCAGCCCGTGAGTCAGTGCTTTGCCAACTGTGGGTATCCATTCTTTATTAATAATCGGATGCAACCGCATAAACAAAGACACGCAGCCTCTCTCGCAAAGAAAAGCTCTTATCTCATCTAGTACGACGTCTAACTCGGCATCAGTGAGGGTTTTGTCCATCAACGGGCCACCGTAACCATAAGTGGAAGTAGCATCCCAGTGCTCTGAGTCAATGTCTCTAACTATGATAGGTAACAATACTTCCTTGTTCTTATAGTGAGCGATGATGCCTTGAGGCTTGCCTTTGTCGATGACAGCTGAGGCCGCAATCCAACCAGATAAGTGATATATATCAAAATGATGATTTGATACCTTCTTATCCCACTCAGCATCTATCGCTATGTAATCAACTTGTACTGTATCCACGTTGCTGCTCCCTCAGTGTTGCGTTATATATTCGTAAATCCGTATATACGAATATAACAACAAATTATGAAGCCTTCAAGTATATAAAAACCTTTTATGTAAAATAATGAATATACTATTAGAGCGTAGAAGAATCTATAGGAAATAAAAAAGCAGCCTGCCTCTATAAATGAGGGTAGGCTGCTTTTCTCGTTCTGGTCGAAAGCTATTAGAGAGCTATAAGCTTACTTTGATTTTTTTTCTACTAGCTCGCCATCGATTTGGATAGGAACATTGGTCGTAATACCAGCAGAGTAGGCTGTCATACCATAAGCTGCACGGTCTATAGTGCCAGTAGCACGGAAGCCAACGACTGGCTCTTTGGTCAGAGGGCTGTTATCGATTTTGTTCAGCGTTAAATTAAGAGTTAGCGGCTTGGTTTGACCCAGTAAAGTAAAGTCCCCAGTTACTTTTGCTTGCTGCGGATTTACAAAATTAACCTGAGTAGATTTAAAGCTCATAGTAGGGTATTTTTTAACGTTAAAGAACTCTTCCGTTTTTAAATGTTTGTCACGGGCAGCCCAAGCAGTATCGATACTGTCTGTATCAATGACAAAGTTCAGCTGGGTTTGGTTAGGGTTCTTTAGATCAAATTTAACGGTACCGTCTACATCGCTAAAGTGTCCCATGACCGTAGAAAATCCCATGTGATCAACTGAGAAACCGACACGAGTGTGAGAGTTATCTAGTTGCCACTGAGTCGGCAGTGCAGCGCTTGCCATGGTAGTGATAGAAAGTATTGAGCTGATCAATAGGGCTTTTGTAGTGGTTTTCATTGAATAGTCCTTACATAGTATTAGGGTATTGGTGCTCGCCGATGAACAAAGAAGAAAACATTTTTTGTAAAAAATGAGTAAATATATTGTAGCTATGTGTCCTAGAGTTGCGATAAATAAATAGCGCAGCCAACCTATATTTGGTTAGATTAACTACATATAAAAATGTAATTGATTAATATATCTAACCAAAACATTGTACTGGGTTAACTCATACATCTCAACACTATTTCTCTATTATTGACAACTTATCACATATCTCTATCACAACTGCTCCTTGCGTCTTACGTCAAAAACCGTTAAAATCGCGGTTTAATTTTCCCGCTGGGGATAGGCTAAGCGAACAGAAGGGTGGTGTTGGGTGCTGGAATAAGCCAGTGACGCAGTTGCCATACTTGTAATGTCCTTAGTGCCTCAGTTACGTATGTCATTATTTGTTTGATACATCATCGATGATGCTGTATTTAGACGTTGTACATACATCGGACCTAGAGAGTATATTATGCGTAAAGATATCCATCCTAATTACCAAGAAGTTTTATTCCACGACACTAACGCTGACGTGTTCTTTTTGACTCGCTCAACTGCTAAGACTAAAGCGACTCGTGAATACGAAGGTAAAGAATACCCATACTACCCACTTGATATCTCAAGTGCGTCGCATCCATTCTATACTGGTGAGCAACGTAAAACTTCTACTGAAGGTCGTGTTGCAAGCTTCAACAAACGCTTTGGCGCATTTGGTGGCCGTAGCAAGAAAGCCGCAGACGCTGCTGAATAATTTACACTTATGGTGTAAATATATTTCGCTAAGCAATAAAAAACCGCTGATTATTCAGCGGTTTTTTTTGTGTAGATAGATCAATATTTGCGTGTTTTTAGCAATCCCTCTGAGCGGCGGATGAGTCTAATAGTTGGGTAATGTTCTCCACGATCTGCTGTGCCCAATAACCGTACATTAGGCTACTAGGATGAAAGCCATCACTAGCGAACATCACGGCAATATCAATAGGCTGACCATTGCCATGCTCTGATATCATACGCGCAAAGTCAGTTGCCATATAATTGACACCGTCATGAGCAGCACAGACCTGCTGCAATATCTCATCAAGTACCGATGCTTTTGCACCCACAAAGTTATTGAGCGGAGCAGGTATTGCAGGCATTTGCGCCATCGGCGGCAAACTTAAAAAAACCAGTTCTCGTACGCCAAATTTACGCTGTGCAATATTGATAATGTCTTCAATTTGCTGTTGCCACTTATGCACAGAGACATTGGACGTTGTATCATTGACCCCTACGCTTAGCAACATCACATCGATAGACTGCTCAGGAGCGGGTAAGACATATAACCTGCGTAGAATATCAAAGCTGGTATGACCTGTTGTCGCTTGCAATGACCAGTTAAGTCGAGCAAAGTTCGATTGGATAGCTTTGTTTTGCTCCAGTATCGGAATGAGCTTACCGACCAACGCTTCTTGCTGGGTCTGGCTACCCACGCCTGCTGCTGCCGAATCGCCGACGACCATGAGGTTAAATGTCTTAGCGTCTCGCGTTGATACTTCATCATTCGCTTGAGGCAGCTCAATTACGCCGTGCCTTTCGCCATGTGGTTCAGGCAAGCGAACCGTATCACGCTTGATTTTGCGACCTTGATAGAGGTAGACAGGGGCAAGTAAAACGTCCTTTGTGACTGATGTCAGCTTACTAGTGTCTACCATCCCGCACGTTCCCTAATAGTCGTGAGACTGTCTTCAATTAACAACTGACCATCGACGTAGACATCACGTAATAGATTATCAGTTGGATCGCTCATCTCATTTTCTTTGACGGTTGTTAGCTGGCCGCTGTTGTCTTTTACCAGTGCCAATCGTCCTTTTTTCGAGCGCTTCGAGCGGCTGGTGACGGGATCTTTGTAAATATCCTTCCATGCGCCATCGATAGAGATAGCGCTAGATTTCATCGCCCAACTCATGGTGTCGCGGTTGACTTGCTGCAATAGACCACCGCCCATGCCAAATGTTACGTTTTCTGCGCTAAAGCCTGCTTTCATGATCACATCAATGATATTGCTCAAGCTTTGTGCACTGATACCATCCCCTTGGATAATCCGCACGTAATCGGGCAGTACTTTATAGCCCTTACTGTTTATAGTCGTACCGAATTTCACCGCTAGACGCTCTAAGGCTTCACGTACCACTTTGGTAGGCTCACCACTGTCTGGCCTGATGACGAGCGTACCACCCATGTTTTTGACGTCTTCTTTTAAGGTATCGCCCCAGATATTATCAATCGCGTTCCATAAGTCATAGCTGTCAGAGACGACCGAAAACGCTTTGTCTGTGCCACCAAACTGTTCAATCATATTGGCAAATGCAGCGGTCTCTCCATCACGTCCCCATGCTGTCATCGTACTGTGCTCGGCCGCTGGGATAGAAAATGCAGGCATATCGTCGCCCATCTGATACCAACGACTGGCAGCGACCAATGCCGTCATCGAATCAGTACCTGCAAAATTCACCAAGTGCGCTAAGCTACCGAGCGCGACGGATTCTTGGCTAGAAGCACCGCGCGAGCCAAAATCATGCAGTCGAAAAGTGAGCGAATCGATATTGTCCGCTGACTTCTCTAAGGCTTTACGAATGATGCCTTTGCAATAATGAGAGACGCTAGCGACGGTGGATGGATACCAAATAGCGCGTAGTAGGGCGGTCTCGATATAACTTGGCAGCCAATAAAACTCAGGGTCGGTATTGATAACCTGACAAACCACGTTAGATACGGGTACTATGCTGCCTTCGGCGACGGCCTCGATGCGTAGTGGCAAGTAGCCGTCATGTTTATCGACCAGATGCTCCCATCCTGCTCGGTTGAAAGTCAAACCGTGCGCTTGAATGACCATTTCGGCTTCGTCGATATCTTGATGAGTGATGGGAGTGCTTAAGTATTCCTTGATAAAAGCTTGCAAGCCAAAGAACACCACATCGTAGTCGCCTTTGCGCGCTTCGACATAACTGGACAGATACTCACTACCGCTTGGGTACTGCACCCAATGTGAGGTTTTATAGCTGTCGCTATTTAAGATTAAATTGTTCAAATTGCTGGTGTACATCACAGAACTCCTCTGCGTTGAGATGCCGCAGCTGCTTTTTTTTAATGACAGTTGCGGCGGTGGTGAGCCATTACCGTCTATCGGTGCCGGCAGAAACAAGTAAGTAGAAAAAACAAGTCAGAATGCAAACTAAAAACGATAAGCAGTCATTATGAATAAGTGCACAGAATCAAACTTATAAAACCATACTTGGTCAATAAATTATATAAACTGTCGTGGATTTATAGCGTGAAAATCATGCACCGAAGCGTCAATTATCAATCACGCTATAAGCCAACCATTTTCGTGATAATCGCATAATGGTCTTCGAACATCATGGTGGCATCAAGCTCAGCAAGTGGTAACCAAAAAGCTTTGGCTGCATCGTCTCCACCTTTTACTTTTGGCAAACCTTTAGGGTCATTTTTTAGCTGAAAATAAAATGCTTGAGTAATGGTGCGACCACGCGCTGAACGATAAGGATCGTCAAAGGTATGCTGACTGTGACAAGAACCGCGCAATACTGGCTCAGGAACTTTCAGACGAGTCTCCTCACGCAGCTCACGGATGCAAGCATCAAAAAGCGTCTCTTTGGGATTCAAAAAGCCTCCAGGCAATGCCCATAGACCACGCCCTGGCATGCTACGGCGCTCCACTAGCAAGATATGTCCCGATTGTACAATCAGTGCATCAGCAGTCATGAAAGTAGGCGGATAGGGCGCAGATTCCCACTGTCTTTTATATTTATCGATGAAATCCGCTTCTTCATGCAACTGTTGATACGCTTCTGTCTTTTTAAATTCGTTTAATACCTTGCGCGTTGACTCAGGTGTGCGCTCAGGCGTTGGAGTAGCGCCCATCAGATAGCTATCACGGATAGGAGTGGCTGATAAGTTATGATAGTTGGGCACTGAGACCGAGTCCCAATTGGGGAATAGCGATAGATAGTATGATGAGCTGTCTTTAGAGTGGCCAATCAAACCAATATTACCCTGCAAATCACCGGTGACAGACTTCACGCCTGCTTGCACATATTGTAGCCAACGGGTGTCATTGTAGAGGGCGTCATCTAAGCCAACACAGTGAATGCGTGCGGCTTCTTCTTCAGAGTAGGCGCCTTTGATCATTGCGGCACGCTCAGCGACGCTAAATGGATTGCGTAAGCTACGTGGCAAGTTGGCTGAGCCAATCAGCATAATTACTTCATCTGAGCGTTTTAGCGCCTCATCGATGACGGCTTTGTGGCCAGCATGAAACGGCTGAAAGCGTCCGATAAAGACCAGATAACGATAGTGCTTACTGCTTTTTTGATCTGGATTTTGCTTATCTGACTGTTGCTCTGATAATTCACTCATAGACGCCAATTTCCTACGACTTATTTTTATTGATTAAAAATTAATGATGCTAATACTGACACAGCCCATGACTTTCTGACAAGTATAAAGATGTTTAGGGGTGTGTCATTATCGAAATCATCCAAACGAAATCTCTACTTTAACTGGCATACTTCTCTATCCATGCCGTCACCGTTGGCCAAATCTCTGTGGCAGCATTGCGACTGATCATGATGCGACTGTGCGTATAGTCATCTAAATCGCCGTTACTGAGCGAGTACTCTCGAAAGATATTAGTTGAATTATCAAAGCTATCAAAAAACAAACGACAGCCACGAGTAGGGGATATGAAAGTATCGCCTTTCGCACTGATAGAATAAACAGGAATGGTAATCTGTGGCATATGATGACGATAGTCGATAAAGTCATCGCCAGTACTTTTCTGCTGATTAATGCTTTCGTTCACTTCGTCTATATTCGCTCTACCTTTACCAAAATAAGCCTTTTTTAAAAAGCTACTTTTAAAGTTTCTACGCAAATTCCAATCGTACCATTGGGTCATCGTATAGTAACTTTCGTTAAAAGGGCCTACCTTGAACTGCTTAGCGGGTATAAAGCCGACCAACCGAGTGACTATCTTGGCCGTAAGGATTTTCGCGTAGCTGGTCGAGTCCTTTACTGCGCCAAAAGCTTGGCAGGCAAACATACTGATGCTATTGACCTTATCGATATAGCTTGGGTTTTGGACAAGAAACATGGTCAAACCAACACCGCCACCACTATGAGTAACGCAGTGCAGGTTATCGATCTTTAATTCTTCAAAGAAATAACGAAAAGTCGCTTCATAGTCGTAAGTGGCGACGGTCTCAAAGTTGAATTTTTCTTTCGGTAGCGAGCTATCACCATGCCTGCGCCATTCCATGATGTAGCAGTGATGACCAAGCCCTGCAAAATATTCAGCGATTTTGAGGCAAGTTTGCTTGTCAGAAAACGTACCATGCGTCAAAAATATGTTTTGCGGTGTGATGTCAGGCAGGCTGTTTTCTGACGTGTTAGCTATCGTATCTTCTTCTGAATTATCAACTACTTTCCAAACGGCAATTTTCTCATCGTCCTTGGTAGTTACTAGGTGCAACGTCCGTGTCATCATAAAATGATCCTATCCAAAAAATACGTAATCTTTATACAAGTCGATATTTATACAAGCTGATATTTATACAAGACAATTAAAAGCTACCATGCTCATAACGCTACTGCGCACAATCATTCAAATTAACAATACTACGTCAAAACCAGATGACTTGCTCGGACTAGATGTGAACGGTATGACATATCGAAAACGCTAAGTGCGCTTGATAAATGGTACCGCTGTCTTTATATAGAGAATAACTTGGCAGCCTACACAATCATCAGTGTGTTTATCTGTCATGGTTTACATATTGAGTTACTTTGCCACCTGTTAGCATCATTAAAAAAACCAATGACGACCATTTACAATAGCCGCGGTTCAATTCACAGTAGCGTGGTCGGAATTGATGCTTGATTCAGGTATAATGACTGCTATAGACGGATTAAACTTTATACTCATGTCGGCCAATGTCATACAATAATAAATACCAATCATTGCCAGTCTGCATGCCTTATATAAATCGTAAACATTTTAAAAATCCAAATTCACGACACAGTAGCCATAATAGATATAGCGTTTGTGTCATAACGCATAGGAAACATTATGAGTGAGCAAAACCAAGCTGATAACCAACTAGACCAAACTGCTGGCTATGAATCAGCTCTAGATACCGAGCAAGTCGAAGCGAAAAGCAACATCACTATCACTGAGTCAGCTCAGGGCTACTTGGCAGATTTGTTATCTAAGCAAGATACCGATGGTATCGGTGTGCGTATTTTCGTTGAGCATCCTGGTACGCCGCGTGCAGAGTGCTGCATGGCTTATAACCAGCCGGGCGAAGAAGACAGCGCTGACTTGCGTTTTACGTATGAAAACTTCTCTGCCTTTATTGAAGCAGCGTCAGTACCTTATCTAGAAGACGCGGTCATCGATTATAATAAAGACCGTTTCGGTGGTCAGCTGACTTTCCGCGCGCCAAACTCTAAAGTACCTAAAGTAGGCGCTGATGCCAGTGTCGAAGAGCGCATCAACTATGTATTGCAGTCAGAGATTAACCCTGGCTTGGCAGCACATGGCGGTGACGTACAGTTGCTTGAACTGATTGATGAAGAAGGCATTGGTCTAACCGCTGTATTGAAATTTGGCGGTGGTTGCCAAGGGTGTTCAGCGGTTGATATGACTTTACGTCAAGGCGTTGAAGTACAGCTGAAACAGCAAATTCCAGAATTAACCCAAGTGGTTGACGAGACTGATCATACTCGTACAGAGAATGCTTACTATAAATAAAATGAAAAATAGTTAAAAGCAATTGGCTGCTATAAAGGTGGCCATATCTCTAGTATAGATATGCCTGTTTGGTTTGCTGCTTATGAATATTTGTCATGAAGAGATGAGTATTTTGCTATTCTTTTAATAAAGAAGCTGAGTTATGATGAACTCAGCTTTTTTTATTGCTATGATTTAGCAGACAGTTTTCTAAGGTGGTTTTCGAGCGATACGTCGTCAATAAATCATCTTTTATCAAAATAAAGGAATGTACTATGAGTGATGGATCAGCAGACCAGCAGACAGCCCAGCAACCAGAAACCCCTCAACGTCTTGAGACCTTAGCGATTCATGCCGGCTATAGTGTAGAGCCAACGACCAAAGCAGTCGCCGTGCCTATTTATCATACCAGTTCATATGCCTTTGATAATACTCAGCATGGTGCAGATCTGTTTGATTTAAAAGTCGCAGGCAACATCTATACTCGTATCATGAATCCGACCAACGCGGTGCTAGAAGAGCGTGTGGCTGCGTTAGAAGGCGGCATCGGTGCGCTTGCCGTAGCCTCTGGTATGGCTGCCATTACTTATGCGATTCAGACTATTTGTGAAGCAGGCGACAATATCGTCGCTGTATCAACGCTATATGGCGGTACTTATAATTTATTTGCCCATGCTTTGCCGCGTCAAGGTATCGAAGTGCGCTTCTTCGATCATAAAGACCCTGAAGCCATTCGTGATCTAATCGATGACAAGACCAAAATGGTGTTTGCAGAGAGTATCGGTAACCCACTCGGTAATATCGTGGATATTCAAGCGCTCAGTGATGTCGCCCATGAATACGGTGTACCTGTCGTGATTGATAATACGGTGGCGACGCCAGCGATATGTCGTCCGTTTGAGTTTGGTGCAGATATCGTGATTCACTCATTGACCAAGTACATGAGTGGAACAGGTACATCAATTGGTGGTGCGATTGTCGATAGTGGCAAGTTTGCTTGGGGCGATTATCCTGAGCGTTTCCCACTGTTGAACACACCAGATCATAGTTACCACGGTGTGAACTTCGTCAAAGACGTAGGCGCGCCAGCCTTTATCGCTCGTGCCCGCGTTGCGCCATTACGTAATACTGGCGCAGCACTTAGCCCGCTAAATGCCTTTGGTATCTTACAAGGTATGGAGACGCTAAGTCTACGTATGGAGCGTCATGTGCAAAACGCACAAGCCGTCGCAGAATATCTGCGTGACCATGATAAAGTTGCTTGGGTTAAATACGCAGGTCTGTCTGACCATCCTGAGCACGAGCTTGCCAAAAAATACATGAAAGGCACGCCTTCTGCCATTTTGACCTTTGGGGTGAAAGGTGGACTAGAAGCTGGTGCGCGCTTTATCGATGCGCTGCAACTGATAACTCGTTTGGTAAACATCGGTGATGCGAAATCACTAGCCTGTCATCCAGCGACGACGACCCATCGTCAGTTAAATGAGCAAGAGCTAGAAAATGCAGGCGTTAGTACTGATATGGTACGACTATCGATTGGTATCGAACATATCGAAGACATTAAAGCCGATCTCGCGCAAGCATTAGCTTCTGCTTAACAACAAGCGCTTATTAAGTTGAGCAAACTGTTTGAACAAGTCTGAATGATATAAAAAAAGCCCATATCGATTTGATATGGGCTTTTTGTTTTGCGTCCAACAGATGTGTTTAACAATTAAGAAGACAGTACACGCTGCGCGATATCTCGATAATCCTGCGAAGCAAGACGCGGTCCAAACTGCTGAATAACTTGTGCTGATATTTCGCTAGCAAGACGACCACATTCTGGCAGACTATACTGCTGCGATAGTGCATATAAGAAAGCACCAGCGTAGTTATCGCCTGCACCGTTGGTATCGATGACGTTGGCCACTGCTGGCGTTGCAACGTCATAGACTTCAACTTCTGCCTCGTCATTAGGCTGGTGGGCGATTACCGCACCATTGGCACCATCAGTGACGACGGCAATTTGGCAATATTCAAGCAGGGCACGCGCCGCTGCTTTGACTTGTTTTTTATCAGTGAATAGCTTGGCTTCTTCGCTATTACAGAATATCACTGCGACTTTGTTGCCGAGCATATTAAGCAAACCATCTTTGGCAAATTTTACTACCGCAGGGTCAGCAAAGCTCACTGCAATTTTTGCATTATGGATACCGGCTTGTTGACGTAATTGAGTCATTGCTGGTTGGATGCTCTCAGACATCGCTAGATAGCCTTCGATATATAGCCAATCTGCTTGAGTCAATGCGTCAAAATCAATATTGTCAGCGGCAATCTCACTTGAAGTACCAAGATAGGTCTGCATGGTACGCTCGCCATCTTCGGTAACGGCAACCACACATGAGCCGGTCACGCCGTCTGCATGAATAGATTTGTCTGAGGTCGCGACACCTGCTTCGTGCAAGTCTCTGAGATAAAACGCCCCTTGATCATCATCACCAACGCGGCAAGCATAAAAAGGCTTACCGCCTAAGCTTGCAAAGGTAAACATAGTATTGGCTGCTGATCCACCGCCTGCTTGTTTTGATGGCTCAATCTCAGCCAGTTTAAAATAAGCCAGTAGTTGCTGCTGCTCTTCAATACCAGCCAACGTCATATTACCTTTGGTCAGCTCGGTCTCTTCTAGTGCCGCATCTGATAGCACATACTCGTGATCAACCAACGCATTACCTATTGCCATTACGTCGTACATTGCTTACTTCTCCTCAATTTACTTATAAACGGTTGTCTTTCTTATTGTTGAAAACTAGTCTGCTTGTAACTCTAGTAGACGCTGATAAAGCGCATTTTTCTTCACGCCAGTGATATCAGAGGCCAGTGCGGCTGCTTTTTTGACTGACAAATCCTCTAGCAAACGCTGTAGCAATTTATCATGCGTACTGATATCGTCAGTATCTTTTGCCACACCGACGCCAGCGACGACCACGACTATCTCGCCGCGTTGCTGATTGTCATCTGCTTTGACAAACTCAACCAACTCGCCAAGGATGCTCTTGTGTACCGTTTCAAACGTCTTGGTCAATTCACGGCAGAAAGTCACCGCGCGGTCTGCACCAAATATCGTTGCCATGTCTTCTAGACTAGCTACGATGCGATGCGGCGCTTCATAAAAGATTAAAGTTTCGGTACGTGCGATTAGATCGCTCAGCTGTTTTTGACGACCATGCGTTTTGGCTGGCAAGAACCCAATAAAGCTAAATCGATCAGATGGTAACCCTGCTACTGATAGTGCGCCAATTGCAGCAGAAGCCCCAACGATAGGTGATACGGTCACGCCAGCTTCATGCGCGGCTTGTACCAGTTGATAGCCTGGATCGCTGACTAGAGGTGTACCAGCATCACTAATCAAGGCAACTGAATAACCTTGCTCAATCATTTCAATAATTTTGGGCGTTTGAATGGCGCTATTGTGTTCGTGATAGGCCCATAGCTTATTGTGGCCTTTTTGCTTTGTAGTCGTGTCATCATTTTCGATACTGCTTTTGGCAGGACGAGTCTCTGAGTCTTTTGTCTCGTCACCTTTACTGCCTTTGGTATCGATGCCAAAATGCGACAGTAGCTTACCTGAGGTGCGGGTGTCTTCGCAGGCAATAATGGCGACCTGCTTTAAGACATCAATTGCATGCGTTGTCATGTCGGACATATTGCCAATCGGCGTGGCAACGATATAGAGACAAGCTGGCATCGCAGTAGGGGTAGACATGAAAACCTCGAGTCGTTAAAAAGACATTAAAAAATAATAGTGCGCTAGTATGTACAGTCGTTATCTATGGTTTTTCAGTCAAATAATGAGTGAAGAAATCGATAGATTGTGAGAGTAGAACGCGCAGAAGTGGCTAGTTTAGCATGTTGTGCTATGATAATTCTCAAATGTTAATCAGACCAATTCACCTTATGCCGAACCATAAGCCTTTAATCTTAACCTCACCAAAACAGCGCCAAGGTAGTCGGTTTGAGCAGCAGGCGTGTGAGTATTTACAAACGCAAGGGTTGAGGCTAGTCGTGCAAAATTGGCAAAAGCCAAAAGTAGGTGAGTTGGATCTGGTCATGATTGAGACAGGTTTAGCATGGTCAACACTAGTATTTATTGAAGTTCGCCAGCGCAAGTCCTCGAATTATGGCGATGCAGCACTCAGTGTGACAGCCAGCAAACAGCGCAAAGTTATTAAGACAGCGCAGTCCTTTTTGCAGCAGTATCCTGAGTATGCTCATTATGACTGCCGGTTTGATGTTATTGCTTACAATACGATGAGTAAGTTAAATTCAAGAAATGAGGAGTTAGACCATCAACCAGAATGGATTCAAAATGCTTTTATAGCCAGTGCATGGTAATAGAGTAAATAAGATAGATGCTGCCAAGTGAAGCATTTAACCACATCTGACAAGTAAGGTTCGTTACTAAAAAGCTAACCGCTGATGACCAAAATTAAGTAAAGTAGCGGTTATAGTCAACTTTTTATAAATCAGATACAGTATTAGCTTACAGCTAAGTTTAGCTCATCACTACTAGAGCGTGTTTTCTCCAAAATAAAAACACGGCCTAGATTAAGATTTGCTCAATTTATAAAATTGTCACAACCATGTTCTAAGAGGTAAATAATGACACGGATGCATTTGCGCACTGCTATTTTTGGTTCATCACGCCGTATTACGACTGGCATTATGATTGCTGCCTGTGTTGTCAGTACAGGTTGTGCCACCAATTATCTGACCAACAGTACAGAAGGGACTTATGGTGTACCAATGACTGAGCGCACGATTCCGCAGCGTCTGCTCGATCGTAGTATTGAACATACTGCCAAAATCAATGTGTACGGGCTAAAAGAAGACTTGCAGCAAACCAGTCGTATGGGTATCGATAGTTTCAATAGCGAAGTACTGCTCACAGGTGAAGTGCCAACTGAAACGCTCAAAGCAGAAGTAGAAAAAGTCGTTAGCTCTATGCCGGATGTACGCCGTGTCTACAATGAGATGGAGGTGAGTGCGTCAAAAGGGTATAGCTCAACGGTTCATGATGGTTATATCACTTCAAAGCTACTGGCGAAAATAGCCGCTAGCGATGGCGTGAGTGCGTCACAAATTAAAGCCGTTACCAATAATGGCGTGGTCTACATTATGGGCCGTATGACACCCACTCAGCAGAGTCATCTGATTGATATCGCTAATGGCACTGTTGGGGTTACCGAGTTGGTATTGCTGACAACTGTCGTCGACGATAGAGGGGTGAAAATAAATAATGATGACATCATGTATGAGAATAATTTGGCCAACCCTGCAGTAGCGCCAGCTGCCCAAGATACTACTATCAGCACAGCAACGCCTATTATCATAACGGAAGAAGAGGCCACTACTACGCAGCCGTCATCAAGCCCTTATATTGACCTTTATCAGAATCAATAGAAAACCTTAGTTCGCCAAGCGATAAATGACGTTAATCACAATAAGCCTAAATAGTAATAACAGTAAAGGCACGAGAAATCTTCGGCCAGTGAGTATTATGTCAATAGCAAAAGGTAGCAGAGTCAGTGCATTAGCCAACGGTACTAATATCAAACACCTCATTGGCTAATGGATGAACCATTATCGCTGTTAGCCTGTTACTACTGATTGATAAATAAATATAATAGGATACTGGTCATGAAGGATTCACAGGCAAATATACAACCAAATGAAGAAACAAGCGTCATTAGTAATATAGGGATACACAATAAACCTGCTCATAAGAAAACACGAACATTGAAATTTGGTGGTGCGGCAATATTGGCATTGGGCAGTATCGCGTTAGCCACGCAAAACGCACAGGCATTATCACCGTTAGCTATCGTCAATGGGATTACTTCTAGTGGTGGCGTTGGGGTAAGTAAGGATATCTTATATGGTGATCAGCCTTCACAAGACTTAGATATCTATTATCCAAAACCGCTAGCGCAAGCAATGAAATCTCAGAGTGCTATCAACACTAGCTATCCTATGGTGGTATTTGTCCATGGTGGTTCATGGGAGAGCGGCAATAAAGAACAATACGCCTTTGTCGGTCAGAGCTTAGCCAAAGCAGGGTATGTCACCGCAGTGATTAATTACCGTAAAGCGCCTGAACACGTCTATCCTGATTATGTCAAAGATGCGGCTCAAGCGATTGCTTGGAGTATTGAAAATGCGACCAGTCTCCATGCTGATCCGTCACGCCTAGCGGTGATGGGGCACTCTGCTGGCGCGTTTAATGCAGTAGCAGCCGTTGCCAACGAAGACTTTTTGGCGCCTTATGGTATTAAGCCAACAGATATTGCAGCCGTTATCGGAATTGCGGGTCCTTATAGCTATGATTTCCGCAAGTTCAGTAGTGCAACGGCGTTTGGCCCCAATGCCACACCTGATGAGGTGATGCCAGATCGCCAGATTAAAGGCGCGCAGCCACCGTATTTATTATTAACCGCAGAAAAAGACAAAATTGTACATGTGACTAATACAATCAAAATGACAGAAGCGTTTAAAAAAGCAGGCGTAACCGTTGAAACGGGCGAAATCGAAGGAGCCAGTCACGCAACTAGTATTGGTGCGATGGCACCGCCGCTGCGTTGGGTCAATGATGTACGTGCGCAAGTGCTGATTTATCTGGACAAAGAGCTGAAATAACTAAAATAGTTTAGAGTATTTTTTGATAGCGCTTCAAACAGCCTTTAAAATAGTGCTCTAAATAGCTTTTTAAAGAGCCATTCTACTTGTTAATGAGCACCTAATACGGAACCCCAGTTTGGCCTAGCGCCTGCTGGGGCTTTTTATATTTCGCTATATTTGTATATTCAGAAGTATAAATACAAAAAAAGACTGTTCATTCAATGCCGTCTATCTCTATTATAGAAAGGTCGCTATTAAAATATATAAGACCATAAGTTAAGGAAAGCCAACTCAAACTAAAGGACTACCAGTATGAAACTACTTAAGCTATCCCTATTAAGCCTAACTTTAGCCATACCTTCATTGTCATTTGCCGCAGGAGGCAGTGATCCTATAATAGGGATTGATATTATTATCAAAAAAGATCCTGGCTCACAGCCTATCGCCAATATACCTTTCACTGATTCAGAGATAAATCAATACAATGAGCTAAGAGAGAGTGACCGCCCTGCTTATCTCAATAAAGTCATCGTCCCGAAGCTTGAGCGCGTCAATAAAAAGTACAATTATGATATTAAATGGAATCCAATCATCGAAAAAGGCATCGAGCAGCAATGGTGTATCACTGTGCCTTGCGATGCCAAAACCACGGTAGTGATGCAGCTTACTATTCCAGAGAACTTAAAGGAGTCTGAGGTAAAGTTTACTTTAGCCAGTCAATCAGATGCCGTGATTGAAAGACGTACCATAAAACGAGTTGTTCAAATGGAAAGACGTTAAAATTTTGGCATGTTATTTAGAGTCTTTCATCGTCAAAGCAACCATTACAGTGACTGTTTGGTCGGTGCTATTTATAGTCAGCTTATAGTCGATGCGCTATAGCAGTCTAAAAGCGCTTGATATTGTATCCCGTTTATTTAAAATTGATGATATGTATATGTCATGTGCGCTTATACACAGACAGTGCTGTAAGATGTTCAAACTCTTGTTATAATGTTGCCATTCAAATAAAACCTATTTACATAAGACAGGATATTTTATGAGCATGAACGCTGACGATTTGATTGCATTTTTACAAACGCACTTCCCAGACGCTTTTATCCAAGCTGCCAACCAAGGTAATAAGTTTGATGTACGCGTAGTCGATACCAGCTTTGAAGGCAAACGCGCGGTTCAACGTCAGCAAGCAGTATATGCGTTAGTCAATGATAAGATTGCGAGTGGCGATATTCACGCACTCAATATCCAAGCGCTGACGCCTGCTGAGTGGGACGCTCAATCAAAAGGCTAATCAAATAGCTGTCTATATGACTAGATATTACTGAATCGGCCATATGCATGGTTGAGAGCTGTAGTTCTGGTTTTCATAATTTTCTATACTCATCGATAGGTTGTCACCTTTATGGATCAATTTTTAATCACTGGTAGTAGTCGTATCGCAGGGGAAGTCACCATCTCAGGCGCCAAAAATGCCGCTTTGCCGTTACTCGCAGCTATGATATTGGCTGAGACGCCAACGACACTGCATAACGTGCCGTCACTACAAGACGTGCGAACGTTGATTGAATTGATCGGTGGCATGGGTATCAAAATCCAGAAGCAAGATGATACAGTCACTTGCGATACCAAGAGTATCGATAACTTTTATGCCCCGTATGATTTGGTAAAGACCATGCGCGCTTCAATCTTGGTGCTAGGGCCGCTACTGGCACGTTTTGGTGAAGCTGAAGTCTCATTGCCGGGTGGTTGTGCGATTGGTTCACGCCCTGTCGATCAACACCTAAAAGCTTTTGAAGCGATGGGTGCTGAGATCAGTGTAGAGAATGGCTACGTAAAAGCTCAAGCACCAAAAGGTGGCAAGCTATTAGGCTGTAATTTCTCATTTGATATGATTACCGTCGGCGGTACTGAGAACGTCATCATGGCAGCAGCATTGGCTAAAGGTACTACTGTCTTAGGAAATTGTGCGTTAGAGCCAGAAGTGGTTGATCTAGCCAATATGTTAGTTGCAATGGGTGCCAAAATAAGTGGTATCGGTACATCAACGATGACCATCGAAGGGGTAGAGCGTTTACACGGCTGTGAGTACTCAGTTGTCCCTGACCGTATTGAGACAGGCTCATACCTTGCTGGTGCCTTGATGACACGTGGTGATGTATTGACCAAAAAAACATCTGCTCTATTATTGACGCCAGTGCTAGAGAAGTTCGAAGACATGGGTGCGGTTATTACGACAGGTGATGACTGGATTCGCGCACAAATGAAAGGCCGCCCAAAAGCGGTTGATATTCGTACACAGCCGCATCCTGGTTTTCCAACGGATATGCAAGCTCAACTAATGGCTATTGCCTGCTTAGCTGACGGTACGAGTACTTTTATCGAAAACATTTTCGAAAATCGCTATATGCACGTACCAGAGCTCAATCGTTTGGGCGCGTCTATTCAGGTTGACGGTCACACTGCCGTAGTACGAGGTGTCGAAAACTTTACCGCAGCACCAGTAATGGCGACAGATTTACGTGCGTCTATGTCATTAGTAATGGCAGCAGCGACTGCTGAAGGCGAGAGCTTGATTGATCGTATTTACCACATCGATCGTGGTTATGAGCATGTTGAAGACAAGCTGCGTAGCCTTGGCGTTAACATCGAACGTATCAATACTAACGCTTAATACTGGTTAACTCAATATAAACTGTTACCCGTATTACGATATAAATTAGAAACTCCCCTTTGAGTAGGGGACTGCACATGGACACGATGTCATTATGACTGAGACAAGCAAATCTTTACCAGCCAGCGGTTTATTAAACGAAGTAAACGATGAGTTTTCAGGTCTAACCTTGGCTTTATCAAAAGGCCGCATTTTAGAAGAGACCATGCCACTGCTACGTGCAGCTGGCGTTGATCTTTTAGAAGACCCTGAAGCGTCACGTAAACTGATTTTTCCAACCTCAAATCCAAATGTGCGTGTATTGATTTTGCGTGCCAGCGATGTGCCGACCTATGTCGAACATGGCGCTGCTGACTTTGGGGTGGCGGGTAAAGATGTGCTGCTTGAGCATGGTGCCAATCATGTTTATGAATTACTCGATTTGCAGATTGCTCAGTGCAAACTGATGACTGCGGGTGTGAAAGATGCACCGCTGCCAAATCGTCGCCTGCGTATCGCGACCAAATATGTCAATGTCGCTCGTGCTTATTTTGCGAGCCAAGGTCAGCAGGTTGATGTCATCAAACTTTACGGTTCGATGGAGCTTGCGCCATTGGTTGGTTTAGGTGATTTGATCGTCGATGTGGTCGACACAGGTAACACACTACGCGCCAATGGACTTGAAGCACGCGATCATATTTGTGATGTTTCCTCACGTCTGATTGTCAATCAAGTTAGCTATAAGCGCAAATTTGCATTACTAGAACCAATCTTAGATAGCTTTAAAAATAGTATCGCCAATAGCTAATTATCCAGTGCAAGTCATTGGTAAAACAAAGCACGGTTATACAAATTTTTAAACCAGTTTAGCAGGCTATGAATGACGTAGCGTGCTAAACTGGTTTTGTTGTCTTAGCTTGCGAAAACATAAAATCACCATAAAATTTAGACAAGAAGACATCGAATAAGTCGCAATACTTTGAAAGTGAAACATACTTTACTCAGTTCCAAACCGTTCATTTTTAGCACTACTTTATGCTCAGATATAGGATTAGGTCATGCGCCAGTTAAGTACCCAAAATGCCGATTTTGATAGTCAATTGACACAGTTGCTTGCCTTTGAAACAGTCAATGATGCTGAACTACTACATACCGTCGATGATATCATCGCCCAAGTACGTGCTGATGGTGATAGCGTCGTGTTGGCATTGACCCAACAGTTTGACCAGCATCCAGCAACGTCGATGCAAGAGTTAGAGCTGTCTAAAGAAGCGCTTACTGAAGCGTTTGCCAATCTTGATGAAAAAGTAAAGATAGCGTTGACCACAGCCGCAACTCGGGTACAGACATTCCATGAGCGCCAAGTACAAGAAACCTGGCAGTATGAGGATGAGCTAGGTAACCGATTGGGTCAAAAAGTCACGCCACTTGATCGCGTTGGAATTTATGTACCGGGTGGTTTAGCTTCTTATCCATCGTCAGTATTGATGAATGCTATTCCTGCTAAGGTGGCTGGCGTTACTGAAGTCATCATGGTCGTACCAGCGCCTAAAGGCGTGCTCAATCCGTTAGTATTGGCAGCGGCTCATCTGGCCCAAGTCGATCGCGTCTTCACTATTGGTGGTGCTCAAGCAGTAGCAGCTTTAGCTTACGGCACTGAAACGATTCCAGCCGTGGACAAAATCACAGGACCAGGTAACAAATATGTCGCAGCTGCCAAGCGCGCGGTATTTGGTCAAGTTGGTATCGACATGATTGCTGGACCTTCAGAAGTATTGGTATATGCAGAAGGCGAAGCACAAGATAGAGCAGATTGGCTAGCGATGGATCTATTGTCTCAAGCTGAGCATGACCGTATTGCACAAGCTATCTTTGTGACGACCAGTGAAGAGCAGCTAAAAGAAGTCGCGTTAGAGATAGAAAGAGCACTCGCTGAGCTACCAAAAGCAGATATCGCACGCGATTCGCTACAAAATCGTGGTGCACTTATATTAGTGAAAGATCGTAGCGAGGGTATGGCACTGATTAATCGTATTGCCCCTGAGCATTTGGAGTTATCCGTTGATAACCCTGATGCATTGTTAGATGATATTCGTCATGCGGGTGCTATCTTTATGGGTCGTCACACGCCTGAGGCGATTGGGGATTACTGTGCAGGACCGAACCATGTGCTACCAACATCCGGTACCGCGCGCTTTTCTTCACCGTTAGGTGTTTACGATTTTCAAAAGAAATCATCCATTATTTATTGCAGTGAATCTGGTAGTAAGCCTTTGGCTGAGACAGCTGATATTTTAGCGCAGCGTGAGGACTTAGAAGCCCATGCGCGTTCAGCTCGTTATCGTTATCAGTAATTGATTTTGAATTTTTAGCTTTTACTTTTGATATTTATTTTTAATAGTCTTTTTGGCTAATAGTAGGATAATTTATGAGTGAGTCAAAAATAGACACCAGACTGTGGTCGTCTAAAGCACGCAACTTGTCACCTTATGTTCCAGGTGAGCAGCCGCAACACGACAATCTATGCAAACTAAATACCAATGAAAACCCGTTTCCACCCTCGCCAAAAGTAGGGGAGGCTATTGCCAAGGTCTTGGAACAGCAAGCTGATGAGTTACGTTTGTATCCTGCTCCTGAATCTAATGACCTACGTGCTGCATTAGCACAGTCATACAACCTTGATATCAATCAAGTATTCGTTGGTAATGGTTCAGATGAAGTCTTGGCGTTAGTCTTTGCTAGCTTCTTTTTAAAAGAGCGTCCGCTGCTATCACCTGATATTGGTTACAGTTTTTATCCAGTATATGCACAGACGTTCGGTGTAGAGCTTGTACAGATTCCTCTAGAAGAAGACTTTAGCATTGACCCTGATGCTTATCGTCAGCCTTGTAGCGGTATTATCATCGCCAACCCTAATGCGCCAACGGGCTTGCTATTATCACTTGCTGATATTCGTAAACTTGCGAGTGAGCATTCTAATGCGGTCATTGTTATTGACGAAGCGTATATCGATTTTGCTCAGATAGATGAAAGCAATGCAGACCTGCCAGTCTCAGCAGTTAGCCTAATCAATGAGTGTGATAACGTTATCGTGACCCAAACCTTTTCAAAGTCACGCTCGCTTGCTGGATTGCGCGTTGGTATGGCCTTTGGCAATGCATCGTTGATTGAAGCACTGACCCGGATGAAAAATAGCTTTAACAGCTATCCGCTGGATAAGTTGGCTCAAGCTGGGGCGACTGCGAGTGTGTTAGACACTGAGTATTTTGAGCACACCCGTCAGCAAGTCATTGATTTACGTACGTCGCTAACAGCAGAGTTGACGACATTGGGCTATAAGGTCCTACCGTCACATGCCAACTTTGTTTTTGCTCGTCCAAAAGATGGCAATGCAAGTGCTGTCGCGAGTGCGTTACGCGAGCAGGGCATTATCGTTCGCCATTTTGATAAGCCGCGTATTGCAGAGTACTTGCGTATTACTATCGGTACGGCAGAGCAGAACGAGCGTTTGATTGATGCGCTAAAAGCTTTGCAAGTCGATGCTAGCGTTGTTGCTGAATAAAATTATATTGATAGCTTAATATAGAATGTTGATAGGTAAGCCTATTTATTCAGAACGCAAAACAACATTAATAAGTATTAAAAAAAGCCTGCTAACATAACGTTGGCAGGCTTTTTTTTGCTTTAAATTAATAAGAAGGTTTTAGTTTACTATTTTAGGTTTTTGAGCCAGTACTGATAATAAATTACCTACTTTATCTAAGCATTCTTGGTATTCAGCATCACAATCGGACGCGACCGTAATACCGCCACCTGCCCATAGATTAACGTGTCTTTCTTCATTAAGGCTATTATCTGACGAAGTACTGGCTTGCAATGTACGAATGAGCACGTTCCATTGACCACTACCATCAAAATTCATATAACCCATAGTGCCACAATAAGCACCGCGTGGCGTAGATTCCAGTTCAGCAATGATCTCAACGGCACGTTTTTTTGGTGTGCCAGTGATAGAGCCAGCAGGCAGACTACCAAACAATACAGCTAGTGGATGAGTATCAGCTTTTAGCTCAGCGGTAATAGTACTGACCATATGATGCACGTTGCTAAAGCTTTCAATCGCAAATAATTGCGGTACTTTCACACTACCAATTTTGGCGTATTTGCCCAAATCATTACGCAGTAAATCTACAATCATGACATTTTCGGCACGGTCTTTTTCGCTATTGACCAATTGCTGTTTATAGCGCTCATCTTGCTCGTTAGTACCACCTCGCGGCATGGTTCCCTTGATAGGCTTAGTACGAATAGAGTGTTTGCCAGTGTCGATTTCTCTAGTGAATGTAAAAAACAACTCAGGTGAGCAGCTTAATAGCTCAAAATGATTGCTATCTGCGTCAAAGTTGTTTCTATTTAGGTAATCACCATCAGTGCTATCAACACTTACATATCCTGCAAAAGGTGCTTTTGTATTGCGATACAGTGCGGGCAAATAGTCAATAAGTGAATAGGCTGATTGAACATCGTTATTTTTACACGCTAAACTGCCAGACCATTTCTGTGTCAGGTTTATCTGATAGCAGTCGCCTTGCTGTAGATAGTCTTGTGTGCGATTAAATGCTTGTTGATAATCAAGCTTACTCCATCGCGGACTTAAAACTAGGGGAGTGATGCTTGATGCATCTTTAAACTGTGACGGATTGAGATATTTATCAGACAGTTTTTGATCCAGTTCGTCTAGGTAAGAGGTAAGAGTCGTTATAAGACTATCGTTTGTCTTATGACCAATATTCTCAGAAACGTCAGCATTGGTTAGATGACTCTTTAATTCCCAGCCTGTATCAGCATGTGCCGTAGGTGTTAGATAAATATCATAATGTCCCAACGAGGCACACGGCTGCATTGCCAATTCAATCCTATCGGCAGGACTTAGCTCATGAGCTGCAATATCATAACCAATAAAACCGATTAGCCCATGATGATAACTAGGTTTCGAGCTTTCTTCGCTATTGATATATGACGTGTCGTGATTGGCTTTTTGAGTATTGCTATAAGCGATTAGTTCCTCTTGCCATTCTAGATAGCTCATATAAGCTGTCGTGCCAGCATAACTATTGTTATCGCTATTTACATCAGTATCGCGGCGCACGTCATTACTGCGACAATTTTTAATCACCTTATAAACATTGGGTGAGTCACTAGAAGCTTGCTCATCATTGGGATAAACAGACCAGCTAACTTTAGGCAGTAAGCCAATCACTGGTCGACCATCGTTATTAAGCCAAACAAGCTGCCAGTTTGCTTTAATATCTTGGTCGAGCAAGTGACGCTGTAGCTGCGGCATCAGCTCTGCAGCAGACAAATCACCAAAACGCCAGCTAGGTTTGCTAGCTGGCGATGGCGCAGAATCTGTCTGCTCAGTTGTATTGTGATTTGATACAAGCATGGGTTAAGCGTCAAACTTTTTGATAATTAGCGTAGCGTTAGTACCACCAAAGCCAAAGCTATTACTCATCAAGGTTTCAAGATTTGCTTCACGCATTTCGGTGACAATATCAAAACCTTCAGCAGCAGGATCTAAGTTGTCAACATTGATACTTGGAGCGATAAACCCGCCCTGTAGCATTAGTAGACAATAAATCAGCTCTTGTGCACCAACAGCGCCCAAGCTATGACCTGTCATTGATTTGGTTGAGCTGATAGCAGGTACTTTACTGACGTCATTATCAAATATTTTAGCAATCGCTTTAAGCTCAGTAATATCGCCCAGTGGTGTACTAGTACCATGGCTGTTAATGTAATCGACACTTTCTAGACCCGCTTCGGCCAAGGCTTGTTGCATACAGCGAACTGCACCTTCACCGCTTGGCGCAACCATTTCTGCACCATCAGAGCTGGCACCATAGCCAACGATTTCAGCCAAAATATTAGCGCCGCGTGCTTGAGCATGCTCCAGACTCTCTACAACCACCATCGCGCCACCAGCAGCAATCACAAAACCGTCACGGTCTTTGTCATAGGCTCTTGAGGCAAGTTTTGGTGTGTCGTTATACTGAGTACTAACTGCGCCCATGGCATCAAACATACAAGACTGTGTCCAATGCTCAGCTTCACTACCACCAGCCAATATCACATCGGCTTTACCCAATTGGATAAGCTCAGCAGCATGACCGATACAGTGTGTCGAAGTCGCACAAGCAGAGGCGAGCGAGTAGGAGACGCCTTGGATTTTGAGGCCGGTTGCTAAAGCAGCTGATACTGAGCTGCCCATTGTCTTTGGTACTGCCATTGCGCCGACACCGCGTAGACCTTTTTCGCGCATAGCATCGATAGCATTGACGATATTTTCTGTTGATGCGCCGCCCGAACTTGCCACTACACCCACTCGTGGGTTGTTATTGATGGTATCAAGTGACAGGCCAGAGTGCTCAATCGCATTTAGCGCACTAACATAAGCATAAAGACTGGCGTCACTAAAGAACCGTTTCAGCTTACGATCGATACCACTGGTATCCAGTTCTGATTGATTGATACTACCGCTCACGTGTGATTTAAACTCGTGCTCAGCATAAGAATCGTTAAATGTGATGCCAGACTGACCTTCTTTAAGGGCAGTGGTGACAGTATCTAAATCATGTCCAATACAAGAGACAATCCCTGCTCCAGTAATAACGACGCGGCGCATATGCTATTCCTTATAAGTAACGACTTGCTAGCAGTTGGTTGCAATAATCGTGGTAAATCTATATATGATGTTTAACTATGAGTTAATTCGAGCATTATAATGAAAAAATAGTCTATGTAGATAACGATAGCATGAATTTAGGTAACGAAATTCTGTTAACGGTCTATCAGAGGCAATATAAGTTCAGTGTACAATTATGCTCTCAGTTATGGCACATGATAACGTATCAAGCACTGGAAATCTTTGGACAAGTGTAAAATAACGACAAAATAACACTTATGACTGAGTTTTGAGTAAAGAGATGAGAAGTAAGACTAGCTACTGACTATGGACAGAATTATACTTTAGATACAAAATTTGTGATTCTAATAACATTGTTCGCACTGACACCAGTTACGATAACTGGCTAAAATAATAGACTCATTATTATTAATAATTAAATATCATATTAAAATACAATTATATTAAAAAACCAACTCATCATATTAAGGACATCACGATGGCAAAGCGTAGTACTCTTTCTAAAAGCATCAATACCATTGGCTCTTTTACTCGAAACAATCTAGAGCGTGTAGGGGCTATGATTGATAGCGTAAACGCTAAAACGGGCAAACCGCGTCAATATAAAGCTGTAGACCTAGGCGATGAAGACTACCAACAAGACTTGTTTCGTGAGCAAACGTTGAAGGCGACGCAGCAACTTTTAGGACCACGTTTTGCTACTTATGGTAAATATGCCAAGAAAGTCGTACCAAACAGCTTTTTTCAATCGACAGTTGATGGTGCATTTGCCCAAGTGGCCAATCTCGCTGCCAACTGGAGTCAACTCGACTTACCTAATGAACATCGCTTTGCCAATATTGCTACTTTAGATGACGAAGAACGTTATGCTCTAGCTACTGATATCGCCAATCAAAATCGCGCGCTTGCAATGATGGGTGGCTTGACGGGTTTGGCAGGTCTACCAGGTTTGCTCGCTGATACATTGTGGCTATTACTGGTTTCATTACGTACGGTTTATCAGATTGCTGCTGTATATAATAAGCCGCTGACAGGTAAGCAAGGCGTCAAGATGGCGTACGAGTTACTATCAAACGCTGATTTGAGCAAAATGCAAGAAAAACAAGCGCTGCTAGCTGGTCTAGGTATTGGTAAGGGTTTGCTCGATAATGCTCAGAGTAATGGACTGCATAGTGAACTTAAAAATCTTGGTCTGAAAAACAAAAATGTAAATTTCTATGCTGCGCAAATAGACAAAGTCGCCAGTCAAGTAGGTATTGATTTAGATCAGATCAATTTATCATGGGTTCGTCGCTTCATTCCTGTCACTGCAGTAGCGATCGGCATGCATTATAATAGCCAATTGATTGATGAAGTTATTGGCGTTGCTCAGGCGACCTTTGCACCAGAAGCAAAATTGGCTAATCGTGCCATTACCGATGACAGCAGCAGTGAGGCCAAAGTAGAAAAGGCTAGTACTGATGAGGCGAAAAAAGACACAGAGCGCAAAGAAAAAAGCAGTGATTCAGAAAAAGCCCCTAATAAAGAAGAAACCAGTAAAAAAGAAACTAGCAGTAAAAAAGACTCAGACAAGCAAACGTCTGATAAAAAAGCCAAGTAATAGACATATTATTTGCTAGTTGGGCTATATATTTATAAGTACAGCGGTATTTATCTTAGTTTGATTGAGCAACATGACTTGAAAATTAGGATAAATACCACCACTTAGTTACTATCAAGTACCATTTCAATGTTAAACATCTTTTCTTAATGATGCTTGAGCTCACTTTGTTTACTTTATTTCTTACGCTATTTTTCGGCGAAAAATCTATAAAGTGATACAATGAGAGGCTGAATGCATATCTATCAAATGTTGTAAAGCGAAACCATTCATAAGTGGTTGAAATAGCAGCAACAACTCTTTATAATACACTGTCCTAAAAATGGGTGCCCCGAAATCTGCAATTATTGTCAGATAGATGGTGCATTGGCCCATTTTTTTGTTTTATACCAAACGGGAGAAGGATGCCTTATGGCAACAACTAACCAATTGATTCGTAAAGGTCGCAAAACCATCAAGGAAAAGTCAAAAGTTCCTGCGTTGGAAGCGTGCCCACAGCGTCGCGGTGTATGTACTCGTGTATATACTACCACGCCAAAAAAACCTAACTCTGCCATGCGTAAAGTATGTCGTGTACGTTTGACTTCAGGCTATGAAGTATCAAGCTACATCGGTGGCGAAGGTCATAACCTACAAGAGCACAGTGTTGTTCTAATCCGTGGTGGTCGTGTAAAAGATCTACCAGGTGTACGTTATCACACTGTTCGCGGTGCATTAGATTGCGCAGGCGTTAAAGACCGTAAGCAAGGTCGCTCTAAGTACGGTGCTAAGAAGCCTAAAGTTTAATAACTAAACGTTATTAACTAAGCTTTTTGCACTACCCAATAACTGTGCATGGGTTTGGTGTCAGTAGTAGTATCACTTTTATATAAATATATATCTGGGATTTGCTCTTAAAACATACCACCATGCAGTAAGGCTAACTGATAACTCACTGCCATATCCTAATGATAAGTAGTCGATGTTGTGAATGTTAGACACTCCTGAAGATAAGGAAATTTATTATGCCAAGACGTCGCGTCGTTGCTGCCCGTGAGATCCTACCGGATCCTAAGTTTGGTAGCCAAACTGTTGCAAAATTCATCAACCATGTAATGAGTGATGGTAAAAAATCTACTGCTGAGCGTATCGTTTACGGTGCACTTGAGACAGTAAGTGAGAAGCGTAAAGTTGAAGATCCAGTATCTTTCTTCGAAGAAGTGCTAGAAAATGTACGCCCAATGGTAGAAGTAAAAGCTCGCCGCGTTGGCGGTGCAACCTATCAAGTACCAATGGAAGTACGCCCCTCCCGTCGTACTGCATTGGCTATGCGTTGGTTAGCTGAAGCGGCTGCTAAGCGTTCTGAAAAATCAATGGCTTTGCGTTTAGCTGGCGAATTGAATGATGCTGCTGATGGCAAAGGCGCTGCTATGAAAAAGCGTGACGAAGTTCACCGCATGGCAGATGCTAACAAAGCATTCTCTCATTACCGTTTCTAAGCTACTTTTTAATAGTAGCTTGAGATTAGTGGCTCATGCCATTTAATCTTACATTGTTGTTTATTCTATTGATTGCCGCCATCATCATTCGGTCATATATAAATGTTATTTATTGATGACTGAGGTGGCGGACATATATCCAGATGTCTCTCTTAACAAATACTGTTTTTGCTGGAGAGCATCCCAAATTTGATGCCGCACTATTCTTAGTATTTGCTCTTTTTTTGTCCGTATTAGGCTCAATAATCAGTAAGTAATATTACGAAGCTGAACGCTTTGTCATAGAGTATGAGGTAGAGACACAATACATTATTATATACACGACTTTTCCTAGGAAAACACTATGGCTCGTAAAACTCCCCTAAAACGCTATCGCAATATTGGTATCTCAGCGCACATCGATGCTGGTAAGACAACCACTACAGAGCGTGTTTTATTCTATACCGGTGTTAGCCACAAAATTGGCGAAGTACATGATGGCGCAGCCACTATGGACTGGATGGAGCAAGAACAAGAGCGTGGTATTACTATTACCTCAGCGGCAACAACTTGTTTTTGGTCAGGTATGGCTAAACAGTTTGACGAACACCGTATCAACATCATCGATACCCCAGGTCACGTTGACTTCACGATCGAAGTTGAACGTTCTATGCGTGTACTTGATGGCGCTTGCATGGTTTACTGTGCAGTAGGCGGCGTTCAGCCACAGTCTGAGACCGTATGGCGTCAGGCGAACAAATATAAAGTACCACGTCTTGCATTTGTAAACAAAATGGATCGTGTTGGTGCTGATTTCTATCGTGTTATCGAACAGATCAAAACTCGCTTAGGCGGTAACCCTGTACCATTGGTTATCCCAATTGGTAAAGAAGATGACTTCGAAGGCGTTGTTGATCTAGTGACTATGAAAGCTATCTATTGGGACGAAGCGTCTCAAGGTATGCAATATGATGAGCGCGAAATCCCAACTGAACTACAAGAAAAAGCAGCAGAATACCGCGAACACCTTGTAGAAAATGCTGCTGAAGCCAACGAAGAGTTGATGAACGAATACCTAGAAAACGGTGAGTTGACTGTAGAACAAATTCACGGTGCTATTCGTCAGTTAACTATCGATAACGAAATCATTCCGCTTCTTTGTGGTACTGCCTTTAAGAACAAAGGTGTACAGAAGATGCTAGATGCCGTTATTCAGTATCTACCTGCACCAATCGACGTACCTGCTATTAAAGGTATTCTTGATGACAAAGACGAAAGCGAAGGCAGCCGTGAAGCATCAGATGAAGCACCTTTCTCAGCACTAGCGTTCAAAATCATGAATGACAAATTCGTTGGTAACTTAACCTTCGTACGTGTTTATTCTGGTGTAATGAAGCAGGGTAGCAGTGTTTATAACCCAGTTAAAATGAAGCGTGAGCGTGTTGGTCGTATCGTACAGATGATGGCAAACTCTCAAGAAGAGCTTGCAGAGATTCGTACTGGTGATATCGCAGCTCTAGTCGGCATGAAAGATGTGACTACTGGTGATACGCTATGTGATGAAGACAACGTGATCACTCTTGAGCGTATGGAATTCCCAGATCCAGTTATCTCTCTAGCTGTTGAACCAAAGACCAAAGCTGACCAAGAAAAAATGTCAATCGCTCTTGGCCGTTTGGCAAAAGAAGATCCATCGTTCCGTGTACACACTGACGAAGAATCTGGTCAGACGATCATCAGTGGTATGGGTGAGCTACATCTAGAGATTCTTGTTGACCGTATGAAGCGTGAATTCAACGTTGAAGCAAACATCGGTGCACCTCAGGTTGCTTATCGTGAGACGATTCGTAACACTGTTGAACAAGAAGGCAAATTCGTACGTCAAACAGGTGGTCGTGGTAAGTTTGGTCACGTTTGGTTACGTCTTGAGCCACTTGATCCAGCTGGCGACACTGAATATGAATTCGCTGAAGAAGTTGTTGGTGGTACTGTACCAAAAGAATTCCACGGTGCTGTTGACAAAGGTATCCAAGAGCGCATGAAAAACGGCGTACTTGCAGGCTACCCTGTAGTTGGCGTAAAAGCGACCTTGTATGATGGTTCTTATCATGACGTTGACTCTGATGAATTGTCATTTAAGATGGCTGGTTCTATGGCCTTCAGAAAAGGTTTCTTAGCAGCTGATCCAGCGCTACTTGAGCCAGTAATGAAAGTAGAAGTTGAAACACCTGAAGACTACATGGGCGACATCATGGGCGATCTTAACCGTCGTCGTGGTTTGGTACAGGGTATGGAAGATCTACCTGGCGGTACTAAACAGATTCGTGCTGAAGTACCATTAGCGGAAATGTTTGGTTATGCCACTCAAATGCGCTCTATGTCCCAAGGCCGTGCAACTTACTCAATGGAATTCCAAAAGTACGCTGAAATTCCAAAATCAGTTGCTGCTGAAATCATCTCTAAGTTCAACTCTAAAGATGATGACGAGTAAATAAAACTTACTGAAAGTGACAATATAGAGTATGTCTGTGTATTGTCACTAAAGAATACGCCAATAACTTGTTAAAAGACTTGTTATTGGCCGCGATTTTCTTATAATATCTGCACATTAGTATGTGCAACCTTTTAACAATTATCTTAATGTGGTCAAAATCGTCTTAATAATCATATTTATATGAGTTAAGTCTTGAACC
>NZ_PJBF01000044.1 GCF_002836505.1 Psychrobacter sp. Choline-02u-9
TTATCAAAGCCTTTTGCTAACTGTCATTTATATTGTTCGCATTAAAATTTTAACAGCATTTTTATTTGTCCTATAACCAATAGTAATAAGTCCTCTTACAATTTATGGCTAATGAATCGATAGAAAAGACTAGATTTTTCGACAATCATTAACTAATATAACTGTGGGCGACGTTCTGTATAGTTATCGTAAAAAATGTCTATTTAACAACTATTTAGTGGTTTTTTCTTAGTTTTTAGAGTTCTTTACTAAATATTATTGTCTCAAGCGCGGTTACTTACTATCCATAATTAGGTTATCGTAAGTGACGCAACCTCTCTTATTGTCACTCTTTTTAGGGTAAACAAAGTGCTTGAATACAGAGCGTCAGATATTCAAGATAAACAAGTGCACTGTTATTAAGTTATTGTATGCTTAGCTTTAAATGCTAGACATGACAACATAACAAATGATGCTTAAATGAATGGCATTAGATATCACTGATTGAGTAACTGGCATTTAAGGGCGTAGATTCTCCCGTTGCCAAGGGCTGCTACTTACTATCTTTTGATACACGGACCACATGTCAAGACATCAGCTAATGACCAGGAGGGTCAAGGGTTTTACTTTCTCTTAAAGTATGATGTCTATCGAGCATTGCGCTATTTGCCAATTCGAACACACGAATATCCACTATCAGCCCGTTCTGCTTACGGGTACCAACTTATACTCCGCATTGGAAATGTAAGTTGCCCGTCTACTTAAAAGGACAAGCTATGTCAATGATTTCCTCACAAACACACCTGGCCACGCCAGATGATTTTTCTGATAATTGCGGTTTTGGCCTAATTGCCCATATTGAGGGTGAAGCGAGCCATGATTTGGTAAAAACTGCCATTCATAGTTTAAGTTGTATGACACATCGCGGCGGTGTTGCTGCTGACGGTAGAACTGGTGATGGTTGTGGCTTACTATTAGCCACGCCTACTGATTTCTTTAAACAGATTGCTGACGAGCAGCAATTTGCCATTACGGACAACTTTGCTGTCGGTATGGTGTTCGTGAATTTAGATAGCGATAAAGCCAAGCATAGCCAACAAGTATTAAGCGATGAGATTACAGCCCAAGGGCTAGAAGTGGCTGGCTGGCGTGATGTACCACTCGACTTGAGTATTGTTGGTGAGATTGGTCGTGAGACATTACCAGACTTTAAGCAAGTGTTCGTTAATGCGCCAGATGATCTAGCTGCTGATGACTTCAACCGTAAGCTGTTTGTTGCACGCAAAAAAGCAGAGCAGCGTTTGACGGATGATGAGCTATTCTATGTCTGTTCATTGAGTTGTCAGACCATTATTTATAAAGGCTTGGTAATGCCTTCAGATTTGCCAGCGTTTTTCTTGGATTTGCAAGATGAGCGTTTGGCATCACATATCGTAGTATTCCATCAGCGTTTTTCAACCAATACGTTACCGCGCTGGCCACTGGCACAGCCATTCCGTTATCTTGCGCACAATGGTGAGTTAAATACCATTACAGGTAACCGCAACTGGTCTAAAGCCCGTACGCCAAAGCTAAAATCAGACAAGCTGCCTAACTTGAATGAGCTGACACCACTTGTAAATAGTACCGGTTCAGATTCATCAAGCTTAGACAACATGCTTGAAGTGCTTATGTCTGGTGGTATGAACCTATTCCATGCAATGTCTATTTTGGTACCGCCAGCGTGGCAGAATGTTGATAGCATGGATATGGATCTACGTGCGTTTTATGAGTTTTACTCACAGCATATGGAAGCGTGGGACGGTCCAGCAGGGCTAGTCATTCAAGATGGACGCTATGCGGTCTGTATGCTCGATAGAAACGGCCTGCGACCGTCACGTTGGGTAACCACTAAGAACGGCTATATCACTGTTGCATCAGAAGTGGGCGTTTGGGATTATGAGCCACAAGACGTATTGGCAAAAGGTCGTGTTGGACCTGGTCAAATGCTGGTCATTGATACGTTAACAGGTCAAATTTTAGATACGACGGCTATTGCAACTTTACTAAAAACGGCGCATCCATATCGCAAATGGTTGCGTGAAGAAGCGACGCGTGTTCGTGATGATGAGCGTCTAGAAGAGACATTGGCAACGCAAGCGTGCCGCGGTGATAAGCTCAAAGCGCTACAAAAAATGTATCACATCACCAATGAAGAGCGCACAGAAATCATTCGCCCTAATGCTGAAAATGGTCAAGAACCAGTCGGCTCAATGGGTGACGATACACCAATGGCTGTACTCTCGCAGCAAATTCGCCATGTCGGTGACTTTTTCCGTCAGCAGTTTGCACAGGTGACTAATCCGCCAATCGATCCATTACGTGAATCAATCGTGATGTCGTTGCAGACTTGTCTAGGTGCTGAGACTAATGTGTTTGCGCCATCAGCAAGAGATGCTCACCGTATTATTTTGTCATCACCAGTCTTGTCAGCCAGCAAGATGCAGCAGCTTGAAACCTTGGATGATCCAGCATTCAAGATGGCTCGTATCGATCTGAACTATGACCGTACTTTAGAGTTATCTGATGCTATCGTTGCTATTTGCGAAGAAGTGGCAGATAAAATCCGTTCGGGCAATACCTTGATCGTACTGTCTGATAAAGAGATCGATGCAGAAAAAGTACCTGCCAATGCCATCATGGTCACAGGAGCCGTGCACCATTACCTGATTGCAGAAGGTATCCGTACCGATGCTAACTTGGTGATTGAGACAGGTCTTGCGCGCGATTCGCATCAAGTGGCTGTATTGATCGGGTTTGGTGCAACTTGTGTGTATCCGTATCTGGCATATGATGTGATCGATGATTTGGTGGCTACTGGTGAGTTGCTTGGTGACCCAATTCAAGCCCGCGTTAATTTCCGCAAAGGCTTGGATAAAGGTTTGCTAAAAATCTTATCAAAAATGGGTATCTCTACCATTGTGTCGTATCGCGGTGCACAGCTGTTTGAAGCAGTTGGTCTGTCTGAAGAAGTCGTGAGCCTATGTTTTAAAGGTGTACAAAGCCGTATCAAAGGCGCTACCTTTGCAGATCTTGCCGCTGACCAAGCGCAACTGGCTGCCAACGCATTTAAGCGTCGTGCGCCACTAGATCAGGGCGGTTTGCTCAAATTTGTCTTCAATAAAGAGTACCATGCCTTTAACCCTGACGTGATCAACAGCCTGCATACGGCAGTACGTACGGGCAATTATGAGAATTATCAGAATTATGCCAATCTAGTCAATAGCCGCCCAGTGGCGACCTTACGTGACTTGTTGCAACTAAAGACTGACAACAGTATCGATGTCGATGATGTTGAAGATATCTCTGAGATTTTGACGCGTTTTGACTCAGCAGGCATGTCGTTAGGCGCGCTGTCTCCTGAGGCGCATGAATCGATTGCGATGGCGATGAATACTATCGGTGGACGTTCAAACTCTGGTGAGGGCGGTGAAGATCCTGCGCGTTATGGCACGTTGCGTAACTCAAAGATCAAGCAAGTGGCCTCTGGTCGTTTCGGCGTGACACCTGCATATCTGCGCTCAGCAGAAGTGATGCAGATTAAGGTCGCTCAAGGCGCAAAACCGGGCGAGGGTGGTCAGCTACCTGGTGGTAAAGTGAATGCGCTGATTGCGCGCTTGCGTTATTCGGTGCCAGGCGTGACCTTGATTTCACCGCCGCCGCATCATGATATTTACTCTATCGAAGATTTGGCGCAGCTGATTTTTGATTTGAAGCAAGTCAATCCAGACGCATTGGTATCCGTTAAATTGGTTTCACGTCCAGGTGTTGGTACGATCGCGACAGGCGTTGCAAAAGCCTATGCCGATTTGATTACGATCTCAGGTTATGATGGTGGTACAGCAGCATCTCCGCTATCGTCTATCCATCATGCAGGCTCGCCATGGGAGCTAGGTCTGGCTGAAACCCATCAGTCTCTACGAGTGAATGGATTACGTGATAAGGTACGTGTTCAGACCGATGGTGGTTTAAAAACAGGATTGGATGTCGTCAAGGCTGCCATTCTTGGTGCAGAGAGCTTTGGCTTTGGTACTACGCCGATGATTGCGGTTGGTTGTAAGTACCTTCGTATCTGTCATTTAAATAATTGTCCAACAGGGGTTGCTACCCAAAAAGCCAAGCTACGCGATGAGCATTTCATTGGCGAAGCAGAAATGCTGATTAATTTCTTTAAATTTGTGGCGACTGAAACACGTGAATGGTTAGCAGCGCTAGGTGTTCGTAGTATGGAAGAGCTGGTCGGTCGTACTGACTTGCTAGATATCTTAGAAGGTAATACGGACAAGCAGCGTCATCTTGATTTAACGCCATTGCTATTTAGTCACCCAGCCAGTGTGGGCAAAGCCCAAACGTGTCAGGTGGAGCGTAACGAGCCGTTTGATAAAGGCTTGCTCGCTGAGCAGATGATTCGCGATATGCTCGTCAATATTCGCCAAGGCTCAGGCGGCGATTATAGCTATTTCGTTGGCAACTGTGACCGCTCTATTGGTGCTCGTATCTCTGGTGAGATTGCGCAAGTATGGGGCAACCTTGGCATGAGCGATATGCCGATCAAGCTTCGTCTGACAGGTACTGCAGGGCAAAGTTTAGGCGTGTGGAATGCTGGCGGCTTAAATATCGAGCTTGAAGGCGATGCCAATGACTATGTGGGTAAAGGTATGGCGGGTGGTGAGATTGTCATTTATCCACCGAAAGACTCAAACTTTGTAGCACAAGAAACGGCCATCATCGGTAATACCTGCCTATATGGTGCAACGGGCGGTAAGTTATATGCTGCTGGGACCGCAGGTGAGCGTTTTGGCGTTCGTAACTCTGGCGCGCATGCAGTCATCGAGGGTACAGGAGACCATTGCTGTGAATATATGACTGGTGGCATCGTCACGATTCTTGGCCGTACTGGACTCAACTTCGGTGCTGGTATGACGGGTGGTTTTGCTTATGTACTCGATATGGAAGGCGACTTCTTTGACCGTTGCAACCATGAGCTAATCGATCTAAACCGTATTTCAAGCGAGCAAACAGAAGAGCATCGCATTCATTTGCAACAAGTTATTGAAGCTCATGTAGATAAAACAGGCAGTGCATGGGGTCAGACAATTCTGAACGACTTTGAGCACTATGTTCGTAAGTTCTATTTGGTTAAGCCAAAAGCGGCGAACATTGCAAGCCTTCTTAAAACTACCATGGCCGACCCACAATAGCCGATACGTAACTGCCTATCGTATCAATGGAATGCATTGATGGATTGTATTGATGGATCGGCAGTCGCTTTAATCAGGTTAGCCAGCGTTCCGTTTTTAGAGACGTTTTAACTCACAGGTTTTCAGCAGGTACGTGACAGCAGTGATATATGTCTTAAATTTTAGACAAACCAAACATCGCTGACTGTCACCACCCACTGCAAAAGAGCCTTATATAAAAGAGATAGCACCATGGCAAAACGCTTAGAAAATAACTTCCAGTTTTTAGATGTACCAAGATTTGATCCAACCAAAAAAGACATTGCAACGCGTTCAACAGAGTTTGTTGAAATTTATAAACCTTTCGAAAACGAAGCTGTTGCCCAGCAAGCGCATCGTTGTCTTGAGTGTGGTAACCCGTACTGCGAGTGGAAATGCCCAGTACACAATTATATTCCTAACTGGCTAAAGTTGGCGACAGAAGGACAGATATTCCAAGCGGCTGAATTATGCCATCGCACCAATACCTTGCCTGAAGTATGCGGACGAGTTTGCCCACAAGATCGCCTATGTGAAGGCGCTTGTACCTTGAATGACGGTTTTGGCGCAGTCACTATCGGTAACGTCGAGAAATATATCAACGATACCGCGTTTGCACTTGGCTGGCGCCCAGATATGTCTGAAGTCGTTTGGACAGACAAAAAAGTTGCTATCATTGGCGCAGGACCAGCAGGTCTTGGCTGCGCAGATATCTTGGTCAGAAATGGTGTCAAGCCTGTCGTCTTTGACAAACGTCCTGAAATTGGTGGCTTATTAACTTTTGGTATTCCTGAGTTCAAAATGGAAAAAGACGTCATGCGTAACCGCCGTGTCATCTTTGAAGACATGGGTATGGAATTTCGCTTAGAGACAGAGATCGGTACAGACGTCACCATTGATGAGCTATTGGCTGAGTATGACGCGGTCTTTATGGGTATGGGTACATACACCTATATGCGTGGCGGCTTCGCTGGTGAAGAGTTGACAGGCGTCTACGATGCGCTAGATTACCTGATTGCCAACGTCAACCGTTGTAATGACTGGGAAAAAGATGCCGAAGAGTACATCGACCTTAAAGGCAAAAGAGTTGTCGTACTAGGAGGTGGTGACACAGCGATGGACTGTAACCGTACCAGTATTCGTCAAGGTGCTGAAAAAGTCGTCTGTGCTTATCGCCGTGATGAAGAAAATATGCCTGGCTCACGCCGCGAAGTAGTCAATGCTCGTGAGGAAGGGGTTGAGTTTTTATTCAACCGCCAGCCTACTGAAATCATTGGCTTAAACGGCAAAGTCAATGGGGTAAAAGTAGTCACGACGCACTTGGGTGCGCCAGATAACCGCGGACGTCAGCGTCCTGAGCCGATTCCTAATTCTGAAGAGATTATCCCATGTGATGCAGTCATTATGGCATTTGGCTTTAGACCAAGTCCTGCTGATTGGTTCGAGTCGCAGCAAGTGGCAATGGACAGCTCTGGTCGAGTGTTGGCTGCAGAAAAACAAACCTTTAAATTCCAAACGCAGAATCCCAAAATTTTTGCAGGTGGTGATATGGTACGTGGCTCTGATTTGGTCGTGACGGCTATTTGGGAAGGCCGCGAAGCAGCAGAAGGTATACTAGACTTTTTAGAAGTATAATTACCTCGATTTAGATTCCACGATTTATTAGTGGTTTGTGATGTAAACGTCTTTTGTCTTTTATCAGACAAAAGACGTTTTTTTTGAGTGATGCTTGGTAAATCGAGGCTCGACTGCTAGCATGTTTTTGCGTACCCTATATGCTTTATCGTTTACCTCATTTATCCACTAAAACTCGTTTATTCACTAAAAAGAGTAGCCTTGCGTGAAATCAACCCTTTACCAGCTTATTACTGCTCCATTTACTGAGCCTTATGTTCGCTATCAACATGCCGACGTCTTGCACGCCATTCGCTTAGGAACGGCTGTCATACTGGCGCTACTGGCCAATAAACTCACCAACCTGCCGCATGGTGAGTGGACCACCATTACGGTTTTTATTATCTTGGGATTATTGCAGTATCAAGGCGCTATCTATACCAAAGCCAAAGAGCGTGTCTTGGGTACTCTATTAGGCATAGGTACGGCCCTTGGGGTGCTGTGGTTCATTCAAAATGCAGGTGCATGGCCATGGATCGATTATGCACTTATCGGTATATTAAGCGGCATCATTGGCTATTTAGCCGTCAGAAAGCTCGGATATACAGGGCTGCTAACGGGTATCACTATGTTGATGATTGTCTCTGACTTGGGTCACAACAGCATCGGTCAAGATGGCATCTACCGCGCGCTAAATATCTTACTGGGGACAGGCGTTTCGGTAGCAGTGACGCTGATTTTGCCGCTTAAATCAACGTTGATGTGGCGATTCTTATTGAGTAGTAATCTTGATGCTTGTAGTAGCCTCTACGCTGGCGTAGGTCATCATATTGAGGCGACGGATGGAGTGGTGGACGACTCTGTTCAAAAGCTAAACCCAGTGGCTTTTCCTGTCAAGGAAGTACCCGTTGATAGAGCGTTGGTCACAGCGTTACAGCAGATCAATAAACGCTTGCTAGCCGTGCGCCCCCATATCGCGGCGACAGCCAGTGAGTCAGGAATCGAAAAAGAAACATTAGAAACGATTCAGCGTACTCATCGTAATATCATTGGGACGATTGATTTACTACTAAGTGCGGCACCGCGCTTGGCAAATATCGACATTGATGAAGAAAACCATATTTTATTGGTACATTATCAGCATGAGCTAACCCAAGCGATGCAGCACATGGCAGCGGTATTACGTAGTCCAAGTGACGAAGTATTCCGGCCCATTACTCGAATCGCCGTCTCAGAGTATCCAAGCGTACAGCACCTGGCGTTTGAGTGGCAGGGCTATTTTTGGTTGACCCAAACCTTGCAGACTCAATTGCAGCAGCTGAGTGATTTACTGCAAACATCGAAACCGCATTGGTTTGCTGCATCTGGTCTGGGCTATCAGCGCCGCGAGCAGCGCCGGATGAAAGAGCAGGGCGGCGAGACGGATTTACATTTATGACATACAAAAAAACGCTGACCATTTAGGATCAGCGTTTTTATTTTAAAAGACTACGTTATTTTCAAGTGCTACATCAAAACTATTAACGACCCGTCTTTAGTTTGTCCCAATACTGCTGATACACTTGCAACGCCTCATCGCCCACATCTTCTTGGAACTCAGCTTTTGCCAGTACTTCTTTAGAAGGGTAAATCGTTGGGTTGTTTCGAACGCTCTCATCCATTAGCTCACGCGCTGCTATGTTTGGTGATGCGTAGCCGATCTCTTCGCTGACAACTTTTGCATTTTCAGGACGTAATAAATAATCAATAAACTTATGTGCTGCATCAACTTGCTTAGCATTTTTTGGAATGACAAAATTGTCCATCCATAAGATAGCGCCTTCGGTTGGATACTTATAAACCAAGCTAGTCAAACCTTCGTCATTGGCCATGACTGCTTCACCATTCCATGTCATACCAAGCGAAGTCTCACCTTCAATATACGGCATACGTGTCGCATCAGAGTTAAAAGTTTTGACGTTTGGCATCAACGTGGTGAGCTTATCGTAAGCGGCTTCGATTTCGTCAGGATTGCTACTATTACCTGAGTAGCCAAGAGTCAGCAGTGCCATACCGAATACTTCACGCACGTCATTGGTCAGCATCACCTGACCCTTATACTTAGGGTCCCAAAGGTCATTCCAGCTATTGACAGTTTTCGGATCGACACTGTCACCGTTAATGGCTAGACCAGTGCTGCCCCACATATAAGGGATAGAGTATTTGTTATCAGGATCAACTTTGGTATTGGTAAATGAGGTATCAAGGTTTTTAAAATTGCTCAATTTAGACTTGTCTAGCTCTTGTAGCAGTCCTTCTTTCGCCATTTTTTCGACGTAATAAGTCGATGGAATCGCTAAGTCATACTGACTAGAGTCATCGAGTAGTTTGAGCTTGGCATACATCGCTTCGTTAGAGTCAAATGTGGTGTAATTAACTGAGATGCCAGTTTCTTCTTCAAAACCATCTAAAATCTCTTGCGGCATATATTCTGACCAGTTGTAAAGGTTCAGCGTCTCATTGCTCGCCGCAGCACTGCCATCCGCTGCATTATCAGAGTTGCTACAGCTGGCAAGCACCAAGCCGACAGCCATTGCTAATAATGCTTTTGGCACTATACGACCGACACTAGCCGAGGTGTGAGTAGTGGGATGGAACGACGATAAATGGGTCAAAATATCTCTCCTAAATAAAGATAATGCAAATCAGAAAAATTCAATAAAAAAGCCAAAAACATACAAGCCTGACATGGCCAATAAAACTATTATGGTCATTAGTTTATACAATTTAAAGGGTTGTTATTAAGGTAATGCTTAACAATACTAATAAAAATAGTCAGTTGGGCTAATGAGATGGGTAGTAAACTAACTTAGTGACAGCTAATTTTGAGTAGAGTTGCTAGCGATCTGCTAAAGTCGAATCGAAAAAAGATAGCATATAACCATGCTATGATTGGCGCAGGCCGAAGTATGACGAACATCATCTAAGTAAGTATAAGCCTTCGGCTCTAAGACACCAACCATACCATAATAATAAAGGATACAGCACAATGACCGAAAGTACCTCAACTCAAAACGCCTTGAATAAAAGCCACTCAGTTATACCGGCATTGCTTACGGATAAAGTTGCCATAGTCACTGGTGCCAGTCGTGGGCTTGGTGCACAGATTGCACAGCAAATGGCAGCAGCAGGCGCTATCGTTTGCGTCAACTACCTCAATAGTAAAGAGGCTGCTGAGGCAGTAGTGGCTGATATCATCGCGACAGGTGGACAAGCATTTGCTTATCAGGCGGATGTGACCGATCTTGAGCAAGTACAAGCCATGGCAGCTGAAGTCATCACTCGTCATGGTCGTATCGATATATTGGTCAATAATGCCTTGCCAAGTTATCAGTTCAATCCAAGCGCTGCGTACACTAGTATTGAAACAGTAAGGTGGTCGCACTTTTCGCAACAAATGGACGGTATCGTCAAGGGCGCAGTCAATACAGTGCAAGCAGTGTTGCCGCAAATGAAAGCGCAGCAAGTAGGTAAAATTATTAACATCTCAACCAATCTTGTCTACAACCCAGTGGTTACCTATTATGATTACACCACGGCTAAATCAGCATTGATTGGACTGACCCGCAACCTAGCGAGCGAGCTTGGACAGTATGGTATTCGGGTTAATTTGCTAGCAGGTGGCTTATTAAAAACCACCGACGCAAGCAGCTTAACCACTGAAGAGGTATTTGACTATATCGCGACTACGACGCCGCTGCGCCAAGCGACTTCGGTAGCTGACTTTGCCAATTCAGTATTGCTCATGGCATCTGATTTGAGCATGGCTATTACTGGACAATCTATCGCTGTCGATGGTGGCTTAACCATGCCTTAATTGAGGCCTTAACTGACGCCTTACGTTCTATTAGATTTGTAGAAAGAATGAAATGAATACTCGACAAGGTATTGGAATTATCACCGCTACAGTTTCCAGTTGAAACGTTTATATAAAATTAGTCCATAACAAAAAGCCCTTACTAGTCGGTTAGTAAGGGCTTTTTTAATTGAACGTTAATTAAATAAACATTAATGGCTTTATGTGCCTGAACAGTCTTACGACTTCATTGCTAACTGATTAAGCACGGTTTGAATACCATACTCTTCAATCGTCCCAGTGACAAAGTCAGCGCGTTCTATTAAAGCTGGCTGCGCATCTCCCATGGCTACAGCAAATCCAACCAAGTCGAACATTTCTAAGTCATTCATACCATCACCAAATGCCATACACTCGCTTGCATCTACCGCATAGTACTCGCATACATCTTTGATGCCGCGAGCTTTTGATGCCTCTGCTGGCAATATATCGGCACCAATCTGATGCCAATGTACCAGCTTTAAATCATACTGGGCAAAGTCGATGTCTTGCATCTTTTCTTGCTGATTATTAAAAAATACCGAGCACTGATAGACGGTATTTGTTTTGTAGTACTCAGGATCAAAGATCGAGTTGGGCGTGACCGCATTGAACTCGCGTAAACGTTCATTTTCACCTGACCAAGCGATATGAGTGGCAGAGTCAAACTTATGAATCAAATCACTCTGCTGGCATAGGCGTACGATTTTATCTGTCTGTTCAGCAGTTAATGGGTAGTGGCTGATTCGGCCGCTTTTATCAAAACTATATTGTCCATTCATACAAATAATGGCGTCCAATATATCTGCATCAAGCAACGCTAAAATGTCTTCAGGCAATATGGCTTTAGAGCGGCCAGTCGAAATCACTAGTTTAATATCGGTATCTGCAAGCTGCTCAAGCGTCGCTTTATTGTGTTCAGCGATAATGCCGTTACGGCTCAAGGTATCATCGATGTCAAAAAAGATGATTTTTGGGGTCGAAATCTTAGTAGTCATACTTTCTTTGGCAATCTTATCTTCGATAAACATGATAATCCTATTATTTTTAGTCGTGTAGATACAATGATTCAGATACTACTACAACATACCCAATCAGATAAATACCTATCGAGTAACCTATGATGCTGCAAGCATGCTTATTGAAACAGTATTTGGATGTAGCCTGTAGAACCGCTCATTGCTTGTCCAGAGGATTAACAAAAATGCTAAACGATATGATTAACTTAACCGTGTCTATGTATTATAAAGTTATATTCAATTATCAAAAACAATCTACCAAATAAGATGGACTCTCGTTATTAATGCATCAGCTACCTAAAGGAATAAGTATGAAATTCTTTACCTTAAAATCGATTACAGTTTTTGCAACATTAGCTTTATCTACCAATGCTTTTGCAATGGATGTTAAATTTAATGATGCTGTTTGGGATGGCAAAAAAATACCTGAGGGGCAGCAATGTCTAAACTATGGTGGCAAAAGTCCAGCCACGCCTAGCATGACTGTCTCAAACATTCCGGCAGGCGCGGAAAGCTTGGTATTCGTCTATAACGATGTAAGCAACAAACGTATGCAGCATGGTGGCCATGGCATTGTGGAGTTCGCACTACCAGAGGGTGCTACGAGCGCAGAAGTGCCAAGAGTGTTTGGTCATACTTACGAAGTACCAGTAGATATTGAGATGGTCGCAGAATACCGTAACCGTAAAGGTGAGGCGGGCGGTGCATATAAGCCGCCTTGCTCTGGCGGCAAGAACCATCTGTATACGGTAGATGTACAAGCATGGCAAGGCGACTCGGTACTTGCTGAAACAACAGTTGAGATGGGACGGTATTGATACGTTAGCTACTCAATCAATATGCAACAGTTAGTATGCAACAAAGCCGTCTATACAAAACTGTTTATACATAGCATAGACGGCTTTTTATTGAGGGTAGGTTATGTTTCATATACCTATAAACGGGCTAGCTTAATAGACATTAAAGACCCTGATAAATGCTTGTAGAATTTAGTCTATAAGTAAACATGACTTAGTCATATAAGTGCGTTGAGGCAGGGCTATAGGAGAATATAGATTAGGCTTGTTAATTATTGGAATAATGCCAAGATACTGAACGTGACAACTTTGTAGTATAATTTTACTACTATGAATATTGGTATGCTATATCATTGAAACTTCTATGTTATAAATCTAAAAAAATCATAGCAAATGATAAAAAACGTTATTAATTATACTTTATCTTAAAGTGTATCTTGATTTGAATGAATTTTTTATAAATAAGGTTTCTTATGAACATAACGACAAGCCAATCCTCAGAAGATAGAAAAAGGCATGGCGAGCATATTCTTATCCACATGACATATATCGCCAAAAATGTCGATCTAGATTCTGGGATTGAGCTGACTCGCGCACTTGAGTACTGGCGCAGATATTTTGAAGAAAACGATATCGTTTCAGCTTTAGTCATTAGTGAAGGTTATTTCGTTCAAAGTTTTCAAGGGACAAGGCCTGCTATCAATACTGCCTTGGAAAAGATACTTGACGAGCATTCAACTATTGTCCCTAATATTGTGAATATAGAGGAAATCGAAACGCGTCAATGGAAAGGGTTTTTAGTTAAACATCTAACCTCAAGCGTTGAAGATGAAGAGCATGCCCTAAAGAACTTTTCAGCAGGCTCTGACTACAATCCTTATTTAATGAAAAGCTCTCAGATTGAAAGCTTCTTGAAGGCGGTTTTTGAAAATGCTGAATCTAATTAATTTTAAATGAATAGCATTTATTTCTTAAATATTTGCCTCTTAGAGTTGTTAGTAGTCACTTGTCCTAGCTTTCAGAAAAAAGCCGTCCATACGTTTGTATAGGTGGCTTTTTGTTGAAAGTAAGTTAGCAGTATCGGTACAGGATGTTTTCTTAGCAACTGGATAAAATATTGGCGGATGTTCATAGGTGACTATTCATACCTGACTCTTGCAGGATTTAACTACTAAAAATGACCTAGTGATACCTGTTTTTGTCATGTTATTTTAAAGTATGGATGATAAGAAGCTGGTCAATTCGCAAGAGTTTTATTGATTATACTTTATGATAGAGTGTATATTAATTTATATACCTACTATATAAATGGATTTTCTTATGCAAATAACGACAAGTCAATCTTCAGAAAATAGGAAAAGACATGGCGAGCATCTGCTGATTAGCCTAACGTATATCGGTAAAAATATTGAAATGAAAACAGGTATAGAGTTGACTCGTGCTCTTGAACAGTGGCGAAGATACTTTGAGGAAAGTGGGTTAGTTGCAGCGCTTGTGATCAATGACGGTTACTTTGTTCAAAATATTCAAGGCTCAAGACCGGCGGTCAACGCTGCTCTAGCGAAGATAATTGATGAGCATTTCAAGATTGTTCCTAATGTTGTCAAGGTGGAAGAAATAGAAGCGCTTCGGTGGGATGGGTTGGTAACCAAGCACCTGACGGAAAGTGCCGAAGATGAGGAGTATGCCTTAAAAAGTTTCTCAGCAGGGTTTGATTTCAATCCTTACCTAATGAAAAGTACTCAGATTGAAAATTTTCTAACAGCGATATTTGAAGGTGCTGAATCCGATAGGTTTTAAGTGAGTAACATTTACATATCATAAGAGTCATCTATTTTAATTGGCATAAAAAAGCCGCCTATAAAGTATCTTTTGATTTAGATAATTTTTTATAAATAAGGTTTCTTATGCGTATCACTACCAGCCAACCTTTAGAAGATAGAAAAAGACATGGTGAGCATATTACTCTCAGCCTAACGTATATTGGCAGAAATAGTGACAGTAATAATGGAATAGGATTGGCTCGTCTGCTTGAGCAATGGCGAAGGAATAATGAAAAAAGTGGTGTAACCTCAGCGCTTGTCGTGAATGACAATTACTTTATTCAAAATATTGAAGGTCCAAGACCTCTTATCAATGAAATACTAGTAAAATTAATCAGTGAGTACTCTTACCTAGTACCCCATCTCAGTGACATTGAGGAAATAGAGGAACGTAGGTGGGATGGGTTTTTAATAAAATATTTAACATCAAGTGCAGAAGACGAAGCATATGCCCTAAAAAGCGTTTCAGCAGGTGCTGACTTTAATCCGTATCTAATGAAAAGCACTCAGATTACAAGCTTCCTGAGAACGATCTTTAAGGATACCGAATTCAATAAAGCTTAAATAAATTCTATATTTTGATTAACGTAAAAAAGCCGCCTATACATTGTGTATGGGCGGCTTTTTAATAGGAGCTGTTTAATTTTATTAGCTAGATTTTGAACTAGGGTTTCCAAAATTTAACTAGTCAAACTACCCAATCTCAACACTCGTCACATTCTGAAAGCCTCTTGGCAACTGCCCACCACGATTACCGCGAACACCCGTATAGTTAGCCAAATCATTTGGCTTGAGTGTCACATGGCGTTTGCCAGCAGTAATGACAAGGCTGTCTTGCTGACTAAGTGGTGTGATAGCAAGTACCTCTTCGCCATCTTTCAGTTTAATAAGTTTGTTCCCTTTACCGCGAGCTTGTTCAGGCAAATCATCAAGGGCAAATATCAGTAGATATCCTGCATTGGTCGCGACAGCAACATGATCAGGTGTCACACGTATATTGCTACTTTCACCTTCGGCATTGGCGGCCGTCTCTACTGGTGCGTCGATACGTGCAACAGGGAGCAAGCGACTATCAGTTGCTAGGTTAATAACGTTTTTACCAGCTTTTTGATTGCTATCGAGATTACCAATGGTATTAATAAAACCATAACCTGCTGAGCTGGCAAGGATAATACGTTGATCGTTATCACCCGTTAGTAGCTGCTCAAAGCTAGCGCCTGCTGGCGGCTTTAATACACTGGTCAATGGATCACCTTGACCACGTGCAGATGCTAAATTATGCGCATCGATACTATAGCTGCGTCCCGTACTGTCGAGCACGTAAATCCTTTCGTTTGATTTGCCGCGCACGTGCGCTTGATAGCTGTCACCTGAGCGGTAACTCATACCAGCGGCATCGACATCATGGCCCTTGGCGGCACGAATCCAACCTGCTTTTGATAAGATGGCAGTGACCGGCTCACTCGGTACGAGATCTGACTCTTTCAGTGCTTGTGCTTCTTCGCGTTCTGCCAATGGTGATACACGCTCATTGCCATGTTCTTTCATATCGGCAGTAAGCTCATCGATCATCAAGTTGGTCAAACTGTCTGGATTGTCTAAGTATTCTTGAATGATGGCACGTTCGGCAGCAAGTTCATCTTGCTCGCGGCGCAGCTCAATCTCTTCTAATTTTGCCAACTGACGCAAACGAATATCCAAGATAGCATTGGCTTGAATGTCAGTCAGGTCATAATCCTGCATCAAGGTCGCTTTTGGATCATCCTCTTCACGAATGATGCGAATCACTTCATCAATATTCAGATAAGCAATCAGTAAGCCCGCCAAGATATGTAAGCGTTTATCGATTTTATCTAGGCGATATTGCAAGCGTCGCGTGACCACCGAGCGGCGACAGATTAACCATTCTTCCAAGACTTCCTTTAAGTTTTTCACCTGCGGCTTACCATTTAAGCCAATCATATTCATATTGACGCGGTAATTGCTTTCTAGGTCAGTACTGGCAAACAGGTGACTCATGACACGATCGACATCGACTCGCGTTGAGCGCAACTCAAGGACGATACGGCAGGCATTTTCGTGATCTGATTCATCATGAATATCCGTCACCCAAGGCAGCTTTTTATCGGTCATAAGCTTAGCTATTTGCTCTTGGATTTTGTTGCCTGACACTTGGTAAGGAAGCGCATCAATGATGACGAGGTTTTTTTCTTTAGGGTCAACATGAAAGGTGGCACGCATCTTATAACTGCCACGTCCAGTTTCGTACATCGCTTGCAAATCTTTTTTGCTAGTGATGATTTCCGCTGGTGTCGGCAGGTCAGGTGCGGGTATCGATTGGGTAAGCTGCTTAACCGACAGCTCTGGGTTTTTGAGCAAACGAATGGCTGCGCGTACCACTTCATTAAGGTTATGCGGCGGAATATCGGTTGCCATACCGACTGCGATACCTGTTGTACCGTTTAATAAAATATTAGGCAGGCGGGCAGGTAAGGTAGTTGGTTCTTGCATCGTACCATCGAAGTTATCTTGCCAATCGACTGTACCTTGACCCAATTCTGCGAGCAACGTATTGGCATAAGCCGACATTTTAGCTTCGGTATAACGCATCGCCGCAAAGGATTTCGGATCATCTGGGCTACCCCAATTACCTTGACCAGTGATAAGCGGATAGCGATAACTAAACGGCTGAGCCATCAGTACCATTGCCTCGTAACAAGCGCTGTCACCATGCGGATGGTATTTACCCAATACGTCACCGACTGTACGCGCGGATTTCTTGGCCTTGGCAGAGGACTTTAGCCCAAGCTCGCTCATGGCATATACGATGCGACGCTGGACAGGTTTTAGACCGTCAGCAATATTTGGCAGCGCCCGATCCATGATGACGTACATGGCATAGTTGAGGTAGGCCTGCTCAGTGAACTCTGCGACTGAACGAGTGTCCATCGGTTCATTGGGAATAATTGGGGCGATCGTATGATCAATAACATCAGACATAAAATAGGATTCACTTATCAGTTTTAATAGGTATAGATAATTGGTTCAAGCATACAAATAGGATAGTGCTATCGTAAAGGATATTGCACCAATTAAAAAGACGTATGTCAGAATATACGACATCTCGTGACGTGCTTAAAACAAGCGCTTACAACGGTCTTTTATAGTGTGGTGATTCATAGCTTTTATAGATTAAGTTAAGTATAGTAAATCTAATATTTGTTTTTTATATGGTTAATAAATGTCTTAAGGTTGAATCCTTTTTATTTAAGATATTTTGTCTATCATCAATCCAAAAACAGTAGGTTCAAAATAGTTCTAATGCAAAACTAATAACTGAAAGTATGACAGTTAATAGACTGAATAAGGCGGCTGATTTGCCTATTTAAATAGCGTTAACCATATATTGACACGGACAAGTCGCTACTGAATTATCTTACAATAAGGAATTTCTGTTATGTCATTTGACACTTTATCTAAAATTTCCGCCTCTAAAATGCTAAAAAACGAAAGTAAGCACCTAGGGAAAAACGCTACTAGAAATGTACTATTGATTACTGCTATAACCAGTCTGGGATTGACAGCCTGTAGCCCTTCACAAATGAGCAAAACGCTACCAGCCGAGACAAGCAGCACAGTCAATCAAGATGCAGCAGTGATGTCAGAGTCTATCATGGCATCACCCAGTGTGAGGCCATCAGTCATCAGTCAACAGATGATGATACGTTCTGCGGCACAGACAGGTATCGTACGCCCATCACCGAGCATCATAGTCACGCCAGAGGCAAAAGACAACTATCAAAAAAACGCCGCCAATCCTGTACATCGAACTACGGATATGGCGGTATCAACTTTGTCTATCGATACCGATACGGGCAGCTACGCCAATGTGCGCCGCTATCTAAACGAGGGTCAACTACCACCTGTTAATGCCGTACGCGTAGAGGAATTGATTAATTATTTTAACTATCAATTTGATGATGGCAAACGCTTAGGTAGTGCCCCGTTTGTTATATCAACTGAGGTAGTGGACTCACCTTGGGATAGAGCAGATCAGGATAATAAAATCGTCAAAGTTGGTATCAAAGCCGTTGATAGTAGCTGGTCGCAAAAAACGGATAAGCAATCTATGCCACCTGCCAATCTCGTATTTTTGGTAGACGTGTCAGGATCTATGTCGTCACGCGATAAGCTGCCATTGGCACAGTCATCGCTTAAGCTATTGACAGAGCAAATGCGCGCCCAAGACAGCATCAGTATCGTGACCTATTCAGGTAGTACTAGTGTGGTATTGCCTGCGACCAGCGGTGACCAAAAAGCAAAAATATTGGCTGCGATCGAGGGATTAAATGCCTCAGGCTCAACCAATGGGGAAGATGCTCTTAAATTGGCCTACAGACAAGCTGAGCAAGGACTAAAAAAGAACGGTATCAATCGAATCATGATGTTAACGGATGGCGATTTTAATGTCGGTATTAGTGATGTCGATGAGATGCTGGATTTGGTCAAAGCCAATCGCGATCGCGGTATCTCTTTGTCTACCGTTGGCTTCGGTCGTGGTAATCTGAATGATCACATGATGGAACAGATGGCGGACAACGGCAATGGTAATTATAGTTATATTGACAGCTTAACTGAAGCGAAAAAAGTCTTTGGCGATGAGTTAGCCGCGACATTCAACACCGTTGCCAAGGATGTAAAAGTCCAAGTTGAGTTTAATCCTGATGTGGTGAGTGAGTGGCGCTTAATTGGTTATGAAAATCGCGTACTGGCTGAAGAAGACTTCAATAATGACAAAGTTGATGCAGGTGAGCTTGGGGCAGGTAAGGCGGTTATCGCTTTGTTTGAGGTGACACCAAAAGGTCAAAAAGGGTTATACAGCGATCGCCGTTATGCTAATAGCAATGCCAGTATTAGTTCGAATAACAAACAGAACTCTAATGAGCTTGGCTATCTAAAAATTCGTTATAAAGCACCGACAGGTGGTAGCTCTAAACTGATTAGCCAACCGATTAATAAAGCTAGCCACGCTTTAAACAAAGCCAGTATCGATACTCAGTTTGCGATGGCAGTAGCAGGGTTCGGTCAACGCTTGACTCAAAGCGATTATATTAATGATTGGCAGTACAGTGATAGCACTAAGCTTGCCAAAAGTAGTATCGCAGATAGACCAAGTAGCGATACTGATGGTACTCGTCGCAACTTTGTGACGTTAACTGAGCTGGCGAGTGCGCTAAAAAATAGCCAATAGTGAACAGATATCGTGTCGGGATGGTCATTATGAAGCAGAAGTTAAGGGTCATATTTTCTAATAGCTTGACTGATATTTTTAATCTAATATGTTGATATTTATAGGGATATTGAGCGTCAAGCCTATTTGAGAACTGGTGTAGCAATCTTTTGTATTGAGTACTATGTATAAAGTGTGTATGTTAATGAACAAAGGGCTATTTACCGCTATATTGTTCGCTCAGCACTATACAAATATATCGCAGCCTTGCTTTTTATCATAACGATAGGCAAGACTCTGACGTTTTGTATATTTATCACACTGTGATTGGCGTGGGTTGACGGTAATGTATTATTACTAGGAGAGAAAAGATTATGGAAAATCAAGGAAACTTAACCCGTCGTGACGATAAAGTTTGGCTAAAAACGTATGAAGAACTTGGTTTGGAGTATGACATTGAATTGCCAGCCGACAATACGTCACTTATCGATATTTTCGAAAAAAGCTTCGCTGAAAATGCTGATAAAACTGCCTATATCTGCATGGGTTCATCGTTAAGCTTCCAAGAAGTAGATTTATACAGCCGTCAAATGGCCGCTTATCTACAATCATTAGGATTGGTTAAAGGCGATAAAGTTGCGGTCATGATGCCCAACATTTTGCAGTTACCAATCTCTGTCATCGCTGTACTACGTGCAGGCTTTACCTTAGTCAACGTCAACCCTCTGTACACTACCAGAGAGCTCGAGCATCAATTGACTGATTCAGAAGCCAAAGTGCTGATCATGGTCGAAAACTTTGCTAAAACCTATCAAGACATCGGTCGCAATGTGGTCGATAAAGTCGTGATTACGGGTATGGGCGATTTGATGGGTACGCTCAAAGGCTTTATGGTCAATACGGTCGTCCGCCATGTCAAAAAAATGGTGCCAGACTATAGTATTTCTAATAGCATCAGCTTCAAAACAGCACTAAAGCAAGTCACTGCTAGCAAATATAAGCGCCCAACCAATATCACACTTGATGACATCGCCGTCCTACAGTATACCGGTGGTACAACGGGTGTGGCAAAAGGTGCGATGCTAACGCACAAAAACTTGGTGGCAAACTTAATTCAGTCTAATACCTTTTTGGGCACCGCTTTTGATGATTTCGATCAAAGAGGTGAGCAACCTGTGATTATGACGGCATTGCCGATGTATCATATTTTCTCATTCACCGTATGTGGTATGTTCGGTCTGTATCGCGGTTGTGTTGTATTATTAGTACCAAATCCACGCGATCTTGATAGCTTGTTAAAAGCATATAAAGCCAATCCACCAGCGTTCTTCCCAGCGGTAAACACGTTGTTCAACGCGCTTGCTAATAACGAAGAATTTATCGCGATGGATCATAGCAAGCTGCGTCAATCGATGGGCGGCGGCATGGCAGTATTGAGCCCAACAGCCGAAAAATGGCGCCAAGTGACAGGTAATATTATTATTCAAGGTTATGGCTTGTCTGAAACATCACCAGTCGCGACCGCTAACCCTAGCAACAGCAAGACATTCACTGGCACTATTGGTGTCCCTATGCCAGCAACCGATGTGGCGATCTTAGATGATGCAGGTAATGAAGTAGCACTTGGTGAGCGCGGTGAGATTAGTGTTCGTGGTCCACAGGTCATGAAAGGTTACTGGAACCGTGAAGATGCTACTGCCGAAGTCATGACAGCAGATGGATTCTTCCGTACTGGTGATATCGGTATCATGGCTGACAACGGATATGTGACCATCGTTGATCGCAAAAAAGATATGATTTTGGTGTCTGGTTTTAACGTCTATCCGAACGAAGTCGAAGAAGTCATGGCTGGCCATCCTAAGATTTTAGAATGTGGCGTCATCGGTATCGAAGATGAGAAAAGTGGTGAGATTCCTAAGATCTATGTTGTCCGTAACGATTCAAGTCTGACTACCGAAGAAGTTCTTGAGTACGGTAAAGAGAACTTAACAGGTTATAAGCGTCCTCGTCGTGTTGAGTTTATTGACGAGCTACCAAAATCGAACGTTGGTAAGATTTTGCGTAAAGACCTACGCGTACTTGAAGAAAAAAACCACGGTTAATTTGCTGATCCACGCACCTAGATAGTTGTTTGATAGATGCGTGTATTAACCAAAGACACATGTGAAAGGGTCGCTCGATTAGATACTGTAGTAACTAAAGTAGTAACCAAAAATGATAAGGCTGCAACCATGCTGTCTTATCATTTTTTTGTCTTTATCGCTTTTAACATTTGCGGATGACAGCTACTATTAATAGAGAATATCTATTAAAACTGCTATAGTGCCCATCGACGTATTTTTGTTTTTGTCCAAAAAATCGTACTGGTTTTGCTCAAAATAACAGGCAAAATCATGGTAGTAAAGATTGTTCTCGACTTGGTCGTGCTGAGTGGTAGTATCATAGACCCAGTAACACACTTTAATTCGCAAAGCTTATGAATGACAAACCCGATCATACTTATCTATTTCTTATTCATAAGCTTCTGCTGTCAGCGATAATCATAAAAAATGGTGTTTCCATTAGCATATTCAATGTTTTTAACAGTAACATTTAGGGAGAATTATGACGGATAATATTAATAAAAAAACGACAGATAATAGCGCTGCAACTGACGATAAAGCCAATACTACTAACGACGTTTATCAAAGCAATGCGTTTCCTACTATGCCGACCATCGACAGTGATAGTCCGTGGCTGAGCGCTTATGAGCGCTATAGCATCGATGCTACTATCGAGATGCCAGAAGACAATACCTCTTTACTGGATGTGTTCGAGCGTAATTTTAGCCGTTATGGCCAAAAACCTGCCTATATCTGCATGGGCTCATCGATTACTTTTAAGCAATTAGATCTATATAGTCGCCAGATTGCTAGCTATTTGCAGTCAATAGGACTGGTCGCAGGTGATAAAGTTGGAGTCATGATGCCCAATGTCTTGCAGTATCCAGTGGTCGCTTTGGGTATCATTCGTGCAGGGATGGTGTTGGTCAATGTAAACCCTCTATACACCAGCCGTGAGCTATCACATCAGTTGCATGACAGTGGTGCGAAAGCGCTATTTATTGTTGAAAACTTTGCCAAAACGTATCAAGAGGCCGAAGACAAAGGTCAGGTAGAGCATGTAGTCGTGTGTACCATTGGTGATATGCTAGGTACGATTAAAGGAGCTGTGGTTAACCTTGTGGCTCGTCATGTCAAAAAGATGATTCCTGCTTATGGCATACCGAATAGCGTGAGTTTCAAGCATGCCTTAAATGCTGAGTCAGCCAGTAAGTACCAGCGCCCTGAGTTGAACTTAAGCGATGTGGCCTTGCTGCAATATACCGGTGGTACGACAGGAGTAGCGAAAGGCGCAATGCTGTCTCATGGTAATCTAGTCGCCAACATGCTACAGGTCAGTGCGCTGATGAACAGTGCATTTGATGATGATATAGATGGTAGAGATGTGATTTTGACCGCACTGCCGCTATATCATGTATTCTCATTTATGGTCTGCGGTATGTGTAGCATGTACCAAGGTTATGCCTCGCTACTCATTCCGAATCCGCGCGATCTTGATGGGCTTATCAAAGAGATGGCTAAATACAAGCCGGCGTTTATCCCTGCCGTGAATACTTTGTTTAACGGCTTAGTACACAAAGATAACTTTGCTGATTTGGACTTTTCTAATCTAAAAGCATCTATCGGCGGCGGTATGTCAGTATTGCCTAGCGTAGCGAAAGAGTGGCACAAAATCACTGGCCTGCCTATCGTTGAAGGTTATGGTCTATCTGAGACATCACCTGTCGTAGCATTTAATCCGATGACTATTGCAGAATTTACCGGAAAAATCGGTATTCCTGCGCCTAGTACCGATATCGTACTCATTGATGATGACGAAAATATAGTAGCCATGGGCGATCGCGGTGAAATCTGCGTAAAAGGCCCACAGGTCATGATTGGTTACCAGAATCGTCCGAAAGAAACCGCTGAATCATTTACAGCTAGTGGTTACTTCAAAACTGGCGATATCGGCATCATGGATGAAAAAGGCTTTATCAAAATTGTCGATCGCAAAAAAGACATGATTTTAGTCTCTGGTTTCAACGTCTATCCAAACGAAATTGAAGAGGCGATGAGTGAACATCCAGCAGTCGTAGAATGCGGTGCTATTGGTGTTCCAAACGATGATCGCGGCGAAGAGCCAAAGCTGTTTGTGGTCAAAAAAGGCAACGTGACTGAAAAAGAGCTACTAGAATATGGCAAAAAACAACTGACTGGCTATAAGCGCCCACGTCATATACAGTTCGTCGACGAATTACCAAAGTCGAACGTTGGCAAAATCCTACGTAAGGAATTGCGTAAGATGGAAGGGTTAGAATAGTTTATATCTGACATTCTGTTGATAACGGTGGCGTAATGGCAGGAGCGAATCTTGCTATTGCGCCGTTGTCACGTTAGGATATCTTAAGATTTTAGTCGACTACATATCTATCAATGTGTTTACTAACGACTGATAGGTATTTTTATGACACTGCTTTTATAACATTGTACTAGGAATTTTTATGCGTATTGACAATCGTGAGCTTGACCAACTTCGCTCGATCAGCTTTGAGCGCCATTATACGAAGCATGCTGAAGGGTCAGTACTGGTAAGTTTTGGCGATACCAAAGTACTATGTACTGCCAGTGTAGAATCTGGTGTGCCGCGCTGGCTCAAGGGTAAAGGCAAAGGTTGGATCACAGCTGAGTATGGTATGTTGCCACGTGCGACCAACACGCGCAATCAGCGTGAAGCAGCTCGCGGTAAGCAGTCAGGTCGTACGCAAGAGATTCAGCGTTTGATTGGTCGTAGCTTACGTGCCATGATTGATCTGAGTAAACTTGGTGAAAACACCATCTATCTTGATTGTGATGTGTTGCAAGCGGATGGCGGTACTCGTACGGCGAGTATCACTGGTGCTGCGATTGCGCTTATCGATGCGCTAGAGAGTATCCAAAAGGCCAAGAAACTCAAAGCAGATCCGCTAATCGGACTGGTTGCTGCGGTTTCTGTTGGTATGAAAGATGGCGAAGCGTATCTTGATCTGAACTACGAAGAAGACTCTAGCTGCGATACCGATTTGAACGTTGTGATGACCCAAAAAGGCGAGTACATTGAGCTACAAGGTACTGCTGAAGAAAAGCCGTTCACTCGTGAACAAGCAGATGCTATGCTGTCGTTAGCTGAAAAAGGCATTGCTGAATTGATTAAAATGCAACAGACGGCGCTTGGTTGGTAGACTAGCGTTTAAATACAACACACTGTCTTTGTTTTTAGTGTCAATAACTGCCTGTTAGCTGCTAATAGGCAGTTTTTTAATAGAAAATATTCGTACATTACGTAATAGGTAACAACACATGCTAAAGCTGACTGATGATGGCGCCAAAATCACCTTACAAGGGCAATCGAATGCTGCTGATAATGGCATGTTTTGGTTTGGTTCTGCATTATTGGTCGGGGCCGTAGCAGTCGCCATGGCGATGAGCCTATTGCCTGAGCGTCTAGCCATCGGTGCGCTTGCACTGCTTATCATTGGTAGCTTCATTTTTAATAAAAAGCGCCAACAGCATAAAAAAGCCATGAGCGGTATGATTAGCAGTGGCACATTATGGGTAAGGGCTGGCGAGTTGGTCCATGACAATCTAGGTAAGCGTGAGCATATTCATTTAACGGATGGTGATAAGATAACGCTGATTGGCGAGCAATTACAGATTGTCGATAGCAGTGACGTTCGCAAATATCATATTACTGGTTTCGAGAGTGCTCAAGAAGCAAAAGCTGCGAAAGCTATCTTAGAAGGGCAAGCGCTAACGAAACGCCATGTAAATATCAAAATGAAGAGTAATTAGTATCATTTTTCAGTTTCATACTCTATGAAAGCATAGCTACTATCCTCGTGCTATCCAAACTTCAAACTCAAATATCATTTTAAATCTCACTCGACGCGCCTCTCCAATATTGTCATTCATCAGTATGTTTATACCGTCTATCACCTATCGCAGGCGAATAGTGCTTGCAGATTTGTGCGCAAATGGTTTATAAGTAGGATTATAAAATTTATCCTTCTTATTATTGATACTGTCATTGGGATCTAGTTGACAAGGAGTTAGTCATGCTGCGTTTGTCTATACCGTCAGTTGCCGTGTCGTGCGGGTTTTTACTATTTACCTGCGGCATGGTAGGGCAAGCCCATGCAGATAGTATGAGTATGCTTATCGCCCAAAAATCCATTCAACCAACGATGAATACGTCCTATCGTTATCCTGAGGTACAGCGTTCAGCACCTACAGTCTTACCAGCATTTTTGTCAGGGAACTATGACAATGTTGATAGCGAGTACCTACCGCTGCTGAGCAATGCAGAGAAGCAAAGTAGTATGGCAGCACGTGATGTGGTCAGTACCGCACGCAAAATGGCACTTAACGAGCGCACGATTATTCAGGGTGGCTGCTGGGACTATTTAAATGCTGTATTCAATCGGGCAGGGGTATCGCGTAATACCATACACAAAGGCACTTATGCGCAAGGGCCCTATGCTAGTAGCAGTGAGATTGAAGCAGGCGACTGGCTCTATTATATCAATCATGGTTACAATGGCGTCGAGCATAGTGGACTGTTTGTCGGTTGGGTCGATGAGCGTGCCAAGCAGGCATTAATACTGAGCTATGTTGGCGAAAATCGCCGTGAACCAGCTCGTTATCGCGTTTATGATTTAAGTAATGTTTATCAAATTATGCGCCCTAGTGTTTAGTGCTCTATATCTTCAGTTTGACAACATGTTTTATAAGTGAATAAAAAAGCGTCCGCAACTCATTGAAGTTAAGGACGCTTTTGTTTTGTATATTTGATTGGTTTTTCTGATGCTAAAATGGTTTTACCACGACTAGAATCACGATAATCACTAAGGCAAAAACAGGCACTTCGTTAAACCAGCGCCAGAATTTATGTGTTTTATAGTGTGGATTATCTATCAGCTTCTTACGATAAAAGCCGCAAGCGCCATGATAGCCTGATAGCAGCACGACTAAGAGCAGTTTAACATGTAGCCAGCCTTGGGTTTTATAGACATCCCAGCCCAGCCCCAACATCCATAGACCAAAGATCCATGTCGCTATCATCGAGGGTGTCATGATGCCGCGATATAACTTGCGCTCCATAATGATAAAGCGCTCTTGGCTGATAGTATCATCGCTCATCGCATGATAGACAAACAAGCGCGGCAAATAAAATATCGCTGCAAACCAGCAGACCATAGAGATAATGTGCGCCGCTTTAATCCAGTTAAAATAATCTGCCATCATAGTTTCTCTTGCTTAGCTTATATTTTTTAGCGTGGGCTTAATCTGCCAATACAACTTGTGTTTGATGACCATTCATCGCATCCATTACAGGCAGTACTTTAGGCGCTCTTGGTGCGGCAAACTGTTTGGTAAGGCCAAGCTCACGCATGAGTCTGTCGTCGCCTGATTGGCTTGAGTTGCCAGTAGTAAGAAGCTTGTCACCATAAAAGAATGAGTTAGCACCTGCCATAAATGCCAAGGCTTGCTCAGAATCTGACAGACTTTCGCGGCCAGCAGATAGACGCACGTAGCTAGTCGGGCAGCAAATACGGGCGACCGCAATAGTGCGAATCCACTCAAGTACAGACAGCTGACCTTCGGCCAATACTTTGTCACCAATCGGTGTACCTGCAATAGGCACCAGTAAGTTGACTGGAATTGATTCAGGCGCTTTTGGCATTTTTAGCAGCTCGAGTACCCAATCGATGCGGTCATCACGGCTCTCACCCATACCAACGATATTACCACTACAGACGTTAATGCCAGAGTTACGCACGTTTTCTATCGTATCTAAACGCTCATCATAGCTACGCGTGCTGACGACTTGTTCATAGTAGCTGCGCGAAGTATCTAGGTTATGGTTATAATAATCCAATCCTGCATCGGCCAACTGTGTTGCCTGATTGGTATCAAGCATACCCAGTGTCATGCAAGTCTCAAGACCTAGTGCTTTCACTTCTTTAATCAGCTCAACCACATAAGGCATGTCCTTGGCACTTGGATGTTTCCACGCGGCACCCATGCAGAAGCGTGATGAGCCACTGTTTTTGGCACGCTTGGCCGCTGCGATGACTTTATCAACTTCTATGCGTTTTTCTGCTTGTAGTTTGGTAGTGTCGCGATGATGGCCTGACTGTGAGCAGTAGCCGCAATCTTCAGGGCAATTGCCCGTTTTGATAGAGAGTAGCGTGCTGATCTGTACTTCATTGGCAGTAAAATGCTTTCTATGGATGGTTTGCGCTTGTAACAGCAAGTCCATTAGAGGTAAGTCAAACAGTTGCGCGATTTCTTCACGGCTATACGTGGTGGCAACTTTACTATCAGTTTGAGTCGCGTCTGTGGCTAGATTGGCCAAAAAATCACTGTTGGTCGTATCTGGCTGAGTGGCTACATCAGTTGGCTGGGTGGCGTCAGGTTCGGAGATGCTAAGCAATCCTGCCATAAGGTAAGTCCTTTTATAAGAATTAGAGGGTATTAAATAAAACCAATGTTTTTATCTATTGTCATTTATAAGGTAACAAAAAAGGTTGCCGTATAGTATACCGCAACCTTTTTAGAAAATCAGAACACTGCTAGACAGTATGTATAATTGTCACAGTAGCGCACATAAATAGTAACTATACGTTTGGCTATCTAGTTCTATATCATCCATTCTACCAATGCCTATCGCTCAGTGCATCATTCTTTTTATTTGCCAAGTTTGTGCTTGGCGATACCAACCCAATGCTCAGCAAGTTTCTGTGCTTTATAAGCGTAAGGTTTGGCTTTTTGAATATATGGTTTGCACTCTTCTGGGATAGCTGGAACGATATGCTTAGCAAGTTTGTTGAACCACATCATTAAGCTATAGTCGCCTTCAATGCTCAAGTTACCTTCTTGTACAGCAGTCATAAAGGCAGGCAAGCTACCTTTGGTTAGCAGTCTAACGCCAGTCATAGAATCTTTGAAAGTGATGGTCAAATCGGCTTCTTTTGCATGGCCGCTTTGTTGACTGAATTGTCCATTGTCAAAGCTAAAAGTGCGGGCGATATCAGACTCAGTACTAGCAAACTCAATCGTAACTTGACGATCAGCGAATAATGCTTTGACATCTTCGTTATCGCTATCAGCTAACATAGACAAACGATAGCCAACAACAGCCAATAAAGCATCTAATGGATCAGATTTGATATCTAATACAGGAACAGTAAACATAGCAGAACTCCTAAAGAAATGAGGCATAAAAATAAAGCGTACTTTATACCAGTTTTTATGACAAATATATAACTGGATTATAAACTATCACAGGGTGCCAACTCTTTAGGAGTTAAGTAGAGAGCGTTAAGTATCTTGTAACATTCGATGTCACTGACGTAAGCAAGGTATTGATATAGACAAATAGAGGTATAAATAGGACGGTTTTAACGGAAACGTGGCTGATAGTTATCATCGTAGACAGGAGTGTGTTCGATATAACGTGCGGCTTCTAGCTCACGTTGCTGACTAACTGTCTGACTCACGTCATCATAGCGTAATGCCCGATATAGTACCCAAGCTGCCAACGGTAACCAACTGATGCCCATAGCGATGATATAGCGATGCCATGACGATAGCTCCATCAACATAGGGCGACCGGCTAGTATATTTTGAATCAATTCAACGGTGAACCAGTAAGCCATACCGCCAAACAAATATAGCAGTAGCCAACGATATGACGACAAAGCTAGCACCATTACTAAACTGGCTAGCAGTCCATAACCAAGCCATGCCGCGCCGCTCCATGCCTCTACACCGATAAAAGAAAATATAGTCATTAACATCATTCATCTCGCTATTCATAAGGTGAATTCCAATGAGACTATTATGAGAGGTTATTGAGTAAAGCTGAAGAGGGTGCAGGCGACTTTGCGACAACCGTTGACGTTTGGTTTTTTGGCTTGTTTTGCGATATTTGATGGCTAGGTTTTAGGCTAAGCGCCGTAAGGTCAGGCGCTTATTTTGAGGAATATGGAAACGGTTTTGTTTGCTCGGGAGGGTGTTTGTTAGCTAGCAAAGTAAAATAGAAAACAGGATTGACAGTTTGCTAAATATTTAGACTCGATTGGTACGATTACCCCACCACGATAATAGCGAAACTAGAATAGCACCGAGTAGCATAAGTCCTATTGTCGTTGACCACTGTGCGCCAGTAGGATATTGCCATGGCATGACATTATGGACGGCTTCAGTATTTAACGAGCCTAGCGCATCTACTTTCCATGGCCATACTTTTATTAGAGAGCCTGCAATAAAGCCTGTCAGCAATGCCAAGGTAGCTTGGTAATAATGCGAGAGTAGCCACTTAAGTGCGCGCGTGAATAACAATAGCCCAGTCGCCATACCCGCAATGACTGTGAAAATAGCACTTAGATTCATCGTATCGACTGCTTCTAATACCGCATCGTAAGCGCCTAGCAATAGTAAAATAAAAGACCCTGATATCCCTGGTAGGATCATGGCACAAATAGCAATTGCCCCTGCAAAAAACAGATACGGTAAGCTAGGCGTGGTCGTAAGCAACGGCATACTACTGATGACTACGGCGGCAATAAGTCCAGTCGCAAACAGTGCGACACGTCCTATATTCCAGCGCTTCATCTCACTGAGTAAGATAAATACCGTTGCAATGACCAGTCCAAAAAAGAATGACCAAATAAGCAATGGTTGGTTGTCCAATAAATGCTTAATGATACCGGCCAACGTCGCAAAGCTAGTGGCAATACCCAGTAGCAAACACAATAGAAACGTCGCGTCTACTTGTCGCCAAATCGCAGCGAACCCTTTAATACCACCTTCTTGTCGAAATATCGTCCAAAGATTGGGGCCGATACTGCCAAGCGCGTTAATCAAACGCTCGTAAATCCCTGCAATCAACGCAATAGTGCCGCCAGAGACGCCAGGTACGATATCAGCTGCTCCCATGGCCATACCTCTGACATAGATACCTACCAGCTGCTTTGGGCTATCAGTACGTACAGGTACCGTATCTTGCTCTAATGGCGTTGGCGCTGACGGCTGAGTTGGCCGTGGAGGTTGTGGTGCCGTCATGGGCATTCCTTTATCATTTAAAAATAAGTGTTATCTGAAAGTAAGCATTAGCTAAAAATAAGTAGTATCTAAAAATGAGTAATAACTAAAAACAGGCATTAGCTAAACATCAGTCTGCATAGCAGATTTTATTAATTATCATCACGTACTAAGGCATGTCTTTAATTCATTTAATAGTCATCTAACTGGTCTGAAAATGGCTAAATCTTGTCAGACATTGTCAAATAGCTGGTTAATATACTGATACTATCTACGCTACTTTTCTTGTTTAAGCCACATCCTAAAGCATAAAAGCCAGATTAATGACAAAACATTAACCTAGCTTATGAAATGGCATAAAGCGTCCTGCAATTACTCAGTAGGCGCCAGTGCAGGATAGCCAAGAGCGTACAGAGTACCTTCAAGCCCTGTCACGTTGATAGCGGCATCAGCACGTGCTTGAACGATTGGTTTGGCATGATAGGCCACACCAAGATCGGCAAGCGCCATCATCGGTAAATCATTAGCACCGTCACCGACACAGACCACTTGTGACATCTCAATGCCTAAGCGCTCAGCAGTATGCTCAACGATAGCGGCTTTTTTGGCACCGTTAACAATAGGCCACTGTACATGACCAGTGACTTCACCTTCCTCGATATCTAGAGCATTGGCATGCACTTCATCGATACCCAGCTGCTCCGCGATATAACGGGCAAAATACGTAAAGCCGCCGGATACTAGCACGGTATGATATCCCAATGCCTTTAGCGCACTGATGGTGGTGCGCGCACCTACCGAGACGGTCAGGCGGCTACAGATATCATCCAGTACGTCAATTGGTGTGCCTTTTAATAATGCCACGCGCTGAGCAAACGATTCATCAAAATCAATCTCACCGCGCATTGCTGCTTCAGTGATGGCTTCGACTTCTTCGCCAATACCAGCCGTTTTTGCTAGCTCTACGATGACTTCTTGCTCGATCAAGGTTGAATCCATGTCAAAGCAGGCAAGCTTGTGTGTCCGCAGCATATGACCGACAGACAGGATATGACAGTCCACGACGTTTATGTTGCCTGTGCTATCTGCACTGCGTGTATTGTTATATTCTTCAGTTAGGTCACGACGCAGGCGAGCGGTCAGTTGATCATCAATGATGTGAGCGGCTGCGGTTTTTTTGCCAGGGTGCATCAGCGTGTCAGTGACTGGTACTAGCAGATAACGGTAGACTTGAGTATGGGTAAAGGGTAGGCGCTGTGCGTCTGCCGCTGTAGGCTCTGTATCAGATACCGTGATATTGACGAAGCTAGCGTCAGTATCTTCGGCAACGGTCACTAGATGCCAGCTTGGCTGTTCATCGACCCACGACTGAACGTACTGATGAATATCCAATGCGGATACCTGAGTCGGCAGTACTACGATGAGCGCAAAAACAGGTAGCGACTGTAGCGCATCAAAGTCTTGCAAATTGGTATCTTCGGGTAATAATGCCGCAATAGAATCAACGGCTTGTTGCCATGCTTTGCTGTCTTTTGGTAACGAATAAGATGTATTTTTTGGCATGGCTCAATTGTCCCTTGTATGCTCATATAAGATTAGGAATAATAACAGTTTTACTGAGCAGCGCCTATAGATGACGCGCAAAGTAACAATGATGCTAAAGAACAGATTTTATGGCGTAAGAAGCCATAGAAAATGCAAGAAAGTTATTATGATAAATTTATAAAGCGCTCACGCTATAAGGCTTATTATGGTGATATAGTAGATGAGATAAGCTGGCTGTTTATCAACGGTGCTTTCTTATTAACGATGCCTTCGCAAAATATAATAAGGCAAAAGATAGCGAAGCTGGCAACAATATTGATGGTGTCGATAATCGCTAATAATCAGTACTGCTTTACAACTATGTGCGCACTACCATTGGCGCGCATCACAATTGTTTAAAAATTAGCCAAAAAATGAGCAGTAGCCTCGTTTTTTAATTTCTTCTCTCCAAAAAAGTTTAACATATCATGACGTATTTAGCGCCGCGGCAAGGGTTGTTTGCCATTATTCTTCTGGTTAGTTTTTGTTTGCAGACGCTGTTATTGGTCATTAGTACTGACCAACAGCTGAGCAATAGTCGTGCGTTAAAAGGCGAGCAGATGGTCGCCCAGCTGATTGATGAAGCAAGGTTGTCTTTAGAAAATAAAGACCGCGTGAGCTTAAGCGTTATTGCCAATCGCTATACCAGCGAGCAAGACGTCACACGGATACTGATTAAGGACAACAACGACGATATCTTGGTGCCAGTAGGCAATGCGCCGATGCAGCAAGGTGACACTATTCGTCAAATCGCCACCAATGGCGATGCAGTTATCGGTAGCGTTGCATTGACTTTGAAAGACGTTAGCAAAGGCGAGATTATCGCCATGCAATGGCCGTTTGTCATCGGCACCATGCTGCTACATTTACTGCTTTGGCTGATTTACGGTTACCTCGCTCGTCCGACCAAAGAGCAAATTAATGCGTTAAGTCGAGATATCCAAGAGCTGTATCGTGACCAATATAGACCAGTCGATCAACGCGGCTACGACCGTGAACTTGAGCGCCAGTCAACGGGTCAATCAGCGTCTCATTTGGCAGACAGTCAAGTAGCGACAGATAATACGGCTAATGTCAGAAATGACGAAGTGACTAATGCCCGCAAGTTTAATGTGCATAATGAAGTGAACGAGTACCTTAGAACGCAGCAAAACCAAGAAACAGGTAGTGATACTGACAATCTAGCGAGTGCGAGTGAAGGTAGCGAAAGCGAAATAGCGGATACAGATAGTGTTGCTTCTCAAGTTACCAGTCATACGTCTAAACTGTCTGCCACACGGTCTGTTGATAGCGTCAAAGTTCAAATTGTATTCCATGATGAGTTCAATATGCTTGAACGCCTTGCGCCTGCGCAGCGTCTTCCGTATCTAGCACTCTGCACCCAGCTACTCAATCAAGCCGTGACTGAGCTACTAAGACAACCATTGCTACTGGGCGTGAGTGCGATGAATGAAGCGCACTTTGAAGATAATGGCGCAAGTGTGGTACTAAAGGCTGATAATAGCCATGCAAAAGTGGCACTCGCAGGCGTGATGCTTGCCAAGCTATACTTAATGCTAAACAAAATTATCCACGACAAGCACATTGAGCTGTCACGTTTTGCCTTACCAGCAAAAGCGGGTGTCAGTGATGACGCGCAGTCAGAGCCAATGACTCACCTGCTCCAGAGTATCGGCAAAAAAGAGCAGCTATTAATACTATTGCCAAATGCCGGTCTCAAGCAAATCAGCAATCACGTACAAGTACATAACATCATGCGTCCAACCACTGTCTATGAGCGCGAGTGTGCAATATTTGATGGGGCTAACGACTCATTGATTCAGCGTTTGGCCGATGTGCGCAACGCAGTTCTGATGATTGAAGATGAGGACGAGCTACACATTTAATGCCAACTGTATTTGGTCATTTATATTACAATTGTCTGTTATATAGCCTACTGGACTATCTTAATCGTAAGGTTGAAATGTACCATATTGCGAAAAAGGATTGACAACATTCAATAGAGACTTTATAAGGCATATATATATTGATGTATTCTTAATACCCTTGCCTAAAAATGATAGGAGTTTGTCATGAGTGACGCTGATATTGACGACGATTTTGATGATGATTTTGTCGACGATGATGATGCAAAGATGGTTGAAGAAGCTGAGACGAGCGTACGTACACGTTTAAGTAGTCTTGAAAAACGTCGGCTAATCGATAACTTGCTAGAAGAAAAGCGTTTGGCTAAAGAGTTAAAAGACGATCTAGACGATATAGACAACTTCGATGAAGATGGCGATGATTGGGATGATGACGATTTTTAATTTATCGTCGTCAGTCTTTTAAGCGGACTAAAGTGCTTTAGTGACTACTTTAATGACAGTGGCTATTTTAATGACTAAAATCATTTAACCAATCAAACTGGTTGCCTGCTGTTTTCTAATTTTCTAGGTTGCTCGCAACCAGTTCATCTCGATAATACTTACCCGATAGAGGTTGCTTGAGTTTGATTAACTAAGCAGCCTTTAGTCTTAAAATAAGTACTCGTCCTCTTTTATTTAACCGATCGCCCACTGCGATTGATGACATCTATCTGCTAAGGAAAACCAAATTATGAGTAACCAACTAAGTTTTGATGAATTACTAGACTATTTGGACAATCAAGAAAGCCAGTTCGTGCTAGATAGTGTCGCAGCGCATGGTTTTTTGACAGCGACGGTTATCGGTCGTCCATTGCCTAACTGGATGGATGCCCTGTTCGAAGGTCACGTAAGTGAGATTCCAGACAACGTCATCGACGGTATCAAACGCTGGCGCGATTCGATCATGGCTGAGTTAAAAAACGAGACGCCGATCGAATTACCGTTTGGTGAAGATGCTGGTAACGAAGAAGTGGCGGTTGATTTTTCTGACGAGTCAGACATCGTTGCTTGGTCAATTGGTTTCGTTGATGCCATGTATGGTGATGAAGCAAGCGATTGGTTTGAAGATCAAGAAACGGCAGAAGACGTCGCAGTATTGACCTTGCCAATGATCGTACTTAGCGGTATTGATGATGAAGATCCAGAGCTGTCTGAGATGCGTAAAGACGAAGACAAAATGGTACAGATGGCCAATAGCATCGAAGGCAATTTGACTGAATTGTTCTTATTGTTCCATACCAACGATTAGTAATGCTAAGAAACAGCGCTGTTAGCAGTGCTGTTTTTGTCTTGTCTATGCTGTATCACAGCGCTTTGGTTTACCATGTATTTTATAAGTCACCGATAAGGTCATCCTATGACTGTGCAACTCTCTAACCTTGAACACTTACCTAATTATCAAATCACTGAACGCCTAGACGTGGTGTACGGTAGTACCGTGCGCTCAAAGCACGTGGGTAAGGATCTGTTTGCTGGGTTAAAAAACATCGTTGGCGGTGAGCTGACGGCTTATACCGAGCTATTAGAAGAGTCACGCCAAGAAGCAATCGATCGCATGATTGTCAAAGCAGAGGCGCTAGGGGCTGATGCAGTGGTCGGTCTACGTTTTTCTACTTCTAGTATTGCCCAAGGTGCCTCAGAGCTGTTTGTCTATGGTACGGCGGTCAAGGTTGCGCCGATATCGCAGCAGCAGTATCAAAACCCGCCAAGCGATGGTTACAATCATTCCAGCCAAAATGTGAGTACTCAGACCCAAGTCGCACCCGATGATTTGCCGCGTTTTAATCCTTTTGGTTAATCCTATAATACTAAAAGCACCAATGCTTTTTACGATGAGAAACGTGCTATGAATGATTCACTCACACAAGTGCTCATCAATTACGGGCCGTTTGTCTTCTTATTCGCAGCTGGCTGGTTCTTCGGGTCACGCCATGAGCGTCAGCATTTGGCACAGCTAACAGTAGCAGAGCAAGCATTGGGCGATATCACTGTCTCAAGCGAACGTCTATATCGTCCCAAGTTAGCAGCGGGCAGTGAAGGCGAGCTAGTGCTTGGTAGTGTCGTCATCGCTCAAGATTATTTCAAAATGATCATCGCTCGCGTATTAAGTGTCTTTGGCAAAAACTTAACCACCTATGAAACTTTGCTAGATCGTGCGCGCCGCGAAGCCATCGTTCGTATGCGGACTGAGGCAAAAGCCAAAGGCTACACGCATATCTACGGGTTACGTCTTGAGGTAACCAATGTTAACCAATTAGGCAGTATGGTCGAAGCCATCGCCTACGGTACAGCTGTTATCAGTATCGACCATATTCACTCTACATCTGCTATAAATTACAAAACCTCCACTTAAATCATTTCTAGTTTATTTTCAAGTGTAAAAACCTATAATTGACTGACGAGTAGTCAGAAAAATCAAAACCATACATTTTTACAACGATATACTGAATTTTGCCGTTCCGTTATTATTTCGGTTCGTAGTAACCAGTTTTATCAAAAATTGTCGGTTTAAAAAACACGACTGTATGGAAAAGTGTCATATAAAGAGCTGACAACGTCGGTGGCTTTTACCCAAGATATCAGCAGGATTGGCTGATTGAGCATGACGAGGTTGTCATAAACCTGCCCGTGTAAGGGCTCTATCTACAAGGATGTAGTTATGGAAGGTGTTGAGTTAGTCACGTTTATAAATGCAAAAGTCATTCCCATTAGTATCTTTTTGATTATGATGGGAATGGGATTGTCCTTAGTTACCAATGATTTTAAGAGAGTCGTCAAATACCCTAAAGCAGTCGCCATAGGCTTGACCAATCAGCTAATATTTTTACCATTGGTAGGTTTTGCTTTGGCAACCTCTATGTCTCTCGAGCCAGAGTATGCCGTTGGGGTTATGTTACTGGTACTGTGTCCTGGTGGCACGACATCGAATCTATTTACCTATTTAGCCAAAGGTGACGTCGCTCTTTCGGTCACCATGACCGCTATTGCTAGTGTCATTACCGTATTTACCATTCCTATCGTCCTCAGTTTTTCGCTCGTATACTTCATGGGTGCTGGTAGTGAGTTTCAGTTGCCAGTGGTCAAGACCATGATTAGCCTAATTGCTCTGACTATCTTACCCGTCAGTATTGGTATGTTGATCAAACGCTATGCCCCTAACGCGGCAGACAAGGGACAGGTGATGGTGTCTCGTTTTGGCGTGATATTTTTGAGCTTCTTGGTACTTTTCTTAAGCTATGTGCAACGAGATATTATCGTTGAAGCGTTAATCGCTACTGGCCCTGTGGCATTGATATTGAATGTATCGACGATGGCGCTTGGTTATTACACCAGTAAATGGTTCGGTCTAAATCCTGCACAAAGACGCTCGATTACTATGGAAGTCGGCCTACAAAACAGTACGCTTTCGATGTTTATGGCACTGACGCTATTGGCTAACTATAAGATGTCGATGACGCCAGCCATTTATACGCTAATCATGTTCTTGACCGCGGGTATCATGGTCAGAGTATTTACTGCCCAGCACAACAAAGCCAAAAGAACCGAGATAGAAAACAGCGTATTGGCAGCACGTAGAATGTAAGAGGTTTAAGATAACCGTAGTAACGCATTGTTGCGCAGTCGAGACAGTACTTGGCAAAAATCAACAGTGTATGATGCGATAAAAAAAGCCCATAATCCGCTTTTTATAATGAAGCTGGTTATGGGCTTTTGTGTTTAGTGTTAGTTCTAACTCAAACCAGTTTAGCTCAAACCAATTTAGCTCAAGTCTAGAATCTTCGTCTGTCCATTTTCGCTCTTGCTTCGGCAGCTTGCTCTTTGACTTTTTCAATTTCAAATAAGAACGTACGGTTTTTGAGTACCGCGACAAACACCACACCGCCTACCGTATTACCCACCAATACCACGACTAAAAATACCAAATAGCGCCAAAGACTGACGGTATTGCCATATAGCAGCGCTGAAAATATCTCGATATTGCCCACGATACTATGATGCAAGCCTAAAAATCCGATACTACCTGTAATCAGCGTCACCAGTACGATACGGCTAAGTGTATCTCGTGCAGAGGTCACTAGCCATGCGGCCACGCCCATCATCCAGCCTGCTAGCACCGCGCTACCAAAGATAACCCACCACTCAAAACCTAAGATATGCTCGGCATAGACATCGATGGCATGGTCTGTAAACAGATGCATATGTAGTCCCAGACCAATCATTAATGCTGCAAAGATACAGCCGCCAACGATATTACCAGCGATGACGATACCCCATAGCCGTAACAGCTTATGTAGCGGTTCAATTTTATTTAAGACAGGCAAGCTCAAGAGGGACGTCTGCTCAGTAAATAATAACGACTGACCAATCACCACGATAATAAAGCCGATTGGATACAGCAGTGACGACAGCACCATCGCATAGCGACTGGGTATCACATCATTGAGTAGGGCAAACATCGATAAAATCATAAAAAAGCTGATACCAATCTCTAGACCAGCTGTAAAGGCGCTGGTAAATAGCGAACCAAGTGAACGCTCAAAGGTTTCTTTTGCGTGGATAACTTGCTCGACTAAGATACTGGCGTAGCTTTTCGCTTGGCTTAGATTGTCATCACTGGCGACCTTTTTGATGGTTTCTTTGTCTTCGTCGCTGATTTCTTCTGGTAGGTCATCATTATCCAGATCTTCGGTGGCTTTGATAGGTTCGTCTGCGTCACTATCTGAAGTTTCGTTTGCATGACTGTCTGTCGTGTCGTCTGCATCCTTATCTACCTCAATGTCTTTAGAAGAATCGCTGTTTTCTTCTAGCGTATCGTCGCCTTCAGGCACAGGAGTAGTGGTACTCGCATTTGTACGCTCATCGTTTGGTCGATTAGCCTGAGAATCATGGTCATGCTCGGTATCTTGGGACACGGTTGGCTCGCTGGTTATAGGCTAATGATTTTGCTGCATAAGTAATCTCTATTATATTTCCCATTCTTTTGATTGCTGTTGTTAATTGATTAACAATTTGAGTAATAAATCGCCTTCAGGCTTTATAAATTGCCTTACCATCTAACAAAATCTGCCTATCTGCGTTAAAATCACACTATCAACTACTTTTCCTGTTTTTATAGCGTTTCGCGCTATCTCATTTTGACCACATTCATTATCAACAATAAGATCACCCTATTATGAGCAATCCTAATACCGATACCAGCATTGATAGCAATGCGAAAACCAATCTGACCCAGTCGATCCAAGCGGCGCTAAGCCAATTAGAGAGCGCCTATAACCCTGCGGAAGTTGAAGCAGGTATGTACCAAGGCTGGGAAGAAAGCGGCTATTTTCAGCCGACTTTTGATAAAGACGAGTCATTTTCTATTGCCTTGCCACCGCCAAACGTCACTGGCTCGCTACACATGGGTCATGGTTTTAACAATGCGATCATGGATGCGCTCACCCGTTATCACCGTATGGATGGTGACAATACGCTGTGGCAGCCGGGTACGGATCATGCGGGTATCGCAACCCAGATGGTCGTTGAGCGTCGTCTGGAGGCGCAAGGTATCAAGCGCCGTGATATGACGCGTGCAGATTTCATCGATAAAGTCTGGGAATGGAAAGAAGAGTCAGGCGGCAATATCACTAGCCAGATTCGCCGTTTGGGCAGCTCGGTTGACTGGTCGCGTGAGCGCTTTACCATGGATGATGGTCTGTCCAATGCGGTAAAAGAAGTGTTCGTTCGTCTATTTGATGATGGTTTAATTTATCGTGGTAAGCGCTTAGTTAACTGGGATCCAAAGTTCCAAACCGCATTATCTGATTTAGAAGTAGAAAACCATGACGAAAAAGGCAGCTTGTGGCATTTCCGCTATCATTTCACCGATACAGACCTAACCACCCAAGATGGTAAAAACTATCTGGTCGTCGCTACCACGCGTCCTGAGACACTCCTTGGTGATACCGCTGTCGCCGTTAATCCTAGCGATGAGCGTTATGCGCATTTAGTCGGCAAAACCATTACCTTGCCAATTACGGGTCGTGTCGTGCCTATCGTTGCCGATGACTATGTCGAAAAAGACTTCGGTACGGGTTGTGTCAAAATCACTCCAGCGCATGATTTTAACGATTATGAATTGGGTCGTCGTCATAGCTTGCCATTGATTAACATCCTTGATGAGCGCGCCAATATTTTGCCAGCGATGGAAGTTTATCCTGATTTGCAAACACGTGAGCCAGAGCTAGAGACTACACCGAGCGACTATGCAGGACTTGAGCGTTTTGCCGCGCGTAAATTCCTTGTAGAGCAAGCAGGCGAGCAGGGCTGGCTAGAAGATATCGAAGACTACGCACTAAAAGCCCCGCGTGCTGAGCGTGGCGGTACGATCGTTGAGCCGTGGTTGACCGATCAGTGGTATGTCGCAGTTAAAGAGCTTGCCAAGCCTGCGATTGACGCGGTAGAAGACGGCAGCATTGAGTTCGTCCCTGCCCAGTACAAAAACATGTATATGGCATGGATGACCGACCTGCAAGACTGGTGTATCAGCCGTCAGCTGTGGTGGGGTCATCGTATCCCTGCATGGTATGACGATGCGACAGGTGAGATTTATGTCGCACGTGATGAGGCGGAAGTACGAACTAAATACAACCTAAGCGACGATGTCAAACTGCGCCAAGACGATGATGTACTCGATACATGGTTCAGCTCGGGTCTATGGACATTCAGTACGCTTGACTGGGCAGACGCCAACGCCGATCCACGCGTGATGGACACTTTCCACCCAACTAGCGTATTGGTGACAGGTTTTGACATTATCTTCTTTTGGGTGGCCCGCATGATCATGATGACCATGCACTTCGTGAAAAACGAAGATGGCACGCCGCAAGTACCGTTTAAGACCGTCTATGTGCATGGTCTGGTACGTGATGGCAATGGTCAAAAAATGTCAAAATCAAAAGGTAACGTCTTAGATCCGATCGATCTCATCGACGGTATTGAGCTAGAAGCGTTGGTAGAGAAACGCACCAGCAACATGATGAATCCAAAAGACGCGGCCAAAATCGAAAAGCAAACGCGTAAAGAGTTCCCAGAAGGCATCCCAGCCTTTGGTACGGATGCACTGCGCTTTACCTTCACCTCTCTTGCCAGTACCGGTCGCGATATCAACTTTGATCTAAAGCGTGTCGAGGGCTATCGTAACTTCTGTAATAAAATCTGGAACGCCAGCCGCTTTGTACTGATGAACTGTGTCGATAGCGAAGGCAATGCCAAGCCTATCGACCAAGCGGCTAATCCTGATGTGTGGGAATTACCAGAAAAATGGATCATGAGTCGTCTGAACTCTACCGTTGCCGATATTCATCAGCATTTCGCTCAGTATCGTCTCGATATGGTCAGCCAAGATATCTATGAGTTTATCTGGAACGAGTACTGTGATTGGTACGTTGAGCTTGCCAAAGCCAGTCTGAATGATGACTCGGTATCAAGCGAGCGTAAAGCGCAAATCCGCTATGTACTGCTGCACGTCCTTGAGACAGCGCTACGCTTCAGTCATCCAATCATGCCGTATCTGACTGAGCAAATCTGGCAGACCATCGCGCCGCTACTGGGTCGCAAAAACACCGACAGCATTGTCGTTGCTGACTATCCACAGACCGATGCCAGCCAAATCAGTGAGCAGACTGAAGCGGATATGGCGTGGCTACAGGAGCTAATCGCGAGCGTCCGTAATATCCGTGGTGAGATGAAACTGGGTAATGCCGTACGTCTGCCAGTGCTACTACAAAACGTCTCTAGCGATGAAGATGCGCGTTTATCACGTATCAAAAACCAGTTTAAAGCGCTTGCCAAAGTCGAGAGCTTGGAGATCGTCAAAGAAGGCGATGAGGTTCCACTGTCATCATCAAGTATGGTCGGTCAGCTACGGGTACTCGTACCGATGAAAGGTCTGATCGATCCAACGGCTGAGCTGGCACGTTTGGGTAAAGCGCATGAAAAACTACAGAAGCAAGCTGACGGTATCGCTCGTAAGCTAGGTAATGAAGGCTTTGTCAGTAAAGCGCCTGCGGAAGTGGTCGATGCTGAGAAAGCGAAACTGGCTGAGCTAGAAGGGCAGTTGACCGCGATGACGGCGCAGATGGAGCAGTTAAAAGCGTTATAAATAAAGCGTAAATATCTATAGTAATAAAGAACGCTGTCACAATTGTGATGGCGTTTTTTATTGCCCATTTTAAACATAGTTTATGAATATTAAATGTAATAGTCGCTAGCTGTAGGAGAGGCCTTTTACAGATACGTTCGATGAAATAGTTGATTCTGATAACATTGTTTATAATGAAGTTAATATTCAAAAGATGTATAATCTCTGTACACAAATAAGATTTTATTTTATTTGTGACATATATCAGAAAATATTAATGTAATTCTATTGATGATATCTCCATAATAAGTGTGTTCAAAGAATATAACTTTTCTAAAATGTGCTGATAAAAATATCGAAGCTAGCGTAGCTAAATGTTAGTACATACCCTAAACTCAAATGTTACTGGTCGTTTTAACTGTGAATATATCTACACTAAAAGGCATCCACGGTACGACTAAGTATCATGCAGCAAATATATCAGTGAATGGGTTTGTTCTCTCTCCTACAGGCAAGATAGGTAAAGCAGGGAAAGGGATATATTTTTGGTACTATGCTCAAGATAGAACAACGGCAATACATTGTGCAGAAACTTGGTCTAGTTTTGCGTTAGCGAAAGGTTTTTACGATAAGGGAAAAGACTGTAAGATAGTCAAGTTTGACGTTCATATAGAATCTGATGAGGAAAAAGTATTAGATTTTGATGCTCAGATGCGTGAAAGTTTTTACACTGCTTTTCCAATAGGTGAGTACAAAGAGAGGAGCTATGGAGCAAAGCTCGATCTCTTTATAGAAGAATTAGAAAAAAATTTAAACTTTCAATTCAATTTGTTGAAAATATCTTTATCAGTGCCTAATTTGGGTCAGAATGTTGCATTCTCTAACTCCTTTCTAGCAATTATTGTTAAGAATGAAGTTGATATTAAGATTATAGAATATATTGAATAGTTATATTTAAGGAGAAAAAAATGAACCTCCAACAAGCGCTCGAAGCAACTGTAAAAAAAATAAGGTCTATGAATCCTATAGATGTTAATGAAAGACTGCTAAAGTCAGAAGATAACAAATTCGTTCTTACTTTAAATCATCTTTTAGATTTAGATAGAACGGAACATTATGAAATTGAGCAATACTCAGTTAGGGAAAGTTGTGCGTCAGAAACCCTATCTGGCTATTTTGTGCCCAAAGATATTAACTTAACTTATAAATCGATATATTCTTCTGAAATTGATAATTTCGATAAAGACTACCTAATAGCTGCGTGAAATTATGAAACATCATCCTATACAGTTGAAAGCGATACAAGTTAAAAAGCTTTATCTAGAAGTTTTTGATAAGGCTATAGCGTCTGCAGAAGAGTTAGAAGTCGATGTCCAGTTTAAAGTAGGTTCTAAAGTTCCTGAACCTAATGATGATGTTATTCTTGTAAATTTTATTTGTAACGTCAAAAAAAATGAAGGCTTTAGTTTGGAAGTCGATATTTTTGGTGTGTTTACACTTGAAGGTGAATTTCCAAGGGATAAGCTAGAGCATTGGTCCAACTATAATGCTCCCTTGATTCTACTGCCTTATGTCAGGGAGAATGTAGCCGCATTATGCGCACGTTCTGATTTAAATTTTCATCTGCCTCTGATTGAAGTTCCTACTTTTAGGTATGAAAATTAGCCTGAAAAATATCATGATCCAAAATTTTTACTGACATTAAAAAACCGTTTCAGTCCTAACTGTAGCGGTTTTTTAATGTCAGTAATTACGCTATCATCTTTAAAGGAATAACACGCTAAAGTAAGGAACACCATGAACCATCTCACCATCGGACAACGCGCGCCTCTAAGCAACCTTGCTGTTGACGATACTGCACCCATCACGCTTAAATTCACTCGTCAAAGCCCGATAGAGATGGACATCAGCTGCTTTGCCTTAGACGCAGCGGGTAAGCTAATCAATGATGATTACATGGTGTTTTATAATCAGCCAACCTCACCGTGCGGGCAAATCAAGCTCACCCATTACGAGTCGCAGCCAACGGCGAATAAAAGTATCCAAGCTGAGTTTGAAGTGAATTTATCCAAACTGGCAGATAATATAGACAGCTTGTTTTTTGTATTATCAGCCGACACGCCGCTGAATCAAATTCAGTCATTAGAGATTGGCATTTGGCAGCAATCACAAAAAGCGCAGGCAGAATATCAAGCAGCAGACTTTGCCCAGCAGCAAGCCAGTATGCTGATGCAGCTTTATCGTAAGAGTGGAGTTTGGCGTGTCGCCAATGTGGCGCAAGGCTTTAATGGAGGACTAGCGGCAATCGTGCAGCACTTTGGTGGCGATGTAGAAGAGGGTAAAAATGAAACTACGGCTTCACCAGCTCCGCAACCCTCTAAAATAAATACCTCAAAAATTCCCTTAGAAAAAGTGATGCTAGAAAAAGCACCGAAACTCGTTAACCTCGCCAAAAAAGCTACCATTTCACTAGAAAAACGCCAGTTACAGCAATTAACGGCTAAAGTTGCTTTAGTATTAGATGCCACAGGCTCAATGAATCGACAATATAAAGAAGGTCGCGTACAAGAAGTGGTCAACCGCCTATTGCCATTGGCAGTGAACTTCGATGATGACCAAGCGCTAGACTGTTGGGCGTTTGCCCGAGATCCGCAGTATTTGGGTGAGATTGGGCTGAGCAACTATGACGGCTTCATTGACAACGCTCATGGCGGTTGGCGCAAATGGGCACTTGGCCCGCGCATCAACAATGAAGCAGAGGTCATGAAAGCCGTGACGGAGTTTTATCAAAAAGATGGTTTGGATGTACCTGTCTATGTGCTATTTATCAGTGATGGCGGGGTGAATGACAATCGCGGTATCACAAGAGTCATGACGGAAGCGGCGAAACTACCGATATTCTGGCAGTTTGTGGGCTTGGGTGGTCGTGGTTATGGCATCCTAAAAAAACTAGACGACATGACAGGGCGTGTGATTGATAACTGCGACTTTTTTGAACTCGATGACTTGGACGATATCAGCGAAGAAGCCTTGTATGAAAATATGCTAGAAGAGTTTCCAATGTGGCTAAAAGAAGCCAAGCAACTTGGTATAGTCACTTCACTATAAAAGTATTACTGCGTTAACCTCATTATTCGATTACAGCTAAATAAAAAACCGCCACAGCAAATACTATGGCGGTTTTTTACTATTCAAAATATTGTAACTTCTAAAATCTCTATAGCGCCCAAAGCGACTGATATTGCTCATGAGTCAAGGTCACGATATCGATCTCGGCTAACATCTCACGCAGTTCTTCCCATTTATTTGCATCAGGCTTAATCGGCGTGATCAATCTACCTAACGTATTATCAATAATGGCATCCATCAGCACATCTGCTTCGGTTTTACTATAGTCATAATACATACGATGAGCAGTCTCTGGCTCGTTTTTGCACAGCTCCGTCATCTGGTTGGTCACTTGGATAAAGGTATCTATCGCTTCCTTTTTCGCGCTATAGATCTCATCAGTCGTGAGAATCTCTAACGCTGAAAAGTTCGGATAAGGTGACAGATGCTGATCGATAAACGTAAACTCCAACCCTTCATGAGTCGCTTCAACGCCTTCAAAGTTATAAAAGCATAGCCATGCACCATCTAGGCTTGGGTCTTCTTGCAGGTTTTTGATGTGATAAAAGTCTTTTTGTACAAAGGTCACATTATCACGGCTGATACTAAAGCCATTTTTCTTGGCATAGCGAGCCAATATCTCAAAGCCAATACGATTGGTCTTTTCTTCAGCGGCAGGGGTGCAAATGAGGATAGGTTGATTGTTTTTGAGCTTATCCATACTAGACTGCTGCATCAATATGCCGCCATCGGTCTCAAAAAAGCAGCCTAGTGCGCGTAGATTAGGCACGTAATGTTCAAACAGATGGATAGGCTCATTGACGTGCAGATCGATGCTCTGGTTCTGTAGTTCGGCAAAGCCATCATAGTGATCATCTGGCTCGATAATAGTGATATCAAGCCCTGCTTGCTCATATGCGCCCGTGGTCACACCAGCGATAAAGGGCAGGTGATCAGGGTTTAAAAACCATTCGAGGGTCAGAGTAAGTTTGGTGGTCGGTTGCATGGTTGTTTCCTTTTTAGGTATGGAAAACAATCAGACTGATACGATTAAGTAAAACAAGAAAGGCTAAATAAGAAAAGTGAGGTCGCAATGCTAACTGTCAGATGCTCGGCGTTTGATATAGGTATCACGAGTACATCATCTATAGACTGCTCTTATTTATAGACCTCTGAGGGCGTGTCACGCTTGTTTCCTACGTCAGTGCTAACTGCTTCAGGTTCACGGGTGTATCTCAGCGATGATGTGAGCTGTGTCTACAGCGTTAAATCAAAGCACCCCGACAAGATTGATTGGTATTACATTATTTTCGATCAGTACCGCTAATGAATCCGTACTGCGAATGGCTATTATCGATAGCTACTGCGTCATCATAGACGACTTACAAGATGGGATGCAAGCGTATCGGGAAAGACGATGACAGGTGATGACAGGTGTTCGTTAACCGCTCTTTATGATAGCTGTTGTTTATCACGGCTTTTTATAAGCGCTTTCAATCAATGTATTAATAAAAGAGTGCAGCATTTATTATTGGTACTTACCCAATTACTAACCAAACATACCTATCAATAGCAAAAACCTTATATAAATAGTCTTGAGCGCAGACGGGCGATATTGCATGATTAGCCTTCTATATTAGCCTTCTATATTAGCCTTCTATATTAGCCTTCTATATTAGCCTTCTATATTAGCCTTCTATATTAGCCTTCTATATTAGCCTTCTATATTAGCCTTCTATATTAGCCTTCTATGCCGCTGCTTATATAATAGGCGCTACTCTAGACAATTGACATTTGGCATAACTGACAACTTATATGACCGACAATAAAAAAGCGTTCTATTACCGACCCAAGACTGATCAATCCAACAGCCCAATGCTGCGTTGGGCCTTTGTGACGCTTGGTTGGTTGTTTTTTATCTTGGGTATTATCGGTATATTGCTGCCAGTGATGCCTACAGCGCCTTTTATTCTGCTAGCAGCAGGCTGCTGGGCGCGTAGTTCTCGACGCTTTCATTTTTGGCTGATTAATCATAAATACTTTGGTAAATTCGTCCGTGATTGGGAAGAGAATCATGCCGTTCCGCTTTATGCCAAGTGTTTAGCGACGGTTATGATGGCAGCATCGACAATTATGTTATTTTATCGTTTGCCTGCCGATATGATGTGGATGGCATGGGCGGTAGCCACTGTCTGTAGTGGGGTAGCGATATATTTGTTCCGTTTACCAAATGCCTAAATCCGTTGCAATTTGCGCCAAAATCAGCCAATAAACGGCTCTGGTTACACGAAACATGAGATAAGACTTGCGATACTGGGATGTACCCCTTATAATACGCCCAAGCTTAAGAGCAGTTCTGCACCAAATCATTACCTCGTAGTATTAGTTATAATCCTTCGTTTTAATATTTATCGTTCAGTAGCTATTTGCAAGCGTTACCGGTCACTAGACCATTAATAAATTTAAAAGTAGGATTATACTATGTCAGACGTTCAAAAAGGTACAGTTAAGTGGTTCAACGAAGCTAAAGGCTTTGGTTTTATCGCTCCAGAAACTGGCGCAGACGTTTTTGCTCATTACAGCGAAATCACTGGTTCAGGTTTCAAAACTTTGGCTGAAGGCCAAGAAGTTGAGTTCACTGTAACTCAAGGCCAAAAAGGCCCACAAGCACATAACATCGTTGCTATCTAATTTGTCTTTATAGACAGATAGATGAATAGATGTAGAAAAGCGAACCTTCGGGTTCGTTTTTTTTCGTCTGCGATTTAATATTTAAGATATGAGTACTTAAGCGAGTAGAAGTCTTATTTGAAAGGTTTTAACTAATCATATTAGACCGCGACCAATGCAAAAAGGCCTCTAGCTATTTATAACTAGAGGCCTTTTATGTTGTGCAATGAAGTAATAAGCTAAAAATGAACAGTCGAATTATTATATAAAGCTAATGCCGATATTAATCAGACCACCGCCCAGTATCAACCAACCAAACATAATGGCACCCAATATAAGCGGTCTAACGCCAGCTTGCTTGATCGCACTTAGATGCGTGGTCAGACCTAATGCAAACATAGCCATCGTAAGTAGCACATCATCTAGCATCACCATACTGTGTACGACACTCTCAGACATCGGCACCCAAGTATGTATCAACACAATGCCGATAAAGATAAACGCGAACCATGGCACTTTGACTTGTTTGACACGAGTCATAAATGACGCTGTCTCGTCTTTATTATCTTCTTCTACAGCTGCACTATCTACGGTGCGATCTTTGGTTAGCGCAAACGATAACACAAGCAGGAAAGGCGCGAGCATCATGACGCGTATCATTTTGGTCACGACCGCGGTATCACCAATCTCGGTATTGATTGCATTACCTGCGACTACGACTTGCGCTACTTCATGGACGGTTGAGCCAGTGTACATTCCGTACTGCTGGGCGCTGAGCCAAGGCTGTAACCAACCAAGATGATATAAAAAAGGATAGAGCAGCATCGCGATAGTACCAAACACCACCACAGTTGCCACGGCGATAGTGACTTTATGAGCTTGCGCGTTGACCACAGGCTCTGCGGCAATGACGGCAGCAGCACCGCAAATACTTGCCCCTGAGCCAATTAAAATAACCGTTTCTTTATCGACTTTTAACCACCTAGTACCTAACCAATAGGTCAGCAAAAAAGTTGATGTCAGTACCAGTGCATCCGTCATAATCGCTGGCATACCGACGCTCGCAACTTGCGTCATGGTTAGCTTAAACCCATAAAACATAATTGCAAGTCGCAGTATCTGACCTTTGGAAAAGCAAACGCCGCTGTTTAAACGTTCAGTGAATTTGGGATAGATAGTATTGCCTAAGATCATACCTAGCAAAATTGCTAGCGTTAAAGAGGATAGTCCAACGATATGCCCGTTTGACCAGATATCCAAACTGCTGTCCAACCATAAGCAAAATAAACTACCAATCAGAACGACTACCAATCCCGCCAAGTGACGGTGATTAGGGGTATAGTTATGAACGGAGTTGCTGACTGATTGGACGAATGTTTGCATGATGCGGCATCCTATTACTTATATTAAGATAAGCATAAGCTTATGAATAGACAGTATATGCCTGCTGTATTTATAATAAAAACAGATTAATAAGATATAAACTATCGATTTTTTAGGTTAGTATCTATAATAAAAATAGGTATACCGCGCATAAGCATCAAAAAAGACAAACGTCACGAATAAAACAGCGCAAAAACTGGCATAAGGCAATATCAATATTATGAAAAAATCTGTGCAGACAGTGCCAAAGATTACGCTTAAGCAGCTTGCTGTTTTTGTCAGTATTTATCAGACAGGCAGCACCAGTCGCGCCAGTGAGGAGCTGCATTTATCACAATCAGCGGTTAGTAGTGCACTGACAGAGTTAGAGTCTAGACTACAGATGCCGCTATTTGAGCGCGTCGGTCGCAGGCTCAATCAACATCCCAATGCCCATCCGATTTATATACAGGCACAGGCTATCTTGGGTCAGTCGCTCACGCTTGAGCATTATCATCAGTATCAAGCAGGGCAGATTCATATCGGTGCCAGTACCACTATCGGCAACTACGTGCTGCCGTCATTGCTTGGCAAGCTATATGAAGCGTTGCCCGATGCCAATGTTGATATGTATATTGCCAATACGCAAGAGGTAGTTAGCGAGGTTGAGCAACTAAATATCGATATCGCGCTGGTAGAAGGAATGCCGCGTCCGGTAGATATGAAAGCCATTGAGCAGCGCGAATGGCGTACTGATACGCTGATGATATTTGCCAAGCGTGATAGCAAGTGGCTAAAGGGTATAGCTACCTATAGCGAAGATAAGGACTACTATCAGCTGAGTATTAATCAGTTAGCGCAGTTGCCGCTATTGGTACGTGAGGCAGGGTCAGGCACACGGCAGATTATCGACGAGCAATTGCTTAAGTATCTACCCAATGCAGAAGTGGTAAAGGCCATACATCAGTCCGAGGCCATCAAGCACATGGTGAGTGCAGATATTGGTCTTGGTTGTCTATCGCAGCATGTAATTGAGACAGAACTGGCAACAGGTGAGCTGGTACAAGTGAACGTAGCGGGAATTGATCTATCAAGGACATGGTGGCTAGTTTGGCACAAAGCCCGTCACCAAAGCCCCATTTGGCAAACCTTTATAGATATTATTCAACAGAGTTAAACGATGACTCTAAAAACTATTAGCCATAAAAAAGCGCAGCGTTAAAAGTTACGCTGCGCTTTTTTTGAGACATGCTTTAGATAATATAAGACAATCAAAGCATATTGTTATGCTGAAACAGGCTTGTCCAATCTCACCACAAAGCTATCGCAAGGTACATTAGGCAAGATATTATCTGCTGTCGCGCCACTGATCCATGCAGCGATACCAGTACGCTTATGACGTCCGATGACCAATAGATCGACATCGTGTTTATGACAGTAGCTGACGATACCTTCACTGCTAGAGATGGCAGTCGTGACTTCCGACGTTGCGGCATTTAGCTGATTGCGTTCAAGGAATTGCGCCAGCTTTGCACGCGCTTCTTGGCAGCGTTCATCATCAATCTCATCGTATAGGCTAGAGGCAGGCACCAGCTCATAGCCGAAGCCAACCATGGTGTCTTTGACAATATGCAAAACAGATAGCTTAGAGCCTGGACGGTTTTCGACGATGCGCTTGGCCTTTTGGGCGACTATATCTGCATCAGAGAGTAAGTCGGTGACCAGTAAAATATGTTCGTAACTCATAGCGTCTTCCTCATGTCAGATAGTATTTACTATAGCACTACTCTAGGGCGCTGTTAAGTAAAGCTTGTCGTCTTTAGCAGCGGATTGGAGCAATCAATGCCAATTATTCCAAGACAGGCTGATCAAGCTTCACCACTAAGCTGTCGCAAGGGACATTTGGCAAGATACTATCGGCAGTGGCTCCTACCAACCAAGCAGCGATACCATGGCGCTCATGGCGTCCAATGATAAGTAAATCGACGTCTTTTTCACGGCAGTAATTAATGATACCTTTACTATTAGAGATGGCAGCGGTGACCTCAGAGTTGATTGCTTCTAGCTCATTACGTGCCAAAAATTGCGCTAATTTCGCCCGTGCTTCTTGCCACTTTTCATTATCGACATTACCCGAGAGGCTAGAGGCAGGCACGAGCTCGTAACCAAAGCGAACCATGTCATCTTTGACTATATGCAAGACAGACAGTCTGGCTTCAGGAGAGCCTGCGAGAATACGTTTGGCTTTTAGCGCCACTTTGTCCGCATCAGACAGCAAGTCAGTAACCAGTAAAACGTGTTGGTAGCTCATAAAGTACTCCACTCCTGTTAATAGTTAACTTTATAGTAGCAGTGCAAATCACCTTTGTTAAGTAATAAATCCATAATAAAATTGTGGATATTTATAAATTTGTAACTATAAGGCTTTAATAGTTAAAGTTGATAGCCGCGTAGATTATGTGGTGGATTATTGCATGGCTGCTGCCTTGACTTATCCATGTCGCAGCCCCACTAATAGCGCTAAGCCAACTCTTTTTTAGCCAATTTATTACTCTATTTTCCCTGACAGTCAGGGCACTATACGCATGATAAGCGATAAGGATAACTATGACGGACACGCCATTTACTGCTGATTTAACGCTGCATCCAGCATTTGAGCTGATTGAGCATCGCCATATTGAGGCGCTATCGATGGATGTGCTGATCAGTCAGCATGTAAAAACAGGAGCGATGCATTATCATCTGGCACACCCAAGTGATGAAAATGCATTTTTGGTCGGTTTTCGCACCCAGCCAATGGACTCAAAAGGCGAGGCGCATGTTTTAGAACACGTGGCATTATGTGGTTCGAATAAGTTCCCAGTACGTGATCCGTTTTTCTCAATGATTAAACGCTCATTAAACACGTTTATGAATGCGATGACCGCCGCTGATTGGACGGCCTATCCATACGCGACGCAAAACAAAAACGACTATTTTAACTTGCTTGCTGTCTATCTGGATGCGTCGTTTTTCCCCAATATTCATCCGCTCGATTTTGCCCAAGAAGGCATTCGCGTGGAGCTTGACGAAAATGACAAGCCGCAGTTTAAAGGTATTGTTTTTAATGAAATGAAAGGCGCAATGAGTGGCGAGATTGATCAGCTATATCATACGGTTGCTCATCATCTGTTCCCAACGACGACCTATCATTATAATTCAGGCGGCGATCCTGCCGATATTCCTGACTTGACGCACACTGAGCTGACCGAGTTTCACCAGAGCCATTATCATCCGTCAAACAGTGTGATCATGAGCTTCGGTAATATTCCTGTTGCTGAGACGCAAGCGAAGATACACGAAGATGCCTTGATTCAGTTTGAAGCAGGCAAAAAGCATGTATCGCGTCCTGAGCAACGTTTGTTTTCACCAATCAGCGCGGTTGACACTTATACTGCTGACGAAGCGGGCCCAGATCAGACGCATCATGTGGTTGCTTGGTTGCTACCATCGATTACCGATCCTAAGCAGCGCTTAGCATTGCGTCTATTAGAAGGCGTATTGATTGAGCATGCAGGCTCGCCATTGCGTGCTTATCTTGACAGCCATCCACTAGGTAAAGCGCCAAGTCCGCTATTGGGACTTGATGACAGTCATTATGAAATGGTCTTTTATACGGGACTGCGCGGTTCTAACCCTGAACACGCCGAAGCGGTCGAGCAGGGCATTATTGACTTACTGACCGAAGTAGCCAATTCACCAGTTGATGATGAGACAATCGAAACCATTCTGCATCAGATTGAAATTGATCAGCGTCACATCGGCGGCGATAGCATACCTTATGGTCTAAACCTTATGCTAGAGGGCTTTAGTACCGCTATTCATGACGGCAACCCTATCGATGTTTGGGAAGTAGACGAGCACCTACAGTGGCTACGTGAGCAAGTTGTCGATCCACAGTGGCTACCGAACTTGATTAAAACGCATTTATTGGACAATCAGCATCGCGTACGCGTAACGATGACCCCTGATAGCGAAAAAACAGCCCGTTTGGCAGCAGCTGAGCAGACTCGTTTGGATACTATCGCGATGGATTTGACTGCTGATGATAAGTCGATCTTGAAGCAACAAGCCTTAGATTTGGCTGCACGTCAAGCTGCGCCAGATGATTTAAGCTTATTACCAAAAGTAGGTCTAGAAGACGTACCAACGGATATCAGCTTTAAAGAAGGCACGCAAAAGCAGGTGCGTTTGAGCGGGCAAGACGGCACGCTATTTGAGTATGAAGCCGGCACCAATGGCATTTATTACTATCAAGTGATTGTTCCACTCACTGAGGCAATCGGTAATGCGAGCGCAGATGAGCTACCAGTCAATGATGTGATTAATCATCCATTGCTACCTATTTATTTAAGTCTATTGTCTGAGCTAGGTACTGACTCGCTTAGCGCTCACGAGATGCAAGCTAAGCAAGCAGCGCATTCTTCTGGTGTGACCGCTCGTATTAGCCAGCGTACCAACGTCGATGATAGCCAAGCAATTAGCAGTTATTTTGTGGTGGCAACGCGTGCGCTAAATCGCAAGCCTGAAGCGATTGATTTGCTCAAAGAAGTCATGGAGCATAGTATCTTCTCTGAGCATGACCGTATCAAAGAAATCTTGCAACAGCGTCAAGCAGGTTGGCAATCAAATCTAGCAGGATCTGGTCATTCATACGCCATGCAAACGGCCAGTCGTGGCATGAGTCGCCAAGCGCAGTTGGAATATGTGCGCAGCGGCCTACCAGCATTGAACGCACTTAAAGATTTCTTGGCACATGCTAGTACAGATGATGCTCAGTGGGATCAACTGGCTACGAGCTTGATGGATTTACATCAACGTCTGATCAGCTTGCCTAAGCATGCCGTTATTATCTGTGAGGCAGAGCAAACCGAACGCTTGAGTAGCTTAATCGTCGATAGCTGGAAAGACAGCCAAGCGACGACCGCTTCTAATGATTTAACGAACGCAGTAGCAAATATTCCAAGTGAGTTTGCAAACCTGCAATTAGATACTGCATTGAATGGTGCGACTGATACAGTCAAAACATTAGAGAGTGGCGACGATGTTAAAAACGACGTGCTAGATGTTGCAGATTTAGCATGGTTAGTACCAACCAATGTCTATCACAATGCCAGTGCTTATACCGTACCTGCTGCTGACCATCCTGATACCGCTGCACTCATGGTGTTAGCGCCTTACCTACGTAACGGTTATTTGCACAGTGCGATTCGTGAGCGTGGCGGTGCCTATGGTGGCGGTGCGGGCTATGATGCCAACGCTTGTGCCTTTAAGTTCTTTAGCTATCGTGATCCGCAATGCTCTGAGACCTTTGCTCACTTTGATGCCAGTATCGAGTGGTTATTAAACGAGCCACAGACCGATGAGCAATTGGAAGAAGCTATCTTAGGTATTATTTCAGGTATGGATAAGCCGGGCTCTCCTGCAGGCGAAGCAATCAAAGCCTGCTTTGCAAATCTGCATCATCGTGGTGTTGACTGGCAGCGCAAAATGCGAGCGTCGATATTGGCCGTGACGGTCGCTGATTTGCAGCGCGTTGCCAAGCAATATCTACAAGGTCAAAAGCATGTACGTGCGGTGCTAGCGCCTTACGACAAAGAAGAGGCAGTAAAAGGCCTAGGCTTTGAGGTTTGTAGAATTAAGAGCTAAGACCATTAGGTTTGTTTTTGATTAAAAGTTAAGCACAAAAAAGCCAAGCATCATGCTTGGCTTTTTGTGGTTAGGTAATTGACTAATATCGCTTGATACTCAAATCTTTGCCAATTTTGTCTTGATGAATCGGAAATTCTGACAACTCGTTATACTGCTTACGATCAGCAAAGTAGCTTTTTAAAGTACGGCGAATGGCTTCAAATGCCAGTGTATCCCATGGGATGTCTTCTTCGCTAAACAGTGCACAGTCGAGACTTTCTGAGCCAATACCATACGCGCCATCTTTTAGATCGGCCAGATAGATAGAGTAGATCTGCCCAATATCTGGTAAGTCATAAATGCAGTATAGATGCGGATTCAGTACGATGGCATCAGCTTCTTCGTAGCTCTCGCGTGCTGCGCCTTCAGCCATGGTCTCACCGTTTTCCATAAAACCTGCAGGTATCGTCCATAGCCCATATTGTGGCTCAATCGCTCGGCGGCACAGTAGCACTCTGTCTTCATGTACCACCAGCGAGCCACAGATAACTTTTGGGTTTTCGTAGTGGATATAGTGGCAATTGGGGCATACCAAACGCGGCATATTATCCGTAGGTGGGATTTTTCGTTCTGCTTCATGACCGCATTGGAGGCAATAGCGCATATCAACTACCTTGTTATAAAAGTTATTGTGTATGATGTTTTTTATAGGTTATAAGACCTATATTCTGAAGTGCTGCTGTCATCGTTTCGAGATACGTTAGATACAAGGATGATGAGACAATTGCTACAGGCAGCAAATGGCGTAGAACTGACAATAAACCTAACTTAAATGCATCTGATTTAAACGTACCTGACTTATATAAGATATTATTCTAAAGAGCAGCTATCGTCTTAAGATAGCACATATTATCGACGGACAGAATCACGATAACAGTAACGCATCATTTCACAGATAGGCTTACTGTTATTGGTCAACAAGGCCGTTATTGAGCATTGATAAGCAATGAATCAGTCACATAAATAGCATGCAGCCACTATTATATTGCGCTAGTCTAGTGAGTGTTCAGTAATTATTGATACTAAAGCCGCTGACAAGTCGCGTGGCCGAGAACAATAAATAGATTGTTGGTTTTATTTACTAGTCGCGATTTTAATAATAGAAAATAAGAAAGATGCTGGTGATACCGCTTAATAACGATAAAAATATAGGGCAATTATAATGTTATTCCCACCGGAGGCTGTAAGCTTCGATAACCTGTCAGTTGCTGTACCTACTTTTATTCGTCATCCGACGCTTCGTCAATTAGCCGAGCGAGTACAGCACGAGACATTGAACGCGCTGACGAGTCCAGCGATGTACGAGAGTGGCAATACCTCACAAAGTACGCGTATTCTAGACAGCTTATATCAGACACCCATTGCTGATGCATCAATATTGGTCGCGATTACTCATGAGCGCAGGCCTAAACTACTACTAACACGCCGCGCTGCCCATATGAACAGTCATGCGGGTGAAGTGTCTTGTGTAGGTGGTAAACATGATCGAGGCGATGGCAATAATGTCGTTACCGCATTGCGTGAAGCCTGCGAAGAAACAGCACTACCACCCAATAAAGTCCAATTGCTTGGTCAGCTACCGATCCAAACTTCAAAAAGCGGTATGAGCGTACGTCCAATCGTGGCACTTATCGCTCCTGGCCTAGTACTCGTACCTGAAGCGGGAGAAATATCACGTATCTTTTGGGCAGATTTAGAGTCGTTAGTCACTCAACCAACGGTAGAATATGAGATTGAGTATAAGATGCAAGAGCAAATGGCTACCATACTGACGCCGAGCTGGCAGGTCGATGGTGAGACAGTATGGGGGCTAACAGGACGGGTAATTGCTAACCTATTAGAAACAGGGTTTGATCGACAGCTAGAATGGTATTACCGCGTAGAAAACAAACGCTGATAAATGTCATCTATTTATAATATAGTCGATGCAATTTAAAAGTAGTACAAGGCAACCGAGTGTAGATGTATATGTAATACTTCAAACGAGGTTAACGCAGTAATGCTTTTATAGTGGAATGACTATGGTCATCTACTTATAATAATCATCGTTCTTTTTAAGCCACCAGTTCATATTGTCTTGGCGCTTGGCACGGAATGCTTCTAGCTTATGAGCAACGGACGCGTTATGCTGCCGTGCAGTATCGAGCGCAAAAAGAATCGGTACTGAAGACAATACACCAAAGCGTATCTTCGATTTTGGTAAGTCCAGCCCATCGCCTATATCATCACCAACTAAGGTGCGAGTGACACTTGCGTTGACCATTTCAACAAAACGTCCACGCCGATTGTCTTCACCCATCAGCTGACGCGGTAAATCATGCAATGCTTTTGCCAATGGCTGACCCATCTTAAAATCTAGCTGCTGTATCGATAGATAGGTATAGAGCCATTCCCAACACGCGGCCTCATCTTTTGGTAAACGATCTAGATCAACACCCATCCAATAACTGGCAAGATTCCATAGATGCAGGATACCTTCAGCTTCTTCTGTGCTAATACGTGCGCCTAACAATCTTAGACCGCGCATAATTAGTAACGAGAACTGTAAGTGGGTGGCAATCATATCGGTTTGATTGATAGGGATGCCCCAATAGTCAGTATTCCAACTACCATCAGGGTTATGATGTTGCTCGGCGTTTGGTATCACGCCTGTAGCAGCATTGCCTTTACCTTTGAGTAGGTTCTGCCTTACCAAGGTATGTATCTGACGTACTTGGATCGATTGTCGCCAGCCCTCAGAGCCAATGGCCAGCACTTGCTCGACAGGTTTATTTTGATTGCCTGCGCTCATATTAGATGAAGGGTGTTCAGACACGGCCAAGATATAGGCATAAGTACGCATCAGTCGTGGTAGCGCATCGTGCATCAGTGCGCCCGTCTGAATGAGCGGTAGCGAGAGGGCAGGGATGCTATAGCCAGCCATCAAAGCAACATTACGCAGTAGCCAAATGAGCATGAGTGGATAGCGCCGATAGGCAACCGCACCTATCCGAGCAAGCTTTGGGTCGAACCAATCAGGATGGCTGCTAAATTGCTCAGTGAGCGCTTTAAATGATGGGTTGGTTGCAAGGTCCTTGTTTACAAGGCCATTGTTCGCAGGATTATGATTTGAATTATCGCCAAGAATAGTATGCTGTAAAGGCTTTGCAAATTTTATGCTTTGAGCAGCTAACGCGTCTGCGAGTGGATCGCCAATATCGTAACCTGCCACGATCTCATCAAGTAGAGCAGGCGATATTGTAAAGTCTTTTGGTAATAGATAACGTTTAATGCGTTTTAAAACCTGCAAATCGCTATGGTCATCGATAGCAGTGGTACGTCCATGACGCTGATAAGCGTTCGATGATGGAGCGTTCGATGACTGAAAGTCAGGTTTGTCAGTTGGAGTACTTGCCGTATTGATGATTTTCTTATCCATAATTATCAAGTACCATTTTCAGAGTGAGGACATGCCTTAGAACGTAAAACTTGCATTGCGATAGCTTCGCATCCCAGTCATTCGTAAAAACTACTGGATCGGTTCAATGAGTCTAATTGCTGCTGTGTTGTTCGGATACGGCGTTTGGTATCACGAATCTCATCAGATAGAGATAGCAGCCGTGCACGGGCTTCTTTTTCATTAGAAAAGTCTAGCATTTCACCATTTTCTAGCTTATCGAATTCTGATTGGTAAGTATCTAAGAGGTGATTGTCTTTGTCTAATTGACTGTCTAAGGCGTAATAATCTAGCCCTTTTTGATTAGCCGCTTGCAATGTGTTGGCCATAGCAATTGGACAAACATTGTTTAATTGACGACCACGTCTACCGATGTTATAGGCATTATTGATAGTGCAGTATTGTTGTAGACCAAGTTTACGACCGCGCTCCCATGCTTGGTAGTCGGGGGCGACACTGGCTTTGGCACAGGCTTTTGTATGAGATGCTAATCGGTCTGAATGATAACCTGCCACGCCATCGTTATAGCCGATAGCTTGCCAATCACCGATGAGACATTCTTGCTTGGAGAGTGTTGCACAGCCTGCTAGCAGATAGATACTACCGAACACAGATAAACCTAATGCCAGTTGACGTACAACGCGGTGTATAAGTCGGTACATGGTTAGCTCCGATAGCTGTGATAACTATCATAACGATAATAACTGTGAACACAAATAAATGATGCTAGCAATCAACTACATTATGCAGACTTGTCATTAATTGCTAAGTCACTTATAAATATCTCGATAACGTACATACAAATAAAATAGAGCAGCTTATAAGTGGCATCAACATTAAGTAGTACCACTATAAGCCACTCTATGTTTCATCAATGTGGGCGAGTCAAATCGACCGATGTACCGCTAGCATTATCTTTCAAGCTCATTTTTAGCATGATGTAACCTGCGATACCAGAGACGATTGAACCCATGATAATGCCCAAGCGCTCATCAAACATAGTGGTATCGCCAGCAAATGCCAAACCACCGATGAACAAACTCATGGTAAAACCAACACCGCACAATAGAGCTGCACCGTAGATTTGCTTATAGTCCATACCTTTTGGCATGGTTGAGATACCAAGTTTGAAGATTAACCAGCACATCATCATGACGCCTAACTGCTTACCAATAAACAAACCAGCGGCAATACCTAGCGGCACTGAGTGGAATAGCTCAGCAAAACCTGCGCCTTCGAGAGAGATACCCGAGTTGGCAAAAGCAAAGATTGGCAAAATACCAAAGGCGACGGTATTGTGTAGATCGTGCTCTAGCTCTTCAAGTGGAGAGTGCTCAGGATCAGTGCGGTCGAACATCGGGATAAACAGTGCTAATACCACACCTGCCAATGTTGCATGGATACCAGACTTGAGTACGGCAATCCACATGATCAGACCGATGAGTAGATATGGTGTGATATTGGTGACGTTACGGCGATTAAGAACATATAAGAACGGCAAACATAGACCAGCTACTGCCAATGACTCTAACGACAACTCACTGGTATAAAACAAAGCGATAATCAGAATCGCACCAATGTCATCGAAGATAGCAATAGAGACTAAGAAGACCTTTAGGGAGTTAGGTACACGATTACCTAAGAGACTCAAAATACCGAGTGCAAAGGCAATATCTGTAGCCGCAGGAATGGCCCAACCTTTCCAAAACTCAGGCTCATTGTAGTTAAAGAGCAGATAGACAATCGCCGGCATAATCATGCCGCCGAGTGCGGCCCCTGCTGGCAGTATTATCTGTTTGACATTGGACAGCTCGCCGATGAGTACTTCACGCTTAAGCTCTAATCCAACCAAGAAAAAGAAAACTGCCATCAGACCATCGTTGATCCAGTGATGAGCATCTTTGGCAATCGCGAACTCACCAATCTGAATGGAGACAGGTGCATGAATAAAACCTTCATACCATACGTTGAGAGGGGAGTTGGCAATGATCATTGCAGCAATGGCAGCCAATGCTAAAACGATACCGCCCGCTGCTTCAAATTCAAAAAATGCCTTAATCCTTCGTATTGCCATATCATCCCCGTTTGCTAAATATAATTCACTAAATCATTCAATAACTTCAAATGTCTATCTCGCTGTTTGTATAACGATAGCAGATAGACCCTAACAGTTTCTCATACTCTTATTAATATAAACAACAAAATACGTTGAGCGAAGACCATCCGCTCGCTTTTTTATATCAATAACAGCAATATTATAAAGGGGATATGAAGGTCAATACAGTTGTAAGTCGTTAAATCTTTTTAATCAGTCGCTATTTGGCTGAGCATATTCGGAACGTTATTAGACAAATTTAGCAGACTTTGTTACGTTTTTGGCTTTTTTTACGGTTTTATCTTTATAATGAGCAGCGCTGTGCGACGTGTCATTATTTCTTTTGCTAGCACTGGTAAGCTGTCAGCTTATCGATAATGATATTTTAGCCTTATCTCAGAACTCCTTTTCTCTTCTTATCATATTTTGCAGGTCAGTGTCATGGACTTAACTTTCTCGTTAGAGATTATTTTAATGCTTACTGCGGTGGCCGCGTTGGCAGGATTTATTGATGCTATTGCTGGCGGCGGCGGGTTATTGACTATCCCTGCCATGCTACTGGCCAACATCCCACCAGTATTGACGCTTGGCACCAATAAACTGCAAGCGGCATCAGGCGCACTAGCGGCGTCTATTACTATGATTAGAAAAGGGGTCGTCAAACCGCAACGTATCAAAGTAGCTATTATCGCCGCTTTTATTGGTTCCGTTATCGGCACTATCGCTGTACAGATGTCACCACCTGACTTGCTTGAAAAGGTGATTCCATTTTTGATCGCTGCTATCGGTATTTATACGTTATTTGCCCCTAGATTGGGTGAAGTAGAGGCTGCACCGCGTATCTCAGAGAGCAAATGGCAAAAAGTCGTGGCACCGTTGATTGGTTTTTATGATGGTTATATTGGTCCAGGTACTGGTATGTTTTTTGCGCTTGGCAATGTGGCATTACGTGGTCGTCAAATTATCGAAGCAACAGGTGCGGCTAAAGTATTGAATTTATCGACCAATATTGGCTCGTTAATTTTCTTTATTTTGGGTGGCAACGTACTGTGGAAAGTGGGGCTAGCGATGATGGTTGGACAAACCATCGGTGCCTATTTTGGCTCGCACATGGTGGTTAAAGGCGGTAGCAAATTGATTCGTCCAGTGATTGTACTGGTCTGTCTGGCGATGTTGACCAAGTATGTGTTTGGCTAGTTAGTTTTTGATTTGACTAGTTATTGATCATAAAAAAACCTCAGCCAACTTGACTGAGGTTTTTTATTTTATGCACTTCTATCTCGCAATCGTGGGTTAGCGGCGACGATCAACATCATCATATTCACTACCCATGATGCCATCACTAAAGACTTCAGAGAACTCACGCTCATTGTCTTCATCGATATGACCATCAAATACATCTTTTGCACCAGCGTTAGGATCGTTGTAAATAGCCAGATCCATTTTGCCTTCTGATTTTGCCACGATAGTAGTAACAGCAGCATCACCACCGACGTTTACAGCAGTACGTAGCATATCAAGGATACGATCCACACCCAAGATTAGACCAATACCTTCGATTGGTAGACCCACTTGAGCAAATACCATAGATAGCATGATTAGACCAACACCAGGCACACCAGCCGTACCAACAGACGCCAGTACTGACATCAAGATGACGGTTAAGTATTCGGTCACGCCCAAATCAATGCCGTAAATGTTGGCAATAAAGATGGTTGCAGTACCCTGCATGATAGCCGTACCATCCATATTGATGGTAGCACCAAAAGGAACAGTGAACGACGCAACTGAGTTGTTTACACCCATACGCTTGGTAACCGTACGCAAGGTAATAGGAATCGTCGCGTTTGAGCTTGAGGTACTAAAAGCAAAGATTTGTACTTCACGCATTTTTGCCAAGAACGTCTTGATAGACAGGCCTGAAGACACTTTTAGTACAATCATCATGGTGATAAAGAAGTGGAAGGCCAATGACCCGACCAATACCGCGACATAACCCAGTAGTGACCAAATCAAGTCTAAACCTAGCTCTGCCATTGCTTTGGTCAATAGCGCAAATACACCATATGGTGCAAGGTTCATGATGATCGTGACCATCTTTAAGATAACTTCGTTGATCAGCTCTAGGCTCTGCACTAAGCCTTTGGCAGGTTTACCTACCATCAAGATACTGACACCGATCAAAATAGCAAAGAAGATGATCGATAACATATCACCATTTGCCATCGCGCTGATGGGATTCGATGGGATAATGTTAGAGAATACATCAAGTAGAGGCGGCGCTGACGCAGCTTCAAACTCGGCTTCCGTTCCGATATTCATGCCTTTACCGATACCGAATAGCGAGCCAAGACCAATTGCAGTCGCAATAGCGAGTGCAGTGGTTATCATATAAATAATGAACGTTTTGGTACCAATACGTCCAAGTAGGCGAATATCACCAATACCGCATACACCGCAAATCAGTGAGATAAGCACCAAAGGTACGACCAACATTTTTAGCGAGTTGACAAATAGTTTACCAACAATGGCAAGGAAGCCATTGGTGATGTAAGTGTTAACAAAGCCACCTTCGCCGTTCAATCCTGAGTAGTTTAGAAATAGGCCCAGTCCAATACCGAGCACCATGGCAACAATGATCTTGCCCGTCAGTCCCAAATTCTTCCACATAATTCATATCCTTTGTGTGCATAACAGCTTTATAGTAAGTGTTCATTAGCCAACATGATTGTACTTATCAGCCTTACTACAAAGCTTGTTATGACTATTAAGTTCCCGTGATTGTCGCTCGATGTCACATTTTCGTGGACAATATAAAAGAATAGCTAAGGGCACTGCAAGATTTTTTTCTGATTTTATTCTAAATGTACATTCCTCGTTACAACTATGTGCCCATAATATAGTCAATATTTATTCTAAACGGTTTGTTTCCCATATGAAACAAAATATTCATGAAAGAGTTTTTAGGGTAAGCAAATATGTCAAACTATTGATATTGAACCATTGATTTCAAGTTATCGAAATGCAAAGAAAAGAATAAGACTCATATGATTAATTAAGCTCAGAATTTCCAATAGACCAAAAAAAGCCAGACTATCGTTTATAGATAGTCTGGCTAATAAAAAGTGAAAGTTTTACTATAAAATCTAATAATACTCAGTTTCTAATAGCAATATTAAAAACAGAATAGACCATTAAACCTTATCGTCTTCTTCACGTGATAAGGGTGATTGGCGTTCTAAAGACTTGATGTCACTATCACTTGCTTCCGTATTTATCTCGTCAGGTGGTGCAATATGACGATTATGATTATTGCCCATACGCTCGTTAAGATGTGACTCAGCATCACGATGGCGATGATCGAGTGCCTCTATCTCAGGCTCTGACTCTTCAAAATCTGTCTGCGAATTTACTTCTTTGACAGTATCTTGCTCACTCACCAACTCTACATCGCCATCACTTTCATAACCATGATTAGGGTTGGCATCACCAGTATGATTGTCTGTGTTTGCAGGACTGTCTAGATCATTAATAGTTGGTTCGTTAGTGGTGGCTAGCTCATCGACGACAGATGCATCGGTATCCACAGCGATACCGTTTTTACTCTGAGCTTGTCTTTTTAGCTGTGCGTAATCAGTCAGTTGGTGAACTGCATTTTCAAGCGCATGTGGATTGTCACGTTCTAGCGCTTCCGATAGATGCTCGTCAAACGTATCGGTCAATAATGAATCAAAACGCATGGCGTTATATTGAATCAGAACTTCTGCTTCTTCTTCGGTAATGCCGCCATTTTGACTGGCGTGTACCACATGATCTTCAAAGGTTAGACCTTCAAAGCTGTCTTGATGCTCTGCCTTTTTAAACTTCTGCCACAATGGTTCGATTTCGACCAACGTCTGATAAGCATGCTCCATACGACCAGTTACATCGTCTGCATCTGTGTTGTAATAAACCATGGTTTTTAGATAATCGCGGAATGGGTTGGCTGCAAAATCATCCATGAAAGTATCGCCCAACTGGCGTTTTAGCTCATCGCTTGCTGGGGTGAAGATACGTCCACTTGGGAAAGTCACAAAGCTAACCACATTGGCTGCCATACGATTCGGGAAGTTAGCGAAGAATGACACAAAGGCTTCTTGAATCGTGTACAAACTGTTTTGTAGCGCAACTTCAGCATGTAAGCGCTCAGACTCTGATTTACTACCATGCTCATAGAATTGCAAAATAGCAGTCGCAATAAATAAATGACTATGGATGTCTGCTAAGCGACCAGAGAGCATTTCTTTACGCTTTAAGTCTCCTGCTAGTAGTCCTAATGCCATATCAGCAGTTAGGGCAAAGCTCGCACTTAAGCGGTTAATATGTTTGTAATAAGGACGGGTAAAGGCGTCTGCGAAACTCGGGGCCTTATCGCTACCACCAATATAACCTGCGACAAAAGCTTTGGCGCCACGGTTAAACGTATAACCCAAATGCTTGAAGAAAAGGGTATCGAATTTTTCAGTAGCAGCCGCTTTATCTTCGCTTTGTAGTAACTGAAGCTCGTCGAATAAATAAGGATGACAACGCATCGCACCTTGACCAAAGATCATAAGTGAGCGGGTCAAAATGTTGGCACCTTCGACCGTGATAGAGACAGGAATCGCTTGATAGGGTGTCGCCAAAAAGTTACGCGGACCCATCTGTACAGCACGACCACCGACCACATCCATACCGTCGTTGACAACGCTACGCATGGTTTCAGTCGCATAGTATTTTGCCATGGCAGTCATAACAGATGGCGTACCACCTTGGTTTAATCCGCAAGTAACCAAATGACGGAATGCTTCTAACATATAAGTGTTACTTGCCATACGGCTAGTAGCGTCCTGTACACCTTCAAATTTACCTACTGATATCTTGAACTGTTCGCGAACTTTGGCGAATGCACCGACAGATAGGTAAGTCATTTCACTGGCTGATGTCGATAGAGCTGGTAGAGAAATACCTCGGCCAACGCCCAAGCATTCCATTAGCATACGCCAGCCACGACCAGCGTTCTCAACACCGCCGATGATGTAATCTAATGGAATAAAGACGTCTTTGCCATCGACCGTACCATTCATAAATGGTGAGCCGATTGGATTATGACGTGGCCCTGTTACAACACCTTCGTGATTAGCTGGAACGAGGGCACAGGTAATGCCGTAATCGGTCTTTTGAGGATTGCCAAGTAGACCTTCAGGATCGTGCATTTTAAATGCTAAACCAACAACAGTGGCGACAGGTGCTAGGGTAATCCAACGTTTAGAGAAGTTCATGCGTAAGCCAAGCACTTGCTTACCTTCGTGCATACCGTAGCAGACTACACCTGTATCAGGAATGGCACCTGCATCAGAGCCAGCTTCAGGGCCAGTCAAACCAAAGCAAGGTACTTCATCACCTTTGGCAAGACCTGGCAACCAGCGCTGCTTTTGCTCGTCCGTACCGTAATGCATCAATAGCTCACCAGGGCCGAGCGAGTTGGGAACCATACAGGTCACAGCAGCAGTCGGCGAGCGCGAAGCAATCTTGCTCATTACACGGCTTTGCGCATAAGAGCTAAATTCTAAGCCACCAAATTCTTTTGGAATGATTAAACCTAAGAAACCATTACTTTTGATAAATTGCCATGCCTCAGGTGATAGATTTTTATCTTTATGCTGGATTTGCCATTCATCAAGCATGGCACATAAGGTTTCTACTTCATTATCGATGAAACTTTGCTCTTCTTCCGAAAGCTGCGGATAAGGATAATTGGAAAAGGTATCCCAATTCGGCGCACCCATAAACAGCTCTTTTTCCCACCAACTAGTACCCGCATCAAGCGCTTCACGCTCTGTATCACTCATACTCGGCATCGCACCGCCTAGCGCTTTATAGACAGGCTTAGTGATTAACGATTGGCGAAGCGGTGCAACGAGTAAGACCAAACACAGTAGCGCCATTGGTATACCCAGAATGAGCGACCATGGGCTGATAATTGCGGTAACGATAACCGTAATCAGGGCGACGATGCTACCGGTGACCCGTGATAAGGACAACAAAAAGATGGCCAAGACCACGGCTAACTGAATGATGACTGCCAAAATAAACAAGCCAATTGCCATGACTATCTCCTTTAAAGCGCTGAATAAAAAATGCGAAAAGTACGTAAATGAAAGAGCTAACTATAATTATTTTTCGTCTTGCCATTTACTGTCTTACAAGTAAATCGAATGATTTGTTAATCCATAAATGCTCGGTTTTACGTCTCTTAAGTACTAGTATTAATGGTCTAGTAAGTAATTGACAAATAAATGGCAAGAATGGCTACTAATATGAAACAGTTGTCGATAACTATCAAGAGCCAAAATGCTACGCTCTGTCGATGATATGTATCAAACATCATTGTTTATAGGTTAATCATATGTCTAGTTGGAACACGTAGCTAGCCATTATCGAAAAATTGCAAAAAACTAGCTAAAAGGGGAAAGGCAGCTTTCGGCATAAGACAAAGTGTCGTTACGTCCGACGATAATGTGATCGACAAGCGAGATATCTAATAGGTCGCAGGCTTTTTTTAGCTCATAGGTCAATAAGTTATCTGCCGTTGATGGCTTGGCATCGGTATGAGGATGATTATGCGCGATGATAAGTTGGCTAGCAGCGTGGCTTAGTGCATGCCGCAGTACATGCTTGATACAGACAGAACATGATGAGATGCCACCCGTAAATAGTATCTCGAAGTTTAAAAGGTTTAGGGCATTATCCAGACAGAGTACCGCAAATACTTCACGGTGCTCACCGCGCAACTGGGTGCTGATATAGTCTTTGACTGCTTGTGAACGTCCTAGTGCTTGCCCAGTTTTGAGTTGGCTGTCCAGATAGCGCGTACCCATCTCAAGTGAAGCTAATATTTGGGCGTACTTTGCAGGTCCCATACCATGGCAGGCAAGAACCGTCTTTTGAGGGGCGGCTAATAGCTCGGCTAAGCTACCAAACTGATCAATCAAATGCCGCGCTAATTCAATCGCTGATTGAGACTGAGTACCCGTACGCAAAAATATGGCCAGTATCTCGGCGTCAGACAAATGAGCTGCACCAAATTTTAAAAGTTTTTCGCGTGGCCTGTCATCCTCATGCCAGTCTTTGATCGCCATGGTCACTCCTTGAAAATGGGTTGATACTTGTTATCTGAGATAGATACGGAAAATCTTACCCAATTTATCTCATAATTGTTACTATAAGCGCAATTTTATCTTTTCACTTTTTTGTTGATGCCACGCTTATGTCCAATATTGTGCTTGCTATTACTGGCGGTATCGCCGCTTATAAATCTGCTATATTTGCCCGCTTATTGATTAAAGCGGGTTTTGATGTGCGCGTTATCATGACGACAGGTGCACAAGCATTTATCACACCGCTGACTCTACAGGCGTTGACGGGTAACGAGGTGCACGTGTCGTTGCTCGATGAGCAGGCAGAGGCAGGCATGGGGCATATTGAGCTGGCCAAGTGGGCCGACTTAATCGTCATTGCACCTGCTTCAGCCAATACGCTTGCGCGTCTGGCCATGGGTATGGCTGATGATCTATTGACTACAGTGTGCCTTGCCACTACAGCGCCTGTCATTATTGCTCCTGCCATGAATCAGCAGATGTGGGCGCATCCAGCGGTCAATCTAAATGTGCAAACCTTGCGCGATATGAATTATCAGATTATCCAGCCAGCTAGCGGTGAGCAAGCGTGCGGTGATGTCGGAGCAGGGCGATTGCCTGAGCCTGAGCAGTTATTGGGTGAGGTTTTACTGTTCATAGCGATGAACACGACGCCGCAATTGCTGGCAGGAAAAAGAGTAGTCATTACTGCAGGTCCAACAGTAGAGGCGATCGACCCTGTGCGTTATTTGTCTAATCACTCTTCAGGAAAAATGGGCTTTGCATTGGCGCGCGCCTGTGTGGCTGCTGGTGCCGACGTTGTCTTAATTGCTGGTGGTAAGGTGGCATTGCCCACGCCGCTTAATGTCACACGGATCGATGTGCTGTCTGCCGAAGATATGCTGATAGCGGCGCAGCAATGTGTGGAAGGTACGCATAGCGAGCTTCAATTAGTCTTTGAAGAGGAGCATGACCATTCTCATGAGCATACGCACGATCACTCTCATAACCATTCTCACGAGCATCATCATGGCGACTGTGGTTGCGGTGATGATGTAAGCGACCATAACGACAATCATGACTTGCTACAGTCTTATGATGACAAACAATTTGTGAAAGCAGATATCTTTATTGCCACTGCAGCCGTGGCAGATTATCGTACGGAAGAAGCCGCACCGCAAAAAATTAAAAAGACACAAGATGCCATGACGCTCAGTCTGGTTAAAAACCCTGATATTCTGGCAACGATTTCTCTTGCGCATCCAGAGCTATTTGTCGTTGGTTTTGCAGCAGAAACGCAAGATGTTGAACGTTATGCCCGTGGTAAGTTGGTCGCAAAAGATTTGGATATGATTGCTTGCAATGATGTCTCACGTGCAGATATTGGTTTTGCTAGTGATGACAATGCGATGCAGGTGTTTTTCTCTGAGCGCTATGAGCGTGACGCGGTAACACTTGAGAAGACCAGTAAAGATAAAATTGCTGAGCAACTGGCTAGCATTATTGGTCAAGCAATCGGTCAACGTAAAGATAGTTAGAGCTACAGGCGCTAAATCTGATAGCTAGCATGTAGATAGTGTGTAGATAGTGTGTAGATACAGACGCTGAGCCTAAAATGGTGTGACCGATATGATGAATATAGCTGGTAACGATAGCACTCAGATGCTAGTGCTGACGATCATTTTTGCGCTTGCCTCACTGCTGCATGGCATTAGCGGACTTGGCGCAACGCTAGTAACGACTACTGCACTTGCTAGTATGTACCCATTGCAACACGCTATTGTGTTAGTGATTTTCCCCTCGCTAGTCGTTAATGTGATGACATGGCTAGTAGGCGGTGAACGCACCATTTGGCAAAACTTTATCTACTACGGCAGACGCTATTGGTTGCTTGCGCTTACCAGCCTGCTAGGTAGCATTTTAGGTGCGAAACTCTTGCTATGGGTCGATAGCGCTTATATCCTCTTATTGTTGGCCGCGGTCATTGCCTTCTACGTTGTGAGTAGCTTACTTGGCAAACAAATCCGTTTACCAAACACCAAGCCTATGTTGATTGCCGTCGGCTTTGGTGCAGGCGTCATTGGCGGCTCGACCAATGCAATGTCGACCATACTGATGATGTATCTACTGTCTGCCAGTGACGATAAAAACACCATCGCCAAAGTCGGTAACATGTGCTATTTCTTGGGAAAGATTGCTCAAATTATCGTGTTGCGTGAGCCTATCATGGCACTGAGCAGTGGTGAGTGGCAGCTGATTACTTTTTTAAGTGTGCTATCTATAGTGACTCTTTTGGTTGGAATCCGTTTGCGTCGCTATTTACCGCAAGCGCGTTTTCGTCAGCTTATTTTATTGATTTTAATCGTGCTTGGAATACGTGTCGGTTGGCAAGGCATTACCGCATTGTTATAGCTAAAGTATATAAGCCTTTTCAGCGATATTTTATTAGACAAATTCTTCAAAAAATATCTGCTGCGCCAAACGAAAGGTATTGCAGTGCGCCTCGACCACATCTTCGATATCTTCTGAGTAGCCGCCACCCATCACGATAGCGACAGGGATGTTGGCGGCTTTTGCTTGCTGCAGAACATATTCATCACGCGCCTTGCACCCTGCTTGTGTCAAACCAAGTTTGCCGAGCTTATCGGTAGCGAGCACGTCGACAGCAGACTGATAAAAAATCATATCTGGCGCAACTTCAGCGATTAAACGTGGCAGCGTATCTTCTAATATCTGTAAATACTCAGCATCGCTGGTATCATTGTCTAGCTCAATATCTAAGTCTGATACTTGCTTACGAAACGGGTAGTTCTTTGCCCCATGCATGCTAAAGACAAAAACGCGTGGCTCATCTGCCATGATACTGGCGTTGCCATTGCCTTGATGAACGTCCAAATCGATAACTAAAATCTTCTTTGCCTGTCCGCGATTTAGCAATAAGTTGCTAGCGATACAGACATCATTAAATACGCAAAAGCCTTCTCCATGACCAGCAAAAGAGTGATGGGTGCCGCCTGCAACATTCATAGCCACGCCATATTGCTGAGCATATAGCGCGCACTCATACGTTGCATGAGCAATATAACGACCGCGTTCTACCAACTGCGGCGTCATCTCAAATCCGATCGCACGAGCAGCCTTGCGCGGCAGTGTTTGAGTCTTAAGCTGATACCAGTATTCTGCAGTATGCGTGGTCAAAATCTCATCTTCGCTCAAGCGAGCAGGGGCAAAGAAGTTATCTTGGCTGATAGTGCCTTCTGCCAGTAGACGCTCAGGAATCATAATGTATTTTTGCATAGGGAAGCGGTGCTTTTCTGGCACGGAATAGCGAAAGACGTCAGAGTAGGCGATTTTTAGCATAAGATTTCTAGCTTAGTATTGATGGTTTTTTGGATAGAAAAATAAAGAGATAAGTATCCGCTATCGTCGATTATGGCTTGATTGAAAAACCAGTTTATCGAATGAACTGAGCTGTTGAACAAACTGAGTTATCGAATGAACTGAGCTATTGAACAAACTGAGTCGGTAAAAAGAACGTGCGCGCGTCTGACTGTTGGCGTAGCTCGACAAGTAGCGTTTGCATGTCTTCAGCAGGGTCTTGATTATTGACCAAGTTGCCAAATAGCTCGTTGGCAACCGTGGTCATCGCGACCACGCTTTGTAGTAAATGCTCAATAATCTCATTATCTAGACCAACTGCTTCGACATCGATGGCATTTTTGTAGCGTATCTCACCATCGTTGACATCCATCTCTAGATTACCGACTAGCATGTCATAGTTGATTTGGGTGATGAGTAGCATCGCAGCGCTTTGATGAGTTTCTGGTATCAAAAATGGCAAGATGCCGTAGATGGCCAGTAGTTTGTTTTTTTCTTGCACCCGAAACAGATAGCCACAGTTTATTTGCTTATGACGCATTCTCAAGGATAAATGATGCGATTTTTGGCTGTCGTTGGTTTTGGGTCGATAATGCGTGTAGTGCCACTGCTTGTCATTGAAGTATTGCTTTAAGCAGTCGACAATAGGCGTGTCACTTTGGTTTTGAGGTTCTGCATTTGCGCTATCGGTTTTAAGTTGAGATGTATTTGCTTGTGCTTGAGCGTTATCCTGTTTGCTGCCCTGATTCGCCTCTAACTCATGAGAGATATCAGCCGATATATTTTTTGTATTACTAATCTCACTGCCAGCAAGTGATGACCGCCCTTGCTCGCTTGCAGCATCGACGACTGACTGCGGTGCGGCAGCAGTCAGTAACCGTTTGATTTTTTGCCACAAGCTGAGTTTATTGCGTTGACTCATAATAGTATGCTGACAAGTAAGGGTTGTAAATTAATCGTGAGTGAATGCTAAACCTTCTTTGATAGCAGGCTGTGCATAGAACGCTACTAGCATTTCACGAATATGAGTTGTCAACCAAGGCGTCTCAAGAGCATCGTACACGATAGGCAGTAGTGTAGTGCTACATTGCTTCATGGCCGCTTCATCAATGTGCAAACTCGCCGCAATGGTCGCTATCGTGTCAGACTGATGATTGGCATACCAAGTGTCGATGCTTGCCGAAACTAAGCTGTGCAGATATGGTGACAGTCGCAGGCGGTTGTAGCTTTGTTGGATGCTGGCTTCGATATGGTCGATGCTACTATTACCAGGCTCATCGCTTAAGTAAGTTTGCAGCTCGCTAATCGGTTGGTTTTTGATGCGATCCCAGCCCATGACCATCAGGCGCGCAACCTCTTCATTTGATAAATGCTCTTGGGCGTTGGCTTCGGCTTTGCGCGTCAAATCTTTAATATTGCGATGCAAGTAGGTTTGCAGTTTTTCATCGAGGTTTCTGTTGGTCGCCTTTTCAAAAGAGCTGCGCCCAAGCTTCATCAATTTACCAACGCCACCTGCTTTATCGAGGGTGCTTTCCATAAAGTCGTTGATAGCGTGATAGAGTGTTTGGGTCAATAAATCTGCAAAGGTTTCGTTACCGACCAGCGTATGAATCAATATGTTACGCTGCTGCTCGTGGCTACCGATATAGTTGGCCAGCGTTTCAACTTGGGCATCATCGACCAGCTCAGACAAAGGCACGTTGTCATTGACTGGGTGATAAATAATGGTGTGTAAAATATCACGGATATCGGTACGCATCACCTCAGTCATCGGCTGATTTAACAGCCAGTCTTTCATCAGCTGCTGTAAATGGTCACAGGTGATGTATTTGCTTAAAGGTTGCGCACCAAACCATTGCCAAGCTTCCATCGCTAGTGGCTCAGCTTGATTGTGCAACCACCGTTGCATAAAGTTGACTTGAGCATCGATCAAGCTATCTACTGTCAAACGGCTGGCTGATGGCTCTTTTGACAAGTTAGTGTCTGCGTTGTCATTTTTAGTCTCTGCAGCAGTATTATGTTTTTGGCTATCTTGTGAAGTCGGCATAGGTTTTGAAGTCATATTTTAAAGTCGTATTTTTTTGAGGTCGTACTTTTTGAAGTCAGAGTAATCGACAATTTGTTATACTGTGTGTTTGTAGCGAGCATACGGTATTATGCCACGAACATTGCCTTTGTTTGTGATGAATATTGACTGCTGCTTGATAAATAACCAGAGGTTTTGATGACGGTTTTGGGTACGCCTTTACTTGCACTTGATGAGCTGACGGTTCAGCGCGGTGAGATACCGCTGTGCGAAGGAGTTGCGTTGCAGCTATCTACGGGTAGTATTTGCCATCTAATCGGGGCAAATGGGACGGGAAAGACCACGTTACTCATGCAGTTGGCTGGGTTGTTACCTGTTTTGTCAGGTGAAGTTACTTATCAAGGACAATCGTGCCTGCCCATCCAGCCTTTATATGTCTCGCACCAGTTGGGCATCCATCCAAATCTGACAGTGGCACAAAACCTGACGTTTCTACTGAACTTATATGGCATCACGCCAAGTATTACCGATATTGATGATGCACTCACATGGGTTGGGCTACAAGGGTTTGAAACGATCAGCTCCAGTCATCTGTCCGCTGGGCAAACGCGGCGTATCACGCTGGCCAGATTGTACTTGTTAACTCCTGACGTGACACCGCTCTGGTTACTTGATGAGCCTTTCACGGCGCTGGATGTTGATATGGTGGCACGTATGGAAGCGCGGTTATGCGAGTTTGCACAGGCTGGCGGGTCGATACTAATGACCAGCCATCAAGCAGTCGGTGTCGCCAATCAAGTGCTCGATTTGTCAGATTACATGGTATAAGTTTGATTGATATCAGTACCATTAATATATGTGCAAGGTCAAATAATGACAGACAGTCCAATACAAGTAGGATCAGTAGCAGCCATGAATAAAAGTACAAATGCTATTGTCGTAGCACCTCGCAGTATTGGCTTCCTGCAGCTGTGGCGCCGCGAATGGCAAGTCAAGCAGCAAGGAGCGGTGCAATGGTTGTATCCGTTGGTGCTGTTCTTAGTGATTATTACTTTGTTTCCGTTGGCAGTGGGTAGTGAGTCTGCGCTATTGCAGCGTCTGGGCGTATCAGCAGTGTGGATTGCTGCGTTGCTGTCACTGGTAATGGGCGTTGATGGATTATTCAAGCCTGCGCTTGATAATGGTACGCTTGCACAATTGGTCGTGGCCAAAGCGTCACTACCGTTATGGGTGCTGATTAGACTGGTCATTCACTGGATTTTTAGCAGTGGTATTGTGGCGGCGCTTAGTTTGCTTGCCGTGCCGTTATTTCAGCTTAGTTGGTTTGAAGCGTGGATATTGATGGCGTCCATCGTGACAGGTAGTCCAATGCTCCTAATGCTATCCGCGATTGCCAGTAGTTTGACGCTATCGTTAAAGAATGGGGCAGTATTGGTGCCTTTGATTGCTTTACCGATGCAGTTGCCAGTATTGATTTTTGCTACAGGTGCGGTTGATTTATTCGCTTCTGGGCTGAACGGTTTGCCTATTTTGGCCTTGTTGCTAGCAGGAAGTATTGTTTCTGTCTTGGTTATGCCTTGGGTGATTGCTACAACTTTAAAAATGTCATGGCTCAATTAAACGATTTGATTGTTGCAATCCTAAAGTCCAGTTGTCGAAATTTGATTAGCTAAACCCAGTTATCTAAACCTAGCCATCTAAATCCAGTCATCGAAATTTAGTTATCTGCATCACATGTATTAACATCGTGGTGAAAACTGGCAATTTTGCTATAATAGTCAACTGAATACGTAAACAGCTCTCTGTAGATTCTATCCAGTGTTTAACGCCAGCAGGTGAGTTGATAGTGGTGCTTTTATAGACCACATCATTTATCGCCAGTAAGCTGTGTAATAGGTTTCTTCCCATGCCCAACCTGAATAACGTCTCATCCCCTAGCTTGTGGCAGCGCATTTGGCAGGGTTTCTTGACCACTGTGGGTACCAAGCAGTTTTTTCGTATCTTTAGCCCTTGGGTCAAGTGGTTAGCGATATTAGCCGGTCTCTGTTTGCTCATTGGTAGCGTATGGGGCCTTGCTTTTGCGCCGCCTGATTATCTTCAGGGTAATAGCTATCGCATTATATTTATCCATGTTCCAGCGGCCAGTCTTGCCATTTCTATCTATTTTTCTCTCGCAGTCTTGGGGGTGATCTATTTGGTATGGAAGATTAAGACGGCCAGTTTGGTAGCGCAGGCACTTGCCCCAATGGGCTTTTTGCTATGTGTCATTAGTTTGCTTACAGGCTCTATCTGGGCAAAGCCAACATGGGGTACTTACTGGGTATGGGACGCACGCCTTACGTCAATGTTGATATTAGCGTTTTTGTACGCGGGCGTGATGGCACTGTTTGCTGCTTTTGAGCATACGGCCAATCGTGGTAAAGCGGCCGCTATTTTATCTATCGTGGGCGCAGTGAACCTGCCTATTATCAAGTACTCAGTAGAGTGGTGGAATACCTTGCATCAAGGCGCGACCTTTAGCTTGACCGCCGCACCAAAGATGTCGGCAGATATGTGGATGCCCTTATTACTGATGATTATCGGCAGCTATTTACTGGTTGCGACATTAGCGATTTATCGTACCAACACGTTGATTTTATACCGCGATCAAGGCAAAGCGTGGGTCAAAGAATACATTCGTGGTCAATACAAATAACGGCTAGGAAAATACTATGCAGCCTTACTTTTATAGCGTATCTGAGTTTTTCGCCATGGGTAAGCATGGGGTTTTTGTGTGGTCGTGCTGGGCGATAACGATTGGCGTGATGTTGGCGTTTATTATCTATAGCCGCAAACAACGACAGTCACTTATCAAACAGCTGACTATCCAGCAAGCGCGTCAAGCACAGCGAACCACCAAAACCTCAACGCCTGCGACTAAACAAGCTGAATAAAAATCATCTTAATATCAGAGTTTTAGCGTAAGAAACCGTATCCTTACACTGACAAAAATATGACCTTATAGGCAGTGATGAGGCTTATTGATTTGTCTGAAAAATGCTACCATATAGCGATTAGAAGAGTACGATTAGAAAGACATTTTCAAAACGTTTTTCTAATGGTAGTTTCTTCAAACTTTTCTGTTTTGTAGATTGATTATGGTTTATAAAACAGTGACTCATTAATGGGGTAGTGGTATGAATGCAGTTCGTCGGAAAAAACTGACTTGGGTTATGTTTACGCTGGCAGGTGCGGCAGTAGCAGTTATGTTGGTTATCTATGCCATCGGGCAGCAAACTGACTACTACTTTGATGCAACTGCGATTGCCCAAGGTGAAGCGCCTCAAGACAAACGTATTCGTGCTGGTGGTATGGTGGTTGCAGGTAGTGTGCAGCGTGCAGCAGACAATCCATTAAATGTTGAGTTTGCGATTACTGATTTTCAATCAACCGTGCCAGTGACTTACCAAGGTATCCTGCCAGACTTATTTGCTGAAAATTCAGGCGTCGTAGCTACGGGTAAAATGCAAGGCGATACTTTTGTTGCTGGGGAAGTATTGGCTAAGCATGACGAAAACTATATGCCACCAGAAGTTGCTAAATCTATGAAAGAAAATAATCGCAGCGGAGCGATACCTTCTTCTGAACAGTATAACCCTGCTGAAAAAATTCATGAGACTGAAACGCTACAACAGTAATGATTATAAGTTTTCATATCATATAAAAAAGCCACCGATTATCGGTGGCTTTTTATTGAGCTTGGTTTAGCTAATCAGCTAATCGTACTTATTAACCCTGTTAGTCATCCCATACTGGACTATAGTCAGGATGTTCAATTTTACGACCGTCAGAGCTGGCTAAGTTACCGATTTTTTCTAACTCATCTGCACTTAACTCAACCTTGATGGCGTCTAGATTGCCTTCCAAGTGATCAGGGTTAGACGTTTTCGGAATAGCCACACGATGCTTGTCTGATAAGATCCACGCTAGTGAGATTTGTGCTGGTGTTACGTTGTGCTTATCCGCAATCTCTTTGATAACATCATTGTCGAATACATCGCCACGAGCGAGTGGTGAGTAAGCTTCTAGCAAAATATGATGGTTGTTCAAAAAGGTTTGTAATGTATCTTGCTTAATGAACGGATGAAACTCAACTTGGTTTACGACAATAGGCACATCAGCATATTTCTTGGCCTCAATGATATTAGCAATATTAAAGTTTGAAACACCAATATGACGCGTCAAACCTTGCTTCTGGAGTTCACACAGCGCAGGAATGGTCTCAGATAACGGTACGCGGTCATCAGGCCAGTGCAATAGCAATAGATCGACATAATCTGTACCCAAATCTTCCAAAGAACGTTTTGCTGCTGCGACCAGTTTTTCTGGCTCAAACTTCATATCATCTGGAAAAATCTTGGTAGTCAAAAAGAACTTATCACGAGCCACGCCTGACTGTCTGATACCTTCGCCAACTTCTTTTTCATTGCCATAAGCTTGAGCGGTATCGATATGCTCATACCCCATTTCTAACGCTTTTTTGACCACATCTACGCAGTCTTGCCCAGTTGACTGCCAAGTACCTAGCCCTAGGATGGGGATGTTTGCTTGTCCAGCGGTACGAATATTATAGTTTTTAGCGCTCATATTATTATCCTTGTTATGTGTGTCTTATAATTTTCATTAGTTTTAAATGTCATCAATAGTATGGTCTAACGAGTAAATTACTATTGAGCCTGTCCACTATAGGAAAAACCAAGGACAAGTGGAAGCGTGAGTGACGGTTTCCTACAAAGGGCAAACAGGCTGTAACGTGATTTTTAATAGTTGCTTAATGCACAGTTAGTCTTTTGATAACGGTATTGGAAAACAGCACTCCCAAAATTAAAGACAAAAAAACACCCATCACTTTAAGTAATGGGCGTTTCTATTAATCATAACACCTGAAAAACTAGGTGTTTTAGACTTAAGGTCTTATTGAGCAGCAGCTTCTGTAGTTTCTGGAGCGTCAGCGCTTTCAGTTTTAGCAGCAGTGTCCGTATGTGCGCTATGATCAGTACCCCAGATTTTTGGGTACTTGTAGCCAGGGAACGTTTCATGAGCGTACTTTTTGAAAGCTTCTGAGTTATAAGCGTTGGTCACATCTTCAACCCATTTTTTACCAGTATCAGCAGATTTGATCGCTGACCAGTTTACATAAGCAAAGCTTGGCTCTTGGAACAATGCTTCGGTCAATTTGATACCAGAGTCAGTAGCATAGTTACCGTTGATAACTGCGAAGTCAACTTCATCACGTGCGCGTGGTAATTGAGCAGCTTCTAGCTCAACGATTTCGATATCGTATTTGCTGTTGTCAGCAATATCAGCTTTTGACGCAGTCAATGGATCGATGTCGTCTTTTAGGGTAATCCAACCAAGATCATCCATCATAACCAAAGCACGTGCAAAGTTACTAGGATCGTTTGGTGCAGAAACACTCATACCTTTAAATGCAGCGTCAAGGCTAGTCTTTTTACCTGAGTAGATGCCAAGCGGTGCGGTTGGTACTTGGAATACTTCAACCAAATCAAGGTTGTTTTCTTTTTTGAAGGTATCAAGATAAGGCTTATGCTGGAAAATGTTGATATCCAAATCGCCTTCAGCCAATGCAAGGTTAGGACGGACATAGTCAGTAAAAGCAATCAACTCAACTTCATAACCTTGAGCTTCAAGCGTGCCTTTTACTTGGTTACGAACCATATCAGCAAAATCACCCTCAGTCGTACCGATAACAATTTTGGTATGGTCAGGATCGATATCGCTAGCGGCAGTTTCTGCAGTGGCACCTTCGGTTACTGGCTCTTTAGTTGCTTCTGGCGCTGATGAATTGCTGCAACCAACTAAAACTAGACCTGATACACCAACAGCGGCAAATGCGGTAGCTAACTGACGGCTGATATCTGTTAATTTCATAATATGTCCTTAATAATGAATGGGGTTGAGTAAAACGTTTATCGTCTGAACATTAAAAAAGCAACATTATAAATAGTAATGCTGCTTTTGTTGTAAGAGCTGAGATAAGGGTTGAGTGTTGCCAAAAATAAACCTAGTCGCTCGTAAAGTCAAGTATTCTCTAAAGCGGTTTAACGTTTGTCTAAACGATTGGCGAGCCAGTTACCAGAGGCTTGAATCGAGACGACCATGATTGATAGTACAATCACGATAAAAATCATTACCTCGGTTTGATAGCGATAATAGCCATAACGAATGGCCAAATCACCCAAACCGCCACCACCGATCATACCAGCGGCAGCTGAATAAGAGAGCAAGCTGATACAAAGAATAGTGACTGACAATACTAAACCTGAGCGCGCTTCATTAAGTAATACTTTAATAATGGTAAAAGGCCTGGCACCCATCGACTCGGTTGCTTCGATAATACCGCGCGGCACTTCACGCAAATTTTGCTCGACCAAACGCGCAAAATAAAACGAACCAGCGATAGCAAGTACCAGTGATGCAGCGATCGGTCCGATACCTGTGCCAACGATAGCCTTGGTAAACGGACTCATCGCAATCATCAAAATCACGAAAGGGAAGGCACGCATAAAATTGGTAATACCGCCAAGCACACCGTACAACGTCTTGTTTTGCAAAAACTGTCGATCACTAGACAAAAACAAGAATACGCCAAACAGTCCACCGATGACGATTGCGACCGTGGTGGAAATACCAAGCATCACAAACGTATCAATAAATGCGCTCACGATCTCTTTGCGTAACACAAGTAACTTGTCTATAGAGGCGGATAATTCAGTACCAGTTAACATATCTATTTCTCCTGCCTCATTAGTCCTCGACGACTAGGCCTTTGCCAATCGGGGTAGTTGCCTGAATCAGACCGTCTCGCACATCCGCAACTTCTAATAGTTGTCCTTGATGCAATAACGCTGCGCGATCACAAAGTCTACGAATAACACTCATCTCATGGGTCACGATGACGATAGTCACGCCAAGCTGCTCATTGATATCGCGCAGACAAGTCAGCAAACTACGGGTCGTGGCAGGGTCAAGCGCACTGGTTGGCTCATCGGCCAACAATACTTTTGGACTAGGGGCAATCGCGCGGGCAATACCCACACGCTGTTTTTGTCCACCTGACAACTGCGCAGGATAGTGACCAGCACGATCGGTCAAATCAACAATCGCAAGACAATCCATAACGCGCTTATGAATGTCGCGACTTGGATAACCAGAGATTTTTAAGTTAAATGCCACGTTGTCAAAAACCGTTTGATTAGACATCAGATTAAACTGCTGAAAAATCATACCGATATTATGACGGGCAATACGCAGCTCACTGGCAGACAGCGTGGTTAGGTCAGTACCGTCTATCACGACTTGACCTGAATCTGGACGTTCAAGCATGTTGATTAGGCGCAATAAGGTAGATTTACCTGCACCTGAATAACCCATTAGACCAAAGATTTCGCCTTGTTTGATAGTCAGAGATGTCGGCTCAACAGCGGTAAACCAATGTGGCTTGCCGTCTTTGTCTTTGATTGATCGGTCGCTTAAAAAACTTTTGGTCACATCGTTTAAGACAATCATGTCATTCATGGAGGGCTCAAAATTTAATAAATTTTTTAATGGTCAAAAACCCGTCATCAGGCCTCTTTCAATATGTAAGAAGCTTGTCAAAACGACAACAGTCAATAACCGTATAATAAGGGGCGGTAATATAGCATATTATCAGGCACTTTGGATATGCACATACGTGTCCGGCTTATGATTAATAGCTATTAAGAATAAGCAGTTAAAATGCTAAGTATGAAGGTGACAGCGTGATAGCTATCTATATAACGATGGGGATTGATTACTCGTGATAGTTGTAATGAGGGTCATGATGAATTGGGATGGTCACCAAAAATCTAGTATGACCATTTAAGGTATCTGTAATAATACGCCCTTGATGAGCGGTAACGATTTGTGAAACTAGGGATAACCCTAATCCAGAGCCTTTGTTTTTTTGCTGCAAACGTACAAATGGGCTAAAGACTTCTTCTCGCTTACATTCAGGGATACCAGTGCCTTCGTCGATTACAGCCAGCACCGCATACTTTGGTAAAGGACGTTCAGGCTCAGTTTTGGCTTTCTTCATATGCTTAGCAAATAAGCCTTCTTTACGCACAACTGCGCTTGAGTTCTCATTATTTGAGCTATTAGATTTGGCATCATCTTTCGTATTGTTTGATCCGTTATTTTTAGTAGCGGTATCAGTAATAGATTTATCTGATTTTTGAGCACTGTTCTCGATGAGAGTGTCAGTATTCTCGCTTTCTACGTTGCTTATAAAGTTTGTGGGTGCTACTTCAGTCATGTCAGTATTACTAATACTGTCAGCATCGTTAGCAGGTTCATTGGAGTCTGGAACAGCCTTCCAAATAACTTTCTTAATTCTGTCAGTTAATTCACTGGTAAAGCTGTAATAGTCAGCAAGTAGTGATGATTCGCTAGTAGTAGGTTGGGGTTTGCTAGCACTGTCTATTAAGCTTTCATCTGAAAGGCCGTTATCAATACTGACTTCATCATTGCTCTCGTTGCTCTCGTTGCTCTCGTTGTTCTCATTGTGAGCAGCTATATCTTCACCGTTTTTATAGATAGTCGGCGTTGGTAGCTCTGCTATTGAGTCAGTCATTTCTGATTTATTTTTATCAACCGAACTAGTAGCTTCATGCTTAGAAGCTTGGTGCTCAACTACTTTGGCATCAGCATTTTCTTCATAATCGTCAAAGTCTAAACTGTTGTAATCGACAAAGCTGCTGCATAGTACTGTTTGTAATAGATAGTCAGGCACAGTTCCAGCTTCTTCTATGCTTTGAACACCATATAGCAATACCGTAACAGGCGGCTTGCCATGTAGCATAGCGTTGGTAAGTAAGTTACGAATCAAATGAGTCAACATTGATGACTGACCATCTATTACGATGTGCTCACCAATCAGCGTGGCTTCAGGGTAATGCTGACGCTCTTGATTTACCAAATCGTATAAATCTAAGTTTTCAACTTGCTGTAAGGCATGACCTGCATCCAAACGACTAACCAGTAATATGCTTTCTACTAAGTCATTAAGACCTGACAAGTCTCTATTGATTGCTTGTGCACGTTTATCGAACTTTGCTTTGGTATCAGTTGGTAGCGCACCAGCCAACATATCCATCATTTCAATCTGTAGACGGATACGTGTAATCGGTGTACGCAGTTCATGAGAGGCATGTGCCAGTAGCAATTTATTGGCATCAATTAAGTGTTCAATTTTTTGTGCTGCTTGGTTGAATCCGCGTGCTAATGCAGCGATTTCATCATTACCACGCGCATTCACTCGCACCGTAAAATCACCATCACCCAATTGAGTCATTTGTTGGCTCATCTGATTGATACGCCAAGTAATGGTACGCGCAATCCACCAAAGTACCCCTGCCATGATAAGCAGCAGCAATAGCGTACCAGTAAATAAGTTTAGGGCGGCAGAGAGGACAGGTTTTTTAGGCGGCAAGCGTGATTCGTATAATAGCGTATAACCGGTGCTACTATAAACTTGGGCTTGCTTGGTTGGGGAGGTTTCGGCAAATGAGGGAAAGACGCGCGCTAATAGTGAGGGCGGCGCAGGCAATTCTAACGGCAAATCACTGTTGTCGCTTTGCATGAGCAAATGACCTTCATTGTCATATAGCCCCATTTTTGCTTGCAGTGATTCATCAAAAATATCAAAGCTTTTCTTGACCACCGCTAGCATAAAGCGCGCTTGTAAGCGGTTGTCTTTGCTGATGGAAATATTTAATTCGTGCAAGAATGGATCGATTTGACCCAAAATCTGTGTGGCTAATATCTCTGAGCGAATACCCGCATCTTTATCATGAACAAGTTGGGTCAACAGCACCATTGCTACAGCAAATAACGTAAGTGCCAGCATAACGCTGGCAAATAGTTTGGCAAATACGGAACGAAAACCCAATTGCTGCATTAAACGATCTCTATTATTAAACGCTTGTACCGACTCATGGTATAGAGTTTACACCATGAGTCAGCTAATTAGGCATCCTTTATGGTCATACCTGATCAGTAGCAAATTGATAGCCGACGCCGCGTACAGTAATAATACGCTTTGGCTGGCGTGGATTGTCTTCAATCAAAGCACGTAGACGCGAAATATGTACGTCAATTGCACGGTCAATGTTGTCTGAGCTGTCATCGTTTGGCATCGCTTGCCAGAGTTGCTCACGATTCAACACCTTGCCAGAATGAGTGGCAAAGTAATGTAACAACTGAAACTGATGCGTGGTTAGACGTACCGGTTGGTCATCGATAGTGACTTCATGACTATCAGGGAACACACTCAAACGGCCAAAGGTTAAGCTGTCTGATTGGCTATCGGCTTGATTTGGTTGCTCATGACGACGAATAACCGCACGGATACGAGCTAAAAGCTCACGTGGCTCAAAAGGCTTGGCGATATAATCGTCAGCACCCATCTCTAGCCCCAACACGCGATCAGTTGTATCGCCTTTTGCGGTTAGCATAATAATAGGCACTTTATTGGTCATGTTGTTCTTGTTGCCACGAATCTTTTGACACACTTGCATACCGTCCATATCAGGTAGCATAAGATCCAATACAACCAAGTCAATATCGCGCTCTTTGGTGTCTAATAAGTCGAGACCTTCTTGACCAAGACCAGCATGATGCACATCATAGTAGTTCATGGTCAAATAATCGCTGATCAGCTCAGCCAAATCTGGATCGTCTTCAATCAATAAAATCTGCTTACTCATGGAGTGTCCTCTAATTGTTATTGTGATTTATAAAAATATAACGTTTTCGGTAATGATGAGCTGTTGGAAATAATAAACAGTTAAACCTCAGCCTCTATGTTTTCAAATATAAAGAATAGCGCATAATTAAATATGAGTCGTATTTCAATACTCGGATAATGCTATATAGTAGGGTCATATTGCCTAATTATGCTGTTACAAAACAAGAGAAGCTTTGTTAATGTTTCTGCGTAATGTAACTGTCAGCATAAGCTATTATGACACAATAACTTTTTTACCTTTAGAATCAACAGGTAAGTCGGCCAAACAAATCAAGCTATCATTGCTAACACCAGCTATTAAATACTGCTGCGTAGTAGGGTCGTATTCAACTACCTCAATAGGTTGGCGCGTTAAACGCTGATCTTGTCCGATTATCCAAACATTTGCAGTCAATGGTTGTAGCGGCATATAAGGAGGAGTTTGCAACTCTGTCAGATCAACATCATGTAGCGCGCGCTTAGGTACGATAGTACCGACATCTATTTGACCATAATTGACGCGGCCTGTGACTTTCATATTTGGTAATAACTTATCACGACTTACTTCGTTATCAATGACATTAACATAGACCAAGAGCTTTTTGGGCTGACTGGTCGATACCAGTTTGCTGACCTGGCCCGTAAACTTGTCTGAGATACCTTCGGCGGTAAAGTTGACTGTTTGACCAACTGAGAGCTGTGGTTTTGCTTGTATAGGCAGGGTAGCCATAAAGTGCAGCTTGGTCTCGTCACTGATCTGTAGTAGAGGTTTGCGCGCCGCTAGCTGTTGTCCTGCATCAGCAGATAAGTTTTCTATCCGACCCGAAAAGCTGGCATGAATGGTAATCGAATTATACTGTACATCTTGTTTAGCCGTATTAATGTCTGCATCCTGACTAATAGAGGTGTTGCTATCAGTATCTATCGAAGATATTGCTTCTAACGTTTTATCACTATCAGTTTTTCTTACAACAGCAGTGTCTGCGTCTGGCGCAGCTTGTGCAGATTTAGCATCGAAGTTTTGCGTATCTTCTGGAGTGTTCTGATTAGTATCCCCTGATTCTGAATTAACTTGCTCAGGCTTTTTCAAATCTTCAGCTTTGCTAGCCGTGCCCGTACGTCTAAAGACGAGCAATGGCGTGCCTTTTTCTACCCATTGACCTTCACTAACCAGTGTCTCTTCTATACGAATGGGATGTACCGCAACAAATGTGGTCTGCTTGATAGGTTCGATATTACCTTGTAATCCGAGACTCGGCTGATACCTTGAAGGTTTGATACTCAATATATGTTCTGGTGTCATTGTGACACTGTCGCTTGTGATGATAATTGGCGTGTCTGCGGTCTCTTCTTCAGTGTCAGTAACAGCTGATTCATTTATAGGTGACGGCTGACAAGCAGCGATAAATAGTACGCTGAATAAATAAAGGCTTTTTCTTAAATGTCTAGAAGCTGTCATAGCAGTCACCATTGTAATCGTCATATTATTATATAGTGAATTGTAACTCGGTGAAACGACTGTAAAATATTTACTAAATTTAATAAAGTTGATGAATCGAATACTAAGCAGAGTCGAAGTTATACCTTTAATAAATAAGAACAGCTATTTGTT
>NZ_PJBF01000045.1 GCF_002836505.1 Psychrobacter sp. Choline-02u-9
TTCTATATCATAGTCATATTCATTAATAAGGATTTTTAAAGTAAATACCTGAGCTCTCAAGTTCTCCTCGATCAACTGAAAATGCTTATTAGGCAATAAGACATGTGACATTTTCATACAAGCTTCATATGTAACTTCTTTAAAATTTTCTAATTTTGCTAACTGGGTTATTAGTTCTTCGTGTAAGTTATTTGATCTAGTACTCAGAAAAGAAACTTTACTTATCTTATCGGCAAGATAAAGTTGTAACCAAGCCACCTCTCTTTCTGACAAACATCTGATGTTTTCATCAAAGTACTTCTTATTTTTATGTATTACATTTGATACATGACCTACGCTAATATTCGACATTATTCCACCATTTTTATTTTATCACGCGTGATATTTTCATTAATAAATAGTAAGAATATTGTAGATTTAAAGTGTTATTTAAGCAATATTCTAGTGATATTTTCATATCAAATATTAACCTTAAGTCTTCTATTTCAATACTCCAACCCCTAGATTAGTCTAGTTATTGCTACAATCTGAGTTCTCAGGTAACTATCCCCCATCATACTCTTAGTTTATTGAGAAAAATATGAAGTGATTTTTAAGCAAACTATGTGTTTATGCTAGAGATATATGGATTTTACTGAGATGCAATAAGTTGGTATTAGAGTATCAATATACTTGTAAGTACTACTAAGCTAAGAGTTACTCTCTTAGCTATCTGCATTATAAAATTACGAATGTGCGTAACCCTATGAATCAATAAACTCATAGGGAAAATCATGTCACATTTAACTTATAATCAATCCAAACTTACCAATGATGTTGATAAACTGGTCAAAAACGTATTATTTAAAAATCTTAGAGGTAAACGCTTTCAAGGTCAATTGAACGAGTTATATCGTCCATTTATGTTTATGTATTACTCTCAAGACGCTTTGACTTACTCACAAGACTCTGTAAATTACTCACAAGCTATTAACGCATTTATGAACATTACCATTACTTTAATTGGTGCTTCGTATCCTTGTGATGTTATTTGGGACTATGAGAGAAGTCAAAAAATTATTACAAAGTTATTAGAGTATAAAGATAGTATTATGAGAGAGCTTTATGATTGGCGTTACCAAGAATCTCAAAATCAAAAAGTTTTGGAGTGTTACTTTAAAAATCTGATTGAGAATAAATCAAGAGTGTTAGTTATTTTTATTGAGCTAAAGTATTTGAAAAACCAACGGTATAATCTGACTATTCACGATTTTTATAATCACATGAAAAAGCTCAGAAAACTTATCAGCAAGAAAAACGCTTGTTTTAAACACCTAACTGGTTATGCATGGGCATTAGAGCAGGGCTATAAATATGGCGGTTTCCACTGCCATTTAGTCTTAACTTATGATAATTCAAAAAGATATTCTGACTGGCATATCGCTAAAACGATAGGTGAGAAGTGGCAAGAAGTCACAGAGGGCATCGGTACTTATCATAGTTCTCACGACACTAAGACCAAATATAGTTTTGAAAAAGATGGAAAGCTAGGTGTTGGTAGAATACATCGTGATAGTCCTCAGGAGGTAGAGAACGCTTTTACTGTAGCAAGGTACTTAACAAAGTCTGATAAATACGATCAAAAGCTCAAAGTGTGGTTGCCTAAGATGCAAACATTTGGACATGGTGAATTTAAGGAAAAATAGAGAATAAACACTTTGGCTTGCTTAAATATCAAAATAATTTCAGATATACAGTATCACCATGAGATGAGATAAGTAGCCATCGCTGTCTTATCCATCTATCCCTCAACGTCTAATCAAGGTCTGCTTTATAGCAGGCCTTTTTTATGCGCCACTATCAAGGAGTCACTATGAAACCTATCTGTCCCAACTGCCATTCAGCACACGTTATAGAAAATACGGATACCAGTATGCAAAGCATGTCAGAGCATCTGTGTTCACCCAAGCTCTTAGTCAGTCTTGGTACTAGCGTCTGCAAGTACTACAAGATCAACCCCATGATCGGGATGGTTGCAGGTGGCGCACTTGCCACCGTGATTAATCTGGCACAACAAAGACTGATGCAGCCGCCACTACTTAGGGCGGCTATCCTGCCGCGCTATTTATGCAGTACCTGTCAGCATAGCTTTAGCCTCTAACATTCTCATTTGTTTAACCACTCAATGATTCATGCATCAAAGCATTGAATCAGTCAAACCACTTATTTATTCAACAGTAAAAGGAAATTAATCATGGCACATTTAATCGAAAGCATGGCATACGTTGGCGAAACGCCATGGCATGGTCTTGGCAACGAGCTATCCCCCAAACAGCCGATTGAGGTCTGGGCACGTGAGGCTGGGATGGATTGGCGTATCGAATCCTCAGACGTGAGCTACATGGCAACCAATGATAAAGGGCAAAACCTGATCATGCCTTATGACAATAACAAGGTGCTGTATCGCTCAGACACGCTTGAGCCGTTATCAGTGGTGAGTCAGCGCTACCAAGAAGTACAACCAAGTGAGATTTTAGAGTTTTATCGGGATCTGACAGAGCAAGCTGACTTTGAGCTAGAGACCGCAGGGGTACTTAAAGAAGGACGTAAGTTCTGGGCACTCGCACGTACAGGTCAATCAGCAACGCTACGTGGCGGTGATGTCAGTCATGGCTATCTGCTGCTAGCAACCGCTTGTGATGGCACGCTTGCTACTACAGCACAGTTCACCAATATTCGCGTTGTGTGTAATAACACCTTAGCGATCAGCCTTGCGAACGGCAATGGCGGCGTGGTGAAAGTACCGCATAGCACGACCTTTGATGCCGAAAAGGTCAAGCAGCAATTGGGCGTCTCCGTCAGCCAATGGGATGCGTTTAACTATGAGATGAAGCAATTAACTAATAGACGCGTCACTCAAGCAGAAGCAGCCAACTACCTAAATCGTGTGTTTAATGATGTTAAAGATGATGGCCTGATTCTGTTTAATACGGCTAAGAAAGAAAAAGATGCGGTTCCAAATGCAAAAGCCATGAATCAGGTGATGAGTATGTTTAACGGTCAAGGTCGCGGTGCGGATCTGGCATCAGCAAAAGATACGGCTTATGGGTTGTTAAATGCGATGACAGAATTTGTTGATCATGAACGCCGTGCGATGTCGCAAGACCATCGCCTTGACTCAGCATGGTTTGGGGCTGGGGCTAAACTTAAAGATAGAAGCCTCGACGAAGCACTACGCTTGATTGCCTAATCGCTTAGCCACTCTACTTATCTCTTAAATCAACCACGCCTTTGCGCGTGGTTTTTTTATGCCATTAATTAAGCAAGGCATATGCGCATCTCACTAAGAATAAATCTATTAAAGGAGTTCACCATGAACCTGATCGCATTAAATAACATAACCACGACTCAGTTAAAACCCAAACGTTCAGTCATGACAGCTAAAGCGTCTCGAACTGCTAAGTCTAAAACCAAGGACAATTCAGTAGGAGTCATGCTAAAGCAAAATAAAACGGTTGATAAACCGGTTCAAGCAAAGACATCAACCACCGCTAAGCGTTTGGTCAATACCAAAAACCTAAGCCGTGAAGACTGGCTTGAGGTACGCAAGCAAGGCATTGGCAGCTCTGATGCTGCTGCCGCTTGTGGTATCCATCCTTACTTGTCCATGCTTGAGCTATGGATGATCAAAACAGGACGCATGAACTCAAACATTGATGCCAGTAGTAATAACGGCATCGAGGGCTACTCGCCCCTTTACTGGGGCAATACGCTTGAACCCATGGTAGCGAAATACTACCAAGAGCATACAGGCAATAAGGTTAGGCGTGTCAATGCTGTCTTGCAGCATCCTGATCCTGATAACGCCTTTATGCTGGCGAATTTAGACTATGCCATCACTACTAATGATGAGGTTCAGATTTTAGAGTGTAAAACCGCTGGTGAACATGGTACCAAGCTGTGGCGTGATGGTGTGCCGTTGTATGTGACGTGCCAAGTACAGCATCAGTTAGCAGTGACTGGTAAACAGGCTGCGCATATCTGCGTGCTGCTGTGTGGACATGAAGCCAAGATATATAAGGTTGAGCGTGACGAGCGTTTGATTGAATCGATCATCGAACATGAACGTTTGTTCTGGCAATACGTAGAAACGGACACGCCACCAACCCCTGACCACTCTGAGTCAGCAGCCCGTGCATTAAAACTGCTGTATCCAAAGCCTAAACCCTCAAGCAAGATTGATTTGCGAGATGACGATGGCGCTAATAAGTTGTTTGAGCAATTGCTGAGTTACCGCGCATCCATGGAAGACTTTGAGCAGCGTCATGATCAAGTGAAACATCAGCTACAAACACTTATCAAAGACAACGAGGTCGCTGTGTTTGATAAAGGCGCGATCTCGTGGAAGCGCTCTAAAGACAGTGTTGGCCTTGATAGCAAAGCCGTTATCAAGGCGCATCCTGAATTGCTTAAACAGTTTAATAAAACCAAGCAAGGTAGCAGACGCTTCGTTGTCTTAGATGACTGAACTAAAAAGCACTTAATCATCAACGCACAACAACTAACCATTTCAAGCGCATAACCACCCACCCCTAAAAGGTGGGCTTTTTTATGGCTAATCAAAACATATAAGGAATATCACCATGATTAAAGGTCTCACTATAACTCCGCCAGTCTTAGGTCGTATCAGTATTGGCCGTATCATTGAAAAAGACGGCAAGCGTCTGCCTGCTAAAGACGATCAATTCACAATTACCAGCCAAATCCAAAATAAGGAAGGCTGGATCAACCATCCACTTGATGAAAAGCTACGTGGAAATAATGACGGTAAGCTCAGACAAATACCCGTACGCATGCTGTTTAATGACCCTGAGCTGAATTTACGCGCAGAATACACGCTATTTGATAGACAAACGGGTCGGCCACTATGCGTGGGTGACGGTGAGCAATGCCAACGTCGAACCAATAATGGTGTTGAGCAACTGCCTTGCCCATCCCCTGATCGTTGTCCACTGGCACAAGGCGGTGCTTGTAAGCCTTATGGTCGTCTGTACGTTAATCTGAGTGAGGACGATGAGCTGGGCACGTTTATCTTTCGAACGACTGGCTTTAATAGTATCCGTACCTTGGCAGCACGCTTGAGCTACTTTGCAGCGGTATCAGGCAATAAGCTGTCATGCTTGCCATTGCAACTCACACTCCGAGGTAAAAGCACGACGCAAAGCTATCGGACGCCAATTTACTTTGTGGACTTAACACTACGTGATGATGTGACACTGAAGCAGGCGGTACAAGATGCACAGGCAATTGATAAAGAGCTTGGCGAACATGGCTTTGACCAAGCGGCATTAGAGGAAGCTGCCAAACAGGGTTATGTGAATTCATGCTTTGAGGTTGATAACGATAATCTACTCGATGTGGCTGAAGAGTTTTATCCCGTAGAGACAGATGAGGCTAATAGTAATCATCAAGGAGGGTCACAAAATGGTATGGCTCCCTACAATGTCGGTAATATTGAAAGAAGTCTAAGAGAGAGTGTGACAGCTATAAGTTAAAGCAGTAGTAAGGATATACGGCATAAAAAAGGAGCTGATTATTCAGCTCCTTTTTTTATTGCATCATCTAAGACTAGCCGCTGGACTGCATAGGATGCCGTAAAAAAATATGGGACTCCGTAAATGTATGAGAAGAAAGATTCTCATTAACTTACAAAGGAGATAATCATGCAAATCTTAGATCCGAATACACAACAAAATGCATCAACAGCTAGCACTTTACAGATACCTCGCATGATACCGCTCAAGCAGGTAATGCATTATACAGCGCTTAGCAGTACTACGATTTATGAGATGGTCAATAAAAAATCTGATCGTTACGATCCAACATTCCCTGTTCAAGTAAAGCTATCAAAGGGACGTGTAGCATGGGTAGAAAGCGAAGTGGCTGATTGGATTGAGAGCAAGATGGCTGATCGGATTCACTGATCAAGGATAAAAAATAAGCCGCACTACGCGGCTTATTTTTTTATTTTAATAAATAGTTAATTTATTTTTTAGCATCTAAGAAGTATAGTACGGCTAGCCCTTCAGCAAAAATACGTTCGTCAGCTGGACTCGCACTACCACCTCTATAAAATACTTCCTCAGCAGCATAAGCTAAGTTTGAGGAACGTGTATGTCTAAAACTAGCTCCTTTCCATAAGCTATAACCATTACCAGCTTTTGCTTCTGCCTTGGCATCACAATTTGAGCCATAAGAAGTTTGAAAACAATTTGGAATAGATTTCCATTGCTTGGATAAGGCGTAAAAAGCATTACAATCCTGATCACCTTTACACTGCTTTACTTTTGGAGCAACGCTAGAGTTTGTATAGTATTTATTCATTGCAGAAAAATCAGCATGACTCATTGAAAATATAAGAGTAAAACATATACCGACTACAGCCTTCAAGAACTTGTTCATTGTAAATTTCCCATAAAGATTTAAAACAAGCATCCCCCCAAAAAAATGTCGAGAGAATACTTACCATATTATAAAAATAGAGTTATTATAATTCTTATTAATCGATCTATGTACGTATTTTGATTTATCAGAGTACTAACTCTGATTAAGCCGACTTGTACTTTTGATAACATACTGATTACAAGAAATTTATTAAATTTTTTTACTATAAACGCATATATTGCATTGCTATAAGGAACTCACTCAATTAATACTAATAAGACAATATCAATTCTTATCATTATGATAGTAGCGACCGTTTGTGGCGTTATATTGATTAAAACTATGAAATCTAGCGATGTAGACGCAACAGAACAGCATAGAGTAGAGGATATAGATGGAACCTCTTCAGAGGTAAAAGAACAAACACCTGAAGTTGCAGCTTTGCCTGATGATCAAGATGACGATGCAAATCATACGGAAGTATACGTTGATAGTCCAAACCCGCTAACAGACGATGATATCCGAAGATTGCCAGATGAGCTTAGATATGATGCAGCTACAGGCGAGCCACTTTATCCAGAAATTGATGGTCCAGAAATGAGACTTTCTCAAGAAGAGATTAACGAAATGAATGAACTAAACGAGGGTGAGTTTGATGGACCAGAAATAACGCTATCTCAAGCAGAAATTGATGAGATGAATAAGAATGCTGCATATTAATGAATAGACCTCTTGCATAAGTCGGTGCTAGCCGTTGAAGCTCCGTTGTTGGAGGTCAACAAAATGATGCTTTTGCAAGAGATCTAATAGTAAACTTCATTAAACCTATGAGATAACCTTGCTATGTATATTGCATGGAAAGGCTCATCGTGACTGGATATATCTATATTCCAGCTGATACTTGGCAGAACGATAGACTCAGATAACTACTAGGCTACTTCCAAATAGCTAAACCTAGCTAGGTTTAGCTATTTGGAAGAGACCAAGACCAGCCTTCAGAAACGACTAGACCATCGCGACGCATTTTCTGTAATAGGTTACGTACCTTATTCTTACGCTGCTTGTCGTCTAGCACTTGCGGTAGCTTATTGGCCAGCATCTTATCAAAGTCAGCTAACCTACCTCGCTCAAACGTCTTGAGGTACTCTATAATCAAGCTTTGATAATGAATGGTGTCCATCATATCTAGACTGACCATAGCATCAACCAAAAATGGATACGATAGCTCGCTTCAGCCGCATCTTGTAGTAAGACGTTCTTGATGGTCCTAGGAACAAACTCACCGCTATTATGCAAAACCAGTGTATGGCTTGGTTTTGTTTATGCTAAGCTATTTAACTTAAACCAAACAATCTTCTGTAAAAGAATAGGTTATAAGCTAAAAATATACAATTATAATTTAAGGCTAAGTATGAAAATTAAGGCAGATGTTTTTAGTATCGCAGATCTTGAAAGTTATTACTTTATAGTGCCAGACTATCAGAGAGAATACGTTTGGGAAGCGGATAAGCATATTTATCAATTCTTAGTTGATATTGATGAAGAGTTTGAAGCTCACTCTCATGAGCAACAAAGCTACTTTCTTGGTTCAATTATTATCGTAGAAAACAACAATAAATACGATGTTATAGACGGCCAGCAACGTCTAACCACCATTGTGATCAGCCTATGTGCAATGCGCGATATATTAGAAGACATCAAGGAACATAGCCAACTCTCCAATATGAGCAGTAATATTCTCGATATTATAAGAAACTGGCTGTTTAAATTTGATCTCAAGACTAAATCCACACTTTGTCGCCTTGAACTACAGTACGATGAAAGTAACGGATATCTAGATACTTTGATTCAGAAAAAGACATACGAAGGCAAGATCACAAATTCAATCGAGAAGATGCGAAAAGCATATGAGCGTGTTTCTGAGCATTTTCAAAGTTATGCAAACCAAAGTACAGAATTATTCGAAGACTACATACAATACTTTCTGACTAACGTTAACGTAGTCGTGATGAAATCAGACAACCTTGGCAGTGCGTTAAAAATATTTGAAACTATTAACCAGCGGGGTGCTGGTCTCAACGCAATGGATCTTGTCAAGAATTTAATGTTCAGTAAAGCTAACTCACGTGATTTTGAAACGATCAAAACTAAATGGAAGCAGATTAACACTGACCTTCAGAACTGTGACGAGGGAGACAAACCGCTACGTTTCTTAAGATACTTTATGATCGCTCGTTACCATAATGGCATTATTCGAGAAGATGATTTGTATTCATGGATCATATCTAAAGAAGGCAAACAAAAACTACAGTATGAAGATCAGCCACTGAATCTAGTTAATGAAATGGCAACTGCCGCTAAACGCTATAGTTATCTGGTTCAAGCAACTAATAGTGACAACAATGAAGTAGGTATTAATAAATATCCTAACGTCGTCAATATCGGCTACATCAATAAACAGCGCTCACGTCAGCATTTAATATTATTAATGGCGTTAAATCTAAATTGTGATGACGATGTCGTCAATTATCTTGCGCAACAGATAGAGAGCTTTTTATTTTTCGCTAATACACTCAAAATGCAAACTAAAAACTATGAGAGGCGCTTTACAGACTGGGCTATTCAGCTACGCCAAAAGCGTAATGTAGAGGAAATTGTAGAGATTATCGATGGAACCATGATTCCATATCTGAGAGGTTACTTATCAGATTTTAGATATAGCTTTTCGCAAATTCGGCATTATGACTATAACCCGCAGTATCGAGAGCGCTACATCCTAGGCTGCTTAGATACTGAGTTATGTATCCAAGCAGGACTAAACCCACTGAGTCAGGACAACATACAAAAGCTTCAAATTGAGCATATTCTCCCGCAAACCTTGAAAAATTTAGATGTAAGCGATGAGTTTGACGAAGAAGAACGTGACAAATATACCTTTATGCTGGGTAACACCACACTACTAGAGAGTCAAATCAATCAAGCTATTAATAATTACAACGACCTGTCCACTGACTGGTTTGCAATGAAGCAAGCAGAGTATATACACTCTAATTTTGTGCTTACTAAGCTGTTAAATAATCAATATACTATCGGCAAAAATACTGGTCTAAATCGCCTAAAGAATAAGCTGAACTGCCAGTTCGATGAGTGGACAAAAATGTCTATTGAGCATAGACAACAAATGTTAATGGAGCTGGCTTTAGATCATTGGCAGCTAAATGGTAAACGTCTTGATGAGTATGAAAAAATTAGCCCTATGAATAGTGCAGAAGTATAAAGAAGTGATTTATTTAAATTACTTAGGTTAATAAAAACAAGTCGCTTATAGTTAATAGCTTGCTTCCACTGATCAAACCTTCAAGGCAAATTCTATGGACATAGAAGAAAAGACAGCTTTAAACATTGCTAGGGATCTCTCTGATGATTTATGCAAAAAAATAACTAGCAAGACTATTCGTTGGATGCAAGGTTTCGATACACAGCTTTTAGAAATAGACGGTCTTAAAAATCTTTGGGATGACATTTGCTATCAAATGCAGAGAGAAGAGTCTTTCTATTGGAGTCATTATGATGACATGGTTGTTTCTAATATAGTACCGCTACTTGAAGAGCTGGAAGAATATAAGCTTACCGCTATATGGTTGCAAACGAACGATATTGATTATCAGCTATCTGAATTGGAGTCAGATGGCTTATTAGTAGATATTCGGTATAAAACTTTAAATACGTCTTGCTATATAGATGATATAACTAAGTACATAACTAGAGAGTATATTTATCAGCAGGCAGAAAGTTGGCGAAACGATAGACTCCGACAAGCTCTTGGATATTTTCCAGGTGATTAACGTGTTAGTCTACTACTCCCAATATAGAGTATAAATTAGTTATATTTTACTTATTAATCACTCAGGATCATAGTCAGGCACGTCGCGCATAAAGTCATCTTTTATTTCTTGTACTAGATCTTCATACTCAACGCTACCTACTATTAGATTTCTAGCTGCATCCCAGTCACATAGCTCTTCTATAACAGCATCATCGATAATAGGCTGTATATCATAGTTGATAGCTTTTACTAAGTCAGGTAATGATAAATATTCTAACTTAAGCTTTATCTCATTTTCTAACTGACCAAATAAAGTTTGACAGTCAATTAACGTTTGAACGTCATGTAATCCTTCATACGAAGGGTATTTGTCTTGAATATAAATTAAATAGCCAAGATACTCATATAAATTAATACGCTTACCATCCCTTCTAATATGAAATGAATTCATTTCACAATAGCTTTGCTTCATAGGCTTGACTATACCTAGTATTAAGCTCTTTCTCGAAGAAGCATTGGAGAGATCAGCTAAAGTACATAAAAGCTCATATAAGTTATCTTTCTGTTTTTCTAAATATACATATCGACGATCAACAGAGCGCTCACCAAGTTTATAACCATTACATTGGTCACCATAGAAATCAGCTAAATCTACCGAGAACTTGACTAAATCAATCAAACAGCTTTCTAGTCTATAAGGTAAGTCTTCTCTACCAACAATATTGTTTATCTCACAACGTATGAATGAAATGTAAGCTTGAATAAAAAAATAGTTACATTCTGCTATTAAAACCTCTCTATCGTTTAATGCCTCAGCTAACTCGATAAGTCTGTCAAGTATAAAATCAACATCGCCACCTTCCCTGAGAACTGAAGATATCTGCTGTAATTTAAATATCAACCTTAACTCACTTGCAGAAAAGCTAACACCGTTATAACTAGAGATTTCAAGATCTTGACCATACGAATGATAAATGGACTGAAAAATCGCAGTATATTTATGTCGCCTACTGTATAGATCATTCTTGATCTTTTCATTAAACCATTGCCGTACCATTTTTATATCAAGCTCCAAAACTTTAATTTTTAGCTATTTTTACAATATCATGAAGTCAAACCCACCGACACTTGACCATTCATCAGCATAGGCAGTAACCAGTCTCTAAGCCCAGCTAACCTGCTTTTGTGTGCGGTATCAGCTCACCACTAGGTAGCTCTATTAGGTAGGTTGTCACAAGGTACGGTTCTGCTGGAAATGCTAAGGCTTCAGGGATTAGTGGGCCATCTACGCCTATTCCATAATTGTTCATATCAGCAAAGGATTTTTCAGCCGCTATTAACGTGTCCTCTAAAATGCTGTGCATATATTGATTGAACATAGCTACTTCCACAGCCCCAGACATCGTCCCATGCTCAAAGCTAAGCTTGTAATTATCAGGGATCTTTGCTACTTGGGCTGTTCGATAATCAGAACGAGCAAGTATTGTCAGAACCGTACTTATTTCCTGATCAGTGGCTTCTAAAGCATATGCTCTAAATAAAAAACGCTGAACGATACCAGTCATTTGATCTACGATTGGCCAAATATTTGCTACAAGTTCCATAACTCTTTCCCCAATTATTAATTACTACTTTAAAAGAACCGAATACCGAACTAATTGGATTAAAACTATTTTACAATGTCGAGCATACTGTCTCCGCGTAATTTATATTATAAAGTTCTTGCCAAGATACAATCTTTCTTTAGTCACTCATTCAAATATAGCTCTGCCATTCCATCCAGTCTAGCCTTTACCGCTTTCCAATTCGGCATCACTTGCGTTAATAAATGCCAAAAACGCTCACTGTGATTATGCTCTGCAATATGACACAGCTCATGCAGTATCACGTAATCAATGCATTCCTTTGGTGCTTTTACTAAATGCGGATTTAATATTAAATTGCCTTTAGTTGAGCAGCTTCCCCACTGCTTTTTCATGGTCATTAATTTTATTGCAGGACTATTTTTAACCCATGAAGCCTTATATATCAAGGCTTCAAGCCTCTCTCTAGAGATCGACCTAAATTTATTTTTATACCACTCGTCAATTAGGCTTTTGACGATAGCAGTTCGTTCTTCAATATTTAGTTTAGAATTACTTTGAGACAATTTCACATTCAATTTACCGCGACTGAGCTTCACCGTGCTGTTTATCACATTGCTAGTTTCTGCATCGGTTATCACTTTTAACACATAACGACGGCCTAGATAAAATTGGGTTTCACCGCTGACATAACGCTTGGGCAATACATGATCTTGTTGCTTGGCAAAGTCTTGTAGGCTTTGCCATATCCAGCGAGCACGCTTCATCATGGCATCATAAATCATCTCATCGGTAGCATCGTTAGGTGCTGTGGCGACCACACGCTGATCAGGATGTACTTTAATGATCACTTTTCGAGGCTTGGTCTTTTTAGCAATCAGCTTGTCGCTTTCAAGCTGTTTTATCTTTTCTTTATAAGTTACTTCTTTACGCACAACTTCATAGTCAATTTTATCTTGACCATAATAAAACACACCATTCTCAGTCATTACCTACTACCCTCTTGCTGCTCTTAGGCTACTTGTCTCTCGAAAGTCCAAGACGGGTAATCTTTAGCACTTCCTCGATGAGCTGTTGCGCTTTATCGATACCCAAATCCATAAATAACATCGGCAGCAATTTGACACTAATAGCATTTTCGATCTCTGCTGGATTAATAGAGTACTCAGCCACTGCTGTCTTAACGATATTATCAATATCAAAGGCGTAAGCGACTAGCTTGTCGTTATCTAGCTCTTTATCTATCAAGAAATCAGTATCAAATAAATGCTTAAACAAACCAAAATACGCCTGAGCATGTTTATTTAATTTACCACTATCATCGATAAACTCATTTGGCACATCAGCGACATCACGGTCTTTGACGGCTTGCTCAAAGTCAGCAAACATCATGTACTGCTTCACTGGCGCATCGAACATTGCCTTGGCATCCGCAATCGCTTGCTTAAGCAATTTAGAAAAATACTCTTGGGCATAAGGATCATCAGCAAGATCTTGCTCAATCATCTTAGTGACACGGCCAGTGATTTTATCGGTTTGGTTACGGGCTTCATCATCGCTTAATTCTTCAGGCTTAACATCCTTACCTAAGTTGCCAACCAAGTAAGCTCCTTTTGCCTCACGAACTTCAAGGCCAGCGATGTGCTTATCAAGTAAGCTTCGAATATCCGCTTCATACTCATCGTAATCGATGGTTTCATCAGCATCCTCGCGCACTTGCTTACGTAGATTGATAAAGGCTTTTAGGTCGGCTTTGTAGCGATCACGCTTGTTATCGAATGATTTGTCTTCAAAGAAAGACGCTGATTGCAAAGCGATTTTCATGGCGTTAGAAAATGCGGTCAAAGCCGCATAAAAGTCATCACGTTCTTTGAGCTTGGTATCAACTACCCTACCATCGATTTCCTGCATCTTTGGTGCAAGCACTTGTCTTAGCGCTTGTCCGTCTTGCTTGTTTTTCACCGATGAGAAAATAGCCCATAGCTCGCTCTGTAGTCTGGGTAACTGCTTGTACTCAGTATCCATCGCGTTATATAGACCTTTGAGGTCTTCGATATCAAAGCCACCTTGCGTACGTTCTGCTAAGTCTTGGTATTTCTCAATGGTAATATCCAATTCTTTTAGGATGCCACGATAATCAATCAGATAACCAAAACGTTTCTTCTCATGCAAGCGGTTTACCCGTGCAATCGCCTGAATCAAGTTATGCTGCTTTAGTGGCTTATCGATATACAGCACGGTATTCTTTGGCTCATCAAAGCCCGTTAGTAGCTTATCGACGACGATCATAATGTCAGGACCATCGTCCTGACTAAAAGCTTCTATAATGGCTTTGGTATAAGCCTTTTCATCACCGCCGTACTGATTGGCGACATTATCTTGCCACCAGTTCTGAACGATGTCTTTTGACTCTCCATCGACGGTATCATGCCCTTCACGGGTATCAGGTGGTGACATGGCCACCACTGAGGTCACTTTGCCAATCTTATCCAATGCTATTTTATAGCGGATAGCAGAGGCTTTAGAGTCACAAGCCAACTGGCCTTTTAAATGCTGCTGTTTAAAGTTTTGGAAGTGGTCAGAGATGTCGTGAGCGATCAGCTCAATACGACCTTCAACCTGATAGATTTGACCTTTTTGGGAGAATTTACGTTTGAGATCCGTTTTTTGATCATCGGTGAGCTTTTGGGTGATACGGTCAAACCAAGCATCAATAGCTTGGTCATTGGTATTGAGCTCAGGGATACGCTCTTCGTATAACAGTGGGGTAACGGTTTTGTCTTTGACCGCTTGCTGCATGGTATAAGAGTGAATGATGCTACCGAATTTGTTTTCGGTCTTGTCATCTTTCAGTAACGGCGTACCTGTAAAGGCAATAAAAGCGGCGTTTGGCAACGCTTGGCTCATGCGAATATTGTTCTCACCGTTTTGGCTACGGTGACCTTCATCGACCATGACGATGATGTTTGGGCTGTCGTTATAGCATTCATCATACTTAACGGCTGAACCAAACTTATTAATAATGGAGAAAATAACCCGCTCGTTACCGTGACCGATTTGCTGCGCTAGACGGCGACCAGAAGTTGCCATGGCATCGGATTTATCGCGATCGCTAAGTACACCACCAGAAGCAAAGGTTTGACTAAGCTGAGTTTCTAGATCGACACGGTCGGTGACGATAATGACGCGGCACTTGGCAAGTTCTTCTAACCAAATAAGCGCTTTGGAGAAAAAAACCATCGTAAAGGACTTGCCGCTACCTGTGGTATGCCAAATGACACCGCCCTCACGACTACCTTTTTCATCGAAACTGCTGATACGTTCAATCAGTGCTTTTATACCAAAGACTTGCTGATAACGGGCAACAATTTTGCCAGCCTTTTTATCAAACAAGGTAAACATGCGCGTCATCTCAAGCAGACGCTGTGGCTGTAAAAGGCTGATGATTAAGCGGTCTTGATCAGTGACGGCTAGATCACCGCCAGCAATCAATGATTTATATTCATCTTTAATAGAGGTAGGACGATCACCAAACAAGTTATCAATCTGCTCATCACTGAGCGCTTGGTTTTTTAAACGATGAAATTCAGGCTCAGAGATTTCTTCTTCGACCCATTTTGCCCAAAACTTCTCAGGTGTACCGCAGGTAGCATACAGACCGTCATTGCCATTGACCGCTAGCAATAACTGGCTATAGGCAAATAGATGTGGAATTTCTTTTTGCTTTTGATTGCGAATATGCTGGGACACCGCTTGAGCATTGGTCGATTGCCACTCTCTACTGGAGTCAGGGCGTTTGGCTTCGATCACTGCCAGCGGTAAACCATTCACAAAGCAGACGATATCGGGTCTACGGCTGTTTGTACCCTCGCTATTGAGTACCACCAGCTCTTCGGTCACGTGAAAGCTATTGTTGTCGATATTATTCCAATCGATCAAACTAATGGTTTGCGAGGTTTTTTTACCATCGATAAACTCGGTCACCGTCACGCCATAGAGCATGGCGTTATATAGCGCCTCGTTTGCTGCCTGCAAGCCTAAGTTCATGGCAGGATTTAGTTCATGCATGATCTTATCAATGGCGCTATCTGATAAAGGATGTAGCTTGCCCTCAAACATAAAAGTTTGCTTAGCTAAAAATGCACGCATGATAGGTAGTAATACAACTTGGTCAGTAGCCTTACTTGAAACCACTTTTGAGCGCATGGCACTGCATTGACTGGGTGGAATAAACTCATAGCCTAATGTTGTCAGCAAGGTCAAAGCAGGAATTTTCGAGCTAAATTCTTCTTGGAAATTTAGTGTAGCCATAATTCAAACCTATTACTCAAAAGCCATTATATTTGCTGTTTTTATAATTTGAGCTATTGCTCTTTTATCGTGCGGCATACCATCCATAAATTCGTAATGTCTAATATATGAATCCCATTTCCTCTCCTGCTCTACGGATACTCTATAATCTTCAATATTCTTATTACAATCCTTAGCTAGAATAGCCATAACAAATTCAAAAACTTCTGGTCTAGTACTACCTCCTTCTTCAAGAAATGGGGTTTTTTCCACTCCTAAGAATTCACCAAGTAGTTTGGCATCAATAGTACCTTTTTTAATTTGTATTATTAACTCAGGGCGATAGCACACTAACATCACACCAATTAGCCGAAGTAAAATCCCACCAATATATGTCTGATTGGTAAAGGTTTCAGCATTAGAAAGAGTCTGTACAATTTGCATATGCAGAACTAATGTTTCTATCTCTCTAAGAGAAAGGTCTTGATGCTGAATTAAATGATCAATAGCTTTTCTAAAATAAGATGAAACTAAGTACTTATTAGGTAAACAATTTTTATCTTCTGCCAATTTAAAAAAATGGTTGCTGGCAGCTAAAATAGGCAAGTTCGAATTTCTTTCAAATTTTGGAGATAACTCAAACCTAAATTTTACAAACTTATCTAAATAACGCTGTGCATCTACTGCTTGACCATAACAATGGTTAATCGAGGCTTTGAGTTGCTGAGTATTAGTAATAAGCACAAAACTAACATTTTCTACGTCGAACGTATGCTTAATAATTTCAAGCGTATCAATTGCAAAACTAGGTCTACAGCGATCAAGTTCATCTACAAATATAACAATTGGGCTATTAGATGCAATTTCTGTCAAAGCAGCTTGTAAAGTCTTTAGATTTTTTTCTGCTTCTATATGTTCTTTTAATATTAATTCAGCCGTAGCATCGATTGCTTTATCAGTCGCTTCTTCAATTTCATCAGTAAAGTCTTCTGCCACATCGGTAAAGTCTTGTCTGAGTAAATGAGATACACTGGCCTTAGCGAGCGCCTTAATACCAAACCTTACAGCAGGTAATATCTTTTTGATAAACTTTTTACGTGCTGGTTCATTAGGTAAGATTTTTATTATTTCTGCTAGTACAGTCATTAAAGGTTCATTAATATGATCAGCTTTAAAAGCATCAATATAAATTATGCTATGTGTCTCATCTTCCTTCATTAGATTGATCAGTTTATGGCAAAACTCAGTTTTTCCTGTTCCCCAACTACCATCAATAACCATTGGCGAAATATCTATATCAGATTTCAAAAGCTTAATAGCTTTCTCAGCGATACTTTTACGTTGAAACTCATCACGCTCATCAAACGTTTTTGCCGTAATGTCCATATCCATTTTACTGTTCCTTTGATTGAACTTGATAAGTTATTATTAGAAATTAATATTAGCGACTGACATCTGTACGATCACTCGATATCTATGGATACTTATGACGGTTTATACAACCCATGTCGCACATACCTTTTATCTTTGTTATAGCAGCGTAGGCAAGCTCGATATCCCGAGTGATGAGAGACTGTCATCTGATAACAGATTAAGGTTATCGTATATCCAGTTGACGAAATCAGCTCCTGCTAATACAGTAACATTGTGCAAATCTGCAAAATCATTATTTTTAAAGTCAGCAGTGGTAATCAGAACTTTATCGATTTGGGAGTAATCATCTTCATTGACCTCATACTCTGCAACTTGCTTTATACCATGATTCCCTGTTGTACCATCATGGTGCTTAACTTGAATAAAAATGCCTTCCTTCTTTTCTGAGAATTCTGAAAAACGTGTCGCAATGACATCGACATCTTGTATGCCCGATTTCTCATTTTTCGCAGGTATACGTGCAGTGTAGTTTTTAGCTTCTAAAATTTCTTTAATAAGGTGTTCAAGACCAATGCCACCAGACTGAAGGTTTATATCTTTATTACTGCGCAATCTAGATAGTAGATCAACTTTAAAATTCTCAGTATTTTGCTGTATTTTAAGTTCTTGTTCATTATTCCATGTATATAGCTTGTCGTTCTTAATCGATTCTATATGCTTATATAACTCATCCGAAAACTCATTCAAATCACAAACAGTCATGCGTATTTTAAGTCTGTTTTGCAGGGCAGTTGATAAGTTACCTCTAGGGATAAAGTAACCATCCTTATGCTTTAGATATCTGACAGATATTCTATTCTCCCCATACTGAATGCCTTCGGTAACAGGTTGATAACTTTTCTCACCAACTATTTCCGCAACAGCAACTGCTCCAGAAAAAGGAACAATCACATAGTCACCTTGCTTAAGATTAAAATAGCGTTTTATTTGATTGGTTTGTCGTCCTCTACCGATACCTTTGAACCCTTGGTCAATTAAATCTTTGACAGTCTCAAATTGAGAAAAATTAACACTCGCCCAACCATAGCCAATCTGATTATTTTTAATAAGCTTAGGACTTCTGACCATTACAAAATTAACTTGAGCCATTTACCAATTTCCTTTTAGGTGAGATATAAAAACCAACCATGTTCTATATGTATATTAGTATTGCCTAAGAAGTGTGAAGCTAGTCACTACATCTTTTGTAAAGTGATGCAGCATCATTCCAATTAGCTTTAACACGTACACTTTTATCCGGTAAATATTTATAATTTATTGTGTGTATGACTGGATCAGCTTCATAATAAAAAGCACCTGTGACATTCAACTCATTTGAAGATATAGGATCTACTTTGATAACATCGAAGCGTTGAGTGCCATTTGAAGAACCTTTGCTATCACTTAAAAATGCTGGCTCACGAATTGCTTTAGGGAGATCGCAGTCTCCCCAAGAGCCTTGGTATTTTTTAGGAACAATACTAGATTTTTTCGAATAGACGTAAGAACCGTTAAACGCCCTTTCAGTAGACGTACAGTTGCTTAAATTCTTTAACTGAATTTCATTGGGTGAAAATCTCGCTTCAATTTGGCAACCTAAGTTAGACTGATAGTCTAGATAACCACTCTCCGGTACCGTAAAAACAACAGTACTGTCGTCTTGGATCGGCTTGGCTTTACTAGTAGTAACAAAGCTAGAATAGCCAATCATATTAGCAAGGAACAGCTCGTAATGTTTAGCGCCCTCATATTCAAAACTGCTTAGATGTACTCGTTTATTGGTGCCGCTGATATAGACGCCTTCCACTACAGGAGTAGCCATAGCCGTTAAAGGTAGTATGAAAAATAGCACTAAAGCTTGTTTTAACATTAAATGACGCCTTTTTAAGATTCACTTTTCTTAATAGTAGTTCACTGGTTCGTACAACGCACCTCTACTCTTCTGTCAAATCGAGACATAGCGTTTGTTCGGTCTTATCGATTGTAACTGATACTGTCATAAAAAAGGCAACAAAAAACCGCCAAGGTTGCGCGTTACCCAAAGGGCGTAGCGTGGCGGTTATGTTAGGTAATGGATTCACTTATGCTAACTACTTAACTCAATCTATGATTGCATACCTCAGGAAAGCTTTAAGATATTAATTTCATTGTTATCTGTGGCCTCTGACAGGAGAGTATTAAGGTATGTTTTTGAAATATCTAAAATGAACTTTAAAGCTTCATCATAACTTAAAGTTTGTCTGCCGCCTGTATTGCTTGTATATCCGTGTCTTGAATTAATTCCAGTTATGGAAAAGTTATTTGCTGAGTTTTTAAATCTTCGTTTTAAATTCGTATCAATTTGCGTGTCAATATTTGTTATGCTTTCTAGATTCGCAATTGTTTCAAATATTTTGTAAAGCTGACTCCAATCATCAGAATCAAGATCTATTCTATCTATTAGTTTTAGTATCAGATATACATCCTCTCTTATCAATGATAGTAGTAAGAAATGAAAAATACTTGAATTTCCAAGCCCCAGTATTTGTGATTTCAAGTCTTCAACTAACTTAATTTTATCATGGGAAAAGTTGTTAATTGAGAACCTTGTATCCTTCCTTTCCAAAGGAACTATTGTATCTTTTAAATAAAACCCTTCAACTCTCAAAGGTAACCTACGTAAATCTTCAAAACAAAAAACCTTGTGTATCGAGTTAAAAATACTTACTAGCTCATAGGCTAATTGGCAAATCGTATTATTATCATTGGCATAATTAAAAATTGCTGAATTTAGCCTGAAATCATCATTTGGACAATCTAGATAATGATTAACGCCTCCCGTAATATCAAAATATTTTGTAATAGTACTACTATCAGCTAAACTACGAGAGTAAGCTGGATTGCCATATACTAAAAAATTGTATGTAGATAAGAAGTTTAGCATGAGTATATACCACTATCTTTTATTGATATTAAAGGTGAATGCTTGCAATAAGAACTTATTTAAAATAACTTCAAAGAATGCCCGCTTGCATAAATCAAGTATGTAATGCTGTAATATAGTTAGTGCAGCATATATGTATGCTACACCTCTATCTATTCGATGAAGCATTAATAATCTCATGTACACCAGGCATAGTTGGACTAGAATCACCTGAGATAAGCCCTGTATCTGCTCGGCTAAATAAAGCTTGTAATACAATACTGCGTGCATCGGTATCAAAATCATCTTTTTCATGAGTTAACGATAGATATAGATAGGTCAATTGCTCTCGCTCTTCTGCATCACGTTGCAAATGGTAAGAACTAAATACCAGTTTTGAAAGTGCTTTTATAGCAAAGGCATAGACTGACAGAAGGGTAATAAATAGAACAACCCCTTGTAGGCTGTCTATACTTATAGTAGTAGTCTGAGCATTTATCCACGTATAAAATAGAACACCAAAAATGGCAAGCCCAACAGCAACGAACCCTGAAAGAATTAGCGCCCACCGATTTCCTAGTTTTTTATAGTCTTCAGCTTTCTTACTCCAGTAACTTGCAGCAGGCTCTAACCTTAGTTTTTCCTTGTAAGTTTTTTCAAGACTTTCAATTTCTTCACTCCAAATACTGAACTGTTTATTACAATCTCTCATTAGAACATCTGAGTTTTCCTTAAATTTTTTCTTGGAACTGTGAAGCTCTTCATATAAATTATCTCTCGTATTAAGAATCCTTTCTTTCAATTCGTCAATAGATTCTTCTTCGAGCGTTATTCTTCTTTCCAAATAGCTTTCACCCTGCATTTGAAACTCATAAGATAATAGAGCACCTTTGAAAGCGTCTAAATTACTTAAGTTAGTAAATCTTGGCTTTTCAAAGAAAGCTTCGAAAAAACTGCTTGCTGTCACTACACCATAAGCTCTGAATATTTCGAGACCTTTTTTACAGAATACATGTTCAGACCACACCCAGCTCTCGTTCTGTAAAGAGTAGAAAGTCTGCTGAATACTACTTATAGCCTCTTCAACTTCAACTTCTTCGTTATGATTATTATCAATCCATAAACCAACGAACTTGAGTTTGAAATTTTCATCTAGGTCTTTAAAATATAGTCCAGAGCTGATAATTGAATATAACAAAGGCCTTTCTGCTGTCCGAATAGCATGTCCTTGTACAACCTCTTCAATATGCATTCTGTCTTCAGCTGTGAGATGATCTTCAATTTTCGTCCAAAAATCTCTTTCTAAGGCTATAAAATCTCTCAATTTGTATAAAGTATTAAAAGCGAACTTTTCCCCAGTTGCATCTTTAAATGAAAAATCTATTTCTCTATCTTGAACCTTTCCAGGGTTGTTTAGACTAAGATCGTTTATATCCATCAAGCCACCTCCCCATCAACCACCACCCGCTTCTTACCCGTGAGCAACACCTGCATCAGCGCCTTTTTCTCTTGCTGCAAATCAGCCAACTGCTGCTCAAGCAACTCAATTTCTTTATCGGCATTGGTTAATACCGTAGCGATTTTTTGTTGTTCAAGGAGAGCTGGAACTTTAATTTTTATAGCTTTAATAATAGTGGCACTTAAATTGGGTTGTCCACCTTGAACTAGTAGCAATGCTTTCAACATTTCAACTTCAAGTAAATAAAACAAGAATAAGTTATGGAATTTTTCTTTTGGCTCTAATGCTAAAACTGCTTGATTTACAGTTGCACTATCTAACGTATTCAAAGCTACTTTACCTGCTGTCGCGCCATACATAGCAACAAGAATACTTCCATTTTTAACTATTTTTGCAGAAGAGTTTTGAAGCCCTAGTTCTGTTATATATTCATTTACAGAATCGACAAATCTATCGTTCAGTTTTCCAGAAGTAATCCAAGGAATGCTACCGTTGTAATACTCATCCTTTGTTCTAGAAGGTGTTCCACCTGAAAAACATTTTGAAGTAGAACCTATACTAACCTCTTCCCACTCACCCTCAAACCGCTGACCCAACCCATCAAGCAAACGCTTTTTACCCGTCAGTAATTGCTGCATCAGCGCTTTTTTCTGCTGGGTGCTATTGTCAATCAAACGCTCAGTGGTGCTAATCGCTTTATCCCAAGTCGATAGGATTTTGGCGATTTTTTGTTGTTCTGGGAAACTTGGAACAGGAACTTTTATTTCTTGCGTAAGCTTAGTATTAAAAACTCCTTGTGCTCCGCCTGCTGCTCCAGCAAAAATCTGTTTTTTACCAAGTGGAGAGAGTAAAAAATAGGTAAAGAAATCAATATCAGCATCGTCTATTAAACTTGATTTGATGATAATTGCATTTGCTATATTAGCGACGCTATTTAAGCCTGTAACTTTGCATACCATGCCTAAGTTAGCGCCTACACGGGCAATTAGTATGTCGTTATTCTTGATTTGAGATTTTTTATTTTTATCATTAAATGAGTGAGTGACATATTTAAGGTCTATATGTCTAAAATAACCATTCCTAATATTTAACGTTCTATAAAAAGGCACTCCTTCTTCTTCAGAGCAATAATAGTCATTGACGTTTCCTACATATCCTACAACTACCTTAGGAAAGACCTTACCTAATCGTTGTACTTGCCAAGATGATGGGTATTTATTCATAACCCAACTCCTTTAAAAATCCTGCCATTTCACTCTCTAAACTTTCCAATTCAGCCTTTAACTCCAGACGCTCAGTACGCACCGCATCCAAATCAATCTCCGCCTCTTCTTCAAAAGTATCGACATAGCGGGGAATGTTTAGGTTAAAGTCATTTTCTTTTATTTCATCAAAGCTCGCTAGATACGCATATTTATCCACGCTTTCCCGCGATCTATAGGTCTCGATGACTTTAGCAATGTTATCTTCAGTCAGCTGGTTTTGGTTCTTACCTGATTTGAACTCATTACTGGCATCAATAAACAGGACCGTGTCATCGGTCTTATTCTTTTTAAACAGTAAAATAGCGGCTGGAATCCCCGTACCAAAGAACAGCTTTTCGGGTAAACCAATCACCGTATCGAGTAGGTTTTCTTCGATGAGTTGCTGACGGATTTTGCCTTCACTTGACGCACGGAATAGCACGCCATGCGGCACGACCACGCCCATACGTCCAGTGCTTGGCTTAAGCGTTTCGATCATATGACTGATAAAGGCATAGTCGCCCTTAGTCTTGGGCGGTACACCACGATGGAAGCGACCATAAGGATCGCTACTAGCATCTTCATGACCCCATTTATCTAGTGAAAACGGCGGATTGGCCGTCACCACATCGAACTGTAATAAATGCTTGCCGTCTTTATCAAGTAGCAGCGGATTACGGATGGTATCGCCCCACTCGATACGGTGGTTGTCCTCACCGTGTAGGAACATATTCATCTTGGCCAGTGCCCATGTCGAGCCAATGGCTTCTTGACCGTATAGCGCATACTTCTTAGAATTTGAGTTTTTGCGTACCATCGCCCCGCACTTAATGAGTAGCGACCCTGAACCACAGGCTGGATCACAGATCTCATCACCTTCGACAGGCTCAAGGATAGTCGCTAGCAAATTGGATACCTCAGGCGGTGTATAGAACTCGCCAGCCGTCGCTCCACTACTGGCAGCAAAATGCTTGATTAAGTATTCGTAAGCATTGCCAATCACGTCGAGGCTACCGACACGCTCAGCACTTAGATTGAGAATGTCTTTGCCAAAATCTTCTAATAAATGGCGTAGTAGCTCATTCTTTTGCTTTTCTTGACCTAATTTATCTGTGTTAAAGCTGATATCTTGGAAGACGTTTTTGAGCTTGGTGCCGTTGGCTTCTTCAATTGCATGTAGCGCCTCGTCAATACGTTGACCGTTGCCTGGCTGATGACGCAGCTCGTATAAATCCCAAAAGCTTGCACCTTCAGGCAAGACAAAACGCTGCTTGGACATCATGGCGTGGATCAGCTCGGGGTTGTCGCCATACTGCTCGACCAGCTTGTTGTACTCATCTCTATAGACGTCAGACAGGTACTTTAAAAATAACATGGTCAAGATAAAGTCTTTATAAGTATCGGCGCTGATGACCCCGCGAAAGGTATCACAAGCATTCCATACGGCTTTGTTGATATCGTCTTGATTGATTTGGGTAATATGACTAGCAGTACTGTCGGGCATTTGTTATTCCTTAACGCGCTGGAAAATTGCTGGTTATTATAGTGGTGTAATGATAGCAGGGTCCAAGAGAATTGGCAGATGTCATTGCTGAAAAATTTGATTCTATTAACTCTATAAGGGTACTAAGCAGTATCGCGAAGTGGATTAATATTACTGTCGAGTTTAGCTTTTCATTTGATGCCTTAGATTAAACTTATCTAGCCTTCTTAGTTTTAAATTAGCGCGGCTTGTTTTAATAGAGTTATTAAATAATAAAATAAATGTTTGTTCAGTTCCGATATTCTTTGCTAAATTGTTGCTAATATGTTAAATTTATTGATTTTCATAAAACAAACATTGGTTCATTAATAGTGTAAAAATACTAATGGCCAATGTTTGTTTTTATGTTGCTATAGGGATTCAATATGAATGGTAGTAGTAGGGTCAAAAGTTATCACTACATATCAAGTGATGGTAAAACTATAGGGCCAATCACTGAAAAAGAGGTCAAAAAGCTACTGTTAGAAGAAAACATAAATATAGATACACTAGTTTGGGATGGTAATGGTGATTGGAAGCCTATAAAAGATACAGATTTAGCAGAGGGTATAAGTTCTATTACGCCACCACCGCCACCGCCACCGCCACCGCAAAATCAAAGCACAGGAAATAATTCTAGAGACACAGGAGTGCTTACAAATAGTCTAGCTTGGGGAATAGCCCTCAGTTCATTTGTTAGTATTATCTTAGGATTAATAGCATATATAGCAGCTATTATAATGGCTTTCATAGATCATAAAAAATGCAAAAAACAAGGCATAGATATCTCACCAAAATGGATGATTTTTATACCTATATTGTACCTTTGGAAAAGATCCAAAAAATTTGAAGATAATAAGAAAATATTTTGGATTGGCTGTGCAGGTATAGTCGTTTCTGTTTTATTCATATTCTCCGAAATAGGCAATCTTTCTGGAAATAGTTATATAGAAGAAAATTCTTGTGAGCAAGTTACTGACATGGTGAGGTTCGGTTCTTATATAACTGGTTTAGATGAATTTGGGGGCGATAATGTAAGATGCGAAGAAGTTAATGTAGATCTTAAAATTTCTGATAGTAAATACTATGCTACAGCTATATTGAATACTGGTGACGCCATAGATATCACTATACGTACTGATGGTGATCAAGTACAAGCATCAATAGGTAGAGAATAATAATCAATCAAGTACAGTATTAGTGAGAAATTTATGAAAAAACTATTAATGTTAACTTCAATACTTCTACTAACATCATGCTCAGATAATGAAGCTGATACTGGCTTTATAGCTAATGAAGCTGATATTTCTGAAGAATACATTTATGACGAAGTAAAATCTAGTTTTGATTTTGAAGAGTATAATGAATTTCCAGATTATAACGTAGAGGATACAAATGACTTTCTTAATAAATTATTAGTGGTTAGCTTGTTAACTGATGACCTAGATGATAATGACAAAAATATCATAAGTCGTATTGCATTAGGAGATGATGAGTACGAGAGACGGTTTGGTGAAGTAGGTGACAATCCCTTTAAAAGAGAAGATATTACTGAAAGCACTTATCAAGAAGCACAAAATTACGGTAATTCTATTAGAGATAATAGAAAATTCGTTTTTGATATAGATCATGATGACTATTATTATCCTCACTATGATGAGGTAGCAGAAGAAGATAAGAAGTTAATCACAGCTATCGCAACGGACTATAACAATAATGAGCCTCCACTTAAGAGCTATAGCATTGACGGGCAGTACTTTCCATTATTTGGTGTCAATAGTATATCAATCAACTTAGAGACAAGAGAGGACATAGATGGTAGGAAAATAACTAAATACCAGCATGTTCTTGATGAGCCTTATTATATACGTATGAGTAAGCTATATGTTAGTAGCAGAGAAAAAGCCGAAAAAATACAAGACCTAATAGATAAGAAAGAGTTAGGAATGGCAGGAAAAGTTTATGTCGAATTCATATATGATGAGATTTCCATGTCAAACTCTTCTGCTCCTTATAAAATAAACGGTATTGTATTAGATTTCTATGACAAAAATACTAATGAAATACTTGAAAGCGCTCAAGAGTTCAGATCGTTGTAGTTAGAGATAACGGTATCAATATATTTGTTGGTAAATATATTGATACAATTTATTATGAGATAAATCCTATTATTTGCTTTGTATCCAACACTATAATGCTGTTGGTCTATTTGGTGGTCTAATGCGCAGTAAAAAATATATAAACACAATAAAATCAATAACCTAGCCTATTAGTTTGACTTCCTCCTTCACCGCCAATCTTATTCTGCTTAAGTAAAACCTCAGCTTTTCTATCTTGTTCTACCCTTTCCTAAATATTCTTTATATATTTTAACAGTTTAACAGTAAGACTTTCAGTCTATACTCATCCTCTACTGCTGTCTGAAATATTTCAGTTTAGCCTTAACTCCGTGTGCTGTATGAATCTAATAAATATATATAATCGAATAATACGTTTATTGACCAAGCTAAAAAATCGTACCATGGACTGAGAGTGACTCATAAAATGAGTCGATACTCTATTACGATTCGTTTTATTATCAGCTTAATTTTATTCCTAGACCCTTATACGAAAAGGCTTTGAGTTTTCCTGTGGCATTCAATCTAGCTTTGTATCTATATTTACCATCATTGCTATACCGTACAAAAATGTAATCACAATAGGGTCTCTGATACTCGGCAGATGCCATTGTCCAAAAATTGGATTATAGTAGATATCGGTAGTATTTATTTAAATAAACTAAAGGATACAACGATGAAAACACTAGGAATGTGTATCGTAGCAGGACTCGGATTGAGTGCTTGCGCTACTGGCATGGGCGGCATGGCAACAGGTAATACCAATCAAAATAATAGCTCTGATAACGTAGTCACTCAATACCCAGTTGAGACTGCCCTACTCAATATCTATACCAAACAACGTAGTGAAAAACTGATCGCTACTGTCGGCGGACAAAGCGTAGCCGCAGATATTCAAACAACCCCTAAAGGCAGCATGCGCTTTAATAATAGAATGGTACAAGGCGCAGAAGTCAGCACAATCAACACAGTGAATCAGCAGATTACGGATCAGTCAGTCGCTATCAATTATTTTACGCTAGACCCATTGGTGTTCCATGGTTTTACGGATAGTACGGGTGAGTATTCAATCGCTAAACAAACGACTAGTATCCCTAAAATGGCTACTGTAGGCGACTCAAATCAGCTCATCACTGAAAACGTATATGCTGACAGTAGTATGCGTCAGAAAACCGCCACTTATAAGCAGGACTGGTCACTCACACAAGATACAAATAACACGGCGTGGCTCTGTATAAAAACCTCAGGTAATCTGCTTTTGACTTCTGGTGCTGCAGATACGTCGTCAGAATGCTATAAAATCAATGCCAAAGGCGATGTTTTGAGTAGTAAGGTCACACTCACTCAGCCTAATAAAAGCGGTACATCCAAATCAATGACATTTATCAGTCAGTAGCATTTGCTCAACTAGTAACGCTCAATAGTGTCATATAAGAACAAAAAAATAGCGCCTAATTAAGGCGCTATTTTTGGATGGTAGGATCGTATTTTTATGAGCGACGGTCATGGTTGTTTTTATCATGGTTGTTTTTATCATGGTTGTTTTTATCATGGTTGTTTTTATCATGGTTGTTTTTATCATGATTGTTTTTGTTGTGGCTGTTTTTAGTATTGCTGTTTTTAGCATGAACATTTTTGGCTGTTACTTTATGTTTAGCAGCCACTATTTTCGCTTTGTGATATGACTTTGCTGCCTTAGCTTTGGCATGCTTATAGTTATTACTCTCTTTATTGCTGCTGTGTTTTTGATGCTGTACCTGAGCTGTATGATGCTTATCAAAATTAGGCGCGGCATTGGCCTGACCAACCATCGACAAACAAGCAGTAACGGCTAGAATCGAGCTAACTAGTATCTTTTTCATCATTTTATTCCTTTGAATTCATATTTAGAGTAGTTATAGATAATGCATTTAGTGTTAAATGAACTATCGTGATAAAGCTTTACTCTATCGACAAAGAGAATGATAAATGATTCTAGTATTAAGTAGATTTATGAAACTTGAAGAAAGGTTGCGATTGTTACGAGGGTATGCGTGATCAAAGGCATGTTAGGTGTTGGCGTAATGTTTGGTTAAATGACAGCGTATTTAGGCTTTATCGGTAAGCATCGTAAACAAGATATTTATAAAAACGCGAATGACTAGCTGATTGATAAAGAGTGCAAATACGGAAACGGTTAAGCCAAATTTCCTGATATCAATATTTCTGGTATTCGAAAAACCTAACTCATTAGGAGTTAATGGCTAATGTTTAAAACGAGCATAGCAATACCCCATACTGCTATGCTCTAAATGTGCTAAATGTGCTAAACAGACGTTTTCTGCAAAATATAAACCACAAACTTTGCCTCTGTGCTAAATGCTTCTTTCTCTACTGCTGCCAGTAGTGCTTGCCTTTTTTCGCTGCGGGCACGGTACGCATAAGGTGTCATCGTCATCAAATCAGCCAAATCCTCTGCGGATAACGTCAGCTCTGTACTGACACGGCAGGTCTCAACCAACGTAAAATATGGTGCCAATTCTTGCAAAAATTTATCAGAATCATGCTCACGCACATCATCAAATAGCGCATCACGCATCGTTGCCAAATGCCTAACATCAGGTTTGGCAATAATCAGATAGCCACCATCCATCAATACATTATCAAATGCCTCGGGCAAAATGGGGCTAAAAATACTACTAATACCCCTCATACTGTGCGGGCGTAATGGTAAATGTGCAGCACTGGTCACTAATGGATAGACCGCTGTCGTTTTGGCAGTATCTTCTTGGCGCGGCTGATACCAGAGACGACCTATCGCTTTGCTTACTTTAGCCAACTCAACCACTGCAGGCTTACTGATGTCAGCGGCTATAAGCGTATCTATAACATTCAAGCTCATTTGTGCCATTGCCTGCGTGTAGTAACCTTCACCGCAGCCAATATCAAGCCAATTGACTGGCTTGCTATCTTGCTCGTTTATGAACTCATCGTTAGACAGCAACTCTGTCATTTTTTGACTAATTAGTTTTTGGAGCAAGGCATAGTGCCCATGATTCAAGAACCGTTTACGCGCATCGATAGATTCTTGGCTGTCCCCAGGTGCTTTGGACTTTTTTTGTTGTACTGGCAGCAGGTTGACATAGCCTTGACGCGCTACATCAAAGGGATGTGAAGTCTGCTTAGGGTGCAAACTACCATCACAGCGCCAAGTATCTGCAGCGGGCTGTAGCGGTGACTGACAAAGTGGACAAATAAATAACGACACGGGCATCTCAAAGTGATAGCAATATGCTTCGCATTTTAACAAAATTCATGTGTCTTGAGCGACAAAAAGCCGTCTCAATCATGATTGAAACGGCTTTTTGGAGTTTTGCAAATTGATATCTATATAGATATTCGGCGGTTATAGCTTAACGCAGTTTTAGCGTCATTAGCCCAAGGATGACAAGGATAATAGCAATAATCCAAAATCTCGCCACCACTTGTGTTTCTTTCCAGCCAATTTCCTCAAAATGATGATGCAGCGGTGCCATACGGAAGACGCGTTTTTTGCGCAGTTTGTACGAGCCAACTTGCAACATCACCGATAGCGCTTCTGCGACAAACAAACCGCCCATAATCGCGAAGGCAATCTCTTGACGGGTCATCACGGCGATAGTACCTAGCATCGCGCCCAATGCTAGCGCGCCAACATCACCCATAAAGACTTGTGCTGGATGCGCGTTGAACCATAAGAAACCAAGGCCTGCTCCGACCATTGAGCCACAGACGATGATGACTTCGGAGTTATAAGGAATATAAGGTACATGCAAGTAATCAGCAAAGCGTACATCGCCTGATACATAAGCCATCGCGCCCAAACCTGCAGCGACGAGAACGACTGGCAAAATCGCCAAACCATCCAAACCGTCGGTTAGATTGACTGCGTTAGAAGCACCATTAATCACAAAATAGGTAAAGATGATAAAGCCAATACCAAATGGCACTGCTGAAAATGGAATCATCCAGTCTTTGAATACTGGCAATAGCAGATCCTGCATCTCACGCGTGGTGTTGATATCGGGTTGTAGCGTGGCAATATAGTACAAAGAAACACCGACAAATAACGCACCCATAGATAGCCAAAAATACTTTTTGCGAGCTATTAAGCCTTTTGGATCTTTGTACTTAATTTTTAGCCAATCATCAGCCCAACCTACGGCGCCGAAGATAACCATAACCACAAGCAAAATCCAAACATAAGGATTGTTTAGTCGTGCCCACAGCAGCGTCGATATGCCAATCGCACTGAGGATCAATACCCCGCCCATGGTTGGCGTACCAGTCTTGGCCAAATGCGATTGAGGCCCATCGTTACGAATGGCCTGACCGTATTTGAGCGAACGTAGGTGCCGAATGACACGGCCACCAAACATCATGCTAAATACAAGGGCGGTAACAACTGCAAGCAATGCTCGCAGCGTCAACGAAGAAACCGCAGAAAACGGCGTATAATACTGGCCAAGCCAGCCGAACAACCAAACTAACACCGCCTACTCCTCTACTAGCGCATGAATAAGTGTTTCCATTCCCATGGAACGAGAGCCTTTGAACAACACAGTACAAGGCTTAGCTTGTTGCGCTTGCAAATACGGCTGTAAATACTGTAATAAACTGTCTTTATCGGCGAAAGCATGAGCGCTGATATCAGATACCTCTTGCGCACCCGCAACGGTATAAGGAGCATATTCGCCAACACAAAGCAGCACGTTGATACCTGTGGTCGCAATAGTACGGCCCAAGCTCTGATGCTCACTGATAGCCGCCTCGCCTAGCTCACCGATATCGCCCAGTACCATGACCTGCGTACCTGTTTGCGCAGCCAATACTTTGGCAGCGGCACGCACTGAATGCGGGTTAGCATTATAAGTATCATCAATAAGACGATGCATACCAAGTATTTGGCTATTTAAACGACCTTTAGCGGGACGCGCATTTTCTAGCCCAATGACGATGTCACTCACTTCAATATTTAGCGCATACGCACAGGCAGCAGCAGCCAAGGCATTATTGACATTGTGTTCACCTGCCAATGGCAAGTTGATATCATGGATTTGGTTACCAATATGTAGTTTAAACTCACTACGTTCAGGCTCTACGTCTAGATGGCTTGCGCTTACATCCGTATTACCAAAGCCAATCACATGTGAGGTGTGCTTTTCAGCGATACGGCGTAGCTGATTGGTAAAATCATCCTTATCAGGAACAATCGCAAACTGCGCGTCCGTCAACGTATGGTAAATCTCTGCTTTGGTTTGGCAGATACCTTCACGGCTACCAAACTCACCCAAATGCGCTGTACCGATGTTTAAGATACAGGCCACGTCAGGCTGAACGATTTCAGTCGTATAAGCAATCTCGCCAATATGGTTTGCACCCAACTCTAAAATAGCATAGCGATGATGATCTGATAGCTCAAGCAGCATCATTGGTACACCCAAATCGTTATTGAGGTTACCACGAGTGATCAAGGTCGGTGCCAATCTACCAAAAATACTGCCAAGCATTTCTTTGCAAGTGGTCTTGCCGCTAGAGCCCGTAATAGCAATTACAGTCAAATCTGTATGCTGCTGACGACGATACGCTGCTAATTGACCTAGCGCCAAACGGGTATCGCTGACCACCAATTGCGGAATAGCATTTGGGCCGGACAACGAAATAGGATGCGAGACAACAGCGGCAACAGCGCCTTTTGATATTGCTGTGTCGATATAATCGTGACCATCAAAATTATCGCCGCTTAGCGCCAAAAATATATCGCCTGGCTTTATCGTACGGGTATCGGTGGCTATACGTTTACTGGACAAGGCCGTCTGTTCTGCTCCATGGCCTTGTGGTAGTTGCCAATGCCCATCGAGCGACGTGGTCGCTGCGAGCAGATTGTCCATTTGCCAGACATAGAGCCCTTGCGACTGGGCAGTATTATCGGTGTCGGCTGTCATAATGATTACCTTATATGATGACTACTTAATTTTTATATTTAATGATCAATTTTTACTAATGCATGTAACGCGAGCCAACCAATTACACACGTCCCGTCTGATTCAATGCCTGCTGCAAAACAACACTGTCATCGAAATCATAGCGGACGTTATTAATCTCTTGATAGGTTTCGTGACCTTTGCCTGCGATGACAACGATATCATCTACACCTGAGTGACTAACTGCATACTCAATAGCGGTTTGGCGGGCAGGTTCAATATGGGTTCGTTGATATTGCTCAACTGTCATACCAGCCTGCATATCTTGCAAAATTACATTTGGGTCTTCGGTACGTGGATTATCCGCAGTCAGAACAACTTGATCAGCACCTGCCAGACCTGCTTGTGCCATCAACGGTCGCTTGCCTGCATCACGATCTCCACCGCAACCAAATACTGCCCAAAGCTGACCTTTACAGTGGGTTTTTAAGCTTGCCAGCACTTGGCTTAGAGCGTCTGGAGTATGCGCATAATCAACGATAAAGCAGCCATCATTTGACGGTACACGCTGCATACGCCCAACCGCACCTTGCAACTGTGCAACAGCAGGCGCAATACGCTCAATATTTATAGCCAAGTCAACATCAAGTGCTACGACGGCTGCTATCGCTGCGAGCAAATTGGCTACATTGAAGCGACCTAATAATGGACTGATAATCTCTATGTTGTCAGCTTTCTCATCACCAAAATTCGTACGCAGATTAATTTTTACACCCTGCAGACTCGGTGAGATATCAGCGGCTACAAAAGTAGCAGATTTTGATGAATCCAAACTGTACGTCCATACCGTCAAGTCGCTAGCATTTGCCGTATCTAACATAACATGAGCGTGCTCATCATCGATGTTGATAATGGCATGAGTCAAATCTGGAAAATGAGCTTTATCAAACAGCTTTGCTTTGGCAGCGGCATATTCTGCCATATCGGCATGATAGTCTAAATGGTCACGACTCAAATTGGTGTAAATCGCTACAGTGACTGGCATACCTTGTAGACGTTGCTGGTCCAACCCGTGAGAGCTGGCCTCTAATGCTAATACTTCTGCTTGCTCTGTTCCCATCTGATATAGGAACTGCTGGACAGCTAACGCATCGCCCGTGGTATGGCTGGCTTGCACCAGAGCGCCAAGTCTACCATTACCTGCCGTACCCATCACTGCACTACTCTGACCCATCAATTGAGTAAGCTGTGCTACTAATTGACTGATGGTTGTTTTACCATTCGTACCAGTCACCGCAACCACGGTCGGTAGAGTCACTGGCTGCTGATATTGCAGGCGCGCTTGAATTAAGCTACCCAAAAAGTCGCGAATGTTAGGAACATATAAGACAGGGCATGGTAATGCTGCTAGTTGCTGAGGTGCATTAGCAATACTATCTGTCTGCGGTTCACTACTGGGATTTGAGGGATTTGTTGCTTCGCTAAGTAAAACACTAGGGTCAATTTCTGAGAGAATAAACGCGGCTTGTTTAGCGGCTTGCCGTAAATAGTCGCGACTTTTTTGAGGGTTGGCTGTTTGACTCTTTAGAAGGACGAATACGTCGTTCGCTTCCAGTTGACGACTGTCTAAGCGAAACTGCTGAAATGGGATATGGGCAGTAGATTGAGCTTGTTCTGACTCTGCCTGCTTGAATACTTTCTGAATCGATGTTTCTATCATCGCTGTAAGTTTCTCAGCCAGTTTTTGCTGCTGGCTTTTATTGGCATCTATAAGCTGTTGTAAAGTAACAGTAGCGCTATCTAGCGATGATATAGTCATAGATAAATCCTAAACAGTTAAAACGTGTCAGCTCAGTAGAACTAGACATTTAAAATAATTGAACGCTTACTGCGCTTCCGTTTTTAGTGGCTTATCCAAAGGCACATTATACAATCGCAATGCTTCTTTCATTACATTATGGAAGACAGGGGCGACCGTTAGACCAGCATAAATCTGACCGCGCGGGTCTTCGATAAGCATTACGCCTACCAGCTTTGGATTGGATGCAGGCGCCATGCCAGCAAAGACGTTACGATACTGATCCGTATAGTAACCACCGTCTGGATTGATGCGGCGTGACGTACCCGTCTTACCTGCCACGCGATACCCGTCAATGGCAGCGGCTTTTGCCGTACCACCAGGCTCAGTCACGCTCTCGAGCATCTGTACGATAGACATTGCCTGCTCATGCGCCATAATGCGTTTGCTTGGCTGCGACTTATCATCTTTAATTAAAGTTAATGGATGCATGACTCCACCTGCTGCTAGGGCTGAATACGCCTGTGCAACCTGTGCTAATGTCACTTGTAGACCATAACCATAACTGACCGTCGCGCGGCGCGAGGTTTCTTTCTCTTTTGGCGTAACGATTAAACCACTGCCCTCACCTGGGAACTGCAAAGGTGTTTTTGAGCCAAAGCCAAACTGTCGTTGCATATTACTAATAGCATCGGCTGGCAGTGATAGCGCAATCTTGGTGGAGGCCACGTTACTGGATTTCTGTAATAGCGTGGCCATGTTAATCATACCTAAATTGTTATGATCTCGAATGGTATAGCCACGTACGCGAATCGAACCAGGATTGGTATCAATCAAAGTCGTTGGCGTATATTTGCCCGAGTCTAGCGCTGCCGCCACGGTAAACGGTTTCATCACCGAACCTGGCTCGAACACATCTAACAGTGCGCGGTTACGCTGATTTTCACCCGTCATCTCATTAAGGTTGTTCGAGTTAAACGACGGCCATGTTGATAGTGCCAGCACTTCACCAGTCTGCACATCAACGATCATACCCGTTGACCAACGTGCTTTTTGCAAACGCCCAGCCTTTTCTAGCTCTTTATATAGCAAATACTGTAAGCGCGAATCAATCGTTAATGCCACATCTTTGCCAGGTACTTCTGGCTCGATCTGTTTGATTTCTTTTAGGCTGTTTTGTTTGGCGTCTTTTAGAACCAGTACTTTTCCGTCATCACCTGCCAGATCTTTTTCGTACTGACGCTCAATACCAGCACGGCCTTCGTAACCGCCTTCAGGATCTTTGGCGTTTTGACCCATAAAGCCCAGCAGCTGCGCATTAGACTGTGGCTGCGGATAATAACGCTGAAAGAAATTCTTTTCGTAGACGCCAGGGAAATCAAGCGAACTGACGCTTTGGGCAATCTCAGGTGTGACCTTATTAAGCAGTGGCAAATAGTGCGATCCTGCGCCAGATGGCAAAGCAGCTTTTACCGCTTTCTCATCGGTCACATCGATACTGTCATCAATGGCCGTGACTTTTTTCAACTCATCGACCGAGATATTGGCAGCAGCGGCTAGCTTTGTCAGGTCCATATTATCCAGACGCTTTTGCATACGCGCCTGTAATTGTGGACTGCTAGGATTGGTAATGATAATGCGCTTTAGCTCGTAATATTCACGAGAATAATCATGTGGACTAAACGAAACAGTCGCGAGCGGCGCACTGACTGCAAGCGGTAGATTATTACGGTCGGTAATCATACCGCGATAAGATTTTTGGGTGCGCTCACTGGTAATGAGCTCATTGCCTTTGTCTTGATAGAACTGTGCGTTGGCAACCTGAATATAATAGGCGCGGCTAATCAATAGCGCTAATATGACCAGCGCTAGACCCCAGACCATACGAAAACGGTTTTTGTCTTGTTCGAAACCACCGAGAGCAGAAGCACCTGACGCTTTGCTCGAAAAAACCATTTTTCTCTTGCGGTTTTTTACACTGGTGTAAGCCCCTTGGGTATCGCTTTTTTTGATGCGTCCGAATAGTTTGGCCTTACGATTACTTGTAGCTTTATCGGGCTTGCTACTTGTTTGACCAGACTTAGCAGCACTGGCTCGGCGGAGAGGTTTGGTTACCTTGCCGCTGGCTGGTTTTTTGCTAGTGTTTTTTGCGGTGGATTTAGGCTTTTTCTCACTCATTGTCCTGCCTCCGTCGCTGGTTCTTCAGGAGAGATGTCGGTAGAGGCACGTGGCCCAATAACGTCAGACATATCTTCATCTGAGTCTTCCGTAACCACTGGCACCAATGCAGTCGCAACACCAGGCTGAATAATCAGCTTATCCTTTAATGTTGGCGAATACATACCCAATTCAGCAACCGCTCGACTGGCAATCTGCGGAGTGGCGCTAAAGGTTTGCTGCTCAATCAATAGACGCTGATGCTCTACTTGTAGCTTACGTTCTTGTTTTTTCATGTCTTGCAAGGTTTTGTAGTCCTGATGATATTGCTGAACTTCTTCGGCAGTTTTGATACCACTCCATACAATCGTGGCTGCCAATAGCAGTAGCACGACCACATAAATGCTCACCACATTAAACCGGCGCACGAACAGCTCGCCGACATCGGTATTATAAGGTGTAGCAGTGCGGCGATTCGCAGGTTTGTCAGATATTGCCATGACGATCTCAAAAAGGTGAACGTAAACGATAAAGTAGATAACGGATTGCGAAAGATGAACGTGTCATTATTCGGTCATACCATTGATAAGTATCAAACCAAACACGTTGCATGGCTGTACTACATATAAAGCCATGCAACTATCATGCAGATAAAAATCAACTGCTGAGCCTAACAGACAATATTTACAGATTTTTAACAGTGGCGTAGCCATTAGGACATTTGCGCATCATTTAGACAAATATTAGCAACCTCAGGCAACTCACTAATCATATTCGACTATGACTTGTGGCGTCGTGATGTTCTTCTATAACCCTGTTGTCTGCTCATAAGCTGTGTCGGTGCGAGTTGCCATACGCAACCATGCACTGCGCGCACGCGGGTTTTGACTCGTCTCAGCTTTACTTGGGCCAACACGTTTTGGCTTGCTAAAGTAACGTGGACGATTGGGCGGCATTGGCAAGTTTTCGTCTTCTGGATACTGCCCTTTGCTATGACGCTGCAAAAACTGCTTGATGCGGCGATCTTCTAGTGAGTGAAAGCTAATCACTGCAAGCTGTCCGCCCGACTTTAAGATAGGAATGCTTTGCGCTAAAAAGTCGTCAACATCGCCCAGCTCATTATTAATAAAAATACGCATGGCTTGAAAGCTTTGCGTCGCTGGATGTTTACCCCGTTGCCAGTTAGGATGCGCTACTTTGATCACTTCTGCCAACTCAAGTGTAGACTCGTAGCTTTCCATCTGTTTGATAGCGCGTGCAATACGGCGGCTATGACGCTCTTCGCCAAACTCATAAAGCACATTGGCCAACGTTTCGTCATCGACTGTTTCAAGCCATTCGGCAACTGACTGGCCACGACTGGTGTCCATACGCATGTCTACTGCCCCGTCACGCATAAAGCTAAAGCCGCGACTACCATCATCAATCTGCGGTGATGAAATGCCCAAATCCGCCATCAAGCCATCAACTTCAGTGATGCCCATAGCAGCCAGACTGTCGGTCAACGTCGCAAAACTATCGTGAACCACACGCACACGGCTGTCTTTGGTTGCCAGCTCTTGCGCCACGCTGATAGCTGTCGGATCTTTGTCAAAGACAATCAGTGTTGCGTCATCGGCGAGTTGACTTAATAGCAGTCGGCTATGGCCGCCACGACCAAAAGTCGCATCAACGTAGATACCACTTATATTTAAGCTATTTTGGTCACCTTCTGTTTGCTTGGGCAAGGATTTTACACCGAGCACCGCAGCGACAGTCTCTTGCAGCAGCACCGCATCATGGACAAAACTTAATTCATCAGACGTGATCTCGCCCTCATGACGGGCGTGAGTAACATCCAGATCGACATCTTGCGTAGACGCATCCTTTATAACAGAAGGATTGGACACTGACTCAGAGAGATCAGCGGCGGCAGAAGGACTGGCTTTCGATTTTGGCTTAGACTTTGATAGGCACACAAACAACTCAATAGATGACGACCGTACTGGCCAGTAATTAGATGAAAATAAACAAGTTATGACTTGCTTAGCATTATTATCGCAAGGATACACCTGTAGTCAAGCACTAGAAGGGCTTTTCATTAAAAATATCACGTGTCTCTGTTATACTAGCGCTATATTTTACGCTATTTCTTAACATCGACTTCATATCTTTCATCGCTATTTATACTAATAGCTTATATCGATAGCAAACTTTGAGACTTTTATCATGCAAACCTCTACTGACAGCACGCGCCCTGTACGTACGCGTATCGCCCCATCACCAACTGGCTTCCCACACGTAGGTACTGCCTATATTGCCCTGTTTAACTTGGCCTTTGCCAAAGCTCACGGCGGCGAATTCATCTTACGTATCGAAGACACTGATCAGACTCGCTCGACTGAGCAATCAGAACAAATGATTTTGGACGCCTTACGCTGGGTTGGTCTGGATTGGAGCGAGGGCCCAGATATTGGCGGCCCACACGCCCCTTATCGTCAGAGCGAGCGTAGCGATATCTACAAAAAGCACGCCGAGATACTCATAGAAAAAGACCATGCGTTCCGCTGTTTTTGTACCAGTGAAGAGTTAGATGCTATGCGTGCTGAGCAAATGGCCAATGGTGAAACTCCACGTTATGATGGTCGCTGCGCTCATCTTGCACCAGAAAAAACTGAGCAATTGGTAAGCGAGGGCAAGCCGCACGTGATTCGTATGCGTGTACCGACCGAAGGCACTTGTCAGGTACAAGACATGCTACGTGGCACCGTTGAGTTCCCTTGGACTCAAGTCGATATGCAAGTACTGCTAAAAACAGACGGTATGCCAACGTATCATCTCGCCAACGTCGTCGATGACCACTTGATGGAAATCACTCATGTGATGCGCGGTGAAGAGTGGCTGAACTCTGCGCCTAAGCATCAACTGCTATATGATTATTTTGGTTGGGAAATGCCGACCCTTTGCCATATGCCGCTCCTACGTAACCCTGATAAGTCAAAATTGTCTAAACGTAAAAACCCAACCTCTATCACCTACTATCGTGATGCAGGCGTGCTACCTGAAGCATTGTTAAACTATCTTGGTCGTATGGGTTACTCAATGCCTAATGATTCTGAGCAGTTTACGCTAGAAGAAATGATTGCCAGCTTTGATATTCAGCGTGTGTCGCTTGGTGGCCCTATCTTCGATATCGAAAAGCTAAACTGGCTCAATGCAGAATGGCTACGTGCGCTTAGTCCTGAAGAGCTAAAGAATAAAATCCTTGAATGGGCCAGCAACAGTGATAAGCTAACCGCTATCGCAGCGGCGATTCAGCCACGTATCGAGCTATTGTCTGATGCGGTTAATTGGGGTGGTTTCTACTTCCAGAACCTACCTGACATCAATGCTGAAAGCTTTACTCATAAATCACTCACCCCTGAGCAAATTATCGAGATGCTGCAATTAGCGCTTTGGCAGTTAGAAGTCCTGCCAACGTGGTCAGAAGAAAACATCTATGCCACGCTAAAAGGCCTTGCTGCTCATCTGGATATTAAGATGCGTGATTTTATGGCGCCGTTCTTTATCGCTATCGCTGGTAGCACCTCATCGACGCCAGTCATGAACTCTATGGCGATTATCGGTGCTGATATGACCTTGACTCGCTTGCGTCACGCCGTTGATGTATTAGGCGGTCTCGGTAAAAAGAAACTGAAAAAACTTGAGAAACAAGCGGCAGAACTACCAGATTTCTTAGCTGCTGCTGAATAGTTTAGAAGCTGAATAACTGATCTACTAAACAGTTAACTAGCTAAACTTGTCGAATGTAAAAGGGTCAGGCTATCTCTGACCCTTTTTTCGTTGTTAATAAGTACTACTCTCAGAATATAAAAACCTCTTACTCAATATTTTAATTGGAAATAAGCATGGCCGCCAAAACCGTCACGATAGAAAGCAAAGACTATGTCTTTAATACCCTAAAAGAAGCACAGAAATATTATGATGCCATCATAAAGGAACTGTTTGATGCAACTTTGACCCTGACCAAGGGCCAAGACTTCGAAGATTTAAAATGGATATACAGCACTTACTGTGGTTACACCAAGCATAATCTAGATAAATTGGGCAAATATAACATCATCGGTGTCAAAGGTATAAGAACGATCCGAGAGAAAGGCGGTCAATATATGCCAACTGAATGCTGTGCGATTATTTTTTCTGATGGTAGCGAAGAAGAGTTTTATACTGATAAAGCCATCAAAGAGATCGCACTTAAGCAAAATCCACGCTAATTTGGGCTTATTGAGGCTTTAAAGTAGGCTAAATCACTTTTTTTTGCATATTTATGCATTATTTTTAAAATAGTGGTTGACAAGACTGCCGCTCTTACATAAAATACGCACACTCTTAGCGAGGGGCTATAGCTCAGTTGGTAGAGCACTTGCATGGCATGCAAGGGGTCAACGGTTCGACTCCGTTTAGCTCCACCATACTTATTTATAGCAACGCTCAGTATTACTGAAACGTAATAATAAATACTCGCTAGTAGGACGATATCAGCACCTAGGCAATGCTTATTTACTAAGCTATCTGATATTGTGAAGTACCGTTGTAACCACTGGTTATAACACTCTATGCGTCCCCATCGTCTAGAGGCCTAGGACACCGCCCTTTCACGGCGGTAACGGGGGTTCGAATCCCCCTGGGGACGCCACTATTCGGCGTCACTTACTAGCACTTTTGCTTAGCATCAGATTAGACTAGTAAGCGAACAATAAAAAAGCCCAGTCATCATACGGTGACTGGGCTTTTTTATGTCTGTCATTTCTCAACATCCTCTATTCTATTGTCGTTAGCTTATTATTAATCGCTGCTAGCTTACTGTTGATAGCACTATTGCCAACCTATCTAATACTCGTTAATATCGACCTGATAAGCATATTTATAAAGTGCAGCCACATACTATAAATGATGGGCTTAGCGTAATTAGAGGGAAGTGATTGCGATGTTTGGTATCGAGAATTATCTGGGGTTTATCTTGGCGGCTATTTTGTTAAACCTAACGCCAGGTACGGATAGCATGTACATCATCACCCGTAGTATTTCACAGGGACAAACAGCAGGATTTTATTCTGTTCTTGGCATTACTTCGGGTATTTTGGTACATACTTTATTGGCGGCGCTAGGATTGTCCGTATTACTTGCCAATTCCCCTACCGCTTTTATGATTGTTAAATATATTGGGGCCAGCTATTTGTGTTATTTAGGCTTTAAGATGCTGACGAGCAAAAACTCTAACTCGATAGCAAACAATTTATCCAAAGAGCAGGACGTGACTAGCCAAAAGGCTGTAGATGGTTGGCAAATATATAAGCAAGGCGTATTGACCAATACTTTTAATCCAAAAGTCGCTTTATTCTTCTTGGCGTTCTTCCCTCAGTTTATCGACGCTAGTTATGCTTATGGCATGCTGTCATTTTTGATGTTGGGGCTGACTTTTGCCACCACAGGCTTTATATGGTGCTTGAGTTTGGCGATGTTGGCGTCAAAGTTCAGCAAAAAACTAAGAGAGAATCCAAAAATTGAATCCATGATGAATAAAGTAAGTGGTGTCGTATTTATGGGGCTAGGAATTAAGTTATTGACTGAGAAGGGTTAAGTATAAGTGTTTAAATTATTCATTTGAATTAAGCTATGCTGATCATCTGTATCGGCTAAGGTATAAATTTATGGGCGCTTCTAATCAAGATATTGAGGACTTAAACTTCATTATAACTGAAGGAGTAAGGCTCAATAAATTATTTAAACTAGATCCTGAGTTATACAAAAGTGATTTTGACAATGATATGGACTGCATGTTTTCTTCTTTAGAACCACCGCAATACATAGGTAAAATTGAGTACACGTCAATTCAATTCAATTTTTCATCAGCTGCTCAGAGAGTATTAAAAAATATAGCTAAAAGGCAGCATGGATTTATTGAAGGTATAACAGTACATGAATTGGAAATTGAAATTAGAAATTCCATATATATACATTTAAGCAATAGTGGTAATTTTGACTCACCGGGCTGTATGAAAATACTATCGAGGGCACAGAAAAGAGCGAAGAAAAGTAGGACGCAGATTACGTACTTCTTTCCGTTTAATGCAATTGGTTTGAGCCCTGAAAAAGAAATAAATATTGGGAATTTAAAAATAATTCATAAAGATAGCATTTACGCTAAAGTAAAAGAGGATGACCATTATCGTTTCTTTTTAAAGAGTAATGAAGATAGCTTCAATTGTCTATTACATATACCTATACCAGAGAGCTCTAGTAAGCTGAGTAAGCACAGAGCAGAGAATGTCGCAAATTTCATATATGGAGTTATTAGAGTTTTCACCACATCCTATCACTATAAAGCCGATCAAATAATACTGTTAAATCATCCTTTTCATAAAGATACTACTCATTATATAGCTAATAGCAATGATGAGTACTGGATTGAAGGCTCCTATTCGTTCAATGAGGATTTAAAGGAATTTTGGGACTTATTCGAAGAAGACTTAAAGTCTGATATAGGAACTGTTATAAGCAAGCTTGCTAATCATGCAATCTCTATCAACGGTAAAGAGTGCTTAGCTGACCGCTTAATTGACGCATTCTACTGGTTTGGAGAGGCAGCAAGAGATAATAATGAAAACGCTCAAATTATTAAACTTGTCACTGCGATGGAAAGATTAGTCACTTTATCTGATAAAGATATAACAAATAATTTCTGTAATCGTATAGCTTGTACCATTGCTGCTTATCATGGTGATCTAGATAGATGGAAGAGTGATTTGAGCAAAATATATGACCTCAGATCAAACCTGGTTCATGGTTCTCGAAATCTATATAAATCATATGATTTACCATTAGATTTTAATCCGTTTCAACTAGCTTACCGCGCTATACTTTCTACTTGTATATTGTTTGATAAAGTAGGTTTGGAACTTTCGGTGAAAGAGAGTATATTGAAAAATATATATGCTGAACTAATTGAGATTGGTAAAGACGATAAATATAAGCAAAAGAAGAGTCCATAAAAAAGCCCAACCCCCTACTTTGACGGAGATTGGGCTTTTTGTCATATAAAGCTTAACTAACTACTAGCCTGCTTCTTTGCTCTCAGCAGCCAATTGACGTAGTACATAGTGCAATACGCCGCCATGACGCACATATTCGCGCTCTTTTGGCGTTTGTAGACCAACATTTACCTCAAAGGTTTCTGCCGATCCGTCAGCACGTGTAGCCGTAACCGTGGCCGTTTTACTCTCGCCATTGTCCAAACCTGTGATGCTCAGCACTTCTGAACCATCTAGTTTGTAAGTCTCTGCATTTTGACCATCTTTAAACGTCAATGGCAGCACACCCATACCGACTAGGTTTGAACGGTGAATACGTTCAAACGAGCTGGTTAAAACTGCTTTTACGCCTAGCAAGATGGTACCTTTAGCTGCCCAATCACGGCTCGAACCAGAACCATACTCTGCCCCGCCCAATACCACTAACGGACGCTTATCTTCTTTATACTTCATCGCTGCGTTATAGATAGGCATTTCTTCGCCATCTTGTAACGTAGCGCTGTCATCTTTGAAGTAGTAGGTATAGCCGCCTTCTTTACCGCCCATCATGGTGTTTTTGATACGGATATTGGCAAAGGTACCACGAGTCATGACTGCATCATTACCACGGCGTGAACCATAGCTGTTAAAGTCTGCTTCCATCACACCGCGCTCTTGCAAGTAGTTACCTGCTGGTGAGTCTGGATCGATATTACCTGCTGGTGAGATATGATCGGTGGTGATTGAATCACCGAACAGACCTAGGATACGCGCGCCTTCGATATCAGGGATACCTTCTGGCTCCATAGTCATACCATCAAAGAACGGTGGGTTTTTGATATAAGTCGACCCTTCATCCCATGGATATAGTTGGCTATCCGCTGAACTAATTGCGTTCCACGCTGCACTGCCGTCAAATACTTCGCCATAGTTTTTTCGGAACATATCGGCATCGATATTGTTGGCAATTAACTCGTTAATTTCTTCCGAGGTCGGCCAGATATCTTTTAGAAATACATCATTGCCATCTTGATCCTGTCCTAGCGGATGAGTGGTCAGATCGATATCTACTGTACCTGCTAACGCGTAGGCAACGACTAACGGTGGTGATGCTAAATAACTGGCTTTGACATGCGAGTGAATACGACCTTCAAAGTTACGGTTACCAGACAGTACCGCTGCTGCGACCAAATCATTTTCCTCAATGCCTTTTTCGATCTCTTCTGATAATGGTCCTGAATTACCGATACACGTGGTACACCCATAACCGACTAGATAGAAGCCTGTTTTTTCTAGCTCATCCATCAGATGGGTTTTTTCTAAATAGTCGGTGACTACTTTAGAACCGGGTGCGAGCGATGTCTTCACCCAAGGCTTGGCTTTAAGACCTTTGGCAGCAGCTTTTTTGGCCACTAGACCTGCACCAATCATTACCGCTGGATTAGAAGTATTGGTACAAGAAGTAATGGCAGCAATAACTACCGACCCGTCTCGTAGTTTGTGTTGTTTGTCATCGATGCTGACATTTGAGAAGACATTATTTGCTGGCGCGTAACCTGCATTGTCATCACTGGTATCAACTTCGATATTCGGTTCAGCCGCCAAGTGTTCAGCTTGCTCTTGCTCGCCGCCTTCTTGATCAAAGCGTACTTTGCCTTCTACTTCTGACTTGCGATCTTTGGTCATTTTTTCTAGCGTTTCGCCGAACTTCTCATGCATATCAGACAAATTGATACGCTGCTGTGGCAAGTTCGGACCAGCAAGTGCTGGCTGTACTGACGACAGATCTAGTTCTAATTTGCTTGAATAAGTCGCCGCAGGTGTATCGGCATCGTGCCATAAGCCTTGCGCCTTAGCATACTTTTCAACCAACTCAATCTGCTCTTCATCACGGCCTGATAGACGCAAGTAATCAATCGCCATTTGGTCAATTGGGAAAATACCACAAGTCGCACCATACTCTGGTGACATATTGGCAATGGTAGCGCGGTCCGCTAGCGGCATACTATGTAAGCCTTCGCCATAAAACTCGACGAACTTACCTACCACACCATGTGCACGCAACATCTCAACGACACGTAATACCAAATCGGTTGCGGTGACGCCTTCGGTTAGCTTGCCTTTTAACTCAAACCCGACCACTTGTGGAATCAGCATCGAAGACGGTTGGCCTAGCATCGCAGCTTCAGCTTCGATACCGCCCACACCCCAACCAAGCACGCCAATACCATTAATCATCGTGGTATGGCTATCTGTACCAAATACTGTATCTGGATAAGCTGTCAGCTCACCATCGACGTCTGCTGCCATCACCACACGGGCTAAATACTCAAGGTTAACCTGATGCACGATACCTGTCGCTGGTGGTACCACGACGAAGTTTTCAAAGGCTTGCTTGCCCCAATGCAAAAACTCATAGCGCTCATTGTTACGCTTAAATTCAATCTTTTCATTCAAATCTAGCGCATCTTCGCGGCCATAAGCATCGACCTGTACAGAGTGATCGACGACCAGCTCACTAGGAATAAACGGATTGATCTGCTCAGCCTTACCGCCAAGCTCGACCACTGCATCACGCATCGCCGCCAAATCGACTACTGAAGGTACACCAGTGAAATCTTGCAATACCACACGCGCTGGCATAAAGGCGATTTCTTTTGACGCCTCAGCCCCTGCATCCCAGTTGGCAACTGCTTCGATATGGTTTTTGCCAACTGACTGGCCGCCGTCTTCGTTACGCAATAGGTTTTCTAATACCACTTTCATACAAAATGGTAGTGTATTGATATGCTCATAAGTTTCGGTCAGCTTTGGTAGGCTGTAGTAGGCATGTTCCTTGCCAGCAACCGAAAGGGTGTCTTTTACATCAAAAATATCACTCATGATAGCTTCCTTATCGTTGTTATAAATCCTGGACATAAATTATTATAAGTTTATGTATGACTGGTGGCTCAATAAATGATTGATCTGTCTTGAATCAATATCGCAGTTTCGCAAAACTGCCTGATATGAGTCAGTGTTAACAAAAGAGATAATCATATCTGTAGTGATTAACAGAAACTCCCTTTTACCATAACAAACATACAAGGCTTTGTTAACGTCTGGACGTTGTCGAATCGTGGCACAATCGTAAACGTAACAATGGTTTAGCGAGCTATTTTTAAGCAATCCCTTTCTATTTATTTTTTATCTTTTTTACGTCGCCCACTGCGGAACACGTAGCTGTCTTCATAAAAGTCAGTATCGGCATTCTCTGCCCAAAAGTGTGGCACCCCTAAGATCGGTAACGGCGCAAGCTGGCGCGGTTTGACGTCATCATTGGATAATAATGTGTCCATGTATTCGGCAACTTTGTCATCCAAATAGCTCATACGTTCAGCTAACGATAAGGTAAAGAATTCTTGTGCAACGTGAATGACAATGCTGTGAGCGCATAGAGGTTTGCGAGGATGTACCAACTGCTCAAGCAGTGCATGGCCAAAGATATAGACTGCTGCCTGAGCACTTGTATTCGGTTGTGCTGGGTTGTCCCATTTAGCACGTGGCTTCACCAAACTTGCCTGCCAGTCAAAATTGACTAATGCCTTACCGATACTAGCATCAGAAGTCACTAGCACTGCGCCATTCTCATCAAAGACAGTAATAGTGTCGCGCACACGCCCTCGACGCTCACTAATGCCCTGCTTTGCGATTTCTAGCATATGGTAGTAATTGAGCATAGCTTTAGTCTTCGGAAAGGTCAGCCAAATACTGCCATTAAACAAGTCATGCAAATTATCACGCGTCGGGATATTGCCAGTTGTGCCGATAAATTGTTCATAGGCCTCCCCTTCAGGCAATGCATTTTGAGAGACAAACTGTAGCGTTTGAGACGCATGACCATGGGCAGGTTTAGTATGCGGTAACGGCTGTTGCAAATATTCAGCCTGCTGCGTCACTGCCGCTTTTAAGACTTTGGCAATCGTGTCAGGCGTATTGATGTCAGAAGCATTTATATCGTGCTTATTTGGGCTTTTCACATTATCCAAACCTTCTGAATCATTCGAACCATCCAAGCTCTTTCTCTGTGATTTCGAGCGACTAAGGTGTTCAATCGTGTTGCTGATATAACTCAATTGAGTAATATGCGATAACCAAGGCACTTGCCAGTCAATAGTAGCAAAGCTGTTATCAAGCTGACCTTCTACTACAGGCAGCTGCTTAGTATGAGTATCAGAGTTAAGTGTGGCGGGTAAATCACTGGCAGGCATAGACGCTCTCTCTTACAGGCTATCTCTATTAGACGTATGGACGGTATATGGTATCATGGTGCGCTTTTTTACTGCTAGATACGCCGCTCGAAAGGACTTTTTGAGCGCTATGGATGAATGAGTTTTATGGCAAATTTTAATACCCACTTAAATGTCGCCTTTATGGTCAGCGGCACACTGAGTTTGACGGTTTATAAAGCTGGATTAATTGATGATTCAGGGTTTTTGGTGTGCGTGGCGCTTGGTACTATCGGTGGGTTGCTGCCAGACTTGGATTCTGATAATTCAACACCGATTAAGCTCGGTTTTAATATCACCTCGTTTATATTTGCCTTTGGTCTGGTCATGCATTGGCGGAGTGATTTAAGCTTACTGGCATTAATAGTATTGTGGCTGGCGGGCTACGGTTTTATGCGTTACGTCGTCTTTCATATTTTTACTACTATGACGGTGCATCGCGGCGTCATCCACTCTGTGCCGTATATGGCGATACTGGGATTGGGTCTGACGTGCTTAAGTTATTATGGCTTGCACCTACCACTGACGACCAGTTGGTTTTATGGTCTGTTTTTATTTGGTGGCGCGATAGTGCATTTGTCATTGGACGAGCTGTATAGCGTCAATTTGTCCAATATGAAAATGAAACGCTCATCGGGTACAGCGATGAAGTTTTATCAGCCAAAAGACAAATGGTGGTATTTGCTCTTATATACTATTCTGGCGCTACTGGTATATGCCGCTCCGCCTTTTGAGGTGTTTTGGTCACGATTAAGTGATCCTTCCGCATGGGCGCAGCTTAAGGTCGGTATATTGCCAGAATTAATAAAAAGCATGCTGCAATAAAGTTATCAAAAGACCATTGAGCCTAAACGAATAAGCCCAAACAAAAATTAGAGTAAAACATGCAATCTTACCCAAGTACTTGCCCGTGCCAAATCAATCCAACAGCAGAGACGGCAGACGCTCCGCTATCCTATCAAAACTGCTGCCAGCCTTATCATGATGCTTTTTATAATGGTGCTTTTTATAATGATGAGGTTGACGAAGCAGATGGTATAAAAGCGGAGACAGCCGAACGGCTCATGCGTACGCGCTATAGTGCGTTTGTACTCGTGAAACCAGACTATATCGTCAAGACCACAGTACCTGCGCAGCAAGGCTTGCTTGACGTTCAGGCGATTAAGAGTTGGGCTAAAGAGACAGATTGGGCAGGATTAGAGATTGTAGAACACAAGCCAAAGCTGGGTAAGAGGCATGCACAGGTTGAATTTAAGGCTTATTTTAATGCTAAAGATAATGCAGGTGATTTAGCAGGAAAAATACAGGCGCATCATGAACTGTCTACTTTTGTAAAAGCTAAACACAAAGCCAACGTTGATACGCGCTGGTACTTTTTAGATCCAACGGTTGCGATGACTGTCAGCCAAAAGCAACCGTGCATTTGTGGGTCGGGTGAAAAGTTTAAACGGTGTTGTGGAAGTTATATTTAAAAAAATTTAGTTATTTATCGTTCCCTAAACACTCGCTCCAACGGCTCGTGCAATTGCAATACCTTCATCAACGGTCAAAAATTTACGCTGGCTTGGACTGTCTTTATAAATGACATCACCATCTTGAAAAATTAAACATTCATTGACTGCCAATTGTTGCCATTTCTCATTTTCAGTCAATGGAACGGTGACTAAAATAGTGACTTTATCTGTGTCTGTGGTCACATCACCAAAATTAATCGCCATATCATCATCAGCGAGTTTGGCTTCACCAAATGGTGCTTTGCGCGTAAGATAAAACAGTAAGCTACCTGCATAAGCCAGTTGCCACCTACCATTGGATATTAAGCAATTAAATAACCCATTGGCAGAGAGATAGCGACACTGGGTGGTCAAGAAATTAAACAGTGTCTTGTCATCAGGGCGTGACTTAAAGCTACTCTTTAGACGATTGACCAAATAGCAAAATGCCATTTCAGAATCAGTTGAACCAACTGGCTGACAGTGTGAGGCATTGCCGTTGTCTTGTAGGCGCTGACAGCGTTTGATAAATTCGCTATTCATCTGCCCATTGTGCGCAAACACCCACTGCTCGCCCCAAACTTCACGGACGAATGGATGGGTATTTGCCAAGCAGTTCTGCCCTTGCGTCGCTTTACGAATATGCGCGATGACATTCATGGCTTTGATTGGGTAGTTATTGACTAAATCGGCGACTGGCGATAGATGGCTTGGACGATTGTCATGAAACAAACGCAGACCCGTTGAGTCATTTGCCGTCTCATCGTTAGCTTTGTCATTATTGCTGCATTCGCTGCGCTCAAAAAACGCAATACCAAAGCCATCTTCATGACTGTCTGTCATCCCGCCGCGCTTGCGAAATCCTGCAAAGCTAAAGCCAATATCTGTTGGGGTATTACAGTTCATTCCTAAGAGTTGACACATTTACAGTTCACCGCCTTTATTGTCGTCTATTATCGAGTTACCTTGAATAGGATTGCTTTGAGCAGCAGATAGCGCATCAAAGTCAGCATCACTCATCTCATCTAGTAAGGCTGCACCATCGGTTGGAATGGTCGCTAAGATACACTGAGCTTCTACCAAATCCGTATCCTCTACCCAGAGAACGATACCCGAGTTCATACCTGGGATAGCGCTGAGCGGTTGCAAGGACACGGTGATGCCGTTATTACGTAGTAGGTTGGCGTGCAGCTCACCCTGCATATTGGTATCGTAGCGCGCCAGTTTGTGCCAGTTATCAACTTGATCGGTCATGGGGTCGCCTCTAAGGTTTCGGTACTAAAATTAGTACTAGCATTGGTACTAGAATAAATGAATAGGCAATGCTTAAGACAATTGATCTAGCGTATATTCTTTGATTGCAAACTCACTACTATTTAATGTTTCCTGCGCTTGCTCAGCTTGCGTGATACTGCTAAATACGCCGACTATTTGATTATCTGGTTTGCTTAATAGTACAAATACGGTATTTTGCGACTTTTCAACATGCGCCCAATGATAAGCAGCCAAGCGTTTCATCAAGTCAGGGTTTTTGACCATGATGTTATCACCCGTACGGCCTTCGGTACGATTGTAGTGAATCACGTTTAGGCGTAATAACCAGAAAATCACTGCTGCCTTTGCCAGCATAACAGGTAGTGCACGGTTTTCGTCGTTATTTAGCGGGCGAATCGATTCATAACCTTGTAAGAACGCTGCCATTTTACTACGATCAAAGTTAACGGATTCGCCTTGTTCTGCAACACCCCACGTGGTACAAAAATCATTGATAGTGATCGCAATATCCATCACATAATGCTCAACGCTGACTTCGGTAAAATCCAACAGGCCCGTCAGCCGCGCTTCGCCTTTTTGTAGATTCCATAAGGTATTGTCAGCGAACATGTCTAAATGGCATAAACCTTTTGGCAAGGTTGCCAGTGGTAATTCCGAATAAGAGCGCCAGATATCGCTCATCAGCTTAGCTTCGTCACCTGGCATAAACTGCATTTCACGGTCGCGCACATCTGCCCATGGGTACAAAGGCACGCCATATTGCTCACTTGGTTGTAGTGCTTGTAGCGTTTCATGCAGCATCGCTAATGCCGCGCCAATATCATGACACATTGCTTGCGTGGTTTGATCTGGATGTGAACCTGTTAGACACGGCACTAGCGTAATCGCTTTGTCTTCATAATGGATGACATAACGCTTATCATCGTTATCCGTTTGCGAACCATTTGATTCAACAACGGCTAGCGGCGCGGCAACTGGTAATTTGCCATTTAATTGATTAAGAATAACGGCCATTTTTTCGATATCAGCAGGTGGACGCTCTTCAAATAAAGTGAATACGTAAGAGTACGTGCCGTCTACATCGTCAGTCGTTTGAATAAACCAGTTTGAGTTTTTAATACCTTGAGTGATCGGAATCGCGCGGGCAAACGACACGCCAAAGCTTTGGCAAAAGGTGGCAAACTGATCATCGGTTAACTGGGTATAGACGGACATGACATCTCACTTATAGCAATTGGATAAGAAGTTAAATAGGATAAATTTATGCGGTAATGACAGCAATTGTACCGCGCATGATAAAACTATGGTGAAAAGCGTAATAATCTTGCGAAAACCTGCCTGAAATAGCAGTGATTTTGCTAGACTAGCGCCTATGAATTGATTATAAGGTGAAAGACCCTATGTTAGCAAAGCGTATCATTCCTTGCTTGGACGTAGACAATGGCCGCGTGGTCAAAGGCGTGCAGTTTGTCGATATAAAAGACGCAGGCGATCCTGTCGAAGTAGCCAAACGCTACAACGAACAGGGCGCTGATGAGATTACTTTTTTGGATATTACTGCGACCAATGATGAGCGCGACACCACTTATCATACTGTTGAACGCATGGCAGAAACGGTATTCGTTCCGCTAACTGTTGGGGGCGGTGTTCGAAAAATTGCTGATATCCGCAATTTGCTCAATGCTGGCGCGGATAAAGTGGCGATTAACTCAGCAGCCGTATTTACGCCGGAGTTCGTTGGTGAAGCCGCGCAGAAATTTGGCAACCAGTGTATCGTCGTTGCCATCGATGCCAAACGCGTCGCTGATATCAACGTCGATGGTATTGTCGTACCACGTTGGGAGATTTTCACTCATGGTGGCCGTAAGCCAACGGGTATCGATGCCGTTGCTTGGGCGAGCAAAATGGCAGAGCTGGGCGCTGGTGAATTACTAGTCACCTCGATGGACGGTGATGGCACCAAAAAAGGCTATGATTTGGCGCTGATGCAGCAAATTACGAGCCGCGTTAATGTACCAGTTATCGCCTCAGGCGGCGTCGGTAACCTACAACATTTAGCAGAAGGCGTACTAGAAGGCGGTGTCGATGCCGTACTTGCCGCCAGTATTTTTCACTTCGGTGAGTACACGGTATTGGAGGCCAAAGAGTATATGGCAGCGCAAGGAATACAGATGCGTCTTTAGCACGCTCGTAATATACAAATAAAACCCAAAAAAATGCTATCATAGCGCTAACCATTTATTTTCGTTCAATTAACTAGGGCAACGCCAAAACAATAGGTGACCGAATCGATTGAACGCATCAGACTATTTAGCTATTTATTGACGCCTATATTTCAATTGAACGCTTATTAAGCAAAGGATTTTTTATGTCGAATTTACAACAGCAGCGCAACGACGTGACTCATATCGATGGTAACCTACATCAAAACGCTGATGCTCGCATTGGTATCGTTGTTGGTCGTTTTAACGGTTTTGTCGTTGAGTCATTAGTTGATGGTGCAATTGATGCCCTACTCCGTCATGGTGTATTGGGTAGCAATATTACCGTTATTCGCGTGCCTGGCGCATTTGAGCTACCTCTTGTGGCCCAGCGCGCTGCGGAATCAGATCGTTTTGACGCAATTGTGGCATTGGGTGCAATCATCCGTGGCAGCACGCCGCACTTTGATATTGTAGCTAGCGAGTCGGCCAAAGGTTTGAGCGCTGTGGCAATGGATTATAATATCCCTGTTGCTAACGGTATCATCACCACTGATAGCATCGAGCAAGCTATTGAGCGCTCTGGTACAAAAGCAGGTAATAAAGGCTCTGAAGCTGCGATGGTTGTGCTAGAAATGATCGCTGTTTTGTCACAGCTTGATATTGATGATATCGATGAAGCTTAAGCCTTAAAGCTCAAATTTATTAGTCTAACTGGTGCTGCTATTGAGCAATAGCAGCACCTTGTAACATGACGCCAGCTATCAACACACTGGCTATTTTTTGAATTTTCGCCGTATTTCTATACCCTTTAAAATTTTGAATAAACAAAGCTAAAAAGCTACTTTGTTAATTTATATTTTGACTGGGTATCATCTCAAAAATTTAGGTACAGACCCCCTATGACTGACCAACTCAAGCGCGCTATCAGCGCTGCGAAAACCGCACAAGCCAATGATGGACAAGCTGAAGCTACCCGTATAGCGAGCAGTAGTGCAGGTGATCAAACCTTCGATATGAGTGAGTCTTCTTATAAGACCAGTCACACCGCTATCCGTAAGGCGCGCCGCTTTGCTATGCAAGGTCTATATGAGTGGCTCGTCACCGACCGCCGCTTTGATGTAGATGGCAAGCTTGGCTGGAAAGCCAATGCTCCACATGATATTGCTGCCCGTACGCGTGCAACCAATGCTATGCATACCGTCCATATCGGTTATTATCATGAAATGATGCGCGACATCCCAGAGCAAATTGAAGCACTCGATGCGATTATCAGTCAGCATCTCGATCGTGAGGTTGATAAGCTAGATACGGTTGAGCACGCTATTTTGTTGATTGGCGCGTATGAGCTGCAAAACCGTGTAGAGATTCCTTATAAAGTCGTGCTTGATGAAGCGATGAAGCTAAACAATCACTTTGGGGCGACTGATGCTCATAAATTGATCAATGCGGTACTGGATAAAATGGCTGGTGAGCTGCGCGCTTTAGAGGTACAAGCAGATACCAATGCCAATCTACGTACGTCACAAAAAGCGGCGGCTAAACAGCCTGAAGTAAGTTCAGCCGATAATATCGAAACTGCTGCTGAAACAGAAAGCGCTATCGTCGATGAGCCGACTGCATCAAACAAGCCGCGTATCAGTGCTAACAAAGCCAACGTTAAACGCAGTAGTGCCAGTAAAGCCAGTGCAAATATCAGTGACTTTAAGGCGAGTAAGAAAAACGCTAACGATACTAAAGATTAAGACTAAGACTAGCCATGAACGAGTTTGAGCTGATTGAGCGTATATTCTCACAGATGCAGGCCACGCATGCGCCATTAACTGGTATCGAAAAAGGTATCGGTGACGACGCGGCTGTGATGGCATTGCCAGCAGGATCACGCTTGGTTAGCTGTATTGATACACTGGTTCAAGGTCGTCACTTTCATGCTGACTGGCAAAGAGTCGACGAATTAGCATTTGCGATTGGCTATAAAGCCGTGGCCGTTAATGTCTCAGACATCGCTGCTATGGGTGCGACGCCGCATAGCATTATGCTAGCGCTGGCATTACCTGAACGTTTGGCAAAACACGAATGGCTTACTGAATTTGCCAAAGGGCTGTTTCATGCTTGCCAGCTGTTTGGCGTGACGCTGATAGGTGGTGATACGACGCGCAGTGAGCGTTTAGTGCTTAGCATCAGCGCGCAAGGGTTGCTCGCTGCAGATACACCAGCCATTTATCGATCAGGTGCGCAAGTTGGTGACAAAGTTTATGTTTCAGGCACACTTGGTGATGCTGCTTTCGCCTTGCAACATCCTGACAGCGCACAAGGTATCGAGTTGGCACATCGTCTACATATGCCAACGCCGCGTATTGCACTAGGTGCAGCATTGGCAAAGATCGGTGCCACAGCGATGATAGATATCTCTGACGGTCTTTATCAAGATCTTGGGCATATCTGTCAGCAAAGCTCTGTAGGCATGCGCATCCATTTAGACAAGCTACCGAGTAGCGAGTTACTAGCCACGGTAGAGTTATCTGAGCGTTTGTTATGTCAACTAACGGGCGGCGATGACTACGAATTAGCGTTTACCTTACCTGCACATATCAAACCGCCTACTGGCAACACACCTGTCACTTGTATCGGCGAGGTAATTGCACTAGCAGATCCGATAGCGATAGATACCAAGTCTCCTGATAACTCACGTCTTGAACTGTTTTATAAAAATCAGCCAGTGACGCCAACTCAGCCCGCACCGTTTTTAACGTGGCCTAATCTTACTGGTTACCAACACTTTACAGGCTAATCCATGACTGATCACGACTTATCTAAGCCTGACATCCGTAAAGCAAATGACTGCCCACCCTTACCAGTCGGTGCTAGCGTGCTTGACCGTGTGGTTTATTGGCTTGGGCTAGGTTTAGGTAGTGGTCTGCCGCGCCGTGCACCTGGCACTTGGGGTACTGTTGGTGGGTTAATCATTGCCATACCATTGTTGAGTTTGGGCTTTGTACCTTTTCTCATTTTGACAATTCTATCTTGTATTTTGGGCGTTTGGATTTGCGGACGTACTGCTGAGTTGATGCAAGGTCATGATGATCCGCATATCGTTTGGGATGAGTGGGCAGGTATTTGGATTACCCTACTACCCTTGTCTTATATGGGGATTGCTGACGATAACTTCTGGCAAAATGTGTCTCAAGAGCTTTCTATTTTCGCCATTGTTTTCGCTTTTATCTTATTTCGATTTTTTGATATCGTTAAGCCGCCACCGATTGGATGGGCTGATAAAAGGGTTGCTGGTGGGTTAGGCATTATGCTTGATGACATCATCGCCGGTATCATGGCAGCAGTAGTATGGGTAGCGGTTATGTTTGGTGTGCTGTTATAAGCTACCCATACTACTACGATACTGAATTGGCTATTCTATAATCGCTTATCCTAGCAACGTTATCAATTTGAACGCTACTCTCCTGCATCGACAATTGATCTATTGTTAGCAGGTTGCATTACAAAGCCTGCACATCACAGTGTTTTTCTAACTGAACATTTGCGCTATAATCCAATATTATATTTTGTTACATTTGCGAGCCTATTATGACATCTCCTCTTTCTGTAATTATTTTAGCTGCCGGTAAAGGCACACGTATGCAATCGGCAAAGCCAAAGGTATTGCAGACATTGGCTGGGAAGTCTTTATTAGGCCATGTACTAGATACGTGCCATCAGCTCACTGTTGATGAAACCATCATTGTTCATGGCTTTGGTGGCGATCAAGTAAAGTCAGAAATTACCAATCAATATACACAAGCATCAATTACTTGGGTTGCTCAAACTGAGCAATTGGGAACTGGCCATGCGGTCAAGGTGACACTGTCTGATTTACCCAAGTCAGGACAAAGTCTCATTCTTTACGGTGATGTGCCATTGGTCAGCTGTGAGACGCTAACGGCATTAAAAACTGCCAATACTAATGGTATGTCGATGCTGACGTTGACTGTCGATAATCCATTTGGATTGGGTCGTATTAAACGCGACCAAGCAGGTAATATTGAAGCCATCGTTGAACAAAAAGATGCCGATGCTGAAGAGCAAAGTATTAAAGAAATTAACAGCGGTATCTACTGCGTCGATAATGCATTACTGCACAAATATTTGCCTGAGCTCTCTAACGATAATGCACAGCAAGAATATTATCTGACGGATATCGTCAAAATGGCAGTTGCCGATGGTATTACTATCGCAGCGATTGAGCCTGAGCATACGTTTGAGATTGAAGGAGTTAATAATCGTCAACAGCTTGCTAGTCTAGAACGCACTTGGCAACGTAAGCTAGTTGCTGACTTACAAGAAGCTGGCGTACAGTTTGCCGACCCTACTCGTGTCGATATCCGTGGTACGTTAAGCGCTGGTCAAGATGTATTTATTGACGTTAATGTGGTGTTTGAAGGTGACTGTACCTTGGGTGACAACGTCTATATCGAAGCGGGCTGTGTCATCAAAAATGCCAAGATTGGTAATGCCTGCTACATCAAACCGTATTGCGTGATCGATCGTGCCGATATTGGTGCTGGTGTTGATATCGGGCCTTTTGCGCATTTGCGTCCTGATACCGTACTATCTGATAACAGCAAAGTTGGTAACTTTGTCGAAATTAAGAAATCGACTATTGGTCAAGGCAGTAAAGTAAATCACTTAAGCTACGTCGGTGATGCAACAGTCGGTACAGGCGTGAATATCGGTGCTGGTGTTATTACCTGTAATTATGATGGTGCCAATAAATCACAAACTATCATCCAAGATAATGCCTTTATCGGTTCCAATGCTAGCTTGGTTGCGCCTGTGACGATTGGTAATACTGCGACTGTGGCGGCAGGTTCTGTGGTTACCAAAGATGTTGATAACAATGCTTTGGCCTTTGGCCGTGCGCGTCAGGTGCAAAAAAATGATTTTCAGCGTCCGACGAAGAAGTAGCCAGCTCGTTGCTAGTGTGATCAATGACCATCACTCTTGAGCAACCCTAAGCAGTACTTCAATCTTTGTGGTACTGCTTTATCGTATTTATAAACTGATATGCCAATTGATGATCAGAGTAATGGATCAGTCGCTAGTCTTTTTATTTTATACCCCACTATATTGAACTACTAAAATTTGAATCTAAGGAATAGCCATGTGTGGAATTGTAGGCGCCGTTGCTGAGCGAAATATCGCTAATATCTTACTTGAAGGCCTAAAGCGTTTAGAATATCGCGGCTATGACTCAGCTGGTCTGACGGTTATTCGTGATGGTGAACTACACCGTGAGCGCCAAGTGGGTAAAGTACAGGCACTGGTTAATGCCGTTGCTATCAATCCAGAGTTTTTTGATGGTCATATCGGTATTGCTCATACACGCTGGGCAACTCATGGTGAGCCGGCACAGCGTAATGCGCACCCACACGTATCAGGCAAGATTGCGGTCGTTCATAACGGCATCGTCGAAAACTACGCTGAACTAAAAGAAGAGCTAATAGCCAAAGGCTACGTGTTTACTTCACAGACAGATACTGAAGTTGTGGCGCATCTAATCCATGATATCTACAAAAAGACACCTGACTTGTTAGAAGCAGTACGCACCATTATCCCGTTACTGCACGGTGCTTTTGCATTGGGTATCGTCCATGTAGATTGCCCTGATGAGCTCATTACTGTACGTCTAGGCTCACCTTTAGTGATTGGTGTTGGTATCGGTGAGAATTTTATCGCATCAGATCAGTTGGCGTTGCTGCCAGTGACTAACCGCTTTATGTATCTAGAAGAAGGCGATATCGCCAAATTAACTCGCAATAGCATTCAAGTTTATGCAGATGGTGTTGAAGTCCAACGTCAAATACATGAAATTGATGCAACCCAGCACAATGCCGATAAAGGCGAGTTCAAACATTATATGCTCAAAGAAATTTACGAGCAGCCAGATGCCGTCGCTCGTACGATCGAGATGGCTTTGGACAATGGTGAAACGACTAAACTACGCGACGATTTTTTACAGCGTCATGAGACACTGTTGTCAGGTATTCGTCATGTACAAGTGATTGCTTGTGGTACCAGTTATCATGCCGGTATGGTCGCAAAATACTGGTTTGAGAACCTTATTCGTATACCTTGCTCGGTCGAGGTTGCCAGCGAATTCCGCTATCGCAATCCTGTCGTCGTCGATAATACTTTGGTCATCTGTATTTCTCAATCTGGTGAAACGGCTGACACCTTATCAGCATTACGTGATATCCAGAAGCAAACACCAGCAGGCTTAGTCAGCTTGGCATTATGTAATGTACCGACGTCATCGTTGGTACGCGAAACAGATATCTTCTTGCCAACGTTAGCAGGACCTGAGATTGGCGTTGCCTCTACCAAAGCATTTACCACTCAGCTTGTGGCTTTGATATTGTTGATATTAAAAGTTGGTGTCACGCAGAAGCGTATGACTGACGAACACTTAAATACGTTATTAAGTGAGTTGCATCAATTACCAGGACAACTCTACGCCAGCTTAAACCTTGATGCTCCTATCAAGACCATGAGTGAAAGCTTTGAAGATAAGAAAAGCTGTCTATTTTTAGGTCGCGGACTACAGTTCCCGATTGCGCTAGAAGGCGCGTTAAAGCTAAAAGAAATTTCTTACATTCATGCCGAAGGTTATGCGGCAGGCGAGCTCAAACACGGTCCATTAGCATTGGTCGATAAAGATATGCCAATTGTGGTATTAGCACCTAAAGACAGTATGTTTGATAAATTAAAAGCCAACATGCAAGAAGTGCATGCGCGTCATGGCGAGCTATTTGTGTTCGCTAGCGAAGCCAGTCAAATGGTCGCTGAAGATAGACTGCACTTAGTATATGTACCTGATGTTTGCGAGACGCTTGCCCCTATCGTCTACAGCGTACCTGTGCAGCTGTTGTCATACCATGTAGCAGTAATGCGTGGCACAGACGTCGACCAGCCACGCAATTTGGCAAAATCAGTCACGGTAGAATAAGAAAAACTACTCTACGACAGCTCTGAAAAGACAAATATTTACCCTTGCTATTGTAAACTCAGTAGCAGGGTTTTTTTATAGTTTTAAAACAACCTACTAGCAGTTTAAAAAAGTAGTAATAATTGCCTGAGCAAAAATTAAATAAAGATACTTATATCCAGCTCCAAATAATCCTCATATTTTAAAAACTGGTGAAAAGCAGAATTTCGATACAAAAAAATAGTGACACTCTATCTATTAATTAGAGTATCACTATTATTGTGCTTATTTGGTGGCTTGTTTTAGTTGCCTGTAACGACGTTTAGTCTCTCTCTAGCACCACTCTATAGCGAGCATTGCCACTCTCTAATCGCTCAAACGCTTCATTAATCTCAGACATTTTGTATGTTTCAGTGACGGGCTGAATATTATGGCGCGCAGCAAAATCTAGCATTTTACGTAGCGTCGCTGGTGAGCCAACTGGCGAGCCTGATAGACTGTTTTGAGCCATAATCATTGGTGCAGCCGATATCTCTAGTGGTGCTTCTAGCAGTCCAACAAAATGCAGCTTACCTTTTGGTCTTAGCGTTTTGATCACGACATCCCAGTTCATATCAACGTTCACTGTTGAGATGATTAAATCAAAAGAACCTGCGGCTTTTTCAATTTCGCTATCATCTCTTGAGTTTAGTGAATGGTGAGCGCCCATCTCTTTTGCTTCTTCCATTTTTGATTCACTGGTAAATGCCGTCACTTCACAGCCCCACGCATTGGCAAACTGCAATGCCAAATGACCCAAGCCACCAATACCAATTACAGCCACTCTAGAAGTTGGTTTGATGTCGTACTGCATAAGTGGGTTAAACACTGTGATACCGCCACATAGCAGTGGTCCTACCGCGTTAAAATCAAGCCCTTCAGGTATCTTGATGACGCTAGTATCTTTTGCGCGTACTTTATCTGCAAAGCCGCCGTGGTTACCGATAATTGTACCTTCTTGCTCAGGGCATAGGTTGTGGTCTCCATCGATGCATAGATCACAAATGTTACAGTACCCTTTATGCCAACTAAGTCCCACTTTGTCGCCCAACTCTAAATGCTTGACGTGCTTGCCTTTATTGAGGACTTTACCTGCAACCTCATGCCCACCGACAAACGGATATTAAGTCATACCCCATTCATTTTGCCACATTGATAAATCACTATGGCAGATACCGCAGCTATGTATTGTCAGTTCAATATAATTTCGATACAAGGAAACCGAGTGCAAGTTATACATTAGTATGCTTAGCGAGGATGACGCTGTAGCGGATTTATATAGACTTGACTATACTTCGATTTCTACTTCGTGATCGCCTAGAGCACCTGGATCATATTCATAAGGCTCAAATTTGCCACCTTTCTCTTTTGCTGCATATGCATTAATCATAGTTATTCCTTATTTTCTAGTTTTTTTAGAGATTAATTTATAGTGATTGGTTTATCGCTCTAGCAGCTATCAATCTATTAGTAAAATTAAAATAGTGCTATAAGAGGTAAACAATTTCTTCAATAAATTTGATTGGACAGACTATAGCAAAGACTGACCCAACTAATCCATTCAACTTACCAGTTTTAGACTAACGTCATACAAAGAGTCATACTTAGTAGGCAATCACTCATCAAAAACACTGCTTGTTATCAGCAACATTGTTTTGCTAATTGTTTGATTACTTATATAGTGCACGCCTTCCTCGATAACCTGTCAGTTTTGGCGTCTTCATTACCTGCAATAAAAGACAGACTATCATGAGTGACATGCCTAGCCAGCCGATAGGAGAGAATATTTCACCGATTATAATGATAGCCAATATAGTGGCCACGATAGGTTCTAGTAACGTGATAAGCGTCGCTTTGCTCGCCTCAATCACTCTCAACGCTTGACCAAAAAGTAAATAACCAAAGAACATCGGCGCAATTGCCAGATATAGGGCAACGCTTATATGTTTTGCATCCAAAAACAGGTTTCCCCCTGTTAATAATAATGATGGCAACAATAAGATCGCCGACAGACCAAACATACTGGCCATCGCTGATTTCGAGTTTACCCCGTTCTCTATCATTTGACGTGCTGTCCATGAGTATGTGGCATAGGTCAATCCTGCAACTAACCCTAACAACACGCCTAGTATTCGATTATTTGCTTGTGCGCTTATATCCAAATATTGGGTTTTCCCTAAAGTAAGAAAAATAACGCCAACCACACCAAATATAAAACTTACCATCCATCGACTAGTGACTCTTTTATTGCTAATTAGACGCTCCATGATAACAGTGAAAAATGGTGCGCTAGCAATTGAGATCACTGTACCAATAGCGACACCTGCCAATCTCATGGAGGAATAAAAAGCCAAAGGATAGATAGCAACGCATAGACTACCGATGAATAAGAGACTGGGTTTAGAAAGTAGTTTCTGTCTATCGCTTAATAAATTATTCTTAGCATTCAATACTAGCAATACACCGCCTATCCCCATCGAAAACGCACCAACGGCTAATGGACTAACGTCAGGTATAAAAGCAGAGGCTGTACCTGTCGTTCCCCAAAGAACACTGGCAGCTATCACACATAAAATAGCACTTAGACTAGATTTATTCTGCAGCATAGTAGCTACCTCTAACGTTATAATGAATAACATTATTATAGAGGGTTATAGACTACTATTTGTGCAGATTAGACGGTTTGCATGTCTGGTTAGACGTGTTTTAATTTGGAAGGGGCAATGCCAAAATATTTAGAAAAGCGGCGGCTAAAAGCACTAACATCCGTATAACCAACCAGTTCGGCTATGATAGCGATAGGTGAATCCGTATGTAGTAACAAAGCTTGCGCCTTTTGCATTCTGATCTTTGTGATGTACTCAGTAACGGTTTGGCTTGTTTGCGATTTGAAGTTCTTTTTGAACTGTGTGGCACTGAGACAAGAGATATCCGCCAACACTTCGACAGAAAGGTTTTTAGCAAAATTGTGATGAATATATGCGACGACTTCTCTAATTCGAGCGTCATATTGCACAAATAGATTTTGTTGTTCTAGAAGCTTATAAAAGGTATCAAACATTAATCTCTCTACTTCAGGATTGATTTGATACCTTAACTGACTTTCTGAAAACTCCAAAAAAGCCAACAATGGAGAACTTATAGAAAAAACAATTTGTGATGCATGAAGCACATTTTCTGGCAACAGATCTGTATCCACAACGATAAACTTTGCATTCTCTTCAGCGCTAAAGTAGTGCTTTTCATTTGCCTTAACGACAACACATTCGCTTGGGATAACTTTTCCAGTATAGCTCCCAACTTCGATATTGATTGCCCCTCGCAAAGGCAAAACAATCTGATGAAAGTCATGAGAATGTCCTCTAGTCTGACGAGTGTATGACCTAATCGAGAGCGTGTTAATCATTCAGCATTTTCCACATTGCTACTATTGTGTCGTGTCTTGGCTCACTATTTGGTTAGCTATTTGGCTCTCTATGAGAAGTGACTATGAGAAGTAACTATTAGGAGTCACTAGGTTTGCCATGTGGAGCCAACCACTTAGCAAACCATCCTGATAGATCATCCATCAAGGTATAGACGACAGGAATAACAACCAAGCTCAATAGCGTAGAGGTCACCAGACCACCCAGTACCGCTGCTGCCATCGGTCGCCTAAAAGTAGGATCTGCATCACCCCAACCAAATACTAGGGGCAACATACCTGCACCCATCGCAATAGTTGTCATGATAATAGGCCGTGCACGCTTGCGGCATGCATCTACGATAGCCTCAAAACGCGCCAGCCCTCGGCGTTGGGCAATCAACGCGTAATCGACCAGCAGGATTGAGTTTTTGGTCGCAATACCCATGAGCATAATAAAACCAATCATCGAAGGCATCGATAAGCTGCTATTTGTAATAACCAAGCCGACAAACGCCCCACCAATCGACAGAGGTAACGCCATCAGAATGGTAAAAGGCTGCAACAAACGACCAAAAAGTAGAATCAGCACGCCTAAAATACAAACCACACCGACGGACATCGCAATGATAAAGCCACTAAAGAGGTCTGCCATGTTTTCGGCTTGACCTTGGTCGATAATGGTAATCGAAGGCGGCAGTTGCTGCATGGTCGGTACTGCTTTTACCGCCTGTACCAAATCGCCAAGCTCGCCACTCGCAGGTTGTACCGTGATACTAATAGCACGCTCTCGATCCAGTCTGCTAATCTGCGCAGGCCCAGTGCCAAAGTCTAGCGTAGCAACCTCACCGACGCGCACGCCTTGACCTGCAGGCATAGTACTCGGCACGTACAAACCTTCTAGCTGACTAACATTTTGCTTAGCCACATCAGGTAGACGTACGACGATTGGTACTTGGCGTGTATCAAGATTAAGCTTGGACAATTGCTGTTCATAGTCGCCTACGGTCGCCACACGTAGAGTCGTAGCGATATCTTGCGTGGTCACCCCTTTATCAGCCATTGCCAATCTATCTGGCGTTACCGTTAGCTCTTGGCGTGGCAGACTGCGATCACTAGTCACAGCGCCTGCACTTGGTAGCCCTCGAATCTCAGACATGATTTTTTGTGCAGTTTGTTCAAGCAATTGCGGATTGGTACTGGTCAATGAAAAGTTATAACCGCTCTCACCCCCACTCGATAGACCGACTGTAAACCGTGCTCCTGGCACTTCTGTCATCAGTTTGCTAATTTTGCGCTCTATCTCTTGCTTAGTGCCTCGTTCTGCACGCGGAGCAAGTACGATATCCAAGCCCGCGATGTTTTCAGCCTTACCGCCGCCACCATCCGACGCACCCATCGACGCCTGCGCCTCTCCCACTGAGGTAAAGATATTGGTCACCTCAGGCATGGCCAAAATGCGAGCACTCGCTAGCGCTGCCACGCGCTCAGTATCTGCCAACGACACGTCAGGTGTCAGCTCAATAGCCACTCGAGTTTGATCGATATCATTATCAGGGATAAATGACGTGGGTAACAGCTTAACCAGAGCTAGCGATGCTACAAATAAAACAAGCGTTGCACCCATGGTCAACCAACGATGATGTAGGGTCCAAGACACAATCTTAAGATAGTACTTCATCATCGCGCTTTGTTTTTCGACGTGCTTTTTCTCAGGTCGCAAGATATAAGCTGCCATCATAGGGGTAATCAGGCGCGCTACCATCAGCGAGGCAAAAATTGATAAGGCAGCCGTCCAACCAAACTGACGGAAAAACTGTCCAACGATACCGCCCATAAAGGCTGTTGGTAAAAACACCGCAATCAAAGTAAAAGTGGTGGCGACGACGGCCAGACCAATTTCATCAGCGGCTTCCATAGCCGCTTCATAAGGCGTCTTACCCATACGTAGATGGCGTATGATGTTTTCGACTTCAACGATTGCATCATCGACCAGCACCCCAATGACCAATGACAATGCCAGTAGTGAGATGATATTAAGACTAAAGCCAAACAGATACATACCTAAAAAGGTAGGAATGACTGATAACGGTAAAGCGACTGCAGCAACGATAGTCGCGCGAATATTGCGCAAAAACAGGAAGACTACTACTACAGCCAACAACCCTCCTTCGATGAGCATTCTTAACGAGGCTTCATAATCTTCTGCAATGGGTGTGGCTCGGTCATAGACTTTTTCAATACTGATATTGCCGACATCAGCAGTCAGCTTGGCAAGCTCCTCATCAACCAGCTCCATCACATCGACTTCACTGGCACCGCGCGAGCGAGTGATGTTAAATGCCACTACGGTTTGACCGTCCAGCTTAGCAATCGAGCTTGGATCTGCTGCGCCATCAGTGATTTTTGCCATACGTCCTAAAGCTTGTGTGCCCCCCGTAGGGACAGCCACTTGCAAATCGTTTAGCTCATTTGCTCGCTCAACAGCACCGAGAACACGGATGGTCTGAGTCGTCTTGCCAACTTCTGCCTCCCCGCCAGAGCTGTCTTGCTGGATACCAGCGATTTGCTGCGATAATTGCGAAATAGAAAACTTCAGACCACTTAACGTAATTGGGTCAGCAGCAACCGTGATCTCACGCTGCAACCCACCAACACGGCTTACGGTACTAACGCCTGGTATGTCAGATAGCCGCTTGGTAACGGTATCATCAACAAACCACGATAGATCCTCCACGCTCATATTTTCAGCAGCAACAGAGTACGTAACCACTGGAAACCCAGCGGTAGATACTTTGGTAATGATAGGATCGTTGGCCGCAGCTGGTAGATCACCACGTACTTCACCGACTGCTGAGCGCACATCGTCTACCGCTTCTTGAATGTCTTTTTCTAAGGTAAATTCGGTGGCAATGGTCGCCGCACCCGTCTGTAACGTGGTACGAATATGACTCACGCCTTCGATACTGGTCAGTTTATTTTCAATCTTTTTGGCGATATCGTTTTCGAGCTGTGAAGGCGCAGCACCTGGTAGCGTCACCGTCACCACCACTGCTGGCAAGTCTATGTCCGGAAACTGCTGGACTTTCATTTTCATGAAACCGTAAATGCCGCCCAACGTCAGCAGTACAAACAGCAAGATAGCAACGAGCGGGTTTTTAATCGAATAAGCGGAGACGTTTAAGCTCATGGCTGTGCCTGCACTGGCTTACTGGTTTGAGACACACCATTAACAACGCGCACTAGGTCACCATCATTTAAGAAGCTACCGCCCTGTTTTACGATACGACTGTCACTTGGCAAAGGCTCTAACACTGCTACGCTCTCGCCCAACCGCTCACCCAATGTCACTCGCTGCTGCTTGATACGTCCCATCGACCGATCGTCTCGAGTAGTCGATTCGGTAACGAGCATCACATAATCATAACCATCATTGCTGACCACGGCGCTATTAGGAATCGTTTGCGTACTGGTACTTCCTAATAGGAATTCGCCTGTTTGATACATGCCTGCACGTATCTTTGAGTTGGCAGCTAGGCTGGCATAAATCGTAATTTGGCGGTTGTTGTCTGCGGTAGGTGCGATGCGGTTTACTTGCCCCATCACTGTATCACCACCGGGTAGGCTGACTTGTACAGGCGTACCGACATTTATATCACCGACAAGCTTAGGATCTATATCTGCTCGCCATTCCAAAACGCCGCCTTTGATAATCGTAAATAATGGATCCCCACCTGCCACTTGACCGACTTCTACCATTTTTTTACTGATAATACCGCTGACAGGAGCGACGACTTTTGCGTTCTCTAATGTCAAACGCTGATTGCTCAAACGGGCTTTGGATGCTTGCAAAGAAGCTCTGGCACGGACTTCCGAGGTACGGTAGCGGTCGGCTTCTTGTTTGCTGATGGCATCGATATCGATCAATGGCAGCACACGTGCAGCATCAGCGCTGGCATTGGCAAGGGTGGCTTCCGCTTCTGCGACATCTGCTTGCGCCTGTAGTACTTGCTGCTCCATAGCATCCGTATCGAACACGGCTAAAACTTGACCCGCTCTGACGCGGTCGCCTTCTTCGACCAAAATACGCTCGATAGCCACACCATTGACTTTTGCACTGACATTCGCAGTATCTTTAGCATTGATGGTTCCATCGGCACTGAGCGTGCTGCCGATATCATCTTGGCTTGGACTGACTGTTTCTACTGAGAGTACTGATTGCTCAATACTGGCATCGCTACCAGTTGCCTGATCGTTTGCGACAGAATTAGCAGTTGCTGACTCATCTGTAGCTGCATTACTATCATTGCCCCAATATTTGCCAAGCAGCACCCCTATCACTAGCACGGCTGCCAACACGGGCCACAACCATATTGGTGGTTTTGCAGATGGCCTTTTAGATACAGTGTCAGTTTGACGATATGGCGGCAGCTCAGATTCAGCTGACGGCTTAGAATGGGTTTCTTCAAAATCGCTCATGATAACTCTCTGTAGGTACAGTCAATATTGAAATACTCGATATAGAATGACTAAAATATCAATCAGTCACAGCAATAATAAAAAGTGGCACGCAATCGAAGCAATGTTTGGATAGCCTGATATAGGGCTATGAGCGTTACTTACAGAGAGTATTACGATGTTCTCTAAAGCACTGTTTATTATTATAATAGTCCATCAAATTATCGAGAATAGCATATATTTAGTCATCATCTTATTTTTATATATAGCGTCTAGCGTTCATAAACTTAATTGAAACTTAGACCGAATACATGTGCAATGTTCAAGGCATATCGACCGGTTTAAAGAAATAAGATCGCGTGCAGCCAGCCGCTGAATATCTGATGTATTCAACGACTGACTATGGATGGAGTATCGTCTATAAAGAATGTTAACGTTGTGGCCATGCTGTTTGATTATATCCAGAGCTAGGTTCAATGACATACTGAACCTACTTGCCGATACCGATACTAAGCACTAAGCATTGATTACTAGACACTAGACACTGGGCACTAGACACTGGTATAGCGACTTGCCTCAGGCATCCAGCGATGAATCAATTGACTGACATCTGCTTTTCGCGCAGGGTCTGCTATCAAATGCTTCGCTAACCGCTGAGCAATGGCAAATAATTGCTCATCACGGATCAAATCAGCCAAATAGTAGCCAACGTTACCCGTTTGACGTTTGCCTAACAGCTCTCCTGGCCCACGTAGCTCTAAGTCTTTTTGAGCAATAACAAAACCATCGGTACTATCACGTAGGACATTTAGTCGCTCAGTACCTGTCTCCGATAGCGGCTTTTGATATAACAGTACACAGAAGCTTTTGGTCGAGCCACGTCCGACTCGCCCGCGTAGCTGATGCAATTGGGATAATCCCAAACGCTCCGCATTTTCGATAACCATCAATGACGCATTGGGCACATCGACCCCTACCTCGATGACAGTCGTCGCAATCAGCAAGTCCAAATTACCTGCTTTGAACTCCTGCATAATGGCTTGCTTATCAGCAGACTTCATTTTGCCATGCACTAGTCCAATACGAATATCTAGACGTTCATTTAAGTCCTCATAAGTGGCTTCGGCTGCCTGCGCATCCAAGACACTAGACGCTTCTACCAGTGAGCATACCCAATACGCTTGCCTGCCCGCTTCGCAATTGATCGCAATACGTTCTATAACCTCGTCGCGTCGATTGCGATCGATGGTTACCGTCGTAATTGGCGTACGCCCCGGTGGCAATTCATCAATGATTGAGGTATCCATATCGCCATAAACGCTCATCGCTAAGGTTCTTGGAATCGGTGTTGCGGTCATGATTAACTGGTGCGGTGTGCTATTAGCCACGCCTTTATTGGTCAATGCCATGCGTTGCTCAACACCGAATCGATGCTGCTCATCAATGATGACTAAGCCTAATTTAGCGAACTGAACTTGCTCCTGAAACAGTGCATGAGTACCGACCACCACTTGCACGGTATTTTCTGCAACCGCTTCCAAAGCTTCACGGCGCTGTTTGGCCGTTTGCTTACCGGCAAGCCAACCGACACCAATACCTAATGGCTCAAACCATTGCTTAAAATTCAGTAGATGCTGCTCTGCCAAAATCTCAGTCGGTGCCATTACCGCGACCTGCCAGCCACTATCGAGCGCATAGCCTGCCGCCCCTGCTGCCACCAACGTCTTGCCAGCACCCACATCACCCTGTACCAGTCGTAGCATCGGAATTGAGGTCGCCATATCCGCAGTGATGTCTTTCATCACTCTTTTTTGCGCACCCGTTAAATCAAAAGGCAATGCAGAAAACAGCTTATCAGCAAGAGGACTGTTGATAGTGCATTTGGGCGCTTTATGCTGATGTAGCTGCTGGCGACGATATAGCAGACTGAGCTGATGCGCAGTCAACTCTTCAATAATCAAGCGCTGGCAGGCAGCATGCGTACGGGCACTGAGTTGGGTGCATAGTTTGTATTGCTGAGACGCGCTGGTATAAGTAGGCGGCGTATGCAGCAGTACCAATGCTTCAAATATCGTTAAGTTATAGACATTGTGCTGAGCAATACTGGCAGCGACGTTATGTATATCATTATCTGCCTGATAGGTAGAAGGGTTGGGTTTATATACGCTATTGCCAATCGCATTGCTAGTCACATTGTCAGGCACGCTGCGTGCTAATGTCGAGAAAATATCTTCGGTATATTCGGCCTCTGATACTGTTGATTTAGATGGCTCAAAAGGCACTAATGGCAAATCGGATACAACTGCAAAATCTTCAGCCGTAAACAATGTCATAGGCAGACCTTGGCTCCGAACCGTTTGCAATGCCAGTTTAATTAAAGTGCGCAGCTTGTTTTGATGTAAACCTTTGACAGTAGGATAAATAGGCTGCAATCCCATATCGGTCATGACGGTATTGTCAGTGATAACTTGATATTCAGGGTGATGTATCTGCTTACCGTAGCGGCTGACTTTGACCTCACCAAATAGCTGTAAGCGCGTTCCCAAATTCATGGTCTGTACCAGACCACGATAGACCTTGAAAAACCGCAATGATATCGTACCCGTATCATCGTCCACCGTCACAGTCATCCCACTGCGCTTGGTATCGACATGGACGATATGACCAGTAATTAGCGCTGACTGTCCATGCTCTATATCGGCGATTGATACCAGTCGACTACGATCTTCATAATCACGGGGCAAATGTAATAGCAAATCGAATATCCGCTTGATATTCAATTGCGCCAACTGCTCTGCGACTTTTACCCCTACACCTGCTAGCGCAGACACTGGCATATCTAGTGCTGACAGCGGCATATCAGATCTAAAGTGATCTAATGAGTTAGATGAGGCATGACTCTCCGATATTGGCATTAAAGATCCTAACAATATTATTTTTAATTTTTGTATGCTAAATCGAGCATTTTTAATAGGCTGTACATGATGACTTGTACCACAGAATAGCCATAACGATAGTACGTATAACAAATTCGACTCATTTCATTATAGCTGACAATACAATTGCTTATGCTAGGCTATTTAGTAAAATAGCATCTATACAGTCCATCTACTATAGATAAACCGCTTCTTCTCATCATACCAATAACTGATGTCTTATTTTTTGAATTCTGGCAATTTCATAAGGTGTTTTTCTATGCTTGTTTCTATTTTGCCTCCTCAGTTTCGTCACAATCTGATCGTCATCTAAAGAGCACGCTGCGCATCAGCTTAATATCAATTCTCGGTTTGTATATTAGTGCATGTAGCACGTTGCCATCGACTATTCCTGCAACACCAGATCCTATTATTAAGCCCCCTACTGTTGCACTGGTGCTAGGTGGCGGCGGTGCAAAAGGGTTTGCTCATGTGGGCGTCATTAAAGCGCTAGAAGAAAACGGTATCAAACCAACATTGGTGGTCGGTACGAGTGTGGGTAGCTTGATTGGCAGCTTATACGCCAGTGGTTACACGCCTGCACAGCTTGAGCAATTGGCACTAACCACTACTGATAGCCAGCTCACAGACTTTACTTTGTCCAATCAAGGCTTCATCGAAGGTATTAAGTTAAAAAACTTTATCAATAGCAAAGTGAATGCGCGAACCATAGAAGACTTTCCTATTGCTTTTGCGGCAATCGCAGCAGAGAAACACACTCTGAAGAAAACAGTCTTTACCACTGGCGATGCAGGGCTTGCCGTACAAGCATCCTGTAGCGTACCCAATATTTTTATTGCCCCGCGCATTCCTGAAAAGGTCGGTAAAAAATATATCGATGGCGGTGTGGTCAGTTTAGTACCCGTAGATAGCGCCTATGACTTGGGTGCTGATATTGTCATTGCTGTAGATGTGACGGGAGCTCAAGGCAGTGATAATACGAGCAATCAAATAGCGACTATGAACTCATTGAGTGATTTTTGGGGCTTTCTCGAAACCAATATTCTAGCTACCAACCTGACTGCTAAGCGCTCCGCGTCAAATCAGAGTGAGCGGGATCGAGCGGATATTTTTATTACTCCCAATGTCGGTCGTAACAGTTCAATAGATACTAGGCAACGGCGTAGTCTGATACAAGCAGGCGCTCAAGCTACAACGCCACAAATCAATGCTATTAAACAACTTATCCAAGAGAAATCTAGTAGCAAATATGCCACGCTGTAATTGAGTATTTTTACTTATCAGTAAAATTATCAAACGCCCTAACACATCATAAAAAAAGCACCGCAGCTATAAACTGTGGTGCTTTTTTATTGGTAGCTTTCAGTACTAAATGGATAGTTTTCAGTGCTAACTACATCAATGCTAGCTAAATTCTAATCCAAAAACTCAGGACTATTTGACACGAGCGCGGTATTTTACAGCGACAGTATCATTTAAACCTACGCCTTCTAGGTCCCAACGTACCGCTTTATAATATTTAAGCGCGACATCTTGTAGCTGATTATCTACTTTGGTACGTAATGGCATACGGGCAAAATTATTGCCATCTACACTGCCGTACGGGAATTCAGGGGCAACTGTCTTTAACAGTTCTACCTGCTCTGGAATACTCATCGTAACGGTCATTTTACGGACGCGATCTGCATTGGTATTGGTAAAGTACCCTTGATACTCCAATACATTGCCTGACTGCAAACGAGTATTGGTATCTACAGGGACGAGTACTTCTTGACCATTGGCATCAACACTAACCAATGACGCTGTAATTCTGCTGTTAACGGCTTGAGCACTTGAGTTGTTGCTCTTGTTAGCATTTGTCTGAATAGCCATTGAGCTATCAACCGCTTGCTCTGGTGTTGGCAGCATTGCTGAGGCTTGTGTAACTACCATCGCACCGATGAGCGTACCGGCAACAACGTGAAATAAGCGGTGGCCGCTCCAAGCACTGAACGGGCTAGCAAACTGGTTACTTTTTTTCATGATTTTCATTATCCCTGGTTGATATATCGGTAAAACACAGATGGTGCAACTTAAGTTATTTTTATAATTTGTTCAACAGATAAAACGCATTACGATGTACACAAGATATCGCTGTGAAATAGTCCATACAATCTATGAAAAACATGAACTCACTTATCTAACCTGATTATCTTCGCTCAGCATCTGTAAAGCAATAGCGCTTAGCATAACAAAAAGCATTTGTACGTACATTAACCCAGTGTTGAGGTTGTGTATATCAGCGATTGGCAATTAGAATGCTTGAATACAGCTGAAATAAAAGATAGCTCATAACCGCATTTTTTGCTATGGTAAATCTTTAGCGTTAGGCATTTTTTTGCTGCGCCCCTTTTCTTATTCTAACGACTACTGCTCCCATTATGACTACTAGCTCCATGCCCCAGATTAACCCTGAATACGTCCATTGGTTCCGTAACTCTGCACCCTACATTAATACCCATCGCGGCAAAACTTTCGTGATCATGTTTGGTGGTGAAGCGGTCAATCATGCGAACTTCAGCACACTTATTCATGATTTTGCCTTGTTGCATAGCTTGGGTATCAAGCTGGTACTGGTACACGGGGCACGACCGCAAATCGAAAAGAACTTAAAAGACGCTAACATTGAATCGCCGCTACATCAAGACATCCGTATTACGCCACGTGCGGCGATGCCGTCTATTTTACAAGCCGTTGGTGCTATTCGTTTACAGATTGAAGCTCAGCTATCAATGGGGCTAGCCAACTCTCCGATGTATGGTTCGCGTATCGATGCGATATCGGGTAACTTCGTGACAGCGCGCCCATACGGTATCCGTGAAGGTATTGATTACCAAATGACGGGTGAAGTGCGTTCTATCGATGTGGAAGCCATCAAAAATAACCTGCTTCACGACCATATCGTTGTACTAGGCTCGATGGGCTACTCTGCGACTGGCGAAGTATTTAACTTATTGGCGGAAGATGTGGCCCTAAGCGCGGCCGTAGCACTGGGTGCTGACAAGCTTATATTCTTAGGTGAAGAAGCGGGTATCAACGATGATGATCGTTTATTACGTGAAATGATTCCTAATGAAGTTGATCGTTTCTTACGTGACCGTGATCTAAATTGCGAGATCAATTATTTCTTAAACTGTGCAAGCTTGGCCTGTCGTCAAGGTGTGCATCGTACGCATATTATCTCATATGCCAAAAACGGCGCATTACTAGAAGAGCTATTCACACGTGATGGTTCTGGCACGCTTATTAGCCACGACCCTTATGAAGAAATTCGCCGTGCCAATATCGATGATGTGGTTGGTCTTATTGAGCTGTTGTCACCTCTAGAAGAGCAAGGCATCTTGGTCAGCCGCTCACGTGAGCGCTTGGAGCAAGAGATTGACAACTATAGTGTGATTGAGCGTGATGGTATGATTTTGGGCTGTGCAGCATTGCATACGCTAGATTCAGAGTCAGCGGAAGTTGCCTGTGTTGCCGTACGTCCTGAGTATCGTAGTGGTAGCCGCGGCGCAGATTTGTTAGCGTTTCTAGAACAGCAAGCGCGTAGCCATGGCTTGTACAAGTTATTTGTTTTGACCACTCGTACTGCCCATTGGTTCGTCGAGCAAGGCTTTGCTGAGGTTGAAGCCAGCGCTTTACCTGAAGCACGTTTAGAGAAATACCATAATGGCCGTAACTCTAAAGTCTTTCAAAAAAATCTATGATTTATCACCAACTTGATATCGGCTTTGTAAGCTCGATATCAATCTGAGGTAAAATATTAGTCGTAAAAAAGCCTTCATAATTATATGAAAGCTTTTTTGTAGGCTAAGTACCTAAACTAATAATTTTGCTTTAGATACTTATTTTACTTTTAATAGCTCAACAGTAAAGATAAGCGTGCTGTTAGGCTCGATACCAGCGTTACCCGCTTCACCATACGCGATGTCTGATGGGATATAGAACTCGTATTTTCCGCCTTCTTTCATCAACTGTAGACCTTCAGTCCAGCCAGCGATTACTTGGTTTAGTGGGAACTCGATTGGCTCACCGCGCTCATAAGAGCTGTCAAATACCGTGCCATCAAGCAATTTACCTTCGTAGTTTACTTCAACCACGTCAGTTGCTTTTGGTGATTTACCAGTACCTGCTTTGATAACTTTATACTGTAAACCAGACTCTGTTTGCTTCACGCCTTCTTTTTTAGCGTTTTCTGCTAAGAACGCAGTACCAGCGGCTTTATTTTCTGTCGCTTTGGTTTCCATGTCTTTAACAAACTGCTCTTCTTGCTCTTTTTGATAGTCCATCAATACTTGTTGCATCTGCTCTTGGGTCAATGCTGATTCATTGCCTTCGTAGCCATCACGGAAGCCTTTTTCAAAAGTATTTAGGTCTAGATCTTTGACAGCGTCTTTATTGCCTTCTGCCATCATGAAACCTAAGCTATAACCTACTTTTTCATTAGCTGAGCTTTGTTCAGTAATGGAAACGCTTTGAGCGGCTGTTTCTTGATTGCCATTGTTGGTGCTACAGCCTGTTACTAACAACATAGCGCTAGCAAGTGCACTAACGCCTAAAGTAGTGATTTTTTTCATAAAGTACTCTCTAATTGTAAGAATAGTGGCGAGATGTCACATTCCTCTATAATAACAAATCTTAGTTTTGGGAACCACGCTTTGCACGAAATTATCGGGTCAATGTATAGTCTATGTTAATATCTTCTATCATAATAACAAGTTATCACACAAATATAGTAACAGGTAAAGCTTTCTGTCTTTAAATCCATCAATACATCAGCTAAGCTGAATCAACTAAGGAGATAAGTAACCGAGCGTTAATTTTTATCAAAAATAAGCAGATATAGATAGCGAAGTCACTGTAATATAAATAAGAGATACTGCTGATAATGATTTATGCTCAAAAACGATAATATCTCTATATAACTGATTCTAAAAATACTATTTATGACAACCATCTGTATGTCTTGCTCACTAATCGCTGTATGAACATTGTTTTTGGCGAGTTATATAATATGCTTCAAGGAGGATAAGATGAACCCAATGTACACATCTTTTAACGGCTATCTCGGTGGACCTATCGGTTCCATCATTGGTGCTATTTTGATATTCGTTATTGGTTGGCTAGTAGCCCTTGGTATCGCAGCACTGGTACGCGGCGTACTCTCTAAAGTTAATCTCAATCAGCGTATGAACTCTTCAACAGGTAAAACCTACGACCTTGAAGGTATCATTTCCAAAATTGTTTTCTGGTTTATTTTCATCATTGCTATTTCAGGCGCACTTAGCCAATTAAACTTAAACTCTATCTCAGCACCATTCGCAAATATGGTTAATCAAGTATTGGCATTTATCCCTAATCTTATCGGCGCTATCGCACTTGGTGTGATCGGTTGGGTCGTGGCTACTGTTGCACGCACAGCAATCAACGCTGCACTCGCAAAAACCTCTATGGATGAGCGTTTAAGTGCACAAGCTGGTGTAAAACCAATGAGCAGTACGATTGCTGATATGGTTTACTGGTTCATCTTATTGGTTGTGTTGACCATGGTACTTGGTCAATTAGAGCTTGATGGTTTGTTCGCTCCACTAACTAATATGGTCGACAAAATCTTTAGCTTTATCCCTAACATCTTGATTGCTGGTGTAGTCTTCGTCGTTGGTTATATCATTGCCAAAGTCGTACGCGGCATCGTCACCAATCTTGTTTCTACTTTTAATGTACAAGAATTGGCGTCAAAAGCAGGTTTAAGTGAGCAAAACAGCTTGCCTAACATTGCAGGTTCATTAGCATTTCTTGTGGTTATCATTCCAACCATTATTGCTGCTCTAAACGCATTAAAAATCGAAGTGATTGCTCGCCCTGCGACTAATATGCTTAACAAAATTATGGAAGCCTTGCCAAACATCTTTATGGCAGTCGCTATCCTAGTAGTAACTTTCTATGTTGTACGCATGGTTGCCAACATCATCAAAGGTCTGATTGAGAACACTCAAATCAATCAATTACCTGCGAAAGTTGGTCTACAAGAAACCATGGGTGATAAGAAAATCTCTGACCTAGTTGGTTATGCGATTATCTTCTTCGCTATGCTATTTGCCGCTATTGCAGCTGCTGACTTGTTAGGTTTCGAGCCTATCTCAGCTATTATCACAATGTTTATCGCATTCGGTGCAAACATCATCCTAGGCGCAATTATCCTATTCATCGGATTCTGGCTTGCCAATATCATTGCAGGTGTGGTTGAACGTTCTGAGCAAGGTTCACAATTCCTAGCAAACATCGTACGCGTATTGATTATGGGCCTAGTATTAGCAATGGGTCTAAAAGCGATGGGTATTGCCGATTCGATCGTTAATCTAGCATTTGGTCTGACACTAGGCGCGGTAGCCGTTGCCTTTGCCCTATCATTTGGTCTTGGTGGTCAGGAAGCTGCAGCTCGCTTCCTACGTAAAATGCAGGACAAGATGGATCATGAACGCACTGAAGCGAAAGCAAAATCTGCGCTACAGCCAAGTTCATCAACTCAAGAAAAAGTTGCTGATTCAGTTCGTGAAAACACACCATCTGCTGCTAGCACTCCTACCACTGATTTACGTACCGATGTAGTTGATACACCACGTGTTGATACTAATGACATCTACAACAGTGATAACGTACTTCCTGGTAGCGGTCTCAATGACGATATCAATAAATAAGTATTTTTGATTGTTTAGTTTAGATACGAAAAAGACAGCCTAGGCTGTCTTTTTTTATGTCAGTAAATATATTGATAAATCTATGGCTCTTCTTATTAATAAACGGGTAGAAAGCTAACTACGTCTATCTACTGCTTATCTTTACGCGCTGGAATCGTTAAGCTCATTTGTACTTGAGGCAATTTTTCTTTTTGTGCCCTCGCAGGTTTACTATCTTCTACGCTACTAGCAGGTGGTGTATTTTGCTTATTCATCTCTTGTTGTTTTAATTTCTGCATTTGCTTAGTAAGTTGGCGCTCCCTTTGAGTCATCGCATCAACTGGCTGAATCCACAAATCAATATCGAAAAAATTCTCATTATTCTCAGTGATAAAGTCGATACCAAGCACGACTACATGATGTAGCTCAATAATTGGCAAACGTGTGGCAACGTCCTGTGCGATCTTCGCTAGCTTTGGTTGGACAGCGGCTTTGCTATTAGGCCCTTTAGACTCGTGACCATAAAACACCAGTACATAATGTCGTCCCAAACTTTCATAAGAATGTTGATGTACGACGTAGCCATCTTTTTGCAGCGCTGCGCTTTGTTTAGGGTGTCTATATAGCGTACGGATAAGCTCGTGACGTGAAAACAAAGACTCATCTAGCAGTTGCTGTTGCCAGTGAGCGAGTGGTATGGCTAACTGTTCGTCGTTATTAGCTATGTGATTTTTACCATACGTATCTATCATCTGCATACTTAGCTGAGACCATATCGTGGCCGCTTGTATCATATGCTGATGGTACATCTGAGCAGTTGAACTTTGGTTCTTGTAGGCAAGCGTAATGGCGACCAGTGCTGAGTTAGGTTCGTCTTGTACTTCGTTTTTGATGAGCGCATTATCTACTACAATAGCAGGGGCAAACAGGTCTGGACTTTGCAAAAAGTGCTCAACCAAAGCGTCTTCTGACTCGAAACTTGGAATATGATTTACAGCCGACTGTTGAAGCTGTTCTAAATGATAAGCTAAGAAACGCCACAACTCACATGGGGTCCGTACTGCTGCTGCTATCGAGTACCAATCATCCCAGCTAAATACTTGTAGCTGCTGCATGCTTTCGCTCATGTCGACAACTAAATCTTCTAAAAAGTAACGAACCCCAAAATTATGCTTAAGTCGCTGTAGAGCACTGTTTGAATTATTTGCACTGTCATTGTTATCATCTTGATTAAGACTGCTACCTCCTCCGACAAGCTGAATGTCAAAAATCATGGCTTCATAACCAGCTAAGACATTTTCTTCATTTTGAGACGATAATGACTTGTACCATGTAAGTGCTGACTTGACCGCAGTCATACGCACAGCCTCAATGTCAGCTGATTCTGTATCATAGGGTAGATACAGTGTCAGCTCCAACAGCTGTAGCTTGCCAAGTGGCAACTGATATTGATAGTGACGAGCGATATATTGAGCATTGTATTCATGCTCAATCGTATGCATGCCTGCTAAAGTCACTGCCATAGCATCTGCTTGTAAATAACTGACTAGCTCGGTCGTCAGGTAGCCCCAGTCGGGCATGGTAGTAATCGAATGGGACACAAGTTCCAACCTTCTATTATCGTATGGTGAATATCGCACAGGCCAGCTCGTAATAATAACAACATGATTATCGCGTATTACAAATATCTGAATGATGCAAAATTATGCTACATAAGCACTATCAGAGACAGTCGCTTTCAAAGCGATCACTTGTTATGATGATATCAAAGCAATATTGCTTGTGTGCAAGTTTATGGATGACAAACTGTACTGAGTTGTATTTATCGAAACCATAGTCGTTGAATTTTTAATCGTCGAATTTTTAATGACTATTATATAATAATAAGGATTAAACATTATGAAGCGTTTTAAAGAAAAGACCGTCGTTGTAACGGGTGCAGGCTCTGGTATTGGCCGTGCAACTGCCATTCGCTTTGCCGAGGAAGGCGCTAGTGTGGTTTTAGTAGGACGTACGGCAGCAACACTAGAAGAAACTGCAAAAGAGTTGCCGCAAGATCGTACTTGGATTCATACCGATAATTATCTCATTATTACATGCGACATTAGCGTTCAAAGCCAAGTACAAGAGATGGTTGAGCGCGCTATCGACAAATTTGGCAAGATTGATATCTTGGTCAACAATGCTGGCAAAGCAACCCAAGGTAAAATCACGGAATTGTCTGCCGATGATTGGCGCTCTGCTATCGATGTGAATCTAAACGGGACTTTTTACGTCTCTCAAGCTGCTATGCCTCACTTAATTGCATCAAAGGGCAATATCGTCAATATTTCATCGCTCTCGGGCGTGGGTGGTGACTGGAATATGGCTGCTTACAATGCTGCTAAAGCGGGTGTAACCAATTTAACCCGTACATTAGCATTGGATCATGGTTCAGATGGTGTTCGTGTTAATGCGGTTAATCCAAGTGTCACCAAAACCGATATGACTACGGCTATCCAAGATAATGAGTCTAAAACGGATAAGTTCCTAGCTCGCTGTCCGCTTGGACGTTTGGCAACCCCAGAGGATATCGCCGCTGCCATTACCTTCTTAGCAAGTGATGACGCCTCCATGATTACTGGTGTCAATCTGCCTGTCGATGGCGGTGTTATTGCCTCTAACGGCCAACCACAGTTTTAGACTTTTGCACTGATAAACATTCAAATATTACTCAAAAAAAGCCCCTGATATGATGATATCAGGGGCTTTTTCAATATAAATTATTAGAACTTAGTTGTAGACAGCTCTGAGTTTTCGTACCTGTAATACAACCAGTGATTTTAACTTAACTAATGGAACTAATATTTATACCATTTAGCTTATTCAGCTGCATTATTAATGTCTTGTAGTGGCTGCGACAAACGCTCAAGATGTCTTGGCAACACCCCTTTATACTGAGAATATATTTTTGGTAAATCTGATTCGATATCACCTGTAGGATAAACCAGCGACATAAACCGTATTTCTTTAGTATTGTAGTCCATCGCTACTGGCAAAATCGGTACACCAGCACCCACCGCTAAATAATAAAAACCTGTCTTCCACGACTCATTATATTGCCGTGTACCCTCTGGTGATAATCCCAAAAATAATGGTTCACCAGTTTTGAACTTATCAATGCTGGCTTGCAGTACAGAGCCTTTGTTACCACGATCGATAGGAATGACCCCTATCCAATTCAATAATTGCGCAAACACAGGTACTTTAAATAGCGTGTGCTTGCCCATAATGCTGATTTTGATATCTAATGCAAACAGACTTGGAATCGCATAGATACCATCTACATTAGAAGTATGGGGTAGAGCAAGCACTACAGCTTGTGAGATATTTGGAATCTCGCCTACCGTACGCCAACCTGATGCCTTTAACAGCGCGGATGCAATAACAGGCGCAAACTTATTACCACGCTTAGGAACCTTGTCTCCCAAATGCTTTTTGCTAAGTTTTGGGAGTACTTTGGAGCGCGCAGGTTTAGAAACAACAGACTTAGAACGGTTAAAAATCTTCGGTATCATGACAGCACAATATAATGAAAGGTACTGACATAATACCATTAAGCCTTTGTGGCTAGGCTGAATTTTGCGTGCTTTTATTATGTGATAGATCGTTTAGCCATAAATATAAGTAATGACCTATTTCGATATTCTGCACCCATACTTCTTTAGATTCACTGATACCTTTTAAGAAATATCGGCCAAATCACCTTTGCTCTCAAGCCATGACTTGCGATCAGAGGCACGCTTCTTAGCCAGTAGCATATCCATCACGCTATTGGTCAGTACCATGTCATCCATATCTAACTGTACTAAGCGGCGTGTATCACGGCTCATCGTCGTCTCACGTAGTTGCTCAGCACTCATTTCACCAAGCCCTTTAAAGCGTGTAATCTGGGCTTTTTTATTACCCGGTACGTTAGCCAAGATATGTGCAAGCTCTGGCTCATCCAACGCGTAGTGAACTTCTTTACCCACATCCACTCGGTACAATGGCGGCATGGCCACAAATAAATGACCCGCATCCACTAGCGCAGGAAAATGCTTCACAAACAAAGCGCAGATCAATGTCGCGATATGTAGTCCATCAGAGTCAGCATCCGCTAAAATACATATCTTGTCGTAACGTAGCTCGGACAAATCATCAGAGGCAGGATCGACACCGATAGCAATGGCAATATCATGAATCTCTTGACTTGATAGTACTGTATCTGATGAGACTTCCCACGTATTTAGGATTTTACCGCGCAGAGGTAATATCGCCTGATAATGACGATCTCTTGCTTGCTTAGCACTACCACCCGCAGAGTCACCCTCTACTAAGAACAGCTCAGCGCCATCACGTAAATCACCACGGCAGTCTGCCAATTTACCAGGCAATGCGGGGCCCTGAGTAATTTTCTTACGAGCAACTTTTTTGGCAGATTTCAGACGACGGCCAGCTTTATTAATCGCCAATTCAGCGATTTGCGCGCCCATTTCCGCATGCTGGTTTAACCATAGGCTAAAGGCATCTTTTGCCAACGTCTGTACAGCGCCCGCCGCTTCGCGACTAGATAAGCGCTCTTTGGTCTGTCCAGAAAACTGCGGCTCAGAGAACTTCAGAGACAAGATATAGTTCACCCCATCCCAGACGTCTTCCGCGGTTAGTTTCACACTACGTGGTAGCAAATTATGAATATCACAGAACTCACGCAGAGCTTCTAAGATACCCGTGCGTAGTCCGTTGACGTGCGTACCGCCCTGAGCTGTGGGAATCAGGTTCACATAGCTTTCTTGAATCGGCGTGCCACCATCAGGTAACCAAGACAAGGCAAAGGTAATAGCCGCTCGTTCACCTGCTTTCGCATCATAATTATAATAAAACGGTGCTTCAGGTAATGTTTCCAAACCATCTAATTGTTCGCTTAGATACTCGACTACCCCATCCGTAAACTGCCAAACGACCTTTTCATCATTAATATCGTCAGTGAATTCAATCGTCAGTCCAGCGGCCAAAACAGCCTTTGCTTTTAAATTATGCTTAAGCTGTTTTACATTAAATTTGGGTGTATCAAAGAAACTACCATCCGCCCAAAAGTGTACTCTTGTGCCACGTTTGCGTTTGTTTGAGCTGACTGCTTGCGTTAATGGCGTAACTGGTGCGCCATTTTCAAATGCCATATCAAACTGTGTGCTATCACGCCATACCGTAACTTCAACGCGGGTTGATAGCGCATTGACGACAGAGATACCTACACCATGCAGACCACCTGACACTTCGTAATTAGAGGTCGAAAACTTTCCACCTGCATGCAAGCGGGTCAAAATCAGCTCAATACCAGATTGACCAAACTCAGGGTGAATATCAGTTGGCATACCGCGCCCGTCATCTTCGACAGACAACGATCCATCACTATGCAATTGCACCTTGATGGTTTTAGCATAACCAGCCAACGCCTCATCAACTGAGTTATCAATAACCTCTTGCGCCAAATGATTCGGGCGCGTGGTATCGGTATACATACCTGGACGACGACGGACTGGCTCAAGACCTTCTAAAACTTCTAATGATTGCGCATTATATTGACTCACAAATGCATCCTTAACTGTTCGCGTGCGTTTAATTCTATTAAACCATTATAACGAAAAATGGCGACGTTAACGTTAATACTCCATCGCTTACGTCATATAATGTCGTCTATTTAAGGTTGAACTAAATTCTGTAAGATATTCATCACCATGGGCAACTGCTCATCAAAGTCACTGAAGCAATGATCGCCACCCACTTGCACCGTTACCGATGCGCCCTGACTTTGATAAAAATCTTTAGAAAATTCAGAATTTAACAGCTCGTCGCCTTCTTTTAATAGCACAGCAACTTTATCGGGATAATTTACTGATGACAGCTGATTATCTGCAAACCACTGTAAATCTGCAGGCGTAATACTCCAGCCGCCCGCTGTTGTATGCAAGACTTTGCTAGTAGATGACTCATTTAAGTTATCTTGACTTGATATTGATTGATTAGAGAAACGCTGTAAAGTGATATGGGGCTGAGTACTAGGATTGAGCAATAAAACTGGGCAACCTATCTGATTGCTTATCAAAGTGGAAAAATACCCACCTAGCGAGCTGCCGATTAATACTGTATTTGATAACTCAGTCTGCTTATCTGCTGATTTTCTATCTTCACCATTACTTAGCACTTCGATCAAAAACAGTAGTTGCTCACACACTTGAGCGGGGGTTTTATTTAAATCAGGACGCAGCACATTAATATCAGGATAATGAAGCTGGCAATATTTTTCTAACAACACCCCTTTGGTCGAATTAGCATCACTGTCCAATCCATGGATATAAATCAAGTTCACGTATCATCTCACTTATTAATTTTGTTATGATTATCTTATAAAGGCTATCAAAGCTAAGCATAGCACCCGCTAGACGGAAATAATAATAATAAAATGGCACACTATTAGTCAGTATTTGCGACATAATAAGGTTGTACAGTGATTTTATGCAGGTCAAAGGAATGACGGTAGTCATTATGGAGGAGTCATGAATCAACAGTTTGAGCTGTTCGAGATTGCCAATCCATGTATTGGTCTTTGTCAAAGCAATAAGAAGGGTTATTGCTTTGGTTGCCTGCGTAGTCGAACTGAGCGCCAGCGATGGCATGACATGACGACAGAGCAGCAACGCGAGGTGCTAAGGCTTATCGCAGGACGTAAGCTGCGTATAGAACAAATGAGACAGCGTAAAGATGAACAGTTAGGATTCGATTTTGAAGAGATACCTGAGATAGGTGAATTATTTTGAAAAGTAATGAATCAGACCAGATATGCCAACAGTATCCTTAGAATGCATTAAATTTGGCTAAAATATATGCCCAATAACCTAATAGTAGAATCAGTAGTACCCACGGTATGGCGAAACACCAATAATATAAATCGCTAGTAGCAAATACGTAAAAATAAACAGCCATTGCAACACTGATTACAAGTGAAGCTGCATATCCAATCAACAAGGTAAAGAGAACATTATTTTCAACTTTGGTTAAGCTTGGGCTTCCCTCTGCACACATATAGAAAAGAAACCCGAAGGCGAAAGCCCCGCCAATAGTAATATGCAAAAATGATATTAGAACTAGCAACCAAATTGACACGCATACTTCCTTGTTAGTCTAATGACGGCTTTGTCTTTAATACAGTGCTTTCTACAAGTTAGAAGCGCTTTTAATAAAAAATAGCATACCTTCAAGTTTTTCTATAATCAATATTGCAATACGCTTGCTAGAATACATTAGACTGAAATAGGTAGATCCGTCACCAAACCTACG
>NZ_PJBF01000046.1 GCF_002836505.1 Psychrobacter sp. Choline-02u-9
GAGCGTATCTGTTAATGCTTTTCTTGCCATAACTTGTATTTCTCGCATCGACTCAATAGATGCGGTATTGTAACTATTATTTAGGGCTTATCCAATTGAAGACACGCCCTAGTATTCTATAGATAACTAGCTATTAACATCCTACCTAAGTAGTCTATTTATTAACATCAGCTTCTTTCGCATTGCCGCCTAGTTCATCATCTTCAAGAGGCGCGGCAGTGGTTACTTCCGCTAAGCTGTCTGGGGCAGTATGCTCACTTGGGTTGATTTCTTCTGCAAGCTTTTCAATCTCTTTTTCCTGCTCGTCCATCTTGTTCAATGAATTACTCATACTAGCTCCTGAATTATTATTTTGTGGACTAACTGTCGTTGCACTCATCGATCATAAGACGTGCAAACTATAAACGTATTAATGCCACCCTATTACAGGCGGCATATTAAAAACTTACTTGTCTTCTTTCGCGCTTTCTAAATTAGCTGCGATACGTTCTGCTGCTGCTTCGCTATTTTCATTGTGATTGTCTTCAGTTTGACCTTTAAGTGCTGCTTCTGCTGAATCAGAACGTTGTTGCTCAAGTTTAGTATCGTTTGGGTTAGAGTTTGACATAATATTTTCCTTAGTTATGGTTATAAATATTAATTGTACAGAGTTAAGATTTAGTAGTACTTAATTAAATTTTTTTAGTTAGAAGCCAAAATTCTAAGATAATGCTTTATCTATGGCATCAACAAAATTAGGAATATCGTCTGGGTTACGCGAGGTAATAAGATTGCCATCTACTTGTACTGTCTTATCTACGTAGTTTGCTCCAGCATTTTCTAAATCTAGTTGCAAAGTAGGATAAGCGGTAAGGGTTTTGCCTTTAGCAATACCTGTATTGATGAGAGCCCAAGGAGCATGACAAATAACAGCTAGTGGCTTTCCTGCTTCATTTATAGCATTGATAATTTGATGAGCCTTTTCGTTACCACGAATAGTATCAGCGTTGACAGTACCACCTGGTAACACCAATGCATCATAGTCAGAAACGTTAGCATCTTCTACAAAGATATCAGCAGTAAAAGTATCACTCTTATCTACGTCTTGCTGCATGGCTTGCACTTCTTTTTTATCATTTGTTGTTATGAGAAGTGTTTTATAGCCTTTGTCTTTTAGCTGATTATTGACGTCTTCATACTCTGCTTGTTCAAAGTGGTTATGTAGTAAAAAAGCGATCGTTTTCATAACTTTCCTTCTTCTTATCTATTAGTTTTTGTGAGCCAGTATATTTTTATAAGTTAGTTTTATTATTGTTTGGCAGTACATTCTCCTTTGAACTATTTTATTTTTGTTCAAATGCGTCCTTTCTGCATTGGTTTTTACTTTTAATTGTTTATCGTTTTAGTTATTAACCTTATGGCAATTTTTTATTTTTATAATATTTGTCCGTTTTATTTTTTAACTCAGCATTCCCTATCTGATGAATCTAGAGTACAAAAAAAACAGGTTTCACCATAGGCGAAACCTGCAATAAAATGTGACGGTATGTGATTAGTGTAAACTATTAGTAAATCAAGCCAATATTAGGTGGTAGTTTCTCTATTTAAGTAGCATTGATGAAAACTTTACTATTAGCGCTGAATCAATTTCTTAGGTTGTAGACGTCCGTTTAAGCTCACAGACCCCAAACCGAGAAATTCTCCCTGCTCATTGAGTAGACGTATATCAATAGGTATTTCATGCTCTAGGAGCTGAGGCGCATCATCAAGTCCAGTATCAGCTTTACCATTGGTGCTAGCGTTACCATCAATACCGACAGAGCTATTCTTAGACAGCTGGTCAGAAACCATTCTAGCAACATAATCCTTGAGCTTACCTGTTAGCTCATCAAATACGTTTAAGCGTTGCCCCATATGTACGCGGGCGCATTGTTCCTCTGTCAGGGTTAGCTCAGCATCGATATCAATACAAGCATCGATGGGCAGTAGCCAAGACTGACGCTCCTCTAAACTATGCCCTTCTAACGATGATAAAGCGATCGCATCATCTATGCTGAAGTTACCTACCTGTGTACGGCGTAATGCCGTCAAATGTCCTAGCGTACCTAGCTGCTTTGCAATATCTTCCGCTAATACACGTACGTAAGTACCTTTAGTACAAGTAACCGTTAGACTCATCTGGGTATCATCTATCATCTGTAGGTTGATTGCTTTAATCGTGATATCTCTAGGCGGCCTATCAACCTCAATACCTGCACGAGCATATTCATACAGTTTTTTACCATCTTTTTTTAGCGCTGAATACATCGGTGGTATTTGCTGCTGAGCACCCAAAAACTGCTGTGCAATAGTCGCCAATGATGCTTCGTCAAATACGGGAATAGAAGCCTGCGTTACGATTTGGCCATCAGCATCACCAGTATCGGTTTGACTACCTAGCAAGATAGTCGCTTGATAAGATTTATCAGCATCCAGTTGATAATGGCTAAACTTGGTGGCTTCACCCAAGCAAATAGGCAGCAGGCCAGTTGCCATCGGATCAAGCGTCCCTGTATGCCCTGCCTTTTTACTATCGTGTATCGGTGATTTAAATAAATACTTCACTTTTGACACGACTTGCTGCGAGGTCATACCTTTGGGTTTATCCACCAATATGACACCTGAAACTTTTACTTTTTCAGGTGTCATATTGGCTTTTTTATCAACTTGCTTAGACGCTATAGACATAATAATAATTTACTCGTCATTCTCGTTTTGCTCAGTTTTAGTCACGGCCTTACTAATCAAGTCCATCATGTAGTTACCACGAGCAGTCACTTCATCATAATGAAAACGTAGGCGCGGCGTAGTACGTGTCTTTAAGCTATGGCTTAATTCTGTACGCAAGAATCCTGCCGCTTTATTTAGTACTTTGATGCTTTCTTCATGATTGGTCTTGTTCATAGCATCATTGAGCTCAGGCTCCATGATAGTGACATAGACGTCCGCATAGCCTAAATCTGGGCTAACTTTGACGCTAGAGATCGTGACAAAACCCGTTAGACGAGGGTCATTGACTTCATCGCGAATAAGAACAGCAAGCTCACGCTGAATCTGATCCGATAATCTTTGTAAACGTTGGTTCATGTTATTACCTTACTTTAATGGGCTTATTTTATTACTGTATAAGTCTGCTGATTAATAGATGTTGCACTGATATGTGCTAAAAAAGGCCTAGCAGGATGTACCTGTTAGGCCTAAGTACAGCTGGATATTAGCAAAGTATCTAAAAGCTCAGCGGATTACGCATATTGCATTAATACATACTCTGCTATCGAACAACAGCTTTAGATAGTACGTGCGAACTCTTGGATTTCAAAGACTTCGATCTTATCGCCAGCTTCAACATCATAGCCACGAACGGCCAAACCACATTCCATACCAGTACGTACTTCGTTAACGTCTTCTTTATAACGACGCAATGATTGCAATTGACCAGTAAAGATAACTTGATCATCACGCAATACGCGGATAGGTTTGTTGCGATAAATTGTACCTTCGACCACCATACAACCAGCAGCAGCACCAAACTTACTAGAACGGAATACTTCACGAACGTCTGCAACACCAAGGATTTTCTCGCGATGTTCAGGAGCAAGCATACCGCTCATTGCTGATTTAACATCATCGATCAAACCATAGATTACGCTGTAGTAGCGAATATCCATGTTAGCAGTGTCTGCTTTACGACGTGCGGTAGCATCTGCACGAACGTTGAATCCTAATAGTACCGCTTCACTAGATTCTGCAAGGGTTACGTCAGACTCAGAGATAGGACCAACGCCTGAACTAATCACTCTGACTTTTACTTCGTCAGTAGATAATTCGTTTAGGGCAGCTAGTAGTGCTTCAAGTGAACCACGTACATCTGTTTTCAGTACGATATTCAAGAATGACACATCGCCTTGGCCCATCTGATCAAACATGCTTTCCAAACGCATGGCATTTTGACGCTCAAGTTGACGCTCACGCTCACGGTTGGTTCTAAAGTCCGCAACTTCACGAGCTTTTTTCTCATCCGTCACAACTAGGAACTCGCTACCAGCAGCAGGTGTTTCAGGCAAGCCCAAAATCTCTACAGGGATAGACGGACCAGCCGACTTGATACGTTGGCCATGCTCGTCAGTTAGTGCACGAACTTTACCATAGTGCTCACCAGCTAGAACCAAGTCGCCTTGCTTCAATGTACCTTTCTTAACTAAGACACTAACAACAGGACCACGACCTTTTTCAAGTCTTGATTCAATGACCACGCCTTGTGCAGCACCGTCTAGTGGCGCTTCTAGCTCCATTAGCTCAGCTTGTAAGCTAATAAACTCTAGTAAGTCGTCAATACCTTCACCAGTTTTGGCAGAGATACGTGCCATTGGTGTGTCACCGCCCCACTCTTCTGAGATGACTTCTTTCGTTGTCAATTCATTGAGAACACGGTCAGGATCAGCACTTGGCTTATCCATTTTATTAATAGCGACAATAATCGGCGTACCAGCAGCACGTGCATGATCAATCGCTTCTGCCGTTTGTGGCATCATGCCATCATCAGCTGCGACGACAAGTACAACAATATCAGTCGCCTGAGCACCGCGTGAACGCATCGCACTAAAGGCCGCGTGACCCGGGGTGTCAAGGAAAGTAATAACACCGCGCTCGGTTTTTACGTGGTAAGCACCGATATGCTGAGTAATACCACCCGCTTCACCATTCGCAACTTTTGTTTCACGAATTTTATCAAGCAATGATGTCTTACCATGATCGACGTGACCCATGATGGTTACGACTGGTGGGCGTGTTTGAACGTTACTACTACGCTCATCAACGGCATCTTGTAGATCGTCTTCCACTTTGGTATCACTGACTGGTACTGGGTTATGACCCATCTCTTCAACCAGCAAACTTGCAGTTGCTTGATCAATCGTGTCTGATTCACGAGCCATTTCGCCCATTTTCATAAGTAGCTTAGTGACTTCGCGAGCTTTAACCGCCATACGCTGAGCAAGATCAGCAACTGAAATTTGCTCACTAATCTCAACATCATAGACGATTTTTTCGACAGGTTTTTCAAACTTATGCTGTGATGCTTGTGTTGAACGCAAACCGTTTTTACGGTTTTTGATCTCACGCTCATCTTGATTCTTACGACGACGACCGCGAGTACCCGTGCTATTTGCACCACGTTTGATTTCGCGACGCTCTTTTTCAAATGATTCTTCTAATGCATCACCGACCAGACCTTCAGCCAATGGTTCATCTTTACGCACTTCAGTAACAGGCTCACGGTCGGTATATTTACCAGCCATTTTACGCATTTGCTCAAGTGTACGCTTTTGTGCTTCTTCAGCTTGAGTACGGCGGGTCTCTAATTCGATTTCACGCAGACGCGCTTCTTCTTTCTCACGAGTTTCGCGAGCTTTACGCTCAGCAGCGGTTTCCACTTTAGGCTTAGTAGCAGCAACTTTTTTCTTTGGCTGTTCTTTAGGCTTAACTTCAACAGTGGCTTTGCTCGCTTTACCGCCTTTTTTAACGACAACTGACGTAGAAATATCATCGTTTTTGTCGTCTGATTTTTTGCTAGAGCCTAAACTTGCACGCATCGCTGCTAAGGTTGCCGCTTGACGCTCTTCCGCTTTTTTCTTAGTAGCGGCGCGTTCTTCAGCTTCTTTGGCTGCACGTTCTTGAGACTCAACCAGAGCCTGCTCACGAGCGGCTAGCTCTTCAGCCATTTTTTCTGGATCAGGCTTTTCAAATACTTTCTTTTTACGCACTTCTACATTGACGCTCTTAGATTTACCAGAAGAGCCGGTCACACGTGCAGTACTGGTCGTCTTAGATTTAAGACTAATACGACGCTTTTCTTGTTGACCATGACTTTGCTTTAAATACGTCACCAGCTTTTCTTGCTCAAGCTCGGTGACTAGGTCATCCTCTGCGCGAGCAGGCAGGCCAGCATCTACTAATTGCTGCTTTACAGCATCTGTAGTTTTGCCTACCATTTCTGCCAGTTCTTTGACGGTCTTATCTGCCATTTATTATCACCTACTGTCTATTATTTGCTATATGTTCAATTCAGTTGTTGGCTACAAATGATTGGGTTAAGGCTGATACTTATAAATAGATATCAGCGCTTTATTCTCAATAGCATATCACCAAAAGACAGCGATATGCAGTTACCGCTTATTCATCGAACCAAGATTCCCGAGCTTTCATGATGAGTTTTCCTGCAGTTTCAGAGTCTAATCCTTCGATATCTTCTAGATCGAAGACGGCTTGTTCTGCCAAGTCATCAACAGTAATGATGTCTTTTTGCGCCATTTTATAAGCCCAACTGACTGTCATACCTTCAAGCTCTTGAAGCTCTTGACTTGGCTCTTTCATGTTCTGTTGTTTGACCAGTTCATCAGCGATGACGACTTCTTTAGCACGCTCTTGAATCATATCAATCGCTTCATCGTCTAGACCTTCGATATCATAGAAAGTCTCAACTGGTACATAGGCCACTTCTTCGATACTGGTAAAACCAATATCAACCAATGCCTGTGCTAAATCTTTATCTACTTCTAGGCGCTCATAGAATAATTCAATAAACGCTTTCGATTCGTTTTGTTGACGTTGCTGATACTCTTCTTCGAGCATCATATTAAGCTTATAGCCCGTTAACTCAGACGCTAGACGTACGTTTTGACCTTGTGAGCCAATAGCACGTGCCAATTGATCATTGGTGCTAAAGATAATATCTGCTGTTTGCGTATCTTCATCTAAAATGATACTGCTTACGTCAGCAGGCTCTAGAGAGCTGATGATAAACTGGGCAGGATCATCTGACCATACCACCACATCAATACGCTCACCGTCTAACTCTTGCTGTACTGCTTGGATACGTGTACCACGCATACCGATACAGGCACCAACTGGATCGATACGATGATCGTTAGTCTTCACGGCTATTTTAGCACGAGTACCTGGTAGACGAGCGACATTACGAATTTCGATAATTTGTTCTGCAATCTCAGGCACTTCTTTTTGCATCAGTGCTGATAGCATTTCAGGATGTGTGCGAGATAACAGTAACTGGGCACCTCGGTTTTCACGGTTTACATGGTACAAGATAGCGTTAATACGCGATTTTGCACGTAGTTGTTCGCGTGGCAACATTTGATCACGTGACAAATAACCTTCGGCATTGTCACCCAAATCAATAATGTACCCATCACGAGTCTGTTTTTTGACTTCGCCATACATCATCTCACCAACACGTGGCTCGAAAGCATCTGCAACTAGTGCACGCTCAGCTTCACGAATTTTTTGGATGATGACCTGTTTGGCTTGAGTAGCAGCAATACGACCAAATTCGATTGATTCAATTTGCTCTTCTTTAATATCACCAATTGACCATTCTTCTTGATCAAGATCGGTGATAGCAAGCTGACAAGCTGGCATTTCATGGTCTTCATCTGCAACCACTGTCCAGTAACGATAAGTATCGTAATCGCCAGTTGCACGGTCGATTGCTACCCGTACAGCCACTTCTGGCTGCTCGGTATATACTTTTTTCTTAGTCGATACCACTAAAGCGTCTTCAATTGCTTCAAAGATATCTTCAGGATTTAAGCCCTTTTCATTACTGACAGTTTCTACTACCGTTAAGATTTCACGACTCATGCTATACCTGTCCTATCATTTTTTAATTGACTTAAATTTTATAATTTGGGTGCTGCTATTATATAGTTGCTATAAGCCACATAAGCTATTGGAAGATAAAACTGTCTATAAACAGTTACCCTAGTAAAAATCTAGGCATCTTCATAAATCAAATTGGCTTTATCAATATTACTTAGTGCAATCTCAAACTGCTCGCCATCACTTGACGTCAGTTTTAAAGAGTTTTCATCAATACTATCTAAAGTGCCTGTGGCTTTACGACGTTTTTGATCACCTGTACCGATAGCTTGAATCAGACGCAAGCTCACAGTTTGACCAACATACGCATGCATTTGCTCATCTGAGAAAAACGCACGATCAAAACCAGGCGAAGATACTTCTAAGATGTACTCACCAGCGATAGGATCATGAACTTCTAAGATACCGCTTACTTGGTGATTTACTGCCGCGCAGTCTTCAATCGTTACTTGTTTATCTTGGGCTTGCTCTTCTGGCAATGCCTCAATATAGATACGTAGTAAAGAGCGACGACCTTGTGGCGCAAACTCGATACCCCATAGTGATACATCACAAGCGGCCACAGCAGGGGCAATAATATTAGTCAGTTCTGCAACTTTAGTCGAAAGCTTCATAATCTCTTTGTATTTTCCTATTCACTTATCTATCGTACTTAATAAACCGTATTAAAGATTGACTCTTATCTATATATAGCAATCTTATAATGATCAGAATCACGGTCAGTATATAATTTTAAATCACAAATATATGATACATATTGTGCATTTATATAGGGACGAGCGTAAAAAACATCAAGCTCGGCCAAACAATGCTTTTATTATTTATAAAGCACTACTATCGATAAAAGTATGAGGAATAAAAGATAGTGTTGCTTAAGAAGCATCGTGCCGGTAGCGGCCGATGATGACCAGTGACGAGTAATATCGTACTCTATAGACTTAGAGCTTAGCATAAGTAGGATAGATACCGCGATAACACTGACCTTCAGATACAAAAAAACCCACAAACATAATGGTGGGCTAATCGGTACTGACAAATTTAGTGTACAAAACATCAGTATAAAAAGTGGTAGCGGGGGCTGGATTTGAACCAACGACCTTCGGGTTATGAGCCCGACGAGCTACCAGACTGCTCCACCCCGCATCAATCTAGAACGCATATTATAGGGAGGTTTTGTAGAAGTGTCAATACTTTTTTTAAATTAATTATAAAATAAGTATTATCTGCTAAAAATCCAACCTGACGCTATGCTACGTCTGTAAAACTTGGTGCGATTGGGGGGACTTGAACCCCCACAGCTTTCGCCACCACCCCCTCAAGATGGCGTGTCTACCATTCCACCACAATCGCATTGTACTGCTCTGTCTCTATCGTCCAGTCTATAATCAATGATGCTTAAGGTAGGCATCTATAGAATAGGAGTTGCGAAAACAGGAAAGCATTGTAAATCTAACCTACCAAAATAGCAAGCGCTGCCTACTTAAAAGAGGGTTACTCAGGATTTTGAGTCAATGGACGCGGCGTTTGCGGTGCTGAAACTGGCGCATCTAGACGAAACTGATCTTCTGCTTGCTTACGAGCATGAACAGCAAGTGTCATACTCGTAATAAAAAATATGACCGTTAGTACTGCCGTAGCACGCGTCAAAAAGTTAGCAGTACCTGCTGCGCCAAATACTGTACCTGATGAACCGGCACCAAAAGAAGCTCCAGCGTCTGCCCCTTTACCATGCTGTATCAGAATCAAGCCGATCATGGCAATGGCCACAATAATATGCAGGGCTAATATAAACGTAAACATGGTGGCCTCTTTTGCCGCGTAATGACGACTGATAACGGAAAATAAAACGTAAGGTTAATAGAATGACAATCGGCATGATCAAATGCCAGATCGACTATATAAATAAGGCGCATTGTACACGATTGCAAGGGCAGTGTTAAACCTACTTTTACTAACCGATAAAACCATACTGTCTATAAGCTATGATCTTGATATCTGAGCGTTATTTATTCATTTAAGCATTGGCTTGGTTAAAGGCATCGGCAATCGCTAGGAAGCTCTCTGCTTTTAATGAGGCGCCGCCCACTAATGCACCATCAATCATAGCGTCAGAAGCAAAGCTATTGGCATTATTAGTATTAACACTACCGCCATACAGCACGGTAATCGTATCTGTTATATCAGCAAAGCTTGCAACCGTCTGCTTGATATACTGATGAGTCTTACTCACTTCTGCCACAGTAGGCACTTTACCTGTACCAATGGCCCATACAGGTTCGTAAGCGATGAGCAGATTTTTAGATAACGATGATGCTAAATCTGGCTGCTGAGTCAGTAAGTCCTTAATAACCGAGAGTTGCTCATTGATAACGTCGAGTGTTTGACCATTGTCGTACTGCTCTTGCGTTTCGCCGATGCAAAACACCACACCTAATTTCTGAGAAAACGCATGAGACAATTTGCTTATCAGGCAATCATGAGACTCTTTGTGATATTGGCGACGCTCAGAGTGGCCAAGTAGCGTCCAAGTAGCACCTGCATCTGCTACCTGCTGTGCTGAACAGTCACCTGTATAGGCTCCTGTACTTGCACTATAGGTACTAACGTCCTGTGCGGCACAGAGTATTGAGCTATCTGCTAGACTCGTACTCACTGTATTTAAATGAACACAACTTGGCGCTACCATTAATTTACAGCGGTTTTTTGACACCTGCGAGTTGGCTTGTTCTTCAGTATTAACTTTAGTCAATAAGTCGTCCAATAGTGCATTGACAGCACTGTTAGTCGCAGGATTCTGTTTCCAATTGCCAATTACCCAAGCTTGCATACTTATTTACCTTGTCTCATGTATTCATGCCAATTCGGCTAATATGCGCGTCAGTATAACAAATAATTCGTAAGTGCTATAGTAGCGTGCCACCATGAGCAGAATCACTTCTGCAAACTTATCTACAGACAATACATCAATAGACCGTTATTTTTACGAGCTAGTCGTCTAATGGTATATATAATTTTTTCAAACTAAAGTAAAGTTCTATACTACAGAGTTTATAAAATCAAATATTGTTGCTGGTTCTATATATAGATATACAGGTAGATAAGATAAACAAAGCAAAACAGTTATAGTGAGTTATCAACTAGCAACGACAAGTATATAGCGTGCAATACCAAGCAAGTCTACAGAATATTTTGTATCAAAGGAGAGGTTATAATGTCTATCGCAACCAGTAAGTACGGCGGTCTAGCACAGCAACTGATTAGCGACGGTGTCGTTAGTGAAGCGAATATGAAGACGGCACAGATTGAGTCGCAGCAGCAGCAAATAGGACTGGTACCCTATCTAGTAGACAATAAACTGGCCGATGCTTATCAACTTGCCCAAATGCTATCCCAAGCTTTCGGCGACCCTCTATTCGATCTTGATGCATTAAATGTTGATGTTATTCCAAAAGACTTGGTTGATGAAAAAATCGTTCGCAAGTTTAATGCATTACCACTCTTTAAACGAGGACAACGCCTGTTTGTCGCACTAAGTGATCCCACACGCGTTGATGCTATTGATGCGATTGCCTTTAATTCTCGCCTGTCGATAGAAACCATTGTTGTCGAAGAAAATAAGCTTAAAAAGCGTATTGAAAGTGCATATGCAGATACGATGCAAAGCTTTGATAGCTTTTCTAATAGCGACCTAAATGTCGACTTTGAAGATGGTAATGAAGATAAAGAGGATGGTGAGACTCAGCTGAATGACGGCGTCGATGAAGCACCTGTTGTAAAGTTCGTCAATAAAATGTTGGTAGATGCTATCCGTATGGGTGCTTCTGATTTACATTTCGAGCCATATGAAAAGTCTTTCAGAGTACGATTTCGTGTCGATGGCGTCATGCAGAAAATGGCTAATCCACCAGTTCAACTTGCAAATAAAATTGCAGCACGTCTCAAAGTCATGTCTCAGATGGATATTTCAGAACGTCGGGTGCCGCAAGATGGGCGTATTAAACTAAAAATTTCTAAAAATAAAGCGATTGATTTCCGGGTAAACTCATTACCGACGTTATTCGGTGAAAAGCTTGTTTTGCGTATCCTTGATCCATCATCAGCCATGTTAGGTATTGATGCATTGGGCTATGAACCAGATCAGCAGGAAATGTTTCTAGAGGCATTACACAAACCGCAGGGCATGTTGCTTATCACTGGTCCTACTGGTTCTGGTAAGACCGTATCACTTTATACTGGTATCAATATCTTAAATACTGGCGCAACCAATATCTCAACGGCTGAAGATCCAGTCGAAATTAACCTTGAAGGAATTAACCAGGTCAATGTTAACGCCAAAGTTGGTCTCACGTTTGCCAATGCACTCAAGTCTTTTTTGCGTCAAGACCCTGATATTGTCATGGTTGGTGAGATTCGTGACCTTGAGACTGCTGAGATCGCTATTAAGGCAGCACAGACTGGACATATGGTTCTTTCTACTTTGCATACCAACTCAGCGCCTGAAACATTAACGCGTCTACGCAACATGGGCGTCGCTTCTTTTAATATTGCCACGTCAGTCAACCTAGTCATTGCTCAACGATTGGCACGACGTCTCTGTAAGAACTGTAAAAAACCTATTAACATCCCGCGTCAGAGCTTATTAGAGATTGGTTTTACCGATACTGATTTAGATAACACTGATAATATCATTTATGAACCAGTCGGCTGTAATGAATGCCGTGAAGGTTATAAAGGCCGTGTAGGTATCTATGAGGTGATGAAGGTCAGCCCTGATATTTCACGCATTATTATGGAAGATGGTAACGCAATAGATATCAAAGACGCTGCCATCAAGAATGGTTTCCGCGACTTGCGACGTTCTGGGATCTTAAAAGTTTTGCAAGGTGTCACGAGTATTCAAGAAATGATGCGGGTGACTTCTGAATAATAAATAAAATTTATATTATAAGTCTTAGTATTCTAACTATTAGTTGGTAACTGATTTATAAACCAGCAATGTCCTTTATCTTATATCTTTAAAAATAGAACAGATAAACACTGGTTTTTTACGCTAAAATAAAGTATGCCTGACTGGTATTTTAAGTCTGGTATTCTATTGTAAATTTACAATATATATTGGACAATTTTGAGGGTAGTAATATGGCAAAAGCTAAGACCGACATGTTATTAGATTTCGTTTACGACGGTGTGAACCGACGCGGGCAGAAAGTTAAGGGAGAAACCACCAGTCGTAACTTAGAGCTAGCGAAAGCAACCCTACGTAAACAAGGCATCACGGTTAAAGGGATTAAGAAAAAACCAAAACCTCTTTATACCTTCAAAAAAGCAATTAAAGCCATTGATATTGCTATTTTTGCTCGGCAGTTGGCAACAATGATGAAAGCAGGTGTACCGTTGACCCAGTCCTTTGAGATTGTCGCCGACTCGCTCGATAATCCAAGTATGAAAGACTTAGTATTGAAAATAAAAGCAGATATTGAAGCAGGTGGCACCTTTGCCTCTTCTTTGCGCAAACATCCTCGTTATTTTGATGATTTATTTTGTTCACTTGTTGAATCAGGCGAACAATCAGGTGCACTTGAGACGATGCTTGAGCGAGTCGCTACTTACAAAGAAAAGAGTGAGCTTCTGAAAGCAAAAATAAAAAAGGCAATGAAGTATCCTATTGCCGTTATCGTGGTTGCTATCATTGTTACTATGATTCTATTAATAAAAGTAGTACCTGTGTTCTCTGACTTATTTAGTTCATTTGGTGCAGAACTACCCGCCTTTACTCAAATGGTTGTTGGCATGTCCGAATGGATGCAGGCATGGTGGTTTATCCTTATCATTGCTATCGGCGGTACAATCATCGGCTTTTCAGAAGCTAAAAAAAGATCTAAAAAATTCCGTGACTTTTTAGATCGGGCTACGCTAAAAGCTCCGATATTTGGCAACATTGCTTATCAAGCGATTATTGCACGTTTTTCTCGTACACTATCTACAACTTTTGCTGCTGGTGTGCCGCTTATCGATGCCCTAGACTCCACTGCCGGTGCGACTAATAATGTTGTATTTTATAATGCCACTCAACAAATCAAGAATGATGTATCCACTGGTCAGCAATTACAGTTCTCCATACGCTCGACCAACTTGTTCCCAAGCTTAGTTATTCAGATGGTTGGCATTGGTGAAGAGTCTGGTAGTTTAGAAGAAATGCTAGATAAAGTTGCTGTCTACTACGAAAACGAAGTTGATAATGCGGTTGATGGTTTGACGAGCTTAATGGAACCGTTAATTATGGCAGTATTAGGTGTATTAGTTGGAGGTCTAGTCATCGCAATGTACTTACCAATCTTCCAGATGGGCTCAGTAGTAGGATAATGATTTGATGCAATTTATACAGTTACTACAAGAGAACAGTACCCTAGCTTTATTCGTATTTGGCCTATTAGGTCTTTGTGTTGGCAGTTTTTTAAATGTTGTGATTCATCGCATACCGCTGATGATGTTGCATGGTTGGAGACAAGAGTGTAGCCAGTTTATGTCTGAACAGGCAGATATGCCACGCGAGCATACGCTGCCTATAGCAGATATTGTCGCTACTGACCAACCGATTACTTTAAGTCGACCTGCCTCTCGCTGCCCTCATTGCGCACATAAAATTAAGTGGTATGAAAACATCCCTTTAATAAGTTGGCTGTTACTACGCGGACGCTGTTCAAGTTGCAAAGCATCTATTGGTCTGCGTTATCCTCTCGTTGAGCTAGTAACTGCCCTCTTATCTGTATTAGTAATATATAAGTTTGGGGTAAATACTACAGGCTTGTCCGCATTGGTTTTAGTATGGACACTGGTAGCTCTAACAGGTATCGACTTTGACACACAGTTACTACCCGATCGTCTTACCTTTCCTTTGGCAGGCTTAGGATTAGCGGTGAATTCACAAAGTTGGTTTGTCACACCAACACAGTCGATATGGGGATTACTACTTGGGTTTTTATCGCTATGGATAGTAGTCAAGGTGTTTTACTTAATAACTAAAAAACATGGAATGGGTCAAGGGGATTTTAAATTACTAGCAGTATTAGGTGCTTGGCTCGGACCTATGATGTTACCTTTGATTATTCTACTATCATCTTTACTCGGCTCTATCGTTGGGCTGATCTTGATGAAAAAACAGGGTGAAAGCCGACCTTTTGCTTTTGGGCCTTATATCGCTATTGCAGGTATTGCTGCCTTATTATACGGCTCAGATATCGTCAGCTGGTATCTCGGTATGTATGTCTAATAACTGACAGCGCACATTAGATTATTGTAGTAAATATCATTGTAGGAAATTTTCGGCAGCGACTCATAAGTAAAGCTTTACAAGGCCGATTGTGAGTTCAAAGCTGCATTCATTGTTCTATCTATCAGATAAGCCACTATTATGTCAAAAAATATATCGCACTCTTATTCACACCAACCACAAACCACGCAACCAAAAAATAAGAAGCTCGTGGTTGGTTTGACGGGTGGTATCGGTAGTGGCAAATCTGCCGCTAGTGCTTGGTTTGCTGAGCAAGGCATCGATATTATTGATGCAGACGTGATCGCCCATGAGACTGTCGCTAAAGGTAGCACCACTCTGCAGAAAATCCAGAAAAAGTTTGGTGATTGGATACTGACGGATGAGGGTGTCATGGATAGGGCTGCTGTACGTACACACGTATTTGCAAATCCTGAAGCGCTGATTGAGCTTGAGGCTATCACTCACCCAGCGATACGTGAGACAGCAAAGGCACAGCTAGATGCTAGTACTTCACCGTATATAGTCTTGTCTGCGCCCCTACTTATAGAGGCGGCAGAAGCAGGACTGGCTAATTTATGTCAACGTATTTTAGTCATGGATGCCACCGAAGACACGCAGCTTGCGCGTGCCAGTCAGCGTGATGATCAAAGCATACAAAAAATTAAGGCCATTATGACCAATCAGCTGAGTCGTGAAGAGCGTAATCGTCATGCAGACAATGTCATACTCAATGAGAGCGACCTTGCCTCTCTATATCTACAACTAGAACCCTTGCACCAAGAGTACCTTACGCTTGCCCAGCAGCTAAAGTTCGCTGGCGATTGACCTCATACAGTGCCATCCCAGTAGCAACACTCACGTTTAGGCTCTGTAGATTACCATGCTCGTTTCCTGACATTGGAATATAAACCAACTCATCACAGCTCTCCATTGTCAGGCGACGCATACCCTCTCCTTCTGAACCCATAATGATAGCGGTCTTGCCAGTTAGGTCAGCGGCATGTATTGGCTTAGCCTCTTCACTAAGTGCCGTACCAAATACAAAAACGCCTGCATTTTTGATTTGCGACAACGTGCGTGCCAAGTTCGTAACGCTGACAATCGGCATCATCTCTGCTGCGCCAACTGATACTTTAGCGACTGTTGGCGTTAGGCTCGCTGCATGGTGTTTTGGACAAACCACTGCATCCACACCCATAGCCACTGCGGTACGTAGGCAGGCGCCAAAGTTATGTGCATCAGTAATTTGATCTAGTACCAACAATAAGCATTGTTCACGGCCAATAATAGTATCAAGCAAACCTTCATCAGCGAAACCTAACGGACGAGCATTGAGCACCACGCCTTGATGCTGCGGACTACCACACAACTGCGTTAGCTTGTCTTTTTGGGTCGGTTGAATACTAATGCCGTTTGCTTCCGCTTCAGCCATGATAGCTTGTACATGGCTGTCACTCTCACGTCCTTGCTGCACAAATAAGCTAAGACCATCAAGAGGACGATGTTCAAGTAACGCATCAATTGCATGAATGCCGTAAAAATAAATGGGTTTTGCCATAATAGGCCTACTAAATATAAAGTGGATATCGCACTAGGCGATGGGATAAAAGAAGATAACGTAGATTTTACGTGTCATGACCCATTGATGTTGAGAGAACAGTAAACCAAACGTCAAAAAAAAGAGATAAACAATACCAATCCGATATTGTTTATTTTCTCGAAATACTAATGTGTGATAGAACAGGCGCTAGAATAATAAAGCTCAAGCGCCCTATTAATAATATCAGCCTTCTAGATGACAGACATATTGAACAATCTCTTCAGTACGTAGGTTAAAACCGCTATTGCCTTCAACGACAAATGATTGACCTGCACGGTAGTAGCTGAATTCATCGTCACCATTGATCTTCACTTCACACTCACCACTGGTGATTTCGATACGCTCAGAAGTGTTGGTGCTAAAATGATAATGCTCAACCAAGTTGTCACAAGGTAAGATAACGCCTAGCGTTTTATGACGACCATCCTCAAACATAATGGTATGGCTTGAGCAGCGACCATCATAAGATACTGTCGCTTGGGCATTAACTGTTACGTTAGTAAATTGCGCCGCTGTCATAGTGGCTTCCTTATCAAATAATTATGGCAAAACTAAAAAATAAGTAACGGGTTAAAGTACTGACAGAGTTGCACTGGGCTTCAAATACGCGACCAGTAAGCAAACATGCCTGCTTTAAATACTTTATCCCTCTATAGTAGATATCTGCGCGCTAAAGGTAGCCACAGGTTCTATGAAAACGCTTTTGAATAATGATCGAGTGGCATATTTTTCACCACTATACGCCTACAATTTTACAAAATTATGACTCGTTATTAGGTTGCATAGCGCATCAAACTCATAAGAAGAGTTTATCATTATGTGAGATTATGCTACCACATTATATCTATAAAGTTTGTTAAAGCGACGAGGAAAATTCTATTCGATGACAAGTATCTACCCGTTCGTTTAATATTCATTTGGTATTTTTCTAGGCGGATGCTAGACCATCATTTTAGGTATCTTTTTATCATTATCAGTCAAAATACTTCTTCTCATACTATGCTTATCTTTGGATATCCAATGACCCTAATGATTAATATCATAGGTATTATGTCGATGATTTATTGTCAGTTTTTAATAGTTTTATGGTAATCTCCCAATAATAAATTCTGTTATACCTCGTCTTAAAGTTTGTATTTACGCACATTTAACACCATACTATTTGCCTACAATATTTATCTAATTAGCAAGTTTAAATAGATATTTTCAATTCCTTATTTACCCTATTTATAGATGGCTTCCTAAGATTTATATGATGTCCATTGTCTGTCCTGAGAGGCGTTGATGCTAGTATCGTTAACTTTACATCAGTTTGCGTTGATTGCTCAGCATGAGCTGAGCGTGGCTGAAGGTTTTAATGTCATCACTGGTGAAACAGGTGCTGGCAAGTCGTTATTGCTAGATGCACTATCACTATGTGTCGGTGAGCGAGCAGACAGTGCGATGGTCAGGCATGGCGCTGCGCATGCGGATATCTACGCTCAATTCGATGTAGAAAATAACAGTATCGTCGCTGAGTGGTTTACCAAAAATGAGCGACCGCTAGAAGAGCCTGAAGTACTTATTCGTCGACAATTAAGCAATACTGGCCGCTCAAAAGCATGGCTAAATGGTTCACCGGTTAGCTTAGCGGAGCTAAAGAGTTTAGGCACTTTATTGGTCAATATACATAGCCAACATGCTCAGCAAGCATTGCTCAAGCCGCAATTTGTGGTGCAATGGCTTGATGAGATGGCCCAGATAACACCGCTAGCCATCCAAACTGCCAGTAGCTATCAAGCCTATCAGCAGCTAAAACGTCGCGCAGATGACATCGCGAGCCGCGAAGCCCAGCGTCAAGATCGTATTCAGTTGTTGCAGAGCCAATTAGCAGATATTGCGCCATTATTGGCTGTGGACTACGCCGAAGTTGAATCTGAACACGAAGAGCTCTCCAACATTGAAGCCTTAATGCAAGAGGCTAGTCATGGTCTGCATTTGCTCGACAATGATACTGATGAGCCAGACGTCATGACCTTGCTTGGGCAAGCGATCAAACTCTGTGACAATCAAGTAAGCGTCAGTCAAACGTTTGAACAAGCCTCTGAGCAGCTGCATCTAGCACAGCAGCAAATCACTGAGGTAACTGCCCTGCTATCAGATTATGCCGAACAGCAGCTCCCTGATCCTGAACGCTTGCAAACATTAGACAACCTAATCAGCTTAGGACATCGTTTGTCACGTAAGCATAGCTTGCCCGCCAGTGATTTAATTGATGAAGCAAAAGGCTGGGAGGCGCAATTAGAGCAGCTAGAGAACGAGCCAAGCAGTGATGCAATGGCAGCGCAAATTGATCAGGCTTGGCAAGACTATCTCGCTCTGGCCACACAGTTAAATAAAGAGCGCACAAAAGCTGCCCCGGTAATTAGTAAGCAACTCATCAAACAACTACAACCGCTTGCGCTACCCAATGCTCGCTGTGAATTTGTCTTTACCAAAAAATCTGAACCTAGTCATTACAATGCACAAGGTTGCTACGATATTGATTTATTATTCAGCGCCAATGTCGGTATGCCAATGCAGCCCCTACATAAAATTGCTTCAGGTGGTGAACTGTCACGTATGGCACTCGTGATGCAAGTACTACAAGCGACCAATGCTGATAACAATGCCGCCAAGCCTATGTTGGTATTTGATGAGGTTGATGTCGGTATCAGTGGCGGTACTGCGCAAGTGGTTGGCGAACTGCTACGCTCGCTTGGGCAAACACAGCAATTGCTAGCCATCACACACCAAGCACAAGTCGCAGCACAAGCGCATCAACATATCTTGGTACAAAAGCACCATCAAGAACAGACCGAAAGCGAGCTACTCATACTGACCAACAGTGCGCAAGTAGACGAGTTGGCGCGTATGTCTGGTGGTGTCATTATTACTGATGTCACGCGCGATCATGCCCGCAGCTTATTATCCGATGTTAAATAACGCTCTACCTGACCTATCTAACGTTAAATAACCGTTCGTTTTCATCAAAACGGATGGTTATCTGAGTCTGTATGATGGTCAGTAGCAATTAGTGCGAATCTTGCTTTTCTGTTGATTATCACCATATAGTAGTCTTTCACCCTTATTATTAGGTTGCATTTGTTTCTATGTCTAAAACCAATTTGACCCATCATTTTTTGATTGCAGCACCAGAGCTGTCAGACCCAAGGTTTGAGCAGGCACTTATATATATTTGCCGTCATGACAAGCATGGTGCACTAGGTCTGATGGTCAATCGTCCGCTCGAGCAATCTCGCGTAGGTAAGCTGCTAGAAGATTTAGATATTGAAGTGACCAATCCGCAGGTGATGGAAGATGTGGCATTAGAGGGCGGCCCTATGTATCCTGAGGTCGGCTTTGTGCTGCATACTGGTCAGCCAGAATGGGCTTCTTCTTTTGCTATTTCGGAGAACGTTTGCATCACAACTAGCCAAGATATTCTAAAACGTATCGCCGCAGGTCAAGGCGTCGGTCACTATCAGCTGTGTCTAGGTCATGCCAGCTGGGGTAAGAAACAGCTAGACCAAGAACTGAGTAATGGTGATTGGTTAGTCTGCCCTGCTGATCTGAATTTATTATTTGATACACCGTTTGAAGAACGCTGGCAAATCGCAGCCGACAAAATCGGAGTCAATTTCGACTATCTTAGTAGTGACATAGGTCATGCGTGATCTCATACGCTCTGCGAATTTAGATAAAGACATAAAGGACACCCATTACTATGGTAGATAGTACTTTTACAGCCAGTAGCACAGACGCTATAGATAATGACATTGATATTGATACTCTCGATAACGGTAGCAATAGCACTGCTGAAACTATTGAGCCAGAGGTAAAGCCGCATCTTATCTTGGCACTAGACTACGGTGTCAAAAAGATGGGAATGGCACTCGGTAATAACATCACACAGACGGCACGTGCCTTTGACATTTTGGCAATGAATAACGGGCAGCCAGATTGGGACAACTTAATTGGTATCATCAAAGTCTGGGGCGTGGCGCAAGTCGTGGTTGGCCTACCGCTTAATATGGATGGCACTAGCTCCATGCTTTCAAAACGAGCGCACAAATTCGCTCGTCGTCTGGCCCATAGAATAATGGAGCAGCATTTGCCAGTGACCGTATCACTGTGTGATGAGCGGCTGACTTCAATCGAAGCAAGAGAAATCGCATGGGACAATGGTTGGATCAAAAACGAACGCGACCCAATCGATGATATCTCCGCTTGTATCCTAATGTCGACCTATTTTGCTGATCCTAATAGCAGTATCGCTATCGATGCAATCAAAGCAGAATAAAGCAGCCAAATAGGTAAAAGACACGTGTGCGGCTATAATGTCACTTCGATACATCGTACCTCTTAACGGATAAATGACTGATTACTATGACCACTGTCTCAGACCAACCCTCGCAACATAAGTCACAGCATGGTTTTGCTCCACTTGCTATTGCCCGTATTAAAGGCGCCCAACGTGCCAACCAAATAGCGATTTATCTCATTTATGCGGCTATTTTTGCATTTGTGGTCTTTGGCACGATTGCTAGTATCAAAGCCTTCCATGATAACCAGTTGCTTTATCAATTATTTTATAATTTGCCATATGCCCTAGTAGCCCTCACGATACCCATTACTATTTACGATGCATTGGTCGTTTATCGTTATCGCTTAAACCAACCGTCGATGATTGCCATGAGTATTGGCGTATCTACCATTATATTGGTTGGTGGATTAATTTTTGCCGATACTGCATGGTTAGGACTATCTTGTTGGCTGGGCGTGGCATTTTTATTTAAAGTAAGTTTTAAGCGGTTTTTTAACTTTTTAGAAATAGCTGATACGCCTGATGCCGACGAAGAGGCTGAAAGTACTGAAGCGTAGACGACCTACAAAGTACGCCGCAATAAGCACTTAAGCAAACTACTCATCCTCAAATTCACTTATTTAGCTTTACGATAATGACTATGACCACTTCGATACCAGACACGCCTATCCACCATCACTTAGACACTCAAGGGCTGATTTGTCCTGAGCCGGTCATGATGCTACATCGCGTCATTCGCAAAGCAGATGGCGGTGAAGTGATTGAAATATTGGCGACAGATCCGGCTACCACGCGCGATATTCCAAATTTCTGTCGTCATTTAGGTCATGAACTAGTAGGCCAAGAAACACTGGCTGAGAACGTGAGCTTAGATGCTGACCCTGACGAAATCACCATCGATAGCGATGATGATACGCCTGCAAGCGTAACGCTATATCGCTATCTGGTTAAGAAAAAAACGGCATGATAGATTTGGCATTATTTTAATAACTGTCTGTCATTGCTAACTTAACCCTTATCTGAGTATTATCCTATGAGTCGTGATCGCGCCGTGCAACAACGACAGCCTAAAGCATTGGCGGTCGATGATGAGCCAGCTTACATGACTGAGTTTCGTCAAGCCATGCTAGCGCGCGGTCTAGCGACGCGTACTCGTAATGCTTATGTGCGAGACCTACGCTCTTGTGAGCTGACCAATTCTATTGCCCTGACACGCTGGCAGCCTGATGATGTGTTGCACTGTCTGTCACTCCTTGCTAAAGATGGCAAAACCCCACGTACACAAGCACGTATGCTCTCAAGCTTGCGTCAGTTTTATCTATGGATGATCGCTAATAATCTGCGTGAAGACAATCCTTGTGAACGTATCAAAAGCCCAAAACTCGGACGTCCGCTGCCAAAAGACTTAGCCGAGGCTGACGTCGATAATCTACTTGCTGCACCTGATACCAGTACGGCACTTGGACTGCGTGACAAAGCCATGTTAGAAGTTTTATACGCCTGCGGTCTGCGAGTGAGTGAGTTGATTAACCTCTCATTAGAGCAAGTGAATCTAAACTCTGGCTGGCTACAAATCACGGGTAAAGGCAATAAAACGCGACTGGTGCCCCTCGGCGAATATGCAGCGGATGCATTGGAAGATTATCTGTCTCATGGGCGTGGAGACTTGATTGCGCATTTAAAATCAGGCAATTGCCAAGCGGTATTTTTGACGGCGCAAGGTGGCTATATGACGCGGCAGAACTTTTGGTATCTACTTAAGAAGTACGCCAAAGTTGCCAGTATCGATAAAGAATTATCCCCGCATACGCTACGTCACGCATTTGCCACGCATTTGCTCAATCATGGTGCAGATTTAAGAAGTGTGCAGTTATTGCTAGGACATAGCGATTTATCCACCACGCAAATCTATACTCATGTTGCAACGGCAAGATTGCAGAAATTACATGCCGAGCATCATCCACGTGGGTAGCCTTACCATATTGTCATATGGGCAGCATTGAAATCTAATATTATTGATGATTGTAAAAGGAATATATCGTGTCGCAAGCTCAACCGTCTACCTTAACAAAGAGTCAAAACTCTGCACTTAGAAACCTCACTATCATGGGTTATTTAGAAGGTACGTCTTTTCTATTGTTACTTGGTATCGCGATGCCACTCAAATATATGTTCGATATTCCAGAAGCGGTAAGCTATATCGGTCCAGTGCACGGGGTATTATTCGTTGCTTATGTCATGGTATTAATCATCACCGCGAGCAGAATAAAAATGCCGCTTTGGGCGCTACCTGCTGGTGTGCTCGGCTCGTTTTTGCCATTTGGGCCATTTATATTTGATCATTTACTGAAGAAGAGTTTGGGGAAGTAGTTTCAAGAAACCTTCAATATCAAGAACGATGTATAGCTGAATGCGGCTAACGATAATGCCATTCTATTCGCCTGCTGTATCTATCACTATTTTAGGATTACGTGCCTGTATCTCGCGATAAAAACGTGACTGGTCTTTTGGTGAGATTAGTATTTCTTCATCTTGATATGATATTTTAATCCTATCCAATGATAGTGCTGGCGCAGAACTCATGCTTTGTGTTGGCATAATATAGATGATATCTGTAAGCTCAATTTTTTGAACAGAGAACCCACTATCTACTTGTAGTTGGTCATTCGTTAATGTGTACTCAGTACCGAAGAAAGGTATGAGCATTAGTGCTGCAAAAGGGAAGAGAATAACCGTCATTAATATAGTTTGTATGAGGGATTTGTGAGCACCTCGCCTCCACTGCCATAATGGAACAGACACAGTAAATAAGCTCAAACCCCAAAGTAGCAGTGCAAGCCAAAAGTCTATTTTGGATACGAATATAATGTCTGGCATAAATAATACTTAGAGACTATCAGGTTAAATTTGATTCTATCTTAAGCGATGCCTCTTATCTAATGTCTCTAACATTTTTCTTAAAATTTTTTGCGATATAGCAAAATGCAGTTCTAGAAATAGATAGCTGCAAACCCATCCTTTTCTCGTTACAATACCCTTATTAAAGTGCGTCATGATATACATGCTGCCTAAATGGGCTGCGCACTACCTTTTTCCTATCTATTATCCGAGAATCCCATGAGCCATAGACCACCTGCTGACCTATTAAAAAACGCCGAACACTGGCGCGAAGATATCAATTTTCGCCAAGAAGTGCTGGGTAAGCCGTTTGATTTTGCGACCACGTGGGGCATTTTTTCACCGCAAAAACTCGATGATGGTAGCTTGATGCTGCTTGATTATGTGGATTTTGAGCAAGATGATGATTCGATCGACTTGGGCTGTGGTTATGGCGTACTGGGTATGACGGCAGCACGTGAATGTCCGAATGGTCAGCATACGCTGATTGATAAAGACTTTATGGCGGTAGAATACGCACGTCGTAACTGTGAGAAAAATGGTCTAAACAATGTCGATGTACATTTATCAAATGGCTTTAATCATGTGGCAAAAGATAAAGACTTTAGCCTTGTGATGTCCAACTTGCCAGCCAAAGTCGGTAAGGAGCAGCATTATTTATACTTCCTCGATGCCTATGCACGCATGCGTAAAGGTGGCCGTTTTTATGTCGTGACCATCAATGGCCTACGCCAATTTGTTAAGCGCTCGTTTACCGAAGTGTTTGGCAATAGCGACAAAATCAAGCAAGGTAAAACCTATACGATTACGATGGCGACCAAAGACTAGTTTTAGCTCTACCTGATTGAGTTTCAGTCATTTAAACTGAAGCCTAAATTGAAATCGACATAAAAAAGCACGCTAAATCTGATTTAGCGTGCTTTTTATTTTGTATGACCAATTGTCTTTTTACATCTGGCGTTTTATTAAATATCCACCCAATAGCGCGCTGCCGATAATCGGTAATAGAACCATAAGCATTGGTGAAAAGCCTGTGGCTAGCGATACAAATCCGACTAAGTCCTGAATATAGCTAAATAGTAGACCAAACAACAATGCCACGACGATACGTAAGCCTAAACTGTGCGTCCGTAGCGAGCCAAAGACAAATGAGCAAGCGACAATCACTAGCGACAATATCGATAATGGCGATAGTAGCTTTTGCCAAAAGGCCACTTCATGATCTAAAGAGCGATTGCCCTGTTGGCGCATAAACGTGCGATGCTCATACAGCTGCGTCAATGACAAATCCTCTGCCTTACGCGTTAGCAGATACACAGACTCTGGGGCAAAAGGTAAGCTTAACGTATCTGATGGTGAAATAGCTTGGCTACTCTCAAATCCCTGATTGATAGAGAGCTTAACCATATCGTTTAACTGCCACTCGTAACGATACTGCTCGCTTGGCTTTTCACTGTTCACATCAATTGGTTCACGGCCAGTATACTTTCCACTTTCCGCATGGACAGCGGTTTGCAAATTTCCGTTGTTATCCAAATGCCAGCGTTTCACTTCGCCAATATTGCCTGCTACATCAGCATAATCAATATATAAAACGTCGCTACCATCAGGTGTAGCACTGCCATCTTCTGCGGTTTCGAATCGTGGTTGTGTCGTCCAGTAGCCGCGTACCGAAGTGACCAGTGAGGTACTGTCCTCATCATTAATCTGTTTTGCCAACTGATTAGAAGACGGTAGAACGAACTGATTAATAGCCAAGGCCAACAGTACAAATATCAAAGCGGGCTGCAATACCCAGCCGACGATGCGATAGATACTGACCCCAGCCGCGCGCATGACGACCAGCTCACTTTTATTAGCTAGCAAACCTAAGCCAATAACAGCACCCAATAGCGCACCCGTTGGGATAAATTGCTCTAAAAAGTATGGCGAACGATAAAAGATATATTTGAGCGCCTCGCCCATGGTGTAGTTATCATCTAACGAATCAAGCTCTGATAAGTAAGAAAAAATCAGCTGCAACGCCCACAAACCAATAACGGCAGCGATAATAGCCAATAGAGCGTTGAGTTTAACATAACGACTGAGGACTTTTAGATTGGCAGGTTTTTTAGCCAATTGATTAGACTTGGCTGACTTAGCAAATAAAGAGCGCATTAAGACTGCCCTCCTTGTGAGCTGTTGTTCTGATTATCGATGTCGCTAACTGAACTAGTTGCGGCAGCGGCTAGCCTATTTTCTTGTTTGCGAAAGCGCAATCGATGTTGCACACGGCTACCCCAATTCATATAAAGCGCCAAAGCCATAAATCCTAAGATAAGCCATGCATATGCCCATACGCTGATGCTGTCTTTGCTTACTGCGTTTTTGAGCGAGATGATACCTAATGCACAGCTGACAAATAATAAGATAGAAGGAAACAAGCGCAGCCAACGCCCTTGACGCGGACGCACTTGCGCCAGTGGCACAGCCAACATAGGCGCGATAATCATCAGCCATGGTAGCGCCAAACGATAGCCAAGCTCACCTTGTGCAGCACGCATTGCACTATTCGTGCCTGATGGTGAGCTACTCGTAGCGGCTTGCCATAATGGTCCAATCTTTTGCGTTTCAATATTGTCTTCGGTGATCACTTCCTGTGAAGACTCATTCAAGGTAATGCGATAACGATCAAAAGCGACTTGATTATATTTGAGACTGCCTGCGCCAACTTCGTAACGACGTCCCTGAAACAGATCTAACTGGGTCACGCCGCTATTGCCGGTATCCACTTGCTCAGCACGCTTAGCCAGCGTGATAGTGTCTTTGCTAATGTCTTTTGCACCACTATTTATAATATCTTTAGGGATATCTGAGATGCCAATCTGTTCGGCTGTTTCACTGTCAATCGTATTATTCATATCAGTAGCAGTGGCAGTAGCATTAACACTTTCAGCAGCACTACCTTTTTTCGCAGGTTCAGATTGGATTAATATCACATCTTGCAATTTTTTCTTATCATCGCTGAGACTACCCACATATAAATGATAATTACCGCTACTGATAAACTCGTTCGGACGGATCAAATCAAACGCACTGGTCAATGCTTGCTGCTGCCACACAGCCTCAGACGAGCGGACACCCCAAGGTTTACCAACGACAGATAGTGCCGCCTCGCCGACGAACAATGCCAATATTAATGGTGTCATCAATCGAGCAAGCTTACCTCGAGACACGCCACTAGCATTAATCACTGCCATTTCTTGATCGACATATAAGCGACCAAATACCAGCATCAAAGCGATAAAAAACGCTAACGGTAAAATGAGCTCTAAAAAATACGGCAGGTTATACCCAATGATCGTAAACAGTAGGCTGACGTCCAAACGACCTTCAGCAGCGATGCCAAAGTAGCGTATCAAACGACCGCCGAGCATCATCACTACCAAAAACCCCAACACTAAGGCAGTGGTCGAGGCAACTTGTTGTGTCATGTAGCGGCGTAATATCACAATGGGTACTCTTAAACGGTTGGTATGCGCGCGATTGATGATGAGCTTATTGACTGTTTAGGTCGTAGACGTCATATCATCAGCATGATATGGGTCATCTAAATACTCAAATAACGGTAAACGTTACTAAGCGACTGGTTAGTCATACTCAATAAACACAAGCGACAGATATAACCGCTAATGCTAGCATGTTTTGCCCAAAAATGGCTGTGAAATGTGTTTGAAAACATTACCTACACCTTGCTGAGAGCGCATTATTGACAGTAAGTAACAAACATAGCAAATATTGGATAAATAATTGATAAAACCTCAAATTACATCGAATTGATAGTATTTCTAGCGCTAAGTTTTTGCTTTATTTATTTTAGAAAGGTTTGTTTGTCATTCGTATCATCGAACATTTATCTCTGTTATTAATTGCTAGACTGACTGATAGAAAAATATACTTATATTGTTAAACGGAGAATAATACTAATGAATAAAACGATCTCTACACCCTCTACCCTACTTGAGCTCGCTGGCGGCACATTCGATGCGCTTGATTGGTCAAATTGCGCACTCGTTCTTATCGATTATCAAAACGAATACGTCGATGGCGCTATGCCATTAGGGGACGCTGGGGCAAAAGCCATCGCCAATGCGCGCCTACTACTCGATAGAGCGCGTCAGCAAGATTTACCTATCTTCCACATTACCCATCATGGCGCCAAGAATGGCAATGTCTTTGATCCTTTATCAGCTAATGTTGAGATAGTCGAGCAATTGCAGCCGCAAGATGGCGAAACAGTGATTGCCAAAAAGCATCCGAATGCCTTTTATGATACGCAATTACAATCATTGATCTCAGCAACAGAAAAAAAGCAGATTATTTTTGCAGGTTTTATGAGTCATATGTGCGTCAGCTCAAGCGTCCGCGCTGCATTTGATTTAGGTTTTGATAGTTTTGTCTGCCATGATGCCTGTGCCACTCGCGACCTACCGAGTGCTACAAGAAAGCCGATAAGCGCTGAAATCATGCATGATACTGCCATGGCAGCACTACAAGATAGATTTGCCGCGATGGTAACAACCGATGAATTGGTCAATGACTAGTATGTTGTCATCATCGAAAAATGATAATGTAACCGTTAAACCATAGCGTAAGTTAGTACAGCATAATAATTCAAACGTATTACCCAAGACTTGCTAACTGCGCACGATTATCGCAATATGCTACACTACTGTGATTGCTCAACAGACCAAATAATTTAATAATCTGACAGGTATAAGCAGTCATTTAAATCCTGCAATTTTCATAACTCTAATAAGGATAACTATATGAATATCAAATTATCTCAGCATTTACCAAAGACCCATACGCAAAAAATCCTGAAAAAAGAAGCCAAAAGTAAAGACGATGCTTGTCTGGTTGTTTTAGTCGATGACAAGAAAAACATTCTGGCTGAATCTGTGCTGACCGAATATACCACTCGTATTGAGCAGCTGATTGAAGTATCACATTTCAAGGGCACTACCTGTGAGACTGTTGCTGACTATGCGCTGGCAGGTGATAAAAAAACCACTAAGCAAAACCCTGTTCAACTGCTGTTGGTCGGTGTAGGTAACACTGATAAGTTTAACAACACAATACTGCAAAAAATCGCCAACACTATCTATAGCAGCACTCAAAAGCGTGTGTCTTCTATCACTGTCGCCTTGGGTGATGCACTGGAAGAAAACCATTTTGGTCAATTTGCCCTTAATCTGTTGGCAGCGAGCTACCGCTTTGACAAGTATAAGTCTGAGCAAGCGACTCCTGTATTGACTGATGTCTATCTGTTAGCTGATGAGTCACTACAGCCTGCACTTGCCTTTGCTCAGTCAGTATTTGCTGGTCAGAGCCTCACTCGTGATGTGGCCAATGAACCTGGCAATATCTGCTTCCCAGCTTACATGGCTGAACAAGCTCAAGAACTTGCAAAAACGTATCCTGATCTATTAACCGTGAAAGTACTAGGTGAAGACGAGATGTCAGCGCTAGGTATGCATTGCTTCTTAGCCGTTGCACAAGGCTCTACCAAAGAAGGTAAACTGGTACTCATGGAGTACCGTGGTAAATCAGAATTTAGTTCAGATGCAGGCTTTACCGAGCAAACCACTAGCAACGCAAAAGTAAGTGGTCTAAAGGCATTAGCCGATAAACTACCAACCAAAAAGTCAGCTAAAAATGCGAGCAAAAATAGCAATGACAATGCACAAGCGACCAATGACGACGCACCTATCGTATTAGTCGGTAAAGGCGTAACCTTTGACTCAGGCGGTATCTCAATCAAGCCAGGTGCGGCGATGGATGAGATGAAGTTTGACATGGGTGGTTCGGCGTCAGTACTTGGTACAATCAAAGCATTATGTGAAGCACGTCTACCAATCAACGTCGTTGGTGCGCTAGCCTGTGCTGAAAACATGCCATCAGGTGATGCCACGCGTCCAGGCGATATCGTCAAAGCGATGAATGGTAAATCAGTTGAAATCTTGAACACTGATGCTGAAGGTCGCTTAGTACTAGCAGATACTTTGTGCTACGTGCAGCGTTATCAGCCAAAAGCCATCATCGATGTTGCCACCTTGACTGGTGCTTGTGTGGTTGCGCTAGGCCATGTTCGTTCAGCCGTATTTAGTAATGATGAAGACATCCTGTTTGATTTAGAAAATGCTAGCAACCTATCAGGTGACCTAATTTGGCATATGCCTTTAGATGATGAGTATCAAGCTCAGCTTGATTCACCAATCGCCGATATGCAAAACATTGGTGGTAAAGGTGCTGGTGCGGTAACTGCCGCCTGCTTCTTATCGCGTTTCATTGAAGAAGGTCAAGCATGGGCGCATTTGGACATCGCTGGTACTGCATGGAATTCAGGCAAAGACAAAGCAGCCACTGGACGTCCTGTGCCATTGTTTATGCAGTATCTAAAAAACAGCGCAGAGATGGCTTAATCCATTTATGAAAATTAGTTTTTATGTATTAAGTGAAAGTAAGGCCCAAGATTTCTTGGGCTTTATTTGTCAGCTGACTCAGACGGCGCTTAACAAAAGCGCTCAGTCTTTGCTGATTTTAATTGAAGATGAGACATTACTAGCAAATCTAGATACGGCGCTTTGGGCACAAGAGTCCACGAGTTTTATACCGCATCAATGTCTTTCTGATACTGACAATAAAAGTACCGATGATAGAGGTACTGATGATAGCAACATCAACATTGCTACTTCTGAAGTATCAGCCCCTGTACTGCTAGGCAATCATATGCCAGCAGATTTTAATGGTATCGTGCTCAATACGACGACACGACCCGTCAACGATTTTATGGCTGCTACCAATAATTCAAAACCCTCCCGAGTCCTTGAGCTGATCCGACCTGATGCCACAAGTACACAAGAAGGTCGCAATAAATATAAAGCCTACCAGCAATTAGGTTACGATTTGACCCACTTTAAAGTATAGCTTTGCCGTTTATTTCCCTCTTACCTTTTACAACGAAATCTCTTCCTACCTTATATATTACTGCCTATATCGCTACTTTTGCCTCCTATAAATGAGGTATTCTGAGTAGCTAGCCCTTGCCTATAAGTGCTGCATTCTTTTTGTACTAGTTGTATAACTCTACTATTCCTCTATTTGCATGCAACAGCTACTGCTATGAGCGGTATGCGAATATGTCAAAAAATGCTACCATCCTTCGATAAATTTTCTGTTGTGACAATTCACTTACTTTTAACGGACTTGAGGGTGTACAGATGCGTTCATTAATTGCGATGTATCAGCGTATAGGGCTGGTGCCGCTTATTATTATTGGCTTGGTATTAGGGGTATTGATTGGTTGGCTGGCGCCAAGTATCGGCACCGCCATAGGGTTGCTTGGTACACTCTTTGTCGGCGCACTAAAAGCAGTCGCTCCCATCCTAGTATTTATTCTGGTTATGGCAGCAATTAGTCAACATCGCAGTGGCAATGAAGTCTACGTAAAGCCGGTGCTTATTATGTACATGTTCGGCACTTTTTTGGCAGCGCTAACAGCAGTCGGTGCCAGCTTTTTATTCCCGACTGAGCTGGTCTTGATCAACGCCGATATCGCACAAGTACCACCTGCTGACCTAAAAGAAGTCTTGACGAACTTGCTCATGAACTTGGTCGCTAACCCGATCAATGCAATCGCTGAAGCCAACTATATTGGTATCTTAGCATGGGCAATTATTATTGGTTTTGCATTGCGCCAAGCCAGTGATACTGCTCGTAATGTTGTCGGTGATTTCGCTGATGCCATCTCACAAGTGGTTAAATGGATTATTGCTTTAGCCCCATTTGGTATCTTAGGCCTAGTCGCTAGCACGGTTGCTGAAACAGGATTTGCTTCTTTGGCAGGCTACGCACGTATCTTGATTGTGTTAATTAGCTGCATGTTATTCATTGCGTTGGTCGCCAATCCGCTTATCGTCCTTATCAAAACTGGCAAAAATCCTTATCCACTCGTGTTCAGATGTCTACGTGAATCAGGAATTACTGCCTTCTTTACGCGTAGTTCAGCGGCCAATATTCCAGTCAACATGAACCTTGCCCGTAAACTTGGATTGCATGAAGACACTTATTCAGTGACCATTCCACTAGGTGCCACTATTAATATGGCAGGTGCTGCGATTACGATTAATGTCTTAACGCTTGCTGCTGCTCATACGTTGGGTATCGAAGTGACGTTTGCATCAGCGCTGCTACTCAGTCTGGTTGCTACGATTAGTGCTTGCGGTGCTTCTGGTGTTGCTGGTGGTTCATTGCTATTGATTCCGCTCGCTGCTAGCTTATTTAGCATTCCAAATGATATCGCGATGCAAGTAGTTGCGATTGGCTTTATCATCGGTGTGATTCAGGATTCAGCTGAGACTGCCTTGAACTCTTCAACTGATGTGTTGTTTACAGCAGCGGCGGATCCTACTTATTCGCGTTAATTTCTGCTGACGTGTTTTATATAGATATAAAAAAAGGGCCTTTAAAGGGCCCTTTTTTTATGCGGTATTTTGATTATTTGATTACTTTAGGTTGTCTATATCAACTTCGATGACTGGTGTTTGCTGCTCTATTTGACGTTTAAGTTGGCGCAGTTGCTCAACCTCATCTAACAGCTCAAGTATCAAACCAATTGCTGGTACGCTGGCTTCAAAGTCACGACTCAGTCGCGATGCACGGCGCACTGTCGTCAGCTGATAACCAGTAAATTTTTCATGCTCTGGCACATCATATTCAATGATATTTTCTTCGATTAATTCGATGACCCATTGGCGCTCTTGGCCACAGGCAGAGACCAGTTCATCTAAGCTCATGATGATGTCTGTAAATTCAGTCGAGTGGTTCATAGCTATTATCCTCGTTTTCTCTTTATTTCATCGGTATCGTGTTCATCTCTGCTATTCGTCTATTACTTCAGTAATAAATGACAGTTATTTATAACCTTGTTTAACGACTAATATTGATATCCGCAAAGGCTTGTTTTAGCTGCTCATAAGCCTGTATCGACGCATCGTTACTGACATCAGGATTGACAATATTTAGAGTTAGATACAAGTCACCTGCTTGCTTGGCAGGAATACCTTTGCCTTTAAGACGTAAATTGCTACCGGACTTGCTGTTCTTAGGAATGGTCACACCAAGCGTACCCGCTGGCGTACTGACGTTGATTTTCTCACCCAGTGCCGCTTCCCACGGTGCAATATTCACAGTTTGATAAACATCTGCACCTTCTATACGAATATTGGCATCATGACGAATTTTAACCTTCAAAAACAAATCGCCATTTTTTCCATTACTGCTACCAGCAGCACCTTGCCCTGCTAAACGAATTTGCTTACCGTCAGTGATACCTTTAGGGATTTTTATCTTAAGGGTTTTATTGTCGTAGTCGACATTGCCATTGGGCTGACGAACAGGGACGTTTAACTTAATACTATAGTCGTCGCCACTATAGACTGAAGATAAATCAACGGTAATCTCGGCATGTTGATCTTGACCTTTGCTATCTTGCGTCCCAAAGCCACCACCAAATTGATCAAATCCGCTGCTTTGAGAGCGACTGCCCGTTTGTCCACCAGTTGACCCACGTGCGCCGCGACCAAATGCTGAAAAAATGTCATCGAAGCGAAAACCACCATCACCAAAGGCCTCACCGTCACCAAACTGGTCTTTGATATCTTCCCAGCGAAAACCACCTTGACCCGCATCAGTTTGCCCACTACCACCAAACCCACTTGATCTACTTTGACCAGCAAATGGATTATTGAGCATAGCGTCATATTCGGCGCGCTTTTCTTTATCTCTGATCGTTTCGTAAGCGTTGTTTATTTCTGCAATTTTATTATCAGCGTCTGGATGATCACTGACATCGGGATGATACTGACGAACGAGCTTACGGTATTTTTTTTTGATATCAGCGTCTGAGGCGTCTTTTTTGACCCCTAAAATGTCATAGTAGTTTTTCTCTGCCATGTTATTTTCCCCAAAATAAAAACATATTAGTGGTATCAGTCTGCCAATTTCAAACGATACGGTATAAATGGCTACTAAATTTTGCTATAGCAACTTTTTGTAGCCTACTTATCATCATAACAATAATTACAACAAACACCGTTATATAAATATTACCAGTAATGATGCCAAGCGATAGCAGCATCTATCGTATTTGAATCACCTAACACTACGCTATTATCGGCCATCACAGTGTCTGAATACGTCACTATAAGTCTGGCGTCGTTATTCTTTGATAGCTGCTGGCGTAATATCAATTTGGCAACATCAATAGCAGTGCGCCCTTCTCGCTTTGAAGTGACGTAAGATAATTCAGCACTTTGGTTATTACGTTTCATACGTAAGCCAAGCTCAATACCGATATCTGCGTGTCTATCTTGATCATGGACCGTCGCATTGACCATACTATAGCCAAGTATATGTTTACCAAACTTAGCGCCTGCGCCAATGCCAACTTGTGCGTAAGGGCTATGTCGATTGCCAGTAAACATGTCTGTACGAGCGCCTGTTTTCAGTTGCCAAGACAGTTTAGGTTCGCCCGATAACGGTTGTCTAAGATCTTCAATCTGCTGCATATCCAAAAATACGAAATCCGTCAATGTCCATTGATACTCATCAAAGTTATAACCCAGTGACACTTTTACGGCTTCAAAATGCTTATCAATATCTGTATGAGCGTTAAGTGGGTCTTTTACAAATAACGATAAACCAACTTCTGCCCTCTCGTCAGATAAAACGACGGTAGTCTGCGTGGTTTTGTTACTCAATGCTGGAGAGGGTTTGTTCGGTACAGTCAGCTGAGCCAAACCATTGCTAGCTGGTAGCGCAAAACGCTGACTGAGCAATTCGCTTTTGAAAGCTCGCTGCTTCAGTGTATTGTCTTGGGTGATTTTATAAGTACGATGTAAGATCAGAAAATCAAGCGCAACCGCCCTATCGTCCGCGTTTAAAGTAGCAAGCGGGGCAGTGCTTTCTGTACGAATGACAGAGTTTATGACGGCTTGTATTGGCTTAGATAATTGTACAAACTTCTCGCGCAGTTGCGTTTGTTCAGAGGGCAAATAGCGTACTGAAGACACTAAGGAATCAGCGCCGTTGTCGTGTTCTAATAGCTGATCGAATACATAGTCTGGCGCATACCAAGGACCTACTCGCTCAGTCGTTTTTATGTCGCTTATCAGCTCAAGTATCTCTCCTGAGCGATAACCACAATTTTGTTTGATAAAATAATAGTCAAATCGAGCAGACTTTGCTTCGTACAAATGATAGTTCAATAATTGTGTTTCAAAGGCATCTAGATTGAGCACGTACTCCCACATATCACGTTGCTCGTTCTTGGAGTATACCGCGTCTTGTTTAAAAAATTCCGTCTCTGAAAACCCAGCATCATAAAACCCAAATAGTCCTTTTAGCGCGTACATTGCACCGTTCTCATTTTCTGGAATACGAGCGCCGAAGTTGTATGAATTATTAAGTAAGTCCTCGCTAGATAGCTCTCTAACATCACTGTTCGTATTATTTATATTATCTATAGACGTGTTGGTTTTGACCAGTACATGACCAAATGAAGAAGCTGGGTTTTTTAAATAGCTGCTTACTAGGATCAGGCTTATTTCTTGATTCGCATCGGGTAATTTTGAGCAGTTTTTGAGATCGACGTTCAGTTCTGGTAAATGATGATTAAGCCATAAATATCTGGCTGGATACTTACAAACTACGCCCTCATTATTCATTTGCTCTATCGTTGCCATCAGCTCTGCATAAGGATCAAAATTGCGTTTTGAACGTGGTTTTGGATTGGTTAAATAAAAATCTGGTGAAATAACTTCAGCTTTGCCATTTTTGTAAAATAGTAAATGTTGCCATTGAGAGTGCTTAGATAATGCTTTTAGCTTGGCAGAAGTGGTAGCTGTCTTTTTACTGGGTTGTCGTTTTTTTTCAATGATAGTTTTATCACTAGGCAGTCGCATGCCTTGCATTTGCGCTAATGAAACATCCAGTCCGTTAGCAAGCACGCGTGGTTCAGAAGTCTCATTATTATCAGCATTCCCATCGTGAGTAAAAACATTATTGTCTTTTTCTTCAACTACTATCGAATCCATTGCCGAATTCATTACGTAGGGTTCAGCAGCACAGACAGTAGATACAGCAAAACAAGCTACGCACAAAAATATTTTTTGCATTTTTTATTAGCACCATAAACACATAAGCAATAAAAAACACGTAAGCACTAGGTTTACGTGTTTTTATCATTAAACAGTCAAAAGCTTAATAATTAAACCGATGACTCAAAACTTAAAACTGACAAGCTTTAGATAGCACAGCTTGTTTTAACGATGCTAAATAGCGTCTCAGCATTTTGATCTTGCGTAGCAGTACGATAGGCAGAAGTCTGAGTATATTGACCATACTGTGCGCGTACGCTAGCGGCTGAATCACAGTTAGCAACACTTTGTAGGGCAGATAAATGAGCACCTTGGCCTGAAGCTAGATCTTTTTCAACACTTGGGAAGGCTTCTTTAATCAAAACCGCAGCTCTAACGTTACCACCTTGGCAAGTTTCAGGAGACATAGAGTCAGAAGTAGCAGCCGTAGTACCTAAATCCCAAGTCACGTTAGAGATAATAGCTAAGATAGGGCTAGAATTACCAAACAAAGCACCACCAATACCACACTGCTTATAAATCTGCTCGATAGTGCGACCAGTTTCTGCCGTTTTAAAGCTAGAACCAAGATCGGCATTAGCTGCGCTAAATGGAATCATAGCAGCAACAACTGAAGCAATCGCAATTTTTTTCAACATAAAACTTCCTCGAAAGACGATAAAAAATAGATTATTTGATAAAAGATCAAACTTATCATGAGTACATTTGATAGATACTCTAGAATAATGTTTAACCTTATGCATTCTACAAAATAGTAAGAATATAGCAAGGTTTTTTTACATTATATTATCTATTTCTATTTGAGCTTTCATAACGATAATTATGCTATATCGATAGATTTGGTCTTTATATATTACCTATTTATATTGCGTTGTTGGCTTTACAGTATTTTGTCGGCTTCTTTATGAGAATCACTCTTTATAAGTCTAATTTTAGTACCTACGCCATCGTTATTCCTTCTAAAAAATAGGTATTTTTCCTTAAAAAACAGCTATTTGACCTCATGAGTTTTTTACACGGCAGTAATAATATGACAAGCTAGCTCTTGTAGAATCCCCTATTATTCATACTCATAGGGAGTATAGATAACGTAGGCAAGAGCATCTGTCTATTTTATTAATTGCTTAAAGGTATTAAATGTCTTATTTAATCAAGTCTTTGGTTGTCACTTTATCGCTACTAATTAGCACCACAGTTTTCGCTGCCAATACCAGTTATTACGGTAGTAAGTTTCATGGCAAGCGCACAGCGAGTGGCAGTATTTTCAATATGAACTCATTAACCGCTGCACATCGCACGTTACCGTTCGGTACGAAGGTACAAGTAACCAATCAAAAGACAAAGCAGAGCGTCGTTGTAAAAATCACGGACAGAGGACCTTTTATTAGAGGTCGTATCCTTGATTTATCAAAAGCCGCTGCTGGTGAAATAAACTGTCAGCTTTGTACGACCACGATGGAAATACTGTCGTACGGCGATGGCAAATATCGTAAGGAATAATGTAATAAAAAAGGGATGGCTTATGCCATCCCTTTTTTATGTCTGCTTATATAACTAACTATCTAGAACGCTTTATGCGAACTTAGCTTCCATCTCTTCTAAAGTCGTCATTGATAGTAGTAACTTTTCTTCATTATCACTATGTTGCTGCTGTAGCGCCGTTTGCTCATTGAGCAATACAAGCAAGTCAGACTTACGGCTCTCTTCGTACAGCTCCGTATCAGCCAGTTTTTCTTCTAGCGTCACGAGCTGCTTATCAATCTTAGCCAGTGTCTTTTCCGTTTCCTCTATCTCACGGCGGATAGGTGCTGTCATTTTACGTTGTTCAGCCGCTAGCTTACGCTGCTCTTCTTTACTAAGTGCAGGTGTAACAGCTTTACTATTTGATGAGTTATCAGATGCTTTGTTGCTTACTTTGCTATTATCTGTTTCACGTGAAACGAACTTCTTACTCTCTTTTTTACTTTTTTTCTTACCGGTATTCTTATCTGATGCGTTCTCTTGCTTGCGCTTCTCTGCTAGCCACTTACCATAGTCACCAATGTCGCCATCGAACTCTTCGATGATGCCATCATGTACCAGATACAGCTCATCACAGACATTGGCAATTAGTTCTCGATCATGCGATACCAGTACCACTGCACCTTTAAAGCCTTGTAAGGCGATAGTCAATGCTTGACGCATTTGCAAGTCTAAATGGTTGGTTGGCTCATCGAGTACAAGGACATTTGGACGTTGCCAAACAATTAACGCCAAGGTCAAACGCGCACGCTCACCACCTGAGAATAGCTCACTTGGTGTATCAATGCGCTCACCGCGGAAGTCAAAGCTACCCAAAAACGAGCGTAGCATTGCATCAGAGGTTTTGCCCGCTAGGCGACGTAACATCTCTATAGGCGTTGCTTTGGCATCTAAGATGTCCATTTGATGCTGATTGAAATAGCCTAGCTTTAGGGTATCCGAAACACGATATTTCCCTGTTAGTACGCCAAGTTCACCGACTAATGCTTTAATCAACGTTGATTTACCAGCGCCGTTCATACCCAATAAACCAAGACGGGTATCGGGTGTTACCTGTACATTGGCATTGTGTAGAAGCGGTGTATCGCTATAGCCAATATCTGCGTTGGTCAGCTCAATCAGCGGTGAGCTCATGTTTGCAGGCTCATAAAATTGGAACGAGAATGGGTTGTCAGCCATCATTGGTGATAGCTCTGCCATACGCTCCAACTGCTTAATACGGCTCTGTGCTTGCTTGGCTTTACTGGCTTTAGCACGGAAACGACGAATAAAGTCATCCAAGTGCGCTTTAGTCGCTTCTTGCTTTTCAAACGCTTGCTGCTGCTGAGCCATACGCTCGTGACGGGTACGAATAAATTGCTGATAGTTACCAGTATAAAGGGTGATTTTTTGTTGCTCTACATGCAGGATATGACCGACGGTTGCATCTAGAAACGCCTGATCATGCGAGATGACAATGACCAGACCCATATAGGCATTGATCCATGTTTCAAGCCACAAGATAGCGTCCAAGTCCAAATGGTTGGTTGGCTCATCGAGTAACATCAGATCAGCACGGCTCATCAAGGTCTTGGCGAGGTTTAAGCGCATACGCCAACCACCAGAAAACCCTTCTACTGGCAGTTCATGCTGGCTAGTCTTAAAACCAAGACCTGCCATAATTTGCGCCGCTTTGGTCGGCGTACGATATCCGTCGATTTCATCGAACTGCTGGTGTAGCACACCAATTTGCTCATCACTCACGCTGCTCAAATCATTTAGCGCAGCATTAATTTCATACCACTGCTCATCACCGCTCAATACATAATCGATTGCAGACTGCGTCGTAGCACCAACTTCCTGTGCCATGTGCGCCACATGCCAGCTATCAGGAATACTGACTTCACCTTTATCAAGGGTGACTTCTGTATCGCCTGTACCCATCTGCGTCAGTAACAGCGCAAATAAAGTAGATTTGCCTGTGCCGTTGTTGCCCGTCAGTCCAACTTTGTGACCTGGATGGAGCTGAAAGCTTGCACCTGCAAACAATTCACGACCATCACGGCGAACACCAACGTCTTTAAATTCGATCATATAATTTCTTCATCTCAACAATAATATAGATATAGGGCAATAAGAAACACACATAGGGTATGCCAACTGGCGGCTATTATTTCAAACGCTTGCCACATAGGCAAACAATTAAATAACTATTTCAAAACTAAGTATTTATTACGCCAAACACCTTATGTTGTACAAGCGACTCTTGAGCTCATACATGGTTGTTACTATTATAAAGGTTATGGCCGTAAAATACCGTAATATGACTAATAAGCTTTAAGACTGCCTAATATTATTAAGTAGTGTTTTATACAGTCACACGCTATTATTTTTTAGTCTGGTTATTGGTTTAGCCCATTGACGCAGTTATTTTAAAAAACACAATATCAAAATTGGGACACTGCTATTCATTAGTAAAACTCAGTAGTTGCATCACTCTTGACAAACGTAACAGCACCCCCATTATGATATACTGCTAAAAGATAAGTGCCCACTATCAATAGAGCCAATAAAATATTGTGGTGGCACAAATACTATTTTGAAATTGTACAAGCAGCTTATAATGCACCAATAGCTTTGCCATAATGACAGCACCCAATTGAATCAAACGCCGTGCGTATCTTTATTTGCAAGTACCCTATTGCAAACCCAAACAGGACGACGACCGCATTTGATCCTAGCAACTGAGGTAGATATGAACGAATCAGCCAACCAATTTAGTCCAAGCTCAAGCCAGCCAGTAGACCCAACCGTATTAAGCCTAACTGATAGTGCGGCGCAAAAAGTACGCCGTCTACGCGAAGAAGAAGGTGATAGCGATCTTATGTTACGTGTTTATGTGACAGGTGGCGGTTGTTCTGGTTTCTCTTACGGGTTTAACTTTGCCAACGATCTAAACGAAGACGATGCCAATTTTGATAATGGGGATGTGACGTTAGTCGTCGATTCGCTAAGCTATCAATACTTGCAAGGCTCGACCGTTGACTATACTGAAGGACTGGAAGGGGCACGCTTTGTGGTGACCAATCCAAATGCCACGACCACTTGCGGCTGCGGTTCGTCATTCTCTATATAAGCTAAATAGACGCGGTCGCGCTATGATTATCAAGATAATGCGATAGTGTGCGAACACCATGTCAAATGGCTGGTAGGCATAATGAACAAAGCATCTATCTCTCAGGTAGATGCTTTTTTATCAAACTATCTGGCCAGAATAACGCTATATTCGAGATGAATTTGTATTAAAAACAGGGTCAAAATCCTCACAAATCGCGTTGCCTAAAGCTTATCGTATTTGTAATTGTTCGTGGTTTTAACCACGGCTTTGAGCTAAACTGACGGGATTATTGACCGAACATTTACCTATTTTATGGACAAACGCCCATCGTGCTTTGATCCGCCATAATAAATAACAATAGATGACTATTATGAGTAATTTTGCGAGTAGCTTTGTTAATTTTGACATTCCCAATTGGTTTGACAGCCAGCATTTAACGGGTATGCTCCGCGGTATTGAAAAAGAGGGCCTGCGCGTAAAACCTGATGGTTTTTTGGCACAGACGCCGCATCCAGCCAAACTCGGATCAAAATTGACCCATCCTTTTATTACTACCGATTATTCAGAAAGCCTGCTTGAGCTTATCACCGAACCAAAAGCTTCGCCAAAAGAGACACTCAATATGCTGCGTCAATTGCATGTATTGGTGTATCAAGGCATGCCTGACGGCGAGCTGATGTGGCCACTATCTATGCCCTGTATGTTGTCTTCTAAAGATGAAGATATTCCACTGGCTGATTATGGTAGCTCTAATACAGGTAAGCTAAAAACCCTTTATCGCAGCGGTCTTGGTATCCGCTATGGTCGCCGTATGCAGACGATTGCTGGTCTGCATTACAATCTATCTTTTGGTGATACGCTCTTTGAGACGTGGCAAGCGCATAGCCCAGCTGCACAAGAGCAGACATTGACAGAGTTCAAAAACGAAAAATACCTAGGGCTTATTCGCAACTTTAAGCGACTGACCAGCATTGTGTTGTATTTACTGGGTGCAAGTCCAAGCGTATGTCCTTGCTTTGTTGCTGGGCGTGAGCACGATTTAGAATTGCTCAATGATTCGACTTATTACAAACCTGCTGCGACTAGCCTGCGTATGGGCAAGCTTGGCTATACAAATAGCGTGCAAGAGCAGCTTGATATCCGTTACAACTATCTGCCAGAGTATGTCGATGGTCTACGCCGTGCCATTCAAACGCCGCACGAGAGCTTTGCTAAGCTTGGCTTAGAAGACGAAGATGGTAACCCGATCCAAATTAACAATCATATTCTACAAATAGAAAACGAGTACTACAGCCCTATTCGTCCTAAACAAATCGCAATGAGCGGTGAAACACCAACCGAAGCGCTTGAGCGTCGCGGTATCGCCTATGTTGAGTTCCGCGCTATCGATCTTGATCCATATAGTGATGTTGGTATTCGCCTCTCTAGCGCTTGTTTCTTGGAAGTGATGGCGCTGTACTGTCTGTTCAGTGACTCACCAGACCTGCTACCTGAAGAAGAAGATACGCTCGCTATCAATCTTGAGCGTGTGGTCAATGAAGGTCGCCGTGATGACTTGCATATTATCAATAATGGCCAAGAGCAGTCACTTGAAAGCTGGATGCTAACGCATTTAGAGCGTATGCAGCCGCTTGCTGCATTGCTTGATGCTCACTACGGTGGTAACGATTACCGCGCGGCTGTAGCATTGATGCAAGGCAAAGCAGGACACTCTGAGTCGACTATCTCTGCACAAGTAAATTCCGATAGCAAACGCTTAGGCAGCTTATGGCAGCTTGGATTTACGTTGGCTCAGCAGCATCGCGAGTCTTTATTACAGCAGACACTTAGTCCAAATACTCAAGCTAAATACGAAGTATTGGCAGAAAAATCTATCTTACAGCAAGCTGAGATTGAGCAGTCTGAAACAGAAGACTTTGCGGAATTTTTACAGCAGTATCGCTAAGTTGCTAGTTATTAATTACTAAGTCCTGACTGTGCAATTTTGACTGTTTAATCTGGATTGCTACGCCACATCTATTATAGATAAACCCATAAGAGTAACCGCACAATGCGACAGCTAACCACTTACCGTAACCTGCAAGTATTTTTGGTGATAATGGCCATCATAGGCATGAGTTTTGCGCTGTTCTATTTACAGCGTCATCTAGGGCTTTCGCCTTGCCCGCTCTGTATTTTTCAGCGTGTGGGTCTAATCGTCATGGGCGGTTTTGCCCTGATATCAGCGTTGTTTAATCCTAAGTCTAAAGTGATAAGACTATTGCTATGGCTTGGGAGTCTAGTAGGTATCGGCTGGGCAACTGCGGTAGCAGCACGCCATGTATGGCTGCAACATTTACCTGCTGACCAAGTACCTTCTTGTGGTCCAGGACTGAACTATTGGCTTGATACCCTCCCTATCCTACAAGTATTCAAAGAAGTATTTGCAGGATCTGGCGAATGCGCCTCTGTTGATTGGACGCTTATGGGATTAAGTATCCCTGAGCAGTCGTTGATTCTATTTAGTGTGCTGCTGATCGTACATGTCTTAATATTAATGCGTATCGTAAAATCTTCCAAGTAGTATCTTATGACTCAATAAGACGTTAGGTTTCTTTCCTAGTTCCGCTTTTAAAATAGACATTGCTATCTTCGATACAATGTCTATTTTTTTGTCTACTATTAACCCGCCCTTACAACCCATATTAGCGTTACCAACAGGTATCGCTAATATCAACTTATGCCTTTTAGATATAAGGCCAACAACAAAAAGCCCACAGAGATATTTTCAAGCCTTTGATATCTTTAGTCAGCTTACCTTATAAACGGATAAGCATTAGATATTTGTCGCTTTCTACTCATAAGCTATCTGTATTTTGAATATAAGATAATGCTATCAAGTTCTTAATTTATATTATTACTACGCGCCCATGCCTTATTATCCTTATCTTTGACAATGGCTTTACGTTGTCGATAGTATAGATGAGCTTGAAAAATACTTGTTAAAAACTGTTTTTGGTATGACCATGATATATTTTGCTCCCGTTCGCTCTACTACGCTTGCTATCGTAAAACGGTGGCGTCCTTCGTTACTGGTAGCATCACTATGCGTGCTACTCGTAGGCTGTGATAGTGCCTCGTCCAATACCGATAAAGACATGGTATCGACGTTCGCGTCGACTGGTTCTGAATCGCAGGAGGCTTCACAATCATTGCAAGATGACAATGCTAGAAATGCTGAGCTAGCGAATGATGATGAAACAGGCGAAATGGTGGAAGGGCAATCATTAATTGCTGCTGCTCAGTCAAATAAAGATACCTATGCAGACAGCTCTATGGAGCGATCAGAAGCGAAAAGCAGTATGCTGCAAGCAACATTGATGGGCGATTATGGCGGCATGGTCTCTTGTACAGATTGCGACAGTATCGATGTCACATTGAACTTATTCGCTGATGGTTCCGTACTAAAAACAAGTTATTATCATAATCCTGAAAAACCAAAAACACCTCTACTCGAATCGGGCATCTACCGACAAGACAATGATAAAATCACCATTGTCTATGAAGGGAAAAATATCGAGACCTACCATATCCAAGACAATCATTTGATACGGATCGATGAGCACGATAATTTAGAGGATGACTATACGTTATCTCGCAAATAAAAACGTCATCATGCTGACTGTTAGCTGGCGTATCTCTACATACTAAAACAGCCAAATTACATTAGCTACATAGCGCCTACTTGTTAGGCGTTTTTTATTGGTCATCGAACAGGGTTTACTTTACAATGATTGCTTGTTTGCCCAGCTGATGTGTTGGTCATTGTTTATCAAAGCGTTTATTTTTACTGATGACAGCTAGGCACCTCATACTTTATTTTATCCGCTTTCTATTCTTTTCATTCAAGCGCGTACGGAACGTCTATGCATATTCATATCCTTGGTATTTGTGGTACTTTTATGGGCTCACTGGCATTGCTAGCACGTGCGCTTGGACATACGGTCACGGGTTCAGATGCCAATGTCTATCCTCCTATGTCCACTCAGCTCGAAAATGCTGGCGTGACTATCGAAGAGGGCTACCTAGTAGAGCACTTGCAACCAACGCCAGACTTAGTCGTCGTTGGGAACGCGATGAAGCGCGGCATGGATGTGATTGAGTATATGCTAGATAATGGCTTGCGCTATACCTCAGGTCCGCAGTTTTTATCTGAGCAAGTATTGCAGTCACGCCACGTAATCGCTGTTGCAGGGACGCATGGTAAGACCACAACCACGACTATGCTTGCGTGGATATTACATTATGCTGGTATCGATGCAGGGTTTTTGATTGGCGGTGTACCATTGGTTGATACGACTGACGAGCACTTACAGCAAGTGTTTGCACACAGCAGCTACTTGGGAGTTGATAAAAGCTCTGATGATAAATCCGGTTACTTTGTGATTGAAGCAGATGAGTACGACTCTGCGTTTTTTGATAAGCGTTCGAAGTTCGTTCACTATCGTCCGCGTACTGCTATTTTGAATAACCTTGAGTTTGATCATGCGGATATCTTTGCAGATCTTAATGCGATACAAACTCAGTTCCACCATATGGTGCGTATGATTCCAAGCACTGGCAAAATCATCATGCCAGCCGCGACCATTAGTTTAGAAGATACGCTAGCGAAAGGGGTTTGGACACCTATCTGGCGTACTGCTGTCATCGACTCTACTTTAGCTGATATTAGCGAAAATGCGCGTGCTCTAAAAGATAGTAGCGATTGGCAGGCTGAGCTAATTCAAGAAGACGGTAGCCATTTCAAAGTCAGTTTTGCCGCTAATGAAGAGGCAACTGCTATCGTAAACTGGTCAATGAGCGGTATCCATAACGTCAATAACGCTTTAGTTGCTGTGGCTGCGGCCTATGATGTTGGCGTCAGTGTTGAGACTGCTTGTGCTGCCTTATCAGATTTCGCTGGTATCAAGCGCCGGATGGAGCTGATCGGCGACGTCAATGATATCTTAGTCTTTGATGATTTTGCCCATCATCCAACGGCTATTACGACCACATTGGATGGTGCCAAAAAGAAGCTGTCTGATAGACTCATTTGGGCTATCATTGAGCCGCGTAGCAACACCATGAAAATGGGTATTCATCAAGACAGCTTGGCTCAATCAGCGGCACTTGCTGACTACACATTATGGTACGAGCCTACTGGTCTAGAATGGGGCTTAAAAGAGGTCATCGAACAAGCTAAGTCTACTAGCGACTCTATCGGCAACCAACAAGTGCTATCAAGCATTGATGCTATCATTGAGCATATCAGCGGTCATGCAAAAGCAGGTGATGCGATTGTGGTTATGTCAAATGGCGGTTTTGAAGGGATTCATCAGCGTTTATTAACCGCATTGCATAATGGCTAACGCTTTTAGCTAGAATCAAGAAATAGCTTTTCTTATTTTTCTCTATACAAACGCAGCTCATCTAATAGATGGCTGCGTTTTTTATTTCTAATATTGGTGGTGTATCAAAAAGTATGCTGGGGTAATAAAGGAAGGGTGACAGTCAAAGCAAGATGATATATTTGAGGTTATGAAGACACAAATACAGATCAATTGCCCCGACTGTCACAGTCTTAGTCTAAAGAAAAATGGCATAAAAAGCTATGGCAAGCAGAACTACCAATGTAAGGACTGCAAACGTCAGTTTATTGGCGATCATGCAGTAACCTATAACGGCTGTCACTCTAGAATAGAAGATCTCATACGACTGATGACTGTCCGAGGTTGTGGTGTTAGAGACATAGCCGTTATAGCCAAGGTTAGCATTGGTAAAGTACTTGGCACCATAGGCTCATCTGTTTATAAGATCGCGCCTAAGAAGCGCTATTATGAACGCTTAGAGGTTGATGAGTTCTGGACTTACGTGTATCGCAAGAAGCGTAAAGTCTGGCTCATCTACGCTTATGACCGTGCTACTAATGAGATTGTCGCTTATGTCTGGGGCAAACGTGACCTAAAAACGGCTAAGAAGTTAAGAGCACGTTTAAAGCAGCTTACAGTCAGCTATGGCTCTATCAGTATGGACAACTGGGACAGTTTTATAACCGCCTTTAAAAGTGATAACAAACGAATTGGCAAACAGCATACGGTAGGCATAGAAGGCAATAACTGCCGTCTTAGACACCGACTAAAACGAGCCGTTAGAAGAACCTGTTGTTTCTCTAAGAAGCTCGATAATCACTTAAAAGTGTTTGATCTGGTGTTCTTTTATGTCAATTATGGCTACGTCTGATGCCAGCATACTTTTTAGAACACCACCCTAATATTTACATATCTTAATTATATGGATTCAGCCTTACAAGTACCACGTTGATAAACGCTGTTAGCACCACTGCTACCTTTGTAACCTTTCGTTTACTTATTGCTCTTACTCAATAGCAAATCGGACTTTTTCCTCACATAGCCCCTACAGTAGTAACATTTTATGCTTACTTTTGCGTCCGAGGAGTGTTTACAATAGATTTATCAAAATTTGTAACACATTATAAATATTAATAATATTAGGAGAATAACATGAGCTTTATTTGGATGATTATTGTAGGTTTAGTCGCAGGTTTATTAGCACGTGCTATCAAACCAGGTAATGACCCTATGGGTTGGGTTATGACTATCGTATTGGGTATCGTTGGTGCAATGCTAGGTGGTTTCCTAGCTGGCCTAATCGGTATTAACGCTGATGGCGGTTTCACTGGTCTTATATTCTCAGTAATTGGTGCAATTATCCTACTGTTCTTATATGAAATGATTGTAAACAAACGCCGTGCATAATTAGTTATAAGCTGTGCATAGCTTGGTCATAAATTAATTACTAGCTAATTAAAATACTATATAAACAAAGCCTTGCGTTAAGCAGGGCTTTTTTATGCCATTTATCATCGAAATTTAGTCTTTCTATATACATATAGCATCATATGACTGCGAAAGTATTGATAAGCATTACTTTTGTCCCCATTTATCTTATAATATCAACCCTATTTTGTCCTTATCATTGAGGTGAGCGTTATGGCACTACTCCCTATCTTAAGTTACCCAGATCCTCGCTTGCGTACTATCGCCAAGCCTGTCAAGGAAGTGACTGCTGAAATCAAAACCTTAATCGCAGACATGATCGAGACGATGTATGATGCTCAAGGCATTGGGCTTGCAGCCAGTCAAGTGGATCATCATATTCAGCTTATCGTTATGGATTTGTCTGAAGACAAAAGCTCTCCTAGAGTTTTTATCAATCCAAAAGTCACGCCACTGGTAGAAGAAAAGCAACCGTATGAAGAAGGCTGCTTATCTGTACCTAATGTCTATGACAAAGTCGAGCGTCCTAATAAAGTCCGTATCGAAGCGTTAGACGGTAACGGTGAGGTCATCGATGAGGTAGTTGAAGGATTGCTTGCTGTTTGTATCCAACATGAAATGGATCACCTAAATGGCGTAATCTTCGTTGACTACTTGTCTCGTCTTAAACAGACTCGTGCTCGTGATAAAGTCCGCAAAGTTCTTAAAATACGTGAAAAGCAAGAATCTCAATCAGCAGAAAAACAGACACAAGCCGTCAATTCTTAAAGCCCTACTCTTTATTCTTATCTTTTTATTTCGTCTTTATCCTTCACATAGTTACGTCTACAGTGGGTGTTAATATTTAGCATTCACTGTTTGGCGATAATTTTTCTAACCGATACAGTTTCCACAAAAGGTTTACTACTATGACAATGATCAAAATTGACCAATATTTTGAACCTGCCAGCTGGCAGAAATTTACCAAGGCTGCTGAAGGTCGCGAGACGCCTTTCTTAGTAGTTGACCTTAGTCGTATCGAAACCAAATACCACGAAATGGTAAGCCTGTTTCCTAATGCAAAACTGCATTATGCAATGAAAGCTAGCCCGGCGGTGGAAGTAATCGATCTACTAGCAAACCTTGGTTCAAACTTTGACTGTGCCTCTATTTATGAGCTTGATCGCGTGCTTGGTTGCGGCGTTGAGCCATCTCGTATTTCGTATGGCAACACCATCAAAAAAGCTGAACATGTTAAATATGCTTTTGAGAAAGGCATCGATCTATATGCGACTGACTCAGAAGCGGATCTAAAAAACATTGCCAAACACGCTCCAGGTTCTAAAGTATTTGTGCGTATCTTGGTGCAAGGATCAGAGACAGCAGAATGGCCATTATCACGTAAGTTTGGTTGCCATCCTAATATGGCAATCGACCTACTGGTTCAAGCACGCGAGCTTGGCTTGGTTCCTTATGGTATCTCGTTCCACGTCGGTAGCCAGCAAAAAGACGTCGCTGCATGGGATGATGCATTATCTAAAGTTAAATATATGTTTGACTGGATGAAGAACGAAGAAGGTATCAAGCTGCAAATGATTAATTTGGGTGGTGGCTTCCCGACCAATTACATCAGCGAAGTTAACCCTATTAAAGTCTATGCAGAAGAGATTACCAGCTATCTGACTGACGACTATAATGATGACGAAATGCCGGAGATTATTTTAGAGCCGGGTCGTTCGTTGGTTGGTGGTTCGGGCGTGTTGGTCAGTGATGTGGTACTGATCTCTCGTAAGTCTGATACCGATTTGACTCGTTGGGTATATACCGATGTTGGTCTATTCCAAGGCTTAATCGAGACGCTAGGTGAAGCTATCAAGTACCCTGTCTATACGCCCAAGATGGAAACGTCTACCAGCGAAGGTACAGTAGTACTGGCAGGCCCAACCTGTGATTCAACTGATATTATGTATGAAGAAGCAGGCTATCAGCTACCAGAAGAGCTTGAGATTGGTGATAAAATCTACTGGCTCACTACTGGTGCTTATACCAACTCTTACTCATCGGTAGAGTTCAATGGTTTTCCACCGCTCGAAGTGGTTTATATTGACTAGTATTTGTAATGTTTCACAAAAAAGCGCGGCACGGTTAATACCCGTGTCGCGCTTTTTTGTGCGTAATGAATTAATAACTAGTCAACTCTTAAAGAAATAGGCACGCTATTATTGTTATTAATAGTTCGGCTACCGTTACTGGCGCTACTGCTTGAGTTTTGTGAAACTTGGCCAATCGTCACCCACTGCCCACGTGGCACGATAATCGTACTGTTCAATCTTTGACCCCGAATAGCATTGCTAGCACTGTTAGTAGAATTGTTAGTAGAACTCATTTGATTATAAGGTGAATTCGGCTGCACTAACCTTTCTTCCACTTGGGATAGTTGTACTTCCACCTGTCCATTAGGCAGCAGTCTTGGTGTGACGGCAATACCTTGTGTCGTTGGCAGTAGTATTTGCTGCTGAATCACGATCTGTGGTTTGAAGTTATCGTTAGCTGAACGATGATAAGTTGAATGATTATTAGGATTATAGGTTTGGGTGAGCGAGTAGAGCGTACCTGTGCTGATGCTCGCCGCACTGCCAGACAACGTTTGTACTTGATATAGATTACTACTCTGCTGCTGGCTGCTACGTTGACTAATAATCCCTGCACCTTGAATACCACGATTGGTAATAATAACCTGACCCTGCTGAATACTACCTTGCCTGCTACTACTATTGCCAACACGTACGGCGACCGTCAATGCCTGTGGCTGACGGTCAATCTGAGACAACAATTGCTGTACCGCCTGATAATTGCGTGCCGTCGTTCGCAGTACCAATTTATCTTGATAGGTAGTCACTGTACCACCGTCTGCGCTACTATTTAATTGCTGCCTAACTGCAGGTAACAAATTAGCCCCGCTATAAGTATGGATAACATAGGTTTGAGAAGTACTGGCTTGTACGGTAATTGGTAGAACCGTTAGACTCAATGCAAAGGCTGATAGGCTTGCAAGGTTGATGGTACAAACAGCACCAATCAGTCTATGACTAATATAACGTTTAATGCTATTCATACCTACTCCCTTGCTGCTATTAAGTCATCGAGCCATCAGTTATAACGCTAAACTTGACCGTCAACCATAAATAGTCGTTAGTCACTTAATCCAAGTACATCTTGCATGTTGTACTGACCTACTTCCTGCTCAACAACCCAAGTTGCGGCACGTACTGCACCAGCGGCAAATGTCATGCGCGCGCGTGCACGATGGGTAATCTCGACCACTTCGCCATCTGCGATAAACATCACAGTATGATCACCTACGATTTCGCCACCACGTACTGCGTGAATACCAATTGTCCCAGATTCGCGCTCGCCAGTTTGTCCTTCGCGGCCATAGATAGCAACGTCTTTTAGGTTCTGTCCACGCGCTTCCGCGACGGCTTCGGCCATCATATACGCCGTACCAGAAGGCGCATCAATTTTATGCTTATGATGTGCCTCAATGATTTCTACATCAGCATCATTACCAAACGCTTTGGCAGCCATACCGAGTAGCTTCAATGATAAATTGACGCCTGTCGAATAGTTGCCCGCATATACGATAGTGATTTTCTCACTTGCTTTTGCCAGCACTTGTTCTTGCTGTTCATTGAATCCTGTGGTACCGATGACCATAGCAACATTATGCTCAGCACAAACTTGCATGTTTTCTTCAGTGGCATCAGGCAAGCTAAAATCAATCAGTACATCGATATCGTTAATCACAGCGGCTAAGTCATCAACGATTTGCACGTTTAAATGACCGATAGCAGCAACTTCGCCGGCATCTGCTCCAACTAGGCTAGACCCTTGACGCTCAATTGCTGCTTTTAATGTAGTTTGCGGGTTATTCTGTACTGCCTCGATAAGCATACGACCCATACGGCCGCCTGCACCAATTACCCCAACATTGATAGATTTATTATTTACTTGTTCGCTCATGTTTTTACCTTAGATGTTTTATATTTAGTGAAACTATTTTTGACTATCATTTATCGTAAGTTTAGCAAATATCATCACATGAATGGCTTTTTATACCATCAATAAAAAGCCCAAAGGTTTCATGTGAAACCTTTGGGCTTAGTTTAATACTAGCTACTTAGTTAGATTATTTCTTAATCGAATAAGTCGCCGATTTTTTTGAAGAATGACTTCTTATGCGGCGACTGTTGATGCTTGCTATCGTCATCCAACGTGTCTTGGAATTGGCGTAGCAAGTCTTTTTGCTCACGAGTCAGATTCACTGGCGTTTCAATAACCACACGGCAAATCAAATCACCTTTCATGGTAGTACGGACTGGCGTTACGCCTTTGCCGCGTACACGCAGTAACTTACCGCTTTGCGTACCTTCTGCCACTTTGATTTTTACTTTGCCATCTAAGGTTGGGATTTCGACTTCTTTGCCCAATGCTGCATCAGTAATGCTTACTGGTACATCCATATATAGGTCAGCGCCTTGACGGGTAAAGACATTGTGCTGTTTGACGCGTACTTCGACATATAGATCGCCGTTTTGTACGCCAGCGCCGCCTGCCTCGCCTTCGCCTGCTAGACGAACGCGATCACCATCATCGACGCCTGCAGGGATAGAGACTTCTAACGTGCGTGATTTGTCTTTTACGCCGTTACCATGACAGTCCGAACAAGGGTTTTTGATCTGTTTACCAGTACCGCCGCAATGAGGACAAGCTTGCTGTACCGCAAAGAAACCTTGCTGCATACGTACTTGACCTTGGCCATGACAAGTCTGACAGGTGACCACATCAGACGCATTTTTTGCCCCTTTACCATCACAGGTATCACAAGGCGCAGGAGCCGTGAAACTGATTTCTTTTTTGCAGCCACGTACGGCTTCTTCTAATGTCAGCTCAATCACATAACGCAAGTCAGAGCCGCGACGCGAACGCCCACCGCCGCCGCCACGCTGCTGACCGAAGATATCACCGAAGTTACCAAAGATATCGCCAAAGATATCTTGGAAGTTGCCACCACCTGCGCCGCCGAAGCCGCCGCCACCCATGCCGTTTTCAAAGGCTGCATGGCCCATACGGTCGTAGGCTGAACGTTTCTCTTCGTCGCTTAATACTTCATAAGCCATTGAAGCTTCTTTGAATTTGTCTTCCGAATCAGGATCATCAGAGTTGCGATCTGGATGGTATTTCATGGCAAGCTTACGGTAGGCTCGCTTAATTTCTTTGCTGTCAGCGGTCTTGCTGACACCTAATATTTCATAAAAATCGCGCTTACTCATGCTCTCTCCTATCGTCTTTACAGCCACACCGGCTTGTCAAATCATCAGCTCAATTGATAACTGTCTTAATCTTATTCGTGATTCTTAGCTAGTGGATATGTATAATGTTTCACATGAAACATAACAACTCACTAGGCCATAGAACCATAATGCTTAGACTTAACCAACAAATACGGTGAAGGCTGCTTAGCCAAATCAATTATAAAAAGTTTGCGCTATTTATGGAGATGGTCTGCTGATTTATCAAGCTCTTAAATGATGAAATTAGCAGTTGGCATCGCTGCGGCAAAAGCCAAACGATTCATTAAGGTTACTGCAAAGCTTTTCGTACCTGAGCGATGCCCAGTCGTGCTAATATTTACCGCCACATCTACGGTCATTTATACTCATAGTGATGACGATTGCGACAAGGTATCAAGTCTTATGAAAAAGCTGGTTATTCTATTAATCATCATTGCGGTAGCAGTGTATGCAGGTTCGCCTTATTACAGTGCTTATCAGCTCAAAAACGCTTATGACGATAAAGACGGTGCCACTATCGCAGCGGCTATTGATTATGAGCAAGTGCGACCAAGCGTCCAAAATCAGCTAACCAGCCAATTTGCGACGACAATGACTAAGTACCCACTAATTTCTGAGTTGGGCGGTGAGCCGTTGACCGAAGCCGCGAATGGTTTTATCGCGCAGGCAGTTGAAGGGGCTATCACTCCGCAAAATATCGAAAAAGTGATTAATACCCAAGGTCAAGCCAATACAGCAACCAAAGAGCTAGCCGCAGCATGGGCCATCGCTAGCGATCAAGTTGACTTGAAAAACCTAATTCAGAGCTTAATCATTCAGCGTGGTGATGTCGATGCCGTGGTCAAAAGCCAAATGCAGCAAGTCATGAAAAAACAAGCTGCCGAACTTGAACAGCATGTCGCCCAAGGCAATGACAGTGAAAAGCCAACGCTTAGCTACTGCGGTATCAACTGCTTTAGTATTAGTGGTCAGGTAAAAGGCTACCCTCTCACTATCGAGATGCAGCGTGAAGGGCTTATCAATTGGAAAATTATTGATATTGTCTTACCATAAATTATTTAAGACAGCTTTTGAGATGCAAAAATGTCTGAATAGAACCAAAAAAACCGCCCTATGAACTGATTCATAAGGCGGTTTTTTTACATTGTTTAGCAGTCCAATATCTTAAAGTTTTGAATTGCTAGAACACCCAACCATACCAGTCGATTATTCAACACCCAAGAATTCTAGAAATTCTGGGCTTTCAAAACTCGCCTGATATAGCACGCCATCTTCACGATAGATTGCAGGCGTCGCCATTACCGCGAGTCCAGCTGCTTTTTCACGATTGGGTGTCACATGGTCAACTGTACAACTTGCTGATGCAGGCGTCATTTCACCCTGTAGCATCGCTTTGTCAAATGCCTGACGACGACTGTCTTCATCCGCTTGGCACCAGATACCACGCATCTGCTTCGGTGACGCATCATATATCGGATAGCCGATGACATTGACCGTCACGCCTTTTGCATTGAGTGATGGCACTTGGTGATGCAGGCGGCGGCAGTAAGGGCAGTTCACATCATCTGCCACATAGATAACGGCTCTCTCAGTAGTGGTCGCTGGATAAGTAATCAGCTGGCTTTTGTCCAATGACGCAAACACCGACTGGTTTTTATGTTTTTCAAAGTTCTCATCGAGGCCGATAAATTGACCGTTTTCGATGACTGATATTTCACCATCGGTAATATACTGCGCATCATCTGATAGTAAAAACGGCACGCCTTCTAGGGTTGCGCCCCAGATGACCCCCGGTACTGCGGTATAAAAGAATGGTGTTTTCGCGCTCATGCTCTTAAGCGCCGCCATATTTGCTAGCATAGACGATTTGACTGAGGCACTGACAGGTTTGCCTACTTGCGTACTCGTGCTACGTACTGGTGTTTTGGTGACAACTTGCTTACTTGGGTTTTTCTGTAGCTCACCCTGAATGACGTAACGACCATCTTCGGTGATGTGCAGCGGCAACTGGCCAGCCAAATTCACTTGATACATATTGGGCAGTTTGGATGGCACAATAGAAGTAATCTTTGTTTTGATGCCTGCTTGGGTCAGTACTTGGCGCAATCGCTTATCAACAGTCGCACTCACTGCTTGAGCTAATTGCGAATTTGTAGTGCTTTGCGTTACGTTATTGCTATTAGCATCCGCTGAACTTGGCTGAGCGCAAGCAGTGGTTGCTAATAGCATGACGCTGATTAGGCTAGCGGACTTACATACAGGTAGTGTCACAGAGAGATTCCTATCTGGTTTTTAATAATGGCAGTTTTCAATATTAAGACCAATTCCAAAGCTACCACTCACTGAAAGGTAGCAATACATTTTCTGATTAGTCAGCTTTTTGGAATTGGTTTAAACATTGTCTATCATAAAAATATAGATAAAAAAGACTGTAGCATATGGGATAGTTTTGCAAAGCACTAAATGGCTAATGTCGCAAAACTGCTATAGTCAATCCAAAATAAAAGAAGTACAACCCATATTATGAAATAGTTTAGGTAGATTATTCTCCATCCAACCTTGTCGTAGAAACTTAGCTTGTGCCCATTTCTTTTCAATAGGATTTAAGTCAGGACTATAGGATGGTAGAAATAAAAGCCTGTGACCATGCCTATTCAGAAGACTTTTCACTCGTTTATGAAAGCTGGCATTATCCATGACGATTACGCATTTAGTTTTAAGGCTTGGAATGAGCGTGTATTTGCACCAGTCATAGAATATATCGCCATTGATGTTTTTCTCAAAGTAATCAAGCGCAAAAAGCATCTTTTCATACAGAGCACCGATGACATTGGTACGTTTTTTAGCTTGCCAATTGTAGCTATCAATACAAGGTTTACCTATCGGTGCATAGCCATAAGGACGAATAGTTTCAGCCTCAAAGCCACTCTCATCCATATAGACAACGGGATAGCCTTGCTGCTTAAAATGATCAAGCTTATTCTTATATACCGCTCTTTTTATTGAACACGCTTTTGGATGTGCTAAGGTCTTTTTTTTGGCTGATATTTAATCTTTTTAAGGCATAGCCAATACCTGATTTACTACAGTTTAAACGACGAGCTCGCTCATACAGGTAGTCATCTGGGTATTGATTAACGTCTTGTAGAAGGGCTTCATTGGGTATACTGCTTGGCGTTTTGACTCTGGTCGTTTGGATGCTTGGGTCTATAAGCCAGCGCTGTAGTGTACTCTTGCTGATATTATAAAAAATACAGGCCTGACGGATGCTCATGTCTTTTTGCTCAATGTTTTTGATAACTTGTGCTCGAAAATCTGCTGAGTAGGTCATCTTTTATATTTCTCTTTGCTTGGTTTAAAAGCATTGTACCTTTTCTATTTTGGACTGACTATACTTAGTTTTAAGAGGTAGGCAACACAGCTAGATAATAGACATAAATACAATATAGCAGACCGCAAAAAGCAGCACACTAAGTAGCGGCTGCTAATGGGTTTAGAATGATAATTTCAAGACAAGTATTAATGCCAAAGCTTAATAATTTCAGTGCTCATTTCTTAAAACTTAGCAACTTCTTCTGGCGTTAAGAAACGACTGTCGCCTTTTTCTAGGCCTTCTAGATTGATATGACCGATACTAGCGCGGTGCAGCTCAGTGACTCGATTACCGAAGTAACCCATCATACGTTTGACCTGATGGTATTTGCCCTGCTCTAATGTTAGACGTGCATGTTTTTCATCGATGAACTCAAGAACAGCAGGTTTGGTTGGCTCGTAATCCCCTTCAAGCAAGATGCCTTCAGCCACTTTCTTAACGGCTTTTTCTTGTGCATCACTATCCATTGCATCTGCCAAAGTCAGCTCGTACACCTTTGCATGCTCGTGCTTAGGACTGGTGACACGGTGCAGCCAGCCGCCATCATCACTCATCAGTAACGCACCAGTAGTATCAACATCGAGACGTCCAGCGATACGCAGACTACCCAATTCTGGTACAGCAATCAGTTCGGTGACAATTGGATACTCTTTAACTTTTAGCGTGCACTCAAAGCCTTCAGGTTTGTACAACAAGATATAGCGATTACCAGCAGCAACTGACAACGGCTCGCCCGCCCACATCACGTCATCATTGACCACATCGACATGTAGGCCAGGATCTTTAACTACTTGATCATTTACGGTAATCTCGCCGGCGTGCATGATCTTTTTTGACTCTTTGCGCGACAGCTCAGTGGCTTTACTAATAAATTTATCTAAACGCATACTATTTACTACCATCGGTTTTATTATACCAGCCCTAAATCAGAAACTAACGACGCCAGCACTCAGCCGTGAGCGGCTCGTTATCTTCGATGGTTAGAAATGGTACTATAATGAAAAATTAAATAAACACTGTGCTCAATACAAAAGCCAGTGAAAGTCAGACCAGTTTAACATATCCAACCTAAGCCTGATGAAATATGAGCTATCAAACGCTAAAACGTGCCGTTACCACGCGCCTCGAAATTAAAAAATCTGAGTTTATTGCTTACGCCTATCCTGTGACCTCCCGTGAGCAAGCAATGTTTCACGTGGAACAGCTACGTGGTGAGTACACAGATGCGCGTCACTTCTGCTGGGCCTACATCGTGGGCGACCCTGATAATACCACCAGTGCAGGGTTTGATGATGATGGCGAGCCTAGCGGTACAGCGGGTCGACCGATATTGAATGTACTGCAGCATAAGTCGATCGGCAACGTGATTATCATCGTGGTGCGTTACTTCGGTGGTATCAAATTGGGTGCTGGCGGTCTCACCCGTGCTTATGCGGGCTCTGCTCAAGCGGCCGTCGACGAGATGATACTAAACCCTTATGTACCGATGACCCAGATTCAGATACTGGCAGAGTTTGCCACCGAAGCCCAATGCCGCTATATGATAGAGAGCCTTGGCGGTCATATCGACGATGTCTCCTATAGCAAACAAGTGACCTTAACCGCCACACTTGCTGAAGCAGATGTCGAAAATTTAAAAGCGCGTTTAGCAATGGATGGTCGAGTATTAGATAAGCCAGAAGATTAAAAATGCTGCCTAGCTATTCTCGTCGCAAATTTTGGACAGTTCTGTGTTCAATATATTTATTCGTTAAATTGTTTCAGGAGCTGTTTTTCGGTAAATTATTTTTAGCACCTACTTCTCAGTAGCTAATTTCCAGTAGCTGTTTTCAATAACTGTTTTCAGTAATCATGCGTTCACTGAAAATTATTGGTTTTCACAGGTACTGGCGTTATGATAAAAAAAACCTTATCACGCTACTCTATTTGTTTTTCCACAATTATTAAATAAGACCAATATATGTCAACTTCAACCAAACCTTTTTCTCCAGCCCCTTTTAAGCCACCATTTTGGCTGACCAATCCACATCTACAAAGCATCTTACCCAAGTTCTTTGCACCCAAAGCACCGACGTATCGCCGCGTGGTGATGCAAGATTCCTTAAGTGAAACCGATATTGCTTACGATTTTTATGATGCGCATCCTGTAGAGGCATCAAAAGATGGTGAGCTTGAGCAAACGCCATTGATTGTGCTATTTCATGGTATGGAAGGCAGCAGCGATAGCCATTATGCTCGCGCACTGGCATATCAAATGCATGCGCAAGGCTGGCATTTTGTGGTGGTGCACTTTCGTAGTTGTGGCGGTATTCCAGCTAATGGTCGAGTTTTTTATAATGCGGGTGATACTGCCGAGGTGCATCACGCGCTACAGAACTTACGTGCGCAGTATGCCAATATCTATGCGGCTGGCGTGTCACTAGGCGGTAATGCACTAGCGAAGTACATGGGTGAGTATGGTGACGAAGCCATCTGCAAAGGCGCTGCGGTCATCTCTGCTCCCGTCGATATGTCGTCAGCGGCCATTACCATGCACAGCTTTTTGAGTCATCGTATCTATACGCCTTATTTGCTCAATCCAATTATCAAAAAAGCGTTGGCGAACGATATTACCAAAGAAGAAATTGATGCTATCAAAGCTGTCAATCGTATCAGCGATTTCGATGATATCTTCACCGCCCCGCGTCATGGCTACCGCTCTAACAATCACTATTATCAATCTTCTTCTGCCCTACCTTATTTGATCAACGTAACCAAGCCTCTACTATTAATTAGTGCAAAAGACGATCCTTTCATTGGCTTTACCGCGACGCCAAATGATGTCTCTGATAGTGTCACCATTTTAGATACCCCGCACGGTGGTCATATCGGTTATTTGCGTTATCGCTCCGATAATCATCCAAAAGATAGCGCAGACAGTTCTTCAGTAAACGGTCAATCTACTGATAATAAATCTAACGTTAAGCAATTGGGAACAAATGGTAAAAAAGCGAAAACCTCAAAGTTCGATATCAACTGGATACCCGAAACCGTCAGTGCTTATTTTAATCATATTGGCGTGGCTTCTATTAAAGAACCTTATCAAGATGCGGTCTCTGACAAGAAATAATCACTGTCATCAATGACGAAATAATAACGCCAACGTTTATAACTTTTTGAGAGTGTTTTATGTACCCATTTATCCGTTACGCTAGCACCATCGCTCATGCTGCCCTAAAAGCAAAAAAGGGCGACACACTGACGTTTAAGGACACCAGTGAGATTCAATTTCGCTGCCGCCTATCCGATATAGATAATTTTTTGGAGATGAATAACGGCCGCGTATTTACGCTTTATGATTTGGGTCGTATGGACTTTGCAGTACGGACTGGGCTTGGCAAGCAATTGTTAAAACAACGCTGGGGTTTGGTCATCGCTGGCAGCACTATTCAATACCGTAAGCGTATTCGCGCCTTTCAAAAAGTCACACTCAAAACCAAAATCGTCGGTATCGACGCGCGCTGGCTATATATTGAGCAATCAATGTGGGTCAAAGGACAGCCCTGCTCATCTGGTCTACTGCGTACCGGTGTGACCAAAGGTGGCAGAGTGATCGACACGGCACAAGTACTGGCTGCACTGGGCCAATCTGACTGGGATCTACCGCCAACGGGTTACGTGGCTGAGTGGATCAAAAGTGATGCTGATCGTCCGTGGCCGCCTGTCGATACAGCTGACTAACTTAACCTTATAGGATAGTAATTAATTACTTTTATCTTATTTAACAGATAGTACAAGCAAGCAACCTTATAGCTACTATTTCATAACAACTCATTATATAAATACATATAATAAATGTTAGGATAGTTGTGAGTACATACTCAGACAAAACAAATATAGTCCTATAAGGAGAATAATATGGCTAATACAACAGATTATGTCGGCACGTTATTTGATAATAGCGAATCAAACCCAAGCAAAATTACTTTAGCATTTACCATGGCAGGCGTGGCACTGAAAAAAGGCCATTCTGCTACTGTGATATTAATGGTGGATGCGGTGCATCTGGCAAAACCAAACGCGCTAGACAATGTAGATATCGGCGATCCGTTTGAGCCAGCTGGTGAGTTACTAGAGGCCTTTATCGAAAAAGGTGGTCAAGTGTTGGTCTGCGGCGCTTGTATGAAACACAACGGTGTAGAAGAGTCAGATATCGACAAGCGCTTTGAAGTGATTAGCGGTGATGATGTGGTTGAGCTACTGATGAATGCGAAAGGGTCGTTGCAGTTGAATTAGGATGCTCGTAAATGGTTCATTTGTATAATCCTACGAGATAGTAAAGAAACATCAGATATTCTGGTGTTTCTTTTTTCGTTTAGATTGGCAGAGTACTTATTAATAATATAACGTGAACCCTACCATTGATAATAACGATTTTACCCGTTCGGCATCACAGAGTATGATTAACACTGGTAGTACACACCCTATCTAACATGACTGCTCATTATCTGACTATTATATTTACAACGTATGCCCGCATCATAGGCTGGGCGTAGCTAACACTATGTAGGACAATCGAATACTATGGCCAATTTCCCCACTATCAGAATACGTACGCGCCGCAAATATTATCGCCTTATATTTACAGGTCTAATGGCGATGATGATGTCACTGATTATCTCAACAGCCCTGTTGGTGGTCAAACAAGGCTTCATCGACGGATTTTTTATGGAGTTGATGCATTCGTGGGGACTGGCCTTTATGTTTGCGTGGCCAAGTGCGTACATCTGCGCCTATCTAGTACAAGAGCACGTACTGAGTAGGATAGAATTTTATTAAACAGTATCGATAGCTATCATAATTCTGAGTCATCGTCGTTATAAGATAGTTTAGATATAGGGCAAGCAAGTCAAGGTTCTATAGAGAATAGACTGAACTGGCCTAATGCCGTATTCCATATATATGCGATTGACAATCTAACGCTAGAGAATATGACCGATGTAAGCCAAGCTTTCTATAACAAAATCCCGTTAGCGCAAATGTATCCAACTCCTAGACGACCAGTCTATTTTTAAGTATAGTGTCTTTGTTAGTCGATAACCTCTAAGCATCATTATCATGGTATCGTTTCTACTAGAAGAAAAAATACATTGATGAATGATCTCAATGACATGATGTTTATAGTCGGTTATTCATACTCTTAATACACTTACACATAAATTAAATCATAAATATATAAAGGAAATCACCATGCGTAGTGCTATTCATAACAGCTTTGGCAAACCTTCTGACGTATTGAGCGTTGGCGACAGCCCCATGCCGCAGCCAGCTGCCAACGAAGTCCGCATCAAAACCATCCTCTCCCCTATACACAACCATGACTTGCTAACGGTAAGTGGTCAATATGGCTATAAGCCTGAGATGCCAGCCATCGGTGGTAGTGAAGCGCTAGGTATTATCGATGCCGTGGGTGATGACGTCACAGATCTAAGCGTCGGCCAACGTGTGGCGTGCGCTAGTGTGCATGAGACGTGGGCAGAGTATTTTGTCGCTCCTGCCAGCATGGTATTTAACATGCCTGATAGCATCGAAGACGAGTTGGCTGCCCAGCTGATCGCTATGCCGCTATCTGCCCTAATGCTATTAGAATTTTTGGAAGTAGATAAAGGTCAATGGATTATTCATAACGCGGCAAACGGCGCAGTGGGTAAAACGCTTGCGATGCTCGCAGCAGCACGCGGTGTGAATACGATCAATCTCGTACGTAGTAAAGACGCGATAGAAGAGTTGACCTCACTCGGCATCAAAAACAATGTCGTCACTGCTGATGATGACTGGAAAGACCAAGTTCGCGCTATCATTGGTGATGACAAAATTACAGCAGCCGTCGATTCAGTCGGTGGTGAGTCGAGCAATGAGCTACTATCATTACTTGGCAGCAAAGGCACGCTGGTCTCGTTTGGTATCATGTCAGGCAAGCCAATGGCATTAGATGCTGGTAGCTTGATCTTTAAGCAAGCGACTGTCAAAGGATTCTGGGGCAGCAAAACCAGCCAAGAAATGGATCTAGACAACAAACAACGCCTGATCACTGAATTGCTAGAACGCGCATCGAATGGCGATTTGAAGCTACCGATCGAAGCTATCTATAGTCTAGATGACATCACAACCGCGGTCTCTGGAAAAGTACAATCAAGTAAAAAAGGCAAAGTTATTCTAAAGCCTTAAGCGATACTCTAATCTTGCATTGATTGTCATTGAAGGCATCATAAATATGAAAAGTCCATTTGTATTACTCGTTAGATAATACTATGGGCTTTTTTATTTTAACCATGCTGTTGTCATGATGATTTCAAAGTAATTAGTTTCATCAGCAGTTACCTATCAACCCAAATAATAATATTTAATAAGGATATAGCTATGTCAAACGATACAACATTCAAAGCCTTAGTTGTCGAAGAAACCAGCGATGGCGAATTCAAAAAAAGCATTCAAGAGCGCAAAGTCAGCGACCTGCCAGAGAACGACCTACTCATCGAAGTACACTACTCGTCATTGAACTTTAAAGATGCAATGTCGGTGTCAGGCAATAAGCGAATCACTAGAGAGTATCCGCATACGCCTGGTATCGATGCAGCGGGCGTGGTCGTTAGTGACAAGTCAGGCACGTTTAGCCCAGGTCAAGAAGTATTGGTATTCGGCTATGATCTTGGTATGAATACCGATGGTGGTCTCGGTCAAATGATCTCTATACCAGCAGATTGGGCGCTGGCGTGCCCAGAGACGCTGACGCTAAAAGAAGCGATGACCTATGGTACCGGCGGCCTAACCGCAGCACTGAGTGTGCAAAAGTTAGAGAAAATGGGTGCAAAACCCAGTGATGGCCCAGTCGCTGTGACTGGTGCAACAGGCGGTGTAGGTACGATCAGTATCGCTATCTTAAAGCAGCTCGGCTATGACGTGATTGCATTCTCAGGTAAGCCAGAGCAAAGCGAACATCTGAAAGAGCTTGGCGCGAGCGAAGTACGTCATCGTGACACCATCAATGAAATCGGTAATAAGCCTGTCGGCCGTGAGCTATGGGCAAACGCCATTGATACTATCGGCGGCGACTATCTATCTAACTTGCTCAAACAAACCAAGGCGGGCGGCGCAGTGACGAGCTGTGGTCTAGCGGGTGGTGCTGAGTTTTCGATGTCGGTGATTCCTTTTATCACCCGCGCGGTGTCGCTATTGGGTATCGACTCGGTTTATATCCCATTGGCTGATAAAGAAGCCATCTGGAAACGTGTCGCTACCGATATGAAGCTGCCTAATCTTGAGAGCTATGGTGAAGAGATTACGTTAGAGCAAACGCCAGAATACCTAGATCGCTTTATGTCTAGCAAAGTGGTTGGGCGTTATGTGGTGAATGTGCGGGGGTAGGATTTAGGTTTTTAACAGCTAAACTTTGCAAGCCGTAACGGTGCTCTTTACTTTGGAGAGCACCGCTATTTTTTTAGATTCACATCATAGGCTTTTATAAACTCCAAAACTTACAATTAAAGGCAAGAAACAGAACAACTGTTATCAACTATAGTAAACTCTATTAGCTTAATAAAAAAATAGGGAAGCCATAGTGTTTAAAATAGGAAAAATCTATAACCGTCGTTCTGATATACACGGTATATATAAAGGGCAACAATATGGTGGCATAGCAACGCCTGCCGAGCATCCCTATATATTTATTTTTACCGGCGATGCTGGCGGCGAATATGGCTATATTGATGATTTTGACCCTAACGGCACCTTTAAATATACGGGTGAAGGCCAAGAAGGTGACATGAAAATGACCAAAGGTAATTTGGCAATTCATGATCATCAAAAAAACAATAAAGAAATTCTACTTTTCGAATCAACATCACGAGGCTTTGTACGGTTTTTAGGGTATTGTAATTACGTTTTTCATCATATGGAAGAACGGCCAGATAGAAATGGTGAGCTTCGTGTCGCTATCATTTTTCATCTAGATATGGTTAATACTAAAAATATTGATACAACTCAAACCCTGCCATCTAAAGTAGTTAAAGCCCCTAAAGCCGTTTATATCATTAAGCCTAGTAAAGGTAAATCATTACAGCAATTACGAGAAATTGCCTTAAGTTCAACACCAACCCACGCAAGCACTCAAGAAAAAATTCAGTCTATTCAAAACCGTAGTACAGCAATTAAGCTGTATGCTAAAAAAAGAGCTAATGGTTTATGCGAGGGATGTAATGAGACAGCGCCATTTGAAACTAAATCTGGACCTTATCTGGAAGTTCATCATCTAACTAGATTGGCAGATGGTGGTGCGGACTTACCTCAAAACGTTATTGCGTTATGTCCTACCTGTCATCGAAAAGCTCACTACTCTTTAGGCCATTTAGAATTTAATAATAAGTTAATAAACAAAGTTGCTGCTATCGAAGCAAAACTTATCGAGTAAAACTTTTATGTTTAAAACAAAAAACACCCAACTAAGTTGAGTGTTTTAACTAAAGAGAAGTGCCGCTAAATCAAATTATTTTTTCTTCTTTTTCTCAGCACGTTTTTTCTCAATCAGGGTTTGAGCGGTAGTATTTTCTTCCCACCAATCGCCCATATCTTGCCAGTAGAGATAAGCCTGCTCTTTACCACCAATTTCGATACCATAACTATTGATACCCATACCGCGTGGTCTAGGATGACGCTTTTTAAGAATTTCATGCGCCACTTCAGGCAAGTTATCTTTTGCGATATCCCACTCTTTTTCAGCCTTATCTAATTTATCTTGATAACAGTAAGCCAGCACCTTACCGAAAGCGATATTTGCAAGCATATCCTCTGGATAGTTGTCGCAAATTCGAATTATTTTCTGATACTCTTCGGTAAACATGTACCATTCTATCAGCGCTTCACGCATACCTAGGTTGTCATTAGGGCAAACTTGTAGCAGCCTTTCTCCCTGCTCGCAGGCTTCATCAAAGCTCATATTGTCAGCATAGACATTTGCCAGCTGAAACAGCGCTCGCAAAAAGGGACGGTTCTCCATGATGCCCCATGGCAGCTTACTTTTTTGCCAATTAAAGTTTTTGGGGAAATACTCTAAGTATAGGCGCATACATTCGCGGCTACTCAATAGTGCTAAAAAGCTGTCATCATGCTGCTCACACAAAAATGCTAAGTTAAAGTAAGCATCAGGGTCATTCATATTCTCTAATACTAAAAACTGAGCAATATCACGAGCCACTTCATAACCTTCTTTCTCCAGCGTCATCTGTATCACTTGGAATGAGGTTGGCGGCTGCTCATCAAAGTCTTGCACAATTTCATGCTGAAATTTGGTCATGACTTCATTCATAATATCGTTGATATCACGACCTCTTTTTACCTCGGCATCTACAAAGGCTTTTATTTTAAGATTAAGCGCTCTACCAGCGCCAAGCGCATTTGATCTATTGTCAGCCGACTTATCGCTAACGTCATCTTCAAACATCCACTCGTTTTGTCCCACATGAACCAGTTTCATAGTCCATCACTCCTTTGCGTTGATATTACAATCATAGCATATGAATAATTATTCCCACTCAATCGTTGCAGGCGGCTTACTCGAAACATCATAAGTCACGCGTGATACTTCAGCGATTTCATTCATGATGCGGTTCGATACCGTCTCGATCAAATCATACGGCAGATGCGCAAAGCGAGCCGTCATAAAGTCTACGGTTTCAACCGCACGTAGCGCGATTACCCATGCATATCGGCGACCATCACCGACCACACCGACAGATTTTATTGGTTGGAATACGGCAAATGCTTGTGCCGTCTTGTCATACCAGCCTGAACGCTCAAGCTCTTGCATAAAGATCGCATCAGCCAAACGCAGAATATCCGCATATTCCTTTTTGACTTCGCCAAGGATACGCACGCCCAAACCTGGACCTGGGAACGGATGACGATAGATCATTTTGGCTGGCAACCCTAGCGTAATACCAAGCTTACGTACTTCGTCTTTGAACAAATCACGTAACGGCTCAATCAGCTTAAATGCCAAATCATCTGGCAAACCGCCTACGTTATGATGGCTCTTAATGACGTGTGCTTTGCCTTGATGCGACTTAGCAGATTCGATCACGTCTGGGTAAATCGTACCCTGTGCTAAGAATTCAACAACTTTACCATCGCTCTGCTCGCTCACTTGACGCGCGCTATCAGCGAATACGTCAATGAAGGTTTTGCCGATGATTTTACGTTTTTTCTCTGGATCAGACTCGCCTGCTAGCGCATCTAAGAACAAATCTTCGGCATCAACACGGATGACTTTTACACCCATGTTTTCTGCAAAGATTTGCATGACTTGGTCGCCTTCGTGCAGACGCAAGAGACCGTTATCAACGAACACACAAGTCAGCTGATCGCCGATTGCTTTGTGCAATAGCGCGGCAACGACTGAGCTATCCACACCGCCCGATAGACCTAGCAATACTTGCTTATCACCGATTTGCTCTTTTAGCTGTGCGATACGCATATCAGCGATATTGTCTGGCGTCCACTCACCAGCACAATCGCAAATCTGATGGACAAAACGACCTAGCAGCGCTTGACCTTGTAGCGTATGTGTCACTTCTGGGTGGAACTGTAGGCCGTAGTATTGCTTGTCGTCATTTGCCATAATCGCGATCGGACAGCTTGGCGTACTAGCGATGATGTCAAAGCCTTCAGGTACTTCGATGACCTTGTCACCATGACTCATCCAAACGTTTAGCTTGGCAGCCGCGCCGTCAGTCTTGCTGTCTTCGATGCCGTCAGTCAGCTGTGAGTGACCATTTACTTCGATAGTCGCTGCACCAAACTCATGAATATCACTGGCATGAACTTGTCCGCCGAAACGATCTGCCATCGCTTGCATACCGTAGCAGATACCTAGTACTGGCACGCCTAGATCAAATACCGCATCGTTGATACGTGGGCTGTTTTCTGCGTGGACGCTCTCAGGGCCGCCTGACAAAATGACGCCTTTTGCGCCAAAATCGATGATGCGCTGAGTGTCGATATCATAAGGGAACATCTCACAAAACACCCCAGAATCGCGCACACGGCGAGCGATTAACTGGCTATATTGCGAGCCAAAATCGAGGATTAAGATGCGATCTTCTTTGATTGCAGGAGTGGCAGCAGCAGTGGTCATAAATCGATATCCATCAATAGATAAATTGGTGCCCTATTTTAACAAGTTTACGACCTCTATTGGCTATTAGATGATGAATTATTCGCGATTATTATTAGGGCGTACCTTCAATTCACTCGATAGTCGTCTAAATAGGCTAAAAATAAGAACAGAAGAGACAGTAAGCCCAATCATAAGCCCAGTGACAAACAGACTATCTGCCTCTCCATTTAGCAAGGACCCGTACTACTTACTGCACTTACTACGTAGCATCACCCAACGCTGCATGCATACGAGTCAACCCTTCTAATAGCAATGCTCTAGGACATGCAACATTAATCCGCATTTTAAGATGCCCTTCCTCACCATATTTGAACCCCGCACTCAACTCAACCTTGGCAGCTCTAAGCGCGTCATATAATGCCTGATCGTCTTGGCTATATGCGGAGCAATCTAGCCAAATTAGGTACGATGCTTCTGGGCGCATGATTTTAATATCAGGCAAATGCTCATTTAAAAACTGCACGGTCAATTCAATATTGGCCTCAATATAACTAAGCGCCTGCTCTAGCCACTCACCGCCATGCTCATAAGCACTACGCATGGCTGTATACGCAAATAGATTCAGCTCGTACTCATCGTTTAACTGCTGCTGCTGACTGATTTTTTTGGTTAGTGCCTTATCTTTAGCGAATATCATAGAGCCTTTGATACCAGCGATGTTAAAGGTTTTGGTCATCGAAGTCAGGCTGACGACGTTGTGCTCATAGCCTTCTGCCAGCGTCAGAAATGGCGTAAATGTATGACCAGTCAAGGTCAAATCTTGATGAATCTCATCACTGACAATCGCCACATTATACTTTTTGCAAATCGCAAGTAGCGCTTCTAGCTCATCAACCGTCCACACGCGCCCGCCAGGGTTATGCGGATTGCAGAGTAGATAAAGCTTAACCTCATGCTCGATGATTTTGGCTTCGATATCAGCCAAGTCCAGATGATATTTACCTTCGACTTCCTTTAATGCAGAGAGTACAAGCTTGCGACCATTTTGCTCAACCTTAGTGATAAAAGGCGTATAGATAGGATCGTTGACCATTACGGTCTCGCCTACCTTGGTAAAAACATTCATCATCAGCGCTAGGCTTGGCACGACACCAGGGGAAAACAAGATATTTTGCTTCTCTAACTGCAAGTCATAACGACTGCCATGCCAGTTAATAATCGAGTTGTATAAGGCATCAGTAGGCTTGGTATAACCCAAGATGCTATGCTGCACGACTTGCTCAACCGCGCTTAATATCGGTGCGGCAGCCTTAAAATCCATGTCCGCCACCCATAGCGCAATTGTGTCATCGCTATAGTGCCACTTGAGTGAGCCGGTATCGCGTCTGTCGATTATTTCATCAAAGTTATATTGCATTGGTACTCTTCTTATTTGGAATAATAATGGTTTGGAACGTCAAAAATACAGCGCAATATATGCATTGTATTATCAATATACGCTACGCTATCCGCTCTAGTAGATTAAGGCGCATTCAATTTTACACAAAAAATTAAAGTGTTTTTAGACCTTAATTATCCATTTATCGGCTTAAATAACCTTCAAAGATATAAAGTGAACATTGTTTTAATAATGATTAAAAATTAATGCTACATTAAGGTTTCGGACTCTATCTATCATAAAGTTATTTGTGCCAGAGTGCGCTGATGTTGCCATGATTATAATCTATCAACATCTACCCAAACTATCTAATAAGCCATCAAGGCTAACAAAAAGGAATGAAGAATGAAAATGGACTTTTTATCGAAATCAGTACTAAAGATTAGTGCGCTCACCTTTGCCATTGCCGCAACTGCTTCTTGCACTGCTATGGCAACAGGAACTGACCATCAGACTGCAAACGCAACTAGCAGCACCGCCATCACTCTCGGCAATGCTGCCACGACTAGCGGCACCAATGATACCGTTGCCATCGGTAGTCAGGCCAATGCAGGATTAAACTCAGCTACTGCCGTCGGCGGTCAAGCTAATGCTGCTGGTCTAGGCTCAACCTCTATCGGTTGGCAATCAAAAGCCACTGCCGAACGTGCGCAAGCTTTTGGTCATCTAGCCAATGCAAGTGGTGTACGCTCTACCGCTGTCGGTGAGGCAGCTATGGCAGGTGGCAATAATGATACAGTTGCTGTCGGGAATAAAGCCAATGCAGGTCTAAATTCAGCAACAGCCGTAGGCGGTGAAGCTAATGCCGCTGGTCTAGGCTCAACCTCTATCGGTTGGCAGTCAAAAGCCACTGCTGAACGTGCACAAGCATTTGGTCATCTAGCCAATGCAAGCGGTATGCGCTCTACCGCTGTCGGTGAGGCAGCTATGGCACAAGGCGCAACTTCGGTCGCAGTCGGTAATAAATCTATGGCAGGCGGCATGAACAGCATCGCTATCGGTAATGAGGCAAAAGCATCTAAAGACAACCAAGTCGTGTTAGGTAACGCTGGGCAAGTGCAGTCTAGTACCGCAGCACAATCAGGTACGGTCAGAATCGTCACGATCGATGACAATGGCACGCTAGGTACGATGATGGTTGACTACTACCAAAAAGCTAAATAATTATAGTTGAGTGGTAAACACTGACGCTGTTGTAGTCAGTCATACTAGATAAAACAAAAAACCTCGCAATTGCGAGGTTTTTTTAGATGGTATGTTCGACTAAATAGGACTTTTATGGAAGTTTAAAAGATAACTCCACATATCGACCTTTTATCTTTTGTGTATGAGCAATAACTCTTAAACTGTATTAGTATTAACGCCCCTTAAATTCAGCTTCACGTCTTTCAACCATCGCTATCACACCTTCTTTCGCATCTTCTGAATGAAACAGCGGCGGCAGATAGCTATGGATATTGGCCAATGCCGTTGCTGCGCCATTACGGCTAGCATCTTGTGCTGACGACAATGCACCTCTCACACCCAAAGGCGCAGCTTTACATATCTCTTGCGCCAGCGTCAATGCTCGCTCGTACTCAGTCCCATTTGCTACTACTTCACTGACCAAATTCATCCTATCGGCCGTTTGCGCATCAAATGCTTTACCAGTGAGTAGATATGGCATGGCTTTTTGCCAACCAGCAGCGGCTACAAAACGTACCGTCGCACCGCCAAACGGCATAATGCCGCGCTGGACTTCCATTTGGGCAAAGTTGCAGTTATCACTAGCGATGACCACGTCGCTATTTAGCATCAGCTCGATAGCCACGGTGAAGCAAGTACCTTTTACCGCGACGACCACGGGTTTGGTACGCAGTTTTCCACTAATACCCCATGGGTCGATTTGATCGTCATTAAACTCAAACACGCCATCGTTTAGCTTGTCTTGTAGCTCTACCAAATCTAGCCCAGCGGTAAAGTGATCTCCATGGGCAAATATCAATACACAACGTAAGTTGTCATCTTGCTCGTAGCGAGTCATGGCGTCAGACAGTTGGGCAATCATATGACTATCAAAGGCGTTGCGTTTGTTGGCACGGTTTAGCCCGACAAGGCAAACATGGCCTTGCGTGTTATAAGTGATGCGGTTTTCTGTGGCGTTACTATCCGTAGTCATGGTTCCATCCTTGTTAAAGTAATTATTTGCATATTTTGCATATAATGAGTGGTTATATAGTCGAATCTCAATAATTTATCGGTAGAGATTGAGCGATAAGTCACCTTTAATATAGACACCCTCGTTCTATAACACAAGCAATAGAGATGACTCGCATAGTGCAAAAACCGATAAAAGTTGACCTCATTTACGATAAGTGCAACTATGTTGCAGGTCTAAATATGGTTCAGAGTATTTTATGGAATTTTGGCACGGTTTTTTGCTTATCACTAGCGTACATCTATTGGCTGCGGCCTCACCTGGCCCTGATTTTGTCTTAGTCTCGCAGCAGACATTAGCAAAAGGCCGACGCACAGGTTTGATTTGTAGTCTCGGTATTACCTTAGGTCTTGCCGTCCATATTATCTATTCTGTATTAGGACTGGCGACTGTCATTGCTCATTCGCAGCCGTTACTGACTACTATTAAATGGTTAGGGGGCGGCTATCTGATTTACTTAGGTTGGCAAGGTATCCAAGCTAAGCCTAAAAAAGCAGCAGACTTAGCAAAGGCAGACCCAGAAGTAAGTTCAAGCGCTCACGTTTCACAGGATGCGCTTACTAGCCAAACCACATCCCCAGCTAAAAACATCTCTACCCAAAAGTTACCTAGCAATAGCGAATCCACCTTTGCTACGTTGCGCCGTGGCTTTTTTTGCAATGTCTTTAATCCAAAAGCGCCTGTCTATTTTGTAGCTATCTTTACTCTTGTATTGTCGCCTGATATACCACTTTGGCAATTGGCTATTTATGGTGTATGGATGATGGTGTTACAGATGGCGTGGTTTAGTACTGTCGTCATGCTACTTTCTATCCCTGCGGTACATCGACGCTTTCAAAGATTTGAGCATTGGATCGACCGTGTATTGGGTACTGCGATGATCGTATTAGGGCTTAACTTGATATTACGTCACCGATAAGCGACCGATAAAGCGCGGATAAACAATTAGCAACCTGCGAAATCTGCTACACTGGTTACTTATATCCATATATCGTAGCCTGACATTATGACAAGTAAGCCCATGACCCGTAACCCTGCAAATAGTAAACACAGAAACAGATCTCCTGCGACCGCGAAAAAACTCGGTCAGCTGCACCCACGTAACCCGCACCAAGGTCGTTACGACTTTGCGGTATTAACTCGTGCCTTACCCGAGCTTGCGGAGCATACCATTACCAATCCTAAAGGTGAGTCGACGATTAACTTCTCGGATCATCAGGCTGTTCGCGTGCTAAATAAAGCACTGTTAGCGAACTATTACGGGGTTAAGTTTTGGGACATTCCTGAAGGCTATCTATGCCCGCCTATTCCTGGACGTGCCGATTATATTCACTATATTGCGGACTTATTGGCGCAAACTACTCACGTAAATGCCGATAACACACCGCCAACGGGTAAAGAGATTCACGCCCTTGATATTGGTACTGGTGCCAGTGCTATCTATCCTATCGTCGGTAGCCAAAGCTATGGCTGGCGCTTTACAGCAAGTGATATTGACCCTATTTCGGTCAATACCGCAGCGCTGATTTGTGAAGCCAATCCAAAACTAAAGAGTGCGGTCAAAGTAAAGCTGCAGCCTGAGCCTAAATTTATCTTTAAAAACATCATTGGTCGTCAAGATTATTTTGACGTCGTGGTTTGTAACCCTCCGTTTCATGCTTCATTAGAAGAAGCGATGGAAGCCAATAGCCGCAAGCAGCACAATTTGCAGCGCCATCGTGGTAAAAATGAAAGCGAGCAAATCAGCCGTAGTTCAACCAAATCAGGCAACGCTGCACAAAACTTAAACTTCGGCGGTCAGCACAAAGAGCTATGGAGTGAAGGTGGCGAGATTACCTTCTTGACCAAGATGGCAAAAGAAAGTCAGAGCTTTGCAGAACACGTCGGCTGGTTCACTACCTTAGTGTCGAAATCTGAAAACGTTAAGCCATTGCAATTATTATTAAAGCAGCTAAACGTCGCTCAAATGCGTATCATCGAGATGAGCCAAGGTCAAAAAAGCACTCGCGTACTAGCTTGGCGCTTTGACACTGACGAAGAATAATCACTAATTAAAATCACTAATTAAAATCACTAAGTAAAATTACTAATTTTAGTTTCACGTGAAACAGAAAAGCACCGTTTTGATATTCAAAGCGGTGCTTTTGTATAAATACTCAGTAAAAAAACTAAATAAATTAGCTAAAAAACATCACTTTTAGACCAATTGCAATAAGCACGATACCGCCCAATGCTTCAGCTTTATCCTCTAGCCATGTGCCTGAGCGACGTCCCAAATAGACCCCGATCCAGCCAAATATAGCAGTTACTACAGCGATAATTAAGCAAGCTAACCACGCATTCAGTGCCAATAAATTCAGCGTAAACCCTGCCGCCATTGCATCAATACTGGTTGCAACCGCTAACGTAAACATAGTGCGGTGATTGATATGTCCATGCTTACTCGTGGCTGTTACTGTATCACTATCAGTGTTAATAGCATCATCATTGACGTCCAGATCATCACTGTCAGTATCTGACTCATCAGCAGTAAACACTTCATAAAGCATTTTCCCACCTAGAGCAATCAATATAGTACCGCCAATCCAAGGTGCAGCAGCGGCCAGCCAACCCAACATTGCCGCACCTAATAAGTATCCAATAAGAGGCATTATCCCCTGAGCGATACCAAAGTAAAGCGCAGCATAAATAGCCAAGCGCAGTACATATTGATGACTATATTTTTGAGCCTTAGCACCCAACCCTATCGACACTGCAAACGCATCCATCGCTAAAGCAATAGCGAGTAAAATTACTTCAATCATTTGATTTCCACAGATTGTAATTATTAGGTAATAGCAACACTAACAAATGAGTTTCACGTGAAACAAAAATACCGCCTTGAATATTAAAGCGGTATTTTTATAAATTGTCAGTAACCAATTTTAAATTTAGATATCTAAGTTCGATACTGTTAGCGCATTCTCTTCAATAAAGATACGACGCGGTTCAACGTGATCACCCATTAAACAGGTAAACATATGGTCAGCAGCGATAGCATCTTCGATCGTAACGCGTAGCATACGACGGTTTTCAGGATCCATCGTTGTATCCCACAGCTGGTCGGCGTTCATCTCACCTAGCCCTTTGTAACGCTGGATAGCTAGACCACGACGCGCATCCAGCATCATTTGTTGCCATAGGTAATCAAAGTCACGTACTGGGATATCTTTCGTTGTGCCCGCACTTGCTTCACGGCGAATAAAGGCATCGCTCTCAAGCAATGTATTCCACTCACTCGATAGACGTAGCAGTTTGCCATACTCACCAGAGTTGATAAAGCTAGCATCTAATAGATAATGGTGTGCCAGTTGATGCACGTATACCGTGACGCGTGGTAGCCACTGTGCCTTGGTAGATAAAGCCTCACTATCTGACGCTTCGCCTTCTGCGGTACCTACTACTGGCGTCATACCCAATAAATCTGCTGCGGCTGCGTCCATATTTTTTGGCTGCGGTGCATGAATATTAACCAATTCAATCTCAGGGCTTAGATCGCTACCGAAGTGATCAAGCTTAGTCTGCATCGCTGTTTTCCAATCCTGCATGGCAGACTCATCATAAGTCATATCAGTGCTAAGTTTTGGCGTATGCGTCAATGCGTCCAAAATTACCGCTGGGAAGCGAATCTGCAAACGCGCTTTGATCAAGTGCGTTTGGTTATAGTCATTAAGCAGTGTCTCAAGCGCTTGACCAGTAATCGCAGGCGCATCGGCACTGATATGTAGCTTGGTATTATCAATCGTTGAAGACAATAGATACGCTTTAAGCGCTTCATCATCTTTTAGGTATAACTCTTGACGACCTTTTTTCACTTTGTATAGCGGTGGCTGAGCAATATATACATAACCACGCTCGATCAATTCAGGTGTTTGACGGAAGAAAAACGTCAATAACAAGGTACGAATATGTGAGCCATCAACGTCGGCATCGGTCATGATAATGATTTTGTGGTAGCGTACTTTATCAGGATTATACTCATCAGGACCAATACCACAACCTAATGCAGTAATCAGGTTACCCACCTCAGCAGATGATAGCATCTTATCAAAACGAGCACGCTCGACGTTCAGAATCTTACCTTTTAATGGCAAAATTGCTTGCGTTTTTCGGCTACGACCTTGTTTAGCTGAGCCACCTGCAGAGTCACCCTCCACAATATATAGTTCAGATAATACTGGATCTTTTTCTTGGCAATCGGCTAACTTACCAGGCAGACCTGCAATATCCAAAGTGGTCTTACGACGCGTCATTTCACGTGCTTTACGAGCTGCATCACGTGCACGCGCTGCATCGATAATCTTGTTAGCAATGGCTTTACCTGCACTTGGATTCTCTAACAGATAGTCATTGAACTTGTCATGCATCGCTGATTCAACAGCAGATTTCACTTCGCTTGATACTAGCTTGTCTTTGGTCTGACTTGAGAATTTTGGATCTGGTACTTTTACAGAGACAATTGCAGTCAACCCTTCACGAGCGTCATCACCCGTTGCGGCTACTTTCTCTTTTTTAAATAAGTTTTCGCGATCCATATAACTGTTTAGGCAACGCGTCAATGCTGAACGGAAACCAGATAAGTGAGTACCACCATCTTTTTGCGGGATATTGTTGGTGAAGCACAGTACTTTTTCGTTATACGTATCTGTCCACTGTAGCGCGACTTCTACGCTGATACCATCATCTTGCTGACTGGTAAAATGGAATACTTCATTGATACCGTCTTTACCAGCATTGATATAGCTAACAAACTCTAGCAAGCCACCTTTATGCTCAAACTCGTGACGCTTATCAATACGCTCATCAGTCAAAACAATACGCACACCAGAGTTCAAAAATGACAGCTCACGTAAGCGTTTTGCCAAGATATCGTACTCAAAGATCGTACCAGTAAACACATCACTGCTAGGATAAAAACGAATTTGGGTACCTGTCTGATCGGTGGCTTCCATCTGTTGGATATCGCTATCAGGTACGCCATCAGTATAAGTCTGATGATAATGATAGCCTTCACGCCAGATATTCATTTCAAGCTTTTGAGACAGAGCGTTAACTACTGATACACCCACACCGTGCAAGCCACCTGACACTTTATAGCTATTGTCATCGAACTTACCGCCTGCATGCAATACGGTCATAATAACCTGTGCCGCTGATACACCTTCTTCTGGATGAATATCGACTGGTACACCGCGACCATTATCCATCACACTGACAGACTCGTCTTCGTGGATGACAATATCAATCTGATCACAGTGACCGGCAAGTGCTTCATCGATAGAGTTATCCACTACCTCAAAGACCATATGATGCAAGCCTGTGCCATCATCGGTATCACCGATATACATACCAGGACGTACACGTACGGCCTCTAACCCACGCAATACGCGAATATCTTTAGAACTATAATCAGAAGGCAATACTTTTGAAACTACATTAGGCACGGCGGCTTCAGTAGCACTGTCGTCTATCAATTGCTCGTGGTCAATAGGTAATGAATCACTCATGTACATTCCTTAATCTAGCCATAATCAGCCATTTACGATTAGCGCACTTATAAAAAGTCTGCTACATAATGGCATCTTAAAATTAACGTCTATTATTCATAATCTAGAGTGCATATGAGCAGCTAAACCACTAACCACCGTTAGCCTTAAAAAAGGCTGCACAGAGATAAAATCAGCAAATTGCTTATTAGTAATAGTCTTTGTTTTTCTAACCATTGTTAAAACTATTGAAATAAATAAAATACATATTTATCAAATACTTATAGATAATTGAAAAATAGAAATCTTTTCTATGATGCTATTAAATAAACTGCTGAGCACAGGACAAAAATAAAGGATCATTTTAACATTTTTTTGCTTCTAAGTCACTGTTTACTGAGAGTTTTAGGGTCTGTGAAAGGTCGTCTTAACATAGTAACTGTTAGGACAAATAGTAGTGGCTAGTGTACTGAATAATGAGAGATAAAAATAGATTGATAATCATCAGGAGTATGAATTAAAAATAAGATATTAATCAGTAAGTGATATCTCACCTTGTTTCACGTGAAACGTGTTCGGTTGTGACCAAAGCTCATTAACTAAAGGTAAAATATCATCTGTCAGACTGGTCATAAATACTTGGCAAGGGAGTTGAGCTAGGGTCGATAGCAGTATTTCTATAGCTCTATCATCTAGTTCTGCAGTGATATCATCTAGAAGCACAACAGGGGTTGCTTTCGATGATAAATCATCATTGAGTGAGTCACTGCTCTCTTCATCGTTTAGCAACAGTGGTAACTGCGATAGGCGCAGTGCAGTAATGAGCAGTTTCTTTTCACCGCGAGACAATACATTTGCTGCCTGCTCTTTTAAAGTCGGTAATTTGGTTTGGATACTATTTGCTGAAGCTGCTGTTCTGTGATCTGTCGTTTGATCGTTTACAGACTCATTAGAACGCCAATGCACATGAATATCAGCACGATGATTGCCTATACGAGTATATCCCAATTGCAAATCCTGCTCTAACCGCTCATTAAGCTGCACATCTAGCGCGACACTGGTGTCATAACCAGCGTTATAGCTCAGGCTCAGTTGCTCAGCGTAAGAAGGCAATAGCTGTAAAATACTCTTGGCAAAATAAGGCTGCCATTCAGTAAATACTTGCTCGCGATAATGATGAATCAAAGCAGCATGGTTACTCAACCCTTTATCCCATGATTTCAGCTCAGAAAGCTGTACTTGGGTTAAATGACGAGTCCTCTTTAGCAAACTATTGCGCTGTTTCAGTAGGCGTTGATAAGCCATCCATTGTGGATGAAACCCTTGTTTCATGTGAAACACTAACCAATCTAGCAGCTGTCGACGGCTCGCACTTCCCTGCTCCAACATATCCATCGTCGATGGATCTATCAGCAATGTAGGTAGCTGCTCTGTCAAGATACTTTGGTTATAAACAGTGGTTTGATTGAGGCGTAAGATGGTCGTAGCATCTGCTTGCTTTTGAATAGCTAAAGTACGACTATCATTGAGCTTAGCATGAACAGTCGTGTTATTTTGATGATGTTGGATATAACGTTTAGGCTGGTGATGACGAAAGCTCTTACCTCTTGATAACAAGAATATAGCTTCAAGCAACGAGGTTTTACCACTGCCATTTGCACCGATAATGATGTTGCAGGCAGCAGGCTCTAAACTAATTTGAGTAAGGTTTCTAAGATGGGATATTTGTAGACGTTCAATCATAGTATCGATAGCCGCCCATTAAAGCCTACTTATTTAGCAGTCAAAAGTTTATTAAAAATCAATACTGAGTATTGAAAACAAAACCCTTTGAAACATACTAGTTCTATTCAATTTTGTTTATTTCCAAAGAAAAACTCACTATATACGCATTGGCATAATGACATACCGATGGAATTCATCATTTAGTTGATTGACCAATACAGAGGCATTCGATTGACTCATATGCATTTGCAAATCGCCTTGGATGACGCCTAATACATCTTGCAGATAAGCAGCATTAAATGACAACTCCATTGGCTCACCTTGATACTTAGCTTGTATCATCTCGACTGCTTCATCCTGCTCAGCATTATTAGCACGTACTTCGACCATACCATCGCTAGCAAAATTAAAGACCACACCACGAGATTTTTCATTACTCAAGATGGCAACACGACGTAGTACGTCCGTCATTTTTTCTTGACTGAATAAAGCCAGCTTGTCAGTATTGCTCGGCATCACACGGCGATAATCAGGGAACTTGCCATCAATCAAACGCGCGGTAAATGTCACCATTAGATCTTGACTAACCTGCCCTGCACTATCTACATCACCAAATGGCAAACTTACTTGTAAAAACTCTCGGCCAAAACTTAGGATAACTGCGTTGTCCTGATCACCCAACATTTTACCAAGCTCAGAAGCTAAACGCTCAAGTTCGATCACTGCCTTACGTGGCAAGATAGCTTGCATATTGAGATCTTCGCTTACATTGATCACACTACGGGCTAAAGCCAATCTATGGCCATCTGTTGCTACCGTTGTCAGTTGCTGCTGTGAAACGTCAAACAACATACCTGTTAAATAATAGCGTACATCTTGAATTGCCATCGCAAACTGCGTTTTGTGAATCAAATTTGTCAGACGATTACGGCTAATGGTCAGAGGTGTGATATTTTCAGGGTTACCCAAGCTCGGATAGTCTTCGCTTGGCAATGTTCCTAATGTAAAACGACTCTTACCACTAGTTAACAAGCAACGCTCATTTACCTGAGTTGCTAGATTAACTTGCGCCTGCGCTGGTAGCGATTTACAAATATCTTTTAGCTTGGTTGCAGGAAGCGTCGTTGTACCTGCTTCAACACAAGCACCAGCAGGCAATTTCAATGTCGATGTCAGCTCTACCTCTAAATCTGACGCTGTTAAGATAAGCTCGGAGTCTGATAGCTGTAGCTTCATATTACCCAATATAACCATATTGTGGCGTTTATCAGCGGCTTTGGCGATCAAGTTGATAGCTTTTAGTAACGATTCTCGATTGATCGATAATTGCATGCTTAGTTACTCTTATTTGAATGATTCTTTTATAAAAATTTGTCGTAATGACTTAATAATACCTTGTCTGCTGACGATAATCTACAAAGCATCTGTGGACTTATATTTTCGATATTATAAACCATCTGTATCTACTAGAATACAACGATATCTGACGCTTTTATCCTGCCTGTAACATCAGAGCTAGGGTTTTATAATCCTTATCAAATGCAGGATCTGCTGCTCTTAACTCATTTACTTTATCGCAAGCGTGCATCACCGTCGTATGGTCGCGTCCACCGAACGACTGACCAATTTCAGGGAAACTATCGCCTGTTAACTCACGCGACAAAGCCATCGCTATTTGACGTGGTCTTGCAATACTACGCGTACGTTTACGCCCCATAATATCTTTAACCGTGACATCATAGTACTCAGCAACTATCTTACGGATGTTATCCATATTCACTGCCTGCACACGCATCGCAACGATGTCTTTTAGCGCATATTGCACCATTTCAAGAGTAATCTGTGCCCCTGTTAAGTTAGCATTGGCAAACACCTGATTTAAAGCACCTTCCAAACGTCTGACATTAGACACCACATTTTGCGCAATGAATAGCGCACATTCCTTTGGTAATACCATCCCGTAGGAGGCTGCTTTTTTCTGCAGAATTTGTACTCGAGTATCAATTTCAGGAGGATCAACAGCGACTGTTAACCCCCAAGAAAACCGTGATCTAAATCGTTCATCAAATTCTGTCATTTGGGAGGGATGTCGATCAGAGGCTAAAATAAGTTGTTTATCACCACTAGTAAAATCTGCAAATAATGTTAGAAACTCATTACTACTTTTAGTCTTTCCTGCCAATACATGAATATCATCTACAATTAACAAATCTACTTTTTTTATTTTCTTTTTAAAATCTTCTATTTTATTATTTCTTAATGAATAAACTAATTGATTTATAAATTTTTCAGAAGTGAAATAATAAAAACTTTGATTATTTTTTAAATAGCGATGAGCTACAGAATGCATTAAATGCGTTTTTCCCAATCCAGAAGGGCCGTATATAAATAAAGGATTGTGACGATTTTTTGATTGGCGCTTACTAAGCTCATAACAGGCCTTGTAAGCCAAGTTATTGGACTTACCTGTAACAAAGGTTTCAAAAGTAAATTCGGGGTTCAGATAGCTTAATGATTTTGTATCAGCAGACTCAACTGGCTCAATATGGCGCATGTTCGCGTCGATGTCTGCTTTTGCGTTGTTATGATGAATAGATTCAAATTTATGTTCGGATGGGGTAGGGGAGACCTCGTCTTCTACAAATAAAGAACCTGATTGACTGTTATCTTCTGCATTACGGCCAGCATTATCAACACGTACGACGACCTCTTCAATACTACCTTGACTGTGTTTGGTCACCAACTGCTGAATATCTTGAAGATGATTCTTCTTGATATACGTCACAAAATAATCATTGGGAGCAAGAATAATTAAAGTTTGTGCTTCTTGATGAGCTGACAGAGGTCTCAGCCACATAGTAAACACGTTGTCTTTGACGTTATAACGCAAATCGTTTAGACATTTATCCCAAATATTTGCTGTGTCTATCATGAAAAGTACTGACCTTGTAATCTGAAATAATAGTTATTTTTTAGCAATATAAATTGCTACCTGAGCCTTGATGTTACACGTAACAACAACTAACCAAAGAGTTCATACTGATATCCTATACGAAGGTGTATATCAAGTAGCGCCTAATTTAACACAGATACCCTGTGGATAAAACCTTGTTTTTTGTGGATAAGACTGTGGACAGTTTTGTGCATAACTTTCACAAGCTAGTTATCCATATTTAACCCACAGTTTATCCACAGGCTTACCCATAGCCTAGAAAATTGATAATAAAAAGAAAAATAGACTTAACCACAGATAATCATGGTCCCAATAATAACAATACTATATTTATATTAATTAATTATTATTATAGTACTTGGGTCTAGCTGTGGATAACTTCGTAAATTATAGAATACATAACTATAAAATTTGGTTAACTAGAAATAGGTTTTTAAGGAAATATCTCTACTAGGTTCGTATGAGTTATTTCCTATTTATAGACAAAGCAAATTAGTTTATTGACCAAAACTATACTGAATGGTATAATCCTCCGTTATTACGAATTTAGTCCATTATTTTGATAGGTGAGTTATGAAACGTACATTCCAACCAAGCGTGATCAAGCGTAAACGTACTCACGGTTTCCGTGCTCGTATGGCAACTAAAAAAGGCCGTCAGGTCTTAGCTCGTCGCCGCGCTAAAGGACGTCATCGCCTTACTGTATAATCAGTAGATTGCGATAAGCATGGCTAACAGTGCTTGTTGTGTTCTTATTGCTTATAGATTGCGATAGTCAATCATCACAACTTACACTTAGCCATATATTAAAAGCGCCCGCATCGGCGCTTTTTTTGTCTCTATAATTTGTTATTATCTTTCCTATCGTTATTCTACTAGGTCGTACTATGTCCAATACTCTATCAGATACACCTGCAGCTAGTTTCACTAAACAGCAACGCCTGCTTACTCCTGCAGCCTTTCGTGAGGTATTTGACGCACCTGAGCGCAAGATTCATCAGAGTCATTTAATGGCTTTTGTACGCGCCAACGAGAATGCACAGCCGCGAGTCGGTATGGCTATTACTAAGCGTAAAGTACCTACTGCTGTCGCTCGTAATCTAATCAAAAGATATGTGCGTGAAGAGTTCCGTACCAAAGCTTTTAAAATGGAAAATAAAGATATTGTTTTTATTGTTAAAAAATCTATTAAAGATATAGATAATAAAGATTTAAAAAACCAAATAATTAATATCTTTAAAAAAATAGAAAAAAAATAAAATGAAAATTTTATTTAAAATAAAAAATATAAATAAAATTTTCTATAA
>NZ_PJBF01000047.1 GCF_002836505.1 Psychrobacter sp. Choline-02u-9
GTTAATTAAATAAAATATGTAAATAAAACAAAGCTACTTTTTCACTGTAAACTTTGTTTTTCGAGCTGTTTTAATGGTATGTGTTCTAACTCTTTACGCCTTTATGTTTGTTTTTATGCCTTCTCAAGCTCAGGGCGAGCCAGATCAATCGCTGAAATAAGTGCTGTCTCAAATTGACCTTTATCAAATATAACCAATCCCGAATGCGCACTGCAAAAATTTCGACCATCACGCCACTCGCTTGCCAGCTCTACGGCCCAATCACAATAGTGCTTAGCTGCATCTGGCTCATCTTTGAGCGCTTTTTTGGTAGTAGGGTGTAAGCCTAGGTTAGGCTGCACGGCACTTATTAACTTGGAAGGGGGTATCTCAAAGGTATCATCGACATAAATGCTCTGGCTGGCAGGGTGGTAGGCCAAAAGCGAGCTGGCATGAACCGCTTCATCCGGTGAGATGTAATGGATGCCTTGAGGAATAGAGAATTTAAGTTCAGGGTAGCGCGCAGCAACGGAATCGCTTTCGACTAAGTCATCTGCCCAATTGACTTCAGGCACTTGTTCTGGATGTCGGCTACTGCCATAAAACGTCGCTTGCGGAAAGTCTTTGGCCATTTGAGCACAGTGTACCGTATGGAACGGATGAACATTGAGAACGGCTTCAACATCTCGACCATCATTGGTTAGTGCCATTACTTGCTGACGAACATTATCTTTTAATGTGTAGCTATCTAAGAATATAAATCGTCCTGATGGTAGTTTTATGAGGGCACATTGAACACCGATATCAAGTATGCCGTTCTTTATAAATGAGCCTCGAATACTCCAAAACCCTGCACCTAAATCATACATTTCATCAGTCATCGACATTACTCCTTGATAGTTCATTTATTCAATCGTTTTACTTTTTTGTAGCACCCTATAGTCGGTTCAATATAATTTGGATACAAGGAAGGCGAGTGAAAGCACTACAAGTTGTAGACTAAACGAGCCTGATACCGTATCCAATTTATAGAAGATTGACTATATGATTATTAATTTTTATGGCAGTAAAGTCTGTAAGAAAAAAGATAGAAGCAATGTAAATGTGTAAAAATAAAAAAGAGTTGTTATTCAAATGTCATTATTAACAGTGAAAGCTGTCTGTCCTTCCTTTTATAAGTAGATTAAAAAATAGCTTATAAACAGTCTTCGTAATCATAGGCTGAGATACGAGGATCATCTTTGTAGCTTTCATTGCCACATAAGAATTTATCGAAACGGGTATCACCATTAATATAACGTTGCATCCATGCGATAGCAGGCTTACTTAATAGTTTCTCGTTAAAACGATGACTGGCACAGAAATGACTGCCGTTGTTAATCTCGACCTTCATTTTTGGACCGTCAGCTTTTTGATAAAAGGTATTGGTATATTTTTTATTCGGGGCGATACGGTCATTTTCACAAGCGATGAATAGAGCAGGCGTATCCATCGCACCATAGCTCGTATCATGATAGGGCGTTTGTGCAATGATGGCTTGCACCGTACTGCGCTCAGTTGCCAATCGTAGCGCACCGCCGCCGCCCATTGACCAACCAATCGCGCCCAAACGATTTGGATCGATCATATGCCCCACTGTTTTATCAGCGATGAGATGATCGAGAGCCGCGCTCAATTGCTCAGCACGGCTATCCGGATTATCATAAATGGAGCTAGTATTAATAGTAATAACGACAAATCCCCAAGAGGCTAGACGCGGTCCCCACCATTTGATAGAAGACTCATAAGACACATAACCTGGCACTACCGCGATACCACCTAGCAGACCACAGTTAGCAGCATCCGTTGGATAATGTATGGTACCGCCACCAAAGCCATTGGCTGATTGGCGACTCACATGCTTGGACTTTATAGAAAACGGACCGTTATCACGTGTTTTTGTGAGCTCAGTAGCAGTGATAGCGTCATCCTTTATACAGTCTACTGCCGCTAGTGAGTTTGTAGCGTCGAGTGTTGATCTAACTGGGTTGAGGCTTTTAACGCTAGTCTCGGATACAGTTACTTCTGCTATAGCCATTGTAGAGAAAACCAATGTGCTCATCGCGATCATAAGTTGTGAAAGCATCATATTTTTCATCATAGTAAATTGTATTCTAAAAGGTTGTGTGGTCGTGCATGTCTATGGGTTAGAAAAGATAGACGTAGGTAGTGATTGTTAATTGTCAACGTCATCAATCGTTAAAGCAGTTAAGTACTCAACAAGTGCGTCAAGAGCATCTAACCATACTATCCTGTATATGCAGTAAACGTAACTTTGATCATGAACTTGTGAGTCGAAAGCTGTCTTCACCGTCTCAAGTCGAAATGTGATTCCTAGTCAAGTTTTTCTACGATAATCTCGTACCCGAATAAAGAATCTATCAAGTGGCAATAACACTTTTAAACCTGAGTATATTGATGAATGTGCTACCATAATTGGCTTGTCATTATGATGAGCATTTATCGTTTAATAACGGTGATTTTGCTTATACATTTAGCATAAGCAAAATCACCGTTATTCCTCTCTATCATCCACGCCAGTGACGGTTATTATTTGCAGTCATGGTATAACCAATATAGTCAGATCCCCTGTGAATAATTCTAAAGATCAGATCCAAGATATAACAGCTGTGCCACCAGCTCCCTCCAATCATTCAACGTTGTGGATATTGAAGCTTACAATTGGTCTAATAGGTATGTTTGCTTTTTTGCAAGTGTACTCTATCCAAGCGGTGCTACCAGTCATGATGGTGGACTTTGCTGCGACCGAAGTACAGGCTGGCATGATCGTTGGTGCCACTGTATTGGCTATTGCGATTATGTCACCATTTTTGGGTATGCTCTCAGATGCAGTCGGGCGCAAGTCGTTTATCGTTGGCGCTTTATTGTTTTTAGCGATACCAACAGCGCTTATTGCCCAGAGCTCGAGCATTGAATGGGTCGGCATTGGGCGCTTCATGCAAGGATTGTCCGTACCGGGTATTACGGTGGTGACAATTGCCTATATCGGTGAGGAGTTTGAGGGCCGGGCAATGACTGAGTTGATGTCCTTTTATGTGTCAGGATGCGTGCTTGGCGGCTTTATGGGTCGGTTCTTGCTGGGGCATTTGCATGAGTTGATTGGCTGGCGGCATGGTTACTACGTCATGACCGCAATGACCTTGCTAGGCGCGATATGGGTCGGCAAGATGCTACCATCGTCTCGTCACTTTGTGGCCAACCCTAATTTTCGCTCAGCGATACAGACGCTGGGTGAGCACGTCACCAATCGCTATGTGGTAACAGCATGTCTGCTTGGCGCTTGCGTGCTGTTCTCCCTTGTAGGCTGCTTCACTTTTATTAATTTACATCTGGCAGATGAACCGTATCAGTTGACGACAGGGGCACTTGCTAATATTTTTGCAGTATATCTATTGGGCGTTGTTATCACGCCATTGTCTAGTAAATTGCTACGTCGGTTTGGCTCGGCGCGTACGGTCCGTGTCGCTATTGTTGTATCGATGGTGGGTTTGTTATTGACCTTGGTTACGCCTTTGTGGGGAGTGATCATAGGACTAGCAATTATGTCCTCGGGTGTGTTTGTTACCCAATCAGCAACCATCAGTTATATCGCGGTCAACGTAAAAAAGGGTCGTTCATTAGCTTCGGGTCTATATTATATGGGCTACTATACAGGCGGTACGCTAGGGGCATGGCTGGGTGGCATAGCTTATGCGCGAGGGCAGTGGTCTCTTACCGTATGGTTATTACTGTTTGTGCAGGTATTGGCGTTATTAATAGCCAGTTTTGGGATGATTAAAACTACAGTACGGGCAAAGTGATTGGCTGTCTGATTTAATGTAGGCTCGGTCAGTCATCTTATGATACTTAATGTAAGACCGCTTTACACGGCGCCGCTTTTTTCTTACTATCAATAACGATGTTATTATAAAAATTAAAATGGTTAGCGCAGTAGATTTTATGCTGCTATTAACTTGATTATTATTGTTATTTATCCCTTATAAGTACGACAAACAAGGAAGTCAAATCTATGTCAAACATTTATCACAGTGCACCATCTGCCTACGATTATCCACTACTGGTCAAGCAATTATTAAGCCGTGCAAAAACGGTATCGCAAGATCAAGAGATTGTGTATGCGGACAAAAAGCGCCTGACTTATAAAGAGCTGTTCGAGCGGATCAATCGTTTGGCCAATGTATTGGCAGACCTAAAGCTCGATGCAGGTGATGTGGTTGCCGTAATGGATTGGGACAGTCATCGCTATCTTGAGTCTTATTTTGCCGTACCAATGTCAGAGTACGTTTTACAGACCGTCAATATCCGTCTATCGCCTGAGAAAATCCTTTATACCATCAACCATGCCAAGCCTAAAGTGCTGATGCTCAATTCTGAGTTTGCGCCATTGGTTAAAGACTATCAGTTCGAGAACTCAAGTATTGAGCATATTATCTGGCTTGATGACAACGGTGTCACTGCTGAAGGTATCTTTGGTAGCAACCAAAGCCGTGTCACAGGCGAGTATGAAGCGTTACTAAAAGCTGCTAATAGCGAATTTGATTTCCCAGATTTTGATGAAAATACCATTGCGACGACTTTTTATACGTCAGGCACGACAGGTGATCCAAAAGGGGTTTTCTTTAGCCATCGTCAGCTAGTGCTACATACACTAGCAGAAGCGGCAACCTTGGGGATGCTGCCTGATAAGCAAGGCGTGAGCTATGGGGATGTCTATATGCCGATGACGCCAATGTTCCATGTGCATGCATGGGGTTTTCCGTTTACAGCAACCATGGTGGGTCTAAAGCAAGTCTATCCAGGTCGCTATGCGCCTGATACGTTGATGGACTTAATTGTCAATGAAAAGGTCAGTATCACCCATTGTGTACCAACAATTTTGCAAATGGTACTCAAAGAAGCACAAGATCGCGACGCCAGCTTTAATGGTCTAAAAATGATTATTGGTGGTTCAAGACTGACAGAAGGTCTAGCCAAAACGGCGATGGCACAAGGCATTGAGGTCTATACAGGCTATGGTATGTCAGAGACTGCGCCGCTTATTAGCTTAACGGGTTTTAGTCTCGATGAGCCTGAAATGACTGAAGAAGAAGATATTGCCCGTCGTTGTATGACAGGTAAACCCGTACTCATGGTCGATGCTCAGGTATGGGGTGAAGGCAACAAGTCAGTAGGGACTGGACCAGACAATACAGGCGAGCTTGTATTGCGTGCGCCTTGGTTGACCCAAAGCTATCTTAAAAATGACGACGCTGGCAAAGAGCTGTGGGAAAATGGTTATATGCATACCCAAGATATTGCGTACATACGTCCTGATGGCTATATCAAAATCACCGATCGCTTAAAGGATGTAATCAAATCAGGTGGTGAGTGGATTTCATCGTTAGAGATTGAGACCATTTTATCGTTACATCCATCAGTGGCTGATGTGTCAGTGATTGGAGTGCGTGATAAGCAATGGGGTGAGCGTCCATTGGCTTTGGTGGTATTAAAGCCTGATGCTAAGGATACCAGTGCTGATGATATCAAAGCGATTGCAGAAAAAGCGGTAGAGCGCGGTATCATTCCTAAATATGGCGTACCAAGCCAGTTTAAATTCGTTGATGAGCTACCAAAAACTTCTGTTGGCAAACATGACAAAAAAGTCATGCGTGAGATGTATGCCAATCAAACTGAGATTTAATTAGTATTGATTAAATGTTCAAATATTTGTATTCGTCAAAATGTAGCGCGTATTACACGCTTAATAGTTGACCTTTCCCATAGGCTCTGCTACATTTTAAACCGATACGATATGTATCGGTTTTTTAATTCTGGCAAGGATGACCAGTATTTACTAAGACATGGTATTTTATAGTTGAAGCATTTTAGAGTTGGTATCAGCCAGTTGCACGCAGACAGTGCGTTACACGAGGTGAATACCGTTATAACTTATTAAGTGCCTTAACTATAAAATACTATTGCCTCATTTCTCGTTTATGCTAAGGACAGCTACTATGAGCGACCATTCCCAATCCCCAGTTTCTACCCAAATGACAGACACGCCAAAATTCGCTGATATTTATCATGAGTCTATTACGGATCGAGAGCATTTTTGGGCTGAGCAGGCGAAGCGTATCTATTGGCATAAAGAGCCTGAACAAATTCTAGATGACAGCAATCTGCCTTTTGCCAGATGGTTTGTCGGCGGTGAGACCAATCTTTGTTATAACTGTGTCGATCGTCATCTGGTAGACCGTGCAGAGCAAGACGCTTTTGTGTGGGTGTCATCAGAGATTAATCAAGAGTTGATAGAAACTTTTCCAGCGGTTGTTGATTCGTTTAAGGATTTGGGCAATAACGTCGAGTTTTATACAGACTATACCAAGCGTCGCCTGACTTATAATGACTTGTATAAAGAAGTTAATTATTTTGCCGATGTGCTACAACGTCACGGTATTGGCAAGGGTGACCGTGTCATCATCTATATGCCGATGATATTGGAAGCGGCTTATGCCATGCTTGCTTGTGCGCGTATTGGTGCCGTCCATTCAGTCGTGTTTGGTGGGTTTGCCGCCCATAACTTGGCTATCCGTATGGATGATGCCGAAGCCAAAATGGTCATTACCGTAGATGCAGGGCTACGCGGTGGTAAGGTCGTCAATTATAAAAACCTAGTCAATCAAGGCGTCGAACAAGCGACTGTCAAACTAGAACATGTGCTGGTGGTCAATCGCGGTATATTGCCATTTGAAACCAAAGCGATCGATGTTGATTATGCAACCGAGCGTCGTCATAGTTGTGAGGCCAATGCAGTCGTAGAGCCAGTTTGGCTCGAGTCAAATACCCCGTCCTATTTGCTTTATACTTCTGGTACTACTGGCACACCGAAAGGGGTGCAGCGCGATACAGGTGGTCATGCAGTCGCGCTGACGACGTCGATAGATTATGTCTATGACGGCAAGGCTGGCGAGACGTTCTGGGCGATATCTGATATTGGTTGGGCCGTCGGGCATTCTTATACGATCTATGCGCCGTTACTGGCGGGTATGACCAGTATTATGTATGAGGGCTTGCCGCATATGCCAAACCCTGGTATCTGGTGGCGTATCGTTGAAGCTAACAAAGTTAATATTTTATTCACCGCACCCACAGGTGTGCGTATGCTCAAAAAACAAGACGAAAGCTGGATGACGCGTTACGACGTTTCCAGTGTGAAGTCGTTCTTTTTGGCAGGTGAGCCGCTTGATGAATCAACGGCTAGTTGGTTGACTCAGCATCTGGGCGTGCCAATTTTAGATCACTATTGGCAAACAGAGTCTGGGTGGCCAATCCTCAGCCATACGCCAAAGTTCAATCATAAGCCGCACAAGCAGGGGTCACCTGGTTACCCGATGTATGGCTATGAAGCGCATGTCATCAACGAGGAAACGGGCGATCCTTGTCAGGCTGGCGAAAAAGGATTGCTTGCAATTAAAGCACCACTACCGCCTGGTTGTCTCACCACGGTATGGCGTAACGACGAGCGCTTTATTAGCAGCTATTTTGGTCTGTTTGATGGTCAGCAGTACTCAACTTCGGACTATGCAGTGACAGATGAAGAAGGGTATTTCTACATCTTAGGTCGTACTGATGACGTGATAAACGTCGCAGGACATCGCATAGGCACACAAGAGATTGAGGAGGCCATCAGTACGCATCCAGAGATGGCAGAGTGTGCTGTGGTAGGGATTCAAGACGAGCTAAAAGGTGAGCTACCTATTGCGTTCTGCGTCCTAAAAGATCAAACGCAAATTGAAACCACCGAAAACCGTTTCCGTATCGAGCAACAAGTGATAGGCGCTGTCGTCAAATCTTTGGGCGGAATCGCGCGACCAGCCGCTATCTACTTCCCTCAGGCACTGCCAAAAACCCGCTCTGGTAAAATCTTACGTCGCTCAATTCGTGCTCTGGCGGAAAACCAACCGACAGGAGATATGTCAACGCTTGATAATCCAACCGCTATTGATGCGATCAAGCAAGCGATGAAGGATTATTGATTAACGCAATGTATCGATCTATAAGTCAGCAATGATCGTTATTTTACATAACAAATAGATTTATTTTATAAAAGCTCATGAGTAATCATGGGCTTTTTTGTGTTTGTTATTTAAACCATTTTTATAGAAACTCGTGCCATCAAAATAAACTTAGATAAAATTTCGATAAAGCGCTTGACCGTAAAAATGGTTTATTGTTATAGTTAATAACGATACAAAATAAATCATTTTAAAATTCAGTTTTTAATAATGCTTTATAGACAAACCCTCATTGCTTTTACTTTTCTAATAAATATCTAGGTGCCGTCACACGGTAGTCTCGCAAAAAAGATAAGGATATCTTATGCACCACGTTCAGCAGCTCATCAATGGTCAGTTCGTACAATCAAATACCGACGAATGGATTGATATCACCGATCCAGCAACTCAAGAAGTCATCGCAAAAGTCCCTCAAACCACCAATGATGAGATTAATCAAGCGGTTGCCGCCGCACAGACAGCGTTTGAAACCTGGCGCAAAACGCCAATCACCACGCGTGCGCGTATCTTTTTAAAGTATCAATCTTTGATTCGTGATCATATGGATGAGCTGGCAGAAATCTTGACCGCAGAGCAAGGCAAAACGATTGCAGATGCACGCGGTGATGTGTTCCGCGGTCTAGAAGTGGTAGAGCATGCCGCTGGTATTGCCAATCTGCAAATCGGCGACTTCGTAGAAAACGTGGCGTCAGGTGTCGATACTTATAGTATTTGGCAGCCACTCGGCGTTTGCGCTGGTATCACACCGTTTAACTTCCCAGCGATGATTCCACTATGGATGTTCCCAATGGCGATTGCTACGGGTAATACATTTATCCTAAAACCGTCTGAACAAGATCCGATGGTGACTATGCGTTTGGTTGAGCTAGCGATTGAAGCGGGCGTACCAGAAGGCGTGCTAAACGTAGTACATGGCGGCAAAGCAACCGTCGATGCTATCTGCGACCATCCAGATATCAAAGCCGTTTCTTTCGTCGGTTCTACTCATGTAGGCAAACATGTCTATGAGCGTGCAAGCCAGTCAGGTAAGCGTGCCCAGTGTATGATGGGCGCGAAAAACCATGGCGTTATCCTACCTGATGCTAACAAAGAGCAGACGCTCAATCAGCTAGCAGGCGCAGCATTTGGTGCCGCTGGTCAGCGCTGTATGGCACTATCGGTCGTCGTACTGGTAGGCGCAGCAGGTGAGTGGATTGATGAGATTAAAGCCAAAGCAGAAAGCTTAATCGTCTCGGCTGGTAAGCATGACAAAGACTTGGGCCCACTGATTTCTCCTGCCGCAAAGGCCCGTGTCGAGCATTTGATTGGGACTGGCGTAGAAGAAGGTGCGAGCTTGATTCTAGACGGTCGCGGAATTACTGTTGAAGGGTTCGAAAAGGGTAACTTCGTTGGTCCAACTATCTTTGATAATGTCACAAGTGATATGCAAATTTATAAAGAAGAAATCTTTGGTCCAGTACTATGTATTATGCGTGCTAACACCTTGGACGAAGCGATTGCACTATTGAATGCCAATCCACATGGCAATGGCACGGCGATATTTACTCAGTCAGGGGCAGCTGCACATAAATTCCAGCAAGACATTCAAGTTGGTCAAATCGGTATTAACTTGCCAATCCCTGTGCCACTACCTATGTTCTCGTTCTCAGGTTCACGTGGCAGCAAGCTTGGTGACTTAGGTCCTTATGGTAAGCAAGCGGTCCAGTTCTATACTCAGACCAAGACTGTGACGGCACGTTGGTTTGATGATGAAGCAAGCCGCGGTGTCAACACAACGATTTCAATTTAATCGTCAGCTCATTGTCTTTTCAGTATGACATTTTGTGTTTTCGGTATGACGATCATGCGACTTGCGGTACTATTAAACGCACTTTTATTATCGTTATGCCGCTATCATGTCGCGCTAATGTCTTATAAAATCTCTGACCAACATTTTCATTAGAGCTTTTATTAACGTTTATCTGAGATTTAAGCCCTATATTTGATCTATAAGAACAAGGATGACCCTATGGATTTTTCATTGACCGATGACCAAGTCGCCTTTCGCCAAACCGCCCGTCAGTTTGCGCAAAAAGAGCTAAAGCCAAATGCTGCTGAATGGGATCGTAACTCGCATTTCCCAATAGATGTGATCAAAAAATCTGGTGAGCTTGGATTTTTGGGGCTATACACCAATCCAGAGTATGATGGCTTGGGCCTGCCAAGACTGGACTCAGCGATGGTATTCGAAGAGCTTGCATGGGGCGACACGGCTGTAGCAGCGTATATGAGTATTCATAACATGGCCGCATGGATGATTGGTGAATATGGCAGCGATACGCTATGCAAAAAATATCTGCCCAATATGGTCAGCGGTGAGTGGCTTGGCAGCTATTGCTTAACAGAACCAAACGCAGGGTCTGATGCAGCTTCTTTACGTACCAAAGCGGAGAAGCAAGGCGAGCATTACGTACTGAACGGTGAAAAAACCTTCATTTCTGGCGCAGGCTCAACCGATGTATTGGTAGTGATGGCGCGTACTGGTGATGCTGGGCCAAAAGGCGTGTCAGCGTTCGTTGTAGACGCCAATAGTGCTGGTATCGAATATGGCAAAAACGAGCACAAAATGGGCTGGAAAGCACAGCCGACACGCACGACTAGCTTTAAAGATGTAAAAGTGCCAGTAGAGAACCTGATAGGTGAGGAAGGTCAAGGCTTTCGTATCGCTATGAAAGGACTAGATGGTGGTCGTATTAATATCGGTATTTGTGCAGTAGGAACGGCACAAGCGGCGTTAGAGACCGCAACCAGTTACGTGCAAGAGCGCAGCCAGTTTGGTAGTGCAATTGCCAACTTACAGTCAGTACAGTTTAAACTTGCTGATATGTTGACTCAGACCATTGCCGCGCGCCAAATACTGTATCTAGCAGCTGATAAAGTCGACAACAATGATGGACAAGCGTCTACCTACTGCGCGATGGCAAAACGTCTGTCTACGGATCTTTGTTTCGATGTTGCCAATGAAGCTCTGCAGTTGCACGGCGGCTATGGTTATCTAAATGAGTATCCGCTTGAGCGCCATGTGCGAGACTTGCGTGTCCATCAAATCTTAGAAGGCACCAATGAGATCATGCGAGTGATTATTTCACGTCAGGTCTTGCAAGATGAAGGGTTAAGTCAACTTCGCTAATTTATCTCGTTTTACTGAAACAAGGATGTTTTATGACAGATTATACAAATCTACAGCTATCAATTGATGGCCATACCGCAACATTGACGTTGAACAACCCACCGGCACATACGTGGACGATGGACAGTCTACATGCACTTAAGCAGCTCATTACCGACCTTAATGCCAACGACGATGTCTATGCACTGATCGTGCATGGAGATGGCGAAAAGTTCTTTTCAGCTGGTGCAGATTTAAACAATTTTTCAGACGGTGATAAAGGCCGTGCCATCAGCATGGCGATTGCATTTGGTGAGGCATTCGAAGCGCTATCGGCCTATCGCGGTGTCAGTATCGCTGTCATCAATGGCTATGCAATGGGCGGCGGACTAGAGTGTGCGCTCGCATGTGATATCCGTATTGCAGAAGCGCACGCACAGATGGCACTGCCAGAAACAGGCGTAGGATTATTGCCATGTGCTGGCGGCACACAGAACCTACCTATGTTAGTAGGGGAAGGTTGGGCCAAACGCATGATACTGTGTGGTGAGCGGATCGATGCAGATACGGCATTGCGTATCGGTCTGGTTGAAGAGGTCGCTGCAAAAGGTGAGGGATTGCAAATCGCTCAAGCCTTGGCAAAAAAAGTCGCTAAACAGTCTCCTGTTGCTATCAGTTATTCCAAGAAACTTATTCAAGCGGCTAGAGACACCCCGCCTGCGCAGAACCTCATCCATGAGCGTGAAGCTTTCGTGAAGTTGTTTGATACCAACGATCAGCGCGAAGGGGTACAGGCCTTTTTAGAAAAACGCAAACCCAATTGGCAAAACAAATAAACAGCGGTCAAAACGCTTGAGCCATAACACTTATTCTTTAATCTTTGTAGGTCACTTTTATGACAGCAGCTACCGACAATACCCAAAACTCTTCGAACAATACCGAGCAAGAGGCCTCTGTATTGTTCAATACTGAGCTGACAGATTGCGGGCACTTGATTGGGATCATGACACTTAATACACCCAAATCGCTTAATGCACTTAGCGTTGATATGTGTCAATTATTGTCAGCACAGCTAGAGCAGTGGCAAGCGGACGAGCAAGTGGTAGCGCTTGTGTTAAAGGGCGCAGGGGATAAAGCGTTCTGTGCGGGCGGTGATATTCGTAAACTCTATGACAGCATGTCTGCCAGTGCACCAATGCCAAACCCGTATGCTACTGAGTTTTTTAGTCACGAGTACCGCCTCTATCGTCAAATGCACTTTTATCCAAAGCCACTAATACTTTGGGGTGACGGTATCATCATGGGCGGCGGTATGGGACTGATGGCAGGATGTAGTCATCGTCTAGTCACTGAGCGTACGCGTTTTGCCATGCCTGAAGTCACTATTGGACTGTTCCCTGATGCATCTGGTAGCTGGTTTTTGCAGCGTATGCCTGCTAAGACGGGTTTGTTCTTAGGTCTAACTGGCGCGATGTGCAATGGCAGTGATGCGCTATTGGCTAATCTGGCGGAGTATGCTGTTGCCAGTCAGGATTATGATACTGTCATGCAGCGCCTCAAACAGAGCGACTGGCAGGCAGTCGATAACACGAGCGGTGCAGATAAGTGCCATAGCAATAGTGCGCATAGTATTGTCAGCGGGGCACTTGCTGAGCTGCCAGTAGCCGAACTACCTGATAGTAAGCTTGCAACTTACTGGCAGCCTATTCAGCAACTGATGAATAGCGGTGGTCTGGCTGATATCGATACGTTGCTACAAAGCGATGAAGCACTCATGCAGCTAAACCAAGACTTTGCAGCAGACAGTTGGACTCAGCGAGCAGTTGCAACCTATCGGCATGGCTGCCCAGTCACGGCTGCATTAACCTATGCGTTGTATCACAAAGTCGCTGACCTATCGATCGAACAAGTACTGTATTTAGAGACCAATGTCGCAGTACATTGCGCGGCCAATCCTGATTTTAAAGAAGGCGTGCGGGCATTATTAATTGATAAAGATAGAAAGCCCAAATGGTCGCGTTCATTGGCAGACTGTCTAAGTGTAGAAGGGCAGGCGTATATCGATAAGCACTTTGTCAATCCTTATCCAAAAGGTGAGCATCCTTTGAGCGATTGGTTAGGTAGTGATGCTTTGGGTAGTCAGTATGTCCGCTAGTTGCCTAAAAGAAATTTATAACATAAGAACAATCAGCGATTTTATAAAGTTTTAAAGAAGGGTGCTAAGACATAAGATAGCAGCATTCTTTAGTAAGCAATACTCGCTAGTAAACACTGTTAAATAGTATGTAGCAATAGCTACATTATAAATCATCAAGGAGTGATGAGATGGGTACAAAGGATATAAGTACAATGAGTAATGACCCCAGCAAACCAAATATTGCCTTTATCGGGCTGGGTAATATGGGCGCGCCAATGGCGGAGAACTTGTTAAAAGCAGGTTATGCACTGTCTGTTTTTGATTTGTCTGAGGTTGCAACCCAGCGCCTAGCACAAGCAGGTGCTAGGGTGGCAGACAATCCTAAAGATGCTGCGAGTAACGCTCAAGTTGTGATTAGTATGTTGCCTGCAGGTCAGCATGTACATTCGGTGTACTTGGGTGATAGTGGCTCTGATGGGTTACTTGCAGAACTGCCAAAAGGCACGCTTGTGATTGACAGTAGTACGATAGCAGCTGCTGATGCAAGGACAGTAGCAGAGGCGGCAAGTAAGCTTGGGATAGATTTCTTGGATGCACCAGTCTCTGGCGGTACAGGTGGGGCAGTTGCTGGTAGTTTGACCTTTATCGTCGGTGGCGATTCTGCTGCTTTTGCTAAGGCTGAGCCAATACTTGCCGTGATGGGAAAAAACATCTTTCATGCTGGAGAGCACGGCGCAGGACAAGTCGCAAAAATTTGCAACAATATGCTGTTAGGTATTCTGATGGCAGGCACGGCAGAAGCGATTAATCTAGGCGTCAAGAATGGTTTAGACCCCAAGGTGCTATCAGACATCATGCTGCAGAGCTCAGGGCGTAACTGGACACTAGAAGTTTATAACCCTTACCCGAAAGTCATGGAAAATGTGCCCTCTAGCAATGGCTATCAAGGCGGTTTTATGAGCAAATTGATGCAAAAAGATTTGAACCTTGCGATGCAGACTGCTCAAGACACTGAAGTAGAAACGCCAATGGGTGCTAAAGCAACAGAGTTATATGCCTCACATACTGTAGAGAATGGTGATAAAGATTTCTCTAGTATTATCGGACGTCATGATGTCTCATTATTGTCCTAAGCATAACTCTCTTAACTTTGTCTCTTTTGGATGTAACCTTCTTAGACATATCGATTCTTAAACATACCAGTATTACGAATTTTTCGTATCACTAGTAGGTAGCATTAATTAAGAGAATGCATTTGCTAAAAAGAAAAAAGGTCTACGCTAAAATCATAGCGTAGACCTTTTTTTATGGCTAATAGACTGTGTTAGCTTTGCAGATCGTAGACGAGCGTCTGAACGTCTTGCGCAGCTTTCTGTAGGCGTGGTACATGAGTCAGCAGATCGTCGAGTGATACTCGTATAGTTGGTGCATGCAAATAGAGAGAAGCCAGATAGCGTGACTTTTTGTCGAGTATAGGTACAGCCACTGCCACCATCTCAGAGATAAACTCCTCATTATCGATGCCGATACCAGTATCAGCGATACGATCAAGCTCGGCATTTAATGCATCGATATCAGTAATCGTATTCTTAGTGAACTTATCTAGTGGTAACCCTTGTAATATTTTCATACGGCTAGTCGTAGATAATTGGCTTAGATAGAGCTTGCCAGTCGCTGTACACCACATGGGTGATTTTGCTCCGACAGGAAGATAAATCTGTAGTGGTAAGGTCGTTTGAGCACGGTTGGTATAGATCATATTCATATGATAAGGAATACCAATGCCGCAAGTTTCTTTTAGCTCGTCAACCAGCTTTTGCAAAATCATCTGCCGTTCGTTAAAAAATAACCGTTGCTGCCAGAGCTCAACGCTCAAATTGCGTACGCGCTTACCAGGGATAATACCGCCACCAATATCAACAGTCAAAAAACCATCATCAACCAAATTTTGAATCAATCTATGAATGGTCGGTTTAGGGATATCTAGCTCCTGTGAGAGCTCAAGTGGAGAAAGCGGTTTTGAAGCATAGGACACTGCTTCGATGATTTCTAGGACACGGGTAATCGACGATACTTTAGGCATATATATGGCTCGTTAGGAGTAAAGAAATAGAGCAGGTAGTATCACAAGGTTTTCATAAATAAGACAAATAGTGACAATACTGACGTTCTATAACAAATCTATTATAACAACTAATTTAGCATAATATTCGCTTGAGGCAAGCGTTAGTCGCGTTATATGAGATCATTTATATCGTTTTATTTGTTGGTGTAGATTTTCTTATATAAGTAACAATAGATACGTCAACTCACAAGCCACACTATTTGGTAAGGTTAAGCCATATAACTGTCATTGAGTCGGACGATATTTTAGATAATTATGTGGACATGTTTTGCAATACCCTTACATAAACATTAAGCAAGCGAAGTCTCATGTTTACGCTGTTTGGTTACTTTAAGGACGTTATGTAACATAAAAGCGAATTTTTGCAGATTGGTGTAGCAATTATTACAGTACCTATGCAATCTTTACATAATGGCAAATAAAAACAGCATCAGTAGGGGTGACTTTTTAAGTCAGAATTGTTTTAATCACCTCAACAAAATGATGGTTTAACAAAAGCACAATCATCGTTTTTTATGGGCGGGTTTATTTCACACTTTAGGAGAATAATTATGAAATTGATTAAATTGACGGCAATCTCTGCTGCTGTTCTAGCATCAACTGCTGCATTAGCTGCTGATCCAGTTATCGTTGTTGATGACAACGCTGCAGTTGCATATGAAGCTGAGCCAGTTGCTGTTGCCTATCAAGCAGAACCTGCTGCTTATGCATACAATGCTGACGCTGGTGTAGTAAGCAACACTACTGGTGCGGTACTTGGTGGCACTAAAACTTTGTTCCAAACAGCTATTAACCCAGCATCTGTTAGCGCTGAAGTTGGTACTCTAGGTTATGGTGCGAATATCGGTTGGTCAATGAATGAGAAAACTGAACTACAAGCTGGTTGGGCAGGTGGCGATGTAGCTGACCTTTTCGGCGGCGACTTTGATGCAGACGACGTAAACTATGATGTAGATGCTGACTTTAGTAACCCATACCTAGGTGTACAATTACGTCCTACTGGTAACTGGTTCACAGTTGGTGCTGGTATCATCGTTCCAGACAACGATTTTGATGTAACTGCTAACTCTGAAGGACCAAACTTCAGAATCGACAACGTTGATTACAACGCTAGTGAAACTGGTACCCTACAAGGTACTATGGAGCATCGTAACAAACTAGCTCCTTATGCGACTGTTGGCTTCCGTCCAAACATCACAAATAACTTCGGTCTATTTGGTGAAATTGGCGCAGCTTATATGGGTAAAACAGATGCTACCGTTACTTCAAGTAATGCAGATGCAGATGTAACAGCAACTACGGTAAATGGTACTACTACTGTTAAAGGTAGTGATGTAGCCAAAGCTGCTGAGCAAGAGCTAGAAGATAAAGACTGGTTAGAATGGTTGCCAATCGTTAAAGTTGGTGCAACTTACCGTTTCTAATCTAATGACAGTTTAAATACTGTCATTAGTAGAAAACAAAAAAACGATCCTTTTTAGGGTCGTTTTTTTATGCTTAAAATAATGAAAGATATTCTAAAAATCAGGTTTGAACTTTACTTAGAAAACCTTGCTTAAAAAACGATGACAGTCTGCTGCGATTGTAACGTGGCAATGCGGTAAACAGATTGGTAATCTGTGTTCTTAATATCAGTGATTACAGAAGAAGCGTTAATCTCTCTATTATTTTCAATCAAGCTAGGAATAAGGTGAGAGTAATCCATACCTAAGCCTTGAGCTAATGTATATTGGTTCACTTTGATAAAGCTTTCTTTTATTTGCCATAATAGTTTGGTAGTGCGTTCTCGTTGATCTTTAGAGAGCCCCTGTAAAATGATCAGCTCGTTCTCTGAATAGAAACGCTTGACTACATGCCACGCAATATTATTGGTCTCTATATCGATACCAGCAGGACGCTGATGACTGATAACAACCGCTATTTTGCTATGTAAACGTGTACAATTTGTCTGATTCGATTCTGTAGTTTGCTTTGAACTACTAGCTCCTGTATGGCTAAAGCATACGTAATGCTGACTATTAACGAGCCGATAGGGAAAGCTTGACTCATCCAAGGTGTCATCTATTTCTAATTTTTTGAGCAGCTCTTGTAATAGTTGCCTGACGCCTTGCCGCTGCTGCTGACGCTGTTTACGTGCTAGAGCAGGTACTGAGTGTCTAGGTGCTGCTGTCGCCACCTGATAGTGCCAGCTTAGATTATTGAGCTTAATGATGCCTTTATACGACGTATTACAGGATGACAACCATAATGACTTGTTCCATAAGCTTCCAGTGACTAAATGACTGATTGACTCACTCACTTGAGCAGTCACACACCATGTCGTGGTGTCGAGTTGAGTATACTGTATTTGGGTAAGGTTGGAAGTCGGCATATATTACTAGTCGTCAAAAATGATTATTATAGAATTGAGTATATAAAATTGTGTAAGTCTGAACGCTATGTATTTAGTATTTTGCTCATAGATAGTCATATCTCAATAGCTATGTCTAAATAATCTATATTTAATTATCTGGTCAAGAATATCAAAAGCCCAGCAATAGTATATTGCTGGGCTTTAATTAAACTATCAAACTCTATAAATAACGCTAAATCACAATTTAGTAAGACAGCTCAGCACGACGGTTTTGTGCATACGCGTCTTCAGTGTTACCAGCTGCTGCAGGGCGCTCTTCACCATAGCTAATCACACGGATGTTGTTTGCAGTGACACCTTGAGCAGCTAGGTAGTTACGTGCAGCTTGTGCGCGTCGCTCACCTAGTGCCATGTTATATTCACGGCTACCACGCTCATCAGTATGACCTGCAATAACGACAGTAGCTGCTGGGTTTGAATTTAATAGGCTTACGTGTTGGTTAAGGACGCTCGCTGATTGAGCAGTAATTTCACTGCTATCAAAGGCAAAGTAGACCACTGCTTGAATATTCTCAGCGCCAGTAATGACAGCGTTTGAGTTATCAACGATAACCGCACCATTGTAGCCAACTTGTCCACCTGGAATACCTAGCGGGGCAACGACAACTTCTGAGGTAGAACGCTTGGTAGCACAACCAGTGGTTAGTGCAACGGCGCTTGATAATACAGCAAGAACAGCGATCTTAGAAAAACTGATTGACATGACGAGCTCCTAAAATTTTAATTAAATTTGTTTTTTTAAACTGCTTCCGATAAAACTTAGGCAATCTCTATCTATAATATACTAAATGTTAATTTATGTAAGTATTTTTACTGTAAATTACGATAGATAAAATCGAGCGTATTACCAGCGGTGCTTGCCCCAGTTTTCAGGGTTGGCCCAGTAATCAGCATTGAGCCAATTTGGGAGTTGTTTGTAGTCATATAGATTAAATTGCCAAAGCGTCGCAGTAACGGTTGATGAGGTAATAGATTGAATGTCATCAATATTTAGAGATGGCTCACTCAATATATCAAATGGCGTAAAGCCATAAGGTTTCAAATCTATCGAGCTATCTAATGCAATAAGCAAATGCGCGGCATACAGGTCACGGTAGCGCATCAGTAGCGGCACATAGTGTTGAGTCAGCTCTTCTGACAAGGTAGGCAGCCAAAAGCAAGCAAGCTCATAACGATCAGGTACATGCTGTTTAGCAAGATCTGATAACGTTGATAAGTGTCGTGCGTTCAGCCTTGCTTCAGTGTTCTCATTAGTAGATGTAGTATCGTCAAGTTGTGCTTGTAGTGCTAATAAATCTGCATTGTTATGTGTTACCCATAATGCTTCATTATTATTTTTGTTATGCTCAGGTGACAGTTCTGTCTGAGTCGTCAATGAGGGTAGTAATGCATCAACATACTCTATAAGCAAAGGTAGGGTAATGTCTGCACGTTTCACCGTAATTTTTGTCATATAATAGGCCGTTAGTCAAATGATTGGTCATCAGTATGACTATTAAATCATTTTCAACGACATTATCCAATTGATAACGTATGTTTCATATTCAAATCATATTGAACCGACGATATCTTACTTTACATACTTGAAATTTAGCGATTTAGGTCAATCTAGCTATAAGCTTAAAGAGAAAGTCAAATTAGTAATAAAAATTAGCTTAATCATTGCAAAGTTATGTGTATATGCTTAGCTGATTAGTTAGCCTAAAGACTAAGTCTTTATTTGCACTAGAGCCTTCTGCAAATAGCGAAATGATATTACTCATTATTATATTGCTTATCCCTAGTAAAACTACCTTATAACCAAATCACTGATAATAATAGGACACCATATGTCTACTGCTGAAACTGATGCACAAATCATCAATCCTGAAATGCCAGATGTGCCGCCCCATGCGCCAAGTAAGATTAACTTAAAAGACTATACCAAACCAAGTTTTGATGTCGAGACAGTACATTTAGATATTAAGCTGTTTGAAGACTATGCGCAGGTAGACAGTACGCTTGAGATGGTACGTCAGACAGCAGGGGATATCGTCTTATTTGGTGAGTCATTAGAGCTGCTAACGATTACGATGAATGGTAAGACGCTGAGCACTGAGGATTATCAGCAGGAAGCAGGCAAGCTGACGATTTATAATGCCCCTGAGCGAGCTACTTTAGACATTCAAGTACGTATCTGTCCGCAGACCAATACGGCGCTTGAAGGCTTATATATGGCAGGCAGTGGCGACGACACGATGTTTGTGACTCAGTGCGAGCCAGAGGGTTTCCGTAAGATTACTTTTTATCCTGATCGCCCTGATGTGTTGGCGATATTTACCACGCGACTTGAAGCAGATAAGCGCTATCCGACGTTGTTGGCCAATGGTAACTTAGTCGAAGCAGGCGAAGTGGCCGATGCACCAGACCGCCATTATGCCATCTGGCACGATCCAACCAATAAGCCAAGCTATCTATTTGCCTGTGTGGTAGCCGATTTAGATGTATTGACAGATTCTTATACGACTAGCGAAGGTCGAGAAGTATTGCTTGAGTTGTATGCCAAGTCTGCTGATATCGATAAATGTGATGTCGGTATGCAAGCCCTAAAAGATGCGATGAGATGGGATGAGGTCAATTACGGGCGAGCCTACGATCTAGATCGCTACATGATTGTGGCGGTAAGCCAATTCAATATGGGTGCAATGGAAAATAAAGGTTTGAATATTTTTAACACCGCTTGTGTGTTATCTAGCCCTGAAACGACCACCGATGCTCGTAGTTTTAGCGTAAAAGCCATTATCGCTCATGAGTACTTTCATAACTGGACTGGTAACCGTATTACTTGCCGTGATTGGTTTCAGCTTTGTTTAAAAGAAGGCTTTACCGTTTACCGTGATCAGTCATTCTCAGCAGACCAACAGTCAAGCGCGGTACAGCGTATTGATGACGTAGCGACCTTGCGTGCCCATCAATTCAGCGAAGATGCAGGCCCATTAGCGCATCCAGTACGTCCAGAGAGCTTCGTTGAGATTAATAATTTTTATACAACGACTGTCTATGAGAAAGGCGCTGAAATTGTACGCATGATTGCTAATACGTTAGGGCCAGATGATTTCCGCAAAGGAACAGATGAGTATTTCCGTCGCTATGATGGACAAGCGGTAACGGTTGAGGACTTTTTATCAGCACTTAGTATCACTGATGACAAAATCGAGAATTTCATTGATTGGTATCGTCAACCTGGTACGCCAGTGGTATCAGGTTCTCAAACCTATGATAGCGCAGCACAGACGCTGATCATCACTTTGAATCAGCAAACACGCCATGTTAAAGGCTTTGATGCACCAAAACCATTGCCGATACCTGTAGCAACGGCATTGTTTGATAAAGACTCAGGCGCTATCGTCGCTGAGCGTATGTTATTGCTTGACGAGGCGACGCAAACCTTTGTCTTTGAAAATATAGCGAGCGAGCCTGTTGTGTCATTACTACGTGACTTTAGCGCGCCAGTCCAGCTCACTTATGACTATCAAGATGCAGACTTAGCGTTTTTGCTTAAGCATGAAACCAATGGGTTTAACCGCTGGCAAGTAACTCAAATGCTGGTAAATCGTATTTTGCTGCAAGGCCAAGGTACGAAGAGCAGCCCTGATGTATACCTAGAAGCATTAGCGCAGACACTGCCTGTCTTAGCAGCTGATGATGCGATGCTAGCGGCACGATTGCTTGATATTCCATCAGCGCAAGAGCTGGCTTCTGCTATTTCTAAAGACTACGATCCAGTGTTGGTTAAAGAGCAGCGCGATGGGCTATACAAGCAAGTGGCTGATAAGTTAAAAGGCCAATGGGCTGAGCTTTACAAAAACCTGCCAATGCAGTCTTATGAGGATAGCGCTGAAGCTCGAGGCATTCGTGCGCTGCGTAATGTCGTACTCGATATGGCATTGACGGCCAATGTGGATGATGCGGCAGACTGGGCACAGCAGCAGTATGACAATGCGAGCTGTATGACTGAGCGCTTTGGTGCATTGAAGACCATGGTCAATCATCAATTGACAGGTGCAGATAAGTACTTAGCAGACTTCTATGAGCGTTTCCAAGCAAATGATTTGGTTATCGATCTGTGGTTCAGTGTCCAAGCTGCCGCCGACGATGTGACACCTGATATGGTCAAGTCGCTACTAACGCACACGGACTTTGATTGGAATACGCCTAACCGTGTCCGCTCAGTTATCAGCGCTTTTAGCTCGCAACCGACGGTACTTTGGACGGCAGAAGGTTTAGAGATGTATACAGGCGTGATTCAAAAATTAGATGATGCCAATCCTGTGTTAGCGTCACGCTTATTGCAAGTACTGGCCCGCTGGAATACGTTGGCTGAGCCTCGTCGTCAAATGGCGCATGAGCAGCTGGTTGATTTACAAAAGAATGTCTCATCTAAGCATGTGCTCGAAAGCTTAGAGAGCGTGTTAGGTGCTGCAAATAGTTAATTAAGAGCAGTGCAATATGCATTGAAATGCAATATTAATGTTATAAAAATACTAATGTAAAAATAAGGCTAGCTCTGACCAATTAACGAAACATGTATCGTTGCTGGTCATTGCTAATCAAATTTTAGAATAGAGTGTTTCTTATAGAATGTTCATAAATAAAAAGCCCCTTTCGCACTGATGCGCAAGGGGCTTTTTATTGTTTGCTCGACGATAAATTATCGTGGATAGCTATTAGCGATTTGGTAGCACATCTTTTACCATATCACGTAAGTCACGTAGTGCTGTGACGGTGCTATCCCAATCTAGGCAACCATCGGTGATAGATTTGCCGTACTCAAGCTGGCTTAAATCAGCAGTCAATTTTTGATTGCCGCCTTTTAAGTGACTCTCAATCATCATACCGATAATTGATTTATTGCCATTTTGAATTTGTTCGGCGACGTTTTTGATAACCATCGGTTGTAGGTAAGGGTCTTTACCTGAGTTAGCATGACTTGAGTCAATCATAATCTTGCTATTGGTTTTGCCTTTTGCCAGCTCGTTTTCAACTTGGGCTACCGCAGTTTCATCATAGTTAGGTTTACCGTTACCACCACGAAGTACCACGTGCGCGTAAGGATTACCTTTAGATTTGATGATAGAGACTTTACCATCTGACGATAGACCTAAGAAACTATGACCTTCTTTAACCGCTTGCATGGCATTTACAGCAACTGTCATACCACCATCAGTACCGTTCTTAAAGCCAACTGGGCATGATAAACCAGAGCTCATTTCGCGATGCGTTTGGCTCTCAGTGGTACGTGCACCAATGGCTGACCAACTGATTAGATCCTGAATGTACTGCGGCGTATTTGGATCAAGTGCTTCGGTCGCGCAAGGTAGACCTTTTTCATTCAAATCAAGTAGCAATTTACGAGCCGTGCGCAAGCCTTTTTCTATATCAAAGCTGTCATTCATGTCAGGGTCGTTGATCATGCCTTTCCAGCCAACCGTCGTACGAGGTTTTTCAAAATAAACACGCATGACCACAAATACACTGTCTTCGATTTCTTTTGCCAATACGGCTAAACGATCGGCATATTCGTGAGCGGCTTTGATATCGTGAATAGAGCAAGGGCCAATGACCACAAACAAACGCTTGTCTTTACCATCCAAGATATCTTGAATAGTATTACGACCTTTTAGTACGGTGTTATACGCGTCGTCTGACAGAGGCAGCTCGGCTTTTAGCTCGGCGGGGGTAATCAAAGGAATAAATTTTTCAATATTCACGTCGTCAATATCTGCATTATGGGTAACTGATGTTGTCATGGTTATATATCGTCTAGCTGATTTATAGGAACATTCATTATGCGGACAAAAGTGTTGGTTGACAAGGGTAGTCGAGCAGTTAATTGACTGATAACTGGAATGAGAAAACTAAAACTTAGTTATACTTATAGAGACTTAGCATGATATTTGACGTTCTAAATGCACGTTTAGCATTTGGTTTTTCTATCTATTAATAAGAGTTGGTTGAGTTTTTGATGCATAACGCTCAGATTTTATGCGTGAATTTCGCTATTTGTATCATCGTCAAGTATGATAGCAACATTAGCGATGGGTGGCCCAAACTGTGGCATTAAAACAGTACGGATGAGTGTGCACATTATCCGTGATGCTGTATCGCTGATTTATTACGTTATATTTTATAATAACGGTTTATTTTATTTTGTGTATTTCTAATATCGAGAGCTTGTCATGACAGATTCTGCTACGTCTCATCACCATACTGACCTCATTCATCAAGCCGAGACGGATTCTCAAGTACCAAATATAAATGCTATGCCGCTAGTGATAGGCATCGTCGCAGGTGAGGTATCTGGTGACAGCTTAGGCGCAGATTTTATGCGGCAAATGAATAATCTACGTGATGATATTGTCTGGGTAGGCGTAGGCGGTACAAAGATGCAGGCGCAAGGGCTACAGAGTATTTTCCCGTTAGAGCGCTTGGCAGTGATGGGTCTGGTTGAGGTCATGTCGCAGCTACCCGATTTGCTCAAAGCGCGCCGCGAGCTACTGAGCGCATTTAAGGTTGCCAATATTGATTGGTTCGTCGGTATTGATGCACCTGACTTTAATTTACGAGTATCCAAAAAACTAAAGCCCCAAGGCGTGTTCTGTGTGCAGTACGTCAGTCCTTCTATCTGGGCGTGGCGCGAGTCGCGTATTCATAATATTAAAGCGGCGACCAATTTGGTGCTATGTCTATTCCCGTTTGAGTTGCCAGTTTATGAGCGACATAACCATCCAGCGATCTGTGTGGGCCATCCATTACTACGAACCATTGATCAGACCCTTATCGATACACCAATCAATCAACGTCGCAGTGAGCTCGTTTGGGACAATGATGGGTTGCAGCAGTTCTTCATCGAACGCTTCGATGATGTGAGTCAGCTTATTTGTGTGATGCCAGGCTCTAGGCGCGGTGAAATTACAGCCATTTTGCCATTGATGCTTGATGGCATCCAAAAGTTAATCCTGTTAGATCCTAAGCTGTGCTTTATTATTCCAACGGTCGATCAAAACCATCAATATATTGTGCAAGAAGTGATCGACCAACGCTCAGAACAGCTACGTGCAGCAATTGTAGTGGTCTACGATGATACCCAGCCAGAATTTAGCCAACATGCCATGGCGGCATCAGATATTGTGATGCTGGCATCTGGGACAGCAACGCTGGAGGCAATGCTGCTTGAACGTCCGATGGTAGTGGTCTATCAATTAAATCAGCTGACTTACCAAATAGCCAAGCGTCTGGTAAAAGTACCATATGTGGCATTGCCTAATATATTGGCTAATGCGCCAATCGTACCTGAGCTGATTCAAGAGCAGGCGAGCGGTGACAATATCTGCCGCACCGTAATGCGATTGCTGCAACCACGCGCTTATGCCGAGCAATTACACGACTTACTAGTGACAAAGCAGTCGCTACAACAGCAAAGTAACCATGAGCCTGCAAACAGCGTGATTGAACAGTGGTTTATTCAAAATACCGATACCGTCAATCCTAATTAAACGAGAAAGACCTTTTAATATTATGCATATCAACCAACATACAGAAAGCTCAGTTCAAACGATTGACATCAATATTGAGCATATTGATGTGAAAGGACAATATATACAGTTAGCAGCGCCCATACGTTTATATGGGCAAATGAATACCGCTGAGCTGCTTACCCAATATCTCAGTTATGATAACCAAGAGACAGAGCAGTCAATACTGCAAATCGGCGTTGATGAAGCAGGACGTGGGCCATTACTAGGTAGTGTCAATGTGGCGGCGGCAATATTACCTGCGACCTGGTCAGGATTGATTGAGGAACAACCGCTCAAAGACACGCCGTTATCGATACTGACAGATTCCAAACAACTGAGTGAAAAAAAGCGCGATATCCTTTATCCATTGGTGCAACAGCATGCTATCGGTTATATCATCGCTGATATACCAGCAGCAGTAATCGATCAAGTGAATATCTTGCAGGCAACAATGCTTGGTATGCGCTTATGTACTGAATCGTTGCTAGAAGTGATTTTTGAAAAATTTTCGACTACTGGAAATGTTAACAGCACGTTGCTCGATCAATTAAAGATCGAAGTACTATTTGATGGAAATCGTTGCCCTGAGTTGAACTATGATAGCTTTAAACATTTAAAGGTAGCGCCATCTGCGATTGATTGTCAAGCATGGGTAAAAGGCGACGCGCGTCATACTAGTATTGCAGCGGCCAGTATATTAGCAAAAGTAAGTCGTGATGAGACGATGTATGCACTGGATGCTCAATATCCGGAATATGGTATTGCCAAACACAAAGGCTATCCGACGCGCGCGCACATGGAAGCAATCGAAAAATATGGTGTCTTGCCAACGCATAGACGTAGTTTTGCACCAGTGAGAAAAGCGCTAGAAATACAGTAGCTATAAACAAGTGACTATAGAAACATGTTCATGAAAAAATGACTGTATAGCGGAGACAAAAGAATCGTACTTTATAGATGATATCTTTGCCTTGGAAATAGCTTAAGCATAGTGTTGATTTATAGACCTAAAAAGAAACCTGTTACTTGCAATCAGCGAGTAGCAAGTTTTTTACAAAATAATGAGCAAAAGTTCATAACTTGTAATACAATAGACATTATATTGAAATAAAACACTGTTAAATCAATCACTAACTACCCTGTAACTGATTTTTATTCTCATTGCTTTTCACAAGCAGGTTATTACTTTATAGGATGAGCGATGACTTCTTATACTTCTCAAAAAAATCTTGCGGCAGTGCTATTTTTAACGATATTCCTCAGCGCGTGCGGCGGAGGTGGGGATTCTGATAGCAGTTCTACATCTGCTAATACACCAGACAGTTCACAAAATGATGAAACAGCCCAGCCAACAACGTCGGAACCTATCATTTCTGCACCGATTATAGCGACACCAACTAGTCAAGGTGACGAGCCAAGCGATGGTACTCCTAACGCTGGTGATAATGGGTCAGCTGATAATAATGTACAAGCAGCATTAAGTGCAAATAATCAGTTCAGTCTAGCAAGAACCAGCTGTGGTCTAAATGGTTTATCCGTTGATACAGAATTAGACGATATTGCCATTCAGCACGCAAATTACATTAAATATGTATTTGCCAATAGCTCACCAACCAGCTTTAACGCGCATTTTGAAAATGAAATCAGCGATATTGCTAGTGTGACAGGTTCTAACAATCCTTTTTTCAGTGGATTAGATTTGGCAGATCGATTGATCAATGCAGACTATGGCAACTCTCAATATGGTGTCACTGAAAACATTGCCCAGTCTGTCTATTACAGCTCGGCAGGCAATTTTTTGAGTACAGAAGCCGTGGCAAGCTCTATGGCAAAGTCGTTGTTGTCAGCGCCTTATCATCTACGCTCTTTAATGTTGCCAACTTCAGGCGTAGTAGGAACAGGGATGGTTACCTATACGCCTAGTAGTAAAAATGCTGCTAACAATAAAGGCTATGTTTTGGTAAGCAATGCTGCAGGGACAAAAACTACGACAAATAAAACGTTTGAAGGTGTTTTTACGTATCCATGTCAAGATGTGACGGGGACAGTTACTGCACTTTATAACGAAACCCCAAATCCAGTCAGAGGCTCTGGGCGCAATTTACGTACTGATCCTATCGGACAGCCGGTTTATATCAACATGCCATCCGCTGATAAAGTTAAAGTGAGTAACGTTAAATTCCGAGATGTGCAGCGTAATATAGATGTGCCGACTCAATTGCTTGATTCTGACAATGATCCGTACAAAGGTACGAATTATGCGCTACCAACAAATGAAGCATTTATTTTGCCATTAACGGATGCGCTGAAAAGCTGTGAATCAGGTAGTAATAAAGGTGGTAATTGTGGACTTTATGGTAATAGCGAATATAAGGTCAGCTTTGATATTTTGGTTGACGATAAAACATTAGAGCAGCAGTCATTTACGTTTACTACTGGTAAGGTAAATTACTAATAATCATTTAATACGCTCTAAATATTGATCGTAAAAAAGAAGGTCTGAACCAGTGATATGATTCAGACCTTCTTTTTATGTAATAATTTTTTGTGTAATAACTTTAATTATCTTCGTACAATACTAGGAATGTGGCCTAAAACGATGAATTAGGCTGTTTTAAAAAGTTCTTTTCATCTTCGGTTGAGTCGCGATTTAGTACCTCGTTGCGATGTGGATATCGCCCGAATTGATCGATGATTTGTTTGTGACGATGTTCAAAGTCCAATGTGTTTGCATCATCTAATTGCTCAAATAGCGGTAGATAACGCTTATGAATCATGGCCGATTCAGAGTGCATAAACGGTATGATAATAAACCTACGCCATTGCATCGGTAGAGTATCAAAATAAGGCTGTTGAATGGCTTCTTGGGCGAGTGCTAATGCCATACCGTCTTGTGCAAATGCACTTGCTTGTCCGCGACATAAATTGCGTGAAAACTGATCTAGCACAATAATTTCTGCCAAGCGTCCTGCCAATGCCGTTATCGAGCTATTACCATCCAATGAAGACTCTGCGATACGCCAAGTGACACATTCGCCTTGTTTCGCTGCATGCCAAATGCCGCCAAACTTATCCTGTATCTGCTTATCAAAACGATCGTTTTGTTCAAACCAGTATGCTTCATTGTTTTTATCAAACCAAAAATCTAACACGGCACGCGCATCAGGATCTAGGTAAGTCAAATCTATGTTTTTCGGATCCAATTGTGATGAATGGGATCGACTGGCTGAGGTGGAATAATCGGTTGAGAGTGCCATAAGATATTCTAATTATGATGAATTTAGTCTACTATAGCGCAAATATTTATATCTGTCTGTCAAGATAGCAACAGCAGAGTGTCTATTAGGTAATCTATTATGAATGCAAAAAATCTAGAGAATTCTATCAACGCGACATTGCCACCAACGCCTTACTACGTGCTTGATGAAGCGGCCATCGTTGCCAATATGAAAATCATCGCTAGGCTATGTGAGCTGTCTGGTGCAAAAGCATTATTGGCACTAAAATGCTTTGCCACATGGGGCGTGTTTGATGTGATGCAGCCTTATCTGCATGGCACGACTTCATCTTCACTTAATGAAGTGAGATTGGGCTATGAGACCTTTGGCAATAACGATGATGCCAGTAGCAGCGATAAAAAAGAAACGCATGCTTATAGCGTCGCCTATAGTGCAGATGAAATCCCTGAAGTATTGAACTATGCGGATAAAATTATCTTTAACTCAATCTCACAGCTCAACGCTTTTAAAGCGCAAGCCGCCGCACAAAATATACCTGTAGGTCTACGACTCAATCCAAAGACTAGCAACTCATCGTTTTTGATTGCTGATCCTGCGCGTCCATTTAGCCGTCTTGGTGAGCACGATAAAAATAAAATCGCAGCAGTACTTGGCGATATTACTGGCGTCATGATTCACAACAACTGCGAAAATGACAGTTTTGAAGCCTTTAGCGAAAGCTTGGCTGATATTGAAGAAAGATTTGGTAATATCTTAGCGCAGCTTGAGTGGGTGAGCTTGGGCGGTGGTATCCACTTTATTGCGCCTGATTATCCATTAGAAAAATTGGCTGCACGTTTGAAAGCGTTTAGCGACACTTATGGCGTGCAAGTGTATCTTGAGCCAGGCGAAGCGAGTATTCACGGCGCAGGTACTTTGGTGACGACGGTGTTAGACACCATGCACAATCAAAAAAATCTAGCAGTCGTCGATGCGTCTATCGAAGCACATATGCTTGATCTACTGATTTATCGTGAGTCAGCACCGATTGCTGCGATCAATAATACTGCTACCAATATTGCACCCACTGGTAATCCAGCAGAAGCTGCACCGTCTGAAGCTAATGCTGAGTCGGCAGACCATACCATTATCTATGGTCGTTCTTGCTTAGCAGGTGATATCTTTGGTGAGTATGCATTACCGAGTAATCTTCAGATAGGCGATCAGATTGCCTTTGGTAATGCTGCTGGTTATACGATGGTTAAGAAAAACTGGTTCAATGGTGTCAACATGCCAGCGATTGTCATCCGCCGGTTGGATGGCAGTATCGATATCCAGCGCGAGTTTGATTATCAAGATTATAAAGCCAGCTTGTCTTAACGCGTTACTTTCGTGACTTTTCTACATTAGAAAACAAAGGCTTAGTCTTAATAATGGGTGATTTTAAGGTATCTGCTATTGATACATTATTTTTTACCGATAAGGGAATAAAAATTGTTATAATCGCGTCGGGCAAATAATGGAGTATTATTTGCCCGACGGGTGCGTGGGTTTTCCTCGGTCTTCCTTTTTAATTCACGCATATCATTCACTCGTTTCTGTTTTGCATAGCCGCTATCAATGGTATCGACAGGGACACAAAGGAGGATTGTTCATTGAACACAAACCAACAAGCTAAGCCCAACAAAAAAGACGTACTGATCATCGGAGCAGGCGGTGTCGCTCAAGTAGTCGCGCATAAATGTGCGATGCACAATGATGTACTTGGCGAGATTCATATCGCCTCACGTACCAAAGACAAATGCGATGCCATCGCCCAAAGTGTAAAAGAAAAAGACAGCTTTAAGCAGGCTGCGGTCTTGCATACGCATCAAGTCGATGCGATGGACAGCCAAGCACTCGTGCAGCTGATACAAGACACAGGAATACAAATAGTCATCAATGTTGGTTCGGCATTTATCAATATGACCGTACTAGAAGCCTGCATTGACACAGGTACTGCCTACATAGATACGGCTATTCATGAAGACCCACGTAAGATTTGTGAGACACCGCCGTGGTACAACAACTATGAATGGCAACGCAAACAGCGCTGTGCAGACAACAATATCACTGCCATTTTAGGTGCAGGATTTGATCCCGGTATGGTCAACGCCTACGCGCGTCTTGGCTATGACATGATGGATGCAGGATCTGTGACGGATATCGATATCATTGATATCAATGCGGGCAGCCATGGCAAATACTTTGCGACCAACTTTGACCCAGAGATTAACTTCCGTGAGTTCACCGGTACGGTTTACTCTTGGCAAGACAGCAAGTGGCAGTCTAATAAAATGTTTGAAGTCAAACGTACGGACGATTTGCCAGTTGTGGGCGTGCAAAACAGCTATCTAAGTGGTCATGATGAAGTTCATTCATTGTCAGCCAATCTAGATGTACCAAACATTCGCTTTTGGATGGGCTTTGGTGAGCACTATATCACTGTCTTCACTGTCTTACAGAGCCTAGGACTACTGTCTGAGCAGCCAGTTATGACGGCTGAAGGCCAAGAAGTTGTACCACTGAAAGTCGTTAAAGCGGTACTACCAGACCCAAGCTCACTTGCACCGAACTATACAGGCAAGACCTGCATTGGTGACAAAGTCAAAGGCAAGATCAATGGCGTTGAGACTGAAGTGTTTATCTACAATGTCTCAGATCATAAAGATGCTTACAACGAAGTTGGTAGCCAAGGTATCTCATATACCGCAGGCGTGCCACCTGTTGCTGCTGCGATACTGGTCGCGACTGGCGAATGGGATGCAGGCAAGATGGTCAATGTCGAAGAGCTAGATGCCAAGCCATTTATCAATTTACTAAATAAGATTGGTCTGCCAACGCGTATCAAAGATAGCGAAGGTGACAGAGCGCTTGAGTTTGATATTTAGTTAGTCATTATATCTATTCTAAAAGCCCATCTGACTTTAATTGAGTCAGGTGGGTTTTTTATTTTATAAAGGAAAAATAAATTGTCATTGTCTATTTAATTATACAGAATAAATTATCAAACGATAATGATTTTCAATATCATCTATATTAAAAATAAGGTAGTATTTTACTTTTGTATCATTCGCTAGACATTCTGTAAAGGTAGAAATTAGATGTTTGTCAGTGAATAAATGAGGGAGTAGTGAATGAGATACATACGATTTCTTCCTAAGAAAAAATGGGCCATAGCAGGCTTTACCTTTTTATTATATTCGGCGTCATTTCCTGCATTTGGTTCGGAGGCAACGATGCTAACGATTGAAAGTCCCTTAAAAGGCGATTTAAATCATTCCAACAGGGAAAACGCTGATATCAAGCCACAGCATAAGTCATTAGATTTTAGCGTTCCTTGCGATACAGGCGATTATCTAACCGGATATGTTGAGAGTGATAGAAGTATGATGACGCTAGATGTTATCGATGCCACAGGAAAAGTATCGCGCCGTTTGATTGATAATAAAAGTGGCAAACAACACTTCTATTCAGTAGCCGAAAACTGTGCAGAGACCTGGCGACTGTCTGGCTCAGGTGCTTATCAGATAGTGCTCGAACAACGTGTTAGTTTAGCAGAGCAAGATTTAAAAGGTTCTTTAGGAAATTCTCTAGACAGTTCTGACACGTTACTCAGCCCCAGAGTATCGGCATTACTTGAGTCATTGCAGAAAGGGCAGAGTACAGATCGCTTTTGGGCGGAAGTGGAAGTATTAGGTACACCGCTGATTGAAGACACAGCTTTGGGCACTGTGATGACGTTTTTAGCGCGAGGAGACTATCGCAATGTCAAGTTAATGGGTGGCCCGTCCACCAATCATGATGCATTGCAACGATTGGTAGACTCTGATACATGGTACAAAAGCTTTATTGTGCCAAACAACACGCACTTATCCTATCAGATTGCTCCCAATACCCCTGAGCCACCTCTGTCTGAGTTTGCTCGTAGAGTCGCCATAAAAGCCGTGGCTCAAGCCGATCCTTATAATCACCATTCATGGCCACGTTCAGCCACTGATAAGTACACAACCAAATCTACTATTACGTTAAAAGACGCACCAAATAGGCGTTGGATAAAAAGACAGGCAGAGGTTCCCAAAGGAGAGTTGTCTACCTTTAAATTTACCAATAGTACATTGGACAATACTCGCGATATCACCATTTACTCCCCAACTGTTAATAACAACAAGGAGAATAGTAAAGATGATGCGGTGCTGTTATATATCTTTGATGCGGAAGCCTATATTGATACGGTTGGATTGCCCACGATTTTAGATAATTTGATTGCAGAAGGTAAGGTTCCACCAGTGACAGCGGTGTTTATTAGCAATCCTGATAATGATGCCCGTGCACGTGAATTACCTGCCAACCCAATGTTTGCAGATGTATTGGCCAATGAGTTAGTACCACAAATAAATAAACGATTGCCAGTAGCGATACCAACGGATAGAACGGTCATTGCAGGGTCAAGTTATGGCGGTTTAGCAGCGACGACTATCGCACTACGTCACCCCGACATATTTGGCAATGTTATCTCTATGTCTGGGTCTTACTGGTGGCATCCAAAAGATCAGACAGCAGAAGATAAACACTTCGTAGCGTCTGAGGTAATAAAAATGGATAAGGCACCCGTTCGTTTCTTTTTGAGCGCAGGCGTGTTTGAAACGGCTCGTGGTAAAAGTGGTAGCAACGGTATATTGGGAACCAATCGTCATCTGCGAGACGTTTTATTGGCAAAAAGGTACGATACACATTATCAAGAGTATGCTGCAGGACATGATTACTTTGCTTGGCGAGGAATCATAGGAGATGGTTTGGTATCGCTTTTTCCATCTAAGGAAAAGAAGTAATATCTCTTTTATTTAAACTAGCGCTAATGTTTAGCCTTTTACTACTAAATAAAATGATAGTGACTGAGTATTCATACTCTAACTTCTAATTTTCTATATAAAGTATTTTTTTAAAACCAACCTGCTAACAAGTAGCAAGTTGGTTTTAAATCGATTGTCATTAATTAGGATTATATTCTCTTAACGCCGCAATACGGTCATCAAGCGTGGGGTGTGAGCGGAATAAGTTGGCAATACTAAAGCCTTGAGTTTGCCCAGACGAGATTGCAAACGCTTTCATACTCTCAGGCATTTGATCTGGTCGCTGTGCAGAAGGACGCAACGCATCAAGCGCACTGATCATTTTTTCGCGACTGGCAAGTTTTGCGCCCATTTGATCCGCACGGAATTCACGTAAGCGTGAGAACCACATCACGATGGCAGACGCCAAAAATCCAAGCAAAATATCCATCACAATACTGGTGATAAAGTAACCGATACCGGGGCGATCACTGGTGTTTTTAAAAACAGTACGATCCACGAAGCTACCGATAATGCGCGCAAAGAACATCACAAACGCATTGACCACGCCTTGAATGAGCGCAAGGGTGACCATATCGCCGTTAGCCACATGACCAATCTCATGCGCCAATACGGCCTCGACTTCATCTTGATTCATATTTTGTAGTAGACCAGACGACACTGCTACTAGTGCTTTATTCTTATTCCAGCCAGTTGCAAACGCGTTTGGCTGCGAATTATTAAAAATACCAACCTCAGGCATACCGATATTTACGGCTTGCGCTTGTTTTGCTACGGTATCGACCAGCCACTGTTCAGTAGCGGTGCGTGGCGATTCTATGACTACTGTACCCGTAGATTTTTTAGCCATCCACTTTGATATAAAGAGTGACACCATCGAGCCAACCATACCGTAGATACCGCACATAACAGCAAGACTGACATAGTTTAGCCCACCTGCCGTATATACACCGCCAATCCCAAAAAATCTGGACAGTATCCCAAACACAATGCTAAATACCACAATCACTGCTAAGTTGGTTAATAAAAATAATCCAATACGCATCATGATGCTAACTTCCTATTTACAATGTCGGTATGGCCTCGATAGACGGTTATCTAAGAGGTTTGTTTGTTATGATAGATTGTACTGTGATTTTAACTGTCATGTCAGAAAAAATAGCTTTTTATAAGTGGTGACAGAGATAGGGTGATTATTTTGGGGAATGCCGTACAATACATGGCTGGTCTTAGCAGGTTAGAAAAGTAGTAGATGAGGAGTAGTGATTTTTGACAGAATTAAAGACGGTTGGGCTATTTGCGCTTACTGCATTGGCTGAGATTGCAGGATGTTATCTGCCTTATCTGTGGCTGCGAGAAGGCAAGTCAATCTGGCTGCTGATACCTGGTACGCTGAGCTTAGTCGCGTTTGTTTGGCTGCTGTCATTACACCCAACTGCTGCGGGCAGGGTCTATGCTGCATATGGTGGCGTTTATATATGTATGGCGATTTTATGGTTGTGGACGGTCAATGGTATACGGCCAACTATGTGGGACATAGTGGGTTCAGTAGTTGCACTATTAGGAATGGCGATTATTATGTTTGCACCGCGCGGAGCTTAATTAAAGACAGTACTTAGCTAAAAGCCAATGACGAATCAAAAAATACCAATCAAACGGTTAGGTCAGATTGGCATATTGATGTATTGATTATTAATGTTTACCTAAAATACTACCATTGTCGTCTTTCTTAGCTTGTTTGGCAGCTTTCTTTTCTTTAGCAGTCAAAAGGGGCTTTTTCTTAACGTTCTTCTTACTATCTTGACCTTTGCTCATAATCGTTTCCTTTTTTACAGCACACTACTCTTGACGCCAAGTTAAGCGCATTCAAGACAGGGTGAATACAGCTAACATAGCTGCTTACTGAATAGAGTATAGGCTTAAGCTTTAGTAATAGATAGCGCTCGCACAATTCGTCTACGATTCAATTATCATTCAAATCCTCTATTGTTTTCGCTAAGTGTTCTTTATGCAGAATGACGAGCAACTCCAATAAGGTTAGTCCTAGTCTATCAATTGATTCGTTCAATCAATCATTGTATTAATAAGTGCTTACTTACGGATACATGGCGATTTGCTATAATGAGTCATAAACCGATTTATAAACGCGGCAAACTCTTATTTATTAACATTTAGCACCATAGTGCTTACTGTTTTGGTCAAATTATTATGCGTATTCGTAAACTGTTCAAATTTGAAAATGCTCACATCGTTCGTAACTGTAGTTCTGAGCGTTGTAAGCACTCGATTCATGGCCACAGCTATCAGATCGAGCTGATCCTTGAGGCCACTCGTTTAGACCATGGGCAAATGGTTTATGATTTTGGTCTGCTAAAATCTTCAATCAAAGACATTATAGATAGCTTTGATCATGCCATTTGTTTTTGGAACAAAGATGATCCTGAGTATGTTGCAGCGTGTAAGAAATTCAGCGCACGTTGGATTAGCTTGCCAGTTTCACCATCAGCAGAGCAGTTTTCACGAGTGATATTCTTTTGGGCACAAGAAATACTACGTCAGACACAAATGCAAAATGGTGAAGCGGATGTCAGCGTGTACTCAGTGATTGCCCACGAGACGGCGACAGGGTATGCGCAGTGTTTTGCTGATGATGTTGCAAACGATCAAATGGGTAAGCTGGTCTTAGAAGATTTTGAATTCAGTGAGCAGGTTCGTGCTGAGTGGACTGACTCTGAGCTGTATGCCAAGCTGATTCGCGGTGAAAGCTTTACCAATCCAACTGTGACCATGCAGGTACAGACAGAGCAGGTACAAACAGAGCAAGCACAGGCAGGTTCAGACTGATGCACACTGATGAATCTATAAAAGACGACACATACTCGCAAACATTGATACTGAACTCTGAGCAAGATACTCAATCATTGGCGCAGCAATTAGCTGATCTGCCATTGACAGGCAGTGTGTGGCTGGCAGGTGACTTGGGTGCAGGCAAAACCACGTTGACTCGTTATTGGCTGCAAGCGCTTGGTCATATAGGTGCAGTAAAAAGCCCAACGTATACCTTGGTTGAGCCTTACAGTATTCAGAAAAGTGATGGCTCGATTAAGCCAGTTTATCATGCAGATCTGTATCGTTTGCAAGATCCAGAAGAACTGTCTTTCATTGGGTTTGATGAATATCTGGATGAGCCAAATGCTCTGGTCATTATCGAATGGGCTAGCCGCGCTGATAGCTATCTGCCGCCGCCCACGTTATTCATCGATATGACTCAAAGTGTCAGTGATGATAACGACACTGAAACTCGCCAAGTGCAGTTGAGGTTGTCAAAGGCAGGTCAAGCGCAAGGTTTGGATTTATCACAACTTAGCATCTAAATGAATATCTAAATTATACCAATCGCTACTTTCCAAAAATATGACATCTATCAATGCCAGATAATTATCCTAATACCCGCATCAAAAAACTATCGCCGTTGCTAATCAATCAATTAGCAGCAGGTGAAGTGGTGACACGTCCAGCAGCAGTGGTCAAAGAGCTGCTGGAAAATGCCATCGATGCTGGCGCGACCAATATTGAAGTGCGCATCACTCAAGGCGGTATGGGCCTGATTGAGGTAGTAGATAATGGGGTGGGCATTCATCCTGATGATATGGTCATGGCCATCACTCGTCATGCGACCAGTAAGGTTGCTGACGTTGCTAATTTACATGGTATTACGACGTTGGGTTTTCGCGGTGAGGCGTTAGCGGCTATGGCTGCTGTCTCGCGTTTGACCTTAACCAGTAGTCATGATGAGAGTGGTATTGGCCGTCAATTACAGGTCGCTGGCGTATTAGATGACATACCGAAACTGTTGCCAGTTGTGCATAACCGCGGTACCACGATTGTCGTAAAAGATTTGTATTTCAATGTGCCTGCCCGCCGTGGCAACCTAAAATCTATTGCTACTGAATTCGGTCATATCGAAACCATCGTTCGAGAAGTCGCACTGGCGCGTGCCGATATTGCTTTGACACTTTACCATGACAATAAACAGCGGCTATCATTATCTGCAAGTGCTACGAGTATTAGTGGTAACAATGACAGTCGTTTGCCACTACCGCGGTTGGAACAAGCGACTGGTATGGCATTGACAGATAATGCATTAGCAATATCGATAGATTTGTCGAGTCTGATACAGTCGTCTGTAGAGTATGATAGTAGCAATGCTAATCAAGCAGCGATTAGTGGTTGGTTATGGCCATTGCATTATGAAAAATCTGACTTACCAAAGCTGATTTATGTAAATGGCAGACTAGTAAAGGAAGCGCTGATTAGCAATCAAATACGTCAACTGGCACAAGGTGCGCAGCTAGCAGGTATGGGGTATGCACTGTATTTTGATTTGCCAACGCAATGGTTGAATATCAATGTACATCCATCTAAACAACGTATCAAAATTAGTCCATTGAATAATATTATGGCGCACTTAGGCCATACAGTTCGTACGCAGTTGAAAACGATCGATGTAGCTAAGTTTGGGTTTGGGTTTGGAATTGATTCTGCATTTAAATCTGTACCGAAGCCAGAAACTGACAGCCAATACATATCTGAAGAATTATCAAACGAAGATGCTTCTGAAAGTCGTTTGTCTGAAATGCTCATCTCAAGTAGTCAGTCTAGCAATAACCCAAGGCAGCATAATAAAGTAGAATCTAATAAGCAGTCTTATCAGTCTACTGCAAACCAATCACTTTCATATAATCCTTCATTGCAAGAGTCAGCGCGATCTTATATCAATGAACGATCAGACCAAAGTAACAATAGTAACAACAGCACGTCACATTATTCTGATGGAGCAGCTACCTCTGCATCTTTACCAATTTGCTTAGATATCATTAACGATGTAGAAGCTGTTGACATGGACTTAAACACAGATGATAAAAAGCTACCTTGGTTATTATTTTATCACCAAGGGCAGTGTGCACTGATAAGTGCTAAAGACTGGCAGTTTAAAGTAAGCCAGTTGTTCGAATCACTTACCTCTAGTCAGCAAGTATTCAAAAAAGATAGATTGCCAAGCAGTGCTACTGAGATTAATCAGCAACTTATTAGTGTCAATACGCAAATGTCTGCGCAAGATTCAATAGTTTTTGCAAATGATCTTACTGAAATAATCATGAACAATGCTATTAAAGCGATAGACAGTCACCTCTTAGTAAAGCTAATGCTATCCTGAATATCTGAAAATAATTACAACATCTTAAAGCAATTAAACCAATCGATATCTGAGTTATCCATATATTATGAAAGGCCACTTTATGCAACATTCGTCTGATAGCCTACCTCACAAGCTGGCGGATAATAGCGTGGTTTGTCTTATGGCACCAACTGCTAGCGGCAAGACATCACTGGCATACGAGCTATACGATACAGGTCGTTTTGAATTAATTTCTGTGGACTCAGCGCTGATATATCGTGACATGAACATTGGCACAGCCAAGCCAACAGCGATTGAGCTGGCGCGTTATCCACATCATTTGGTCGATATCATCGATCCTACGCAAAGCTATAGCGTGGCGGAGTTTGTCAGTGACGTTGCTCGTCTTATTGACGAATGTCACAGAAATGGCAAGATACCATTATTAGTAGGTGGCACCATGATGTATTACATGGCGCTACTCGATGGATTGTCTCCTGTGCCTGATAGCGATGACAGCGTACGGGCGCGCGTAGAGCAGTGGCGTCAAGAGGAAGGTATTAGCGCTCTATATGATTATTTGGGGAGTATAGACCCTATAAGTCATGAGCGCTTGAATGCTACTGATACTCAGCGTATCACGCGAGCAATTGAAGTCTATCTACAAACACATATTCCAATAAGTGACTGGCAGCGCAAGCCAAAGCAAGCATTGGCACATAATCCGAATCAGCAGTGGCACGCGCTATCGGTAATGCCAGATCGTCCATGGCTACATGATCGTATCGAACAACGTCTAGACATAATGTGGAATGAAGGGCTAGTGGCTGAAGTCATAGACTTACTAAAAAAGTATCCGCTCACGCCTAATATGCCTTCGATGCGCTGTGTGGGTTACAGGCAAGTACTAGAATACTTGGTGCATATTGATCATCCGATATTTAATGAGGCTCATCTAGATAAAGCTCAATTTTATGAAGCTTTTGGAAAGCATACAGCTGTCAACGGAGAAAAAGAAATCTCAGATAATGTTGCTCATTCAGCTGCTCAACCAAACATGGCTAACCAAGAGACCGAGGCGCTTGCTTGTCAGGAAATGCAAAATAAGGCATTATATGCTACAAGACAGCTAGCCAAACGTCAGTACACATGGCTAAGAAAGGTAATGCAATTGCCCAATACATCATCAACTGGGATAGCAAAATCTGAGAGCGGGGCTAATAATAGCAGTCGTATGATATTACAAACGTTTGAAACCATGGCCGAAGCACGAGAGTACTTGTCTTAGGGTGCAATGATAGCTAACACAATTAGTTTCAAAAATTGGCATAGATAGCTGTTATAATTTGGCTCAGTACGTTGAGCATTGTTATGATGTCTAGTTTATGAACTTTTGTAGACAGAAAGTATTAACGAAACAACTAGTTACTTAATTATTTACAATAATAACGTATTCGCGATAAAGTGGAATCACTTAAGAGCAACGAATATTTATTTAGATACGTTTTATAAAGAAAACACCTTATTGTATCTACCTTTTAGCCATTATAATTAAATTAACACTTAAAATAATTGGCACTCAAAACATAACTATATAATATTTAGGAGAGATTTCATGTCAAAAGGACAAACTTTACAAGATCCGTTCTTGAACTCGCTGCGCAAAGATCGCATTCCTGTCTCTATTTTCTTGGTCAATGGCATTAAACTACAAGGCCAAATTGAATCATTTGATCAATATGTTGTTCTCCTGAAAAACACAGTGAGCCAAATGGTATATAAGCATGCCATTTCAACAGTCGTGCCAGCACGTAACCCGCGTAGTAGTACGACGACAGGTACAAGTGCTCAGCCTCAGAGCGCAGCACAGACTGGATATCAAGGCGGTGGCTTTGAACGTGGTAGTAACCCTGCTGCTGGCGGCTTTGAAGAACGTGGTTTTGCATCGAGTCGCAGTGGATTTAATCGTGGTGGTTTTAGCCAAGGTCAGGATCGCGGCTTTGAACGCGGTAGCTTTGGTCAAGGTCAAGAGCGCGGGTTTGAGCGTGGTGGTTTCGGTCAAGATCGTGGGTTTGATGCCACGGCAGATAACACAGGCTTTGAAGATAAGCCAAACGATGGTTCTAATGATAGCAACAGCTAAAGCACTGCATTAATCGAGCATGTGGTCTAAAAAAATATTAAGACATGACTTATTCGTTTAAAACCTGCTGATAATAGTGGGTTTTTTTTGTATAGATAGCAGCAAGCTCTTTATTCAGTATAAAGCACTATATTAGTGTAGATTTTGTAGACCATTACTAATATGAAACATAGTGTAGTAAAATAGCGTATTGATTCATTATAAAAATAGAGCGGATTCATGAGTGATACCAAAAACAACTTAACCCATGAGCAATTTATTACCACTGCTATCGAGGCCATTAACACAGAGATATCTGCGTTAGCACTACTAATAGAGCAGATTGACGACAGATTTGCCCAAGCATGTGACATCATTCTGACTTGTAAGGGTCGAGTGGTAGTCACCGGCATGGGTAAATCAGGTCTAATTGGACGCAAGATTGCAGCGACCTTTGCCTCAACTGGTACGCCTGCTTTTTTTATGCATCCTGGTGAAGCAGGGCATGGCGACTTGGGAATGCTTGTAAAAGGTGATGTGCTGCTTGCTATTTCAAACTCAGGTGAGTCAGATGAAATCAAGATGCTACTGCCAGTTGTTAAGCATCTAAATATTCCTCTTATCAGTATCAGTCGTGATAAGCGCGGTATGTTGCCACGAGCAGCTGACATTGTATTGACACTCGGTCAGTCGCAAGAGGCTTGTCCACTTAATTTAGCGCCAACCTCCAGTACGACAGCTACTTTAGCGCTCGGGGATGCGTTAGCGGTTGCTTTAGTACACGCACGTAACTTTACTTCTGAAGATTTTGCATTATCACATCCTGCTGGTGCCCTGGGTCGTCAGTTATTGACGCGTGTTGAAGATTTGATGCATACCAATTCAGAAGACTTGCCTTTGATTCATCAGCAAGCCCCATTGCAACAAGCTTTATTTACCATGTCTGCTGGGCGATTAGGCATGACAGTAGTGACTGATGATAACAATAAGGTCGTCGGTGTGTTCACAGATGGTGACTTGCGCCGAGGGTTAGAAAAAGGCATCGATCTACAAACGCCAATGCATGAAGTAATGGTCAGTAATCCACGTCATATCAGTAAAACGATGCGTGCGTCAGATGCGCTAAGTGTCATGAATGAGAGTAGTATTAGCCAGTTATTGATTATTGATGATGAAGATCGTTTAGAAGCTATTATTACCGTGCATGATTTGCTGCAAGCTGGGGTCAAATAAGGTTTGTGAGTTGCCGTTGAAATAGTTAAGCTATATAGAATAATGCTTCGAAAATAAATATTAAAAAGAGATAAATAATGCAGGACTTGATACAGAAAGCCGGACAAGTAAAACTATTGGTCATGGATGTCGATGGTATTTTATCCAATGGTCAAATTATCTATGATGCCAATGGTGTTGAGACCAAAGCGTTCTCCGTACAGGATGGTGTGGGTGTTAAGTCGTTAGCACGCTACGGTATTTTGACAGCCATTATTACCGGCCGTAGTAGTGCGATGGTGAATAAGCGAGCAGCAGAAATGGGCGTCAACCATGTGGTGCAAGGCCGTGATGATAAGCTTGTTGCGCTAAACGAGCTGCTATCTTCTCTAGATCCTGCCCTGAATATCACTGCTGCTGACTGTGCCTATATGGGCGATGATTTACCAGATATCAAAGCAATGCAAACAGTAGGCTTTGCGGCAACCGTACCTAATGCGCATGCTGAAGTCATCAAGCGCAGTGACATGGTAACGACTCGTGCTGGCGGTACTGGTGCAGTGCGCGAGATATGTGACCTTATTTTAAAAGGTCATGGACATTATCAAGACTTTATCGCGCATTACACGCTTGATGAGGCGCAAACTCAGGATAACCAGTCGTGAATACACGTGTCTTAATTGTATTAGCCTTAATTATTGCTGGTATCGCGGGTTGGTTTTTTCAGCAGCAAGGTGACGTGACGCCGCCAGTCAATATTGAAACGACAGATGTCGATTATGAAGCCACTGATATCAAAGCCGTTCAGACCAATGAACAAGGTGAAACCGAATACGAGCTTACCGCTGAGTCTTTGACGCATAATCCTGAGACCAATCAGGATGAAATGTCAGGCATTACCATGAATTGGGAACCATCTGCAGAGCAACGTTATCGTATTCAAGCGGGCAGTGCAGCCATCAGTCAACAGACAGGGGAGCTTAGTTTATCAGGTGGATTTACACTGGTGAGCGAAGGTAATAAGAGTACCCCTGATATCGAACCAATAAAAGTAACTGGTAGTACGCTAAAAGGTAATACGAAATCAGGCAAGGTATACAGTGATGCGCCTGTGAAAATCGAACAAGGCATGAATCGATTTGAAGCCTCTAGTATGACTGCCAATCTTGAGACGGGAGAGTATGAATTTGGCCAAGTGGCTGTTGCCTTTTCTCCATCTGAACGCCAAGACAAAGCATTGTTTTAATCAAAGTCTTTCTTATTTACTGTGTCAAAAAATAGCAGCTAGCATAAAGTTTGCAAATCCTACCACCTATTATGAAATGAGTTATTTATATGAAACTTAAATTTTTGCCTACTTTACGCGCATCATCACTCTGCTTGCACAAATTGTGCGCACTGCCAATGGTGATGTTATTGGCGCTACCGCTATATAGTCATGCGTTGCCATCAGATTCTAATCAGCAGATTAAATTGCTAGCGGATAAAGCCACTTATAGTGAGCGTACCGGCGTGACCAGTTATGCAGGTAATGTCATTATTACCCAAGGTACGTTTAAGATGACGGCTGACAACATCACGGTCAATCTTTCTCAGCAGCGTAGCATTAACTCGGCGGTAGCAACTGGCCGTCCAGCGACTATGCAGCAAGTAGTCACGCAAGAAAAAGGCTTGGCAAAAGGGCAGGCTAATAAAATTGACTACAACGCAGTGTCTGGGATTATTACGCTAACTGGCAATGCGAAACTGGTTCAGAATGGTGCAAGCTTCGCTGGTAACGTCATTCGTTATAGCCTAAAAGCAGGTGATGTTGAAGCGACTGCTGGCGGCAATCAGCGCGTTGAACTGGTATTCCCGCCTAACAATGGTACAAACCAAAGTGGCGTACGTTAATCCAAATAAACAGGCTATGAGTAAATAAGTCTGCCTTTAGCAATGCTTAAATTTTGTGAAAGTAAGAGTAAGTTATGAGCGATGATAAAAATCTAGACCTATCGGCATCAAATAACAATACGGCGCCTGTCGCTCGATTGACTATGCAAAATTTAGGCAAACGCTATGGTAAGCGCTGGGTGGTCAAAGACGTTTCATTTTCTGTCGAACAGGGTCAAGTCGTCGGACTGTTGGGGCCTAACGGTGCTGGTAAAACAACTAGCTTCTATATGGTGGTGGGACTGGTCAATATGGATAAGGGCCGCGTTACGCTAGGTAAAATGGATTTATCTAAATATGCAATGCACGAGCGAGCGCGTGCGGGTATCGGCTATCTACCACAAGAAGCATCAATCTTTCGTAAATTATCTATCGAAGATAATATCTTAGCTATCCTACAGACTCGTACAGAATTAAGTAAAGCTGAACAGCAGCAAGAACTTGAAAAGTTGATTGGCGAGTTCCATTTAGAACATGTACGCAAGTCTCAGGGTATGAGCGTATCAGGCGGTGAGCGTCGACGCTGTGAGATTGCGCGAGCATTGGCCGCTGATCCTAAGTTTATCTTATTAGATGAGCCTTTTGCAGGGGTAGATCCTATCTCTGTTGGTGATATCAAAGACGTTATTTTAACGTTAAAGAATCGCGGCATTGGCGTTTTGATCACCGATCACAATGTTCGAGATACATTGGCGATTTGCGAAAAGGCTTATATCGTATCAGAAGGGGCTATCATTGCAGAAGGCACTTCGGCTGAAGTGTTAGAAAATGATTTAGTAAAATCTGTTTATCTAGGTAAAGACTTTCAAGTATAAGTGAGAGCGTTAAATTCCTTATCTCATACTCTATTTTATATAGTGCGCTCAAAACAAAAAGGTGCCGTTAAAGTAGCATTATCTGGTATGGATTTTCCTTACTTCCTATTCATTTTGTTTTCCAAATGCTGTGTAAAATTTATACCAACAGTTTTGTATTTTCTGATTAACTAATAGAGCTGGCTACAACTATTTTATATAGAGCTTATAAGCCAGTTACTACTTATATCTACAATTAACATCATCCTCTTTCAAGTACAGCTTGCAAAACTAATAGCTGACTTATCATAACAAATATTTTTAAATCAGCGCTTATAAAGCGTGACAATACTTTCTTCATTATTCTCGATTGATCCTCTGAATAAGGCTTATAAGCTATGGCAAAAAATAAAAGCAGCTATGTCTGTCAGCATTGCGGTGCGCATTTTGGTAAATGGGCTGGGCAGTGTACGGATTGCGGGGAATGGAACAGTTTAGTCGAAGCTCCAAATATCAGCATGCCTCATCACAATAAGAGCACCGCGAAGCCTAATAACGCACGAGCTGCTACTCGTGGTACCAGTGCGCCAGCTGGTAACTACTCTGGTACTCACAGTGCTGTCATGCCGCTTAATGCAGTAAGTGTGACGCTCGACACACGCCTACCAACTGGTATCAGTGAGTTCGATCGCGTACTGGGTGGTGGGTTAGTGGCGGGTTCCGTAGTGTTAATCGGCGGTGATCCAGGTATTGGTAAATCAACGATCTTGCTGCAAACGGCGACCAATATGGCACGGGCGGATTCACTAGCAGGTAGTGCACTATATGTGACGGGTGAAGAATCACTTGCGCAGGTAGCCATGCGAGCCAAACGTTTAGACTTGCCTGCTGATAGACTGCGTGTACTGGCCGAAACTAACGTAGAAACTATCTGCGCTGCATTAACGCAAGAGCAGCCAGCCATCGCTATTATCGATTCTATTCAGACTATTTATACGGATGCTATCAACTCTGCACCAGGTGGTGTCAGTCAGATTAGGGAGTCTGCAGCGATTTTGACGCGCTATGCTAAGCAAACAGGTACAGCGCTATTTTTAGTAGGGCATGTAACCAAAGAAGGCACGCTAGCAGGTCCGCGAGTATTAGAGCATATGGTTGATACCGTACTTTATTTTGAAGGCCAGTCTGACTCGCGTTTTCGTATGATTCGTGCGGTCAAGAATCGCTTTGGTGCGGTTAATGAGTTGGGTATCTTTGGTATGACTGATATGGGGCTCAAAGAAGTCGCCAATCCATCAGCGATATTTTTAAGTCGTTATGACAAACCTGTTGCTGGATCTGTGGTGATGGTCAGTCGTGAAGGTACAAGGCCATTGTTAGTAGAAGTGCAGGCTTTGGTAGATGATTCACAAGGCTCGCCTAGAAGGATGGCGCTGGGTCTAGATTTCCAACGTTTATCCATGTTACTAGCAGTGATGCATCGCCATGGCGGAATACATACCAGTGGACAAGATGTCTATGTCAACGTCGTTGGTGGCGTTAAAGTCATAGAAACGGGATCTGATTTAGCCGTACTGTTGGCCTGTGCTTCAAGTATTAAAGAGAGAGCGTTACCATCTTCATTAGCCGTATTCGGAGAAGTCGGTCTATCAGGTGAGATACGCCCAGTACCTAATGGACAAGAACGCCTAAAGGAAGCGATGAAACATGGGTTTAAGCATGCCATCATTCCAAAGGCCAATGCACCTGCTAAGGATGCGCCTCAGTTTAAAGGTATCAATGTGATTGCTGTTGAGCGTCTGGATGATGCTATCGAAAGCGCCTTTGAGTTATAAGTTATATAGAATTAGTAGTACTTTGTTTTGAGTAGTTTAGTCGCTACTGTTAGTTTGGAACGATAAATATAGACCATAAAAAAAGCCTAACTAATGATGAGTTAGGCTTTTTTTGCTATATAGGCTAGCAATATTATTGGTCTTTAAAACTGATACCTAAAGTTAAGGTCCTGCAACGCGCTCAATAGCAACGTTACCCACGCCTTTACTCGTAATACCGAGTTTTTTGGCGGCACCATAAGATAAGTCTAATACACGGTTACCATGAAATGGGCCACGATCGTTCACTTTTACCACGACACTTTTACCATTGGTCTTGTTAGTGACTTTGACATAGCAGTTCAATGGTAATGAGCGATGCGCTGCAGTTAAACCGTTCATGTCAAAAGTTTCGCCACTGGCAGTCTTGCGACCATGAAACTTACGACCATACCAAGACGCAAGACCAGTCTGCTTGAACTTACTGACAGAGTTGGAAGCAACAGCTGTTAAGCGCTCTAATACATCTTCATCATTGGTAACTTGTGTCGTATCATTGGCTAACAATGAGCTGCTAAGTGCCAATGAAGTCGGCTGACGGGCTGACTTTACCAAACTTGATGCACCATCATGCTGACGGCTTAGTTCACCAAGTACACGGTCAATGTGGGAGGCGTTATCTTGCGAAATCATAGCAAGTGTGGTCTTTGCTTCTACAGCATTTGCATTGGTAGCGACTGCAGAGCCAGCAAATAACATTGCTGACATTGTAAGTAAACCAGATAAACGCTTGTTCATAAATACCTCTATAACTTATACATCAAAACCTAACTCTAAATATTTTAGATTGAGCATGGCATTAATCTATTATTTTCATATTGATTAATGAGCGGCTCTTATAGATATTAATATATGGTAATTTTTCATTTCATTATCATCAGTGTTCAGCAGAAGTAGAGCTAAAGTGACTGACGATACGCTCAAATGATAGTTAGCGATAAGCATTGAATACAAAGTCCAAAATCAGGACTGAGTGACAATGTCACTATATGTCGTATTTACATGATGTGCGATCTACAAACTTCTTTAGAATGCTACGTTAATAAAAGGTTCAGAGGACATCGCGTATCGCTTTGTTATCAAACCGTTAATTAAGTAGTGTATTTGAAAGTCTGGAATCTACAAGATGCTAACTATACGGCTACGCTACAACCTAAATATATTTAAATGCAAAGTTTATTAGTAGCTATGTACGGGTTATGTATCAGAGTACAGTAAAACGAGGTTAACGCAATTTTTTGTAAAAAACAAGGAATAAAATCTTTCTAGACTTATAGGTGGTTAACTTATATTGGAAATTCTGCCTATTTACTATTAGGGCGTGTCCTCATTTTAAAAATGGTGATAAAAATGAGATAAATCGCAGTCAAACAAGGAAAATAGCGCAGATAATATCGAGATATTAGTCAGCTATTTGACGCCATTTGGCAAGATTTAGCCATTTTTAACCCATTTAGATGACTATCGATTGAATTGAAGACACGCCCTAGAAATAAGAGGCGCTAAAACGAACAATTATTTCAGATTTGTAACTATTATTATCTATACGAACATAAATTATATGAAGATCATTAAAATAAAAAAGCCATAGCGCTAAGAATAAAACTCTTCTTCGCATTATGGCTCATTGTCTTTTATCAAATCATTAGTAGTACAAAGCAATTTATCTTAATGGTACTACCATGATTATTACAACGACTTACTCGAAAGACGAATTATACAGAAAGTATCCTATCCCAGTTAGCCAGATTTATGTGTATGGATAGACATGAGTAAGCCAAATCCTGCCATCAGAGTCACGATAGCCGTACCACCATAACTAATGAATGGTAGTGGAACACCTACGACAGGCAAAATACCGCCAACCATGCCGACATTGACGAATATATAAACAAAGAAAGACATGGCGATAGCACCAGCTAACAATCTACTATAAACATCAGGATGAGTGAAAGCAATATATAAGGCACGTGATAAAAGGCAGAAATAAATGAACATCAGTAGCATGACACCGAGCAAACCAAACTCTTCGGAGAAGGCGGCAATAATAAAATCAGTATGGCCTTCTGGCAGAAAATGTAGGTGTGATTGCGTGCCTTCCAGATAGCCTTTTCCAGTGAGGCCACCAGAACCAATGGCTGTCTTCGATTGAATAATGTTCCATCCAGCACCTTGCACATCTGCTTCAGGATTAAGGAGTGTCAATACTCGCGTACGCTGATAGTCGTGGAGTAAAAAATTCCAAGCAAATGCTATAAACGGTACAGCCAAAATTACAGCAGCAGAAATCAATCGCCACGAGAGGCCCGCTAAGAAAAGCACAAATATGCCGCTAGCAGCGACCAGTAACGACGTACCAAGATCAGGCTCTTTAGCAATTAATAGCACCGGTACAATGATCAATGCCAAAGTAATAGCAATGCTAGACGCTGACGGTGGCAAATCACGCTTAGACAAAAACCAAGCACACATCATTGGCATGCCCAGCTTCATAAACTCTGAAGGCTGCACACTACCGAACCCCGGCAAATTGATCCAGCGCTGAGCACCCATACGTACTTCACCGATAATATCTACCAATACCAATAATATAAGTCCTAAGACATAAAATATGGGCGTAAAAGTACGATAGAGACTGGGCGGTATCTGCGCCATGGTAAACATTACCGCGAATGCCACTCCATAACTGACCATTTGGCGAATAACCATACCAATATCTTGGCTGGCGGCGCTGTATAGAATCGTCAGACCAATACAACAAACCGTCAATAACAGTAAAGTTAACCATGGGTCGATATGAATACGTTGCCATAGCGTCGGTGCATGACCTTGACCCAAATGATGGCTCTGACGTGAAAAACGATATTGCGGGTTAGAAGACATAGGCAGAATTTGGCTAACAATTGGTGTAGGAGGGAAGTACTAACTAAATTATCTCATTGTAAATAATGATGAGAAGCGTACTTAAAAGTACCGACTTTAATAAAAGTATGCGAGCACGCGATGGCTATATAATTCACAAATAATAATAAAGTCACTCAATTATAAAAGTTGTAAGGATAAGTGTTAATTATCAATATTGGACTTCAAATTAGAAGCGATAGTTTAGCCTGCTTGTTGAAAATTTGATAGTATCGATAAAACGTTTTTAGCGGTAGTTTATTGCAATGATAAAATCAAAAATCCATGCGTATAGGCAAATTTGCCAACCTATTATCACCCTTATCCTATGTGCTGGCAGTGTCAGTGCTCATGCCGTTATCATCAGTGATGATAGTGAACGCCGTATTCAAATACGTCAAAGTAGCAGTACAAGCAATAACAGTAATGCGTATATAACGCCCTCTACTAACAGCTCAAATCAGCGTCCTGGTGTTACCATGTTGAGTGGTGCGAACGCATCAAATAGCGACAGTATGCAAAACTTGATTGTACAAAAACAGCGTGATTTCGAGATTGATGCTAGGTTGTCCATTGAAGAAAACAAACGTGTGAATGTAGTGAGACGCGGTACTACTTATAGTACAGCAAACAACACCTATAATGGTGCTTATAACGATTCTATGAATATGGACTTTAATGCATGGTTAAATAGCAATAGTTATCGTGCCAGACAAATAGCAGAGTATGAGCGTTATCTTAGCGCACGAGTCGGATCACAGAATGTACCGCCATTGTCTCAACTGCTGACGACTGCCCGTAGTTGGAGTAAATGCGGGTATGAGCCTTATCAACTGCCACCTCAAGAACTATGGTCTAACATTGTACCAACATTACGCCTTTATAGTGAGTTGAAAAACCAAGGTATTTTACCACTTAGTAGTGAGATACGTTCGGTATATCGTAACCCAGGTTTGAATGATTGTGCAGGCGGGGCAGACGGTAGTAAGCATATGAATGCAAGTGCTATGGATATCTGGGTACCTGAGTACGAAGACAATTTATGGCGCTTGAGTACCATGCATGATGGCTTATGCCAGTTTTGGCAGTATCAAGGACAGCCTTATAACTTTGGTTTAGGATTATATGCGACGGGAGCTATTCATTTAGATACGGATGGTTATCGTAAGTGGGGGTTCAATCACGCTAGTAGTTCCTCTTCTTGCCGCTATTAATTGACTTATTAAGAATCGAGAATTCAAATGAATATAAAGTTAGCCGAGATAACGCTAGATGTATATTCATTTTTATATATACTATTCCAGTGTTTACTAAAAATAATAATTTTGTAATTATTTGGTAGGATTCATAGGTCAGACGCATGAGTTCATTAAAAATTTGTTTGGTCTTTAAAAACTATGCTTTAATAATATGTGTTATCAATCGCCTTTATATTTTCATGGCTTATAAAGAAAACCACCAAATTTACTTTAAGCGAAAACTATGAAAAATCAGCGCTCGACAATGAAAAACTATCATAAATTAAATAACGAGAAGCAAAGTTTTTTGCACTCGAACTATAAGTATGGCGCTTTGTTTACTTCTGCACTTATGTCGGTATTATTGATTAATGCGTGTAGTACAGAGATGTCCTCTGAAAACAATATGATAGTGACGGATAAAGCTGATAGACATATACAAAGCTCTAAAGAGATAGAAGATAGTATCAAGAACTCTTATGCTCGTTTGGCATCTAAGCGCTCTGATGTCTGTCCAAAATTAATTCAAGAAGAAACAGGTAATCAGGTTATCGAACGTATATCAGAGGTCATGGTAAATGACTACTGTGATTATTTCTTATATCCGCGAGAGGGTCAGCGCCTCAATGTTAAAGTAGATAACCGTCAAATAGAAGCGCTATTAATTGTGCCGACGCTACATAACTTTGCCAATGGTAATTATAAAGTGACGTCTTATGATAAGCATGTTATCCGTTTGAGCTATAACGGGGCTACCCATAAGCCTGAGCATTTTGTCTATGATGTTACGCTAAAAATTTCTGATGCCAAGTATTCTTAATACTAAGCATTCCTAATATTTCACTTCTTATTTAAAGATTATAGCCGTTCAAATATTAATGGACATATTATGAGTAGTATTTTTTACCATTTATAATACGTCCATTGGATTGATAACGCTTATTTCTAATATTGCTTCCTAGCGATTTATTTCTTACTGGTTTTTTCTACCACTTTCTTTTCTTTCCAAGGATCTTCTTGCCCAACCGTAACTATTAAAAAGTTATCAGGCTTTAGCGTATCTCGCATGGTTTGATTGACCTCTGAAAGTGTGACTTGATCAATGCGATTGGTATAGTCAGCTAAGTAATTATTCGGTAATTGGTAAAAATTCATCATTCCAAGTGAGCTATTGATACCTACATTGCTCGCAAATCCCATCGGGAAGCTATTTTTCAGATTATCTGTAGTTAAGCGCATCTCCTCAGTGGTGATACCCTTGTCCAGCGTTTCGTTGATAACCGCTAAGCTTGCATCAATGGCCGCACGCGCCTTATCATTACGTGTCGAAAAACCAATCTGGTAGGGACCTCGAGAGAGCATTGGGTTCATCGATCCTGAGATTCCATAAGTATAGCCAAGGTTTTGTCTCACCTCAGTCATTAGCCGCGCATTAAAGTCACTTCCTGCCATGACTTCATTTCCAACAGCAAAGTTGGTTTGCTGCTGCTGTGCTATTGGGTCGGTTGCTCGTTTGCTACCTAGCTGTCCCATGAGTACAGTGGTTTGAGTGCTTGGGAATGGAATATGAACATGCTGCGCTTTAGTCAGCGGTTTTGGCTCAGGTAAATCAGTGGCAGCTTGGCCAGCAGGTAATTTAGCAGTGATGTCTTCTGCCAGTTTTTTGGCTTGTTTTAATGTCAGGTTGCCGGTCATAGCAACAGATGCGTTTGCTGCTACCAGATATTTGTTTTTAAAGTCTATCAGTTGTTGCTTCTCAATCGTAGGAACGCTTTCTAGCGTGCCGACTGATGGATGCGCGTAAGGGTGAATACCATATAGAGCCTCGTTGAAAGCGATACTTGCTAAGCTATTAGGATCTTGTTTTTGTTGCTGCAGGCCTACCAACAGTCTTGCTTTATTGCGAGCTAGAACTTGCTCGTCAAACGTAGGCTCACTTACCATCTGTGTCATTAAGTCAATGGCTGGCAGAAGATGCTTGTCATCAGATAGGCTACGCAGTGAAACAATAAACATATCTTTATATGCGCTACTGCTTAGATTGATGCCCAACGTTTCCACTGCACGTGTAAATGCGTTCTCATCTAGACTTTTGGAGCCCTGTTCGAGCATCGTCGCTGTCATATTAGCAATACCAAAACCTTCTTTTTTGATACTACCATCACGCGCGCTACCAGCATTAAAACGCAAATCAACATCGACAATTGGCAAGGTGGTCGTTTGTACAAACATAACAGGTACGCCAGACTTGGTCTTAAACTGTTGAATGGTCGGTACGGTGACTTTTAAAGGTTTGTCATCGGCTAAGCTGGTCAGTTTAGATAGAGCAGCAATTGGCGCACTTGCATCGACTGCAGCAGGTGAGCGGTAATCTTCAGAAGCTGTTGTATCAGCTTGAGCAGTAGTAGCCAAGATGCTAAAAGCAAAAATTACGCTAGCACTGAGATAAGATCCCTTTTTAGATGCGATAGTGCTTCTTATAGAGGCTGAAGCAGTTTTAAAAGATTTTGGTTTTGCTTTAGAGTCGTATTTATTCTGAATCATGAGTTTCTTCTTATTAAGAATACGGTGCTATGGCCATTTTTATGAGACGTTTGATAATAGGCAGCGACTATTTCGCTGGGGTTTTACTGTCTTTAGGTGGCACGACATGCATCACCGTCAAGTTGTCTTTGACCAAATATTTTTTGCTGGCAGCCTGAATGTCGGCCACACTGATACCGTCGAGCTTAGCTGGTAACTTAGCAAGCAGTCTGTCATCTAGACCGATAGATTGTAACGAGCCAATCATACGTGCCTGTCCTTCCATGCTGTCTTGCGCATAAATCAAACCAGTAACCGTATTAGTCTTGGCACGACTGATTTCGTCATCGGCAATCGGATCGGTTTTTAACTTTTCTATTTCTGAGGTTATGGCTTGTTGTGCTTGCTCTAAGCTGACGCCTTCACGAGGTGTTGCTTGTATTAAAAACAGCCCATCTCCGCGATCTAACAAGTCGTAAGAAGTACCAACCGTGGTAAGCAGACCTTGCTCACGTATCAGTCGACTCTCTAAGCGTGCAGATAAGCCGCCATCGAGCACATCTTGCGCAAGTGACAGGGCATAAGCTTGTTTTTCATTGTTGGTGCCTGCCGTTGCAAGGCTTGGCACGTTGTAACCCATCAGTAGAACGGGTACTTGTACGGCTTGCTCAGAGTCTACCTTTTGATAACCACGGAAGCCTTTTTGAGTCACAGAAGTACGTTTGGGTAGGTTGCTTTTTTCTAAATCACCAAAGTAACGTTTGACTTGAGTAAGTACTTCTTGTGGTTGCACGTCGCCGACGATGACTAACGTTGCATTATTTGGTGCATACCATGTCTTATACCAGTCTTTTAAATCTGAAAGTTTGATCGATTCTAGCTCGCTCATAGGTCCAATGACAGATTCGCCTTTTGGGCTGTCAGGTAAGGCCAGCAGACGAAATGACTCATACGCTTTGGCAAGGGGATTGTCATCAGTACGTTGGCGACGCTCTTCCATGACCACTTGATGCTCTTTGGCAAATTCTTTGTCATCGAATATAAGGTTTTTCATGCGATCTGCTTCAAGCTCTAACGCTAATGGCATACGATTGGCAGGGAACAGCTCGTAGTATCCAGTATAGTCATAGCTGGTAAAGGCATTGTTGACGCCGCCAAACTTAGCAATTAGCCGCTCATAATCATCACTAGAGACATTGGTCGTGCCCTTAAACATCATGTGCTCAAGCAAGTGAGAGATACCACCTTTATCAAGAGGCTCATCTGCCGAGCCCACTCGGTACCAGATTTGTGTCATAGCGACTGGGGCACGGTGGTCTTCTTTTATAACGACTTTTAGACCGTTTTCTAACTGATATTCATGTCGACCTGACATGTCCATTGTCAACTCAGACGGCTGTGTGTCTTTGCTCGTTTTATTTTCATCTGACATATTTTGAGCCGAGCTATCGGTTGCGATTGAGCTTGTCGCGGTTGCAGAGTTAGTAGGTATCGTATTGGTTTGACATGCAGCAAGTGACGCTGCTACTACTAAGGCACAAGCCATGCGTAATGGCGCAGCTGCTAGAGGTAAAGACAATGACATGGTATGGTCTACTTATATAAAATAATAACTGAAGAATTAAATGCTAATCATAGTAATAAATGGCATTACAAAGAGGTCTGAGCACCAACCATAACACTAGCAGTCGGTCTAAACTCTTGCGTAGTGGTGCAACCTGTCACTAATATAGTCGTCGTTAATAAAACCGCCACACTGATGCTGCTGATTTTTTTGTAGTGCTTAGAGAATAATGACATAACGGATTCCTAATAAGTATTTATCGAATAAGTCTTGGTAGAGTAGGCGAAGTCTGACAAGTAACAGGTCAGAATTTTGTGTCCAAACCTTAAGCAAAACTTTCTCAAATCATCGAGTGATTTTTTAAACAGATAAATTTTGACGATAGTCTAATAGGGTAAGGGCTGAGCATGACTTGAATTATGCTAAAATAGGTCAAAATTAGATGTCATGTCGCTCGTAGCCAGATGACAATATGTAAATCCATTAACAATAAACAAATAATTGATCGTGATAACTTTTAGGGCAAATTTATGAACAACCCAAACAATAGCAACCGCGTAGTCATTAACCTTGATGCTGGTCTTGACGACTTAGATGACGATGATATTACCTTACCCAGTCTACCAGTGCAATCTGTGCCCATTATTGATGAAACAGAGAGTATTGCTCCACAGAAGGACAGTACGGTAAACCAGGACGTCTCTAGCAATGATGCTGCAGAAAATATTGCTTTGGCGACGCCAATTGTCATGACAGAAGAGCATAATGTCCCTAAAGGTAATTCTGAAAGCTTTTCAAGCGCTACAGAGACAGGCGCTACAGGTCAATCAAATGCTGCGTCAACTATTCCCGCTATGCCGCTGCAAGAACAGTTAGGTGATACGCCAAGCGTAAACCCAGTGGCTAACAGCGACGTACAGGCAGATACTGCAAAAGAGCCTGCTACAGAGTCACAAGAGACTGAAGAAAATAAGAAGAAAGGCAGCTGGTTCAACCGTATGAAAACGGGCCTCAGTAAGTCACGCAAAAACTTAGCCGAAGGCATGGTCAGTATCTTAATCGGTGGTAAAGAGATTGATGACGAGCTATTAGAAGAAGTTGAAGATCAGCTATTGGTAGCCGATATTGGCGTCAACGCGACGAACCGTATCATCAAGAGCCTCACCGAGCAGACAGATCGTGGTGACTTGATCTATGCACACTCTCTATATAAAGCATTGCAAAGTGAGTTGGTTGATATCCTTACACCAAAAGTTGAGCCATTGGTGATTGATACTAGCAAAAAGCCGTTTGTTATATTGGTAGTAGGTGTCAATGGCGTAGGGAAAACTACAACGATTGGTAAGCTTGCCAAGCGCCTACAAGGTGAAGGCAAATCAGTCATGCTGGCAGCGGGTGATACGTTCCGTGCGGCAGCTACTGAGCAGCTACAGATTTGGGGCGAGCGCAATCATATTCCAGTGGTAGCCCAAGGTCATGGTTCTGACAGCGCTTCTGTCATTTTTGATGCGATGCAGTCAGCCAAAGCAAAAAATATTGATGTACTCATTGCCGATACTGCGGGACGTCTGCAAAACAAGACACATTTGATGGCAGAGTTGGAGAAAGTCGTACGTGTCATGCGTAAAGCGGATCCAAGTGCCCCGCATGAAGGTATGATTGTGCTGGATGCTGGCACGGGTCAAAATGCTATCAACCAAGTCGAACTGTTTAATAAAGTTGTGCCACTGACAGGTATTACTATTACTAAGCTAGACGGTACTGCTAAAGGTGGTGTGGTATTTAATATTGCCGAAACGACAGATGTGCCTATCCGCTATATCGGTGTGGGTGAGTCGATTGATGACTTGCGTTCTTTTAGTCCGAAGCAATTTGTCGCCGCTTTGTTCGAGACCGACGATAAAGAATAAGAGAGCCAGTTTTAATTGGTAAATCATTTTTAAAAGAATAGGGAAGTAGACGCTATGATAGTTACCACAACCGCCTTTGGGTCACATCGATTAACACTGATTGCTCGTGTCAATGGGCATGGTCAGCCTAAGCTCGTTGAAGCCAACTGGCTGCTGGCAGGTAACTCATGGCATAGCTCAAAATCTGTACCCAAACTTAAAAAGTACTATGGCCTGACAGACGAAGACTTTACTTTTATAGATAAAAATAGCCTAAGCATGAATGAGCCTGCTCAAGCATTATTAATAGAAACGATTTTCCAACTCAAAGATTATGCTGATGGTAAACGTAAGATATTAGATTTGCCTTTAGACTTCTCTATGGGTACTGAGTTTCAGCAAAGAGTATGGCAGGCACTACAAGGTATTGAGTATGGCGAAACCATCAGCTATGCCACGCTCGCGCAGCGTGTCAATAGTCCAAAGGGATTCCGTGCGGTTGCGCAGGCCAATGGCAAAAATCCTTTTAGCATTATCGTGCCTTGTCATCGAGTGATTGCGAGCGACGGCAAGCTTGGTGGTTATACAGGCGGGCTAGATAAAAAAGAGTATTTACTAGCGCTAGAAGGCAGTTGGACATAAAACTGAGTCCAAATCTGTCTTAATAAAAAGGGCCAAATACTTTTAGTATCTGGCCCTTTTTACTGAACAATTAATAAGTTTATGCTTCAAGCTGCGCCATGACGTCAGCAGAGAAGTTCACGTTAGTATAAACTTCTTGCACATCATCAGCATCTTCTAACATATCAATCATCTTCATGATCTTTTCAGCATCATCGATATTGTCGATCTCAGCCGTGGTAGATGGTGACATAGTGACCTCGGCGTTGTCAGAAACAAGACCAGCCGCATTAAGGGCATCTTGGACTTGACCGAAACTTTCCCATTCAGTGATAACGAGCAAGCTTTCGCCATCATTTTCGATATCAACGGCGCCCGCATCTAGTGCAACGAGCATGACTTCATCTTCTAAGCTGACATCGTTGAAAGTGATTTCGCCACGTTTGGTGAATAGATACGCCACTGAGCCTGATGTGCCAAGATTACCATCATTCTTAGTAAAAGCATGACGTACTTCGCTGACCGTACGGTTAAGGTTATCAGTCATGGTTTCGACCAATACAGCCACACCACCAACACCATAACCCTCGTAACTGACTTCTTCCATATTCTCATTATCGCCGCCACCTGTACCACGATCGACAGCACGATTAATCGTGTCGCGCGTCATATTGACGGATAGGGCTTTTTCGATAACGGCACGTAAGCGTGGGTTTTTGTCAGGATCGGGATCGCCTTGTTTGGCAGCTGAAACGATTTCACGAATAATCTTGGTAAATATCTTACCCCTTACTGCATCCTGACGGGCTTTGCGGTGTTTAATATTTGCCCATTTTGAATGGCCTGCCATATAACATCCTTAAGTTCTACATACTATTTTTATGGGTAAAAAGAGTGATCAACAACAACCTTCGATATCTGATTGCCTGATTTTATACTATCATTACTTTGTCTATTTGAGGTAGTAGCGCTACTAGCACGTTAACGATTTGTATGTTGTTGAGAGTGCTTTTTTGCTACACTGTGGCAACTTATAGATTGTATTCACTGTGATAGGTGAGCGATATTATAAACCAGTTTTAGCTATTTTGACCAACTTGCCCTTATCCATCACATTTTAAGTCATTGCGTGCTATCAAGCCATTGATTTTATAAAGTACTGATTCTATGAAGCAACCAACCGCCGAAGCTCTTACACACTTGCGTAACCGTACGCATATCATTATTGAAGGCACAGATACTCGTCTGGGCAAGCTCTTTGATATTGTATTGCTGATTGCAATTTTAGCCAGTGTGGCGGTCGTCATGCTTGATAGTGTGCTATATATGCGTTTGCAGTATGGCACGTTGTTCTTTTATGCAGAGTGGTTTTTTACTATTTTGTTTACTATTGAGTATGCGTTAAGACTGTTTTCAGCACCCAACCGCTTACGCTATGCTTTTAGTTTCTTTGGGATAGTAGATTTACTGTCTGTATTGCCAAGTTATTTGAGCCTAATGTTTGTAGGCGTACAGTATCTACTCGTGATACGGGTATTACGTATTTTACGTGTGTTCCGCGTTCTTAAGCTCAAGGCCTATATGCAACAGGCTGGGTTCTTGGCGTCTGCATTAAAAACCAGTCAGCAGAAAATTACGGTCTTTTTCTTATCGCTTGTATTATTGGTAACCATCTTTGGTTCAATTATTTATGTGGTAGAAGGGCCGGAGAATGGATTTACCAGTATTCCATTGTCTATTTACTGGGCAGTTGTCACGATGACTACGGTTGGCTACGGTGATATGTCACCCAAGACACCGCTTGGGCAAGCAATTGCAACCATGGTCATGATCACAGGTTACTCGATTATTGCGGTACCAACAGGTATTTTCACATCAGAGCTAGCACGTAACATGCGTCCGCAGCTCAACCCGGTGACTTGTCCAAACTGTGGTAAATTCGGCCATGCAGTAGGGGCAGACTTTTGCGATCGTTGTGGACACGCGCTACATATCTAAAAATAGATTTAATCGTGGTAGTCAACATACCTACTACGAATCTACGCATCGATGTATTCATCAACCAGTGGTGACAGGTCGATCTCGACGCCTAGATTGACCAGATTCCAGTATTGTCCTGATACAGTACGGTCTAGCATCATAGTGGTAGCTGAGGGTTGAAACTGACCAAAGTACTTTAAAGACGTACGCATCTGGGCAATGGCCTCGTGATGTACTTGGCTGCTGCCAAAATCAAATTCGCCTTCTTGATAGGGTCTAATGGATAAAGGCTTTAGACCAATCGATAGCCACTTTTCATAAAACTCACCAGGGATGTTTTTGTCATCTTCGCGGCGAATATCTAATGCAATCAGATCTTGTTCAAGTGCAGTGACGTCACCTTTTAGTGCATGTTTGACAAAGCGTTTAAATAGCTGCACTTCGCTATCACTATAACTGCGGATACCCCCAAAATCATATGCCACGACACTACCGTCATGACGGAACGCGAAGTTACCTGGATGAGGGTCACAGTGCATACGGTATAAGCCAAATAGCTGACCTGCGGTAAAGTGAAACAGACGCTCTGCTATTTTTTGTTTGATGTCATTGTCCCATGTCGCAGCGACAGTCAATGTTTCTCCCATCTCTTCGGTCAACGTTAAAATCCGTCTAGAAGAGTGGCTACTAATCACTTTGGGAATAATAAGGCCTTCATCTTCTGCATGAAAAGCGCCGAATACGCGTAAGTTATGAGCTTCTTTGACATAGTCCAATTCATCGTGCAGACTCTGGCGAATCTCATTAAAAAGCTGCTCTTGTAGTTGCTTACTCATATTGAGCACGCCAGCGATTTTTAATGCCATACGTACTTGTTTGAGATCGCTATCACAGTTTTCATCGACATCAGGATACTGGACTTTGACTACCACTTTTTGACCCGATGGCAACGTCGCTTTGTGCACTTGCCCAATGGATGCTGCCGCAAAAGGTGTCTCTTCAAACTCGCTAAACAATTCTAAAATAGGCGCTTTCAGTTCGCGTTCAACTTGGGCTCGTATCTGCGCATACGGCATTGGCGGCGCATCTTTCTGTAACTTTTCGAGTGCTGAAGCAACCTCAGGCGGGAACACGTCCTTATATTGTGAAGCAATCTGTCCGACCTTCATTACTGCGCCTTTCATCTCACCCAATGTCTCGGCAATTTGAACGCCCACGTCTTGCATCAGATCTGAGCGAGCTTGCAGACGTTTTTCTTCGTCACTTGAGAGGTGCTTAAATGAGTTTTTGGCGGCTTTGCCAGCAATACTCGCTGTCATGCCAGCGAGTTTCATAAAGCGTTTTCCGGACGATTTTGCCATTCATGTCACCGTATAATGGGTTGTTTGCTCAGTCGTAATTCTATTATTTTAATTGCAAGATTACTGTTTGACTAATGTGTGAAGACGCGAGCAATTATTTATAAAATAGTAAGCACAGTCATATCATTTATTTGTGTCAACTGCATACATATTACTCAACCAGTAATCAAGCGCCATTTGATAGCCTAATTGTCCCAAGCCGCAAATGACTCCGACCGCAACGTCACTTAGATATGAATGATGACGGAAAGGCTCACGGGCATGAACATTGGATAAATGTACTTCTATAAATGGCTTTTGGGTGGCCAATAGCGCGTCGCGCAGAGCCACTGACGTATGCGTAAATGCAGCTGGATTGATGATGATAGCATCGACTTGAGCAGATTTATCCGCCAATAATCCATGATGCTGAATGTCGTCTACTAGCTTACCTTCATGGTTGGACTGTATGCATATTAACTCTATACCGTGGTGTGCGGCGCGCTCTATTAACTGTTTCTCTATATCAGCAAGTGTCGTATGACCATAAATATGCGGTTCCCGCTTACCTAGTAAATTCAGATTTACGCCGTTTACCAGTAGTAATTTATGAGTCAGTAATTGATTGGAGCTTTCGTTAGTCGATTGTTCGACTGTTTTTGACGGAGTAGAGGAGGTCATAATGGTCTCGGTAACTATTGAGCAATGTTAATAATTTATTATAGTATAAGAATAATCTAAGGTGCGCGGCGTTAAGCTAAAATGGCTTCAACGCATTTTGCTCTTTATCATAACAGCTTGATAGCTAGGTTATAAAAATTTGTCTAAAAAATTATTTAGATATCAAAAAGCATATTAAAAGTCTTTATGTTGCTAAAAACCCGTGCTATGATATTTTTTATGCAATAAATATTGCAAGTTTGTTGCTATCATCAAATTTCATGACAATAAGCGCGTTTAGCGAATTCGTTATGTAAGCACTATGTAGGTAATTGAAGTACTACATAGACGATGGTAAGTAGAGTAGTAATACTCTTAATTTTTGATTTCATAATCTTAGACCCTGTTTATATGCAATGTCGCAAAGGAAGCTAGGGCTAAGCGGACTTTTTTAGGAAGTAATATTATGTCAGCTCGTGAGCAAGGTATCGTTAAGTGGTTTAATGACTCAAAAGGCTTTGGTTTCATTCAACGTGACAGCGGAGAAGATATTTTTGTCCATTTCCGCGCGATTCAGGGTGATGGCTATCGTTCTCTAAAAGATGGCGAAAAAGTTGAGTTCAGCGTAGTAGAAGGTGACAAAGGTCTGCAAGCTGAAGAAGTCAGAAAGATAGAAGAGTAATTTACTCAGACATTAAAGCGGTTTAGTTATAATGTCTGTACAAACTACTGATATACTACTGAGTCAAGCCCATCTTATCTTACCTATGTTGAGTGAACTGCAGCATATTTGGTAGGATTGGATTTGGGCTTGGCTTTTTTTATGCCTATATGTCTGATGGTTTTCCACAGACTCGATAAGGCTACTTTTACTGATTACGGTTTAAATGCTGCATTTGATACTATAAAGGTTGATTTTGAACCTATTTATAATTAATAAAATACGAGCAATTTATTTAAAAGGATATTTTTTTGAGCAATTTTACAACGTTTACTGATTTGCCACTTTCAACAGCGACCTTGCGTGCAGTAAGTGATTTAGGCTTTACTGAATTGACACCCATTCAAGCAAAGATACTACCGCATACATTGGCACATCAAGATGCCATCGGACAAGCACAAACGGGCACAGGGAAAACAGCGACCTTTCTACTGACTATTATGGAAGCCTTGCTTAAGCGTCCATTTGCCAATGACGAAGAGCGCTATCTTGGTGAGCCGCGCGCTGTGGTCATGGCGCCAACTCGCGAACTGGCTCAGCAAATATTTGATGACTGCATTGCATTAACCAAATATACCTCGCTACATAGCGTCTGTATTATGGGCGGTACTAACTATGAAACTCAGCAACACGAGCTTGAACGTCAATACGTTGATATCTTGGTAGCGACGCCAGGCCGTTTAATTGATCTTGCTAATAAAGGTATGGTGTATCTAGATAGAGTAGAGGTACTGGTACTCGATGAAGCCGATCGTATGTTAGATATGGGATTCATTCCTGATATCAAGCGCCTAGTTGGTCGAATGCCTGCCAATACCGATCGCCAAAGCTTGTTGTTTTCTGCAACCTTTAACCAAGATGTTATGAATTTGGCGTATCGCTGGTTGCATGAGCCGCAGTTTGTGGAAATCGAGCCAGAACACAAAACCAGCGAATTGGTTGATCAGCATTTTTATTTGCTGACAGAAGATCAAAAACTCGAAGCCCTACAGCGTATTATTAGTGATGAGGCTGTTGAAAAGGTCATTGTATTCGCCAATCGCAAAGATCAAGTTAAGCGTCTCTATCATAAACTGCGCCAAGCACATAAGATTGTCATGCTCTCAGGTGATGTGATTCAGCAAAAACGTGAGAAATACTTACAGCGATTTAAGGATGGTCATGCTTCTATTCTAGTGGCGACAGATGTTGCAGGGCGCGGTATCCATGTCGATGATATCAGTCATGTGGTCAACTATACCCTGCCGGATCAACCAGATGATTATGTCCACCGTATTGGTCGTACGGGACGCGCTGGGCAAACAGGCATTAGCATTAGCTTTGTCAGTGAAGATGACGCATTTAATATACCAGCATTAGAGAAGCATTTAGAGACCAAGTTTACGCTTGAACAGTGGCAGGAATAATTATTATAAATGGATATCATTTAACCAATAAACCCCTTAATATCATTTTTGATATTAAGGGGTTTTTGTACGCTTGGTAAAGTGAACGCAGTACTCAAATTATGTGTTAGAAATTATTGAGCATGATGCATGGAGGTGGCGTCATCGCCCATATCGTGCATGCTATGATCCATATGGTTATCCGTGTCTTGCATATCATGATCCATAGCTGGCGTCATATCGTGATTCATAGCTGGCGTCATATCGTGATTCATCTGATCCATGTCATGAGCATCTGTCTCAGACATCATAGTAGAGTGGCTACTATGATCCATCTGTGCGTGTCCACCACCATGCCCGCCATGCATATTTGCCATGACCATAGGAACGACAGCAACTGCCAAACCTGAAAGTACCATCACCGCACCATTTAACTGCCTTAAGCGAAAACGACCAATCTTGTCACGTAACCAGCCAACTGTCTCGTGCGTTGCAACTAGCATCGGTATGGTTCCCAAGCCGAACACGAACATCAATGCGGCACCGCTTAATGGGTTGTGAGCGACGACAGCAATCAGTAGAGCGCCGTATACCAAACCGCAAGGCAAAAAGCCCCAAAGCAAACCTGCTGTTAGTGCGCGCGGAAAAGTATTGAGCGGAAATACCTTTTGACGCAGCGGGCTAAGGTATTGCCAAAAGCGCATGCCAAAACGCTCAAGCTTGGTCAAAAACGGCGCGCCAAGCATCGTTACACCGACAAATACTAGTACCAGTCCTAACAAGATGCGCGGCATGCTGTTGCCCTGCATCAATGGCGCCAGTACCGTGACACCAATAAGTCCTGCGACCAAACCCAATAATGCATAACTGGTTAGACGGCCAAGATGATAGGTGGCCACCAGCGCGCGGCGTTTAGTAGGGCTGACATCTTTCATAGACAGACCAAATGCCGTCACAAGACCGCCACACATACCCAAACAATGCGGCGAGCCAAAAAACCCCATCAGTAATGCCGCAACAAGTAAAGCCATGGTCATGGATGCATCTCCTAAAAGTCATAAAGGCCGTATCTATAGACACGATTATTATCTAACGAAAGCTCATCATTACACGATGAACAGAGAAGAGGATAAAGGTTAAATTTTTGGATTTTTCTCTACATCAGTACGAACGAGCGCATCTTTATCAACGTTATCATCTGACGGCTCGGTATTTGCAGAATGCCGAGACTGCACCGCGCGCTCATGAGCTTGCATGGTTTGCCTGCGTTCTTGACGGTCATCCAATATAATACGCTGTGATGCATTGTCCAGATCTTCGAATTGATTTGACTTGACCGCATAACGCACCGCCCAAATAGCAACCACAAACAGCATGAGACTTAATGGAATTAATAAAAATATACTGAGCATGGCAAATCTCTTAAATAGCAGTGTCTCTTATTATTATACACCCATCACAAATGTAGTGGATGTTCGGTAGCATTTAGGATGAGTTTCTCAATGGTATCGTATATATCTTTAACGTTTATTCGTCAGAGTTTTTTGCAACACTGCCTCTTGGGGTCAATAGCTGCTGTGAAGTCACATCTTTGGCATGGCGGCAGTCCATCTGTGGACGTATCACATCGCGCAGGTAGGCTGCGACCTCATAGACAGCGCGCCTTGAGTGACTTAAATTGTACGCAGGCTTCATCCAGTCGCGTCTTACTGGCAGTGGCGCAGGAAGTGGTGTGCTATTGATACCGTTTAAGGCAAACTGTCTGCGTGCACGTGCCATATGATAGCTGTCAGTAATCAAATATACATGGCGTAGCGGAATGCGTTTGGCTGTAAAACGGGCGTTTTCACATGTATTCATGCTGGCATTTTCACTGATCAGTCCGTCGATACCGTGTTCCATCAACCATTGACCGAGCCATGGAGCTTCAGCACCACTCAGTACGATCGGTAGAGGTAAGTCATGGTAAGCGCCTGCAGCGGTACGGGCGCGATTGAGACTATAACGATTTAGGATAATTTGGTTGTTGTGGTCGTTGGTCAGACCGCCGCCTAAGACTACATAGGCAGTAGGCGGTGAGCTCATGGCAGCAGAAGGCATATCAGGTAGTGGCAATAGAGAAAAGATATAAACGATTGCTTGCGAAAACAGCGGAGTAAATAGGCTAATAATCACTAAAATGACAGACGTGGAGCCTAGTATAAAAGTAATATTGATAATGCGAAAAAGCGTCACCATGCGTTCAGAAAACCGCAAGTAATATCGCCATAATCGTTTAGATAATAGCCGCTTAGACCATGATTTTTTAGGCCACATGCTCAGCATATCCAATTGAGCCATCAGCATTTACCCAGACTGGCTCACGTGACAATTGAATGGCAAATTTTTCATAGACAGTAGCAGCGATATGTTTCTGCGCTATGGCTACATCTTCTTGCGTGGCTTGCTGAGGCGTATGGTTGGTCAGTACTAGTGCTTGCTGCTTGTGTGTAAAAATAGGTGCAATGCCGCCGCCTTTTAACCCTGCTTGTTCAATGAGCCAACCTGCAGCAACTTTTATCGTTGCATCAGGCATCGCATAACCAACGATAGCTGGATAAGTTGTTTGCAGCGCTGTGAACTGCTCCTGAGCGATAATAGGGTTTTGAAAAAAACTGCCACAATTAGGTAGCTGTTTTGGGTCTGGCAGTTTTTGTTGTCTAATATCTATAATGGCTTGCATAACATCATGAGGCATCGCTTGCTCGCGCCCTTGTTGCTCTGCATAGCGCTGCGCCACAGTCTGTACATCGCCATAACTGGCTAGAATATTGGCAGGATCAGTATGTAATCTGAAACCCACACGACTAATAAGCCATGTGTTTGGTGTGCGTTTAAAGATACTGTCACGATAGCCAAATTGACAATCGGCAGCTGATAAATGGTGCCAAGTTTGTGTCGGCAAATGATAGGCGCGTACATACTGTAAGCGGTCTTCTAATTGTACGCCGTATGCACCGATATTTTGTATGGGTGCTGCGCCCGTCAGGCCCGGTATTAGTGCAAGGTTTTCCAATCCATACCAACCTTGATTGACCGTATGTACGACCAAATCATGCCAGTTCTCACCAGCCATTACCTCGATATCAACATAATTGTCGGTTTGATTGGTCAGATGAATACCACGCATCTTTGGCTGCAATACTATAGCCTTCAACGCGGCAGGCAATAAAACATTGCTACCGCCAGACAGTACAAACAGTGGTAGCTTGTCTGCTGTATCCTCTATATAAGCTGCCATAAAATCATCAAGCTGCGCTTCATTCTCTAATGTCACTACAGAGTCAGCAACACAAGCCAATGCCATAGTATTATCATGTGACAAATCGATTGAATCATTAACTACGGCAGTCGCTGAAACATTCGAAACATCAGAGCTGATGGTAGACTGAGTACTGTGGTCAAGGCGTGAAGCTTGGGTCATAACATAGCCTATGTGGCAAAAGGATAATAAATGATAAGGTAGTTATAGTTGTTTCAATTTAAAAGAGATACAAAGCAACTGAGTGCAGACGTAACTGTGATACTTCAAGCGAGGTTAACGCTGTAGCTCTTTTATAGAAGATTAACCTTATTATAGAGGATACCGGATGCAAGAGTAGCAGAAATATAGACGGTATGGCTAGCAGGCTTTCCAGCTTTCTATCCAAGCTTGGGCGCTTGATTCGATACGCTCGATCACTTCTTCGAAATCATCGTTATCGCCCTTATATGGATCTGGCACATCGCTACCGCAATAGGTAGGGTCTTCTTCACTGAACAGCGCTAGTGTTGCTAAATTATCTTCTGACTCTGCAATGCTGTCTTTAATAGCTTGTAGATCAGCTAGATTCTGTGAATCCATGGCTAAGATTAAATCAAAATCATGAAAATCACTGGTACTGACTTGACGAGCGACCAGCTTATTAATTTTATAGCCGTGTGACTTAGCATGACGTTGTGAGCGAGCATCAGGCGCACTGCCAACGTGCCAATCACTGGTGCCTGCTGAGTCTACTTTTATAGATAGTCCAGCAATCGCTGCTTGCTGACGAAAAACTTCTTCAGCAGTAGGGGAGCGGCAGATATTTCCCAAACATACCAATAATACAGACGAGGGAGTACAGGCTTTCATCAGCATAATATGACCTTCTATAACAAAAAAAACATGCTATAAGAGACCAGCATTGTTAATGCGGCTTTTATTAGCATGCAATCGATTGAATCAGCTGCTAGCGTAACGCTTAATGCTTGGAATGGCAAGGATAGAGACTAAACAATAGCGTCATTTAACAATGGAAATTTGGCCATATGATGCATGGCCAAAAGGTGAGATAGTGAAACGGTTTTAATCTTGATTACTTTTAAAACGCTGTAGATCGCGTCGCTCTTTTTTGTTGGGTTTGTTGTCAGGACGAGCAAGGTTGGCCAGTTTGCGCTGTTCGGCATAGTAAGCACGGCGCGTCTCGCTTTCTTTGGTCTCTGAATATAGTACCTCAGCGGCGGTCGCATTGCCACGCTGTGCAGATAGCGCCTCAACAACGACAGTCTTTTCAGTCATAGCGGTCGCTGAGCCTTGACGAATGGTTAGCTCATCTCCGACTGAAATCTCTTTACTGGTTTTTACCCGGCTACCAGCATAGTGCACGCGTCCACTTTCAATCGCTTGTTTGGCTAGGGTGCGTGTACGATAAAACCTAGCTGCCCAAAGCCATTTATCGAGACGGATTTTCACCAAACCTTGGTTATTATCATCAGCATTAGCATTTTTCTTCATAAGAGTCACTCTGCATTCGTTTTTATATTAAATCATAGTTTTATATAAATAATATTAGGGCAACTTTACTATTTGCAAATGTATTTTTGTGATTGTAGTGCTTAGGACGTGTTCCCAGTTCAAACGTTTATCACCATTTTTAAAATAGGGACATTCCCTAGTATCGGGTTATATGATGCAAAAAGCGGCTAATCATAAGAGAAGCCGCTTTTGTTATTCATCTTAGGAACATACTCTTAAGAGGTTATCTTAAAAACAACTGATAGCCAATGTTGTCATTGACCGTGGCACAGTCATAACCAATATCTAAAAGCGCGTCTTGTAGCTGACGAGAGTTACCTTCAGAGGCTTGCAGGCCAACCAGCACACGACCTTCAGCAGCACCATGGTTGCGGTAATGGAATAAAGTAATATTGAAGTCATCACCCAATTTTTCTAAGAACGTTAGCAATGCGCCTGGACGTTCTGGGAATACTACTTGTAGCAATTGTTCGTTTTCGACATGAGCATGACCACCAATCAAATGACGAATATGTGATTTGGCGATATCATCATCAGTCAGGTCGTGAGCAGTGTAGCCATCGTCTGACAATTGGTTACTGATGGTTTGACGCTCTTTTTCGCCTTCTTTTAAAGCGATACCTACGAAGATTGAGGCAGGCTCCATTGAGTCTGGTGACTTTTTGCTGTCAGCACGGTAGTTAAACTCTGTGATGTTACGGCCATGTAGACTGCGACAGAAGTTCAAAAAAGCGCCTGTTTGTTCAGGAATAGTAACCCCAAAGATGGCTTCTTTTTTCTCACCGATTTCGGTACGCTCAGCGATATAACGCAGGCGGTCAAAATTCATATTGGCACCGCAAATGATACCGACGCAGTTTTTATCTTGAATATTATTGGCTTCGATATATTTTTTCATACCAGCGACTGACAACGCGCCAGCAGGCTCAACGATACTGCGATTCTCTTCAAAGATATCTTTGACAGCCGCACACACTTCATCATTGGTACAAGTGATCACTTCAGGCTCAACGATAGGGCCTGAGTTATCGCTTTTTTGCGTACGGACGACATCAAAAGGCAATTCACCAATCTGCGCGACTGCCACCCCATCGACGAACAATCCTACTTGCTCAAGTTTGACACGTTCACCTGTTTCAAGTGCTGCTTTTAGACAAGCTGACTGCTCGGCTTCTACCGCAATCACTTTGACATGTGGTGCCACTTCACCTAAAAATGCGGCCACACCTGAAATCAGACCACCACCACCAACGGCAACGAATACATAGTCCATATTACGCCACTGCTGGGTCAGCTCAAGACCGATGGTACCTTGTCCTGCGATGACCAGTTCATCGTCATAAGGCGGAATAAAGGTCAGTCCTTCGCGTTCAGCGCGGTCAATCGCATAGCGGTTTGCTTGATCAAAACTATCACCGTGCAGATCTACATTGCCACCAAGTGCTCTTACCGCATCCACTTTGATGTCAGGAGTCGTGGTTGGCATAACGATGATGTTATTTAGTGATAATTTGCGTGCAGAGTAAGCCACGCCTTGCGCATGATTACCTGCTGAAGCACAAATCACGCCGCGTGCTTTTTGCTCATCGCTTAACTGACTGATACGGTTATAGGCACCGCGCAATTTAAATGATTTGACTGGTTGTAAGTCTTCACGCTTAAATCGAATGTCATTGGCAAAACGTTGGGTCAGCTTGGGTGCCGTTTCAAGTGGTGTTTGAATAGCAACGTCATAGACGGTGGCTTGTAAGATGGCTCGTACCCAGTGTGACAGCATAGTAATCCCTAAACAGAGTGAATATAAAAAGTATAAATGAATATAAAAACGAAATAGATTAGCCTATGCCGATTTTTAGTATCTTGCAAGACTCAATTGCAGTTTTCTTGGGATTTCGTACTTGAATTTACATGAAGTGCAGGTATTTGCCGAAGTTAAGTCTTAGTGTAGGCACGATAGGACTCACAAATTAGCGTCATGATGCGCTAACATCCGTTAATATCATCGGTTATAATAGCCGCGCATTTTATCTGTTTTAGCCTTTTACTGTTTTTAAGACCATACGTTTATTTTCCAAGGATTTATGATGAGTGATCAGCAAGCACAAAAGCAAGCCGCGGCCAAAGCTGCTCTAAGCTATATCGAAGACGATATGATACTTGGGGTAGGGACAGGTAGTACGGTCAACTGTTTGATTGAGTTGTTGCCACAATTGAAGCTTGCTGGCGCTGTCGCTAGCTCACAGGTGACAGAAGACAAACTTCGTGCGCTTGGTATCGAAATAGTCGATTTAAACTTTGCTGGTACATTGGATGTTTATATCGATGGTGCTGATGAAGTCAATGAGCACTTGCAACTTATCAAAGGCGGCGGCGGTGCATTGACTCGCGAAAAGATTGTGGCTGCAGCTTCAAATAAGTTCGTCTGTATGGTCGATGATAGCAAAAGCGTTGATATCTTAGGTCGCGCGTTTCCAGTACCGATTGAAGTATTGCCACAAGCACGCTCGTATGTGGCTCGCCAATTGGCCAAATTGGGCGGTGAACCCGTATACCGTGAAGACTTTGTCACTGATTATGGTAATGTCATTTTAGACACCTATGACTTGGATGTGAGTAATCCAATCGCGCTCGAAAAAGAGCTAAATAATATCGTAGGTGTGGTATGTAATGGTATCTTTGCAGCAAACCAAGCGGATGTTCTATTAAAAGCAGGTGCTAATGGTGTGACAACGCTCACGCGTTAATCTATGATCAAATCATTTGTATAAATAAAAAAGCCGTCCAGATCTGGACGGCTTTTTTATTTGGGAACTTATTTAGGAGTTTATTAGCAAGTTATCTTACTATTGATCTCACTGTCTTTTTATAGAATAGCCTAAGTTATGCAGGTAACTTGATTTTGTCTTTAAGTAAAAACTCCATCAATGCTTTCTGTGCATGTAAGCGGTTTTCAGCTTCGTCCCATACGACAGAGCGCGGGTCATTAAGCATGTCATGAGAGATTTCCTCGCCACGATGGGCTGGCAAGCAATGCATAAACACCACTTCAGGGTCAGCTTTGTCTAATAGAGACGGCGTCACTTGATAAGGCGCAAAACGACGTGCACGTGTGTTTTGCTCTGACTCTTGACCCATACTTGCCCACACATCAGTGACAATTAAGTTAGAATCTTTTGCCGCATCTTGTACGTTTTCTACCAGACTGACGCAGTGTGAAAAGCGCTCCATAAGTTTCGGATCAGGCTCGAACCCATAAGGCGCTGCCACGCGTAGTTCAAAACCAAACTGATTGGCAGCTTGCATAAATGACGAGCACATATTGTTGCCATCACCGACCCAAGTGACGATTTTATTTTCGATACTACCGCGATGCTCGTAATAAGTCTGCATATCAGCAAGCAACTGGCATGGATGGTAGTCATCGGTCAATGCATTGATAATCGGTACGCTTGAGTATTCAGCAAAAGTTTCAACTTTTTCGTGCCCAAAGGTACGAATCATGATGATATCAACCATGCTAGAAATCACGCGTGCTGAATCTTCTAATGGCTCGCCGCGACCGAGCTGCGTATCGTTTGGTGATAAAAATATGGCGTTACCACCAAATTGACCCATGCCCGTCTCAAATGAGATACGGGTACGCGTTGAAGATTTTTCAAATATCATGCCAAGCGTACGACCAACAAAAGGCTGGTATATCTCGCCTGCGTGTTGCATCTTACGCAATTCGCTTGCGCGTTTGATTAAGTTTTCTAGTTCTTGTTTGGTTAAATCAGATAAGGTTAAAAAATGGCGCAAACTCATAGTAATCCTAGCAGTCGATCGCAGTCAGTGAAACGTCATCAGTCTTCAATAGCATCGCGTCAGTGCGTATACTGGGTTGACAACAAACTTTTAGTATAGCGTATTTACTTTCAATGTAAACGTTCATTTTTATCAAGATCAAATGGCTTGCCAAATAGACCGAAATCTCCTTAGCAAGCCAAGATACCTTGTACGCTAATGACTGTACCGCTAATGATTATGCCTGTGTACGGTTTGGACGTATGCTAAGGCGACATAACAGCTCATAGCTAATCGTCCCAGCATGACCTGCGACTTCATCGACACGCGGCGCATCGCCCCATAGCATGACCTTGCTATCTATAGCAAGACTCTCAGGTGCGCTACTGATATCAATAACAATCATATCCATAGCCACGCGCCCAATCACTGGGCAGCGGTAGCTTTGGCTGTCGTTAGCATCCATGACAATGACATACGCATCGTCAGTGACCACACGTGGGTAGCCATCGCCATATCCAACGCTGACCAACGCCGTTCTGGTGTCTTGCTGCGCACGCCAGCGGCTACCATAGCCGATTGTATCATTGGCGCTAACGGTTTGTAGAGCAATGATTTGAGCACTGAAATCCATCGCGGGCTGCAAGTCTAGTTCTTGTGCACTTTTATCGACGACAGGTGAGCTACCGTACAAGATAATGCCTGGACGTACCCAATCATAATGATGTTCTGGAAAGTTGACGATACCAGCAGAGTTGCATAATGAGCCTTGGATATCTGGGCCAATGGTATCTTTCAAAGTCGCTAGTACGCTTGAGAAGCGCTCAATCTGCATCGCATTTAATGGATGATCGTGGTCATCGGCATTGGCGAAGTGCGTGGCTAGGATCAGCTGATAACCCGCTTCATGTAGGCGTTTTGCTGCTGATAGCACTCCCTCAGCGTTAAAACCCAAACGGTTCATACCTGTATTGTATTTGAGCCAAGCCACTCTGGTTGCACTGCCAGCTGGCGGGATATTTTGCAAGGCCCATTCTAGCTGTGGTCCGTGGTGAATCACGCAGCTAATCTCATGATCAATCGCTTGCTGCCACTCATCAGCGGTAAACGCACCTTCTACTAGACCGATGGTTTTCTCCCAACCTAACTCTCTAGCTTCTAGCGCTTCGGTTAAAGTCGCGACACCGATACCATCTGCTTGCTGCAGGGCTGGCAAGACTGCCGCCACGCCATGCCCGTAAGCATTGGATTTGACCATAGCCAATACCTTAGACTGGGGTGCACGCTTTTTTACTTGATTTAGGTTATGAGTAAGGGCTTTTGGTTTTATGGTGATAGTGCGCATAATCGCCTTCTTTATGAGTAGAATTATGAAGTTATAGTCAGTTCAATATAATTTCGATACAAGGAAACCGAGTGCAAGTTATACATTAGTATGCTTAGCGAGGATGACGCTGTAGCGGCTTTATATAGACTTGACTATATAAAGCCAGTACTGCATCGATTGAGTTGATGCGGTACTGGCTATTGTATTAAAAACTGGTTATGTAAAATTATTCATTAACCTATAATTGAAACTGAGTCTATATAAGGCTTAGTCTTTGTCAGAATCAAATTTTATAAGGTTAATTACTCATCATTCTCAAAACTGACGCCTTGGTAGTACTCTGGCGTTAGATTGATAAAGCGGGTAAATTGACCTTCGAAGCCTAGACGAATAGTACCGATAGGGCCGTTACGTTGTTTACCAATAATGATTTCCGCCACGCCTTTGTGGTCCGAGTTTTCATTATAAACCTCATCACGATAGATGAACATAATCAAATCGGCATCCTGCTCAATCGCACCAGATTCACGTAGATCTGACATGATAGGGCGTTTATTTGGACGGTTTTCTAGACTACGGTTAAGCTGTGACAATGCAATCACGGGACATTCAAGCTCACGTGCTAGTGCTTTTAGACTACGAGAAATCTCAGAAATCTCGCCAACACGGTTACCATCTAAGCTGGGTACTTTCATCAGCTGAAGATAATCGACTACGATAGCACCCAAGCGACCGTCATGGTTTTTGGCAATACGGCGGCAGCGAGAACGCATCTCAGACGGCGGTAGGGCGGTACTGTCATCAATATATAAATGCTTCGATTGCAGATGTTGAATAGCGTTCATCATCTTTGCCCATTCATCTTCATTCATTTGCCCAGAACGCAGATGCGTCTGGTTAATCGCGCCCCATGAGGACAGCAGACGCATGACGATAGATTCGGCAGGCATCTCCATCGAAAATACGACGACTGGCAAATCTTCATTAAACAAGATCCCTTCTGCCAAGTTCATCGCAAAAGTGGTTTTACCCATCGAAGGACGCGCAGCAACAATAATCAAATCACCCGCTTGTAGACCTTGGGTTTTGTTATTCAGCTCGGCAAATGGCGTCTGCAAACCAATCATGCCATCGGGATTAGATTTTAGCTCTTGAATCTTATCGATAACATTGGTCAAGACAGAGGTAATACCAACAGGTCCGCGCTGTTCCGCGCGTTTATTATGCTGCTCATTGATACTAAATATCTTACCTTCCACATTGTCTAGAATGTCGCTAACGCTTTGGTCTTTTGGATTATAGGCAAGCGTCAGCATGTCATTACCAGTGGTAATCAGCTGGCGTAGGGTTGATAGTTCACGCACGCGCTGGGCGTAGGCAGTCAGGTTAAACAAAGTCGCAGGACTTTGGCTCAAAATATCAGCCAAATAACTGTCACCACCTGCACCTTTGAGTAATTTCTGCGCTTCTAACCAGTCGTGTACCATGACCGTGTCATAAGGCTCATTCACTGCCGCCAAATGAGCAATGGCATCAAAAATGTATTGATGTCGCCCAGCATAAAAGTCATCTTTGGTGACAATATCGGCAATCTTGTCGTACGCCTCTTCGATACTCATCAAAGACGCGAGCAATGCCTTTTCAATATCAATATTGTGCGGCGGTGTCTGATTGAGTAAGTCGTCGGTTTTGTCGTTTTCTGCCATGAGTGCCTAATGAGTTAAAATGGGTATGAAAAAGGATGTCGATGATAGAGCAATACAAACGTAGCGCGCCTCTACGATAGAAGTACCAAAACGCGGTCTCAGGTTTGTCTGTAAATGCTACAATCAGATGCGAAAGTTTAACACATAATGTGGTTTTTTAGACTTGATAAAGCACTAAATCTGAAGTGATTGTTTTTTATGAAGTAAGAGATACCATACAATATCTAAGTATAAAAATTTAGAACAATAATTATAAATATAATAAAATCAGTAATTTAAATAAAAAAGGCTATTGTTATGACAGAAGAAAAGCGCCCGCTATTAATCACGACAGGTGAGCCTGCAGGTATTGGCATGGACGTAGTACTAGGACTAGCAGCAGAGGGTAAGTTGCAAGATTTTGCTCGGCCAATTTGGGTGACTGCTGATGCTAAAGCGATGCAAACTCGCGCAGAGGAGTTGGTCGCGGCTGGCGTTCTCAAAATTATACCTAGTTGGCATACTATCAATACAGATATAAATACCGATAATTTCGATGTTAACTTGGTAGAGCAGATATCGCAGCAAGATATAGATGCTGATAGCGCTTTTATCCTACTGAATATTCCTTGTGCGGCACCAGTTGTCTGCGGGCAAATCAATATCGCTAACTCAGCGATGGTGGCTCAGCAGTTAGATATTGCTCATAAACTGGCAATAAATAATACAGTCGCTGCCATCGTCACTGGGCCATTGCAAAAATCAGCGTTGATAGATGCTGGTATCAAGCTGTTAGACGGCACCATGTTTAGTGGTCATACTGAATTTTTTATGCAGCAAAGTGGCTGTGAAAAAGTCGTCATGATGCTGGCCAATCAAGCGATGAAAGTCGCGCTTGTCACTACGCATTTGCCATTGAAGGACATCCCTGCTGCGATTACTACGGATAACGTACGCCAAACTGTACAAATTGTGATTGATGATATGCGAGAGAAGTTTGGTCTCACGCAGCCTCGTATCTTGGTCTGCGGCCTCAATCCACATGCAGGCGAGGGCGGGCACTTGGGAAGTGAGGAGATTGAGATTATCAATCCCGTGTTGCAAGAATTCATCGATGCAGGTGTCAATATATCAGAGGCGATGCCTGCCGATACGTTATTTACCACCAGACATTTAGCAAACTGTGATGCGGTCATTGCCATGTATCACGACCAAGGTTTACCAGTATTAAAATCGCACGGTTTTGGTGATACTGTCAATTTAACCTTGGGCTTGCCTTATATTCGTACCTCTGTCGATCATGGTACGGCGCTAGACTTGGCGGGACGCGGCGGGGCGAGTGCGACCAGTCTATATCAAGCACTAAATATGGCAAACGAGATGGCTGATAAGTCACTTATCGATGTACCTGCTGTATAAATCAGTGCTTATAGATATTTATCACGCAGTATTTGGCAACGTTAGAATTAGCAATGTCTATCTAAAAAGGCAACCACTTAAGACGATGTAGTAAAGCTTTTATCGTGCATGAGGAACAGCATCTGTGTTAAACACAGGCTCGAAAGCCTAGGATCAGGACCCTAAGCTTGTCTGGTCACGGATACCGATTGGTTGATCAGCTCCATGGATCCGAACGAGGTTAAGAACGCGACGTTTGACGCATCGGACCCAACACCGATGCGGGCCATCGTATCGGCACCTGCCATACCCGTTGGATCAATGAGGTGCCAACTTCCTTCAAGATAGACCTCGGCCACGGCATGAAAGTCTTGTGGTGTCACATCGGGCGCATAAACGCTCACAAACCTAGCTGGTATCGACGACGCGCGCGCTAGGGTTACGAGAACATGCGCAAAGTCGCGGCATACGCCCTGACGTTGAGCAAAGCTGTCGAGCGCGGTGGTTTGTGCATGGCTCGATCCGGGTACATAGCTGAATGCCGACTCGATCCAGTCGCGCATCGCGGCAATCCGTGCGCCGCCAGCGAGATTGCCAAACTCGGCGTCCACGAAGGCATGGAACTGTTCTGAAGGGCAATAGTGAGACGGCATCAAATGCCTGATTGTCTCTCCGGGCAAAAGGTGCAGGGGCGTTTGGGACAGTGCCGATATGTCTAAGGCAGGACGGTCAACGGCGATTTCTGCGAGATAAGTGCAGCTAAAATCCCCTTCAGCGTGAATCCAAATCCGTTCTCCTATACCATCATCGGCGGCGACCCGTGAAAAATGCGCAACGTCTGATGTCCAAATCTCGGTCGAACGCACCCGCTGATCCGCAAGATCAGCAGCTTCAATCTGAAGCAAAAGATCCATTGGCTCTGAGAGTCGATAATGGAGGGTGACGTTAAGTTTCAGGATCATATGTGAATTCCCTAAGGGTATTTATCTGGCGGGCTGACGATCGCGTAGGGCTGAACCGCCTCGACTATATCAGAGACTGGCTTACTTTACTGGAGTCAGACAGCAATGCCTGACAGGGTTAAATTATCATAATAGCGCTTTTCAAACTCAAAAGGTGAAACATAACCAATTGCGTTATGCAGTGGGGCTTTATTAAACCCAAGAAGTGTTAAAAATCGATTAATTATCGATTTAGTTTTACGCCGCGATTGTTATGATGACTTTATCTTTGGACTTGTTTCTGTCTGCTAGCGCTTGGTTTGACGCTGCCATTTAGCATAATCAGAGTTTATATTAAATGGATGTAGAGGTAAAAAGTTACCGGGTCGGTTACTCGAAAGCATGGCTCGTCTATCGATAATAATTATTCAAAAACACAGCCTAATTATGAGCTGTGGTATAATTCACCATTATAAAGTCAGTATATCGCTGCCATTACATTATCATCGCCCATTTATCTTTTATACATTAAGACTCTTTTATGTCCAAAACTTCATTTGATGCTCAAACTATTTCTAACAGCTTACGTGCTGCCAAACATCAGCCGCGTAAGCGCTTTGGCCAAAATTTCTTGCATGATACTAGCGTCATTCGCGAAATCGTCGAAAGTATTCGTCTAGAGCGCGATGACAATTTGATCGAGATTGGGCCTGGTATGGGCGCATTGACCGAGCCGTTATTGGCAGAAGTGGATGCAATGACAGTGGTGGAGCTAGATCGTGATTTGGCAGATAGCTTGCGTATTCGTATCGGTGCCAATAGCCATCCAAACTTTGAGATTATCAAAGACAATGCGATGCATGTGGACTACCGTGAGCTATATAGTGAAGAGCGCGGTAAGCTGCGCGTAGTGGGCAACCTACCGTATAACATCTCAACGCCTATCTTATTTCATCTGCTTCGCTATGCCGATGTGATTCAAGACATGCATTTTATGTTACAAAAAGAAGTGGTCGAGCGTATCACAGCCGACGTGGGTAGCAAGACTTATGGCCGCTTATCGGTCATCATGCAATACCACTGTGATACAGATTATTTGCTAACCGTTCCTCGCGGTGCGTTTAATCCACCACCAAAGGTGACCAGTGCCGTGTTCCGTCTGACGCCGCATATTAACAAACCAGTAGTCGCAAATGATGAAGAGCACTTTGCTATTGTCGTACGTGAGACTTTTAACCATCGTCGCAAGACGCTACGTGCTATCTTCAAAAAATCAACGTTGCTGCCGACATTGAGCGAAGACGATTTTGAGGCTTGTGGTATTGATCCGCAGGCACGTCCTGAGACCTTGAGCGTCACAGACTTTGTGAACCTAAGCAATCATTCACAACAGCTAGACGTATAGTGTATTTTTGATACATAAAAGCATGCTACTAACCGTCAATTATAATGGCGGTTTTTTATGCTTTATTTTTATGACCAGTACTTAAGTATTTATTTCTTATCGAGCTGTCTTTAACTATCGTGTTTAAATCGTTGAGGTGTTATGAGTTTTCGCCATCAGTATGTTATCGGTGACTTGCAGGGTTGCTATGCTGCGTATCTACAATTGCTAAAAACACTGGATTTCGATCCTGCCCAAGACAAATTATGGTTTGCTGGTGATTTGGTAGCACGCGGCGAGGACTCATTGAACACGCTGCGTCATGTCAAAGCGTTGTGTGAGCAAGGCGCTGCGGCAACGGTATTGGGCAATCATGATCTTAATTTGATAGCAGTCTGGCGCGGGGCCGCCAAGCTTAAAAATAAAGACAAAACGGCACCTATCTTTGCTGCGGATGACTGTGATGAGTTGCTCGAATGGTTACGTAGGCAGCCGATATTAGCCTATCCTGATGAGCACACGGTGCTAGTACATGCAGGGATTCCACCGCATTGGAGTATTGAAGCCGCTGCAGGATACGCACAGCAATTAGAAGCTCAGCTGCAAAGTAATTTGAATCAGCTCGATCAATTGCTGCCGAATCTATATAGCAAAGAAGCGGATGAATGGCATGCAGGTATCGAAGGATTTACCAAGATGCGTGCAATTGCTAATTACTTTACGCGTATGCGCTTGTGTAAGCAGGACGGGTTACTTGAGTTTAGCTTTTCAGCGGGTTTAGATGAGGCTATGCCAACCGATTTTTTGCCTTGGTTTGAGTGGCAAGTACCGCGCACTCGTAAGATACTATTTGGACATTGGGCTGCGCTAAAAGGCGAAATTGATTTGCCACATGCGCGCGCACTCGACGGTGGCTGCGTGTGGGGTAATTATCTATTGGCTTATAGATTGGGTGACGGCAAGGTAATAACCTCAAGCGCACAGTGCCCGAGTCCATAAAGAGGGTTATAAGCGTCTTAATATACAAGGCTAAATAAACAGTCTGTTATAAGTAGTTCCATTATACCAGTCTGTTTTAAGTAGTCTATTAATAGGTTTATTGAGTGAAATAACTGGTTCCAATAGAGTATGCTTCAAACAAAAATCGGGCAATGAATTTCATCGCCCGTTTTTAAAATATTGAGTACGGTATACAACAGAGCCTTATATAATATGGAACATCGCTTCTGTTTGCATATTATCATTAAGCGCTTGCACTTGCCCTATAGTGAAATCTACGGCTGTTGACGGCTCAGAGGCTACATTAAATACTTTAGTAGCAGTCTCATTAGCTGTATTTGCACTCACTACATCAGCGCTTTCAAACACTAATTCATTATTATTTACATCAAGTAAGTCATCAATTTTAGGTAGCTTTATTTGCTCTGAATCTACAAAGGTAATCATCTGGATAGTAGCGTCTGTATTATTGAAGGCTAAAGCAGCATTGTTACCATGATACATATCAATATTACCACCCAATGAGCTCATATCAATAAAGTCGTCACTTGTGCTGTAAGCATCATTAGAAGAGTCTTCCGCTTCATCGAATGACATTATACTACGAGCATTGCTACCGCCAGTATTTACCATACTTTCGATATCTG
>NZ_PJBF01000048.1 GCF_002836505.1 Psychrobacter sp. Choline-02u-9
TCATGGGCAAGTTTTAACCAATCTGCAATAACATCTTTACTAACTGTATTACCTTGTTTCTCAATGGCCGCCATTATTTTCCCATTACTGTCATTAGCAAATGGCTGTGTTAAGTCCATATGTAAAAGTTCACTAGCAAGAGCTGCTATTATTTTGCTAGCATTATTAGCAGTTCTAGGGTGCATGGGTTTATCATTAAGTGATATGGGTTTTTGCTCTAACAGCTCCACTTTACTGATTAAATCTTTGATCTCATCATCTTTTTTTGCTAACTGATCAATAGCAATATCATGCATATTAGGATCAATACTTTGACTTCTAGAAGCTTTTTTTTGTTCTGCTGCTAATCTTTCTTTAAATTCCTTTCTTTCTCTAATATAGCGAAGTGTAGCACTAGGAGAGCTATTTAATGCTTCGTAGCATTCTTCAAAAGCATTAAAATCTAACCCTATTTTGGATATACAATCTAATGATAGGACATCTTCAATTTTCCAATATTTGTTATCGAAGATGTTTTCTACATGGTCATCTAAAACTTGCTCTAAAAAAAATTCTGTTGGATATTGCTCTTCATTGCCACAGTCATCATATTTTTGCTTATGAAATCCATATTTACTAATTAGCTCGTCTAAGTTTGGGATCTCATGTAAAGAGAAACTTCCATCTTTGTTATACGGTATTTTAGGATTTGCTACTTTCGAAAAAAAGGAGTCGTAAATATAGTAATCTAGCTTCAAAAAATCATCATCGCCTATAAGGTAGTTAGCAACCATTTTTTCGCTATCATCTCCATATAAAGCAATAATAATTATGAACTCGTAAAATAGAACGTAGCTTTCGTGCTCATTATCATCAAAGACTTCTTTTTCACTTTCTTCCATTTTACGCATCATTTCGTAAATAATACCCACAGCACACACCTCTACACACTATTAAATCAAAGTAGATATAAGACAAGCTAGCCTAAAGCTATATGAACGACTGGCTTTCGATTGTTTATCATGCCTTGCAAGATTTTTATTATTATTTGCTCAATCAAAACATCATACAATTACCAGCCAAATTTAGCACAAAAAAAAGCCAACCATTGAAAACAATGATTGGCTTTTCTCTATTACTGCTATGTTTGGTCGGAACGGCAGGATTTGAACCTGCGACCACTACACCCCCAGTGTAGTGCGCTACCAGACTGCGCTACGCCCCGAGTGACTGACTATTTTACGCAAAATTATGTATATTGCAAGGGCTATTTATAGCAGCCAAACTCTACAATATTATTCTGCATAGCATAGTCAGTATAATCGCTTAGCAGCCAATATTAACCCAATAATTCTTTTAGAATTTGGTTCACTTGCTGTGGGTTAGCACTACCGCGACTGGCTTTCATGACCTGACCGACCAGACCGTTAAAGGCTTTTTCTTTACCGCCGCGATATTCTTCGACCATCGATTCATTTTTTGCGATGACTTCTTCAACGATGGCTTTGATAGCGCCAGTATCGGTTTCTTGTTTGAGGCCTTTATCTTTGATGATTTTATCTGCTGCATCATCGCCATCGCCGCCTTCGCGCTCATATAGAGCACTAAAGACTTTCTTGGCCAGTTTGCCAGATAGCGTGTCATCTTTGATACGCTTGAGCATGCCAGCCAATTGCTTGGCGCTGATAGGGGAGTCGATGATGTCTGTGTCATCTTTGTTCAGGGCGCCGAGCAAGTCGCCCATGACCCAGTTGCCAGCCATTTTAGCATCTTGCTGACCGATTTCAGCCACCACATCTTCGAAGTAATCAGCAATTTGACGACTACCAGTCAAGATACGAGCATCGTATTCTGACAGACCAAGCGCTTCTTCAAAGCGTGCGCGACGAGCCACTGGTAGCTCTGGCATCGCTGCTTTGATCGCATCAACCGTATGCTGCTCGATACGGACAGGTAGCAGGTCAGGATCAGGGAAGTAGCGATAGTCGTTGGCGTCTTCTTTGGTACGCATGGTACGCGTTTCATCACGCTCTGGATCATATAGCATCGTCGCTTGAACGACTTTGCCGCCATCTTCTAGGATATCGATTTGACGTTCGATTTCACGATTGATAGCACGTTCGATAAAGCGGAACGAGTTTAGGTTTTTTAGCTCAGTACGCGTACCGAGATCAGCGCCTGGCTTGCGCACAGAGACGTTACAGTCACAGCGGAATGAGCCTTCGGCCATCACTGCGTCTGAGATACCTAGCCACGTGACTAGCTGATGGATGGCTTTGATGTAGGCAAGTGCTTCGTGAGCTGAGCGCATGTCTGGCTCAGAGACGATTTCGATTAGTGGCGTACCAGCACGGTTCAAATCCACACCAGTCATACCGTCGACTGCGTCATGGACAGATTTACCCGCATCTTCTTCTAGATGCGCGCGGGTGATACCCATACGTTTAGGGTATTCGTTCTTTTCGCCTTCATTGACCACGACATCGATATAGCCTTCACCCACGATAGGATTAGCCATCTGAGTGATTTGATAGCCTTTAGGCAGGTCAGGGTAGAAGTAGTTTTTACGGTCAAACGTATTAAACAGCCCCAGCTCAGCATTGACACCGATACCGAATTTTAATGCACGATCGACCACACCAGCATTTAGCACTGGTAATACGCCAGGCAAACCCAAATCGACGATGCTAGCTTGGCTGTTTGGCTCATGACCGAAATCAGTCGGCGCACTTGAGAAAATCTTACTTTCCGTATTTAGCTGACAGTGAATCTCGATACCGATGACCACTTCATAGCCATCGACAAATAGCTCTTTACGCACGGCGTGTTCACGGACGGCATTGTTATCAGTAGTAGCTGTACTCATTATACCGTCTCCTTTGCGATGGTAGAGTGTTGTAGGTGATGGTCGGTATGCTGCTGGAACAGGTGCGCAGTCGTGAGCAGTTGACTCTCTTGCCAATGCTTACCGATTAATTGCAAGCCAATAGGGAGGCCTTCTGTCGTCAAACCAACTGGCTGACTAAGTGCAGGTAGACCCGCTAGGTTGACCGCGATGGTATAAACGTCACCCAAATACATCGTTGCAGGATCTAGGTCTTCACTGAGCTTATAGGCCGCAGTCGGTGCAGTTGGGCTAGCAATCACATCACAGCTAGCAAATGCTTCATCGAAGTCTTTAACGATCAAACGGCGAATCTTCTGTGCTTTAGTATAGTAAGCATCGAAATAGCCAGCAGACAGTGCATAAGTCCCTGTCAAAATACGGCGTTGTACTTCAGGGCCAAAGCCTTCAGAGCGTGAGCGCGTGTATAGATCGATAAGGTCCGTTGGGTTTTCACAGCGATAGCCAAAGCGTACGCCATCGAAGCGTGACAGGTTCGATGATGCTTCAGCAGGTGCTAGCATGTAGTAAGTGGCAAGTGTGATCTCAGGATCAGTGATGTTTACTTCTACAATCGTTGCGCCTAGCTCTTCGTATTTCTTGAGCGCAGCACGTGCTGCTTGCTCGACTTCACTATCAAGGCCTGTACCAAAGTATTCTTTGGCCACACCAATACGAAGACCTTCAAATGGCTTATCACCAGCAGCAGCTTGGGCATCATTGATGTCTTGTACGTAGTTAGGCATCTCGTACTTGATAGAAGTGGCATCGCGTGGATCATGACCAATCATCGGCTGGAGCAGATAGGCGCAATCTTTAGCGCTGCGTCCCATGCTACCCGCTTGATCCAAACTTGAGGCGTAGGCAATCATACCAAAGCGTGACACACGGCCATAAGTCGGCTTAATACCTGTTAGGCCGCAGAATGAAGCAGGCTGACGAATAGAGCCACCCGTATCACTACCGGTAGCAACAGGGACAAAACCTGCGGCAACAGCAGCAGCACTACCACCTGACGAGCCACCAGGGACGCGCTCTAGGTTCCAAGGGTTTTGTACCGTACCGTAGTAAGAGCTACTGTTGTCTGAGCCCATCGCAAACTCATCCATATTGAGCTTACCTAAGCTAATCATGCCAGCTTTGTCGATGTTAGAAACGATAGTCGCGTCATATGGTGAGACAAAGTTATGTAGCATCTTAGAGCCACAAGTGGTCAGTACACCTTGGGTACAAAAGATGTCTTTGTGCGCCATTGGTACACCAAGTAGTGGACGCTGATCTCCCTGAGCACGCATCTCGTCTGCCGCTTTTGCTTGTGCGCGTGCTGTCTCAGAAGTATGAGTGATAAAACTGTTAATCTTGCTGTCTAGCGCATCGATACGCTTGATGTAGTGTTCGGTTAATTCGGCGCTGCTAAATTGTTTGTTTTGCAAGCCAGTAATGAGCTGCTCGGTACTTAATAAATGAAGTTCAGACATAAGGTGTCGTCCGTCAAAATGTTAATAGCATAAAATAAAATGAGATAATGGCAAATGCGTGATTATATTATTCAGCCACTATTATTCAATCACCTGAGGCACTAGATACAAGCCTTCTTCTACGGCAGGTGCGACTGACTGATTACGCTCACGATTGATGTCGTGTTTTGCCACATCAGCACGCAACTCTTGGCAAGCTTCATGGATATTGGCTAGTGGCTTGATGTCTGTGGTATCAACGTTAGATAGCGTATTCATCAGTTTTAATACTTTACTGATATCATCAGCATAGCTATCGGCTGTACTTTCATCGACACCTAAGCGGGCAAGGTTGGCAACTTCTAGGATTTCTTCACGGCTGACGTTGCTGTCAGACGTTGCTGGCTGCTGAGACATAGTTTCTCCAGTTAAGGACAGTTTTTGTTAGAGTAGTTGATTACGAAAACGAAAATACGTAAGCGCTAAAATAGAAACAACTAAAATACAAACAAATAGTAAGTGGGCTTATTATAAAGCATCTGACTCAAGTTTACAGAGCATGACGCTTGATTGATGCACAATCTCAACCAAGAGACTGAATTGATAAAGACGTAATATTAAATAAGATATAGTGCTAGCCGAGCCATAATGCCAATTAAGACACAATGATTTACAGAGAATTGCAAAACTGACCCCCTAATTCATCATTGTTCCTTAATTGCTCTCCAATTAGCTTCTAAAATACGTTACAGTATGCATCTGCTATTAAGCAAAACATTCATCTGCCTGTAGAGCCTTGTTAGTTATCAGATTAAATGATGTTTCATTGAGTTGAATGATATTCACTACTATTTCAAACTTTGTAACAACTTTTGGCGTCTAAGACAAAAATCCTTACTTACTGATGCAAATATCTATGTTTTTTTTGAGCTAAATCGGTATAATTTAGCTCAGTTTTTTCATATCATCATTATTGTTTGAATTTTGACTTGTTGGAATGATAACTGTTGCCACAAGTAATGTTTAACGACGACCTGCTCAACACTGACGAGTAACACCTCAGTCAATCTCATTCGCCTCATTCGTAAGACGCTGGATATATTAGTCATGAACCTGTTTGGATTTTTATCAAATAATATCGCTATCGACCTCGGTACTGCGAACACCCTAATTTTTATTCCTAATAAAGGCGTCGTGCTTGACGAGCCTACGGTGGTCGCGTTACGAAGCAATCGTACTCAGAACCCGACCGTCGCCGCTGTTGGTATCGATGCCAAGCAGATGCTAGGTCGTACGCCTGCGAACATCACAGCGATTCGCCCGTTGAAAGACGGTGTGATTGCTGATTTTGAAGTGACGCAAAAAATGCTTAAGCACTTTATCGCTAAAGTAAAAGCCAAGCGTTTTATGGCACAGCCTAACGTCGTGGTTTGTGTACCATGCAAGTCTACTCTAGTTGAGCGCAAGGCGATTCGTGAGGCAGTATCATCAGCAGGCGCGAGCAAAGTACTATTGCTAGAAGAGCCGATGGCTGCGGCTATCGGTGCTGGTATGCCAGTTCATGAAGCCAGTGGTTCTATGGTTGTAGATATCGGTGGTGGTACGACTGAGATTGCCGTTATCGCGCTATCTGGTTGCGTATATGCTGAGTCTATTCGTATCGGTGGCGATATGTTTGATGAAGCGATCATCACTCATGTACGCCGTACGCATGGTTGTGTCATCGGTGAGACGACTGCTGAACGCATCAAAAAAGAAGTCGGTTCTGCATTGAATGAAGATAGCCAACTAGAAGTAGAAGTTCGTGGTCGTAGCATGGCAGAAGGTGTGCCAAAGACCTTTACTGTCAATTCAGAAGAAGTGCAAAAAGCGTTGACTGATCCATTGAGCGGTATTGTTAGCGCTGTAAAAGTAGCGCTTGAGCAGACTCCGCCAGAGTTGTCATCAGACATCGCTGAGCGTGGCATTGTATTGACAGGTGGCGGCGCACTATTACGTGACTTAGACAAACTTATCTCACAAGAGACCGGTTTACCAGTGACGGTAGCAGAAGACCCATTAACCTGCGTTAGTCGCGGTGGTGGTATCGCGCTTGATTTCATCAATAATAAAAGTTTAAACATGATTTTTGTTTAAGTCATCTTTATCCTTAATTGCCCTATAGTCTTGGCAATATATGATGATTTATGTGAAAGATGAAACTATAAATATAGTCGGTTCAATATAATTTGGATACAGGGAAGCCGAGCGAAAGTACTATAAGTATTAGGCTGAGCGAGACTGACACCTTACCTAATTTATAGAAAATTGACTATATATAAAATTAAAGGTAGCCGATTGTGCTACCTTTAATTGCATTCATTTGTGCTAGAACCCAATATCCTCGATAAACACTCATGCTGTAAATAAGTGCTATTGTTCATTTTAGAATCCTTAAATCAGACGACTTATGACTCCAAGTATTTTTGCGCGCCAGCCGTTATCACTTCGTAAGACTGTTATCGTATTGATAGCAGCCTTAATTTTGATGTGGTTTGATAGCAAAAACTCTGATTGGTTTAAGCCAGTACGTAGCACCAGTCATGCCGCCATGCAGCCAATCTATGAGCTGTCTCTATTACCAAGCTATGCCAAGCATTGGGCTGGTGGCAGCCTGCAATCAAAAGAAGCACTGCGTCGCGAAAACATGCAGCTAAAATCGCAATTGATACACGCGCATGCCAAGTTACAACAGCAAGATTATATCTTGGCACAGAATGCACGCCTGCAAGGTATTTTATCTACCACCAAGCCTGAGCAGTTTGATCTTAATTTGGCGCAAGTCATCGGCACAGATACCAACTTGCTCAGACAGATTGTCGTGCTTAATAAAGGGGAGCAAGATGGCGTACAAGTTGGGCAAACGGTCATCGATGAAGACGGTGTGTTAGGACAGATTATCAATGTCTACCCGAATACTAGCCGTCTGTTGTTGATTACAGATGAGCAGCAGTCAGTTGCGGTCACTGTCAAGCGTACCGGTCAGCGCGCCATTGTTACAGGCCAAGGCATTCCATCTTCATTAAGTCTCAATTACGTCTTCAAAACATCAGATGTGCGAGTAGGTGATGAGCTAGTGTCGTCAGGACTGGGCGGTCGTATTCCGGCAGGTTATCGAGTAGGGCGTATCGCGCATGTCAAAGATGAGCAAACCGATAACTTTAGAACGATCGAAGTTACTCCAGCGGCCAATTTTATCGATAATGCCTATGTCTTAATACTTCAAGACAAGCTGTTAAATGAGAACAATGCTGCTGCTATTGCTCCATAGATAACAACGTAAGTCACAGTATTAACGTTTTAAAGCTCTTTCCACTTATGGTATTCACCTTGCCAATATCCAATCAACAATATAACAGCAACCATCAAACACTCGCTAAGGTAAGTACCCATGTCGTATCCTGATTCTGAGAATGCCACGGTACTATTGATAGTTGTGATTGTTCTAAGTTTCATCGCTGCATCATCACTCAATGTCTATCCATTAAGCCCAAGCATGGCCACACTGCGCCCCATGGTCATGATTATGGTGCTGATTTATTGGTTGCTGTTTCAGCCGCGCTATGTCGGAATTTTCACCGCATTTACGGTTGGGCTAATTGCTGATTTATTGATGGATACCCATTTAGGGCAGCAAGCGTTCGCCGCTGTTGTTGTTGCACTGGTTATCAAAATTACCAGTATCTATGTCAGACAGTTGAATACCGTTAGCGCTTGGTTAATTGCTAGTCTAGGGTTGATTGTCTTTCAGTTAAACCTATGGATACTACAGATGTTTATTCAAAACGTCTTTGTCGCCCAGTCTGCTGTGTCATTGTTTATGAGTATCATTAGCTGGCCACTCGTGCTGTTTGCTTTGCGCAAGTTTTCGCGTTAATGAGTCACTAGCTATAGCTATTACTCTGATTGATAGATTAGTTTGCTCGGCCCACAATGCTGTATGACTACATACATCATAAATTTATAAATGAAGAGAATATCGATGGATATCGTTTTGGCATCTGGCTCTCCGCGTCGTCGTGAGCTACTAGAAAGAGCGCAATTAGATTTTACTATCTTAAGTATAGATATCGACGAGACGCCGTTAGATAATGAGTCGCCAACAGACTATATCGAACGCATGGTCGCAACCAAAGCCGATGCCGCGATACAACAATTAAGCGACACCTCTCAAGCAAATCACGATAGCCTTACATCACCGTTTATTATTTTGACTTCTGATACCATCGGTGTACTGTCGGATGGTAAGACAGTATTGGTCAAACCCGTCGATCGCGAGCACGCATATAGTATGTGGCAGCGTATGTCTGATAACGTCCACGAAGTATGGACTGCCGTTCAAGCGACTCAAGTACAGCTATTGCCCAAAGTAGAACGAAGCCCCTCAGAACCTACACAGTGCTTGCAAATTATCAACCAACAGCGAATTACTGAGCGTACGGAAGTGACTTTTATACCTCTGACGACACAGATGATGAGCGACTATTGGGACAGTGGCGAACCCGCTGATAAAGCTGGTGGATATGGCATTCAAGGACTGGGTGCTGCGTGGGTCAGTCGTATCAATGGTAGCTACACCAATGTTGTTGGTCTGCCACTGGCGCAAACACTGGCACTAATCAAAGAAATGACAGAAGGCAGTATGGACACAGTCAACCCGTTATAATGGGATATGCACATAATGACACGGTAGGGTAATGGGCAAGAGCAAGTCGCATTTGTTACACTGTCAATCTAATAGGCGATGACCGTCTAATAAGAAAGCTGAGAGATAAGAGAAAAAACTATGTCCGAAGAGCTGCTGATTAATATTAGTCCAATGGAATCCCGTGTTGCGGTTTTAGACAATGGTATTTTGGGCGAGATTTATATTGAACGACATCACAAACTGGGGTTGGTCGGCAATATCTATCTGGGGACGGTCGTACGTGTCCTTCCTGGTATGCAAGCAGCCTTTGTGGATATTGGTCAATCACGGACCGCATTTCTACATGTCAACGATATGCAGCGTGAAACACGACCCGTTGTAGAAAAAAACAAAGCGGCTAAGGCCACTAAGCGCGAGATAGATGAGGACGATGCCACTGCCAACGCTTCTGCTGATAGTTTGGCTGTGACACCGCCTATTGTCAGTGCACAAAGTACAGAGATCGTACCAGCGTCTAAAACATTGATTCAGCATCGCTTGCATGAAAGTCAGCGTATTTTGGTACAGGTAACCAAAGACCAGTTAGGAAGTAAAGGTGCTCGTTTAACGACCAATATCTCGCTGCCATCACGTTATCTAGTATATTTGCCATCGAGTGATCATATTGGTATATCGCAGCGTATTGATGGCGAAGAAGAGCGTAGCCGATTAAAGACCGAGCTTAGCAGCCTGATGCAGAAAGTCAATCTAAAAGGTGGACTGATTGCCCGTACCGCTGCTGAGCGTGTGCCTGTCGATAAGCTAGAAGAGGACATCTATTATCTATTGCAGCTATGGCGTACCATCTGTGCTCGCCGCCAAGAGATTAACCATCATCAGAGCTCAGAGCTGATCTATCAAGAACTGTCGCTACCATTACGTTCTATCCGTGACTTGGTTCACGCTGATACCGAAAAAGTCATTATTGATAATACACAGATTTATGAGCAAGTCAGATACTTTGCCAAAGAGTTTGTTCCATTCGTCTATGACCGAATCGTGCATTATACCGCTGAGCAGTCGCTATTCGATGTACACCGTGTAGAAGATGACTTACGTGACGCACTAAAGCGCCGTGTCGATCTAAAGTCTGGCGGTTATCTGATTATCGATCAGACCGAAGCTATGACCACGATCGATGTCAATACAGGTTCTTTTGTGGGTGGTCGCTCATTAGAGGATACGGTCTATAAGACTAATCTAGAAGCCACACATGCTATCGCTCGACAGTTACGACTACGTAACCTAGGCGGCATTATTATTCTAGATTTTATCGATATGCTTGAGCAACAGCACAAAGATGACGTGCTTGAGAGCTTACAGGCGCAGCTTACTCAAGATTATGCAAAAACTAAGATTACGCAGGTTAGTGAGCTTGGCTTAGTAGAGATGACACGCAAACGCACGCGTGAATCGTTGGGTCAGCAGCTCTGTGAGCCGTGCTCAACTTGCCAAGGTCGCGGGTTTGTCAAAACCGCAGAAACCGTTTGCTTTGAGATCTTCCGTGAGATTATGCGCTGCGCCCGCACTTATAACTCTCCTAAGAAATTCACAGTGGTGGCTCATGCAGCAGTCATTGATTTACTACTTACAACAGAGTCAGATACAGTGGCTGATTTAGAGTATTTACTGGGTAGGGTGATTACTTTTGATGTAGAGAACCTATATACCCAAGAGCAGTATGATATTGTTTTAGATTAATATTATTTAAAATAAATAATAATTTTAGATGAAAATATTTGTGTGATTAGTAGCCAGTATAAGATGGATCATCTCTAATGATACTAGAGATTGCTCTTGCAATACCTAAAATACTATGTATAATATACACCACTGAATTATATATGCGCAGCTGAATAAAAAAAGCTGGCGCTATGACAGCTAGAGCATCGTTTCTAGCACTATTTCATTATGCCTTTGCTACTTTCCATTTAATAGGAGGGTTGGCGGGGCTTTAAACTATTTTGCTTTTGGCACGCTATAAGTTCGGATAAAGAACTCATTCTGGTTAAGAACAGAAGGCCGCTTTAAGTGAATATTTAACCAAACTGCTTTTGATCATGGTCTTGCGACGCAAGAATGACAAAGGCACATATTAGGAGCTTGCTGGCATGGCTAACCAGAGAATCCGTATCCGTCTTAAGTCTTTTGATCATCGTCTGATTGATCAATCTGCACAAGAGATTGTTGATACTGCAAAGCGCACCGGTGCGCAAGTTTGTGGTCCTGTACCGTTGCCGACTCGCATTGAGCGCTTCAACGTTCTAACCTCACCACACGTTAACAAAGACGCTCGTGACCAGTACGAAATCCGTACTCATAAGCGTATGGTTGATATCGTTCAACCAACTGACAAAACTGTGGATGCGCTAATGAAATTAGATTTAGCGGCGGGTGTTGACGTTCAAATTGCTTTGGGTTAATGCACATTAAACACCCAACCCATTAATATAAGATATAAAGAGGTCTAAAATGGCGATCGGTTTAGTCGGTAAAAAGTGCGGCATGACCCGTGTCTTCACTGAAACAGGCGCATCTATCCCTGTAACAGTTGTTGAGGTCGATGCAAACCGCATTACTCAAGTAAAAAATACTGATGTAGATGGTTATCAAGCCATCCAAATTACCACAGGTACTCGTCGTGACAGCCGCGTAACAGCTGCACAAAAGGGTCACTTCGCTAAAGCTGGTGTTAAAGCTGGCCGTGGTGTTTGGGAGTTCCGTGCCAACGAAAGCGATCTTGAAGGTCGTGAGATTGGTGGCGAGATTCTAGCTGACTTGTTCGAACAAGGTCAGATGGTTGATGTGACAGGACAGAGCAAAGGTAAAGGTTTCCAAGGCCCTGTTAAGCGTCACAACTTTAGTATGCAAGATGCTACTCATGGTAACTCAGTGTCTCATCGTGCGCATGGTTCAACTGGTCAAAACCAGTCACCAGGTAAAGTATTCAAAGGCAAGAAGATGGCGGGTCAGATGGGTAACAAACGTGTTACCGTTCAGGGCCTAGAAGTGATTTCGGTTGATGCCGAAAAAGGGTTACTTGTCATCAAGGGTGCTATCCCAGGTGCCACCGGTGGCGATGTTATCGTACGTCCGTCAGTCAAAGCCTAAGCAAGGGGATTAACGTGGATTTAAAAACAGTTACAGGTGCGGCGGTTGAGCTTTCTGATACGGCATTTGGTCGTGAATTCAACGAAGCACTAGTGCATCAAGTCGTCACCGCTTATTTAGCTGGTGCTCGCCAAGGTACACGCGCACAAAAAACACGTGCCGAAGTTTCTGGCGGTGGTATTAAGCCATGGCGCCAAAAAGGTACTGGTCGCGCTCGTGCGGGTTCTATTCGTAGCCCAATCTGGCGTTCAGGTGGTCGTGCATTCGCTGCAAAACCACAAGATTGGTCACAGAAAGTAAACCGTAAAATGTATCGCGGTGCGATGCAGTGCATCCTAGCAGAATTGATTCGTCAAGAGCGTCTGATTTTGGTAGAAGAGTTGAGCGTTTCTGGGCCGAAAACCAAAGAACTGATTGCTAAGTTAAATGATTTAAATGCACCTCGTGCACTAATCGTTACTAAAGAAGTTGATGAAAACTTATACTTAGCTGCTCGCAACATTCCACACGTCAATGTACTTGGTACAAATGAAGTGGACCCAGTGAGCTTGATCGCATTTGATAAAGTGATCATGTCAGTTGAAGCTGCGAAACAATTTGAGGAAGCACTAGCATGAATAACGCAAGACTTTATCAGGTCTTAAGAGGGCCTGTATTCTCAGAAAAATCTCAAATGCTTGGCGACTCACTTGGTGTGCAGGTATTTAAAATTGATTCTAATGCTACTAAGCTTGAAGTCAAGAAAGCAGTTGAGTTGATGTTTGAAGGTGTTGAAGTCACTAAAGTAAACACTTTGAATGTTAAAGGTAAGACAAAGCGTTTTGGTAAAAGCATCGGCCGTCGTAACGACTACAAAAAAGCCTATGTTACCTTAAAAGCTGGTCAAGATGTACAAATGGCTGATGCTGGTGAAGAAGTAGCGAATACTACTGATTCTACTAGTGAAACAGCGAATAACGAATAAGGATTACACTCATGCCTATCGTAAGAGCAAAGCCAACATCACCAGGCCGTCGTTTTGTTGAAAAAGTAGTGCATCCACACCTGTACAAAGGTCGTCCGTTTGCAGCACTTCTAGAATCAAAAAGCAAGTCAGGTGGTCGTAACAATAATGGCCGCATTACTACTCGTCACATTGGCGGTGGTCATAAGCAACATTATCGCATTATCGATTTCAAACGTACTAAAGACAATATCCCAGCAACGGTAGAGCGTATTGAATACGATCCTAACCGTACTGCTCATATTGCTCTACTTAAGTATGCTGATGGCGAACGTCGTTACATTATCGCTGCTAAGAAACAAGTAGTTGGTGATACAGTAATGTCAGGCGAGACTTCTCCAATTCGTCCAGGTAACTGCTTACCGCTAAAAAACATCCCATTGGGTACTGTGATTCACAATATCGAGCTTAAAATCGGTAAAGGTGCACAGATGGCTCGTTCTGCGGGTGCTAGCGTTCAGTTACTAGGTCGTGACGGTGTTTATGCTATTCTACGTATGCGTTCTGGCGAAACTCGCCGTGTACACGTAAATTGCCGCGCTGTTATTGGTGAAGTTTCTAACACTGAAAACAACTTGAAATCACTTGGTAAAGCCGGTGCTTCACGTTGGCGTGGTGTTCGTCCTTCTGTTCGTGGTGTCGCTATGAACCCGGTTGATCACCCACACGGTGGTGGTGAAGGTCGTAACAAAGGTCGCCATCCAACCAGCCCTTGGGGTCAGAAGTCTAAAGGACTTAAAACGCGTCACAATAAGCGTACTGACAACATGATCATCCGCCGTCGCGCCAAGAAGAAATAAAGGAAGAATTTCATGCCTCGTTCATTGAAAAAAGGTCCATTCATAGACGCGCACTTGTTTGCTAAAGTTGAGAATGCATTAGACACCAACTCACGCAAGCCAATTAAGACTTGGTCGCGCCGCTCGATGATTCTGCCACAAATGGTTGGCCTAACTTTATCTGTTCACAACGGCCGTACTCATGTACCGGTTATCGTGAGCGAGCAGATGGTTGGTCATAAACTAGGTGAATTTGCCCCGACTCGTACGTATCGTGGTCACGGCATTGACAAAAAAGCTAAGAGATAAGGTGCTTACCATGGAAGTAACTGCAAAATTACGCGGTGCCGCCATATCGGCACAAAAAGTTAGACTCGTTGCTGATGAAGTTCGTGGCAAATCTATTGAGCGTGCTTTGGATATCCTAACGTATAGCAATAAAAAAGGCGCTGTGTTTGTTAAGAAATGCCTTAACTCAGCCATCGCCAATGCCGAACATAATCACGGCTTAGATATTGACGACCTAAAAGTCGCTACTATCTATGTTGATGAAGGCATTACGCTAAAACGTATCCTACCACGTGCCAAAGGCCGTGCTGATCGTATCAGCAAGCGTACTTGTCACATCACTATAAAGGTAGGAGAATAAGTTATGGGTCAAAAAGTACATCCAATCGGAATTCGTCTTGGTGTTGTAAAAAAGCATAACGCAAACTGGTATGCTAACCCTAAACAATACTCAGAATACCTAATCAACGACATTCAAGTTCGTGAATATCTACGCAAGAAGCTAGATAACGCTATGATCAGTAACATCATGATCGAGCGTCCTACTGGTGCTGCTAAGATTACCATCGCCACTGCGCGTCCTGGTATTGTTATCGGTAAGAAAGGCGAAGATATCGAAAGACTTCAAAAAGAATTGACCAAAATTATGGGCGTACCTGCTCAGGTCAACATTGAAGAAATCACGTCACCTGACCTTGATGCACGTTTGGTAGCAGACGGCATCGGTAGCCAGCTTGAGCGTCGTGTTATGTTCCGTCGTGCGATGAAACGCGCGGTACAGAACAGCATGCGTTCTGGTGCTAAAGGTATCAAGGTTGAGCTGTCTGGCCGTTTAGGCGGTGCTGAGATTGCTCGTAGTGAATGGTACCGTGAAGGTCGTGTGCCATTGCATACACTCCGTGCTGATATTGACTACTCGTCAATTCGTGCAGAGACAACTTACGGCACCATCGGTGTTAAAGTTTGGATTTTCCGTGGCGAAATCCTTGACGGTATGAACAGTGTATATAATCCCGTCAAAGAAGAGCAGACTCGTGCGCCAAAACGCCGTGGTCGTGGAAACCGTCGAAACTCAGACAGAGGTTAAACTATGTTACAGCCAAAACGTACCAAGTTTCGTAAAATGCACAAAGGTCGTAACACTGGGCTAGCTCATCGTGGAAGCACCGTTGCATTCGGACAAATTGGTCTAAAATCATTGACGCGTGGTCGTATGACAGCTCGTCAAATCGAAGCAGCACGTCGTACCATCACTCGTAAAATTAAGCGTGGCGGTAAGATTTGGATTCGTGTATTCCCTGACAAACCGATTACCAACAAACCATTAGAAGTACGTATGGGTAAAGGTAAAGGTCCAGTAGAATATTGGGTATGCGAAATCAAACCTGGTAAAGTGCTATATGAAATTGAAGGGGTATCTGAAGAGCTTGCTCGTGATGCATTAACGCTCGCTGCAGCAAAATTGCCCTTTAAAACTACCATTGTTAAGCGGACGATAATGTAATGAAGATCAGTGAATTACGTGATAAATCATTAGAAGAACTGACCCAGTTACTTGATGAAAAGCAACTTGATGCTTTCCGTATTCGTATGGCTAAAGCAACTGGTCAGTTGGGTAATACCCATGAAGTTAGAGCCAATCGTCGCACGATTGCTCAGCTTCAGACTTTGATTAACGAGAAACAACGAGGCGACTCATGAGCGATAACAATCAAACAGCTACCAATGCTAGCGTATTGACAGGACGAGTTGTCAGCGACAAGATGGACAAGTCCATCACAGTTTTGATTGAGCGTCTGGTTCGTCATCCTTTGTATGGCAAGCAGCTTCGTCGTTCTACGAAAATCAAAGCTCATGATGAGAATAACGTTTGCCAACAAGGCGACCTTGTCCGCATCAAAGAAACGCGTCCAATCTCAAAAACTAAGTCTTGGACTTTAGTTGATGTGGTTGAAAAAGTAGAAAAAATCTAAGTAAATTGCATTAAAAGCCAGAAGCTGTTAAAATAGCCGCCTTTTTAAGGATGCTGATTGCGCCGAGCGTATATCACTCACATTAAGAGTAAGTCGCGGTTATTTATATTAAAATGCCGTCCTACTCATTCTGTGCTAGCGGCAGCAACTGGTTTTTATTGCTCATACGTGTGGAGTAACGCTATGATTCAGGTTGAGTCAATGCTGGAAGTTGCAGACAATAGCGGTGCAAGGCGAGTTCAGTGCATTAAAGTACTGGGTGGTTCTCATCGTCGTTATGCATCAGTTGGCGACATTATTAAAGTAACGGTTAAAGAAGCCATTCCTCGTGGTCGTGTTAAAAAAGGCGACGTGATGAATGCAGTAGTTGTACGTACCAAAAAAGGCGTTCGTCGTCCAGATGGTTCTGTGTTACGTTTTGACGACAATGCTGCGGTATTGTTGAACCAAAACAAAGCGCCGATTGCAACTCGTATTTTTGGACCGGTAACTCGTGAACTACGTGGTGATCAGTTTATGAAAATTGTATCACTAGCACCAGAAGTATTGTGAGGTAATCCATGTCAAAATTACGTAAAGGCGATACAGTTATCGTGATTGCTGGGAAAGACAAAGGCAAGCAAGGTACTGTACAAGCTGTAAAAAACGATCGTATTAAAGTTGAAGGCATTAATATTGTTACCAAACATCAGAAGCCAAATCAGGCAACTGGCGTTGAAGGTGGCATTCTTAAGCAAGAAGCTTTTCTGCATATCTCAAATGTCGCAATCTTAAATGCGCAAACCCAAAAAGCAGACCGTATTACTTATCAGTTTGGCGAAGACGGCAAGAAACAACGCGTCTATCGTTCAAGCGGTGAAGTAGTGGCGACTGCGTAAGACACTAAGGGTGTAATGGTAATGGCAAGATTAAAATCTTTATATAACGATGAACTAAAGCAGCAAATCAAAGAAGAGCTTGGTTTGGCAAATGTGATGCAAGTGCCTAAAATCACTAAAATCACACTTAACATGGGTGTAGGCGGCGCGTCTCAAGACAAGAAATTGTTGGAAGGTGCTGTAGCTGATATGACCGCGATTGCTGGTCAAAAACCTGTTGTCACCAAAGCGCGTAAATCAGTTGCTGGCTTTAAGATTCGTGAAGAATGGCCAATTGGCTGTAAAGTAACGCTACGCGGTGAGCAAATGTACGAATTTTTAGATCGTCTTGTTGCCATTGCAATTCCTCGTATTCGTGATTTCCGCGGTTTTTCACCTAAAGCCTTTGACGGACGTGGTAACTACTCATTGGGTATCAAAGAACAAATCGTATTCCCAGAAGTAGATTTTGACAAGATTGATCGTATCCGTGGTATGGATGTGACAATCACCACGTCAGCTCAATCTGATGAAGAAGGTCGTGCGTTGCTTAAAGCATTCGGCTTCCCATTTAAATAAGGTAAAGACGTTATGGCAAAGAAGAGCATGATTAACCGCGAATTAAAGCGCGAAAAAATGGTTGCTAAATATGCTGAAAAGCGTATCAAGCTAAAAGAAACTATCAGTGATATGACTGCAAGTGACGAAACTCGTATGGAAGCGATGTTAGAGCTACAAGCTCTTCCACGCAATTCATCACCAGTACGTCTGCGTAATCGTTGTGCTATCACCGGTCGTCCTCACGGTTACTTCCGCAAGTTTGGCTTATCACGCAATATGCTGCGTGAGCGTGTCATGCAAGGCGATGTGCCTGGTGTTCGTAAAGCAAGCTGGTAAGGAGTAACTATATGAGTATGCAAGATACCGTTGGGGATATGCTAACCCGTATCCGTAACGCACAAATGGCTAACAAAGTATCGGTAGCAATGCCGAGCTCTAAATTACGTAAATCAATTGCTGATTTATTAGTTAGCGAAGGTTATGTGGCTAGCGCTGTTGTTGCTGAAGAAGAAAACAACAAAGCAACCCTTACTATTGAATTGAAATATTTCGAAGGCCGTGCTGTCATCGAAACTATCCAACGTTATAGCCGTCCTGGTTTACGCCAGTTCCGCGGTAAAGACGCTATCCCTACTGTTAAGCAAGGTATGGGTGTTGCTATCGTATCTACTAGCCAAGGTATCATGAGCGATCGTGCTGCACGCGCTGCTGGTATCGGTGGTGAAATCGTCGCATTTGTAGCGTAAGCTATACGACGATGAAGTCTATTTGATGGTTGTTAGGCTTCTATTGGTTGAGTAATATTAAATTATTTTGAATTGATAGATGTCTAACACAGTCAACTATGCTAAACTAACACGCTTTTTAGCCTGTTAGTTTTTTCGCTAATATAAAGAAGTTAAATTTTTTAAGGAATATTCCTATGTCTCGTGTGGCTAAAGCCCCAGTGACGCTGCCAAACGGCGTAAGCGTTACTTTGAACGATCGGCAGGTCGAAGTTAAAGGCAAGAACGGTTCTATGTCTTTACGCCTGCATGAATTGGTCGAGCTGAAACAGGAAGATGATGCTATCATTTTCTCACCTACAGTCGATTCAAAAGAAGCTATGATGCACACTGGCACCATGCGCGCTCTTGTTAACAACTATGTTACTGGCGTGAACGAAGGCTTTGAAAGACGTCTTCAGTTAATTGGTGTTGGTTATCGCGCGCAAGTTACTGGCAACAAAGTAACCTTGAACGTTGGTTATTCTCATCCAGTAGAGTATACGTTACCTGAAGGTGTATCAGCTGAAACGCCAACGCAAACTGAAATTGTTTTGAAATCAAACAATAAACAGCAGCTTGGACAAGCAGCCGCCAACATCCGTGGTTTCCGCCCACCTGAGCCTTACAAAGGTAAAGGTATTCGTTATAGTGACGAGCATGTGATTCGCAAAGAAGCTAAGAAAAAATAAGGTGAGTTGAAATGTTTGATAAAAAAGCAGCTCGTCTGCGTCGAGCTAAGAAAACACGCGCGCATATCCGTTTCTTAGGCGTTCATCGCTTAACGGTTAACCGCACGTCAAAACATATTTATGCCCAGATTATCTCTCCAAATGGTGGTGAAGTGATTGCTCAGGCATCTACCTTAGACAGCAGCTTGCGTTCAGGCGCGACTGGTAATGCTGATTCAGCAACGTCTGTAGGCCAAATGATCGCAGAACGCGCAAAAGCAGCTGGCATTACTAAAGTTGCCTTTGACCGTAGTGGTTTCAAATATCATGGTCGAGTTAAAGCTTTAGCAGAAGCTGCTCGCGAAAACGGATTGGAGTTTTAATCATGGCTAGAAATGATAAAAATGATAAAAATGAACAGACTGACGGTCTAGTAGAACGCTTAGTTACCGTTGATCGCGTAGCGAAAGTTGTTAAAGGTGGTCGTATTTTCTCTTTCACTGCATTGACTGTAGTGGGCGATGGCAATGGTCGTGTAGGTTTTGGTCGTGGTAAAGCACGTGAAGTGCCAGCTGCTATCCAAAAAGCACTAGAAGCTGCCAAACGTAATATGATTACTGTTGAGCTAAATGATGCAACTTTGCATCATCCAATCAAAGCACGTCATGGTGCTAGTAAAGTCTACATGCAACCTGCATCTGAAGGTACTGGCGTAATCGCTGGTGGCGCAATGCGTGCTGTATTAGAAGTTGCTGGTGTCAAAGATGTTTTGACTAAATGTTATGGTTCTACCAATACTGCTAACGTTGTTCGCGCAACGTTTAACGGTTTACGTGATATGTCAACTCCAGAGAAGATGGCAGCTAAACGTGGTAAATCTGTAGACGAAATCTTGGGTTAACTTAGACTAGGTGAGTTACGATGAAAAAAATGAAAGTCACTCAATTTAAATCGGGTGCCCATCGCCTAAAGAGCCACAAAGCGAGCTTGAAAGGATTGGGTTTACGCCGTATTAATCATACTGTAGTAGTAGAAGATACTCCTTCGACTCGTGGTATGGTCAATCGCGTTAACTACATGGTAAAAGTGGAGGAAGCGTAATGGGTCTTAGATTAAATGAATTATCACCAGGTATTGGCGCAAAGAAAACTGCCCAACGTCGTGGTCGTGGTATCGGTTCAGGTCTTGGTAAGACTGGTGGTCGTGGTGTAAAAGGTCAGAAATCTCGTTCAGGTTCTAGCATTCGCTCAGGATTTGAAGGTGGCCAAATGCCTTTATATCGCCGTCTACCAAAATTTGGTTTTACCAGTAAACTGGCTATGAAGACTGCTGAAGTACGTCTTTCTGAACTGAATAAAATTGAAGGCGATGTAGTTAGCCTTGAAACACTTAAAGCTGCTAACCTTATCCGTCACGATATGAAACGTGCTCGTGTAATGCTATCAGGCGAAGTCACTAAAGCTTATACTTTCAAAGGTATTAAAGTGACTAAAGGTGCTAAGCAAGCTATCGAAGCTGCTGGTGGTAGCATCGAGGAGTAGTAACGTGTCAAAACAATCAATGTCATCGGCTGGTATACCGCTTAATCCATTCGCATTTATACGTAAGTATGATGAGCTATGGACGCGTTTATTATTTTTAATCGGCGCATTGATTGTTTATCGTTTAGGGTCACATATTCCAGTTCCGGGTATTAACCCAGTTAACTTGGCTGATCTGTTTTCGCGCAACGAAAACACCATTCTGAGCATGTTTAATATGTTCTCAGGTGGTGCGCTAGAGCGTATGTCTATCATGGCGCTTGGCATTATGCCATATATCTCAGCATCGATTATCGTACAGATGATGTCTGCAGTATTGCCATCGCTTGAAGCCCTTAAAAAAGAAGGTGAAGCGGGACGACGCAAGCTAAACAAGTATACCCGTCAGGGAACGCTTGCTTTGGCCCTAGTACAGTCATTAGGAATGTGTGCCGGCTTAATCAGCCAAAACCTTACTTTATCTACTGGTCTTACCTTTTATATTCCAGCTGTTACTTCTTTAGTAGCAGGCGCAATGTTCTTAATGTGGCTTGGTGAGCAGATTACAGAACGCGGCGTAGGTAATGGTATTTCAATGCTCATTTTTGCGAGTATTGTGGCTGGTACGCCAGGTATGATTTCGCAGTCTATTGAACAGGTCAATCAAGGTCAGATGAACTTGATTGTGCTATTTATTTTTGTACTGCTAGGTATCGCGGTTACTGCGGGTATCGTTTATATTGAACGTGCTCAACGCCGTGTTCCTGTGAACTATGCTCAAAAGCAGCAACAAGGCCGCAAAATTTACGCTCAGCAGCAATCACATTTGCCGTTGAAGCTAAATATGGCAGGGGTTATCCCAGCTATTTTTGCCAGTTCTTTGTTATTGTTTCCTGCAAGTTTAGGGCAGTGGGTTGGTCAATCGACTGATCCCACCTTTGTACAGAAAATACTTCAAAATATGGCATTGGTACTGTCTCCAGGACAGCCGCTATATTTAGTACTGTTTGGCGCAATGATTATCTTCTTCTGTTATTTTTATACGGCATTGGTATTTAGTCCGCGTGAAGTAGCAGAGAACCTTAAACGTAGTGGTGCGTATATCCCAGGTATTCGCCCAGGACAACAAACTCAGCGTTACCTCGATCATGTATTAAACCGACTGACCTTTATTGGCGCGATGTATATGACGGTTATTTGTTTAATGCCAATGGTCGTCCAGTCATCGTTTGGTGTGCCGTTTCAACTCGGTGGTACGTCTTTACTGATTATGGTGGTTGTGGTAATGGACTTCATCTCGCAGATTCAAGCGCATTTGATGACCCATCAATATCATGATCAGACGTTAATTCAATCGCCCACTCAACCTTAAATGAGCGGTACGATATTTCAAGGAGCATGCTATGAAAGTTCAAGCATCAGTTAAAAAGATTTGTGGTAGCTGTAAAGTTGTGCGCCGTAAAGGCCGTGTACATATTATTTGTACAGCAGAACCTCGCCACAAGCAACGTCAAGGTTAATATTTAGTATTGGAAAACATCTAGTTTTCGCTGCTAATTAAATTAATACTTGAAAAATAACGGCGGATGCGATATCATCCGCCACTTGCCGTGTTTATACAAAATCTTTTATAATAGAATCGATGAGCAGACTTATAGTCAAAACATCGATAATGACTATAAAAGCTCTAGTATTAACAGCAACAAATCTGAAGAGTAAAGCCTTATCGCTAGATAACGCTTATTTTTCTTTAATGGAGAGAAATCAATGGCTCGTATTGCCGGCGTAAACATTCCGGATAATAAGCATGCTGTTATTTCACTAACTTACATCTTTGGTGTAGGTCGTACCACTGCTCAGAAAATCTTAGAAGCAGTTGGCATCGCCCATACTACTAAAGTCAGTCAGTTAGATGATACACAGTTAGATGCTATCCGTGCACAAGTTGCAAACTACATGACCGAAGGTGACCTTCGTCGTGAAGTTTCAATGAACATCAAGCGTTTAGTTGATCTTGGTTGTTACCGTGGCATCCGTCATCGTCGTAACCTACCAGTTAGAGGTCAGAACACCAAGAACAACGCTCGTACTCGTAAGGGTCCGACACGCCCTCTCAAAAGATAATTAACTTAGGAAGCTAAAAGATGGCAAAAGACACTCGCAGTCGCAAAAAGGTGGCTCGTCGTTCAGTATCGGAGGGCATTGCCCATATCCATGCGTCTTTTAATAACACCATTGTTACGATTACCGATCGTCAAGGTAATGCATTGGCTTGGGCCACTTCAGGTGGACAAGGCTTCCGTGGTTCACGTAAATCTACACCATTTGCAGCTCAGGTTGCAGCTGAAGTCGCTGGTAAAGCGGCCCAAGAATATGGTGTTAAGAATATCGATGTTTTGGTCAAAGGACCAGGACCGGGTCGTGAGTCTGCGGTAAGAGCACTAGGTGCATTGGGTTATAAAGTTAACAGCATCTCTGATGTAACCCCAATCCCACACAATGGTTGCCGTGCGCCGAAAAAGCGCCGCGTCTAATATTAAAGACGAAGCTTTTTATACTAAAAGCTTATAGGAGACATAACAATGGCCCGCTATATTGGACCAAAACTGAAATTATCACGTCGTGAAGGTACGGATTTAGGCCTTAAGTCTGGCGTTAAACCGTATGACGTAAAAACGAAGAAAGCTGGTCGTCCACCAGGTCAGCATGGCGTAAGCCGTAACAAGACCTCAGAATATGCTCTACAGTTGCGTGAAAAGCAAAAAGTTAAGCGTATTTATGGTGTACTAGAGCGTCAATTCGCGAATTACTATAAAGAAGCTGCTCGTAAGCGTGGCGCTACTGGTGAAAACTTGCTAGCAATGCTTGAGAGCCGTCTAGATAACGTTGTATATCGCATGGGCTTTGGCTCAACTCGCGCAGAAGCACGTCAGCTAGTCAGTCATCGTACTGTTATGGTAAAAAAAGCTGGCCGTGATGAGTTTGTTCGTGTGAACATTCCTTCAATTCAGCTTCAAGATGGTGATGTCATCGCTATCCAAGAGAAATCTCGCGAACAACTACGTATTAAAAACGCTGTCGAATTAGCGACACAACGTGGTATTCCAGAATGGCTTGATGTTGACCACAGCAAACTACAAGGCACGTTTAAACATGCGCCTGATCGTATTGATCTACCTGCTGAAATCAACGAAAGCTTGATCGTTGAGCTATACTCTAAGTAATGACGTAATGCTCAATGTTATGAAAATGGCATTGAGCAATTAACGTTAATTAAACCAGTTTAATAAATCGAGGTGACATCATGATGCTAAATGCAACTGAGTTTCTAACGCCGAATGCCATTAATGTGGATACGGTTAACGAAACGATTGCGAAAGTCACGCTCGAACCGTTAGAACGCGGCTTTGGGCATACCCTAGGTAATGCTCTGCGTCGCATCTTGTTATCTTCATTACCTGGTGCTGCAGTCATTGAAGCTGAGATTGATGGTGTTGATCATGAATACTCAACGCTTGAAGGCCTGCAAGAAGACGTACTTGATTTGCTTTTGAACCTAAAAGGCTTAGCAATTACGCTTCATGACCAAAATGAAGTATTTTTGACCTTGGATAAACAAGGTCCAGGCACTATTACTGCTGCAGACATCGCGTTGCCGCACAATGTTGACATCATCAATCCAGAATTGGTCTTGGGTACATTGAGCGATCGTGGTCATCTTAAGATGCGTTTGCGTGTAGTGATGGGTCGTGGATATGAGCCAGCAAACCAGCGCCGTGAAGATGGTGATACTAAAGCAATTGGACGCTTAAAGCTTGATGCAAGTTTTAGTCCTGTGCTTCGTGTTGCTTATCAGGTTGAGAACGCTCGTGTAGAGCAGCGTACTGATCTTGATCGTCTTATCATTGAGCTTGAAACTAATGGCACTATAGATCCAGAAGAAGCAATTCGTAAAGCAGCCACTATTTTACAACAACAGATTTCTATCTTTGTTGACCTAGAAGCTGAAGAAGCGCCTGAGCCTGTGAAAGAGAAAGAAGAGGTTGATCCGGTGCTATTACGCCCTGTGGACGATCTTGAACTAACGGTTCGCTCAGCCAACTGCTTGAAAGCTGAAAACATTTACTATATCGGTGATTTGGTACAGCGTTCAGAGACTGAACTTCTAAAAACCCCAAATCTTGGTAAGAAATCATTGACAGAAATCAAGGACGTATTAGCGTCTAAAGATTTAGAGCTCGGTATGCGCCTAGATAACTGGCCACCAGCTGATTTACGTGTTGATGATCGCTTTTCTTATCGTAGCCGTTAAACTTTAAGGATTTTTGACTATGCGCCATCGTAAGAGTGGAGTCAAGCTGGGTCGTACCGGCAGTCATCGTAAGGCAATGTTTCAGAACATGACTAACTCATTATTTGAGCATGAACTGATCAAAACAACTTTACCAAAAGCTAAAGAACTACGTCGCGTTGCCGAGCCATTGATCACTATGGCTAAAGAAGACAGCGTTGCTAACCGTCGTTTAGCATTCAGCCGTATGCGTAGCAAAGCTATGGTAGGCAAATTATTTGGCACGTTAGGTCCTCGTTACCAGACGCGTCCAGGTGGTTATTTGCGTATCGTAAAATGCGGTTACCGTGATGGTGACAATGCGCCAATGGCTTATGTAGAATTGGTTGATCGTGACTAGTTTTACACCTAAGACATATTCCATAAAAAAGCTCCAATGCAATTGGAGCTTTTTTTTGTCTTAAATTTGACTAGATATACTAGGGCGTGTCCCTAATCTGTAAAAGTAAGTATAAAGGCTTTAAAATAAAGAGACTATTTCAAACAGGGCTCTCTAAATTATGGCAAGAACAGTGCTCACCGATAATACATGGGAACAACTCCAAAGTACCATGAAGGCTCATGGCTGTCATACTTGGAAAAACGACAAACAAGTCATGGAAGCCATATTGTGGAAACTTCGTACAGGCGCGCCATGGCGTGATATACCGAGTGAGCTATGTCCATGGAAAACGGCCTACAACCGTTTTAATAGGTTGTCAAAAAAGGGGTTGTGGGAACAATTTTTTTTGACCTACGAGCAAGTATTGATGAAGAATGGGTATTCGCAGACGGAAGCTATATCCGCTGTCATCAGCATTCAAGCGGCGCAAGACGAGGAGAGCTTCGAGCTACTGGAAAGTCACGAGGTGGAACCACTACCAAGATTCATCTCGCCGTCGATTCGCATGGAAACCCGATTGATTTTAAAATCACTGGGGGTGACGTCCACGACAGCCAAGCGGTAGATGATATTATAGAGATGCTAACGGATGCGACCTACTTTATTGCTGATAAAGCTTATGATTCTGAAACCATTAGAACTAGGCTAAAGCAAGATAACATAAGCCCTGTCATCCCTAAAAGAAAAAATGCTAAACAACCAGATGTAGCGTTTGATCATTATTTATATAAACTACGACACTTAGTTGAAAACACGTTTGCAAGGCTAAAGCACTTCCGTAGTATTGCGACTAGATACGAGAAATTGGCTCGTAATTATAAGTCTATGCTGTATCTAGCTTGTACTATGATTCATTGCAAACTGAATTAGGGACACGCCCTAGTAGTTGTTTAAAGCAATAACTAGCTGTTTAGAGTAACAACGAATCGACATTGGCCGCACCTTGTCTGATAACTTCAGGAACGCTACTAGTCATATCCACGATAGTAGTAAGCTTGGTTGTCTTTATACCTGCATTGATGAGACCGTCGATTTGATTGCCTAGCAAATCTTCAATCTCAAACGGGTCATCCAAAATATCGTCTCGATTGGGCAAAATCAGTGAGCTGGTTAAGATAGGTTCATCCATCGCTTCTAATAATGCTTGAGCAATGGGGTTACTAGGTACACGAATACCAATGGTTTTTTTCTTTGCATGCGCCAGTTTTTTTGGTACGTCTTTGGTGGCAGTAAGAATAAAAGTAATTGGGGCAGGTGTGTGGGCTTTCAGCTGTTTAAATTGCACATTATCAACTGTTGCATAATTGGCAATTTCGCTCAAGTCGCGGCATAGCAAGGTAAATTGATGCTTATCATCGAGTTCACGGATTTGCTTAAGCTTAGCTAGGGCATCCTTTGCACCCAAACGGCAACCAAAAGCATAACTGGTATCAGTTGGGTAAATAATTAACTGATCTCTGCGCAATAGGTCAGCGGCTTGCTCAATGAGACGTGGTTGCGGATTATCGGGATGAATATAGAAGACTTCCATAATGGTTCCTTATTTTATAATTATTGGTTTTTAATTGAGACAAATTTTTCATTAGTTAGATGTGGTTCAATCACTGGATATATTAGAAAAACTATTCTAGAACTAAAGCAGATCGATATCTTCGACATACTACTTCAGTCACTAGTATAGCTCAAAGCAGATATAAGTTTAGTGGCAAGGCGTTACCAACCGTAGAAAATCGTTAATAAGTAGGGAAGCTAAGTAATTTAAACTAAGCGCTGATCTGAGATGAAGAAGTGCAAGCGCTAAGTAACGCAGTCAGCAAAGTCTTAGCGTCACGCGGCAGAGTATGAGGTTTGGCTATGTAGCTTTGAACTTGCTGATAGACATCAATAGCAAAGGTGCTACTACTAGTGTCGAAGTCGGCAAACAAGTTATCTTGTGAGACTTGGAAATTTCGTCCACACGCCAAGGTAAATAAACACTCTAATGCTTGAGGTTTGATTTCTACACGCTCAAATGCCTGCTGCTGAGCCGCTGATCGTCCATCTGGAGCATACCAGTAGCCAAAGTCAGATAGTTGTCTACGAGCGTCACCAGCTACGCACCAATGGCTAATTTCATGTAAAGCACTGGCAAAAAATCCATGAGCGAATTCAATTCGAGCGGGTTCATTATTTTGAGCTGGAAAATATTCGGGTTCATCATTGCTACGAACCAATATAACTTGCTGATCAGCGAATAAAGTATTAAATAACTGTATGAGCCAGTCGGTAGCTAATCGTTCGCTATCAATTATTAATTCTGCTGACAAAGGATTGTCAGATTGAGTACTAGACAATTTTTGCCACTGACTTCTCCATTCTTTTAAATACTCATTTTTATCATGAGAGAGCATATTGCTAGATGACTTTTCAGTATGACTCTTTAATTGAATAAGCTGTTGTAGCAACGAACTTGCTTCAGTAGAAGAAAGTAAATCAGAAAAATTCATTTTATTATCGGATAGATTCATAGAGAAGACATTGACTTAATAAATACTAAAGACAAAAAACTTTAGGTAAAAAGGTAAGTAGTAAAAGAGCTTAAACAAATTTACTATCAAAAAATCTTAACATACTAGCGCTAGCAGAATATGGCACTTTCCGTTAGTATGGCAGGCAATATTATACACCGTTTTTATGAATGAGGCCGCGCATGTCAAGCACTCCAGAAACTAAACCGTCAGCACCTCACGCTGACAATAAAAAAGCGCCTGTATCTACTGGCATGCCTGAGCACATCTCTTTAGATAAGTGGGCAGACACTGGTTATGAATGGTCAGGAGAGGTCAAACCAAGCTCGTTTGATCGTCTGGCTACTACTCTGAGCACTGAACATGAGCAGTCAGATATACAGCTCAACGCTAACTTGTATCGTCGCAACAACGTCTTGCATTTAGCATTTACTTTGACAGGTGATGTTTGGTTAACTTGTCAGCGCTGTTTACAACCAATCGCTATAGACTTGTCTGATGATTATGACATCGCGCTACTCGAAAACGATAGTCAGGTTCGCCTAGTTAAAGATGAACAAGATTATTTATTACTGGATGAAATCGTCACTGAGCAATCTCCAGAGCGTCTGTTACCATTTAAAAAGTTGGTAGAAGACGAGATCTTGCTCAAAACGCCTATGGCACCAAAGCATGACGATTGTGAGATGTCTGTTGAGCAGTTTGGCGAGATACCAGAAGAAGAGGAAGGTGAAAATCCTTTTGCTGCTTTAGCCTCGCTAAAGGGCAAGCTATAAGCACCAAAATTATCTACTCAATGCATTTAAAAAACCTTTTATCAGCTTTGTACAGAAGAGTGCGAGGCAGGGCTTTATTAATTTAATAAACATGCGTATAATGTCCGGTTTATTGCATTCGAGCAACCTGTTGCTTGCTGATAGAAACTGACTGGGTAAATTTTTTATAGAATTCAGCCTTGGTCAGTGCTTTATGTGAGTGGCAATCTATTTAACTAATGATGCTTAAGACTTAGGTTGTTGTGATTATATAGCCTCTGTCAGTATCGACTTAAGCTGAATTTCAAGCTTATCCCTTTTAAGTATAGGAGCTATATCATGGCTGTTCAAAAAAGTCGTAAAAGCCGTTCTCGTCGTGACATGCGCCGTTCACATCACCGTATGGAAATTGCTGAACTAAGCGTAGATGCTACTACTGGTGAAAAACATCGTCGTCATCACATGACTAAAGATGGTTTCTACCGTGGTCGTCAACTGTTCAAAGTCAGCCAAGACGCCTAAGACATTGGCTCTGTGATAGCTTAGGCGAAAACAATAATAGTACTGGTGACTATTATTGTTTTTGCCTAGTTATTACTAGTCAATAAGCTTTGAGCTAAAAAAAGCCAAGTTATTTCGCTATCATATATTATGTGGCTGGATAACTTGGCTTTTTGTTATTTATAACTAGACTTATTGCTTAATTCGCTTGTTATTTTTAGTAGATTTAAAAATGTGCTGATATAATCTGCTCGTTTAATTTGGGCAGCGTTACTCTTGCTGTTTGGTTTGCATCCGCTATGATAATAGTGTCTGTCAGTGTATAGTTTACTGACAATCCGTTTTCTTGCATAAATACTTGAAGTAGCGGCTTTGTATAACATCTAATAATATAATACACCCCATTGTTTTTAGGGATATTTCTAATCAGATAAGGAATATTGGTTATGGCTTCTGTACCCGATATGGTAAAAAAGCAACCCGCTCGTATCGCGGTCATTTTTCCTGGACAAGGATCTCAATCAGTCGCGATGACGAGCGAGCTTGCCGAAATCTATCCAGAGATACGTGATACATTTACCGAAGCGAGTGATGCGCTTGGTGAGGATTTGTGGGCAATCTGTCAGGACGAGGAAAAACTCAATCAAACCCAATATACTCAGCCTGCGCTTTTGACAGCTAGTATTGCTATTTGGCGTGTCCTACAACAAAAAATAGAAGAGACGCCTTGTTATTTAGCTGGTCACTCTCTAGGCGAGTACAGTGCCCTGTGTGCTGCCAATGTGATATCGCTGGGTGATGCCGTCACTTTAGTACATAAGCGCGGTCAGTTGATGCAAGAGGCCGTTGTAGGTGTCGATACTGCTATGGCTGCAGTATTAGGACTAGAAGATAACAGAGTCGAAAACCTGTGTGAGCAAGCAACCGAACACGTAGAAGATGCAGTAGTCGGTGCAGCCAATTTCAATAGTCCAGGACAAGTGGTTATCTCGGGTAACGCCGCTGGTGTTAATGCTGTTATTGATAAAGTCAAAAATACTGGTAAAAAATCTGTCCCTCTAAAAGTGAGTGTACCGTCTCACTGTGCCCTTATGGAACCTGCCAGCAATGCGTTGGCTGAAATACTAGCGGGTATCAAGTTTGATCAGGCAACCATTCCTGTTATACAAAATCGCTATGCGCGTGTCGAAACCAGTGCGGTCGGTATTAAGCAAGCATTGACTGAGCAGCTGAGCGAGCCAGTACTATGGTCAAAAACCATGCAAGAGCTAGCTGACAAGCAAATTAATATCTTAATCGAATGTGGCAGTGGTAATGTACTGAGCAATTTGGCGAAGCGTCAGGCGCAGCCAATTGCCAGCTATCCTACTGACAAGCCTGCCCGTCTAGAAAAATTATTGGAGGTGTTATCATGAGCCGTACGATTACATTAGTGACTGGCGCTAGCCGAGGTATTGGCAAGGCAGTGGCCAAGCGTTTTGCCAAAGAAGGACACTTTGTCATTGGAACTGCGACCACTGAAAAGGGCGCAGAGCTTATTGATGATTACCTTCATGATACTGGCGGTATTGGTCGCGTTTTAGACGTACGTGATACCGCTCAAATTGACAAATTATTTGAAGAGATCGAAAGCGTTTATGGCGCGGTACAAGTATTGGTTAACAATGCAGGTATCACTCAAGATGGTCTACTGATGCGCATGAAAGATGAAGATTGGGAAAATGTCATCGATACCAATTTGACCTCAGTATATCGCATGAGCAAACGTGCTGTACGCGGTATGATGAAAGCACGCCGTGGCCGTATTATCAACATTACCTCTGTCGTGGCTCAAATGGGCAATGCAGGCCAATCTAACTATGCGGCGACCAAAGCTGGCGTAGAAGGGTTTAGCCGTACGCTTGCACGTGAGATTGGTTCACGCCAAGTGACCATCAACTGCGTGGCACCAGGCTTGATCGAAACGGATATGACAGATGAGCTTGATGAGCGTCTATTGAACTCTATGTTAGATGCTGTACCTATCAGCCGTCTTGGTCAGCCAGAAGACATCGCTGCAGCGGTACATTTCTTGGCTAGCGACGAGGCCAGCTATATTACAGGTGCTGTGATTCCTGTCAATGGCGGCATGTATATGTAGTCAATATACGAGCGTTACATAGTTATAATAAAAAACTGTGTGAACGAGTGTAAACTATAATAAAGGGTGCTATAATGACGGATACTTTTGAGTCAAAGCCCTGTATGATAACAGGGCTTTATTAGACATCAGACAAACTGTATAACATGTCATAGAGTACTCAGACAGCATTGCTAGTCTGGCAAACGCATTTTATATACCATGCTATAGCGTTAAATAAGGCGCTATAGCAGTTTATTAAAAATAATAGATGATAACGGAGTGAGCTACATGAGTAATGATATCGAGCTAAGAGTAAAAGCAGCAGTAGCTGAGCAACTAGGTATGAATGTTGAAGACATCAACAACGATGCTTCATTCATGGAAGACCTAGGTGCAGATTCTTTAGACCTAGTTGAATTGGTTATGTCATTTGAAAGTGATTTTGGTATCACTATTCCTGATGAAGATTCTGCAGAATTGACTACTGTTCAAAAAGCAATCGATTACGTACAAGCCCAACTATAATTTGCTACTTATTTAGCAGATTTATAATGCCGCTTATCTGATTAGATAGGCGGTTTTTTTATGGGTGCGTGATTGTTATTTTTCAAATGCAGCAATCGAATTTAACATTGACTACGTCAATTCAACATTATTCAACATACTATTACTATCTACATCGACTCCTTTTATCTATACTCATAACAGTAAGTCGTAGAAAAAGACGCCAGTTAGATTTTCAGTATATTGTCTGACTATGTGTTTTATTAAAAGAATGATAAATAATAATATTTCAAGGAGTAGATATATGGGTATGTTTAGCTTTGCAAAAGATATCGGTGATAAGATTTTTAACCGTGATGACGAAAAGCATGATGCTAAGACAGAAACGAAAGCAGATGCCAATACACCAGTACAAAGCAGTGAGCCGAGTGCACAATCAGTGGCCAATATTTTATTGCGCCGTATTCAGCAGCAAAACCTCAATATCAGTAACCTGAAAATTAAATATAATGGTTCTACAGATACTGCAGAAATTAGTGGTAATGCTAAAACTCAAGCTGATCGTGAAAAAGCCATTATCGCTATCGGTAACGTGCAAAACGTTGCAAAAGTTATTGATAACATTGATATTGAAGAAGATGCACCTGAATCTACAATGTATACGGTAAAGTCTGGTGACAGTTTATCTAAAATCGCTAAAGAAGTGTATGGTTCATCTGGCGATTACATGAAGATATTCGAAGCGAACAAGCCAATGTTATCTGATCCAGATAAAATCTATCCAGGTCAAGTACTACGCATTCCTAAGCCGTAATGCTAGAAGAAGCGTATAGAAAAATAATATTTTAAATATGACATTCTAATCAAAAAAGCCTCTTATTATTAAGAGGCTTTTTTTATGTTGTACACTTCAAATAAACACTTTATCTCAGGAATATTTGATAGTCATAAAATAATTGGTTAATTGGTTAATTGGTTAATTGGTTAATTGGTTAATTGGTTGAGTCTAGCTTATTGTGCTGCTCAATTAGGGCCCATTCGATATGCTCATCTAGCATATCATTATGTAAGGTCAATTTAGATTTTAACTGTTCGACCACTTCTAAGCTGGCATTAGCATTGCCAAGTCCGATAGCAATATTACGTAAAAAATTCACATAGCCGGTGCGTCTTAGCGGGCTACCTTGAGTGTTCTTCATAAAGTCGGCTTCTTGCCACTGCCATAGTTCAAGCAAGCTACTATTATCCAATCCATGCCTTGGTGCGAAGTCATCAACGGTAGTTAGATTGGCATAACGATTCCATGGACAGATTAACTGGCAATCATCACAGCCAAAGACCCGATTGCCAATTGCGCGTCGATATTTGGTATCGATGACACCATCATGTTCGATAGTCAAATAAGAGATACAAGCAGAAGCGTTGAGCTCATGGGGCGTTACAATTGCTTGAGTAGGGCATATGTCAATACAAGCGCTACAACTACCGCAATGCTCCTTGACTGGTTTATCGTCGGGTAGCTCAAGGCTCAAAAATAGCTCACCAAGCACAAAAAATGAGCCTGCTTGCTTATTGATAAGTAGTGTATGTTTACCTGTCCAACCAAGACCTGCTGCATCTGCAATCGGCCGCTCAAAGATAGGCGCCGAATCGCTAAAAGGTCTAAACACAAATTCTTTCTCTGAACCGATATCTAAATGTTGCCATTCAGGAAGCATTGTTTCTATCTTTAAAGCCAATTGCTTTAAACGACTACGCATTGTCTTATGGTAGTCGCGCCCTCTTGCATAACGCGCGATGATGCCTTTATTGGGATGATCGTTATCAGTGACAGCACGCGGTGTGGGTGCTTGAGTTAGATAGTCCATACGTACGCTGATGATGGTCTTTGCGCCCTCAACTAACTGATCAGGATGAGCGCGCAGATCATGATTATTATGCATAAACTGCAGCTGGCCCTCATAGCCTTTATCTAGCCACTGCTGTAGTTGTTCAATCTGCTGAGTAAACAAAGGATGATGCACAGATAAAAAACCACAATCAGCAAATCCTAGTGCCTGTGCTTGTGCTTTGATCCATTGCTTAACATCAGCTGTGGTTGCAAATACAGTTGGGTTCGTAATGGCAATTCTGTTTTTATCAGTAGGCATAGAGAGTAGGTGCTTATTAGATGTTTTCTCGTTTGTTTTAATCAGATTATTCATATCTGACAATAAGAGATAATGTAAATACCGCTATGATAAGCCAGTGAGCAATGAGTGCAAGTATAAAAGAAAATAAACTCACATTCATATTGATACATAAGTCGAGGTAAGCTTTTGCTAAGCTGATATGAGAAATGAGCAATCAAATTTAAATAGAATAAAAAATGAGTAGAAACACCAAGGATAAGTTATGAGAAATAATACCAATTTGTCACCTATAAAAAATACAAAACCTATTGCGCTATATAATAGTGAGCAGGTTTATGCGATGGAGCAGGCTTGGTTTGCAGAGGGATACGACAGTTTTGGTTTGATGAAACAAGCTGCTTGGCAAATGACACAGCAAATAGAGCAGATTTATGAGCGAAAAACCGTCAGTGCCAGCCATTCTACCAATACTAACGTTTATCACCGTAGTGCTCATCCACGTCGAGCAAGTATCTGGGTAGGGAAAGGTAACAATGGTGGTGATGGTTGGCTTATCGCTCATTATTTACAGCAAGCTGGCTGGCAAGTAGAAGTAATGACGGTTGGTTTTAGCGAAAATGATTTTGTTATCGATGATCAACCAGTAACTTCTAAAAATCCTAGCGATAAACAAAGCGATAGTAGCAATATTACTGACGCGACAAAGGCATTACAGATAGCCCTAGCTAGCAGCTGCAACTATCAACGATTTGAGGGCATTATTAGTCACGATGATGCGGATAAAATAAACTTGCCAGCTGATGTTTATATCGATGCATTATTTGGTATTGGCTTAGATCGTGCACCAGAAGGTATTTATGAATTAGCTATTAACGCTTTTAACAACGCTACTCAGCAAAATAACGCCCTAGCAATAGCAGTTGATATTCCAAGTGGGTTAGTGGCCTCTACCGGTGAAGTTTTCGAACGCATAGCAATACAAGCCGACGTGACTCTATGTTTGATTGCGCGTAAGTTTGGTCTACATACCAAAGATGGTACAGACTATAGCGGAGACGTAGTCGATATACCGTTGATACCTTATCAAATGGCATGTCCGCAAACAGCTAGCCATCATATGGTAGCTGAGAAAAATGCCAGTCAAGCATTTGAGCCAGTTGCTACGCTGCTGACGGCTGCACATAGTATGAAGCCACGTCGCCAGAACAGCTACAAAGGTAGCTATGGTCATGTGCTAGTCATTGGCGGAAATCGTGTTGATGGCTCTCAAGGTATGGGCGGTGCTGCCATACTGTCTGCGGCCAGTACGATGGCGACAGGTGCCGGTAAAATAACAGTTGCCTGCCATGAGGCTTTTCATGGGTCGTTACTGACCTCATTGCCAGATGCGATGACCATTAATTTGCATGACGCAAGCGGCGTAAAAGGTCTGATTAAGCAGGCTAGTGTCGTTGCTATTGGGATGGGACTTGGCCGTGACGAAAAAGCCAAAGCATTATTTATTGATTATGTACAGGCTGCTATAGAGAATGAAAAATCAATTGTGATCGATGCAGATGGACTTTATCACTTGGCATCGCTGCACATGGACAATCATGAGCTAATAGCAGAGCTACGAGAATATAGTACTAATCATCGGGTTTGCTTGACGCCACATAGTGGGGAAGCAGCTAGACTACTTGATCAAAAGATAAGTAAGATTGAGTCAGATAGACTACAAGCTATAAAACAGTGCGCTGCAACATATGGTGGTGACTGGGTATTAAAAGGGGCTGGATCGTTAGTGCTAGAACAAGAAGAGGGAAAAGAGCAAATATATGTCTGTGATATAGGGAATGCTGGCATGGCAACCGCTGGCATGGGTGATGTGTTATCTGGAGTAACCGCTGGACTATTAGCACAGCAAGACTTATCAGCAGAGGCGCGTAGCTTACATCAAGCGGTTCTTATACATGGGTTTGCAGGAGATGTATTAGTCAATCAAGCGAATAGCAACACCAATACATTGCTAGTAGGGCAACGAGGGCTACAAGCTCAAGATATGCCAGCAGCCATTCGTCACGTAATGCAGCTTATGATAATTTGATATTTGCTTTCAGTAGGTCTGACTAGGTAGAAGGGTTGGAGCAATACTGAGTAATCGCTTGCTGAACGCGCTCGCGCTTAAGCTCAATCTCACGACCATCTAGATACTGACGTTTACCGTTAGCATCCATCTCATAGATACGGCCGCCTACATTTAGGTTGGTCAAGTTATTACGTAATGATTGGCAGCGCTGAGCATTAGCCTGAGCTTCTTGTTCTTTAATACGTGCTTCAAGTGCTGCTACTCGTTGTTCTTCTGCCGTTTGAGCATTGCTGCTTTGGTTAGGATCTGTTTTCCCTGCCATTTGTCCTGCGTTGTTCTGTCTACCGTCACTACGAAACTCAATCAGTTCAATATTTTTACCGACTTGGGGCGCATGTTGGCTATATTTTACTTCACCATGTGCACCAATAGATTTATAAACTTGAATGGCTTGACTGGCATTCATGGACAGCATTAGCATACACGCGGTACTCATCAACAGTTTGGCAGCGGTATATATCTTAGACGCATATGCCATAGTAGCAATCCTCTTATTTAATAAAAATCAAATGTATATGGGTGTAAATATAACACTTGAACGTTTTATTGGTAGTAATAATGTATCGACTATCGATTCTAGCAAATAATACTTATCAATGTGTATTATTTAATAACTATTAGTTTGGGATAGGCTTTAGAAGTTTTTCTTGACAATAACTCGTAAACCATCGAATATAATAGCAGTTGATTGGTCAGTGAGCGGCTTTTACGATGTTGCCGTGGCACTTGAGAAAGAAAACGACGAGTTACTTATCGGTAGCTTACGCAGTTTTATTTCCTTTGTGATAATGATATAGCAAGTATAGTGGCATAACGACCACTGTTGATAGCGATACATTGTCTCCGGACTTATCTGTCTACAATGACTAAGATAAACTTATTATTTGAAATGTGCTAAATGTGTTTTTAGCAGTTGTATCAAACGCGATATAGTATGCTGTTAAGAGATTTCCCCAAAGCCTATTGTAAGTTCTAAACATCTTATAATTTAGCATTGGCTATGAAGTTTTTTTGCTTGTGTATATCGATGCATCTGTACAAATAAAGTCACAATAGGTACTTGCTAGTATCGAACCTCAATAATAAGCGCCTTCTTTTATAGATGCACTCGCATCTTGTCACTGTATATCGATAAACATCCATCACAAAGCTGACCTAAAATACACTGCTATGTTTGATTAGTATTGTCCTATGAGACAGTTTTAATTAAACCTATTGGGCAGATATTCTTGATATGGACAAGAATTAGCGATCATTCAGTAAGTAGAAATAATGACGGTAAGTAATTATTTTTACTCATAGAATCCCGCAAATTCTCGCCGCAAAAAAAGGTGATGACAGTGACGCAAACCACGCAAAGTCCGAACATGACGGGACATACCCAGACGGGTAATGCCGCCAAAAATTTTGAACAAAAGCAACAACGTCTTGCAGAAGGTAGTGCACAGCCTGTGATGCTATCGGGCGCTGAAATGCTGGTGCAAGCACTGACTGACGAAGGTGTCGAATACATCTTTGGCTATCCAGGTGGCGCGGTCTTACACATTTATGATGCGCTGTTTCAGCAAGAAAATATTGAGCACATCTTAGTACGTCATGAGCAAGCAGCGGGCCACATGGCCGATGCTTATTCGCGAGTGACTGGTAATACTGGTGTCGTGTTGGCCACATCAGGCCCTGGTGCGACCAATACCGTGACAGCTATTGCTACTGCCTTTATGGATTCTGTACCAATGGTTGTAATCGCAGGTCAGGTACCAAGCAGCCTAATCGGTGAAGATGCTTTCCAAGAAACAGATATGGTAGGTGTATCACGTCCTATCGTTAAGCATAGCTTTCAAGTACGCCATGCTAGCGAAATTCCAATGATTGTAAAAAAGGCATTTTATATTGCCCAGACTGGTCGCCCAGGCCCTGTTGTCATTGATGTGCCAAAAGACATGACTGCGCCTAGCGAAAAGTTCGCTTACGAATATCCAGAAGAAGTATTTATACGCTCGTATCAGCCTTCACTCAAAGGTCATAGTGGTCAAATCAAAAAAGCCATTGAAGCGCTATTAGCAGCGCAGCGTCCTGTTGTATATGCAGGTGGCGGTGTGATTTGGAGCAATGCGCACGAAGAATTAACCGATCTTGCACATCGTCTGAATTTACCAGTGACCAATACCTTGATGGGTCTTGGTACGTTCCCTGGCTCTGATCGTCAGTTCTTAGGTATGCTTGGCATGCACGGTACTTACGAAGCCAATATGAGCATGCATCACGCTGATGTGATTTTAGCTGTCGGCGCGCGTTTTGATGATCGTGTGACCAATAACGTTAAAAAATTCTGCCCTAACGCAACCATCATTCATATCGATATCGATCCTGCGTCAATTTCAAAAACGATTCTTGCGCACATTCCTATCGTAGGTGATGTGAAGTCGGTCTTAACGGACATGCTAGAGATTGTTGGTCAAGACAAGCAGTTAGAGCAGCACGCATTGCTCGATTGGTGGTCACAAATTAATGAGTGGCGTAAGCGTCATGGCTTACGTTATGACACCAGCACAGATAATGGTATTAAGCCACAAAGTGTCGTACAAGCTCTAGATAAAGTGACTAACAGTAACGCTATTATCACAAGTGACGTCGGTCAGCATCAGATGTTTGCGGCACTTTACTATACTTACAATGAGCCACGTCAATGGCTGAATTCAGGTGGTCTTGGTACCATGGGTGTTGGTCTGCCGTATGCAATGGCTGCCAAACTTGCCAACCCTGAGCGTGATGTGGTTTGTATTACTGGCGAAGGCTCTATTCAGATGAATATCCAAGAGCTATCGACCTGCTTGCAATATAACTTACCAGTTAAAATTCTGAACATTAACAATGCGCAGCTAGGTATGGTGAAGCAGTGGCAAGATATGCTGTATGAAGGTCGTCATGCCCAGTCTTATATGAATTCCTTACCAGATTTTGTCAAATTGGCTGAAAGCTATGGTCATGTCGGTATCAAAATTACTGATCCTGCGACTATGGAAGCACAATTGGCTGAAGCAATGGCTATGAAAGACAAACTGGTATTTATCGATGTTTACGTCGATCGTAATGAGCATGTATATCCAATGCAAATCGCTGGACAAGCCATGCGTGATATGTGGTTAACAAAAGGGGAGCGTACCTAATGCAACAACAACATCTGATTTCGGTATTGATGGAAAACGAAGCGGGTTCGTTGTCGCGGTTAGTCGGCTTGTTCTCACAACGTGGCTACAATATCGAAACTTTGAACGTCGCACCTACTGATGACCCAAGTATCTCACGTCTAACGGTTACGACCATTACTTCACCAGAAAGAATTGAGCAAATCACCAAACAATTGCATAAATTGATTGAAGTGGTTAAAGTGCTTAATCTGACGGAGAACGTACACGTTGAGCGTGAATTGATGCTTATTAAAGTCCGTGCAACAGGCGGTGTTCGTGAAGAGATTAAACGTAGCGCAGATATTTTCCGCGCACAAATCGTCGATGTAAATTCGAACTTATATACAATTCAAATCGTGGGCGACAAAGCCAAACTTGATGGTTTTATCGATGTGATTGGCCGTGAGCGCATTATGGAAGTGGTTCGCTCAGGTGTGATTGGTATTGCCCGCGGTGAAAAGACTCTAAGTATTTAATTATTTATCAAAACCAGTTTAAACCAATATTTATTTATCTAATCAACAAAGCGCTTATCTTAGTTATTATATAGACTACAGCATAAGCGCTTACTATCCATGGCAAGCCATGCTTGAGAACAAGGACTCTATTTATGAACGTTTATTATGACAAAGATTGTGACCTATCTATTATCCAAGGTAAAAAAGTTGCCATTATCGGTTACGGTTCACAAGGCCATGCACACGCGCTTAACCTACAAGACTCAGACGTCGATGTAACTGTTGGTCTACGTGCAAACTCAAGCTCATGGAAAAAAGCTGAAAATGCTGGCCTAAAAGTTGCTGAAGTAGAAGAAGCGGTAAAAGCTGCTGACGTTATCATGATTTTAACGCCTGATGAGTTCCAAAAAGAGCTTTATAACGATGTGATCGAGCCAAATATCAAAGAAGGCGCTACACTAGCTTTTGCTCATGGTTTTGCAATCCATTACAACCAAGTGGTACCACGTGGCGATCTTGATGTCATTATGGTTGCACCAAAAGCACCAGGTCATACTGTACGTTCAGAATTTGCTAAAGGCGGCGGTATCCCTGATCTTATCGCTATCTATCAAGACGCTTCTGGTCAAGCCAAACAGTTAGCATTGTCGTATGCTGCTGGCGTTGGTGGTGGTCGTTCAGGCATTATTGAGACAACGTTTAAAGATGAGACTGAAACGGATCTATTCGGTGAGCAAGCCGTACTTTGTGGTGGTGCAGTAGAGCTGGTTAAAATGGGCTTTGAGACACTAACAGAAGCGGGCTATGCACCAGAAATGGCTTATTTCGAATGCCTACATGAGCTAAAGCTTATCGTTGACTTGATGTATGAAGGCGGTATCGCTGACATGAACTATTCAATCAGTAACAACGCTGAATATGGCGAATATGTTACTGGCCCTGAAGTTATTAATGAGCAGTCACGTGAAGCCATGCGTAATGCACTAAAACGCATCCAGTCTGGTGAATACGCGAAAATGTTCATCTCTGAAGGCGCAACCAACTATCCATCAATGACTGCGCGTCGTCGTAACAATGCTGATCATCAAATCGAAATCACTGGTGCTAAGCTACGTGGCATGATGCCATGGATCGGTGGTAACAAAATCATCGATAAAGACAAAAACTAAGTTTTATACAGATAAAAGTCTTATTCAAATAAAAATCTGATTTAGATGAAATAGCCCATGTTATCACTTGATAGCATGGGTTTTTTTATGCAAAGTATTTGATAGATACTTTTCGCTTTGATTTGAATCTGGGTTATCGGTTGAAAACCATTAATTGCTACCCAATATAAGCAGGCACCTTAACATTGGCCAAAGTGCCTTTGCGATTAACATCCGTCATTATTCCAACCCGTTTCTAAGTATTCGAAGCGGGTGAATGCTTCATTCTCACTTTCTATAGATAATAGGTTGTATGCTGTGCAAATATCTTATTCAGACTGGCTAACGCCGCAATTCGTATATATTACTCTTAGCGCTGTGGTAGCGGTTTTAATTTGGATAGAAGGGGAGATGCTCAAACAGACCGATGGTAAACTGCCTCAATCTAAATTTTTTAAAGTCAGTTCATTGTTAGATACTCTATGGTTCTTTATATCGGTAGTGATTTTATACGTTATTGATTTGACCCCATTAGCTATCGCAGTGCCTGCAGCATATGGCATATACACGACCTTTGGCTGGATATATGGTACCAAACTGCTGAAGCGCAAAGGCATCCCTGACTCTCCTAAAGACTTGGTCATTCCAGCCAAGTATATTGCCTATAGTCAGTCATTTTCATTGGTGTTTTTTGCGTTATGTTTGCTTGTATTGAGTTCAGCATGGCTACCAACATCACCATTGCAATGATTGATATTCCAACCTACCATTAACTATGTTGCCTTATATAATTAGTGACCTACTGATGAAGTTGTAGTACATCTATAAATAAAAACTATTTTATATCAATAAGATATAGAGCTGATTACTATCGATGTTAGCTTGCAACAATAGTTAGTATTTATTTACAAAAATCAGCAATTTAGACTGTTCCTACCATGGAAAACTGTTATAATCAGACTGTACTCAAAATATTTGAGGCAAAAAATGCAAATTTTCTTTAAGATTATTTAGCATTTTTGGCCGCCGCATTTAGCAGAAAATATTAGGGTATATATCAATTAATCGGTGATGACACAAGTCTCGCCAACAGTTAAAGAGTCAGGAAAATTTATGTCAGATAAAGTTGAAGGCACTGTAAAGTGGTTTAATGAAGCTAAAGGTTTTGGTTTTATCGCTCAAGACAACGGCGGACAAGACGTATTCGCTCACTACAGCGCTATCCAAGGTAACGGTTTCAAAACTCTAGCCGAAGGCCAAAAAGTGTCTTTCATCTTAGGTGATGGCAAAAAAGGCCCACAAGCTGAGCAAATCGAAGCTATCTAATCTCATTTATTATTAGGCTAACTGCTTGCCAGTAAACTTAATGACAATAAGATTATCAATACGCATTGATTACTTTGTTTGTTAAAACAATAAAAATACTGTATCGACTTTAAAAAGAAGCAACCTCTTATCAGGTTGCTTTTTTTATGGGAGTTTTTTGGTATGACAAAGTGTTGTCAATGTAAATTGCTATTGATTTTGACAGTCAACATCATCAGGTAATAACAAACAATGATTTAATAAAGATGAGATAGATAAGGTTGTATTATGAAGTGGGAAAATTGGCTTGCAATTGACTGGCAACAGATACTGGGTATTTCTATATCCGCAGTAGGTTTTTATTTGGGTCTAATGCTGTTTACACGCCTCATGGGTTTACGTAGCTTTTCTAAGCTATCAAGTCATGATTTTGCTATGACCGTCGGTATTGGTAGTATATTGGCCTCTACTGTATTGTCTGATGAGCCCTCTCTACTACAAGGGTTGTGTGCTGTTGCGGTGCTGTTCGTGATTCAAGGCGTGGTCTCAGTAGTAAGGCGTAAAATAAAGCCACTCAAAGCGTTAATAGACAATCAAGCTATCATATTGATGGCACATGGTGAGTATTTTCCAGATAATTTGCAAGAAGCTAACCTAAGTACGAGCGATGTCCAAGAAGTACTGCGTAAAAACGGTATCAAATCTAAAACTGAGGTATTTGCTGTCATAATGGAAACAACAGGGGATATGAGTGTTGTCAAAAACAGTGAAGTAACTCCTGATCGGTCATTATTTGATGATATACGTGATAGTGAATTGCTGATTGGTTCTAATGTCAGCTCTAACGAAGATAACCAGTAACAAGTGCTGAGTCCCTATCTATTAACGCTAAAGAGATAAATAATAACAAAATGTTAAGTAAGGCTAGGGCTGAGAATGCTATAAAGGTATCAGTAATTACGACTGTCAATTAAAAAAATCGTGGAATAACGTGCTTATAGACCAATTATTTTAGAATGGTGACAAATTTATGACGCATTATTCACGGCGTTGTCTTGACCTTATCTGCATGCTGACGCAAGATACATAGGTCTGATAATAACGGTTGGCTTAGCTTTAGCAGATTTATCGATAAAGTACACATTGCTAATATGATTGTTGATATTGGCTTGTATTTCTTGAGTAATCATATTCTGTTGATGTAGTAATAACCTTGAGTAGTATTTTGAACGACAATTTGAACCACAACGAAAATTGGGTTCTTAACTGATATTTTTAATTCATAACATTAATAAACGAGGAACGTATGAAAGCATTAGTAGCGGTCAAGCGTGTCATTGATTATAACGTAAAAGTTCGTGTAAAAGCCGACAACTCTGGCGTTGACTTATCAAACACTAAAATGTCAATCAACCCTTTTGATGAAATCGCAGTAGAAGAAGCGGTTCGCCTAAAAGAAGCTGGCGTCATTGATGAGATCATTGTTGCTTCAATCGGTCCAAAAGAATCACAAGAGCAGATTCGTGCAGCTTTAGCACTAGGTGCTGACCGTGGTGTATTGGTAGTAAGTGACGAAAAACCATATCCATTACAAGTTGCTAAGATCTTAAAGAACATCGCTGAAACTGAAAGCACTGATATTATCTTGCTAGGTAAACAGGCGATTGATGATGACAACAACCAAACTGGTCAAATGCTAGCGGCATTGATGGGCATCGGTCAGGGTACATTTGCATCAGAAGTGAAGGTTGAAGGCGATAAAGTAAACGTAACACGTGAGATCGATGGTGGCCTGCAAACAGTCGCACTTGATTTACCAGCGGTTATCACGACTGATTTACGTTTGAATGAGCCACGTTATGCTAAATTGCCTAACATCATGAAAGCGAAGAAAAAGCCACTTGATGAAAAAACGCCAGCGGATTTTGGTGTTGATATGGCATCTAAGCAAGAAATTATTAAAGTCGTGCCACCTGCTGAACGTAAAGCTGGTATTACAGTAGGGTCAGTTGATGAGTTGGTCGATAAGCTGAAAAACGAAGCAAAAGTTATTTAATATTTTAATGATTGGATACTTCGCTACGGCATATCCTGTACAAGGTTAAGAATTTGAAGGCTATAAGTTTGACTGCTTTATTTCATATTAAATGATAGTTGCTCAAATAGCTTTGTACACAAACAACCGCATGAATAGATAATACGAATATATAAAGGACTAAAACCATGGCAATTTTGGTATATGCAGAACATGACAATGCCAGTCTAAAAAAGGCAACTTTAAATACAATCGCTGCTGCTAAACAAATGGGTGATGATATCCATGTATTGGTTGCTGGTAGTGGTAGCCAAGCTGTTGCTGATGAAGCGGCAAAAGCAGAAGGCGTGACTAAAGTACTATTGGCTGACAATGCTGCTTATGAGCATCAATTGGCAGGTAACGTAGCGCTATTGGTTGCTGATATCGCTGGTGATTACAGCCATATCCTAGCGGCTGCGACCACGACTGGTAAAAACTTTATGCCACGCGTTGCTGCGTTACTTGACGTCAGCATGCTGTCTGAAATCTCAGGTGTGGTAGATGCGCAAACGTTTGAGCGTCCTATCTATGCAGGTAATGCGACAGCGACAGTAAAAACCACAGAAGACAAAGTGGTACTAACAGTACGTACCACTGCGTTTGACCCAGTGGCAAGCGAAGGCGGTTCAGCGACTGTTGAAACTATCGACAACGTACAAGAAACTGGTAAAGCTAGCTTCGTTAACGAAGAAATGGCTAAGTCTGATCGTCCAGAATTGACATCAGCTGGTATTGTTGTTTCTGGTGGTCGTGCCTTGGCAAATGGTGAAAACTTCACCAAGTACATTGAGCCATTGGCTGATAAGCTAGGCGCTGCTGTTGGTGCATCACGTGCTGCTGTTGACGCAGGATATGTACCAAACGATATGCAGGTCGGTCAAACGGGTAAAATCGTTGCACCGCAGCTATATATCGCAGCTGGTATCTCAGGCGCAATTCAGCATTTGGCTGGTATGAAAGATTCTAAAGTCATCGTTGCTATCAACAATGACCCAGAAGCACCTATCGCTAGCGTTGCTGATTACTTCTTAGAAGCTGATCTATTTGAAGCATTGCCTGAGCTAACTAGCAAGGTTTAATATATAGTCACAGAACTACTAAACGGCTACGGCGTTACCCTCCTTAGATATACTACTTGTACAATCTGCAGTTGGCTGCCTTGTATCCGTTTTAGAATTCTCTGACTATATCAGTAGTAGACAGATAATAAAAAACCCACTATCAATTGGTAGTGGGTTTTTTTATGCTTGATAGGTAGGGTTTTAATAGCAGGTATAAATGGACGCTAAGAGTATTGTCTTTGACGTAAGGTTTCATACAGACATAAAGAGCCTGCAATCGCTACATTTAAGCTCTCTTGACCATTTGGCTGCGGTAATGCTATCGGCGTGGCACATTGCATTAGCTCGTCGCTAACGCCTTGACCTTCATGACCCATAATCCATGCTACAGGTGCAGATAAATCGTGATTGTAAATGATAGTATCTGTATGTGAGCTAGTTGCCAAAAGCGGCACTTGTACTTGATCTAAAATATCTTGTGTACTCAAGCCCTCATAAATAGTCAGTGCAAACTGTGCACCCATACCTGCTCGTAGCGTCTTGGGAGACCAAGCTTGAGCGGTCGCACTGGTACATAAGATATTGCGGATACCAACGGCTGCAGCTGTGCGTAGTAGCGTACCAACATTCCCACTATCCTGTACGTCGTTCAAGATTAAGCAGTCTTCATTGATCATCGATAAGCTAGGCGTTGGTACTTTGATAATCGCCATGATATCGATGCCTGTACCCAAGCTACGAATACTCTCATAGAGTGAGTCTGACAAAGTAAGAATAGGCGTATAAGTGGGCAGGCGAGTCAATATCTGCTGAACTTCAGAGTGGCTACGCGCTGACTCAGACAGTAGTATTTGAGCGAAAGGATAATCACTACGCAGCGCAGCATCTATCAAATGGACGCCTTCTATGACTGTCTGACCGTTCTTTTTACGCTGGCGTGCTTGGGACAACAGTGCTTTTACAAGCTTCACGGTTGTGTTCTTATCTGAGGTAATCAGCTCGGTGGGATTTAATACCATAGTGGATCGCTTAGAGAAGAGTAAAGGAGTCGTTTAGATAACCAGCAAAATATCTATTATTAATTTAGCGTTCTGCTGACTGTTCTTAACAGGCGCGTCAATCAATTATTTCTCAGAATAATTGACGTGTAAGTCTTTCACGTAACTGACTTCGTTTTTGCTACCGAGTACTACTGGTACACGCTGGTGGATATCAGTCGGTTCGATATCTAAGATACGATTGACCGCGTCTGTCGCACCGCCACCCGCGCGTTCAATCAATAAGCTCATTGGGTTGGCTTCATACATCAAGCGTAGTTTACCCGCTTTATGAGCGTATTTGGTATCAAACGGATAAGTGAACAGACCACCGCGACATAAAATACGATGGACGTCACCAACCATGGCTGCTACCCAGCGCGTATTGAAATCACGTCCACGTACACCTGTTTCACCAGCGATTAACTCATCAATGTACTGCTGCATCGGCGCACGCCAGTAGCGATAATTTGAGCTATTGATAGCATACTCGCTCGTATCGGCATCGATTTGAACATTGTCTTCTATCAGCACATAGTCAGAAGTCTCTGGATCTAGGCTAAACATCACAACTTTATCAGCGACGGTTAACGCTAGGACAGTAGAGGTACCATATAGCAGATAACCGGCTGCTAGCTGTTTGTTACCTGCCTGTAGATAGTCGCTGTTTTCACTGGTTTGACCTTGACGTTCATACGGTAAGATAGAAAAAATCGTACCTACAGCCATATTGATATCGATATTTGATGAGCCATCTAATGGGTCAAACAGAACTAATAGACTACCATCGTCATTAGCAGGGGTCGCGTCATCGAGCTCTTCTGAAGCAACGCCTGCACAGTGCGTGTTTTTTGCCAATGCATCTAGCAATAAGTCATTGGCCAGTACGTCGAGCTTTTTCTGATCTTCGCCTTGGACGTTTTGATTACCTGCTTCGCCCAAAATATCTGCTAAAGCGCCTTTTCTGAGCAGTTGTGAAATCGTCTTACCGACATCAGTGACAGTGGTAATCACATCGTTAAGTGCAGGGCTAGTGTCATGTTGGTTTAGATAGTCTGCTAAGGTCGTCATAAGGCTTCCTAATAAATGGTATGGAAAGTAAAAGAACGGATAGGTGTCAAAGTAAAGAAGTAGGTGGCATTTAGCACACCTGAAATAGGTAAATTCTTAAATAGCTTATACGGTATCTTTGTCCCGACCACAAAATCGGCTACACTATATCTATTGTTATTCATTTATAGTTTTGTCAGAATTATTCTCTATGAGAATATAGCATGTCTACTCACGCTTTCTGATTGTCTGCTGAGGCTGTTTTTTGGTCGAATTTGATTACGGTAAATTGTAGCAAATAAGCGTCAAAATGTCCTTTGTATCTATGCCTATCAGTGATAAATGATCGAACAAAGATGAATAAGTGATTACTATAGACTCATATAAACCCACAATAAAGACTCGCCATTATGTCAAATTCTATCGATAGTAGCGCTACACAACCAGTCTCACCGACTGATTATGCAAAATTTGATCCCAATACGATTCATCAAAGGCTCAATACTTCACTAAGTCGTCCGCAGCTCAACACTGATGGCAGTATCCGGCATTTCTTAGGTGTTGAAGGTCTTAACAAAGCACAGCTCAAAGCTATTATCGCAAAAGCAGAGACTTTCTTTGATGAAAACGGACAGCTAATCAATCGTCCTGAGTTAGACGGCTATACGGTCATGAATTTGTTTTTTGAACCATCGACTCGTACCCGGACGACATTCGAGGTTGCCGAAAAACGCTTGGGTGCCAATGTGCTCAATATCGATATCGAACGTTCTAGTACCAAAAAAGGCGAGAGTCTGCGTGATACGCTGTGGAATCTACAGGCAATGACCGCGGATATCTTTGTAGTACGCCATTCAGCATCAGGTGCCGCGCATTTTATGGCGACAGAAGTGACGCCTGATATCGCAATCATTAACGGCGGTGATGGCTGGCATGCGCATCCTACTCAGGGAATGCTCGATATGTTGACCATTCACCGTGAGGCACCGCGCCCATTTGAAGAACTGTCTATCGCGATCGTTGGTGATATTAAGCACTCACGCGTCGCCCGTTCTGATATCAGTGCACTGCAAACGCTAGGTGTGACAGACATCCGTGTTTGTGCGCCGCGCACTTTACTGCCCAAAGGTATTGAGCGTTTTGGTGTACAAGTATATGAAAACATGGACGAGTGTGTCACCGACTGTGATGTCATCATGGGATTAAGAATACAAAATGAGCGTATCGGTTCGCCGCTATTGGCATCCTCAAATGAATACTATAAGCATTATGGAATCACGCCAGAGCGAGTAGCGCTTGCCAAGCCTGATGCGCTAGTTATGCACCCAGGGCCGATGAACCGCGGTGTTGAGATTGCCTCTAGTGTGGCTGATGGCGCGCAATCCGTTATCTTAAAGCAGGTAAATAACGGTATTGCCATTCGAATGGCGGTCTTGTCGCTTGCGATGGAAGGTCAACGTGCTCATCAAGCAGCTGGCAAGTAACAGCTTGCCGCGCGACTTATTCTCATTTATTTCATTTTATTGATACGGTAATAACGTTATGTCTACCATGCTTAATACTGATGCACCCATTCTTGACCATTTACCAAAAGCATTTAAAGATGCGCTTCCGCAAGCTGCAACAGAAAAATTATCTACACTTGATTCTGGCCGTGAGGTGTGGTTGTTGCCACCATTAGTAGATCTGTGCGCGCGCTTGCGTGAGCCAGGCCAACAGCAACACGGTACGCTAAAATCAGAAGGCAGCGCTGCCCGTGGTAATGGATTTTTGCATGTAGTCACACCGCCTGACACCAATCCTATTTTAGAAAATGGCTCACTTTTAAAGGGTTTACGTGAGCGCGCCCTGAGTGATGGCGGGATTTACTTGCATATTTTGGGTGCATTGACCACAGGGTTAGAGGGCGAACGACCGTCTAATATCGCAGGGCTTAAAAAGGGCGGCTGTATCGCAGTATCTAATGCGCGTAGACCTTTTCGCAATGATTTAGTATTGCTGCGTACACTAGAATACGCGGCGACTTTTGGCATGAAAGTATTCTTTTATCCTGATGAGCCAAGTCTGTCTGGAGACGGCGTAGCACATGAGGGCTATATTGCTTCTTATCATGGTCTGCAAGGGATTCCTTGGATTGCGGAAACTGTTGCGTTGTCTACGCAGCTATTGATGGTGGAAGAGACCGGAATCGCTGCTCATTTTAGCCAGTTATCATGTAAGTCTTCCATTGAGCTTATGCGCTGGGCAAAAGATAAAGGCTTGCCTGTTACGTGTGATGTTGCGATGCATCAGCTGTATTTAACTGATGACAATCTTGAAGGCTTTAATGCTCAGGCATATGTGTTACCACCACTGCGTAGTAACACGGACCAGCAGGCAATCCGCCGTGGGTTAAAGGATGGCACTATCGACGCTATCTGTAGTCATCACGAGCCACTGAATAGTACCGCCAAAAAAGCACCGTTTGCTGAGAGTACGCCAGGTATCTCAAACTTTGATACGTTTATGGCGCTGGCTTGTCAGCTGGTAAATGATGAGGTGTTAACACTCTCGCAACTGGTAGACAAAATCTGCCTAAATCCTGCAAAAATCGCAGGTATTAGCGAGCAGTATGAAGCTATCGGCGGTGCAGTATTAGTCGATCCTAACCTTGAGTGGCAAGTAACCGCGCAATCGATGCTATCGAGTGGTAAAAACACGCCGTTTTTCAATCAGCAGTTGCAAGGACGTGTTGTGGAGACATTCTTTGGCTAATTTGCCCCGACAGGATAACCGTCTGCCGCCATCCTCGAAGGATAAAGGGGTTACCATGAATGGTCAGCAAGAAAAATCGCGCAGTACGGCGAGTGAGTCTATCAAAGCGGTGGCCATTTATGAGGTAGTCAAAGGTGTTGGTGCGTTACTAGGAGCAGGGGCATTATGGTGGTGGCATACCAATCTTGAGCATTGGCTGACGACCGCAACCGTTACTTGGCAGCACAGTTTCGGCCATATGCTTGCCCCGCAAATTGACAGTGCCGTACGTATTGCTCAGCAGGCAAGTAAAAACTGGCCGATGTTTTTATTATTGATATTCGCTTATGCCAGTTTGCGTTTCCTAGAAGCCTATGGCTTATGGCATGACAAAACATGGGCGTATTGGTTTGGGGTATTAGGCTATGGGGTATTTATTCCTATAGAGATTTACTATCTGATCGTTAGCCCATTTGATTGGTTTAAGCTTGGGATATTGGTTTCTAATCTACTCATTATTATTGTGGTTTATCGCAATATGAAACGAAAGGGCTTGATATAGCGTTTAAATTTAAGTTAAAAAATCCAGCATAAGACAAGTATCTTATGCTGGATTTTTTGTGCCTGCTATATTTTTGGCTTATACGTCTACTGTTTTTTCATCCGTACGAATGCTTTTAGCGACTTTTCCAACGCTCAGGCCTTGTACCAAGATGGAGAATATTACTACTGCATAAGTGAGTGCCAATAAAATCTCTCGTTCAGCCCCGATTGGTAGCTGTAATACTAGCGCGACTGAGATACCTCCGCGTAAACCGCCCCACGTCAGAACTTTCCATGCGCCCGTAGGCAAATCAAGCTGACGATGAAAAGTCTTGGTCGTCATGCCTACCACGATAAATCTGGCAACAAGCGCAATCAAAATAGTCAAACCACTCGCAATAAATAAATTGCCTGAATAAGCAATCATCACCACTTCTAGACCAATAAGCACAAATAAAATAGCGTTTAAAATCTCATCAATCAATTCCCAGAACAAATCAATATAGTGCCGTGTCTTATCACTCATGGCTAGCTCGCGACCACGATTACCAACCATCAGGCCCATCATGACCATGGCGAGTGGCCCTGATAAATGCCAATGACTGGCCAGCGCATAGCCACCGATGACGCCTGCTAATGTTAATAGCACCTCTTCTTGATAGCTATCAATACTTTTAAGCAAGTAATATAAAATTGCGCCAAGTACCAGTCCGAATACAACGCCGCCACCAGCTTCAACCGCCAAAGTATGTGCGACGTAGTTGGCAGTAGGGATATCACCGCTAGATAAAATCCCCAGCAGTAAGACGAAGATAACCACTCCGATTCCATCATTGAACAATGACTCGCCAGCGATGACAGTCTCGATACTCTTTGGAGCACCTGCTGACGACAGGATACCCATGACGGCAATAGGATCGGTAGGGGAAATAAGCGCCCCAAATAACAGGCACCAGAGAAACGGTAGGCCAAAACCAAACAACGGCAGCATAAAATAAATCGCGGTCGCAATAAGCATCGCCGATATGATCGTACCAAGTCCGGCAAGGATGCCGATAGGTAACTTGTAACGTCTTAAATCACCAATATTGACGTGTAATGCACCTGCGAATAGCAACATCGATAGCATGCCGTCTAAGAGTACTTCGGTAAAATCAAGCTGCTCCAATAAACTGACTTCGTAATCGATCAGCTGATCAAACCCTAAGAAGCCCAAAAATATCGCACCGATTGACAGTAAGATAGAGATGACCATGACACCGATAGTGGTCGGCAGACCAATAAAACGGTGATTAATATAAGTTAACGAAGCAGTAATCGACAAAAATATGGCGCTGATTTCTAGAATGGTGAGGCTGGTTGCAGATGCCATAAAAAGTAGGTCTCATATGAATATAAAAAGTATCTAAAGCGCAGGGCTTATAGGGACGTTATAAGTGTTGCTAGCTATAGGTATTGTGCTTATAAGTAATGTGCTTATAAGGGCTGATACGGCCGTTTATTTAAACAGTTAATTGGTCATGTCGTTAACTAGACTGTGTCTGTAACGCTTGACGAATATCGGCTTCAAAATCACTGACATAATTAAAATGCTTGTGCTGAGCATCGTTATCAAGAATAAACTGCTTGGCTTGTTCGCACATAGCGACCAAGTCATCGACTAGCTCCTGATAATTTAAATTCTCTTCACCAGCTCGCTGAATTAGATGCAATTCATGTAATAGCGTTTGCTGCTGTGCACTGTTTACCCGTGCATAGTTCAGATTGACCATTGCCTGACATAATGCTTTTAAGACCATTAGGTCAGCAGCTGCATAACGACGTATCTCACCGAGTGACACATTGATAAAGTCAGAAATTTTGGGGATATGAGTGACTAGTGCCAATATGGCCAGTCGCTTCTGTTTGATAGTGGTTTCAGAGCTATCGTTAGTATCTGACTGCGGTATGTGAAAATGATAAGGGCTTGGTGGCTGACGACGCATCATGATACTCAGGCAGCTGGTTAGAGACTGGACGCAATTGACCGCAGTCTTTGGATCATTGATACCAGGGGATAGTGCGCGTACAGCAATCTCTGTCATCTGACCTAAGCTATAGGCAATGTCGTTAGAGTGCGCCAATCGTTGCTCAAGTCGTAGGCAACCTGCAAGACGTTGCCAAAACAGTCCATCAGGTGCTCGCGGTATTACTGCCAGATGCGGTGTTGCTGTCCTTTGGCAATTATTCGGATGAGATGCGGGCCGCTGATAAAAGTAACCAATGACGTTTTTGTCAGTGACGTAATTACCGAGGTTGACATGCATTTGTACTACGCCACCATAATCTTGTGACAGCGCAATCAATGACTCAAGATAAATCTGCTGTAGATAACCTGAATTTGGTGAATAAATCGGCATAGCAGGCCAGTTTTGGAACTGCTCGATATCATGGTGCTCAGCATCGCGTTGATGTTGAATATCACATCGATCGTTATACCAATAGTAAATGTTTGCAATCGCATCGTTGCTGGCATTTTGGATGACGTGAGACGCTTGAATGGCATGCACCATATGCTGTACAAAATAAACTAAAAGCAGCGCACAGATAATTGCCATGATAATGGCAAAAGTCACTGCCAATTGCGGCACACCAAAAGCTACGTCAGACTTATGAATAGATTTTAGTACCAATAAGCTATAGCTAAATGTACCGATAAAAGCGCCAAGGACAAATTGGTTTGGAGTGTCAGTCAAAAAGTTACGTAGCAGTCTTGGACCAAACTGTGAGGATGCCATCGACAGGACGGCGATTGTAATCGAAAATGTCGTACCCGCCACGCCCAGTACCGCACCAGCGATGGCGGTCATGATAGCGCGCGCCGCCTCGTCATCACCAGTAAAAGCAAAGGAGATCTCTTTTACGGTTTCACGATCAAAATGCTGATCAATCGCGACTAGTAAAGGAGCAAGCAAAATACCGACGATGACACAAGCGGTTGGAATAAACCAATAAGAGCCAATCAGCCACTGCCACAAATTATTTAAGCGATCAGGCAAGTCAGTCAGCGTTTGTATTGACCACAAATTAGTGAACTGCTTAAGCCTGTTTTGACCTGCATTGATCGTACGTGTCCAGATGCTGTCTCCATCATTTTTATTCACTGTGTTGAGCCTTAGGGTTGTCTGCTTCTGTAATAATAGCGTTTTTGTGCATACGTCTGATCATATCTGTCTCAGCATGACTCTCACTAGTCCCTAGAGGTATGATGGCTTCATTGTCGTGATCGTCATATTCAATAGCGCTGTCTTTGTCGTAAGCCATAGGCTCTAGGTGTGGTGAGGCTTCAAGATTTGGACTATTACCGTTATAAGCACTCTCACCATGTCTATCTAGATTATCATGTCGTTGTACATTTTCAGTGGCGGCAGAGGTTTTTCTAAATAATTTATGGTCATCGCCATGCTTGCTAGTAGATTGTTTTCGCGGTTCGCTATTGGCAAAAATAGCATTTAGCGGTAAATGCAGTTGCTGTTTGGCATACGCTTCAGTATTCTCAAAACGTTTTACTAGCAAACTTAGCCAAGGTTTTTGACCTTCCAATTTCATCTCATCCAGCTCGTCTTTGATAGGAAGTGGGTAGGGCAAGGTACGATAAAAGTCCCATAACGTCATCCTACTCAAATCTCTTTTGAGCACGTAGTCATCATCATCTGTCATGGTAATCAGATTGCTGTCTTGTAGGTAGTTGATATAGGTATACCATTTCGGCAGCTCTTTGCGACCTAAGACATTGCGCAGTGCTTGTTCGCTAACGGCTTCACCTTTTAAGTGGTGGGTATAAACCAAATTCAACATGTCTAACAAGCTGAGTAACGGGTGACGAGGGTAGACTTCTTCTGTCTCAAAAATCGTCAAGGTATAGCTGATTTCAACGCCTAATAAAATCAAATTCCACGACAGATAAATCCATAGTAGAAAAATAGGCAAGGCAGCAAAAGCGCCGTAAATCGCTTCATAGCTAGTAAAGTTAGCCATCACTGTACCAAACAGATGCTTCATTAATTCAAAGACAATGGCCACGAACACGCCAGCGATGGCTGCATTTTTTGCTGGTACGCGCGCCTTTGGAATAAACCAGTACATACCGATAAAACCCGCCATCGTAATACCAATCGATGCCATTTGTACCCAAAAGCTCCAGTCGATACCGTAGCCAGCAATTTGACGATTAAGAAAACTCAGACTCTGTACAGTACTTGAAGCGATAAAAGCGGTGCCCAATACCAATGGTCCCAAAGTAACGATAGTCCAATAACGCAGCATGCTTTTGATGCCACCCGAGCGATCTTCTACTCGCCAGATTTGGTTAAACGCGCGCTCAATGGTGGTCAAGGTCATGATAGTCGTAAAGAACAAAATCATGGCACCGATAATGGTTAGGTTAGATGACTTTTCGGCGAAGTCATTAATGTACTCACTAACTTGCAGGCTGGATTGTGGCAATAGATTGCTATAGATGACATCATAAATCTGCGCTCTAACCGATGCGAGTGCTGGTACGGATGACAAAATCATCAGTAATACCGTTAATACAGGCACGATCGACAGCATAGTGGTGTATGTCAGTGAAGCCGCCTTTTGCTGGCAATTATCTTCAAAAAAATGCCGAGTCAAAAACCGTAAAAACTGAAACCAGCGCTGTTGTAAAAACGGGAGTTTTTGAGATAATTTTTCCATGTCGACCATTAAGCAAAAGTAAGAGTGACAATAGTGTAACAAAAATGAACGGTTATCATCTGCGGTTTAATTGTGTAAAAATGCACCACGTAGCACATCAGATACAATATAAGTCAGGTTATCAATCATGGTTATTTGCATGACAGTGAATGACTCGGGCATAATGTGCACATATTCTACAATGCCAGTTAGTCGTATATTTCGCCGCATCTTTGCTGGCCAGTATGACTGACGTTTTTATAAGGAAGCTTTGCTAATGAGTCAGACCGACCCTTATGTTTTGGTGCTTTATTATTCTAATTACGGTACGACTAAGACATTAGCATATGCTATCGCTCAAGGTATTGAAGATGCTGGCATGACCGCGCGTATCCGTACGGTACCGACAGTGGCACCTGAAACCACGTCAAGTAAGCCTGCGATACCTGATGAGGGTGATTTATATTGTACGATGGACGATCTAAAAGACTGTAGCGGTCTTGCGCTTGGTAGCCCGACGCACTTTGGTAATATGGCCGCACCCATGAAGTATTTTTGGGATAATACCGTGACTTTATGGCTGGCAGGGAACCTACAAAACAAACCAGCCTCAGTATTTACGGCGACAGGCTCTATGCATGGCGGTCAAGAAACGACGCTGTTGACGATGATGTTGCCGTTGATGCATCACGGTATGGTCATCGTAGGTGTGCCCTATGCAGAGCCAGCACTGAACCGTACGCATCGCGGTGGCACGCCTTATGGTGCCAGCCATGTCAGCGGTGCATCGCATGATCAGCCAATATCTGCTGACGAGCGAGATTTGGGTATTGCGCAGGGTCGCCGTTTAGCGATTACTGCGGCTGCATTAGCACAGGCTAATTGGAACCGATAAGTAACTTTTATAAACCTGCTGTCTATAAGCGTCTGAGTCTCAGAGTCTATGACTGAATGTTTATAACCACCTGATTATAAGCAAGTGGTTATAACAAAAAGCTACTTATTAATGTTAAGCAGTATATTATTCATTTAGGAAATCAAAATATCTAATGGCCACAACCCGCTCTAATACAAAGCCTCTTAAAACGGTTAAGCCTATCGCACCTATTGCACAGCGCTTAAAGGTTACGTGGTTAATTTGGCTCGTTTATAGACTACTCGGATTGCCTATCTTTATTAGTATCTTTAATCCTAGTAGCCCTGATATTGTTGGCGGTATTGCTTGGCAGGCATTATGGCTAGTGCCCGCATTGATTCTGACGCCATGGATATTGCGTGGTCGTTCACCTTATGCATTATTAATTAGCAGTATGTTTACCTTAGTATATTTGGGTGCAAGTGGCGTGGTGCTGTTTACTCGTATATATGGCAGTAGCTGGGCGGAAATCGCTGTGTACTTAATGGACTTCTTACTATTGCTTGCCATCAATGTTTGGCTATTTATTCTGCTTAAACGTTTGCCTTCGATGAATAACGTTGTGAAGAAACCTCGTCAATAATTGAAGTTATCTGAAGCCTAATAAATTATATCCATTAATCTAAAGCTATAAAAAAGCGGTACTCCATCTGGGGCGCCGCTTTTTTGTTTATAACGTTAAAAATAAGTAGATTAGTTAATCTTAGTTAATTCTAAATCCATTTTCTTACCATCGTTAATTTGACTAACTTTAACTGGCATATAGTCCAAGCTTGGGGCTAACCAAAAGCTGGTAGAGCGGCTATCGTCATCGTGGACGCGGTCAACACGTACCGTATCAAAGGTACCTGCTGGTACGGTAATTTTAGTGCTGCCTGATTTTTTAAATGGCGTCTTCTCGATTTTGTCTTTTTTCGCCATGTAGTAGTTACCAGAGAATTTACCGTTTAATAAATCCTGACGAATCTGTACCTCAAGGCTCAAGTCATCAAAGGCTTGTTGCGACATGTTCATTGTCGTCGACTTGCCCTTATAGTTACTGGTGACTTTTTTGCTGCTTGGGTTAAAGTCTAGTTTATGCGTGCGACCCATGCCGAGCAGTTTGTAAGTGGTGCTCGCCTGCGTGGGACTGACATTGTTGCCATTAAGCGTAAAAGTGCTGTTTTGCGAGGCGCTAGCCACACCAGCGACGCGAGCCTTAACGTTATATTTCCACGTATTACCAGATTTGCTTAGCGTACGAGTTGCTGTGCCTTTGTATTTGTCCTCAACGGTAAAACTATAATCGGCAATTGATGGTTGGACGGTTTTTGCGCTAGCTAGGGTAGGTGCGGTCATACTCAAAGCTCCAACGGTAGAGATACTGATGCCTGTCACTAAGGCAGATAAAAATTTAGATGGACTGCGTTTTGCGTTATTAGCATTATTAATATTGTCGCTTGATGACTTTTTGTGCATTGATGAAAAACTCATAGATACCCCTTCATTAATTTATTGCCGATATAGCAATTTTTTTCGTTCGTTCTTATTATGTTTACCAGACCTATAATGGTCATACGCTATTATATTTTCAAGCGTGGTGTCATACCGCTTCGTGTAGAGCTTGTAGCAAATGTTTCTATAGTTAATTTAGCATTGGTCAAAATATAAATTCAGCTCGCTAATATTTCTAAATATTCCTACTTCTTGTTCCTTATTTGAATAGCATATCGACTCTGTTAAACGTAAAGCATCGGTATGAGATGTTGATTGATCAATTTTTGCAAAATAATCTTGTAAATTTTTGGGCTTTACACTTGAACCGAACTCACCTTGCCCCCACTTTTTGTTACAAGCTCAAGGCTTATCTATAAAGCATTGTTTTTGGCAGTGTTCCCTATAGATACTGGTATTGAGACCATTAATTCAAATAAACCCTTAATTTTATTAACCAACTTTTGGAGTCATATCGATGAACATTCGTCCTTTACATGACCGTATTGTCGTCCGCCGCATAGAAGAAGAAACAAAGACTGCTGGTGGTATCTTGCTTCCTGGTTCAGCACAAGAGAAACCTTCACAAGGTGAAGTGCTTGCAGTTGGTAATGGTCAAGTTCGTGATAACGGTGAAACTCGTGCGTTAGATGTAAAAGCTGGCGACAAAGTTTTGTTCGGTCAATATGCCGGTCAAACCGTAAAGGTTGACGGTGAAGAACTATTGATTATGAAAGAGTCTGATGTATTGGGTGTGCTAGAAGGCTAGTCCTTTTGAGTATTATTTTATACTCAGCACATTTTGATAGCAGTTTCTGATAATCGCTTTTGATAAGCAACTATCAAATCAATCAATTGTATTCTCATACTTATAATAGTGGAGTAATTTAACATGGCAAAAGACGTAAAATTCGGCATTGATGCCCGTAAACAAATGATGGACGGCGTAAACGTTCTAGCAAACGCAGTACGTGTAACATTAGGCCCTAAAGGTCGTAACGTTGTTATCGACAAATCATTTGGTGCACCTACCATCACTAAAGATGGTGTTTCAGTTGCTAAAGAAATCGAGCTAGAAAACAAATTTGAAAACATGGGTGCACAGCTGGTACGTGAAGTGGCTAGTCGCACTAACGATGTCGCTGGTGATGGTACAACCACTGCCACTGTATTGGCTCAGTCAATCCTACAAGAAGGCATGAAGTCAGTTGCTGCTGGCATGAACCCAATGGATCTTAAGCGCGGTATCGACAAAGCGGTACGTGAAGCGGTTAAAGAAATCCATAAACTATCAACGCCAGCTGACGATCACAAAGCAATCGCTCAAGTTGGTTCTATCTCTGCAAACTCAGACACCAAAATCGGTGAGCTGATCTCGCAAGCGATGGAAAAAGTAGGCAAGCAAGGCGTTATCACTGTTGAAGAAGGTTCAAGCTTCGAAGATACCCTAGAAGTTGTAGAAGGTATGCAGTTTGACCGTGGTTATATCAGCCCATACTTTGCCAACAAGCAAGACAGCCTAACTGCTGAATTCGAAAACCCATATATCTTGCTCGTTGACAAAAAAATCAGCAACATCCGTGAAATCGTGCCATTACTTGAGCAAGTAATGCAGCAGAGCAAGCCGTTGCTAATCATTGCTGAAGATGTAGAAAACGAAGCATTAGCAACACTAGTTGTAAATAACATGCGTGGCGGCTTGAAAACTTGTGCTGTTAAAGCACCTGGTTTCGGCGATCGTCGTAAAGCAATGCTAGAAGACATCGCAACGCTAACTGGCGGTACTGTAATCTCTGAAGAGATTGGCCTAAGCTTAGAGACTGCTACTCTAGAGCAGCTTGGTACTGCTAAGAAAGTGACTGTCGGTAAAGAAAACACCGTTATCGTTGATGGCGCTGGCAACAAAGCTGACATCGAAAACCGTGTTGAGTCTATCAACCGTCAAATCGAAGAGTCTACGTCTGACTATGATAAAGAAAAGCTACAAGAGCGTGTTGCTAAACTAGCAGGCGGCGTAGCAGTGATCAAAGTCGGCGCAGCAACTGAAACTGAAATGAAAGAGAAAAAAGACCGTGTTGACGATGCGCTACATGCAACTCGTGCAGCGGTTGAAGAAGGCGTTGTACCTGGCGGCGGTGTTGCCTTAGTTCGTGCGATGAATGCATTGTCTGAACTACGCGGTGATAACGACGATCAGAACGCTGGTATGAACATCCTACGTCGCGCGATGGAAGCACCACTACGTCAAATCGTAACCAACGCTGGCGAAGAAGCTTCAGTTGTGGTCAATGAAGTGAAGAGTGGCAGTGGTAACTACGGTTACAACGCAGCGACTGGCGAATATGGCGATATGCTAGAGATGGGTATCCTTGATCCAGCTAAAGTTGCTCGTTCAGCACTAGAAAACGCTGCATCTGTTGCAGGCTTAATGCTAACGACTGAAGTTATGATTACTGACTTACCGCAAGGTGATGATGGTATGGCTGCTATGGGCGGCGGTGCTGGAATGGGCGGTATGGGTGGAATGGGCGGCATGATGTAATATATGCCTCGACTAAATTTGTACGACGTTGTTAACCTCGCTCGATGTACTATCAGTACAATCTTCACTTGGTTGCCTAGTCGTACGGCTTTAGTCAACTCATAAAGCGTTTTTCACTAGAGTTGTAAGTATTTTTGTGAAAACGTTTGACTATTAAAAGCTCTGTTATCGAAAGATAGCAGGGCTTTTTTATGCTCGATAATAAAGTTATGTAATCATTCAAATTAACCAGCTATTTATAATTATCTTAATGCACTTAACGTAAGGCAAGGTCGTGCTCGACGTTGCTCATTAGTATAAAAGAGTCTCAAACAAAAATAGGTAAAGTTGTCTTATTGATTGCCTTTCTCACCGATAAATGAGTGTGTATATCTTTTACGCAAGCAAGCTTGTGTAGCTTACGGGTGAACCGCTCATAACCATCGAGATTGGGGCTCACCACTTCTAACAAATAATCGTAAGAACCCGACACCACATGTCCATTAATCACCTCGTCCATATTGGACAGGGCACGCTCGAAGGCTGCGATAGATTCTTCTTGGTGGCTGTTGAGGCTGACCTCCACAAAGAAACTCATCGCAATACCCGCTTTGGCTTTGTTTACGTTTGCTTGATAATTCTCTATATAGCCTTCATCTTCCAAACGCTTTAGGCGTCGCGCGCAAGGAGAAGGCGATAGCCCTATACGTTCGGACAGTTCGGCTGTAGATAAGCGCGCTTCTTTTTGGAGCACTTCCAAGATATGGCGGTCGATTTTATCCATAATTTACCTTTTGGCTTTTTAAGCCAATAATTTTGATTTAGTTAGCATTATCCACCAAATATTTGCAAAATTGCAATGAATAAAGAGAGGTAAAAGCGCGTATTTTAATCGATAATTGGTCTTTGTATACCAGCATAAGACACGACTATGAATACGATATTCCACCCCTCATCACGCAAAAATCCTTTGTTTGTAATGTCGCCACTAACCAAGGGCTATGTGGCGATGAGCGTTGTATTATTAATTTGGTCAGGATTTGCGTTGACTGTGCGAGCGGTTGGGGCGTCGTCGCTCAGTATTGCGGATGTCATGCTCATTCGCTTTAGTGTACCGCTGGTCTTATTGACTCCTTGGGTACTCTCTAGTTGGCATGAAGTCAAAAACATAAAACTGCCAGATATCATGTTCGTTTTACTTGGTGGCGTGCCTTTTCTTTTATTAGCCGCTTTTGGTGCAAGTACGGTACCAGCAGCTTACGTTGGTACTATTTTGACAGGGACGCCAGTCTTCTTTGCCGCAATATTGTCTTTTATTTTTTATCGTCAACGAATATCATTAAGAAAATTTGCCGCATTAATCCTTATTCTCTTTGGCATAGCTACTATGATTGGTGGGCGTGCACAGTCAACACCTAATAGTCTTCTGTATGGTGTAGGGTTACTGTTGATGGCAAGCCTGATTTGGGCAGGTTATACCTTAGGGTTAAAAAGCACCAAACTGAGTCCAATAGCGATCGCTATCATGCTCTCTTATACCTCGTTTTTTCTGACATTAGTGATGGTTCTGTCTGGTATTGTAGAGACCAATATAGGTTCTGTATCTTTTGATGAAGCGCTTCCGTTTATCCTAGTACAAGGACTTGGTGTAGGGGTGGTATCAACCATTGCGTTTTCTTATGCAGTAAAACAATTGGGCTCCATTCGTACCTTATTACTTGGCTCTTTGTCCCCAGGATTGACCGCTATACTAGCCGCGCTGATACTTAATGAGTCTCTATCAGTCATTATGATATGCGGCATCGTACTCAGCACCATTGGCGTCATCTTGTCCAATCGAGCGCAATAAATTAATTAAGGAAGTATCATGATGTTAGATAATATGCCTGTTATCAATGGTGATCCACTGTGGGCATTGTTAGGTAGGTTTCGCGCTGACCAACGTAAACATAAAATAGATCTATTGGTTGGTGTCTATCGAGACGAGTATGGCAATACACCTGTGATGAAAACCGTGCAAGATGCAGAAATACATCTTGCTCATGAAGCGCATTCAAAGGCTTATGGTATGTTATCGGGTAACGCTAGTTTTAACCAGCAAATGGCAAAGTTTGTACTGGGTGACAGTCCAAGTCTAAAAAACCAATGCACGATTCAGACCGTTGGGGCATCAGGGGCGCTACGACTCATTGCTGACTTTATCGCCACGCTCTCTCCAGATTCAACCGTTTGGATCAGCGACCCTGGCTATATCAATCATCGTCCGCTGATGGAAGGTGCTGGATTAAAAGTTGATACGTATCCATGGCAAAGTAAAAATGGTCAGTTAGACATTGATACGTGTTTTGCCGCGCTAGAAAAAGCAAAAGAAGGAGACGTGCTGTTATTACATGCGTGCTGCCATAATCCTACTGGTATAGATCCTTCTTTAGAGCAGTGGCAACTTTTTTCTGATAGGTGTAAACAGAAAAATATTACCCCATTTATTGATATGGCGTATCAAGGTTTTGGAGATGATCCTGATACCGATGCTGCAGGGCTTCGTCTAATCATTGAAGACGCTGACTTTGCATTTATCGCCGCTAGCTGTTCAAAAAATATGGGTCTATATAATGAGCGGACGGGTATTGCCACGGTGATAACGACCAATCATGAGCGCCATGCAGATATACAGACACTTTTAGAAACCATCACACGTGCCAACTACTCCATGCCGCCCAATCACGGTGCTGCAGTGGCTTCTTATTTACTAGACAAACCAGATGCTTGGCTAGTCGAGCTGGCAAGCTACCGCGATAGGGTAGATGCTATTCGCCAAGCGTTAGGCAAAGCCTTAAAAGATAGGGGTGCACCTGCAGAGTTTTTGGACATTTCGTACCAAAAAGGCATGTTTTCTCTATTACCGCTAACAGAAAATCAAATGCTCATACTGCAAGATGAGTTCGCGATTTACGGCATGCCAAATGGCAGAATCAATATTGCCGGTTTGAAAATGACGGAAATCCCTCAACTGGCGGACGCTATCATGTCGATTATTTCACGTTAGAGAATAATTTCTATCGTTCAGTACAATATTTTATCCATTAATCGCCACAGCAAGAAGGACACGACTATTTATACTTTATATTGGGATAAGGGTGGTGCCAATATGGCTACCCATGCTGTCTTTGAGGAGCTAGGCGTTTCTTATGAAATGATAGAAATAGACCTGTCTAAGAACATGCAAAAATCAGCTGAGTATCTAGCCATTAATCCAAATGGCAAAGTACCTACGTTGGTGCATCAGGGACAGGTTATTTATGAGTCTGCGGCAATTTTAATGTATGTGTTAGATCAGCACCCAGAGTCTGGGCTAGCACCTAACACAGGATGCTCTAAGCGCGGTGTCTATTACCAGTATTTGTTTTGGATGTCTTCTACACTACAAGAAGCCGCTAATCACTGGGCACATCCCGAGCAGTACATTAGCGGTGAGCACAATTTGCAGCAAGTGAAAAATAAAGCGAATGATGTACTAATCTACTGCTGGGATATTATTGAAAAGGGATTGGCGAGTCATGGTCCATGGTTATTAGGCGATAAATTAAGTGGGGCTGATTTTCATTTATTTATGATCGCTCACTGGAGTCAGCGATATGCGAGTCGAGCACAGGATTGGACACACCTAAATGCACACTATCAAGCCATGCTGAACCGCGCCTCGATACAGAAAATGATGGCACAAGAAGGATTGTTGTAATCTGTTCATATGTTCAACTAAAAGATATTGGATGACTGGGCTAGAAGCACTGAATGCAATGCTTTTAGTGACTTCTAGGGATTGTAGTAAATATAGTTTTTATATCAAGCTACTGGCTTGATCCGTCTCTTTTAAACGTCCACGTCTTGTCATCAGAGGCTGCTTTGCAATAATATCTTGCCAAATTAAACTTTTTTAGCTGCTCAACATTTCACTCGATATTGACCATTTTCTTACCTTTCTCGATAAATCGCTTTTCGCTAAAAGTATGATTTTGTCATAAAACCTATTTGACTACTAAAAGCTCTTTATCGAAAGATAGCAGGGCTTTTTTGTGTTTAATTTTAACGCTGCGCTTTGTTTAACGTTTGTCAATATATATGCTATTATATGAATATATAATGGAATGATAACTCACTTAAAAGGAGCTTGGACACGTGTTGCGGGACAGAATTTGCAAAATATCGTGTGCCATTGAATGTGATAACGATGAAAAAAATTAGGCTTGGAATCTTTGTAGAAGATGAAACATTAGAATGGCACAAGTTTATGCCATTAAAATCTCTAGTAGATGAAGGTATGGTTGAGGTTTGTATTGCTATCCAACGAAGTGCAGAACACCAAGCTAATCCCTCTCATATATCTAAAGTTATACCGTCTATCAATCAAAAGTTATTTTCTATTCTTTCTCGAGCTAAAAAGACTACCAAGCGTTATTCTATTCATGATTTAGTCTCTAATGGCAAAATGCCTGTCATTACATCAATACCAAGACAGAATAAATCCACTGATGAAATTGAAGACTCAGTGATTAAGAGACTGCAGGCAACAGATTTAGATTACCTGCTGAGTATGGATTTCCAAACCTTAATAGGGAAAGCGCTAGGTGTTACGAAGCATGGCATTCTCTTACTTCATTATGGTGATGAAAGGATACAGCGAGGTGAGCCTGCGTTGTATTGGCAGTTTGCTGAACAATGGGAGAACAGCGTCGTGACACTGCAACTATTGAGTAATGACCATGATGTACACAAAGTGGTAGGTAGAGGTTATGGCACTTTGTTTTACTGGGACTATAATTTGACTGAGGACAAGTTAAAAGGGGTTGCAGCATCAGTACTGTATTGGTACTTCCGTAAAAATGAAATTGGCGTCGAAAGTGGGAATTTTATTAATTTAATTAACGATCACACACTTTATAAAACGCCTCCACAGTTAACAGCAGTACGACATTTGCAGAATTTTCTCAAAAACTACATGATAAAAAGGTTTTATAAAAGTCTTTATCTAAACAATTGGAGTATTTTTATTGGTTCTATGGATCAGCCGATACAAACATACATGGAGATACTGCCTGAAAAGGGATGTTTTTGGGCCGATCCTTTTTATATTGAACACGACTCAAGACGTTACATATTTTTTGAAAGCTTGAGCTACAAAAAGAATATTGGTCGAATAGAGTGGATAGAACTGAATGAAAGCCATCAAGTTATTAGTTCAGGACAAGCTGATTTGGGTATTAGCACGCACTTAAGCTTTCCCAATGTATTCGAGTATGAAAACGCTATCTATATGATTCCAGAGGCTGCAGAAACCAATTGTATTAACTTATTAAAAGCGACAGACTTTCCGCGTAAGTGGGAAAAAGTTCATGAGTTAGTTTCAGGCGTTCAGGCAGTAGATAGCGCTGTGATTGAGCATAATGGATCATGGTATCTTTTTACAACTCACGGTTCAATTTCAGCATTTACTATGGATTTAGAGTTGTATATTTATACGTCTGACAAGCTGCAAGCAGATAATTGGACCATTCATCCCTCGGCGCCTCTAAAAATTGACGTGCGTGGATCGCGATTAGCAGGCGCATTATTCCGAAAAAACGGTCAGCTCTTTCGTACTGCCCAGGATGGTACTCTTAGATATGGGCGTAGGGTGGCTTTATACCTAGTAGAAGAGTTGACACCGATCTCTTATAAAGAAACCTTTGTACGTTATATCGAACCGAATTGGGAGGCTGACATTGATCGTCTCCATACCTATAATGTTTATAATGAAACAGTGGTACTTGATGTTTCAAGGGATAAGTTGCGCTTTAGAGTATAGGCACTAAAACATTTAGTGGTTGGAGAATAAAAAAACCATCATAAGTTTCGGCTTATGATGGGTTTTTATAATTTTGACTCGTATTATATCAAGCTACTGATCCGCCGTATTTCGTCTAAACGTCCAAGTCTTATCATCAGACGCGTCTTCACAATAGTAATATCCTGCCAAGTCAAACTGCTTTAGCTGCTCAGCATTGGTCAGCTTACTATCAGCAGCATATTTCACCATTAGTCCACGGGCTTTTTTGGCATAAAAGCTAATCACTTTATATTGACCATTTTTCTCGTCTTCAAATCGTGGCGTAATGATGTCTGCCTTCAGTGCTTTTTTCTTTACCGATTTAAAGTATTCATTAGAAGCTAAATTCACTAATACCTTGTCATCGCTGTCAGCCATACGCGCATTGATAATGTTAGTCACTTCCTCACCCCAAAACTCATAAAGATTGTCACCGCGCTCATTTTTCAGCTTGGTACCCATCTCTAAACGATATGGCTGGATCAGATCTAGTGGCTTTAGTACTCCATACAGTCCAGACAAAATACCTAAGTGCTCATTGACATAAGTAGCGGTATCTTTGTCCATATGATACATATCAAGTCCAGTATAGACATCACCATCGAATAAATAGCCTGCAGGCTTGGCGGCATTATCAGAGGCATCGTTAGTAAACGGCTGCTCTTCACTCCAATGCCATTGTTGATTGCGCGTGGCATTAAGCTGAGCCAAATCGTCAGATATGCTCATCAGCTCTTGTAGGTCAACAGGCTCTTTTGACTTCAGTACTTTCATCAATTCTTGTGAGCGCTTGATTAGCTCGGGCTGGCTATAGTAGTTGCCTAAATTCAATGGTATAGCGTCTGTTTCGTTCAGGGATTTGGCAGGGGAAAGCAAAAAATACATAGTTATTCCTTATTATAATGAATCGATGACGGGTTTTTTCGAGTGTCAAGTATTCTTATTATACGGTATGCATGGGTGGAACTTGACTTCACCTTGCTTATTTTATGTTTATTGACGTTATATTTTTAATAAAAAAACAGATTTAGGGTTAGAGAATAAATGGAGGTAGGCCTGTATCTATAAGGGCTAAGCGTTTTTCGGAAAAATAAAAGGCTTTAATATACCAACAAAAAGTATGCCAATGGTGTAAATACCTAAATTTTTATTTTACTTGTGGGTCATCATTAGACAATGAAACTTGACGAACGATATCTCTATAATAAAAAGGCATGATGGTAAAGTAGCTATCATTTATTAAATTGATAACCTTTGGTCGCTGTAATGGATTAATCATGATCAAAGGGTTTTGTCCCCTGTGCTTTTTAGATGTGCGTTGAGGGTATTAAAGGTAGTCGTGAGACGTAAATATAGTCATTGGACGTAAGTAAGGAGACGGTATGAAAATCGGTGTAATCAGTGCAGATATCACGAGCGAGAGCCGTGTAGCCATAACCCCAGACGCAGTCAAAAAATTGCGTAAACTTGGGTTTGAAGTCGTCATTCAGTCAGGTGCAGGCCAAGCAGCATACTATGCTGATGAGTTGTATCAGGCTGCGGGTGCCGACATTGCCAGTAGTCGTACCGAGGTGATTACCCAGTCTAAGATTATTACCACCGTCAATGACCTACCAGCGGAAGCCACTGAAAGCTTATCATCTGGTCAGATCGTCATTGGCATGCTTGACCCGTATCGCAACACTCAGCTTGACACTTATGCAGCCAAAGGCGCGACAGTCTTTGCGATGGAATTATTGCCTCGTACACTGTCACGCGCACAGAATATGGACGTATTGTCGTCACAAGCCAACCTTGCTGGTTATAAAGCCGTATTGCTCGCGGCCAATGAGTATTCACGTCCTTTCCCAATGTTTATGACTTCAGCAGGTACGGTTAAGCCAGCTAAGGTCGTTATCCTAGGTGTTGGTGTTGCAGGTCTACAAGCGATTGCGACAGCCAAGCGTTTGGGTGCAGTGGTAGAAGCCAGTGACTTACGTCCGACCGCTCGCGAGCAAGTGGAATCACTCGGTGGTAAATGGCTTGATGTGCCGATGAGTGCAGAGGAGGCTGAAACAGCTAAGTCTACCGGTGGTTATGCATGGACGCCATCAGAGCAATATGTCAAAGATCAAGCAGCTGTCGTAGATAAAGCGCTCAGTAATGCTGACATCATTATTACCACGGCGCAGATTCCTGGTCGTAACGCACCGCGTTTGGTACATGGCGCAACGCTTGCCAAAATGAAGGCAGGTTCTGTACTGATCGATATGGCGGCTGGTACCGGTGGTAATGTCGAAGGCAGCGTGCCTAACGAAACCATCACCACAGACAACGGCGTACGTATCGTTGGTGCCGCCAATATCCCATCTATGCTCGCCGCACAGTCGTCAGATTTGTATGCCAATAACCTTGTTAACTTTATTACGACATTGATTGCACCTACTGGCGATGATGCATCGGCTAGCTTGGCACTTAACTTAGACATGGAAGACGAGATTCAGGGCGCACTGGCAGTGACACATGACAGTCAGGTACGACTGGCCAAACGCTAGTTTGAACAGTCTATTACCACATATTTCGTCACTACACATTTGCCAGTAATGAATAAATTTTTAGGAGGATTAGATGATTGCCACTATTTTAGCTGCAGCGCCAGCCGGTGCGGCCATGAGTAGCACACCATTTGTAGCGATTTTCACTGTATTTGTGCTCGCTATTTTTGTCGGATACTACGTGGTTTGGGGCGTTACGCCTGCATTACATACGCCATTGATGGCGGTAACCAATGCCTTATCAAGTATCGTCATCGTGGGTGCGATGCTACAGACCGTCACGATTGATGGTTCAATGTTTACACCGACCAGTTTGCTTGGTGCCTTTGCGGTATTTTTAGCCAGTATCAATATTTTCGGTGGCTTTGCTGTGACTGAGCGTATGCTTGCGATGTTTAAACCGAAAGTAAAAAAAGCACCAGTAGCAACCACTGATGCCGGAGGTGACGCATGAACGATTTCTCAGCAATGATTGCGGCAAATGCAGATTGGTTCTATCTGGTCGGCGCTATCCTCTTTGTTTTAACTTTGCGTGGTTTGTCTAGCCCAAAGACCGCGATTCGTGGTAACCGTTTTGGCATGGCAGCGATGGCGATTGCCGTCGTGACAACCTTCTTTTTAGCAGAAGGCCCTGTGCTTTGGTTGATCATCGGTGCGATGGTGTTAGGTGCCCTTGTTGGTATGTGGAAAGCGAAAACAGTCGCAATGACCCAGATGCCAGAAACGGTTGCTTTAATGCATTCATTCGTCGGTTTAGCAGCGGTTGCAATTGCACTTGCAACGGTATTACACACTGAACAGCAGCATGGTGCCGTTGCTCGCATAGAGCTATTTATCGGTTGCTTCATCGGTGCGATCACGTTCTCAGCCTCGGTTTTTGCCTTTGGTAAATTAGCAGCGAAAAGCTGGGCAAAAACATTGGTTGGTGGCTGGGTAAAACCGGTCCAAGCGCTACTATTCATTGCGATGATTGGGTTCGGTGGGGTGTATTTCGTCACTGACTCATTACCAGCATTTTATGCGATGGCAGTGATTGCGGTTATCTTTGGTTGGATGTGGATTGCGCCAATCGGCGGCGGTGATATGCCAGTAGTTGTATCACTACTGAACTCATTCTCAGGTTGGGCAGCAGCAGGTATTGGTTTTACGCTTGGCAACTCGATGCTGATTATCGCAGGTTCGCTAGTGGGTTCATCAGGTGCGATCTTATCTTACATCATGTGTAAAGCCATGAACCGCTCACTACTTAATGTCTTGTTTGGTGGTATGGGTACGTCAGCTGTTGCCGCAGGCGGCGATGATGGTGCACCGAAGAACTACAAAGCGGGCTCAGCAGAAGACGCAGGATTTCTCATGTCTAATGCTAGTAGCGTGGTCATCGTACCAGGTTATGGTATGGCACAAGGCCGTGCACAGAATGCAGTAAAAGAGCTATATGAGCTATTAAAAGAAGAAGGTGTGAATGTTCGTTTTGCCATTCATCCAGTTGCTGGTCGTATGCCAGGTCATATGAACGTCCTATTGGCTGAAGCTGATGTACCTTATGATGATATTTTAGAAATGGACGAGATTAACTCAGATTTCGCAAGTACAGATGTGGTCTTGGTTATCGGTGCAAATGACGTCGTGAATCCATCTGCGAAAGATGATCCTACTTCTCCAATCTTCGGTATGCCGATTCTAGAAGTCAGCAAAGCCCAGACGGTTATGGTTATCAAGCGTTCAATGAGTACCGGTTATGCAGGTTTGGATAACAGCTTGTTCTACATGGACAAAACGATGATGATCTTTGGCGATGCTAAGAAAATGGTAGAAGAGATGGTACGTACTATCAATGGCGGCGGTCATTAATCTCTAAGCTATGTTTTTAACCATGATTATTTACAGATAAGTTTTAGATAAAGAAAGTCACTGAGGTGGCTTTTTTTGCGTTAAAGTGGGCGACATTTATAAGCCGACTATGGACTGAGGTTATTTCCAATTATGGTCAGTTTTTAATGATCACAATATTAACTGCGCTTTATGTACTCAGTATACGATTTGCGCTTGATTAATCTTTTAGCCCATGTGAGCTGCTTCAACGATAGACAATCACCAATTATAAATACGATGAAATAAGAGAAAGATTTATGAACATGTTACTGCGTTTTTTTATTATGGTTAGCTTACTTAAGCAACAGCTCAAGCATCAATCGACGAGTGAGACTATCAGTCTAGAGACATTGACTGCACCGACCGTCCGTCATTATCGAATTTTGCCCCACGATATGGGATTTCGCGATCATTTACCCAATTATCGTTATTTATCATTTATTGAGCTAAACGTGACACGCTGGGTAAAGGCGTGCTGTCACGAGAAAGGCATTAAGTCGCTCAATTGGGTGATTGCCATGCAGGAGATGATTTATCTGAAGCAAATTAAATTTTTGGATAAAATGACGCTTAGCAGTGCAGTCGCAGGATGGGATCATAAATACGTGTATTTTGAGCATCGGTTTTTTGTCAAAAATCAGCTGATGGGCGTTGGTATGACCAAGTTTGTTTTTACAGATAGTAAAGGTATGCGCACACCAGAAGTATTAGATATGATGGGCGAGCAGTTGACGGATACCATTAACACATGGAATGAGCACCAAGTCGCGGTAAAATCGATTAAATCAGCCTAAGCCACATCGCAAAACAGTATTGAAACCCAGTATTGAAAAACAGCATCGTAAAATAACTTGGCTATAATCATTTGCTGAATTTTGGTAGGATAGAGCCCATCAAGTCGTCAGTATTAGGACGATGGCATTACTTTTAAGACGATGATTCTCAAAACGACTAAAAATAAGGTACCGTTATGACCCCACAAAAATTAAAATGGACAGACAGCTTAGATATCGCGATTGAGCTTTATGAAAAATTTCCAGAAACAGATCCGCAGTACATTCGCTTTACTGATTTGCATCGCTGGGTAACTGAGCTTGAAGGCTTTGATGATGATCCACAAAAATCAAATGAAGGCATCTTAGAAGCCATTCAAATGAATTGGATTGATGAAGCAGATTAATCGATTCGGTCTGCCAGCATTGCTACAAACAGAAAACTAAATAAACAGATAGAAAAGGCCGCATCATGACATCACAAATTAAAGAGCTACCAGAAGCGATAGCTTGTCGTGGTATCAGTGTTCGTACCACTAATAACGCTGAGATAAGCCATGACACTGCCAAGCTTGGTAGATTATGGCAGAAGTTTTATCAAAATCACGCGGGTGAACTCCCTGAAGGTGAAGACATTTATGGTGTCTATCACAACTACGAAAGCGATGATCTGGCAGGGGCGTTTGACGTTGTGGCCAGTTGGAAAGTAGCCAGTGAGCAAGATGCTCAGTCAGAAAGCAACAATGTGGCCAATGCTAGTAATGTAGTGACGGTTGATATTCCTGCAGGAAAGTACTTGGTATTTTCTGAAGAAGGTTACATGCCTAATACTGTGATGAATGCATGGGAAAGTGCTTGGGAATATTTCAATGCGCCCGATTGCGAGCATACCCGTACTTTTAACGTAGACTTTGAGCATTATATCGGTGGTAACTTAGAATACGGTCAAGTTGATGTTTATATTGGGATTGAGTAGAATTTTTATACCAGTGAAATATTGAAACCTTAGTAATATTAAATCTTAGCTATTAATTTGGAGTAATAATGAGCCAATTAGATCCAAACTCTAAGGATAGATTAGTTAGTGTTGCTAAAGCAGTAGCAGGTACAATTCCGTATGTAGGAACTCTAATTTCAGAAATTCTTGATAACGTCGTGCCAAACCTGAGGTTTGAACGTATAGTAGTGTTTCTTCAAGAACTTGACTCTAAAGTATCTCAAGTTGATGAAAAGCTTGAGTGTTTTAAAGTAAACTTAGCTAGTGAAGAAGGGGTAGACTTACTAGAAGAAGGCATGCTACAAGCATCTCGTTCAATAAGTCGTGAACGTAAAGAAAGACTTGCGTCTATACTTGAAAAATCTTTAAGTAGAGAAAATCTAAAGTACGAAGAATCAAGAAAAATACTTAATATTTTTAGAGAACTAACTGATCCTGAAATAATATGGTTGATATATTACTCTCTTGAACCAAGATTGGGTAAAGGTCCACACTCTGATTGGGTTGAAAAGCATCCAGATGTTCTGAAGCCAATATCTAAAACTATTACTGGATTGAACGAAGAGTTAGAGAATGAGCAACTAGAAAAAGCTGCTTTACAAGATAGTTATAAAGAGACATTATTACGCTTTGGACTAGTTGAAACTAGCAAACGCACTACTCATATGACAACTCTAGGTAAAATGGTTGTAGAGTATATTAAAGGTTAGAGCTATCTTTTATTATATTTATTAATAATAAAAAAGCGCCATTCATATAGAGTGGCGCTTTTTTAATGTGTAGAGATTGAGCTTATTTCAGTAGTAAGTTTTTCAAAATTCCTTCATAAATCTGTGCCAGTTTGCCTAAGTCATCGACTTCTACTTTTTCATCCACTTGGTGAATCGTTGCATTACGCACACCCAGTTCGACCACTTGGGCACCAGTTGGGGCGATAAAGCGTCCATCGGAGGTACCACCAGAAGTCGATAGGGTGGTATCGACATCGGTCACTTTTTTGATGGCATTTTGACAGGCCGAAACCAGTTTTCCTTCAGGGGTCAAAAACGGCTGACCAGATAACTTCCAATGAATATCGTAGCTCGCTTTACTGTTGGCAAAGTGCTTATCAAAGATAGCATGCGTTTTTGCCTTTAGTTCATCTTCAGTCGTTTCAGTTGAGAAACGGAAGTTAAAAACCACGTTTAGCGTTTCAGGAATGACATTGGTTGCGCCAGTGCCGCCATTGATGTTTGATATTTGCAATGACGTGGCTGGGAAGTAGTCATTGCCGTTGTCCCATGCGGTAGACGTCAGTTCAGCAAGGGCGGACATCGCTGCATGAATCGGATTAGATGCTAGATGTGGATAGGCGACATGGCCTTGTTTACCTGTAACGGTAAGCTCTGCGCCTAGCGAGCCACGACGACCATTTTTGATGATATCGCCTAACGTATCGGTACTTGATGGCTCACCAACGAGACAATAAGTGATTTTTTCTTGACGTGCCTCTAAAGTCTCGATCACTTTGACCGTACCATTAATTGACGGGCCTTCTTCATCTGAAGTGATTAAAAAAGCAATTGAGCCATTGTGCTCAGGGTGATTGGCGACGAAACGTTCGGCTGCAACAGTAAAAGCTGCAATACCCGTTTTCATATCGGCGGCACCGCGTGCCCATAAATACCCATCAGCGATAGTTGGAGTAAACGGAGGGTAGGTCCAGTTTTTCTCATCACCTGTTGGTACGACATCAGTATGACCAGCAAAGCAAATCACTGGATCGCTAGTACCGCGGCGTGCCCACAAGTTTTTGACTTCGGCATGTTCACCGCTTTGTTTTCTATCACCAAAATACATAAATTCGCAATCAAAGCCTGCTTGTTCTAACCGTGCTGACAACATATCTTGGCAACCATCGTCATCGGGCGTCACTGAAGGGCGCTCTAACAGTGCAATACTTAAATCTAAGGTTTCTTGCTGATGAGTTGTGTGTTGAGATGCGCTTGATTGGTTATGAGAGTCAGACATGGATAAGCCTTTTGTATAATAAATTAAAATGGTAAATATAAATAAAGAGTAGAGGATAAATGCTAAATGGCTACTTCGACAAAGGGTACAAGACCGTCACGGCGCATCCAAGTAGCGATAGAGTAGCGTTGGCGATGCGCAGTTTGTACTTGATGACGTAAATCGCTATCAAAAATGATTAGTCTATTGGCAACTGGCATCACTTCATGGTGCGTGCCATGCTTATCAACGACTTCTAGTGCGCCGCCGTCAGTTGTTTCCCAATCATCATTGAGATAAAACACTGCTGAGATAACCCGTTCATCACGTCCAGCAGGGTTGTCACTGTGCCATTGATAGCCAAAGCCAGTCGGATAACACGCATAATGCGCTTCACTATGGCGAATACCAGCAAACAAACTACGATTGAATAGCAAGGCCAAAGCATTGATGCTTTGTAGATAGTAATAACCTGCAAAAAAGTCTTCGGTAATCCAGCGTATTCTATCACCGCGAATATCACTGATGCGAACACCAGCGGTCAGCTCTGCATCACGATAGTCAATAAAACCGCTTTCTGCTTGTAGTGCTAATAAAGCAGTACTATTGAATACATCATCAATGATTAGCCAGCCGTCATTAACAAAGGTATCGAGCTGTTTATCCGTCAGCTTATCTTCCCAGTCCACCGTAAAGTCAGACATTTGCAATACGTGCTGAGTAGGAATTTCTTGGCTATCACTATGAGTATCTGGCAGCAGTAATGGTGGATTATCCTGACCTATCGGATGATCAACGACCAACGCTGTCTTGTTAAGGTTGCTAATAATCTGCGTCATTTCATCTCATTATTATCAATCAGCTGTCAATATACCGTCATTCAATGCGTTTTTATTGAAAGCACTTACTAAAACCACATTATCTTTTACTCTGCCTATGCTACCATAGATGCAATTTTTCTTATTTAAACTTTTGAGATTATGAACTATAAACACGCCTACCACGCTGGTAACTTTGCTGATGTGGTTAAACACATTTTATTGGTACAACTGCTTAATCAACTGGGGCAGAAAAACAAACCGTTTTATGTGCTTGACGCTTATGGCGGTCGTGGACTGTATTCACTAAGCAGTGAAGAAGCGCGCAAAACAGGTGAGGCCAAAGGCGGTATTCAAGCTTTTCTAAAAGCAGATACCGAAAAGGCCCCAGCTGCTGTCAAAGATTATATGGAAGGCATCAAGCAAGCCAAATTCACTTACGACAATAAAGTCTATCCTGGTTCGCCATGGTGGGTGGCCCATCACGTCGAAAAAACCGCAGCTAAAAATCCTGATGCTGGCGTGCGTGCTGAGGCTTTTGAAGCCAAAGCGACTGAATACGATGCGTTAAACTATCAGCTACATAAGTTGCCAATTGGTATCCAGCATCGTGATGCTTTTGAAGGTATCACCGCTGTTATTCCACCAAAAGAAAAGCGCGGTTTGATTTTCCTTGATCCCCCTTATGAGCAAGAGCACAAAGATTTTACGCGCCTGATCGATTTATTAGTCGCAGCTTATAACAAATGGCCACAAGGAACTTATGCGCTTTGGTTCCCAATCAAAAACATCGAAGCCGTAGAGCTCTTCTACAAAAAGCTCAAACGTACTGAAATGAGACGTCAGTTGGTTTGTGAGCTAAACATTTATCCTAATGATGTTGCAGTTGGCCTGAACGGTACAGGTCTACTGGTTATCAATCCGCCATGGCAGTTTGATAACCATGCACGTGAGATATTACGTTTCTTACAGCCAGTACTAAAAGTAGAAGACGCGCCAAACTTGACGCCTGATAGTGCGACCAATGTGCGCTGGCTCGTCGGCGAATAGCAATAACGGCCAATAAGGATATTAAGATGACGACTCAGCCACCTATCGGCCAGCCGAATAATGCACCTGTGAACAATTCGTCCTTAAATGACGGCTCGTTGCAAGATAATGCAGCGACTCAGCCACCGTTTATTGATGAGCACGAATTTAATATTCGCCTAGCGGATAACGACAGCTATGATGGTTTGACATTTGAGGTAATTGAAGCTGAAGTAGCCGAAGGTAAGCGAGTAGTTAGTCGCGGTGTTTATTTGGCACCCAATCTGATCACAACCTTGTCGCTACTGTCAGGCTTTTACTCTATTTTGGCGAGTACGCAAGGCGAGTTCTATAAGGCAGCTTTGGCTATCTTTTTATCCGCTATTCTTGATGGCGCAGATGGACGTGTCGCACGTATGCTTAATGCGCAAAGTCCATTTGGTGAGCAATATGACTCTTTAGCAGATATGCTAGCGTTTGGTGTTGCCCCTGCTATTTTGATTTATAGCTTTGCTTTAGAGCCTTTGGGTCGTATCGGCATTGGCTGTGCGTTTGTCTTTACCGCTTGTGCTGCTTTTCGCCTTGCACGTTTTAACGTTCAGGTTGGTATTGTAGATAAAAAGTACTTTGTTGGTTTGGCCAGTCCACTGGCTGCTATATTGGTGACGTCCGCTGTGATGGTTGCAGTCGATCATAACGAGTGGATTGGTAAATACGATACAGCCGTCATGCTATTGTTTGCAGCTTGGGTCGTGACTTGCGGTCTACTGATGGTCAGCAATGTCAAATACTATAGCTTTAAAGAATTTGATAAAAAGAAAGTGCCTTTTGTAGTGCTTATCATTGGGGTGCTAGTCATGAGCATCGTGCTCTATGATATTCCTGTTGGTATCTTAGCGATCGGTATTATTTATGCGTTATCAGGTATCGTGACTACGATTAAAACGAAAGTGAAAAGCTAGATACTGTATTTAGATTTTATATAAGGGAACTTACCGTCAGGTAAGTTCCTTTTTTTACGCACTCTATATACTGCTGAAGTACACCAGCCCATATAAAAAAGCTAAATCTATAGATATAAAAGACAGTATTTAAAGTTTGATAGCGATAACAATAGGTTAGGTAAATAGAGTATCGCTGATAGAAAATAACTGAGATTATTTATAGAGTTTCCTTGTTTTCTATCTAAAACTC
>NZ_PJBF01000049.1 GCF_002836505.1 Psychrobacter sp. Choline-02u-9
CTTCCGTAGTACACTCCACTTATTTACTCGAATGTATATTTATTCAACTATATCGAGCGCATTATTTTGCGGTGGCTGCAGTACTGATTACGTTAAGTGCTTTTGAGATATTAGCAATCTCAGTATCGCAACCTTTGATATTGTGGCGTGTCTTGAGGTAGTCAGGGTTGTTGTATGACAGCCATGCTTTTTTATCGGCATCTTCGCTAATCAAGATTTTTTGCGGCAAATCAATGGCAACAGTTTGCTCACAGTTCATTAATGGCGTACCCGCTTTAGGGTTGCCAAACATAATGACTTGCGTTGGTCTCAATGATAAGTCGGCACTCTGTGCATTTTTCTGATGGTCGACTCGTGCAAATACTTTCATATCCTTGCTTTCGATAACTGAGACCAGCTTGTCTGCGGTATCTTTGACGGAGTGATTGCTCTGTAAAGTTACCAAGCCTTTTTCAGCATTGATAGAGGTTGTTGTGTCTGTCATAGCACCAGCACTCTTGGTTTTATCTAGCAGCGTATCGATACTGGCACAAGAAGAAACGGCTACTGCTAGCGCAGCGATAGAGACGATTTTAATCATAATTACACCTTTAAGTTGTCTGTAGTATGGTCAGTCCTAACTATAATGAGCAACATCAAATATTCATTGTGCGTAATCAGGTTTGCTATTGCAATACGTCTTAACAGAACGTTAAACCAAATGTTCTGCCAAATAATCTACGAGCAGTCTAATCTTTGGTGATAAATGACGGTTATGCGGATAAATGGCCCAAATGCTTTCTTCGGGCTCTCTATAGTCATCAAGTAAACTGACCAACTCGCCAGACGCTAAGTACTTTTGCACATAATAATCAGGCAGCTGTACGATACCCAGCCCTTTTAGTGCAGCATCGACCAGACTATAGCCGCTGTTATATTGCACCGTACCAGAGACACGCAGGTTCCGCTCTATACTTGCTTGTTGGTTGTCCGTCTTACCATGAGTATGACTGTTCTCTTTTACTTTAGCAGTATCTATAAAGTGCCAGTAGTCACGAGTACCCAATAGGCAGTTATGTTGACTTAAATCACTTAGATGGTGTGGTACGCCGTGTTTTTTTAGATAAGAGGGCGCCGCGCAGACAAAGTTAGTACGCAGGCTAAGTTTCTTTGCCATCATCGTCGAGTCATGCAATTTGCCAATACGAATGGCCAAATCATAACCCCCTTCAATCAAATCAATTTTCTGATTGCTCAAAAAGGCAGTCACTTCGATATCGTGATACTGCATCATAAAATCATTGATGAGTGGTAATAACTGCTGCTCACCATAAGTCACGGGCGCTGTTAGTTTTATTCTGCCTTGAGGCTTTGATTGTAAGTTGCTTACGGCTTGCTCAGCGGCATCCAAGCCGTCGAGTACACTGCGGCAATGCTGATAGAATACACGGCCTTCTTCAGTCAGTGAGACCTTGCGCGTGGTTCGATATAGCAGCTTTATGTTTAAACGTTTCTCTAACGCGCTGATCTGGCGGCTGACTTGTGCAGTCGAGATACCCAACTCTTTTGCACCACGTGTAAAGCTCTCATATTCTGCGACATAGACAAACTCACTAATTCCTTCCCAGCGCATGATTATTACCAATATGTAAAAGATATTTGCAAATATAGCATATTGTTATCCGCTCAGAAATAAATATAATGGTTAGTATCAATGTAAACAGATGGTGTTTTACTGTCATCGATGCTTGCCTATAGAGGGCAGGCAAGATAAGCTCAGTCTATCTTTATTTGTTTTAACTATAGATATAGTAAACGCCAGAAGCCATAAAATGCGTTAGCAAGTGACTAGAATGGCTTGCACTTATCGTAAAACTGTTATGTCATTACCTATAAAAAACAATCAATTAAAAAGAGAGATTCTTATGTCAGATAAATTTATTAAATCAAAAGCCGCCATCGCGTGGGGTCCAAAGCAGCCGCTATCTATCGAAGAAGTGGACGTCATGCTGCCACGCAAAGGTGAAGTATTGGTAAAAATCATCGCCAGTGGCGTCTGCCACACTGATGCCTTTACCTTATCTGGTGAAGATCCAGAAGGCGTATTCCCAGCGATTTTGGGTCATGAAGGCGGCGGTATCGTTGAGCAAGTCGGCGAAGGCGTAACCAGCGTTCAGGTCGGTGATCATGTCATTCCGTTATACACGGCAGAGTGCGGCGTTTGTAAAATGTGCCGCTCAGGCAAAACCAATCTTTGCTCAGCAGTACGCGAGACGCAAGGTAAAGGCTTGATGCCAGATGGCACCACACGTTTCTATAAAGACGGTGAGCCTATTTACCATTATATGGGTTGCTCAACGTTTTCTGAGTACACGGTTTTACCAGAGATTTCTCTAGCCAAAGTCAATAAAGAGGCCCCACTAGAAGAAGTTTGTTTGCTTGGTTGCGGTGTCACCACAGGCATGGGTGCGGTCATGAATACGGCTAAAGTCGAAGAGGGCGCTACCGTTGCTATCTTTGGTCTAGGCGGCATTGGACTATCCGCAGTCATCGGTGCGGCGATGGCAAAAGCCAGCCGTATCATTGTCATCGATATCAATGAAAGCAAGTTTGAGTTAGCTAAAAAACTAGGCGCAACCGATTGCATCAACCCGAAAGATTACGACAAACCTATTCAGGAAGTTATCGTTGAGCTAACCGATGGCGGTGTTGATTATTCGTTTGAATGTATCGGTAATGTCGATGTCATGCGTTCTGCGCTAGAGTGCTGTCACAAAGGCTGGGGTGAGTCAGTCATCATCGGTGTCGCTGGTGCTGGTCAAGAAATCTCAACCCGTCCATTCCAGTTAGTGACAGGCCGCGTCTGGAAAGGCTCAGCATTTGGTGGTGTCAAAGGTCGTACAGAACTACCAGGTTATGTCGAGCGTTATCTGGCAGGCGAAATCCCATTGCAGGATTTCATCACGCATACGATGCCAATAGAAGATGTCAACGAAGCGTTTGACCTGATGCACAAAGGTGAAAGTATTCGTACAGTCGTCAATTTTTAATCGTCGCTACTGATGATGATATAAGAATCAAGTTTCTAACTTGACGACTACATAATAAAAAAGCTGCTTCGATATCGAAGCAGCTTTTTTGTATGTTATTTCTAAACACAGGCTACTAGCTCGGTATATCAGGTGTTCTGCTGGCTAATGATTTGGTCCGCTAGCGTCAATAAATCTGCTGCGGTCAAATCTGGTACTGGTACATTTGGTGCGCTCAACATCTCATTATAAGGACGCGTCAAAAAAGCACCTCGGCAGCCTGCCGCTTGAGCACCGATGGTATCCCAAAGGTGACAAGCAACTAGGCACAAGTCTGAGGTGTCAACAGCAAGCGTATCAGCTACCATCTGGTAGGTCTCAGGTGCTGGCTTGAACTTACTAACGCTCTCAACGCTGAAATGATGTTCAAAAAATTGGCTTAGCCCTGCTTTTTCTAACGGCGTAGGAGATGGGCTGCTTGCTGAGTTGGTGAGTGTGACCAGTCGGAACCCTGCCTCGCGTAAACGTGTAAGGGCGGGCGCTGCATCAGGATGAGCAGGTAGCGCGCTCATTCTTTCTTTGAAGTCATTGATATCGGCGTCTGTCAAAGTCACTTGTCTGATATCAGCAACCATTCGCAGAGCACCAACCCCGAGCTCGCCAAAAGGTGTATAGAGGCCGGACAACGTCATAGTTTGCGAGTACAGTACCAGCTGAGCGAACCATTCTCGCAGTACTCTTTGCTTGCCAAAGACACGGGTGAATAAAGGCGTTAGCGTATCGATGTCGAGCAATGTTTCATTGACGTCGAACACAATGATCGAGGGAAAGCGTTCAGAAGACATAAAGTATCCTTTTATAGAATGGCATTCTTATAACGTCAGGTGGTTTACTCAGTCATGTTGGCCAATTGCTCTAAAATACTGATGTAGTTTTCGACCCCTTGAGCACCGCTGACCAGATGACGCTCATTAAAGATAATCGCTGGTACACTTTGGATGCCTTGCTGTTGCCAATGCTGTTCTTCTGCTCGTACTTCTTTCGCAAAGAATTGACCTTCTAACACTGCCAATGACTCACTACGATCAAGCCCAGTCTCTGCTGCAATATCAGCAAGCACATTGATATCGGAGATATCTCTGTTATTGGTGAAATGCGCAGTAAATAAGGCTTGCTTTAGCTCATGCATGCGGCCTTGCTGATCAGCGAAATGTAGCAGCTGATGCAAGTTAAAGGTGTTGTGCATGCGTGTGTCATCATTGAAATTAAATTCAAAGCCAACTTCCTGTCCAGCTTCAGTCATTCTGACTCGACTAGCATCTGATTCTTGTTTAGTAGAACCGTACTTCTCGATAATGTGCTCACGTAGGTTTTGCCCTTCGCTTGGCATATTTGGGTTTAGCTCAAACGGATGCCAGTGGATAGTGTGAGCGGTATTGGTTTGCTCAAGTGCTGCTGCCAATTGACGATAGCCGATAACGCACCAAGGGCAAACGACGTCTGAGACGATATCTATTCGGAGTGGTTTTTCTGATGTGCTCATATTTCCTCGCGGGTATTATTATGTATGTTTTGTTTGGGATGTATAGATAGTGACATATCAGTTGGAATCAAGCAGATATACCTAGTTATCAGACAACTATAACTGGTTACCATATATCAAGTCAGTTCATACTAAGAGAATGACTAAGTGATTACAATGTAGTCTGCGCAGTCGGCGTCGCCAATTCGGTAGCGTAATTGTAATCATTATTAAGAAGACGATAGGCGTTTTTGCAATACGCTGACTCAGTCATAACAAAACCTACGAATACTTAACCAAGCAGGCATGGTCATAAAATAGCTTTTTATTTAAAGTGGCTTCGTTAAATGGCAATCGAAGAATAAAAATTCTAAGCAAGAATAAAAAACTAATATCAATAATGGAGTCACAGATGAAAAGTATCACTGAAGCAATGAACTGGCGCTATAGCACTAAAGAGTTTGATACCAATAAGAAAATCTCAGCAGAAGACTTCCAAAGTCTAAAGGATACTTTACGCCTCAGTCCTTCGAGCACCAATATTCAGCCTTGGCATTTTGTCATTGCTGATGATGAAGCTGGTAAAGCCCGAATCGCTAAAGGCACTGAGGGCATGTATGAGTTCAACGATGCCAAAGTAAAAGGTGCCTCGCACGTCATTGTATTCTGTAGCCGTGTCTATGCTGATGATGAGTTTTTGGATGACATCTTAGAAAAAGAAGATGCAGATGGTCGTTTTGCAGAGCCAAAATTTAAAGAACAAATGCACCAGACACGTAAAATGTTTTTGGACATTCGTCGTTATGAGCAAAAGGACGAGCCACATTGGTTGATAGAGCAATTGTATCTCAATATGGGCGCTCTACTACTAGGAGCGGCAACTTTAGGTATTGATGCGGTGCCGATGGAAGGGGCGGATTTGAAAACGCTCGATGAAGAGTTTGATTTACGTAGTAAAGGCTACACCGCTGTGGCAGTCGTATCACTTGGTTATCGTAGTAAAGATGACTTTAACGCTGAGCTGCCAAAATCACGTTTTGATGAAGAAACCATTATTACGAAAGTCTAGCCAGTTATTAGCTAAGCAAAGAACGTGTTTAATAGACATATCTACTAAATACTATACGTAAAAAGTCTATTTAAGAGCCTCATAAACTGACCGTTTATGAGGCTTTTTTTTAGGGATTTCCTTTGAAATAACGTTAAAAACTGAGGATAAAAAATATACCACCTATTAGCAGCGCTAACATTTCGATACTCTCGCAGATTAGAAACTACACTGGAATCCCTACAAAGTAAAAACAAAACAACTGTTTTCATACGTCATAATAAATTTATTGACGCTGTCATTTTGAAGCGTATTTCACCATTCCATTATATTCATCTGCCAGCGAGAAGCCAGCATGTCTACTTTGACCTTAACAATCAATAAGCAAGATTATCAGCTTGAAAATCTTGACGCCCGTACGACACTGCTCGACGTCTGTCGTCAGCACTTACAAATTACTGGACCCAAAAAAGGCTGCGACCACGGTCAATGCGGGGCATGTACCATGCTCATCAATGGACGACGGGTTAATTCTTGTCTGACGCTCGCCGTTATGCATGATGGTGATGACATCACAACAATTGAAGGCATCGGAATGCCAGAGTCATTATCGGCATTGCAGCAAGCGTTTAAAGACAATGACGCTTTTCAGTGTGGGTACTGTACGCCAGGTCAGATTTGTTCAGCGACCGCATTGATAGAAGAAGTGAAGCAAAATTGGCCAAGCCATGTTAGCACCGACTTAAAAAATCCTGATGGTCTCCTTGTACAAGAAATTGCTGAGCGCATGAGCGGTAATATCTGCCGTTGCTCAGCTTATCCAAATATTATCAAAGCCATTTCACAAGTGCTTGAAAGCCAGGTATCAGATAGTCAAACACAAGAGCCTAGTACTCAAAAAGCAGACAACACAGTGCAAAACTCAAGCGTGACAGGTATTTGGTCACCGCCACCGAGCGAGGCGCAACTTGGTAGGACCTCAGCGAATAACAAGACAGCAACTGCTACAACAGGAGGCCGCTCATGAAACGCTTTGAATATAGTCGTGCTGATGCACCAGAGCAAGCGGCAATATCTGCTAGTACCAAAGATGCGTCTTTTATCGCAGGTGGTACCAACTTATTAGACTTGATGAAATTGGAGATCGAAACCCCAATCAAACTGGTCGATATCACTCGTTTAGAATTAGAGCAAGTGGAAAAGACTGCCGATGGTGGTTTACGTATTGGTACGCTGGTCAGCAATAGTGATTTGGCTGCCCATCCTGACGTCATTGCAAATTATCCGGTATTGTCTCGTGCCATATTGGCAGGAGCGACTGGTCAGCTACGTAACAGAGCGACAACGGGCGGCAACTTTTTGCAGCGTACTCGTTGCTATTATTTTTATCAAACAGACAGCGCTTGTAATAAACGTGAACCGGGCACAGGATGTCCTGCTATCAACGGGGAGAACCGTACCCTAGCTGTCTTAGGTAGCAGTGATTCATGTATTGCTCAGCACCCATCCGATATGGCAGTGGCAATGCGCTTACTGGATGCCACTATCGAGACAGTCAAAGCGGACGGGTCTACTCGTACCATCAATGTGAAAGACTTTTATTGTTTACCAAAAGATACACCGCATATCGAAAATGTGCTAGAAGCAGGCGAGCTGATTACTCATGTTGTATTACCTGCCCCTATTAAGGGCATGCATACCTATGACAAAGTGCGTGATCGCGCTTCTTACGCCTTTGCACTGGTATCTTGTGCCGCAGTCATCGATGCTGACGACAATGGCAACCTAAAGACAGTACGATTGGCGTTCGGTGGCATCGGTACCAAGCCATGGCGTAATGAAGAGGTTGAGGCACTATTAACGGATACCGATGGCAATAGCGACGTTATCACGCAGGCCGCTGATCTATTATTGCATGATGCCAAAGGTAATGGTCAGAACGACTTTAAGATACCGTTGACGCGTCGCCTACTAAAACAAGTTATTCAGCGCGCATTAGCGGGCGAGGGAGCATAATCATGACACTATTAGAATCAATCACCCAGTCAGAACCAACCAAAAAACTGACCATGGATGAGCCTGTTGAAACGCTATTTAGCACAACGGCAAGCAAGCTAGTTGGTAAGCCAATCAACCGTGTTGATGGTTCCCTAAAGGTTAGCGGTCAAGCGAAATACAGTGCCGAAATACACTTGGACAATCAAGCCTATGGTGTATTGGTAGGCGCGACCATTGCTAAAGGTCAAGTTGAGAGTATCGATAGTGACTCTCTAAAAGGCATTCCTAATATTATTAAAGTCGTGACCGATCCTGAGCACTTTTTGCGTAACTCTCAACAAGGGACAAAAACTAAAGCACCCAAGCAAGGGGTTAGCGAGATTTTTTATCATGGTCAGCCTATTGCTGTCGTGGTTGCTGAGACTTTTGAGGCGGCAAGAGAAGGCGCTAAAGCGCTGAAAGTGACTTATAAGGATGAGACTGACCAAGCGGCATTAAACTTTACTCAAGAGCTCTCTAACGCACATGCGGTAGATGAAGAAAAAGGCTCTGATAAAAATAATGTCCAAGGCGATCCAGACCAAGGCTTAGCTGATGCGGCAGTGACCGTTGATCGCTTTTATCATACCCCAAGTCAAAGCAACTCTCCGATGGAGCCCCATACAACGTTGGCTCATTGGGAAGGCGATAAGCTCGTTCTGTATACTTCCAATCAGATGATCGCTTCTTGCAAACAGCAAGTCATGGATGCTCTGGACCTAAATAAAGATCAAGTACAACTGATCGCACACTATGTGGGTGGTGGGTTCGGTAGTAAGCTCGGTATTGCTCCTGAATCTATTGCAGCGGCGATTGCTGCGAAAGATCTGGGTCGTCCTGTGCTAATCACTATGACGCGTTCACAAGTGATGGAAGCAACGGTCAGACGCTCAAACACGCGTCAGCGTATCGCTATTGGTTGTAATAAAGAAGGTATTATCAACACATTTATTCATGATACTACGACCAGTAATTTGCCAGGAGAAGCTTTTTTTGAGCCGACGGCATTATCTACCCATTATCTATACCGTGGTGAAAACCGCCGTGTACATTATCAGATGGTAGATATGAATCAAGTATTATCAGGCTCGATGCGTGCGCCGGGTGAGGCGGTGGGTTTGATCGCGGTTGAATGTGCCATGGACGAGCTAGCCTCACAGCTGGACATTGATCCAATCGAGCTGCGCCGCCGTAATGAGCCTGAAGAGGACCCTACCGAAGAGGTTCCTTTCTCCACCCGTCAGCTAGTCGCTTGTATGGAGAAGGGCGCTGAACAGTTTGGTTGGGATAAGCATAATCCCAAGCCTGCCAGTCAATTAGAAGGTGACTGGTGGATAGGTACAGGCATGGCGGCGGCTGCCCGTGGTAACCAATTACAGTCTTCTGAAGCGCGCGCAACTTTGCAAATCGATAAGTCAAAAGCGCTCGGTGTCAAAGCGGTTATTGAGACAGATATGACAGATATTGGTACAGGGTCTTATACAGTGTTTTCTCAGGTAGCTGCAGATTTATTAGGACTACCTATTGACCATATCGAGATGAAGTTAGGCGATAGTGCCCTGCCGCCTGCATCTGGTTCTGGTGGTAGCTGGGGCGCAGCGAGTGCAGGTAGTGGTGTATACCTTGCTTGTGAGCAGCTGCGTGAGATGCTAGCAGAAAAAGTCGGTCTATACCCTGATACGATTCAGCTAGATAATGGTCAAATTAAGCAAGTAGGCAAGCATGATCTGACTACAATAGAGGCAGCCAAAGAGAACGGTCAAGCGTTTGCTGATAGCACTATTGATAAAATATCTGAAACGACCGGAGTCTCATTTTCAGAGAATGTATTAGAAGAACAGACAGCATCAGAAAAATATGATTTTGACAATACAGAATCATATGCGCTTGCTGACGTGATCGCAGGCTACGAGGAGCAAAAAGTCAGTGCCAAAGGACAGATAAAGCCAGGTAAAAATGGTAAAAAGTATCGTCAGTCTTCTTTTGGTGCAAACTTTGCTGAAGTAGCTGTGCATAAAGTTACTGGTGAGATTCGAGTAAAACGCATGACAGGCGCATTTGCCGCAGGTCGTATTCTTAACCATAAAACAGCGACTTCGCAATGCTATGGTGGCATGGTATTCGGTATTGGCTCAGCGTTGATGGAAGAGGTCATCCACGATAAAGGTGACGGTCGCCTATGTAACCATGATCTCGCTGAATATCATGTGCCAGTCAATGCTGATGTACCACAGTTAGATGTGATATTGGTCGAAGAGGATGATCCTTATACCAACCCGATGCATATCAAAGGTATTGGTGAGACGGCTATTGCCGGTGCTGCCGCTGCGATTGCTAATGCTGTATACAATGCCGTCGGCGTACGTGTTTATGATTTTCCGATTACGCTTGATAAATTGCTTTACGAGATGCCAGAGTAATTTTTTGAGCCATATGTACGACAGGAACCCGCTTAATGAGCGGGTTTTTATAACTCAATAAGCAGTATATTTCGTCATTATCAAGAAAATAACTACCAAATAAGAGGCGTTATGAATCAGGTCGCTGACATTCTTAAGCTGGCAATCAAAGCTAAGCAACAAGGTATTGATGCTGTATTGGCAACGGTCGTACGTACTGAAGGCTCAGCATATCGCCGTGCTGGCGCGATGATGCTCATCTGTGAGGATGGTCGCTCAGTTGGGATGATTAGTGGTGGTTGCTTGGAGCCGCATATTATCAAACGTGCCTTTTGGCTTACTCGTAACGGTGCCAATGTGCAAGTTTATCAGACGGGTGATGACATTCAATATGCTGACGATGGCCAAGCGCAAGCAGGTGTGAAGCGAACTAAGTCTGATATATATGATAGATCGGATAACGGTTTAGATGACGATTCAAATAGCGGTTTAGATGAAGCAGACTTTGATGAGCTAAATTTTGGATTGGGCTGTAATGGGCGAGTGCATGTATTATTTGAGCGACTAACGACAGCAACGCCATTGCTAGAGACCATCCGTAATGTTCGACGCACTCAGCAGCCGATTACTGTAGCGACTTTAATTCGTGTTAATGACTATCAGTATCAAGATTCTATATCGCAAAGCAGTGATAATCTGCGAATTGGGATGCGTATTAATTTAGATGAATACCGCAGTTTGGGCAGCGTTTCTGCACTAGGGAAAACAGCGTTTTCAAGCATACTTGCCAATACCGTAGAAGAATTAGCAGAATATAAGCTGTCTGATAAAAATGCCGAATATGTGACGGTGGAAAACGGCAAGGTAACAACAGAGTGGCTTGTGCAGCGCCTGCAACCACAATTACGTCTATTGATTTGCGGCGCAGGGAATGACGTGATGCCACTGGTGACCATGGCTAAACTACAAGATTGGCATGTGACAGTTATAGATAGTCGCGCGCAATATGCGACGCGTATGCGGTTTCCTCAAGCGGATGTTGTGATGTCGCTATCTTTAGATGACAGTGAGACTTTGCTTAAGCTCAGTAATAACGCAGCCGTCGCCCTGATGTCACACAGCTTGAGTCAAGATCGCGCGCGCCTAGCTGTACTGCTCGAGCATTCAAACAATTATAAATACTTAGGACAGTTAGGGCCGCGCTATCGAACCGAACGTTTAATTAATGAGATTAGCATAAACCTTAGCAATCCTACTATGTTAGAAGCTGGCATCCGCAAATTGCATTATCCGATTGGTTATAAGCTGGGCGGAGATGGCCCTGAGGCACTTGCGCTTGGTATCATGGCACAGATTAATGCGGTCATGCACAATCAAGAGGCTCCAGTAAGTGGTTCACACAACAATATTTCAAGTATCCCAGCGGTGAGTAGTGATACGGATGCCAATACTATCCAGAGTGGCATATGAGTAAGCGTGCATTTACAGAAGGTGCTGAACATACAGAAAGTACTGAACAGCAGAGCCAAAATCATGCGATCCTTATCTTAGCAAGTGGCCTCAGTCAGCGTCTCGGTCAACCTAAGCAGCTACTCGTTAAGAATGGCGAGCCATTAGTTACTTATATGACTCGATTGGCAATAACGACCAATCCGCAAGCCATTGTCATTGTCATTCCTGATAACCATCGTTTGATTGCTAGTACGATGACAGAGTTGGCCAATCAATATCCAACGGTTCAAATAGTGGTGAACTCACAAGCTGATACTGGTATGGCGCATAGTTTACGTTTGGGTATTGAGACAATTGTTGCTTTTGAATCGACTTCAATCGATCAAGTACTCATCATGGGAGTCGATCAAGTATTGTTAGATGAGCCACATTTAACGGCTTTGCTAGCGGGTGAGCAGCCAGTAGTAGCCAGTTGCTATCATAGTTGGCGACGTTTAGAAAAACATCAAAATCGAGATGAAAAGGTAGCTGATATTATAGGTCTACCTTTAGCCATTAACTATAAACTGCTGATACAGTGGCAGCCAGAGTTGACAGGAGATAAAGGGCTTCGTCACCTCATTAGAGGGTTGCCCGCTGATCAAATAGGTGAGGTCGATAATGACCAACTTAGCTACGATATTGATACGCCCGAGCAGCTAGCATTTGCCAAACAACAAGGCTGGCTTGATAGCTAACCTGATTAATTTAATTGATTTTTAACAGTATTCCTTCTGAACAATAAAATGCGAGAGAATAAAATTATAAATACGATAGAAACCGAACGACTGTATCTCAGACAGTGGCAAGCGAGCGACTTTGCGCCATTCGCTGAGATGAACGCTAACCCTAAAGTAATGGCATATTTTCCTAAGTTATTGACTACTTCCATGAGTAATACTATCGCCAAAAAATGCCAGTCGCTAATTGATGATAATGGGTGGGGTTTTTGGGCGGTGAGTCTAAAAGAGACAGATGCTTTTATCGGTATGGTTGGATTAAATAACGCGAATGCCGATATGCCGTTTTCTCCTGCTGTCGAGATTGCTTGGCGCTTAGATAATGACTATTGGGGATTAGGGTATGCGACTGAAGCTGCCCGAGCATCTCTGAATTTTGCCTTTGTTGAGTTAGGGATTGAGGAAGTAGTTTCATTTACAGCAGTCATTAATAAGCGCTCACAATTGGTTATGGAGCGCCTTGGTATGACCAATACACAAGAAAACTTCTATCACCCTATGATTAATCCTAATCATCGGCTCGCTGAGCATGTGCTGTACAAAATGACTCGGCAGCAGTGGCAAGATGCTGTGCTCACTTAGTTGCATTAACGGTTGTCTTTTACTCTGTTTAGCTACTATTATCACGCGAAAACGTCAGAATATGCCCTTTAAATGGTAAGTCTAGATAAGTCGTATTTTCAGGTTTGACATGCTTACTGCTAAAGCCAAACTCAGCCATCTTATTGGTTAGCTTGTTTTTACGACCGCGACCAGGATCGACCACGATGACCTCGCAAGTCGGCATAGCGTGGCGGTCAATAAACTCGGCTAATATATCAATGTGTTGGTCTTCATAGAGCAAGTCACTGCCGATAATCATATCAAACTTACCAAGGTGGCTATTGTCCTCTGCCCAATCTAAACGCTCAAAATTAATCTCTTTATTATTATTCAGCGTGGTATTTCTATCAAGGAAATACTCAACCGTTGGATGGTAGTCAGTCGCTGTGATGTCCGCATGTCTATGATTCAGTAGCAGACTAGAGAGAGCCATACCGCAGCCAACTTCCAAAATACGTTTACCTGTAATGTCATAATCGAGCATATGATTGGCCAGCACTAAGCTTGACGGCCATATCACCCCAAACATCGGCCAAGAAGCAGAGCAGATGCCCAGATTTAACGCTTCATCGTCAGGGTCACTAAATTGTTGATTGTCACGTAGTGTGCAAACATGAATGTCGGTATTGCCAATTTCAATTGTTTGATAACGCACGCGCACAGTGGTCAGCGAAGTCATAAACTGTCCTAAAAAATAAGCAAGAATGCAAGGTTTGGCAGGGGTTGCCGATTTCGGTAGGGTACGACGTTGGAAAAGATAATTAAAATATTGGAAGCTATATAGATGTTTGAACGGTTAGATATTTATGGCAACTTAAGTCGTGGCAAGAAAATACTTAAGTGTATGAGGAGAGTATGGCCTAAATTCTGACAAGTTATTGTTAATTTTGAGAGTATTGTTATTGCTGCGTAGAGTTGGCTGATATCAGGGAGTGATATAGATAAAAATGGTACGAAAAAGATTTGCATGAGCATAAGCAGTGCGCTTGATTTTAGCTAAGCGCACTGCTTATGCTTGCGTAAAAGATCGAGCTTGAGCATCAAATCAGACGATGCAACGAAATGAATTAAGCGAGTTAAGTCAGTTAAGAGATCTCCTTAGTTAAGAAATCTCAATCCAGAGGTTTTGAGTGCCCATACCAGCTCGACAAAGGCACGACTGTTGGTCAGAGGTTCGCCATCGATGATAAGGACGTAGCCTGCATTATCTATCCATAAAAATACAAAGCTGGTCTCAGGAATGAGTAGGTCGACCTGCTGAAAAAACGAGATTGCCTGACTCTCTACTGCCCAACCACGTTGCTTTTGGCGGAGCATAAAGCCTGAAAAATCAGCGGCGGCGACACTGAGCATGTCTGCTTCTTCTTGACTATAGCCAACTCGCGCTAAACAAAACCCTTCATCAGAGCCGATCGCGGCACGGCGTTTACCAGATAAGCTCGCCACGACATAAGGCAAAAACTGGTCCAATGGTAAGTTAGGCGCTGGTAAAAATAGTGACAGTTTTTCAATCCAGCCTTGTTCGATAAAACTCTGTAGCCAGTCATTAGAATAACGCTGAAGCCAGTCAGCAGCGAGCAGTGTCTGATCATAAGACAGCAAATCCTGTAATGCCAACTGCTCATCAGTCGGTTCGTTCTGTGAAAACGCTTCAAAAATACCAGCTGGCGTCAGGGTAAGATAGGTTTTATCAGCATTTAAGTAAGAAGACATAGCGGCTACCATAGTGATGAAAGGGTGATAAAAAATATTTAAGGTTATAAACGAATGACAATCTATCGTGTAGTAGAAGGTCTAATAGTTTGATCGAGATGTTGTTGGCAGTTGTCCCAGCGCGCATCGAACTGCCAATCACTTCTACCCAAACGGAACCATACCAACGAAAATGCGAGACGATCATTGCGCGCAGTACAATGGGCAAAAAACTCATTTTCGATTTGCTCAATCGTACCCCAGTCTTCGTCCTCACGCGCTTGCATCAGCTCAGTGGTGATGTCTTTAGCGATTTCTCGGGCATCGTCGCTGCTGATACGTAGTCGTTGCTTTTGCTCATTGAGAGAAGGGGATACCAGCACACTCCAACGAGTGGCCAACATACTATTGCGCTGGATGTATCTTTTTTTATCAATACAATCACGAAAGCCTTGCTGGACATGAGGATACAAACGATCTTTGATACGAGTAAATAGGTTATTTACATCGTATGGAATATCAAACCAGCAACCATAAAAAAAGTCAGCCACTGCACCCTGTAGCGGTTCTTTCTCGGTCAATAACAAAGCTGCATTGATACGCTGCTCATGAAAATGACGGTTGTTGGGTGCCAAAAATACTTTACGAGAGTAAAACCGAAATACTCGGTGCGCGACTCTTTCATTTTCTTTGATCAGGTCTGAATCAGACATAATAATACTCTCCTGTCATCGCTATTATTACGACGGTGCTTGCTTCAGTGATAATGATGTCATACGACAAGCGATGATGTAATCCAGAGAAATAGCGCTTGATATCAATATAATGATTGAGCGACTAATCCAATAACGTTTGCATCAAATCAATCATAAATTCGGCATCTTCTTCGCTCATTGGCTCAAACCCTTGAGGCATACCAAGCTCAGCCAATGCTTCTTTACCATCGTCATCGTTGTGCAAATTGAGGATGGCCTCTAGGAAGATTTGTGCATCGGGAAAGTCTTCTTTAACAAGGAGTACATGACTGATATCAGCCAAGTCACTTTCGATAAGTACTGATAGCTGAGTCTTGGTCAAGCGTGAGAAGCTATGAAATATCTCTGCCAAAAAGAACGCGACTTGGGCTTCACCTTTAATGACTTTTCGGGCAGCCGCTTGATAGGTCTCGGTCACATCCCAGTTGAGATCAGACGCTTCTATATCGACGGCTTCTAGCAAGCGCAAGCCAATCAGTTTGACATCTCGGTTGTCGGCCATCGCGACAGTAGCCCCTGCTTGAATGTCTTCCAAACGGCTGATAGTGCTATTGGCAGCGGCTGCAATGATCATCTCGTCAGATTTACCGATAGGTCGGGCAATGGCTCGATAGCCTTGCTCGCGGATGAGAGTGGCTGCATCAAAAGGGTTGGCATAAATGATTTGAATGTCACCGGCACTAATGACCTGCTCTTGCTCAGCGTGAGAGGCAGGGATATTGAGATGCATGTTTAAGTTGGCACGTTTTTGAATCAAGGTGTTGAACATGTGCCAGCCTGCAAAGCGATCAGGCGAAAAATCAGGGGCGATTAACATATTGTGTGTCGTCATGAGTTAGCCTTCCTCATCTTGTTTCATTTGGGCATATTGAGTCATCGCCGCTTCAATTTTGCTGCGTGATGGTTTGCGTCGTACCGAGGTGTAGCCGACGGTTTCACCGCGACGCACGTTAGGCACCACAGTGGCATAGACCCAATAATGACTGCCGTCTTTGCATAAGTTTTTGACATAGCCATGCCACTTTTGTCCAGACTCGGCAGTACTCCATAAGTCTTTATAGGCAGCTTTTGGCATATCAGGATGACGCAAAATATAGTGCTGTTGGCCAATCAATTCATCTACATGATAGCCACTGATTTCGACAAAGGCGTCGTTGACGTGAGTGATGATACCGTCGAGATTGGTACGCGAGACAATCAGTTTGCCATCTGGGTAGGGGCGCTCTATACCAGTATCATAGACAGTCCGTGACGTGCCATCATGATAAGTCATCGTGATTTGCTCAGCAGGCATATCGGGTTTGTGTGCATCAGGGATTGGAGAACCCATGGTCATCTCCTTCGTTGATCGTTATATCGTCAATCCTCTATAAATTGAACACGGTGTCAGCCTTGCTTAGTCTACTACTTGTAGTACTCTCACTCGGCTTTCTTGCGTTCAAATTATATTGAACCGACTATGTTTATAGTGATTAAAAAGCTAATAAGTTCGATAAGCAGTCGCTAATCAAATGAGCTTTGCCAATGCTTCTGAAGCACGCTTAATATCTAGGAATATCAAGCCAAGCTTGGCGTTGGGTTTTGCCATGATGGTAAGTACGGCTTCATCGCCTGATGAGGTCATGATGACATAGCCTTTCTCGCCTTGAATCATAATGCGATCGATACTACCGCGTGCCAACTCGCGTCCTGCACGATCACCCAATGATAATAATGCTGCTGACATAGCACCCACGCGATCTTCATCCACGCCGATTGGTAGAGCTGAAGCAATCATAAGACCATCGTTAGAGATTAGCGCAGATGCTTCAACATCTGCTGATGAACTGTTTAAGTCTTCCAATATCTGCTGAAATGAATCTGTACGCATATCGCTTTCTCTGTACTGGTGATTGGTTTTTTATTTATGAACTAATGAAGTTAGTCAAAAATATTCTTGTTTAAAGAAAGGTATTATAAATCCTTACTAATAATATTGATATACATTTGCCCAATTAAAAGTAAATTTTTTGGACTTTTGTGCCTTTTGTCGTCAAATCATTACCCCTTATCTTTATTTTTTCGAGGAAAATGGTGGTTTTTTATTATGTCTAATCGATGAGCGGTTGAAGACCTAGCAAGATCCTTGGTATTTTTTTGAATAGAGGTATTCTTTGTAACTATAGATTAATGTCCACCATTGCTATCAAACGGAGCCGCTGAAATTTAGCTAATAAAAATCGCTTATAGATTCTTATGATGAAGATATTTACTAGACTTATAAGTCTCAAAAATGATATACAGTCATGAGGGGATAAATGTTGACACTTCTAAATGCGTTATAAAAATACAAATTGAGTCAGCTTTTTTGATCCTATCAGTCTCTATACATAATCTTGTATAGGGGCGATTTCAGTTTTACATCAACGTTTATAATCCTTTTGTTTACTCAATATGTTGTAGCGTCGATGTAAATAATTACTATCACCAGTTTTATCCTAAGGAAGAAATACATGAGCATCAGTGAAGCCATCCAAAAAGTCGAAGCACGTTATGCCCATCAGCCCGAATTCATTCAAGCAGTAAAAGAGGTGGCAATTACGATTCAACCTTTATACGATGCGCATCCTGAATATAGTACGTTAAAGGTATTCGAGCGTTTGGTAGAGCCTGATCGGGTATTTGGTTTTCGTATCAATTGGGAAGATGATAAAGGCGACGTGCAAGTCAATCGTGGCTGGCGTGTGCAGTTCTGTAATGCTTTGGGCCCTTATAAAGGCGGTCTTAGATTCCATCCTACCGTCAATCAGTCGGTATTAAAGTTCTTAGGCTTTGAGCAAATCTTTAAAAATGCCCTAACTGGTTTGCCTATTGGTGGCGGTAAAGGTGGGTCAGATTTTGATCCTAAAGGTAAAACGGACAGTGAGATTCGCCGTTTTTGCTATGCCTTTATGCGTGAGCTACATCATTACGTGAGCAAAGACATGGATGTGCCTGCTGGTGACATCGGCGTCGGTGGTCGAGAAGTTAGCTATATGTTTGCGATGTATAAGAATTTAACGCGTGAATCAACAGGGGTTATCACTGGCAAAGGCGTGGGCTTTGGTGGCAGCTTGATGCGTACAGAGGCGACTGGCTACGGTGCAGTCTACTTCTTAGAAAATATGCTCATCGCTCAGAACGATAAGCTTCAAGGCAAAAAGGTGCTGATATCAGGAGCAGGTAATGTCTCATTACATGCTGCCGAAAAAGTGAATGCGCTAGGTGGTATGGCAATAACTGTCTCTGATTCACAAGGGACGTTGCATGATGAAAATGGTCTCAATCAAGAAAAAATTGATTGGCTCAAAAAACAAAAGCAGCAAAACAAGCCTTTAGCAGAGTATGTTGATGTTTATGGTGGCGAGTGGCTTGCCAAACAGAAACCGTGGCAGTTTGAAGCTGATATTGCGATTCCATGCGCTACTCAAAATGAAGTCAATGAAGCTGATGCCAAATTATTGGTCGAAAATGGCGTGAAGTATGTGGTGGAAGGCGCTAATATGCCGCTCACTGCGGAAGCAATTGATTGTATCCGTTTGCACCGTGTTCATTATGCACCTGGTAAAGCTGCTAATGCGGGCGGGGTAGCAGTATCTGCGCTTGAAATGTCGCAAAACTCTGTCCGTCAATATCAAACCTTTGAGCAAGTCGATGAGCGTTTAAAAGGTATTATGAAAGATATCCACGACAGTGCTGCGAATGCTTCAGAACAATATGGTCAAACTGACAATGGTTATGTCGATTATATGGCTGGTGCCAATATGGTTGGCTTCAAACGTGTGGCTGATGCGTTGGTCGCTTTTGGTATTTTGAACTAGTCTTACTTATAAGTGGTAAACAAGCCTTAGTGGTTGGTTAATATGGACAAATAGCAAAGCCCCAATCATTGAATGGTTGGGGCTTTTTAATTGAGATAAACAAAGGTAGATTGATTATATTGTGTCGCGCCATTGTCCTTGAACCATGATGCCTTGGATGGGATTTAGCCCCATCTGATAGGCCAAGTCAGCAGGACGAGCGATATTCCATAGCGCTAAATCGGCATCACAGCCGACTTCTATTTTTCCTTTATTAGGTAGACCCAATGCTTGTGCTGCGTGAACAGTAACTCCTGCCAAAACCTCTTCAGTGGTTAAGTAAAATAGCGTACAGCCCATATTCATCGTCAATAACAGCGACGTCAACGGTGAGGTGCCGGGGTTACAATCAGTTGAAATTGCCATAGGGACGTGATGCTTGCGCAGTGCCTCAATCGGTGGCAGCTTGGTATCACGTAAAGTATAAAACGCTCCGGGCAATATCACCGCAACCGTATTGCTAGCAGCCATTTTCTCTATGTCAGTTTCTGATAAATGTTCTAAATGGTCGCTAGATAGCCCTTTGTATTCGGCAACTAAGGCGCTACCACCAATATCAGATAATTGCTCAGAATGAAGTTTGACTGGCAGGTCTAAGGAGCGTGCAACCTCAAAAACGCGTCTAATCTGATCGCTACTAAACGCAATGTTTTCACAAAAGCCATCGACCGCATCGACTAAGCCTTCTGCATGCAGGATTGATAGCCACTCGCAGACTTGCTCGATATAGTCGTCGGTACGGTCTTGCAAGTGAGACTTATATTCAGGTGGTAAGGCGTGCGCTGCAAGATACGTGGTGCTGACGTGGATGTCGTATTTTTCGCCAAGCTGGCGCGCGACGGTAAGCATTTTGCGCTCAGTGTCTAAGTCGAGACCATAACCTGACTTGATTTCGATGCTGGTGACGCCTTCTTTCATTAGCGCGACTAGACGTTTTTCACTTTGGGAAAATAGCGATTCAATACTGGCGGCGCGGGTGGCACTAACGGTCGCGACAATACCGCCGCCTTGTGCAGCGATGTCTTGGTAACTGGCCCCTTGCAAACGCGCTTCGAATTCATTGCTGCGGTTGCCACCGTAGACAATGTGCGTATGACAATCGATAAGCCCAGGCGTTAGCCATTTGCCATCGGCGTCTGTAACCTGATTGTCTTGATAATGTGGCAGATGCGTCGTGATTTGCTCTTGTGCCCCAATCCATGCAATCTTGCCGTCTTTAATACCGATAGCCGCGTTCTCTAACTGACCATATGGGATACTACGAGCGTCTTCATTCTTATCATTATTAAAACCATAGTGCGCTGAAAACGTCGCAATATTGGCATTGATAATGAGTTGATCAAACGATGTCATAGTAGATTTGTCGAGCGTCTGCTCTTTAAAATTTTCTGATTCATTCATAGTATGCTCCTAATAATTGGGAGGCGAGTAACCTGTTAAGACCTTTTTTTGTAAGAGCTAGCTGACAAGTAAGTGCTGTTCTACAATCGTTGCCAGCAGTCGAGCAGCGACTTTGCAGCTACGACTATCCACATCAAAGGTCGGGTTGATCTCAGCAATATCTGCCATTTTTACTTTGCCTGATGACACAATCAGCTTGACCATACGCTCAACAAAACCAAGCTCAATACCAAAAGCAGCAGGCGCACTGACACCCGGAACGACACTAGAGGGGAGACAGTCCATATCAATAGTGAGATAAATAATATCAACCTGATCTATGAAGCTTTTGACCTGCTCGGCAATTGTGTCCCAAGGTTGATAATGACAGTCTTCATCACTAATAACCTGTACGCCCAGTTGCTCAGCGCGATCAAAGAGCGCGGCGGTATTAGAAAAGTGACTGACGCCAATACAGCAATAATGAAAGGGCTGATCGTGTGCGTCAAGATGCTCGGCAATCTGGCGAAACGGTGTACCAGAGGTTGCTACATCAGACTGACGAATATCAAGATGGGCATCGAAATTAATAATCCCGATAGTAGGCGCTGTGTTTGTGCTGATAGTTGTATCGTTTGCCTTTTCTAAGGCCTGCCATAATCCCAAAAAGCTACCATAAGCAATGGCATGACCACCGCCAAGCCCGATGGGTAATCCACCTTGCTTGACGATAGTGCCCACTGCATCGGCATATTTGATCTGAGCTTGCTCAAGAATACTGTCGGCAAAGCCATCATTATCATCACAATGAATGTCGCCAGCATCACCCAATAAGGTTGATAATTGACTATCAAAACGTTGTTGCAAATCAGCGATGACTGGCAGCGTAGCAAAAGCTCGACGAATCAATGACGGTGCAGCTCTAGCACCCACGCGGCCTTGATTGCGTCTGACGCCTTGATCACAGGCAAAGCCAATTAGCCCAATGTTTTGATCCTTGTAAGGCTGAGCAAGCTGATACCAATAGCGGGCACGCGCATTCTCAAATGACTCTGCACGTCCTGTCCACTGGGTCATATCAGCAGGTGTATGGCTAATGCGTGTGGTCGTCGTTGCTGTTGTTCTCGCTGTTGTCATCGCTGCTCTCCGCACATTAATATTTATTTAGACTCGTACCAATCGCTGCGTAGTGACTGCCAGTGTTCAGCAAGCGTACCGTCTAATACTAACTGCTTGGCCGCTTCGATATCAGGGGCTAGGTAGCGATCTTTGTCATAGAAAGTCACTTGCTCACGTAGTTTTTGATGTGCCACAGTCAACGGCTCTGACGTATCTAGTCCACGATGGAAGTCAATGCCTTGACCAGCAGCTAATAGCTCAATACCAATGATGGTGGCGGTGTTTTGCGCCATCTCGTATAGGCGGCGTGCGCAGTAGGTGGCCATGGATACATGGTCTTCTTGGTTAGCCGAGGTCGGGATACTGTCGACGCTACCAGGATGGGCGATAGATTTGTTTTCTGAAGCCAGTGCTGCTGCGGTTACATGAGCAATCATGAAGCCTGAGTTTACCCCAGCATTATCCACTAAGAATGGCGGTAAGCCACCTGATAGAGTTGCATCGATCAGTAGGGCCACACGGCGCTCAGACATCGAGCCAATCTCAGCGATTGCCAAGGCTAAAATATCCGCGGCAAAAGCGACTGGCTCAGCATGGAAGTTACCACCCGATATGGCGACAGGGCCATCCTCATTATTAAAGATAAGTGGATTGTCAGTTACTGCATTGGATTCAATTAATAAGGTTTTTCCTGCTTGGTTGATGATATCAAGACAGGCACCCATGACTTGCGGCTGACAACGCAGGCAGTAAGGGTCTTGCACTCTATCGTCTTGCTCACCATCATGTGAGGCACGAATAGCGCTACCTTTGATTAATTGACGGTGTGCTTTGGCGATTTCGATTTGACCATGATGGCCACGTACTTCGTGAATACGCGCATCAAATGGTGAGTCTGATCCTTTGGCAGCATCAATTGATAGTGAGCCGACAATAGTGGCGGTCTCAAGTAAATCACGCGCTAAGAAATAACCACGTAATGCTAGAGCAGTTGAGACTTGCGTACCGTTAATCAGTGCAAGGCCTTCTTTGGCTGCAAGAGTAATAGGCTCAAGTCCATGCTTTGCTAGAGCGTCAGCAGCAGGTACTTTTTTGCCAGCAACAAACACATCGCCTTCACCCATCATCGCCAGCGTCATATGTGATAATGGCGCTAAGTCACCAGATGCACCAACTGAACCTTTGGCTGGAATATTGGGTGTGATTTGATTGTTGATTAAGCCAAGTAAACTGTCTACCACTTCGCGGCGTACACCAGAAACACCTTGCGCCAGACTGGCAACTTTCATCACCATAATTAGTCGTACGACGCCTGCAGGGAGAGCTTCACCCGTGCCCACTGAGTGAGAAACGATTAGGTTACGCTGAAGTAGCTCAAGCTGATCATCACTGATACGTGTCTTAGCAAGTAAGCCAAAACCAGTATTGATACCATAAGCGCTTTTATCTCGCGCAATGATGGTACGTACATCTTCGTGCGAGGCATCTATCGCCTCATAAGCGCTCTCAGGTAGTGTCAATATGACAGGCTGCTCGTAGATATCACGTAGCATCTCAAAGCTAAGCTGGCGAGGGTGTAGGGTTAGTTGTTTGATGTCGTTCATAGGGGTAATCCTAGTGTTGTAAGTCACATAGCCATTCCACTATAAAAGTATTACAGCGTTAACCTCGCTTGAAGTATCACATATACATCTACACTCGGTTGCCTTGTACTACTTTTAAATTGAATCGACTATATGGGTTATATTATTTTTGATTCGTATCTTTATTAAAATGAAGTTGTTAAAAGGATTTTAATCAATGCAATATTTATTATTGAGTTTGAGCTTTTTAGCCAATCCAGTTGAAATACATAGCCAGATGTCCGAATGCCGCAGCCAATAAAATACTAAGTACAACGCGCTCGAACCAAATGATGACCATTTTGCCAACAGAGACAGGAATCTCGGTCGCAAGCACACACGGAATCATGGCCGAGAAGAACAGCACACTGCTGATGGAGATTACCCCTGCGACATAGCGTGTCAGAATATCTGCCTCACTTAGCAATAATGCTGGCAAGAACATCTCAGCCAATCCCGCTGACATGCCTTTGGCAGCGACGAGCGGTTCTGGTAAGCCGCCAAGCCATGTAAATGGATAGAGAAGCAAGCCCAAGGCATCGAAAACGGGTGTATATTTTGCTAACAGTAATCCTGTTAAGCCAACAGCTATGATAGAAGGCACAATAGCGGCTGCCATCGTTAGACCGTCACGAAAGTTAGACCACAAGATTTGTTTGAGGTCAGTGGCACGGCGCGAAGTGGATAAACCTACATCAAACGCAGCTGCTAGCCGTGTACCACCTTTATGGTCTAAAGCGGGACGTTCAACGCTATCATCAAAGAGCCTGATAGGCGGAATACGAGCAGTAATCGCAGTAACAATAAAGGTAATCACTAGCGTAGACCAAAAGAACATATTCCAAAATTCCATCAGATCAAGCGTTTTGGCAACAATAACCATAAACGCCGCTGATACAGTCGAAAACCCGGTCGCAATGATAATGGCTTCACGCGCTGAATATTGCTTTTGCAAGTACACACGATTGGTGATGAGTAAGCCAATGGAGTAGCTACCGACAAAGGAAGCTACAGCATCAATCGCTGATGAACCTGGGGTTTTCCAAATAGGTTTCATAATCGGCTGCATGAGCACACCAACCATTTCTAATAAGCCAAAGCCAACCAAGAAGGCCAATATTAGTGCCCCAAGCGGTATAATCATGCCGACTGGTAAGGCCAGTTTTTCAAACAGAAACGGCAGCATGTCCTTTTCCATCATAAAGGTAGGCGCTATGTCAGCCACATACATCACTGCCAACATCAGACCGATGATCTTGAAAGTCGTCATAATCATATGAGTGATATTCTTATGCCACGAGCCGTCGATAAATGGTTTACTCACGCCGTAGAGCATGAGTAAAAACAATAGCGTGACAGATAAAGTATGCTGCTGCGTCACTAAGTAGGTCGCGCCATGATCGAACAATATCGTGCTTTTTTCACCAATGGTAAACGGCACAAAGAACATCACTAGACCGATAGCACTAAAGACAATCAGCTGTATCAGTGCCACAGGCTTTGATAGCAGTTTTTTTGACGATGTCGTTGCATGGCCATCATGCAGATCAGAGGTGGTGTCTTGTTCAATCATATTATCCTCCTTGATAAATAGGCGATTATGTCCTTATGCCTAGCTACAAGCTCATAAGGACAGAGGGCAAATTATTTGAGCATTGGCAGGTTTAAACCATAATCTTTCGCTGTCTTAATCGCCAACTCATAACCAGCATCGGCATGACGCATGACGCCTGAGCCGCAGTCATTGACCAGTACTCTTGACAAGCGTTTGGCTGCGGCATCTGTACCGTCCGCCACGATGACCATGCCTGAATGCTGCGAGTAGCCCATACCGACACCGCCACCATGATGCAGTGATACCCAAGTGGCACCGCCTGCTACGTTCAGCATGCCGTTTAATAGTGCCCAATCAGATACCGCATCTGAGCCATCTTTCATACTTTCTGTTTCGCGGTTTGGACTGGCGACAGAACCTGTGTCTAGGTGATCACGACCAATTACAATTGGGCCTTTTAGCTCACCGTTTTTGACCATCTCATTAAATGCCAAACCTGCCTTGTCACGCTCACCAAGACCTAACCAGCAGATGCGAGCAGGCAAGCCTTGGAACTGAATACGATCTTTTGCCATATCGAGCCAGCGGTGGATATGCTTGTTTTCAGGGAACAGCTCTTTGATTTTTTGATCGGTCTTATAGATGTCTTCTGGATCACCTGATAGCGCTACCCAGCGGAATGGGCCTTTGCCTTGGCAAAATAGCGGACGAATATAAGCAGGGACAAAGCCTGGGAAATTAAAGGCATCTTTGACCCCTTCATCAAAAGCGACCTGACGGATATTATTACCGTAATCAGTCGCTGGAATGTCCATCGCTTGCAAGTCTAAAATCGCTTGGACGTGTACGGCACAAGACTGAGCAGCGGCTTTGGTCAGTGCTGCATGTTGCTCTGGATCTTCTTGAGCAGCTTTCCATTCCTCTACTGTCCAACCGCTTGGTAGATAGCCATTGATCAAGTCATGCGCTGAGGTTTGATCGGTGACCAAGTCAGGCTTCATACCGCCAGCATTAGCACGCTTGACCATCTCAGGCAAGATATCTGCGGCATTACCAAGTAGAGCAATAGAGACGGCTTCGCCCGCGTCCGTATGTTGTTTGATTAACTCATAAGCATGGTCAAGATCGTCTGCTTGCTTGTCGACATAACCCGTGCGCAAACGGAAATCGATACTAGACTGCTGACATTCGATGTTCAATGACGTTGCACCCGCAAAAGTTGCGGCTAGTGGCTGCGCGCCGCCCATACCGCCCAGACCAGCGGTTAAAATCCAACGACCCGCCCAGCTACCGTCATAATGCTGACGACCCGCTTCCACAAAAGTCTCATACGTACCTTGGACGATGCCTTGCGTGCCGATATAAATCCAGCTACCAGCAGTCATTTGACCGTACATAAACAGGTCTTTGCGATCGAGCTCGTTGAAGTGCTCCCACGTTGCCCAACGCGGTACAAGGTTGGAGTTGGCAATCAATACGCGTGGTGCGTTTTCATGTGTTTGAAACACGCCGACTGGCTTACCAGACTGTACTAGCAACGTCTCATCATCTTCTAATTCTTTTAATGACTCTAAGATTTGATCGTAGCTTTCCCAGTTACGGGCTGCGCGTCCGATACCACCATACACGACTAGGCTTTTTGGGTTTTCTGCTACATCAGGATGCAGGTTGTTTTGCAGCATGCGATAAGGGGCTTCGGTCAGCCAGCTTTTGCAATGTAGCGTGCTACCGGTAGGCGCAGCAATATTACGGCTCTCATCGCGGCGAGTCAGTTTAGTCTCTTTGTTGGTTCCGTTGTCAGTAGTCATGATCATATCCTTGTGATAGCGAATAGGGCGATAAAGTCATCAGAGTAAGTGTCTTACAGTCAGTCTAGATATTCATTTACTAAGTATTTATCTACTACTAAGTATTCATCTAAATTCATAAAAATATCGAATCGATAAAGCAAATTTTCTAGCACTGCTGTAAAGTTGTATATACAAATTATCAAAGATACTTTTTTCATGCAAGGTTTTTTTTCATGAGCTGATTATTTTTGTTATTCACTCAGCCGATTTAGATAACACCGAGTGAGATGAACAATCCCCTAGTCAATACTGAACGCTCAGACATTTTGACTAAGGCTTGCACGGTGGTCTCGTGATATTATGTGGTCATTCCTATTAGCAAAACTGACGGTCAAAGGCGGATATGACAAAGACGATTCCGGCGTATCAACGTATAAAAAACGCCATACTAGACAATATTCATTCTGGTAAGTGGCAAGCGGGCAACGCGATTTCGACAGAAATGGCATTGGCTGAAGAGTTTGGTGTGTCACGAATGACGGTCAACCGTGCGCTAAAAGAGCTGAGCGAGGAGCGGGTGTTAGAGCGTCGACAAGGGTCGGGCACGTTTGTCGCGCAGCAACAGTTCAATCATACCTTTGTTGAGGTACGCAACATCGCTGAGGATTTAAAGTCTGCCAATCGTGATTATGAGGCACAGGTCGTGAGTAAGCGTGTTATTACAGCTGATATGCTCGATAATGAATTGTGTCGTAAGTTTGGTATTAGTGAAGGGGCTGTGATTGATGAAGAGGCTACGTCTGTAAACGCGGTTGCTCAGACAGATGCTAGTGATGAAGCTGTCCTGTATGAAGTAAAAATCATTCACTTTGCCGATGGTCAGCCCATACAGTTTGAAGAACGTTGGGTCGATGCCAAAAAAGTGCCGAAGTTTATCGATCAGGATTTTAGTGTGGTCAATACCAGTGATTACTTAATTGCCAAAAGCCCTCTAGAGAGTGGTAGCTATACCATCCGAGCATTGGCAGCGCCAAATGAGATTGCTGAGTTTTTGCAAATTGCGCCGCAGTCACCAACGCTTGTGTTGCGCCGGCAGACCTATTCGGCTGGCCAAGTCGTTACCTTTGTCAAAATGTGGCATGCGGGTGATCGCTATCAGTTCTCAGGCGAATTGTAGCAGATATAGTCAAGCCTATATAAATCCGCTACATCGTTATCCTCGCTAAGCATACTAATGTATAACTTGCACTTGGTTTGCTTGTATCGAAATTATATTGAACTGACTATAGCTTACGTATGCTCACTGATTTTGTACGTTTTTCTGTCTAAAGTGAGATACTATATCCATAAGCTGCTATTTAATAAGATAGCAATTAGCGTTAATTAAACTCGCCAGAATATTTGAACAATCGCTAAAAATTAAAATATAATATAGAAACAGTATTGAAAAATAGCTCAAATAGCCTCAAATCGGGCAACCAAAGCCGAATATCATAGAGGAGCTTATATTGTTCTTCTGTGTCGGCTTGTCCTATTTATTAGCACCGTATATTTTATTAGTGCTGTGTGTCTTATTAGCATTATGCGTTTTTACTTTATTCATTCACTCTTATAAGGACGTCTTATGAAACGTCGTACTCTTTTAGCCCTTGCCGCCAGCACCATGTTCCTTGCCGCTTGTGGTCAATCTGCTACCAACGAAGCCGATACCAGTGCAACTGACAGCGCTGCAACAGGCGGTTCTGATTTGCTACAACGTATCAACAACGGCGGCACTATCAACGTCGGTACAGAGGGTACTTATCCTCCGTTCACGTACCATGATGAGAGTGGCAAACTAACGGGTTATGATGTTGAAGTAACGCGTGCAGTCGCGGATAAATTAGGCGTAGACGTTGAGTTTAAAGAAACCCAATGGGATGCGATGCTAGCTGGTTTGGATTCAAAACGCTTTGATATGGTGGCTAACCAAGTCAGTTTGACCACGCCTGAGCGTAAAGCAAAGTATGACAAATCAATGGCTTATAGCTGGTCAGGTGCGGTTGTATTGGCACCTACTGATGACAACCGTTATAGCTCGTGGGAAGGTCTAAAAGGCCTACGTACGGCGCAATCACTTAGCAGTAACTACGGTGAGCTTGCAGAGCGTTATGGCGCAGAGATCGTTCCTGTCGATGGTATGGCGCAAGCGATTCAGTTAGTGAAGCAAGACCGTGCTGACTTTACGATGAATGACAATCTAGCAGTATTGGATTATCTAAAGAAATTCCCAGATTCTGATCTTGAGATTAAACTGACAGCACCTGCTAGTGAGTTGCGTGGTTCAGGCCTAGTGCTTATCAAAGGTGATGATGAAGTTGTAGCTAAATTAGATGAAGCAATGGCTGAATTGGCGGCTGAAGGTACGCTAACTAAGCTTAGCGAACAGTTCTTTGGTGCTGATATAAGTCAACAAAAATAATGTCAGTTTCTATCATGTCAGCTTCTGTAATGTCTACATCATGGTTCGCGGACTTATTGGCAGTATTGCCATTTATGAGTCCTGATCGAGCGCAGATTGTCATCTCGTCGTTTTGGCCAATGCTCAAGGGCGGTATCTATTATTCGATACCGCTGGCATTGATCTCATTTGCGATTGGTATGGCCATTGCACTGACAGTGGCATTGATTCGTATCATTCCGCGTGCTACTTGGTTCCATGAAATTATCTATCGGCTCGCTCGCGTCTATGTGTCTGCGATTCGCGGTACACCGATGCTGGTTCAGCTATTTATTATTTTCTATGGTCTGCCAAGTGTTGGGGTGAAGCTTGATCCCTTTCCTTCAGCGATTATTGCATTCTCATTGAACATCGGTGCTTATGCATCGGAGACAGTGCGTGCTTCGATTTTATCGATACCAAAAGGACAGTGGGAAGCAGGCTCGACGGTTGGTTTGACGTATCTACAGACTTTTCGTCATGTGATTTTACCGCAGGCGCTTCGAGTGTCGGTGCCGCCGTTATCTAATACCTTTATCAGTCTGGTAAAAGATACCTCACTTGCTTCACTGGTACTGGTCACTGAACTATTTAAACAAGCGCAGATTATCACAGCTCGTAACTATGAGTTTATGCTTGTCTACACAGAAGCGGCAATTATCTACTGGGGTATTTGTCTGTTCTTGACCTTCATCCAAGGCAAGCTTGAAACTAGGCTAGACCGTTATGTAGCAAAATAAGCTACGTAGTAAAATAAGTTATGGCTCAATAGACACTCGCAAATATAGACTAGGGCGTGTCATCATTTAGATAGCGAGGCTTAAAATGAGATAAATAGTAGTCAAATGAGGAAAAAATTGCAGAGAATATAGGTATATTCACAATATTTTTGACGATATTTGACAAGATTTAGCCATTTTAAGACCGCTAAATGATTGAATGGGCTAATTGATGACACGCCCTAGTACAACAGGAATTTTTATGATCAAAGTCACTAATATTCATAAAGCCTTCGGTGGCAATCAGGTGCTAAAAGGCATCGACTTGACCATTAATAAAGGCAAAGTGGTCGTAATATTAGGACCTTCAGGATCGGGTAAAACCACCTTTTTGCGTTGTTTGAATGCGCTAGAGATTCCTGACCAAGGTGTGATTGCTTTTGATGACGATAGCTTGAGCGTGGACTTTGCGACTAAGCCAAGCAAAAAAACGCTACTAGCCTTACAGCGTAAATCAGGTATGGTATTTCAGTCTTATAACTTGTTTCCACATAAGACAGCCATTGAAAACTTGATGCTTGGGCCTACGGTAGTACAGGGGCAAAGCAAAGCGCAAGCCCGTGAGCAGGCATTGGTACTACTAGAGAAAGTTGGACTGTCGGACAAAGCGGATCTCTATCCGTTCCAGTTATCTGGTGGTCAGCAGCAGCGTATTGGTATTGCCCGTGCGCTTGCTATTGAGCCGTCATTATTACTGTTTGATGAGCCAACCTCTGCACTTGATCCAGAGTTGGTACAGGATGTGCTAGAGACAATGAAGCAGCTCGCCTCTGAAGGTTGGACGATGGTCGTAGTGACTCACGAAATCAACTTTGCTCGTGACGTTGCCGATCATGTTGTACTGATTGAGGATGGTCATGTGGTCGAAGAAGGCAGTGCCAAACAGCTCTTTGAGGACTCAAAGCATCCTCGTACGCAGGCATTTTTGCAACGTATTGAGCAGTAAATACGCTTGTTTTTGCGTAAGTAATCAAACAAAAAAGCCCCAATCATGATGCTATGGTTGGGGCTTTTTTTGTCGAAATAAATAGGATATATCTCAAATGAGTAGACAGTAAACTATACTTTTTGTCGTTGTTTTAACCAGCGAGGTACACGAGTGGCGGTACCATTTAATACAGCATTCAACAAAGCCGCCAGTAAGATAAGCGCCACACCCAAATACTGAATCCAAGACAAAGATTGATGTAGTAACAGCATCGCGAGCGCAATCGCAGTCAATGGCTCAAAAATCGTAAATACCGATGCACGAGTGGCGGGCAGCTTCTCCAATGCCTTCATATATAGCCCAAATGGCACGACGGTTCCCAATAATGACAATCCTAAAACATAGCCCCAAGTCATTAAGGGGAGATCTAATAGCTGATCATAAGTGTTATAGGTCTCAGGCAAGAGCAGTAGTACGCCAGCACTAATGATAATGGAAGTGAAAAATACCAAAGGGGCAGGGTGAGCATAATGCATCGCGCGCTTGCCCAATACACCATATAACGAATAACACATCCCGGCTGATAGACCGAGTAAAATACCCCAGTTAACTTTTGCTTGTTCACCTAACATCGTCAATCCAACACCAAATACTGCCATTAGTGCTAGCAACACTGATTTCCGAGTGATGGACTCACTCAGTAAGAATTTTGAGAACAATAAACTAAATACGGGCGCGGTATAGAGTAAGGCAACGGCAGGGCCAGCACCGACATAACTGACCGCAAAAAAATAGCAGACCGACATGCCAAGGACACCTATCAACGACTGCATCGCCAGTCCAAGCCATTGTTTTGGCTGTAACTTGATAAGGTGGGGCCACAGTGTTGGTAGCATGGCTAAGATGATAAAGGCTGCCGTGACGATGCGTAATATGGTTACTTGCCAACCACTAAATCCAATTTGGTTTAGGTAAGTCGAGAATATACCCAATGTACCCCAGCAAATAGCAGCCGTGATGATTTGAATGGTGCCTAGCCATGATTGATGCGAGTGGGTCGTCATTCCGTTGTCGATGTTTGCCATACTGTTTTCTTCTTACGCTCTAAGTGACACAAGATGTTGTAAGATTGCTATTGATACAATCTCTCCAAGCAATACTGAAATAAGAAAAGACAACCTGATTAAAGGCTGTCTTTTGTTTATTCTTTTGAGTCTATCACTAAAAGATAATAAGTGGCTACTAGGTCGTGGTCTAAATTTAATCGACTGTCATTTAAAATAGAAGGCGTGGCTGGATAGTAGTGCTTACACCTGCAATAAAAAATTACTTAGCAATCGCTTAGCGCCTTCAGTGGCAAACGACTCAGGATGAAACTGTACGCCTTGAATTGGGTACTCTTTATGCGCCAGTCCCATAATCTCATCCCCTGTCAGCGCTGATTCAGCAAAGCTTAAGTCAGCACGGCTCTCATTAGCGACTACTGAGGTAATCGTAAGACAGCTTGGGATGGTGTCGGCTTTTACCACCAGTGAGTGATAGCGCATGATCTCAAGCTCTTGTGGCAAGCCTTGATAGATACCTGAATTATCATGGCGAATTGATGAGACCTTGCCATGCATCGGCACACTGGCGCGTACCACATCACCGCCGAACACATGAGCGATGCCTTGCATGCCGAGGCACACACCCAGTAGTGGCTTCGTTTTACCCATTACTTCGATCACTTCGGCACAGATACCAAAGTAGGCCGGATCATCGGGAGAGCCTGGGCCAGGTGAGATAATGATTCTATCAAGATTCATCGCTTGCACATCTGCTAAGGTAATTTCGTTATTGCGTTTAACGATGACGCTGGCTTCTTCATCACGGTCTAAGGTTTGCAAAATCTCACCCACGTATTGGTAGAGATTGAAGGTAAACGAGTCGTAGTTATCGATAATTAAAACATTCATGGGTCATAAACTCTTTTGTAAAAATAGTGCTAGGTAAAATATGGTCAATTTATTCAGTACGTTTAGCTTCAATTATGATTGCATAAAGCTGTCTAATACGACTTTCATCGCCGACAGTTTACGCTGAATCTCTAAGTATTCATCGGCTGGGTTTGAGTCGTAAACGTTACCGCCGCAAGTTTGAGCATAGGCAGACTCGCCATTGATAAACAGACTGCGAATAGGAATGGCAAAGATACAATCACCATTGAAATTGAACGAGCCTAATGCACCGCCGTAAGCACCGCGACCATCCGGCTCTAGCTCGTTGATGACTTTAATGGCTTCTACTTTAGGTGCGCCTGATAGCGTCCCAGCAGGGAAATTGCTAGCAAGGGCACTAAACATATCTTCGTTAGGATGCAAGATACCAACGATTTCAGAAGAAATATGCTGCACGTGAGAGAAGCGCTTAATGTCCATGAGGCTACGTACTTTTACCGTACCAAATCGTGCCACACGGCCAATATCATTACGATGTAAGTCGACTAGCATATTGTGCTCGGCAATCTCTTTGTCATCGTTGAGCAAGGCGCGGGCAAGCTTACGGTCTTCGATCACATCGGCGCCGCGCTTGGCAGTCCCTGCGAGCGGATAGGTTTCCATTTCACCCTGACGCAAGCGGAATAACAGCTCAGGCGAGGCACCAATGATGCATTGCTGCGCAAATTTCATAAAATACATATGCGGTGATGGGTTAACGGCACGTAGCTTTTCATAAATCGGCATCTTGTCACCGGCAATACGGTACTTAGACTTAAAGCCTACCTCGCACTGAAAAATACGCCCAGCGATGATGTCTTCTTTGACTTGCATGACGACATTGGCATGCTCTTCTTGGCTCATGCCATCACCTAAAAATTCAACTTTAGGCGCTTCATAGCTAGGCGTTGGCTCATCGAGTAGAGCTTTGATTTGCTCGATGCGTTTTTCTTGCTGAGCAGTTGGGTAATAAAAATAGAAAATTTCCCCAGTCATCTTATCTAGGGTCAATCCATCTAGATACACGCCAAACTTAAATGGTTCAAAATCTTCGCTGGCTTTTGCATTGAGGCTAGGTTCAAAGAAGTTCACGCAGTCATAACCCAAATACCCGACCAGACCGCCGCTTTGGTCACGGGCGATAACATGCTGCGGTGTTATATCACGCAATAGCTGATAAGGGTTGTCAGTTTGATAATGACTTACCTCAGCAGTTTTATTATCGGTAATCGCAAGCGTATTGCGATCTAATGCGGCGATAGTTGTCACAGGGTCAAAGCCGATCGCATGATGGCGCGAGATATGGCTGTCTTCACCTAATGATTCGAGTAAATAGCAGGTATCAAACGCGCTTTCGATACGTTTGAATAATGCAAAAAAATCGATATCTTGCGTCAGTTTGATACGTTGTGGTTTGCTCGGGATATCGATAGGAGCAGGCTTGGTCTGTATGCGAGTGCTAGAGGTCATAACAAAGTCCGAAAAGGTTCAAATATGTGTTGATTAATAAGTGTTGATTAATAAGTGTCGATTAATAAGTATAAGAGTCGTCAGTAAAAAGCTAAATACTGTTGTTCAAAGGGTTAAGAGCAGTCTCTATGAGTAGCCAGTAACGCGCTGACATCATGGCTTTGCTTGGCCTTGGCACCGCGAGAGACAGTGGCGATACCAACACCTAGTTGCTCTGAGATATCACGTTGGGTGATGCCACGATCTAGCAAGTCAAAGATACGAATGCGGTTGGCAATGTCGTGCTGCTCTTTATCTGTCAGCAGAGCACTGAGCAGCTTTTCGATATCTGCGCTATTAGTACAGTTGGTCAAATGTTTCACTAAGCTCTGATAAGGATCGGTAGTCATAATAGGTAATCTTAGCCAAAGAAAATAGATAGGTCGTTTATTGAGCGATTTTTCGCTGAGAACTATCTTGTTTCAGTATTCTAGTACAGTAGTACAATAAAAACAAGTGATGAGTTAAGTTAATAGCAGACTGCTATAGACGTGATAAGCTCCTACGCCTGACTACATATAGCCTTAATACATAGCCAAAATCATATTAATTGATAAGTTTATAACCAGTATCGAAGAATTTTTGCACTCTCTCAGTATATTAAGAGCTAAAACAGAGAATTTATTATATTAATTATTGCCAAAGTGTTAATAATTCGTTATTATGCCTCTCATTATTTAAACGCTAATCATTATCATTAACATTAATCATGTTATTCGCAAGATGAGTTAAGTATTTCAAGGTATTTAATCTTCTGGTAGGCACTATTTTAAGGGTTTTTTCGATGATAGCCCTTAAAAATAATTCTAAACATTCTAATTTCTGACAGTAAACAAAGTGAGTAAATGTGTTATGCGCGAAGTAAAGTTATCTAGCAGGTTGACTGTGCTATCTATGGGTGTAGCAGCGGTATTGTGTGCACAAGCTGCCAGTGCCGCAACGGCAGCAGATATGCCAAACACGACATTGCAAACGATTACCGTGACAGCAAATAGCTCTGTCCGCGATAGTGTACAAGAAGACTCTGTCTATATAGATGACTATACGCCAGCAGCTCAAGCAAGCCATCTGAGCGATTTTCTGGACGTCGTACCGGGGGTAAGCGTAGGCGGTACCTCATCAGTCAACCAACGTATTCGTGTACGTGGTCTTGATGATACCAACCTAAAAGTAACGATTGATGGCGCACGTCAAGAAGGCGCGTTGTTCTACCATATGGGTGATGTCACGATTGATCCAGATCTGCTAAAACAAGCAGAGGTGTCAGTGGGCAATAACTCAGTGACGCTCGGTAATGATGCTATCGGCGGTGCGGTTGCTTTTGAGACAGTCGACGCGGCAGATTTACTTAAGCCTGGTCAAAAAGTAGGTGCTAAGCTGCATGCAGGCTACGGCAGCAACAATGATGAACTGCTAACCTCAGCTACTGTGTATGGTGCGCCAACAGAAAATATTGATTTACTGGCTTATTATGGCAAACGCGATGCGGACGCTGGTGAAGATGGTAAAGGCCGTAAAATCCAAACGGAAAACAGCGAAGGCGAAAACATCTTATTAAAAGCGGGTGCGTATGTCGGTAGTGATCATCATGTAGGCGCTAGCTTTAGCCGTACCGAAAACAAAGGCAAGTTCCCATTACGTCCAGATTTTCCTGCTGGTGGTTGGAACCCAATCATCCCGCAGGAAGTCAAACGCGATACCTATGCGCTTGACTACGCATACAGTCCTGCCAACCAGTTGGTCAATGTAGACGCCAATGTATATCAGACCAGCACGCAGATTTTGCGTAACTCTGATGGCGTACCTGGGTTTGAGTTTGATGCGGAAGTCAAAACCACAGGCGGCAAAATACAGAACACCAGTATCGTTGATAGCAGCATCATCAACGGTGTGCCAGGGGTTCATAAGTTCATCGCTGGGGTTGAGCATTACAAAAAAGAATCTGAGATGGCGCGCGATTTTGGCAAGGCGAGCACTGATGAGGCAACCAATACCTCAGTGTATCTGGAAGACCAATGGCAGATGGGTAAGCTTAGTTTAACGCCAGGCGTCCGTTATGACCGTTATGAGTCACCAGAGTATGTATCGGCTGGCAAGACTTATGACAATGTCGTTGGCGCATTGGCTGCCAGTTATGAGATTGCACCGCGTACCCAGCTATTTGCGAGCTATACGCAGTTATTTAATGGTCCAGATCTTAGCCAAGCGATCTTTAATTCCGACGGTGTTGATACCTATGTGAACAATGACCTAAAAGCAGAAGAAGGTGACAATGCAGAAGTCGGTATTGCGACAACGCTCCGTGGTTTGACCATGGCTGATGACTCTTTAAAACTGAGCGCTAAGTACTTTGAAACCAATATCGAAAACTATATTGAGTTCGTACGTGCAGGTGGCAGTAGAACTGGTATGAATTGTACCACTGGGCAACTAGGTACAAGTGCTGCCCCTGAAGCCTGCCAAGGTGTCATTAATAATGACGAAGATTTTAAGATCAAAGGCGTAGAGTTATCAGCTGATTATCGCGCAGATAATTTCAACATGGGTCTAAGCTATGCTCGTGCACGTAGCAAAGGCGAAGATACAGGTTACAATATCTCTTCTGTCAGTGGCAGTGGCTCTGAGTCTGGCGATAAGTACATGGTTAACCTAGGTTACGCTCCAACCAATACTACTGAGCTTGGCTGGCGCAGTACTTATGTCGCCGATGTGACACCGAATACCGCTGGTGATGACAACGAAAAACCAGGCTATGATGTGCACGATATCTTCATGACTTACACGCCAACTCAAATCGAAGGTTTGAAGGCCACGCTAGGTGTATACAACATCTTTGATGAGACTTATGCAAGCCATGCGTCACGTAACTCTATCGATGATGCCTATACTGATTTTGAAATGGGACGTAATATCAAAACGTCTTTAACTTATCAGTTCTAATCTAGCTTATCGAATTTAAGTCTAATCGTACTTATAAAGTCAGCTGTCTTATACGGGAGCTGGCTTTTTTTACGAGATTTTTGAGAGTGCGATTTATCTAAGATTAGATGTTAAGTTGCTTGTTCGGTAGAAGGTGAGGCTACCGTATAAATAGCATATGAGTTAAATCGTATGCGAGCACTATGCCAATACTCTAAACAACAGCGAGCTATCATCGAAGCTCATTTATATCTTTCAAATTATCAGGAAATAGTTGTGAGTGAATATGGGCATAGAGTAAGTAAACGTCGAACTTTTGAATCTGACACATAATGTTTCTAACTGGCCGAGTTATCATATTGGAAATATCGACAAGGTTTGACAGGGTAGCGCTTATACAACTGAAACTATCAGGCATTTCTATAAATATATTGAGCATTAATTCAACCGTTAACTGGACCAAATATAAGAATGCAAACATTAATGATAATTATTATCATTAATGTTTGCATTCTTATATTTATCTTGCTAAAGTGTGTTTCGTTCTTTACAGAACAGTTAATGACCCTTTGCTCTATTCTATTTATAGAGACTTTTTTACGCTAAATATTTAATTCGTTAGCTAATGATAGTTACAGCGTCATCAAACTTTTAACCCTACTTAGTAGATACCCTTATTCGTTTACTCTCAATAGCTAAGCCTCTTGGCGATATTTTAGTCATGTTTTTATAACACATATATTTACGGACACGTCTATCCGACCATCGTATGTCAATTTTAGACGTTTATTTATGTGTACTTGCACCGAGAATGCATCCGAAGCATTGCATAAAAAGTGGCTAAAACCATTCACTGACGATGAGATAAACAGGTATTAACGAAATTGTGCGCTTCAAGGAATATTACTTATGTCAAACCAATCAGGTTGCTCTGATTTCTCAGTCATCACTTCTCCAAAAAAACTTCAACGCGTCGTGACTGGTAAGCTTTTACTAAGTATCGCTGTGACTTCTATTCTTAGTAGTACCGCTTTTGCTGCAGAGAGTGATGAGGTAGCTGTGCAAGGGGCGACCGACCAAGAAGCTGTGCCTACAGCTACATTGGATACAATTGTGGTGCGGGCAGCAAGGGACGAGCTAGAACAAGCAGCTGGGCTGTCTGTTATTAGTGAAGAAGCCATCGAAAAAGCATCAGTTTCTAATGATATTTCAGAGATTGTACGTAAGATGCCAGGTGTGAATTTGTCGGGTTCATCGACGTCAGGTCAACGTGGTAACCAGCGCCAAATCGATTTGCGTGGTATGGGTCCGAACAATACACTTATTTTAATCGATGGTCGTCCTGTGACTTCTCGTAATTCCTCACGACCTAGTCGTGGGAGTGAGCAAGACACGCGTGGTGACTCGCAGTGGGTACCACCAGGCGCTATCGAAAGCATCGAAGTATTGCGTGGTCCAGCAGCAGCCCGTTATGGCTCTGGTAGTATGGGCGGTGTGGTAAATATCATTACTAAGAGTCCGACTGAGCCAGAGTTTTCTATCAGTAGTCACTATGAGGCACCAGAGAGCGATCTAGAAGGCAGTAGCTGGCGTACCAATATCAATATGGCAGGTGCATTGACGGATAAACTGTCCTCGCGTACCACTCTTGGTTATCACGATAGTGAAGGCGATGATCCTTATATCAATGCCAAAGATGCACAGATTGTTGACGGGCGCAGTGGTCCGGCTGCCTCGGTAGCGGCAGGTACTGAAGGTGTCGAAAATATCGATGTGCGCCAATTGTTTGAATACGCGATGGATGCGATGAATACGGTCGGTTTTGAAGTGAATTATAGCCGTCAAGAAAACCGCTGGGCGGGTGATTCATTATTCCAAACCGTGAATGAAACGTTGATAGACGAATTAGAAGGTGAAACAACGAGCAAAATGCAACGCTATGGCGCGGCGATCACGCATCGCGGCGAGTATGATGACGCTAGTAGTAACAGTTTCGTCGAGTACACTCGGACAATTAATGAGCGCCTAGGTGAAGGTAGTGCGGGTGGTGGCGAAGGACAGATTGTCATACCTGACGACGGCGAGGATTTTGAATGGACAGAGGCGACTTACGATACGCTAAATGCCAAATCAGAATGGGATATTTACTTTGATCGTCATACCTTGACTGCTGGTGCAGAGTTCCGCGGTGAAAAGCTGGATAACCCTGTGGTATCTGATATGACATTTGCAGATGGTTTTGATTTTGGTGACGTAGAAACCGATCCTGAACAGCGTGATCCAACATCAGACGCTTACCTCATAGGTGCATATCTAGAAGATAACTACGAGATCATACCTGACTGGTATGTGACTCCAGGTCTACGCTTCGACTATCATAGCGAGGCTGGTAGTAATTGGTCGCCTAGTATCAATACTACTTGGCACTTTAGTCCTGATTGGTCAGTGAAAGGCGGCGTCAGTCGTGCGTTTAAAGCCCCTTCATTATATCAGCTTGATCCAAACTATATTTACTATACTGGTGGCAATGGTTGTCCATCTTGGGTACCTGCTGATGAAAGAGGTTGTCATGTATTAGGTAACCCTGACCTAGAAAATGAGACATCTTGGAATAAAGAGATCACCTTTACTTATGATGATGGCACTGGGCTAAATGCTGGTTTGACTTACTACCATAATGCCTATGATAACCGCATTGGTGCTGGTACGGATCGTGTGGCGGTAGACCCAGCGACAAATCGTTCTATCTTTCAATGGGACAATCAAGGTGAAGCAATTGTCGAAGGTTTAGAAGGTTTTGTACAAGTACCAGTCACTGACAATGTTTCGTGGTCTTCTAATATCACTGGTAACATCCGCTCTGAGCGTAAAGACAATGGCGAGCCATTATCGCTCATTCCTAAGTTCACTGTAAACACGGGTGTCGATTGGGATATCACGCCTCAGTGGAATGCTGGTTTTGATGTGAGCTACTATGGCACGATTGAAGCCCCAACGATTTCAGTTACGACTGGAGAAGATAGTGGTGACCCGTTGCTTGATCGCGAACCGTATGCCATTGCCAACGTGAGCACTCGCTATGATTTGACAAAAGCGATTACTGTTGGTGCTGGTATCAAAAACTTATTTGATGAGGGTGTTTATCGTGAGGGTACCGCTACGAATGCTGGTGCACGTACGTTTAATGAGCCTGGTCGTACTTATGTGTTCGATGTTAGCGTTGACTTTTAATAGTTAGACATAGGGTTTGTTCAATATAAAAGGTCTGAGCTATTTGCTTAGACCTTTTATGCTGTTAGTAACTCCCTTTAACACGCTTTTCTAACCATTCAATAAATAATCATTTAGTAAACAACTATCACAATATAACAGCAGATTTATTTATGTCATTTAACCTTCGCTATAGCTGTCTTTGGCTCCATCGTTATACTGGGCTTGCCATGGCAGCCTTTTTGATTATCACTGGTATTACTGGCACATTATTGGCATTTCATGACGAGCTAGACGATATATTCAACCATAAACTGGCTCAGGTCGAGAAACAAAATGCATCACATCTGCCTATTGCCGAGCTTCATGACAAGGTCATCAGTGCGTATCCTCAATATACTTTTTCTAGCATGCCAACCTCGATAGCAGCAGAGAGGTCAGCTGTATTTTCGGTAGATAGAGCGCGAGGAAAAGTCGCCCAAAACCAACCAAAAGCACCGTTTCAACAAGTTTATGTCCATCCTTATACTGGCGATATCATTGGTACTCGTGATAGAGATGAGTGGGCATGGCACAACACCATGTGGAAAGTGTTTTGGTTACATCGCGATTTATTACTGGGTGATATTGGAAAATTGCTACTAGGGATTGTCGCGCTCGTATGGACGATTAATTGCTTTATTGGCTTCTACTTAACATTTCCTAGAGCAATCAAGAAAAAAGCACAGAACCAAACCTCGCCTAAAAAACGTGCCTCATTTTTTAAACGCTGGTTACCAGCGTGGAAAATTCGTACCAAAAGTAATATGTTTAAATTGAATTATGATCTACATCATGCTTTTGGATTATGGCTTTGGGGGATCTTATTTGTCATCGCGTGGTCGAGTGTTGGTTTTAACCTAAGAGAGGTCTATCAACCTGTGATGCACGCTGTCGTAGGGCTTGAGGGAAGAGGTGAAAGACAGGAGAACTCAAGAAAACCATTAGAAAAAGCAGAGCAGGCGTCTGGTGCAGAAACAGCGACTAGGGTTAAGGTTGTAAACAATGAGGTTGTCGATGTCGAGTCTGTTGATGTGGTCAACAAAGCCAATAGCATTGCTTATTTAAGTGAGCAAGCAGACATCGCTGCCAAAAGTAAGGGCATGACAGTACAACAGCTATTGGGCGTACGCTGGGTAGAGGATGAAGGTCAATGGCAGCTGCGTTTTAAAACAGATAGAGATATCGGTAAAAAAGGCGGCGCTTCGTCTATTACCGTCAATGCAAGGACTGGTAGCATCGAGCGTGTAAATTTTGGCTATCAAAGTTCATCATTTGGCAGCAAAGCCGATCAATGGCTATCGACCTTACATATGGGGCATATCAGTCAAGGTATTGGCCATTTGCTGTATCAAATATTTTTAGCATTGATAGGTTTGGCTGTGACAGTGTTGTCAGTTACGGGCGTCTATCTGTGGTGGAAAGGTCGACAGCAACGACTTAAAGCATCGCAAAAGGGTAGGTAATATAGTGATATTTCTAGGGTATGTTTTTATTTAGATAGTTATCTGTTGACTCAAAAGCATGCCCTAGTTATAAATTTAATTGCAAAAATATTGTGTATGCTATTGAGACAGTAAAAATGAAGAAAGCAAACGTCTCACCTATCATGACCCATCTATGCCAACTACTATTTTCATCATAGTTCTTTGTGTAATCTACTGAAGAAATGTCTTGAGTAAAATCCATAGGAATAACCACTAATCTTAGACCATATAAGGTCATTCCTAACCAAAAAAAGGTATTTGATATCTCCTTATTTAGAGCATAATAAATAAACAGGCAAAGGCTAATCACTAAAATTAATAGAGATAGGTTCTTGTAGTTTATCCATCGATTATTTAATAGCGCTCTATGCATCTATAATTTCTTTTATTATTTGCAAAATGCTGTACTTAAACCGTATCAACAATCACTGGACGACCCTGATGACTTAGGACAGTGACATCGACGTTATATAAATCTTTCATCGTCTCTTTAGTAATAACGTCAGCAGGGCAACCAACAGCCGTCACTTCTCCTGCTTTCATCGTAACTACTGTATCTGCAAACTGTGCCGCTTGGTTGATATCATGCAGGACGATCACCACGGTTTTTTGCTGATTGTGGCTAAGCTGACGTAGCTCACGCATCAGCCGACCAGCATGATACATGTCTAGGTTATTTAGTGGCTCATCGAGCAATAGATAGGGTGTATCTTGGCAGACAATCATAGCGATCAGCACGCGCTGTCGCTGTCCACCCGATAGCGTTGACAAGAAACGCTCGGCAAGTGGCTCAAGCTCAAAGCGCTCGAGGATTTCTTGCACTTTTTGCTGATCGTCAGCGGTCGGTTGCCCTTGATGATAAGGGTAACGCCCAAACATCAGTAGCTCATGTACGCGCAGACGTCCTTGCACATGATTGTCTTGCCCAAGCATAGCGACAGTTTTGGCCAGTGTGCGCGCCTGACAGCTGACAATGTCACGTTCCTCATTATCTACAGCGAAGCTCACCTGCCCAGATTGTAGTGGTTGCAAGCGAGCCATGACAGAAAACAACGTAGACTTCCCAGCGCCGTTAGGCCCAATCAAAGCAATCACCTGCGCCGTTGGGAGGGACAACGTAATGTCATGCAAGATTTGTTGTTTACCAATATGGTGAGAGATATTATTTAGTTTAATCATAGTCAGTCTTATTTAAAAAAGTCTTAGGGCTTTCTTTATCAACAGCATCAGCTAAATAAACAATGTCGGCTAAGTCGTTATAACGAACGGCGTTGAGACATAAATATCAATGCCAAGAACATTAAGCCGCCCGCTAGCTCTATCACCACGGATAATACGCCTGCCATATCTAACACTTGCTCAAAGATAGTCTGACCCAGCACTAAGCAAATCATAGCAACCAAGCTGACCAATATCAGCCGCTCAGTGTGATACATATGTCGCGCGATACGATTGGTCAATGCGCAAACCAATAGACCAAAGAAAGTCACTGGACCGACCAGAGCGGTAGCCGTGGCAACCAGTACAGCGGTGACAGTTAATAGACCAAATGCCAGACGTTGATAGTTGATACCAAGGTTGACGGCTTGTGCTTGTCCGAGCATCAACACATCGCATTGATAACGCCAGCGCCACACAAATATCGCAGTGATGGCACAGATAAATAAGCTGATACCTAGTAGCTGAGGGTTGACCGTATTGAACTGCGCGTAGCTGGCAGACTGTACGACCACAAAATCATCAGGGTTAATCAACCGTGCAATGAGTGCTGATAAGCTGCGAAACAACACGCCAAAGATAACGCCCACCAATATTAGCCGTGTCAGATCCTGACTGCTTTTAGAAAATAATAACTTAAATAATAATAAAGATGCCCCAAACATCAGGACAATCTCTAACGTGAACTTGGCAATAGGATCGAGACTGGTAAAACTAATCGCACCTAAAAAGAAAACCAGTAAGCTCTGTAACAGAACGTAGAGTGAGTCAAACCCGAGTAGGGAGGGCGTTAGAATTGGATTGTGAGTCAACGTCTGAAACAGTAATGTCGATACGCCAATCGCATAGCCAACCACCATTAGTGCCAGCAATTTTTTGCCGCGTAATGGTAGCGCAAAGTCCCAATAGCCATTGACATTGAGTGTCATAAACAAGGTCATCGAGATAATTAGAATAATAGCTGCTATAGATTTTGGATGGGCAGCTATCCATGTCCAAAGCTTTGCCAACTGTCCTTGTGCAGCGGCTGAATACTGACCATCTGCTGAAGATGAGTTATCTATCGCTGTGCTGGTTTTGGTAGCACCAGTCTTGGTAGAAGTAAGCTTAGTTGATGAGAACATACAAAAATCCTATGGTGCCAAGCTTATCTAATAAGGCAAAAAATGAACGACGGTAAGTGAGTACTGAAAATTAATACATAGTTAGTGGACATGGTGCTACTGCTCAGCTGGCGCACGTAATAACAGCCATAAAAACAGCACCGTACCAACCACACCAAAAATAGTGGCGACAGGCACTTCAAATGGGTAGCGAATAGAGCGCCCGATAATATCGCATAGCAGCACGGCTGAAGCACCAAGTAGGGCAACTGCTGGCAAGCTACGACGTAACTTATCTCCCATTAGGCGACTCACAATGTTTGGCACGACCAGCCCAATAAAAGGAATCATGCCTACAGTCACGACCACGACAGCGCTCATCATGGCTACCATACCCACGCCAATCCAAGTGACTTGACGCTTACTAATACCCAAGTTCAAGGCGATATTGTCACCCAAACCGACGATAGTCAGCTTGTCAGCAATAATATAAGCCAGCACACACAGTCCACCCGTCAGCCACAACAGCTCATAGCGCCCTGCCAATACGCCCGAAAAATCACCAAACTGCCACACGCTCAGCATTTGTAGTGATTCGGTTTGATAGGCGATGAAGGTAGTGACGGCTTCAATAATGCCGCCAAAGACAATGCCAATCAGTGGAATCATCAAAAAATCAGTAGGCGGAATACGGTGAATGAGCAGCATAAATAGCATCATGCCAAAGACAGCAGCGATGGTTGCCACGCCCATTTTTACAATGAGCGCACTGGCAGGGAACAGTAAACTGACCACCAGCAAACCAAGTGCAGCACTCTGAGTCGCACCAACCATAGATGGCTCTACAAAGCGGTTTTTTAGTACTACTTGGATAATCATCCCAGCCACTGCCATCGCAATACCAGTCAAAATAATGGCGATAGTACGCGGTATACGGCTAACCAATAGCAGCGAGCTATCGGAATTAGCACTCTGGGTCAGCAGGCTTTGCAAGATACCTGACCACGAAAAGTCAGCCACCCCAATAGATAAGCTCAATAACACCAAAAGCCCCATAAGAATGAGGCTTGCTATATTGATGAACCACGGTGGTATGACAGTACGTCGATGTAACGCATTGCCAGTACCGCTTTGCCAGCTTGACGCTGATGTAGCAGTACTGGATTTGAGCCTAGCATGAGTACGGTGTGAAAATAACGACATAATCTCTACTGGCTTAAAAATGAGCAGGGTTAACGGTAATAATACCTACTTGTGCAACAATAGTTTGCATAGAAAACAACGTTATTTAGCACTAGCAAAAGCATCTTTGATTGTCGTTAGATCCTGCATCCATTGATAGTAGCCACCAAATGCTAAGTAAGAGTCTGGACTTAGATAGACCACTTGCTGTTTGCTCCATGCATTGGTTTGAGCAACCAATGGATTGTCTAACACGGCCTTGGCACCAATACCATCTTCACCAATCGCGGCACTACGGTCGATGACAAATAACCAATCTGGATTGGCTTTTTGAATGTATTCAAAAGATATCGGTTGACCGTGAGGCGCATCGGCAATTTTGTCATCTGACATTGGGACACCCAATACGGTATGAATAAAACCATAGCGAGACTTGTCACCATAGGCTGACATTTTGTTGCCATTGACCATGACGACTAGGCCAGTGCCTTTATTCTCTTCTGTCAGACTCTTAGTCTCAGTGATGAGTCCATCGATATTTTGTTGTAGCTTAGCTGCCTGATCGCTTTTACCAAACAGTGCACCTAGATCATGTAGGCGCTGCTTGCTTGACTCATAAATGTTAGCTGTATCAATACTCATGTCTAACGTTGGCGCGATACTTGATAGCTCGTCGTATTTTTCTGCCATGCGTGAACCAACCAAAATAGCTTGTGGCTGCATTGCATTCAACGCTTCAAGATCTGGCTCAAATACAGTACCTACCGATTTTGGATCAGGCTGTGTTTCTGAATGTAGGTTCTTTAGTAATAGACCACCAGGCATACCATCGACCGCCACATCTAGCGCGGCCAAGTCTTGCATCAACGTCATGTCATAGACGACAAGTGGCGATGGGTTCATAGCCAGCTCAACATCACCTTTTACGGTATTGACCATGATTTTCTCAGCAGATACAGCGTCATTACTGGCAACGTTCTGTGATTCATCAGCCGTTGGGTTTTCAGTTTTGGCGTCTGCTGGCTCAGAATCATTAGATTCAGGCGAGCTACATCCTGCCACTACCGTAGCTAATAACACTGTCATGGCAGCAGTCAGTAATGGACGTTTGAAAAAAGAGGCGGTAGATCTGCTAGATAATAAGGGTGTCGGCATAATGAACTCGGTTTATCAAAAAATGTTTAAGCAATTGTCTAAAATAATTGCAAATGAATAACGCTAAAAATATTAAGTCTGAAAGATGCTTGAGATAAAAAGCATAAAATAAATAGTCTACTTAGGGCGTGTCCTCAATTCAAACGAGTATCCTCTAAATGGGCTAAAAACAGCTAAATTTTGCCAAACATCGTCAAATAGTTGGTCAATATCTCGATATTATCTGCACTATTTTCCTCGTTTGACGGCAATTTATCTCATTTTTATCACCATTTTTAAAATGAGGACACGCCCTAGTACCACTCACTAATTTTTTATACGAATAGTTTTTATAAAAATAGTATGGGTAGACAATACAGCGGTTATAATAAAGTAGTTGAGACTCATTATCAATATAAATGATAATGGTTTTTATTAACAGCACTTGTTATATTAAACGCAACGTATCATTTGATGTAAAGATAAGATTCATAGTAGTGAGGTATAAAAGTAGGTAACGTTCATAGAAATAAGCGTTCTGATAAATAAGGCTACTAAGCAATGTCACGTGTCAGAGATGTATTAAATAGCGAAAATATTGTAAATTATTATTGATAATAATTATCGTTTGCATTATTATCTACGCCATTCTACTCTGAGTAATAAACATTAGGCTGTTATGAGTTCAACGGATTTAGACGCGCCACCACTTAAGTCGTTATTGCTAGCTATTGTTGCAGTACTAGGACTCCATGTGCTTGCCGCAATTGCACTAGTGGCAATAAAAACGCCTGAACTCAAACCTGAGCCAAAAAAAGAGATGTCACCACTTGAGATAAAGTTTGTGTCATTACCGGCAAAAACGGTCTCAACTGAAGTAGAAAAACAAACAGTCACAGCCAAAAAAGAAGTACAGCCTGAGGTGCAAGTTCAGCCAGCGCCGCAACCTGAACCAAAGCCTAAAGAGCCGGTTAAACAACCAACAGAGACACCCGTAAAACCAAAAGAGCCTGTTGTAAAAAATACAGAGCCGAAAGTGACGCCTGTGATAGCGTCAGAAAAGCCTCGTCCTGATACCAGTCAAAAAGTAGCCCCAAAAGAGCCGCTACCGAAACCAAAGGTTGATAACTCAGCAGCTGAAGCACAACGTCAAGCAGCTGCCCAAGCTGAATCAGAGCGACAAGCCAAAAAGTCTGAGCAAGAGGCACAAGCTAGGGCAGAGCAAGAAGCCAAAAGGGTTGCTGATGCCAAAGCTGCCGTTCAGGCGAAGGCTGCCGCAGAGGCCGCCGCTGCACAAGCAAGAGCTGAGGCAGAAGCAGCAGCTGCTTTAGCACAGAGTAATGAGCCTGTGAGCTTTACTGCTAGCTCAGCCAACTGGGCATCTGCGCCAAACTTTAGTTTCCCTGAGCGCGCCGCACGTAGAGCTCGTTCTGGTGATACGCTCAACGTTGTCTTAGTATTACGAGTCAACAAACAAGGCGGCATCGATAACGTGCGAGTTGCTCAATCATCAGGTAATCCGCTACTAGACAAAGAAGCCCGACGTCAAGTTCGATCTGGCAAGTTCAAACCCTTTACTAAGAATGGCGTACCCGTGGTAGGTGATGTAACTCTACCGATCAGTTACGCGGTTCCTTGATAGCTCACATTTTATAACAACGTATTTATTAATCATTTTTCATTATAAAACTAAACATGATATTTACCTCAGTATCATGTAATGGCATTACACATTAAGGAGTCTGACATGGACTTTATGCAATACTGGCAGATCAGCGACATGGTGACAAAAACGTTGTTCTTTTTGTTGCTTGCGTTATCTATTCTCTCTTGGGTGACAGGTATCGTCCGCGTATTGCAAAGCCGTAAGCTGGCGACCAATGTAGCAGATGATTTGAGTCAGCAATTACAAGCCAAACAGTCTGACTTGGCTGGTACTGATGCTGCCACTCGCCGCTTGGTGACTGAGCAGACTTTGCTCAAGCATATCGGTCGCTATCGCTTTGCTAGTGAGCGCGGTCTGCCGATTCTTGGTACGACGGCAGCGATTGCACCGTTCATCGGCTTGTTTGGTACGGTATGGGGTATTTTCCATGCCTTGCACAATATCGGTATGAGTGGTCAGGCAGGATTGGGGCAGGTTGCAGGGCCAGTCGGTGAAGCTCTAATTATGACAGGTCTTGGTATTGCAGTAGCGATTCCAGCTGTGGTGTTTTATAACCTTGCAGTACGTATCAATCGCCGCATAATGTATCAAGCCAACGATAGAGCGCATGATTTATTGGCGCAATCAACGGGTCTTGTGGATACTACCAAGGTAACCGCGAGCCATGCTGCTAGCGCCTCACAAGTGCACGCTGCACCAAGCAGTCGTTCAACGACGAGCGAGACTCAGCATACCAATAACTACAGTAATTCTGTGCCAAAGCAGCTATAGATAGTGTTGATCTTGCAAGCATTAAATCTGCCAGCGCTAGGTCTGTAAAGGCTCAAACGACAAGTCGAAAAACCGTCAAAAAACGGCTTGGCTGTGTGAAAATAACCAAAAGCATTGAGAGTAACTATGGCATTTCAATTGGGTGATGATGACGTACGAAGCATGGATGAGATGAACCTCATTCCGCTTATCGATATCATGCTGGTATTGATGATTATATTTTTATTGACAGCGACCGTGCTGAATCCGACGGTGCCTTTAGATTTGCCAGAGACCAGTGCCGCGCTCAATGAGACGCCGCCAGAAGCGATCCAAGTCAGTATTGATAAAGATGCGGGGATATTCTGGGATAGCGACCCAATCAGCATGGAAGAATTAGAGACACGCTTGCAGCAACAAGGCGCGACGGGTAAGAATCCAGCGGTACAGTTACGTGCAGATAAAGAAGGTAAGTACGATACGGTCGCTCAAGTCTTAGCAGCGGCAAGTAACGCTGGACTGACCAAAATCGCATTTGTGAATGAATAGTTTAGTAGTTAAATACTGAAAAGCTTAAGCATTGAATAGTTTAAGCACTGTGAGTCAGTGCTAATAGGTTTAGCCCTATAGTAGAAAACTGGCTAGATAAACCAATAGCCCAACCAGTAAAACAACCAGAACCGCTATAATAAAAACAATTAAAATAATAAAATTTTCTCCAACCTCATTAACTACTTAAACCTCAAATTAAGTCGTTAGTGAGGTTTTCTTTTTTTACCAGCCGTAGCCAAACGGACGATAGCCGTAACCAAAACCTGCATGTCTGTAGCCAAATGGGTAAGGTGAGCGTAAGTAGTCGAGATCACGTTGGCGAATATAGTAGTAGCGCCCTTGAGAGTAAGCTTCTTCTAACTTCTCAATACCTTCTAACGGACAAACAGGTTGCCAGTCATAGCCTTCGCGACCGAGCTTATAAGCATTCAATTCAGTACAATAGTTTTTGAGACCTTGTTGACGGCCTTGCTCCCATTGGATACGGTTAGGGCTAGCACCGCCTATACTAGCGCAGCTATTGGTATAGTGACCGAAGTAGGCACCTGAACGTCCTTGCGAGCCATCAGCGTAGCCGACTTCTTGCCAGTTACTGTTTTGACATTGCTGCGGGGTTAGGCTCTGAGTCGTGGCACAGCCTGATAATGTTAGTACGACCGCGCCAAGTAGCGATATGCTTATGCCTGTTTTGCTCATGACTTTACTTGTCAGCTTGCGAGCGTGATAAGCGCCCGATGAGTTTGACTCAATAATATAATTCATAATAAACCTGCGCGCGTTTAAAATTATGGTTTATCATAGCACTTTTTTGAACTGACCACTTTTAGTATCTGGTTTTTATAGCGTACTGTACTCGGTAAGTTTATATACGTTAAACAATTGATTTAATAGCGTAACTTGCTAAATTTTCATATGCTTTAAAAGCACCTGTTGCACCGCGATTGGACGACAACGCTTGATTTTTAATGGTTCGTGCTCATTATAAGCCCTTATATATCGTTGTTTATTATCGTACTAATCGCAAAACTATATGTACTATTTATAAATAACGGTTCATTAGCGATATTTACCGCTATATCTCTTAGTATCTTTTTCATTTAGTCAAAAGGCCAGACCATCATGGGAACATTGATTGGCGTTATCATTGTACTATTCGTATTAGGGAGTATGATGGCGCTCAAACCGAACGGTATCGATCAGCGTTTGGATAAGCTGCGTATGACCGCGCGTCGTTTACAGCTCAATCCAAAACTCGTTTCGTGCCCTGATTGGATCAAAGGCCGTGATAATGAGTATGGCCGCGGTATGCTTGGACAATACTGCCTGATATTTGAAGACACTAAACTGCCGCATACCCGTTATCAAGTGATTGATGGACAGTGGCGACCAGACAGCAGTTTTGTTGATACCAGTACAGATGATAAGACGCTTACTATTCCCAGTGCGATTCGTTCTAGTCAAATCAGCAATAATCCAGTAGTCAAAAAGACTGATTTTAGCTTGGATCAAGTGCCGTTGGAGCTGCCAGTAAGTATCGAGCCGTTTGTTAAAGGTCTATTGACCAAGGCCAATAGCATTATTATTTATTGGGAAGATATTGCTTATGTACGTCCAGCATCTAATCCTACGTACCATCAAAAACGGATTGAAGCGGACTTATTAGTGCTCAAAGAAAACCTTGAGAAGTGGGCGCTACAGATGCAAAAACAAGCATAAACCTAGTAAAGCGTTTTTTCGTCTCCATTAAAGGGCAATATGCAAGCAGTTTGTCATATTTAAATTATTTAAAGTTGACAGTTTAACGCTTAGCAGTGTAACGTCTTTATAACTATATCTTTATTTTATGGTTATTATTTGTTTTATAACCTTTTTTATCAGCAGCGATTATTACTATAAATAGCTGAACCATGGTCAAACCATGAGTATTAGCTTCCATAAATTGCCGTGCTGCTGAATTTAACCTTACTTTTAATTTACTTATATTATGGTGTCGTCAAACATGGCAAAAACCACAACCAAAAAAAGTCCAGCACCAGCTGCTGACAGCCCAAAGGGTAAGTCTTTGGTGATTGTAGAATCACCAGCCAAGGCAAAAACGATTAATAAATACCTTGGTGATGACTTTATCGTACGCTCAAGTATCGGTCACGTCCGTGATTTGCCGGTCAGTGCGAGCAAAAGTGCAAAGAAAGCCACGACCGCTAAAAAAGATGACAGTCTGACCAAAGAAGAAAAAGCGCAGCAAGCACTGGTACGCCGCATGGGTGTAGATCCAGAGCATGATTGGGCGGCAGTCTATGAAGTACTGCCAAACAAAACCAAAGTCATCAAAGAGCTTAAAGCATTAGCCAAAGACGCTGACAAAATCTATCTAGCAACGGATATGGATAGAGAAGGGGAAGCAATTGCTTGGCATCTAAAAGAAGTCATCGGTGGCCCTGATAGCAAGTATCAACGTGTGGTCTTTAACGAGATTACCAAGTCAGCTATTCAAAGTGCGTTTAAGCAGCCTTCGAAATTAGATATTGACCGCGTGAACGCGCAACAAGCGCGTCGGTTCTTGGACCGTGTTGTCGGCTTTATGGTATCGCCATTATTATGGCAAAAAATAGCTCGCGGGCTATCTGCAGGCCGTGTACAGTCAGTTGCCATGCGCTTGGTCGTCGAGCGTGAGCATGAGATTCGCGCATTCATTCCAGAAGAGTACTGGCAGATTCATGCTGATACGCACATTGCTAATGGAAAAAAAGACGCTGAGCAAGTCGGTATCCGTTTAGAGGCGACCAAACAAGGCGGTAAAACTTTAAAACTTGGTAATAAAGAGCAGACCGATAAAGTGTTAGAGGTGCTCAAGGTAAGCGACTTTATCGTTAAAGAGCGTGAAGAAAAACCAACGCAATCACGTCCAAGCGCACCATTTATTACTTCGACCTTGCAACAGGCTGCCAGCACGCGCTTAGGATTCTCTGTTAAGAAAACCATGATTTTAGCGCAGCGTCTATACGAAGCGGGTCATATTACTTATATGCGTACTGATTCGACGTTCTTATCAGGCGACGCGCTTGCTGCTGTCCGTGGTCATATCGAAGACAGCTATGGTGCAAAATATGTACCAGAAAAACCAAATTTCTATGGTAACAAGCAGGGCGCACAAGAAGCGCATGAAGCGATTCGTCCTTCTAATGTCAATATGAAGTCAACACAGCTCAAAGGTGTTGAGCGTGATGCAATACGTCTATATGAGCTAATCTGGCGTCAATTTGTAGCGTGTCAGATGTTACCTGCCAAATATCTATCAGTGAACCTGTTTGTAGGCGCAGATGATATCGAGTTAAAAGCCCGAGGTCGTACCATGGTTTTTGATGGTTTCACAAGAGTGATGCCACCGGCCAAGACTGACGACACCTTACTGCCTGATGTCAAAAAAGGCGATAAGTTAAACCTAGATAAGCTAGATCCGAGTCAGCACTTCACTAAGCCTGCGCCTCGCTATACTGAAGCCAGTCTAGTAAAAGAGCTTGAGAAAAAAGGTATCGGTCGTCCATCGACTTATGCATCCATTATCTCAACCATTCAAGATCGCGGCTATGTGAAGCTTGAAAACAAGCGTCTGTTTGCCGAAAAAATGGGTGATATCGTCACTGATAGATTGACAGCTAGCTTCCCAGACTTAATGGATTATACCTTTACCGCCGCGTTAGAGGACAAGCTCGATCACGTGGCAGAAGGTGAGCAAGACTGGAAAGATGTGCTTGATAATTTCTATGGCGAGTTCAAAACCACTCTAGAGCGTGCCAAAGAAAAAGATGGTATGCGTCCAAACGATCCAACTGACGTGCCAGATGTCCATTGTGATATCTGTGATCGTCCGATGCAATTGCGTACAGGGTCAACAGGTGTATTCTTAGGCTGTACTGGCTACAATCTACCGCCAAAAGAGCGTTGTAAAGGCACCAAAAATCTAATGCCAGTTGAAGCATTCGCCAATCTAGATGATGCGGAAGGTGATGACGAAGCGGCAGAAGTTAAAGATTTGATGGAGAAAAAACGCTGCCCGAAATGTGGCACGGCGATGAATGGTTACATCGTGGATGGTGGTCTCAAACTACACATTTGCGGTAACAACCCTGATTGCGATGGTTATATCCTAGAAGAAGGCAAGTTTGAAGTTCCTGGCTCAGATGCACCAACTATTGACTGTAATAAGTGCGATGGGCAGATGGAGCTTAAAACAGGACGCTTTGGTCCGTATTTTGCTTGTCAAAACTGTGATAATACGCGCAAGGTACTAAAAACTGGTGAAGCAGCGCCGCCACGTATGGATCCAATCCATCTACCAGAGCTAAAATCGACCAAGCATGATGATTACTTCATTTTGCGTGAAGGCGCGGCTGGTATGTTTCTCGCGGCCTCTAAGTTTCCAAAGGTTAGAGAAACGCGTCCACCAAAGCTCGCTGAGCTACGAGAAATTAAAGACAAGATGGAGGACAAGTTCCAGTATCTGTTTGCAGGACCAGATGAAGATCCTGAAGGTAACCCAACCATCTTGCGCTGGTCACGTAAGAAAAAAGAGCAGTATATCGGCTCTGAGAAAAACGGCAAGGCCACACGTTGGGGTGTTTACTGGCGTAAAGGTGAATGGGTAGAGGAGTAAATATTGTTACATCCAATATAGTGCTTTTATAGCGTCAGACTCATTTAATGTACTACAGGTACAATTTGCATTGGTCTTTCTTATATTGGCTTAAACAAACCTAATAGTTACTTCCAATAAAAAACCCTCTTATAATTTAAGAGGGTTTTTTTGTGCTTATAATATTTCTTTTAAGCTATTTCTTTCAAACTATTTTACGTTTACAAACCTAGTCTAAGTTCATAAATTAGGACAGTATTAGTTTTTTACGATGATACCGCAACCAATACGATCGCCTGCATTACCTGAAGGCTGACTGGTATAGTCGTCAACGCCAGCATGTACGATAAAGGCCAAACGATTTACGCTATATTTACCTGCTTCAGTCGCTGCGATTTTCTTATTCACATAGTTAATAGTAGCAACACCATCTTCATTAGCAGTTAAGTTTGGCAAGTCACCAGCATGGCCATTCATATCATCTGGATTAGAGTGTGGCTTGTTATCTGGGTTGAAGTGACCGCCTGCCGCTTTACCCATAACGTCACAGCTGCCTGTTTCGTGGATATGTAATGAGACAGTTCTGCCTGGCTGTAGGTTAGTGAGTTTACCGTAAACTTGGACGCCACCATCAACTGGGCGTAAGAAAACTTGACCAACTTCTTTCTTCTTGCCATCTACTGTTTGTATAGTTGATTTTAGCGTCGGTTGTGCTAAAGGGTTACCCGTTTGCATTTGACTTTCTACGGTTTGGCAACCAGTCATTGCTAACGCTGAACCGCATAATAAGGTACTTGCAAGTAATGTCTTATTCATTATTATCTCCAATTGTTTGAGTTGTTATTTTTAGTCTTCATTAAAGCCACGAATATCTATCGTTATTGTTCTATAAAAATCGGTGTCAATATTCGTTAACATCGGAGTCAGTATAGCCAAGCTAACTCTATAGTTATTCATCAAATGCGCAACAATCAGTTAATAAATGTAAGTAACGTATGGGTTTGAAAAACGAACTAAGATAAATGATTTTCAAAATTAAATGGCTTTAAATGCGTGAGAAACCTACTAAGAAGGCTATGAACTGCAAGCAAATGAATAACAAACAGGCATAAAAAAGCCGCCCATCATTGTGATAAGCGGCTTCCTAATCTATAGAACTGGCTTAATAAAGGGTCAATTAATTGTGCAGTGCTTTACCAGAGGTTTTATCAACAGTCACTTTGGCAGGCTTAATTGGTGTTGGCATACTCACCAAAGCAACCTTTAAGATTTCCTCAATCGTCGCGACTGGTTGAATGGTTAAGCCTTCTTTCACGTTATCAGGGATATCCGCCAAATCACGCTCATTGGTCGCTGGAATCAATACGTGCTTGATACCACCGCGATGTGCCGCAAGCAACTTCTCTTTAAGGCCGCCGATACGTAGGATTTTACCGCGTAAGGTAATCTCACCTGTCATCGCAATATCTGGACGAATAGCAATACCTGTCAACGCAGAGACGAGCGCTGTCGTCAGTGCACCACCAGCAGATGGGCCGTCTTTTGGCGTGGCACCTTCTGGCATATGGACATGGACGTCTGTTGTTTTAAATGTCTCGTAGTCGATACCTAAGCTGTCACCGCGAGCACGAACCACGCTCATGGCTGCGCGAATCGACTCTTTCATTACATCGCCGAGTGAACCGGTAAAGCTAAGCTCGCCTTTACCTTTCATACCGACCGCTTCGATGGTCAATAACTCACCGCCGACCTGAGTCCATGCAAGACCAGTAATACGACCAATCTCAGGCTCTTCTTCAGCCAGACCGTAGTCATACTGATGCACACCTAGATAGTCATCGATGTTCTTGTCATCGACTGTCACTAGCTGACGCTCTGCTTTTTTCGGAGCGCGAGCACCATGAGTTTCAACCGAACCGCGAACCACTTTACGGCAGATTTTGTTCACTTCACGCTCAAGGTTACGCACACCTGCTTCACGCGTATAGCTACGTACGATACTGTGCAATGCTGCTTCAACAATCTCAATTTCACCTTCTTTGAGACCATTTTGCTTAATCGCTTTTGGCACTAGGTATTTCTGTGCGATATTGACCTTTTCTTCTTCGGTATAACCCGGTAAGCGAATAACTTCCATGCGGTCAAGCAGTGCAGGTGGAATATCCATGCTGTTGGCAGTACAGATAAACATCACTTGCGACAAATCTAAGTCCATATCTAAATAATGGTCGTTAAACGTGTCATTCTGTGATGGATCCAATACTTCAAGCAACGCTGATGCTGGATCACCGCGGAAGTCTTGCGCCATCTTATCGATTTCATCCAATAGGAACAGCGGGTTTTTGACTTCTACTTTTGCAAGTGATTGAACGATTTTACCCGGCATCGCACCGATATAGGTACGGCGATGACCACGAATCTCTGCTTCATCACGTACGCCGCCAAGGGCCATACGCACAAACTTACGACCAGTGGCACGGGCAATTGATTCACCCAATGAGGTTTTACCAACACCTGGAGGACCGACGAGACATAGAATCGGGCCACGAAGTTTCTTCACGCGTGATTGCACGGCGAGGTACTCTAAGATGCGGTCTTTCACATCTTGCAAGCCATAATGATCTTCGTCTAATACTGTTTTGGCTTTGTCTAAATTGATCGAGACTTTGGTCGTCGCATTCCACGGCGTGTCCAAAATCCATTCAATATAGTTGCGTACCACTGATGATTCACTTGACGCAGGTGGCATCATTTTGAGCTTTTTGAACTCTTGCTCCGCTTTTTTGCGCACGTCTTCTGGCAAGTCAGCATCTTCTAAGCGCTGCTCTAGCTCAGCCACATCATCTTCACCATCGAACGCGCCGTCATTCATATCTGACAGCTCATTTTTAATGGCTTTCATCTTCTCATTTAAGAAGTATTCGCGCTGATTGTCTTCCATTTGCTGACGGACAGCATCTTGGATGTCCTGCTCGATGTTTTGCTCAGCACTTTGCTTGACTAAATATTCAGTCAAAGTGTTGATATGCGTTTTGATATCGTCTTCTTCTAGGAAAGACTGTTTGATATCAAGGTCCATCGACACACGAGTTGAGATGAAATAAACCAACTCAAGCAAGTCGTCGATACGCTTAGCCACACGAGTCAGCTCACGTGCATTGCGAAGTCGCGCATCTGCATAGCTTTCGAATAATGTGGTTAACGCTTGAATGGTATTTTTCTGTTGGCTCTCATCCATGCTGACATCGAGGTCGGCACGTTCAAATCTCGCCATTAATAAATCATCATGACCTTCTATATTGTCAACACGAGCGCGGTATTGACCTTCGATCAATACTTTAATGCAGTTCTCATCGCTGTCATGTGGCATGGTGCTGACGATGCGGCACACCGTACCGTACTGATACAAGTTATCTTGGTCAATATCTTCGGTCAGTGAGTCTTTTTGCGCGACTACCAGTACTTTGTTGCCATACTCAGCCTGTGCCAACTCAACCGCTTTCACCGATGGTGCGCGTCCCACAAACAATGCAATCTGCATATGTGGATAGACGACAACGTCGCGTAATGCTAGCAGTGGCAGATAGCTTTCATCTTCATTGTCTTTGACAGTGTTGGATGAGGCATTTAACGCATCCGTAGATGCGCTTTCTGTCTCATTGTTCGCATCAGCACTGATGTTAGCGTCAGTGTCAGTATTTGCATCAGACGTCGTGTCAGTGTTAAGGGCAGATGATACATCGATGTCGATGTTGTCTTTATCAATATTATGTTCACTCATATGTTTTTCCTCGTTCCCCAGACTTGTAAAGTCAAGTTCGTGGTTCATGTTTAGATAAATGGTGCTCACGAAAAAAATTGCAAGGCTGAATGGTGAAGTCGTCTGCTTATCTTTGTTAAATAGTTATCTGAGTGCTCAGTAAACAATGTTATCGATGTTATCAACGATGTGTCGGTAATGATATATCGTCAATAGTATGACGGGTCTATGAATGATAAAGACAGTTAGGAATTATAGAAGAGGGTTTAGATGTATAGGTGGTATTTGGCTGACTGTATTGATGTCTAATCGGTTCTATGCGTAGGCTTTATACCCAAAATAAGGTAAACTGGCGCGCGTCTAAAACAGGCTCTCATATTGAGACGTTTCAGACAACAGGGCGATATTCATTAGTCTCAATATTCATAGGTCTCAATACGACCAAAGTATAAAGAACAAGGGGCAACACATGGCCATCAATGCAGTATTGCTAGCAGTTATTATCATGCTAGGACTGTCACTTTCGCGAGTGCACGTGGTGCTCAGTTTATTAATCGGCGCGCTGGCAGGTGGACTGCTAGCAGGGCTTGGTATTACTGATACGCTCAATGCTTTTCAAGAAGGCATCCGTAATGGCGCAGAGATTGCGTTGTCGTATGCACTGCTTGGGGCGTTTGCGGTAGCGATTGCTCATTCGGGCTTACCGCAATCGTTGGCAGGCGCGGTCATCAAACGTATTGATGCTGCGGGTACGAGTGGCATGATTAAGTACATGCTGTTTGCAGGCCTCATTACCATGAGCTGCTTTAGCCAAAACTTAATCCCTATTCATATTGCCTTTATTCCGCTACTGGTACCGCCACTACTGTTAGCATTCAATCGCATGCAGATTGATAGACGCCTAATTGCTTGTCTGATTACGTTTGGACTGGTCACCACCTATATGTTTATTCCTTATGGTTTTGGTGATATTTATCTGAATCAGATTATGCTAAAAAACGTGGGTGAGGCGGGCATTGATGTTGCTAATATTTCTGTGGTGCAGGCCATGGCGATTCCTGCATTGGGTATGCTAATTGGTCTGCTGGTTGCTGTATTTATTAGCTACCGTAAGCCACGCGCGTATCAGCAGATTGCGATAGACCAGCAAGCGCATGATGCCGTCGTAGAAGGTGATGCATTAAGCAAAACTGCCGCTGGCGCACAGTCGCAAAGCAAGCTAAAGACACTGGTTGCACTGGCTGCTATCGTGACGGCTTTTGTGGTGCAGTTATATACTGATTCGCTACTACTTGGCTCAATGTTTGGCTTTGGTGTGTTTATGGCGACCGGCGTGGTGAAGTGGCGTGATGCTGATGGCGTCTTTAATGACGGTATCAAACTGATGGCGATGATTGGCTTTATTATGATTACCGCGCAGGGCTTCGCTGAAGTCATGAAAGCCACTGAGCAGATTCAACCATTGGTCGATGGCGCAGCCTCACTATTCGCTGGTAACAAAGCAATGGCGGCATTTATTATGCTATTGATTGGTTTGATTGTGACCATGGGTATTGGTTCGTCATTCTCAACCATTCCTATTTTGGCCGCAATTTATGTGCCGCTGTGTATCTCTCTAGGGTTCTCGCCGTTGGCTACTGTGGCGATTATCGGTACGGCTGGCGCACTTGGGGATGCGGGTTCGCCTGCGTCAGATTCTACATTGGGGCCAACCTCTGGTCTAAATATCGACGGTCAGCATGACCATATCAAAGACAGTGTGATACCGACATTCTTGCATTACAATATTCCGCTACTGGCCTTTGGTTGGATTGCAGCGATGGTGTTGTAGGTGATTTGGTCAGCCCTTTAAATCAATCCAAGTACCCAACAAAAAAGACGCTTATCGGTAAGCGTCTTTTTTTGCATTAGTTATAGGACTGTTAGAGTAATTAAATTAAACGGTTCTCTTAAGTACCGATATCTTGCTTTATACTTTCTATATTTTTGCGCAACAGATATACGAAAAACAGCGTAATGAAGGGGTCATAAACATGATCTAGTCTCAAATCGCCATTGATGTATTCAACAATAGCCAACGCAAACAAAGACAGCAGAATAAAAGAAAAGCATTGAGATATAGGAACCAAAAAACGTAGAAAAGATGTGCTGCTAGAGGGCTTTATATGACGTATTTCAATATGGGTGCTAAGCGCGAAGGTATAAAATGCTGCAAGCGCTAGCAAAAAGGTTCTTAGTTCAGCAAAATCAAAGCCGTTGTAATCATAAATATAAGCCGAAGGCGTGGCCAAGAGTAATAGCACGAACAGATAAAAACAAACTTGTAGCGAAGAGGGCGACATAAACTCTTTTTTTACTTTGTCCACGATCAACGACCTATACTGTAATAATAATTATTTGCGATAAGTATAGTTTATAGGCCATGTGGAAACAATAGTTTGGCAATAAAAAGCAAGCGTCGATCAAATCAAACCACTCTATAACCGCGTTTCTTCAAATTGTGCTCTATCAGTTATATATGTGTTATTCATCGAAATCTCTCAACTCGTCACTTAAACCATTCAAAAACGCATCGCTTTGCGCCAGTAGTTCGTTTAAGCGTTCTTCATTGACGAGCCGTGTCATCTCATCAGCGCTAAACGGTTGCTCTTGACTGTAGTAGCGTTGCTCTCTAGCGTCCTCATTGCCTAATGATTGCAAATATTCATCCACACTGTCTGCACTGGAATCAGCAGCGCTAGAGTCTTTTTCAAATTGTTTATCGTCTTTCATTAAAACCACCTTATGCCGCTTGGCGTAATTAAGCCATCTAATGGCACATCCCACGGTTGGCGCTCTAATTGCTCAACCACTTGAAAGTCATAACACCAGCCAATTTTTAATGGCTTTTTAGCGCCCGACCGATAGCTTTTCCCAAGCGTCGTATCATAGAACCCGCCACCCATGCCCATACGGTTACCATTTAGATCGACCGCCACTAGTGGACAGATAATCACATCTAACTCTGTCGCCCATAGCAGAGCGCGGCTGTGGTTCTGTTTCATGCCTAATTGATGAGTGCGAGTGGGGACATTGACCAGTTTTGAATGATAAACAGGTACGAAGCGCAGGCGTTTATTATCATTACCATTGCTAGTACGGCTAAGTGAACCAACAACTGGTAAATAAGGTAAATAGCCTAAGCGTTGACACCAGTCTAATATTAGCTGAGTAGGTAGCTCACCAAATCCATCATAATAAAGCCCAATGCGTGCATGTGTAGGCAATCGCTGCTGTAGTTTGGTCAAATGTAAGCTTGCAGACTGAGCAAGTTGTCTACGTTCTCCATCGCTCAACTGACGGCGTTGGCGAGTAAAGTGTCGTCTAGGTGGGTTACTTAGTGTGGGTTCTTGTGAGTTAAAAGTTTTTGGCTCAGTGGGCATAGTTTTAGAGTGCATAGGTATCTTATCCAATGAAGTATCAGATTGGTGGTGACAGGCGTTTTTAGACATTCGTTTTTAGGCATCGCTCAAGGCTATTTGTGAATATTCAACACGTCCTAGTCATGCTATCATAACGCCACTTTATATCGTATTCTCCTTTATGTGCAGCAGATGTTGCATTTTTTAGAGCAGTCATAAAACAACAAACCATCAAAGAGGGTAGTTATGTCGACACAGAATCAGGCAACTCGTACCGAAAAAGACACCATGGGTAACGTAGAAGTCCCAGCTGATGCCTATTGGGGTGCACAAACCCAGCGTAGCCGCGAAAACTTCAAAATCGGTGGCGAGACATTGCCGCGTCCGATGATTGAAGCGATGGCACTGGTCAAAAAAGCCGCTGCGATTACCAATGCAAGCCTAGAGCGTATCGAAGACGACAAGCGTGATCTTATCGTACAAGCCGCTGACGAAATCATCAATGGTGGTCTGGTTGATCAGTTCCCATTGGTTGTATGGCAGACAGGTTCTGGCACTCAGTCAAACATGAACATGAACGAAGTATTGGCCAACCGTGCTAACGAAATCGCTGGTTCTGAGCGTGGCAGCTACACGCCAATTCACCCAAATGACCATGTAAACCATGCACAGTCTACCAACGACAGCTTCCCAACGGCGATTCGTGTGGCAGCTGCGCGTCAAATTAACAGCTTATTGATTCCAGCAGTAAAAGCACTACGCGATACGCTATCTGCAAAAGCCAAAGAATTCGATAGCATCGTAAAAATCGGTCGTACGCATTTACAAGACGCGACGCCTTTGACCTTAGGCCAAGAGTTCAGCGGCTATGTGAGCCAACTTGACCACGCGTTAGTACGTATCGACAACGCGCTACAAGGTCTATATGAATTGCCACTAGGCGGCACTGCGGTTGGTACTGGTCTAAACGCCCATCCTGACTATGCAGTAAAATCAGCTGAGCAACTAGCGACTTTGACTGGCTTGCCATTCGTTACGTCACCAAACAAATTCGAAGCACTAGCCGCTCGTGATGCTGAAGTATTTGCGTCAGGCGCACTCAAAACTCTAGCAGCTAGCTTAAACAAAATCGCTAACGACGTACGCTGGCTCGCCTCAGGTCCTCGTTGTGGTTTGGGTGAGTTGACGATTCCTGAAAATGAGCCAGGCTCTTCTATCATGCCAGGCAAAGTAAACCCAACGCAGTCAGAAGCAATGACGATGGTTGTCGCTCAGGTCATGGGTAACGACACGACGATCAGCATGGCTGGCGCATCAGGTAACTTTGAGCTAAACGTGTATAAGCCAGTGATCGCCTTTAACTTATTGCAATCTATCAAGCTACTTGGCGATGCTTGCAACAGCTTCAACGAAAACTGTGCCGTTGGTATTGAGCCAGTAAAAGGCAAAATCGATGACTTCTTGCACAATTCATTGATGCTAGTAACGTCATTGAACCGTCATGTTGGTTATGAAAATGCTGCGAAAATCGCTAAGACTGCTTATAAAGAAAACAAAACCTTGAAGCAAGTGGCGGTTGAGCTAGAGCTATTAACTGAAACGCAGTTTGATGAGTGGGTCATTCCTGCTGATATGGTACATCCTAAGTAAGTAGTAGACTAAATAATGACTTGCTACGGCGTCAGACTCGCTTAATGTACGATCAGTACAATTTGCGCTCGTCTTTCTGGTAGCAGCATCATATTTGTTCCACTGAGAATTTAGAAATAAAAAGACTTTGTCACTTCTTATAAGAGTTATAAGAGAATGTGGCAAGGTTTTTTTGTCTATATTTTTCAAGTTAGCGCTATATTTTATCTAGGGGACATAATCTCAAAGATTGCTTATGGACCAGTATAACTATTATCATATACCTGCAGGATTTTAGAAAAAAAGACAATAACCTAAATCGGAGTAAATAATGATTACCCATGTTCCTGATATGACTTTTAAAACTCGTGTTCGTGATGACTCTATTGGCGGAGACAACCCGTTCACATGGTATGATCTAACCACAGATGAGTTATTTGCCAATAAAAAAGTGGTTGTGTTTTCTCTACCAGGTGCCTTTACACCAACTTGTTCAAACAGCCATCTCCCTCGTTATGAAGAGCTTTATAATGAGTTTAAGGCATTGGGCGTAGATGAAGTAGTTTGTATTTCTGTCAATGATGCGTTCGTCATGTACCAATGGGGTCTAAAGCAAAACCGTGAAAACGTTTTCTTACTTCCTGATGGTAATGGTGAGTTTACGCGCAAAATGGGCATGCTTGTTGACAAAAGCAATGTTGGCTTTGGTATGCGCTCATGGCGTTATTCGATGGTTGTCGATAATAAAGAAGTTAAGAAAGTGTTTAAGGAAGCTGACTTTGGCGACAACTGTCCAATAGACCCATTTGAAGTATCAGATGCGGACACTATGTTAGCGTATTTAAAAAGTAACGCTTAGATTCCATTGAGTTTGTAGTGTGGGTGGTAACCCGCAAATCTATAGATTTATTGAATAAAAAGACCTTGTCACGTTATATGACAAGGTCTTTTTTATGACAATTTAGGCTCAATTAAAACTTATAAAGCAAACCAAGCGTCGTCGCTGCTTCAGTACGTGAGTCGACCATTGGGCTATCGTACTGCTCATTCGGTACATAGCTCACGCTTTGATTGGCAAATCCTGCCCAGCGCTCATTAAAGTCATAGTTGGCACTGATATTGATATATGGGTTCAAGCTCGAGTTAGATTTATAAGCGGCAACGCCTGTTTCTGCTGACTCTTCTTCACTGACGCCATAGTAGTATTCATTGTAGGCCGCATCATGATACTCAAAGCCGATGCTTGGATAGACCGTCAGCTTGTTTCTCGTGATCTTGGCAAGGTAAGTTAAGCGACCAGTATTACCGCCACTTTCGTCCAACACATCGGTCGCAAACTGACCACGAAACGCACCGATAGGCGTGCGACGCTGGTAGCTTATACCTGCTTCTGCGGATAGTTTGCGCTCATCGAGACCTTGCAGGGCACCATTAGCATCATCAGGATCAAACGAATTCCCTGCGAGCTGCGCGTAAGCAGAGAGCTGATTGACACCATCATTGATCAAGTACGCACCCGCTTGAGCACCGCGCGCATAGATCCTATTATTGTCATAAAACACGCCCGGTAACACACGCACTTCAGTGCTGTCTTCGAGATCATAGGCGGATTTGACCGCCATGACATTGACCCCAACGCTAAGCTCAGCATCTTTGTCAGTCGGCAAGTTGTCATTAAAAAGTGCGGCGTTAGACAGGCTAGCCACACTAAATAGTGCAGTAGCGGTAAACGCGCTAAACATAGTGCGTGTAGAGATATTAGGTAGCGCTGCAAGTTTTAACATAATTGGATCTCGTAAGTGAGTATAAATAACTGAGTGGTGCGAGTAAGCAAAACGTGTTCAAAAGAGTAAGCAATAAAAGGAATCAGTGATGTTGGTCAGTATGCTGTTTTTGGGAGCTATATAGCAATGATAGATAAGTATGAGCATTTACTCAATGGCTTTTAGTACTTGTAGTAATTGCTGGTGAATATCTTGCCACCACCAGACAAAACCAATGCTGATAAGTAACATCGCAAGCCATGGTAATAGCTGCCAAATAACGGAAGGTTTTTTAAGTGCTTCGGGTTCAATACTATTATGAACAGTGCCATTGTTTAACGGTGAATTGATAGTATTAACGCTATCGGCATATATGTCTGATGTATTCGTTTCATTGTTTGCAACCGCAGTATCTTGCTCAGTTGAATTGGCAGCAAAGTGAGGTGATTGATCGAGAGGAGTAGCATCATAACGGCTTTGGTTATCGTGTTGGTCTTTATACTGTCCACTATAATGACTGTTATATGATGGGGTGTCGTGAGCGCTGTATGAATAGTTGGTTTGATAAGGCTGGAGACGCTGCGCTTGCTCAGATGCGACATTTTGCATAGCGACCGCGAGACGCTGACGGTAACCAATCGCAAAAGCTAAGGCAATAACAAGCCCTGTGATCGCGCCGCCGATATGACCAGCATTATCGATACCCGGTACGGCAAACCCATAGACGAGGTTGATGCCCATAATAAATATCAGGCTTTTGAGGTTAAGCACCATGCCATTGACCGATATTTTAAACAGGGCAGCGATCAGTAACGCCGCACCGATACCCATGATACCACCAGAAGCTCCCGCTGATAGGCCGGGCTGTCCCGTACCATCCAAAATACTTTGCCACGTCATATAGCTATTGAGCAAGTTACCGCCAACTGCTGCTAGTAAAAATAATGCCAAAAACTTGGCTGAGCCAAACATCGGCTCGGCAATCTGCCCAAAGAAATACATGGCAAAGCCATTAAATAGTAGATGCATGAGACCAATGTGCAAAAACGCACTACTGGCCAAGCGCCATGGGTCATCCATCATCGTTAAGGGTAAGGTGTTGGCACCCCATTTAACTAACGCTTCAGTTGACGGGTTATTGGCATCGACGCCAGTGACTATCTGCATGACAAATAGCCCAATAAAGCAGGCTAATAGCAGGGTAGTGACGGGCGCTGTTTTTAATAATTGTTGAATGGTCATAAAGGCTAACTGTCATCAAAAAGTTATAGAGACAGTATAAAGGGTATGAGCAAATTATGTTATGTGTAGCCGGTTTTAAACGTTGATTGTTCTACAATCAGCCGCTCTAAAAACGACCCACTTTGAGGTTTTCATACGTGCCTTTTACCAAGATATTATCCGTGACAGTATTGATATCGGTATGACCACAGAATGCCATAGATATATCACACTCTTTATAGATAATCTCAAGCGCGCGGCGCACCCCGTCTTCACCATACGCTCCCAATCCGTAGAGAAAAGCGCGACCAATCATTGTGCCCTTTGCACCCAATGAGATGGCTTTTAGCACATCTTGACCAGAGCGAATGCCACTGTCTAACCACACTTCAATGTCGCTATTCTCAGCATGGACAGCTTGTACGATGTCTGCGAGGGCAGAGATAGAAGATAACGCGCCATCCAATTGACGACCGCCATGGTTTGAGACGACTAGGGCATCCGCGCCACTGCGAGCCGCCATAATAGCATCTTCAGGCTCCATGATACCTTTTATGATAAGTTTACCGCCCCACATGTCTTTGATACGCGCCACATCGTCCCAGCTCAGACGCGGATCGAATTGCTCTGCCGTCCAAGCAGAGAGTGATGACAGATCCTCAACATTTTGTGCATGACCGACGATATTACCAAACGTGCGGCGCTTGGTGCCGAGCATATTAAGACACCATTCTGGCTTGGTCATTAAATTTAAAATATTAGCCAATGTGGGTTTTGGCGGTGCGGATAGACCGTTTTTGATGTCTTTATGACGTTGTCCCAGCACCTGTAAGTCCGCAGTCAAAATCAACGCAGAACAGTTTGCTGCTTTGGCACGGCGAATCAAATTGGCCATAAAGTCCTGATCACGCATGACATAAAGCTGAAACCAAAACGGCGCACTGGTATTTTCAGCGACGTCTTCGATAGAGCAGATACTCATTGTCGATAGTGAAAAGGGCACGCCGAATTTTTCAGCGGCGCGTGCGGCATGTATCTCACCATCTGCCCACATCATGCCGGTAAAACCCGTTGGGGCGATGGCTACAGGCATCTTGACTGGCTCACCGATCATACTCGTTGCCAGACTGCGGTTATCCATATCGACCAATACGCGCTGGCGCAGCTTGATACGGTCAAAGTCAGTCTCGTTATTACGATAGGTGGTCTCAGTCCACGAGCCTGAATCGACATAGTCATAGAACATACGCGGCACTTTACGCTCAGCAACGCGGCGCAGATCTTCGATTTCGGTGATTTTAGTTAAGTCTTTCATAGGTTTATCTCTTATTGCTGTTATGTTTTAACTAGAAGGCAACCTTAACCTAACGCTACTAGATCTAGTTTAATAGCGTCAGCTTGCCTGATTATCGTCCATTCAGTTTTCTACGGGAAAATTTGCCACAAAAAGACATCAGTCCAAAGAATGTTATGGGCCAGAGAACGGCTAAAGCCCACCACCATATTTGACCGAAGATGATAGCCATACCGATCAAACCTGCTTGCACGACATAATAAATCATCGCTAGCAGTGTTTTGCGAATCACATAGCCTTCTTTATCCACCAAGCCGACTACTGCGCAAGCAGCTACCACATTATGCACCGAAATCATGTTACCAGCCGCACCACCCACAGCTTGCAAGGCTATTACTTGTGCTGCAAGGTCGCTATTGAGTCCGATCTGATTGGCTGTTGACCATTGAAAATATGAAAACATCATATTGCTAATAGTATTTGAACCGGCGATGAAAGCACCCATTGCCCCAATCCATGGAGACACTAGCGGCCACGCATTTTGAAAAGCATCGGCAGCACTTTCAGCCAGTAATATTGGCATAGCCGGTAGCGCAGTAGCGACTTCAGCGGCTGAGCCTGAATTAATGAATACTTGTACCATAGGCACCGAGAATAGCAAAGCTGGTGCGGCAGCAACCATGGTCTTTGCCGAGTTACTCCAACTGCGCTTTACCGCTTGGCTATTCATTTTGAACAGTAAAATACATAATAAAGAAGTAATAATTAGAATGCTACCAGGAGAATAGGCGAGCTGTATCTTACTAGAGATTGTTGTACCAAAAAGATTAGTAAGGCTAATGGTTGTTAAATCCCCTACCAGAAAAGCTTTGAGTGGTGCAATCACTCGAGTTATGACCAATAAGGCAATCACAATGAAATAGGGCGAAAATGCACGAATTAAAGAGAACTTTGGGGTTGCTGAATCATCATATTTTACCTCGTCTAAAGTACCCAGCCAGTCTTTGTCCCATTTTGCGCGAGGGGCAAAATCAAAAGTATCTTTAGGCATCAAAAAACCACGCTTAGCAGCGGGAAGTACAATTAACAACCCAATGAAACCGCCAATGAGTGAAGGGAACTCAGGCCCTAGAAATTTAGCAACCAAAAAATAAGGAATAGTAAAGCAAAGACCTGCAAAAATGGCAAATGGCCATACTTTAAGCCCTTCTATGAAGGAGCGTTTTTCACCAAAGAACCTTGTCAAAAAAGCACTTAAAATTAAAGGTATCAAAAACCCAATAAGCGCATGTACAAGGCCTACGTTAGCTGTAATCTGTAATAAATAATTTTCGGCAGTAGTAGGGGCAATGGACTGTGCTAAATCTTGTTTATCAGTAATACCAGACCAAACGCCAAGTAGTAGAGGCGTACCAACTGCACCGAATGATACGGGTGTAGATTGAATGATAAGAATAACCATGACCGATGCCATCGCTGGAAAGCCTAAAGCCAACAACAGCGGAGCACCCACTGCAGATGGTGTTCCGAATCCTGATGAACCTTCTACTAAAGAGCAGAACAACCATGCCACAATGATCGCTTGGACGCGCCTATCAGGTGAAATATCCATAAAGCCCTTACGTATGGCGACAAGAGCGCCGCTTTCTTTCAGCGTATTCAGCAGTAAAATAGCTGCGAATACAATGAATAAAATAGTAAGTGCCACAATAATCCCATTAACAGTAGCAGCCGCTACCTGAGCACCACTAGCGTGCCAAATGAAAAAGGCTAGCAGAGCTGTCACCAAATAGGCAATACTCATAGCTATCTTAGCTGGCAGGCGCATAACTATGAGTAGTATGAATACAACGAGAATTGGCGCTAAGGCTAAGAAAGTGTACATAATTAACAGTCCTTATTGTTATTAACAGTCCTTATTATTGTGTATACCAGCTTATTTTTTACTGGTTTTAAAGTCATACTAAGTTATTACTATAGTCGATACACTCTAAAAATGTCATAGCGCTACTGGGATGAATTTTGCGCAGCCTCTGGGAACGCAGCACGCAAGTAAAATTTATACCAGTAGCGCGTTTAAATCCATAACAGTTTTACATTCAGCTAACTATATTTATTAAGGCGTGTTAAACACGCCCTAATAGTTGCTCTTAGGTGCTTTCGCTGAGAATTGTATGTATATGATTTAACAGAGTGCAAGGTTAGAGAGTTGAGATTATTGATCAGTAAATCATTAGCATTAGTATAATCAATTTACCAAACAGAATATAAAAGTAGTCTAGCAAATATTGAAATACCATACTAGCTAAAATTAGCGGTAGATATTCTAATATAAGAAATTTAAAAGCTCTATAACATCAAAACAAAGTGCCGTTAGTTGTGAGCTAACAGTTGCTGCAAATCCATCACTGAAAACGGATAATTTAATCGCTGTGATGGAGTCAAAATCACAGGGATAGACGTGGCAAAATCCATCATAAGCGCCTCATCAAAGTCTGCAATATCGACATTTTGGTAAGTGATTGGTTGTACCGACTGAAACTGTGCAAGTATTTGCTCAGCGATATCACATAAATGACAGCCAGAGGTTCCTAGTAGCCACCATTGATTGCTATTTTCAGTGGTATTGAGGTTTGGGCTTGCGGCAATAACACGCGCTCGTAATACTTCTATACTATTATTATGCATGGTGAGCTCTCTGAGCTTAAAGTATGCCAAAAAATGCTGATTATTAGGCTATTTTGATAAAAAGTAAAAAATAGTTGGTTTATTATTACATCATAAAGAAGTGGTGTAAATAATGACAGTGATTGTGAGATTAGGTAAGATGACCTGCTACTGGTCATTACTAATGACTGCCTGTTAATAAAAGGCAATGACAGCTATTTTAGGACTATTGGTTCATAGTTGCTGTTTTTAGTTATTAGCAGATGACCTATATTATCTTATTACTTTTTTAATCACTCGGATATCGCGCATGACAAGTTTTGGCACATTTATCAAACGTCTGTTATTGGCAATTATGCTATTGGTTGTCGCATTCCATATATTGGTCGTCGGGCTATTATTAATTTGGAAAACACAGCCAATTAACAACAGTATGTTTATGTTGACGCATCGCCTAACGGGCGGCACGGTCACCCAGACATGGGCTGAATATGATGCGATTGCCAAATCTGCTAAGCAAGCGGCGATTGTGAGTGAAGACTCGACGTTTAGTCAGCACAGTGGTTTTGATTTCAAAGGTATTAAAGCGGCGCAAAAGAAAAATGAAGAAACAGGTAAGATGTCTGCTGGTGGCTCAACGATTACGCAGCAGCTAGCAAAAAACCTATTTCTGACTTCGCATCGCTCTTATGTGCGTAAGGCAGAAGAGGCTGTCATTACTGTCATGATAGAAACGCTGTGGGACAAGCAGCGCATCATGACCGCTTACCTAAATGTGGCGGAGTTTGGTAATGGTATCTATGGTATTGATGCAGCAGCGCATCATTATTTCGATAAGTCTGCGGCCAATCTAAACCGAGATGAGTCAGCGCTTCTGATTGCGATGCTTACCAATCCAAAATACTACGAAGACAATCAAGGCGATAAGCGTTTACGTAACAAGCAACGTATTATCAAAAAACGCATGAAAAACGCTGTATTACCGCAAGCATCTTCATAAATATAAAGCATTAAGGTTGGGCTAGGGCGTGTCCTCATTTTAAAAATGGTGATAAAAATGAGATAAATTGCCGTCAAACAAGGAAAATAGTGCAGATAATATCGAGATATTGACCAACTATTTGACGATGTTTGGCAAAATTTAGCTGTTTTTAGCCCATTTAGAGGACACTCGTTTGAATTGAGGACACGCCCTAGATTATAGGATCGGATGTTGTAGGCTCGGCTATTTCGAATAAGACTAGGACATGCCCTAGAAAAGACAGAACGATAAAAGATGATGGCGTATCGATAACGCAAAAGGAGTAGTAACGTGGTAGAGATAAATAATAATCAGAACAGCGGTGATATGAACGAGATGATCGACGTTAATAGTGTGAGTGAAGATGGCAACGAAAACGTTAATAAAAATATGAGCGTAAGCAGTAACTATAATGATCTGACCGACATCGACTGGCAACGCTCAGAAGACGGCAGCTATTCACCCAGCAGTTATATCAATCGAGATTTGTCTTTATTACAGTTTCATCTGCGAGTATTAGCGCAGGCATCTAGTTCACGTCACCCATTGCTTGAACGCTTATTTTTCTTGATTATTTTTTCATCCAATCTTGATGAGTTTTTTGAGATTCGTGTCGCTGGTATCATGCAAAAGCTTAACATCGGTGATGTATCTACCAGTGCTCATGGCATGCGTCCTAGCGAAGTGTTAAACGAGATATCTATTATTACTCATGCGGCTATCAGTGAGCAGTATCGTATTCTCAATGAGGATATCCTGCCAGCACTTGCGCTCGAAGATATTCGCTATCTCAAACGTGATGAGCTAAACGCTGAGCAGTCTGCATGGATGAAGCGTTATTTTACGGAGCAAGTCGTACCCGTATTGACACCGATTAGCATTGATCCGGCGCATCCATTCCCGCGTCTTGTAAATAAAAGCTTAAACTTTATCGCTACCTTGGAAGGCAAGGACGCCTTTGGACGTGATATCAACTTAGCGATTGTACCTGCGCCGCGCAGTCTACCGCGTGTGATTCGTCTGCCAGATGAGCTAACTGGTGGTAAAGAGCATCATGTAATGCTATCCGCTATCATTCATGAGCATATCGGTGAGCTATTCCCTGGCATGAGTGTGACAGGCTGTCACCAATTTAGGCTGACACGTAATGCTGATTTAGACTTGGCCGATGATGTTGAAGATATTGCCAAAGCACTAGAAGGCGAGCTTGAAAATCGCCGCTTCGGTGATAAGGTGCGCCTTGAGGTCACAACTGATTGCCCAACGCATATCAGTGAGTATCTGCTTAATGAGTTTGAACTGCATGACAACCAGCTATATCGTGTCAATGGCCCCGTCAATCTGACGCGCTTGCTGTTTGATTTTAATATCCCAGCGCTACGCTATCAGCCGTTTACCCATGCCATACCTAAAGCATTTCGTCGAGAGATGGATAAGTCTGACAAATCGACCAGTATGTTTGCTGCCATGCGCAAAAGCGATGTGCTCGTGCATCATCCGTTTCATGCATTTTCTCCCATTATCAATTTGCTTTGGCAGGCCGCCAGCGATCCTAAAGTGCTGGCAATCAAGCAGACACTATACCGTTCAGGTACCAATTCAGAGATCGTTAAGGCACTGGCAGCAGCCGCTCGTAATGGTAAAGAAGTCACGGCCGTCATTGAGTTGCGTGCGCGTTTCGATGAAGCCTCTAATATTGCCGTTGCTAACTATCTACAAGAAGCAGGCGCGGTCGTGGTCTACGGTATCGTAGGTTACAAGACCCATGCCAAGCTCATGCTAATCGTACGCCGCGAGGACGATCGAATCCGTCGTTATGTTCATTTAGGCACTGGTAACTATCACGCGGCCAATGCCAAAGTCTATACGGACTATGGTCTGTTTAGCGCCGATCCTGATATCTCAGAAGATGTTCACAAGATATTCCAAGAGTTAACCGGCATGGGTAAGCCTGCCAACCTCAAAAAACTATTACATGCACCGTTTACTTTGCATGAGAAGTTGATGAGCTTTATCGATGATGAAATCACTCATGCCAAAGCGGGCAAACGTTCTCATATCATTATCAAGGCCAATGCGTTAACTGAGCGCCGTCTCATTGATAAATTATACGATGCCTCGCAGGCAGGCGTTAATATTGAATTAATTCTGCGGTCGATGTGTTGTTTACGTCCACAAGTAAAAGGACTCTCTGAAAACATTACTGTGCGCTCTGTTATCGGTCGGTTTTTGGAGCATACGCGCGTTTATTATTTTTATAACGATGGTGATGAGCGTCTATACTGCGGTAGTGCAGACTGGATGGATCGTAACCTATTCCATCGTGTAGAAGTGGCGTTCCCGATTGAGAATAAAAAGCTATTTAAGCAGATTTATCAGGATGGCTTAATTAGCTACTTACAGGATAATACGCAAGCGTGGACACTTAATGGCACTGGCGTTTGGCAGCAGTTACAGCCAGCAGCAGGTGAGGAGCCACACGTCGCACAAGAGCATTTATTAAAAACGATTAATCGTGTCGAAGAGTCTAGCTAATTCTTAAAAGCACCTTTAGGCGATAATCAGCTATTCAATTATCTATCTGACCAAGCACTGGTAAATACTGGTGCTTGGTTTTTTGTGCTCACCAATTGCAAAAGTTACAAACTGACTTGCAACCTCACAATTATTCACATATTGATACGGCAGTACACTGGTGCATTACCCAAGGTCATACCTATAATTAATATCAATTCTGACGCTACTTGATAAGTATTGGTTACTCATTTGGGCGTTGGGACAAGTTCAAAACGTATATCGATTTAATGTTTCAAAACAATTTAATAAAATCATAAGAATAGGAAATAAACCATGAGTACTACTAACGATGACAATTCAGATATCAAGCAAGCTGCAGAACAGGTAAATGGTCAGGAAGTTGAAAAAAACTTAGCAGAGAATAAAAAAGCCGACGCCCCTGAATCGTTAAACGAAGAAGAGCAAACGCCTTTTATCGATGATGATTTACGTACTGATAAGTAATTTCTAATATTAATCACCGACCTAATATACGATAACAACAAATAATAAAGCGAGGGACGCGCCATGACTATGCAAGAACCAGTAACACCAGTAGCAACGGAAACAGAAGAAAAAGTAATCGTGGATGACCTTGCTGCTAGTGAGTTAGAAAACCCTAAAGATAGCTACGCAGGGCGCAAGCACAAGCCTGAAATCGATGGCCCTGAGCAAGACTCGCAAGAGACTGACGAAGTTTATGCTGATCCACGTAAAGAAGAAAATCTTCCAGCAGGTGGCAAGAACGCAGCAGAACTAAGTGCCTACGACTTGAGCCAAAAAGGTAACGAGTAAAGGACTATAGATAACAGTGTGCTAACCAAATCGACAAAATTATAAATATAAAAAAAGGATATGATAATGCAAGCCAAAGACTCAGCAATAGACAAGACAAAGGTACTAGGATCTGATGATCATAGTGCAATTGAAAAAAATACTACCGAGAACAAAGGAACTGATACTTTTGATGAATCTGTGGTCGACTCAGAACACGTAAATGATAATGACAATCCAGCGCGCCAACCAGATCGTCGTGATCAAGAAGGTAGCACCGCATTCGATGACAATATCAATGAAGATACTGTCGGTAGTGCAGCACCCAAGAGTGAGGGTATTAATGATTTAAATCGTTATGCCAACATTGATAACGCACAAACTCGCATCTTAAATCCTGATGAAAAAGATTAAACAGGGGCAAATCTCAAAAAATATAGTGTTTCTTGGGTTAGATAAGTAATTATCATAGTAGGGAGTAGCAATGAATAACTCACATAATGAAAGCGTCAATAGCGATCATAACTTAAAAGATGCAGATGACAATAACGGCATTGTCCCTGATGATGCATTACAAAAAGCAAATCCAGCTGCAGCAGAAAAGGCTACGGAAGATCATGATCCGCATAATGTCGCTAAGAGTAACAAACAGTATGATAGTCCATTGATGGAAGATAAAAAGTAAGAATTAACTATATCGGTAGCTATTAGTATTTGTATATAAATAGGCATTTGTATATAGATAAAAAGGCACTGTGTTTGGTAAGAGTATATAACTCGTATCAAACACAGTGCCTTTTTTTGTTTCCTACATTTTTACTTTCTACATTATATAGGTAACAGGTTTAGGTAAGGCGTGGGCTTTAAGCAGGTGTGCCACTATGAAAGCGTAGCTCAGCATCTGGGCTACTGATTAATTCAGCCTCTACTTCCTTAAAGAAAGCAACTCGCTCATCGATATTCTCATCTGATAATGATTGAGCGAGCGCAAGATAATCTTCGAAATGACGACTCTCTGACTTGAGTAGATAACGATAATACTTCGCTAAGCGTTCATCATCGATGACTTCGGCCAACGCTGCAAAACGCTCACAAGAGCGCGCCTCAATAAATGCCCCAATTATCAATACATCAACCATCGCTGCTGGCTCGTAAGTGCGTTTATGCTTCAACATACCTTTGGCGTAGCGTCCAGCACTTAGATATTTCCACTCTTGACCGCGCTCATTCATGATACCCAGTACTTGCTCGTAGTGCAGCATCTCTTCTCGTATCAGCTGTGCCAATTTACGCTGCAAGTCATACGAGAACTCATAACGAAATATCAAATTCATCGCAGTACCAGCGGCCTTTTTTTCGCAGTTGGCATGGTCTTGAATGATCATAGGTAGGTTTTCAATCGCAGCATTTACCCAAGCTTGCGTGGTTCGAGCACCTAAAAAGTTATAAACAGGAGATAAGTCTACCTTTATAGGAGTGCGCAGATGCGTAATATCGACACTGTCTTCTTCAGGCAGCTCTTCTTCGATTAGATCTGATTCAGCACTACTATTTACAGTTTGAGAGATATTTTCTTCGATAGATATTTTCTCGATACTATCGTTATCTATCGTATTTGCTGTGGGTTGTAATGTTGCGAGGTCTTGTTGATTGATAGTCATAGTTTAAGGAAGCTTTATTTATGAATGGTAATACCAGTAATTATATCGTTAGTCTGACCTAGATACGATGCTAAATAACAGACAGTCATCAATAGGTGTTTATTAATAGATAACGAT
>NZ_PJBF01000050.1 GCF_002836505.1 Psychrobacter sp. Choline-02u-9
ATCTATTTTATGTCGTAATATTCTAAATATTTTCAAGTGATCTGGAATAGAGAGATAAGGAGCAATTTCTCGAAATTCCTTTGGATGTTTCTTTAATGCTTCTTGACCACTTACAGTAATCAAGACTGACATTAGGTTAACCGCTTTCCTACTATCATGTTGTACATTAAGGCTGTTTTTCACAAAGCCAAATATTAATTTTCTTAGATATACATACATATCTTGATAGTCTTTATCCGTTCCAAACTTTGTGAAATGCATATGGCTATATTCGACAATTCTAGAATAACAACCATAATAGTTAAAAAAGACAGTCAATGCTTTAAATATACGATCATTTTTAACAATCGGATTGGCAAACTTTACAATATCCATAACTTTAAAGTAGTTTTTCTGAGATATACCATCTGTAGTATAAGACAGAACTCTGTTAGCTATATATTCTTCAGAAGGAATTATTTTAGGTAAAATTGAAGAATTTAGGATACTCTCATACTCTTGAGGTGTACCGCAGAAAACTGTATTTTCAGCTGGAATCCTTCTCATATATATATTTTTTTTATTCTTAATAAGGTTGTTGTAAAGTGGAGCTACAAACAACTCACCTTTCCCATCAAATTTTTCCAACTCATTTTCATAAGCATCTTTAAATATATTAAAAGATTTAAAGTGATATAGGCCATTAGAACAATACTTTGAGATCCTTTGTTTCTCTGCTACCTTTTCAACCTCCAAAAATAATTCATTTGAGTCTTTATCTTTAGGTAGTGCGAACGACCAATGATCGCCTTCACCTTCAAAAACTTCTAAATAACCATCTACATCTAACTCTACAATTTCTTTTGGTAAACTGAAATCCAACCTTATAGAGTCAATATTGTAAATAATTAACCTTTCATTTTTATCAAAATTTATATTTTCAATTCCCTTAAAAACAGTTTCTGCTTGCCCTCTTGTTTCTCCATTTAATTTGACTATATGGTATTCACCAGTCTTTAGTCCTACACTGTTACAAGTTTGACTAATAAAATTTTCATCAAAATCATTCCCATTATGAATAAAAACAAAACTATCAGTCAGGTCAGCTTTCTTAAATTGAGAAACTATGTGATGAAAAACAGAGTTTCCATACAAGTCAAGTTTATATTTATTAGATAAATATCCTGCTTTAGAAAACCTAGAACTAAGACCAGACATTGGAAATACTATCATGACAATGATTACCTTTTATTTTTTATATAGCTTGAAATACTTATCTTCAAACTTTTTGTTTTTATTATTAAGTGAAAATGCCAACTTGAACGATTCGAGAGCCTGCAACTCATTACCCTCTTCTATTTGCATATTACCTCTAGCATAATAAGCTTTAGCATAGTTTGGGAATTTTTGAATCAAAGTATCTAAAATATGTAGACTACTCTTCTTATCACCTAGCATTCTAATAGCATGTGAATACTTAAATAAATAGTCTGCATTATTAGGAGCTAATATGATTGCTCTCGCCAGATAATTCGTTGCTAATTGATATTCTTTTCGTTGTAAATAACTGTCTCCAATTATATACAACGCACTTTCGAAAGCGGAAAACCTAGTGAGTATTCTTTTGGCATAAAAGATGGCCTTTTCGAAATTGGCAGCGCTGAAGTTCTGATATGCTTCAGCAAGATCGGCAAACAACTCATCATCGTATAGATTGAAATTTCCTAAGTTCGAAAACAGCTCCTTTTGAACCATACCCGTAGAGACAAAATTCATCAACAATGTATATAGCTTACTAGAACGTGAAATCACAGAAGGTACGTAATGATCAGTTCCTAATAATGAGTAAACTTTAACGTTTTCAAAACCCTTTATATAACCTGCATTGATCAGGTCTTTAGGTGTAGATTCACCTATTATCATATGTATCGTTCTATCAAAATTGGCTATTTTTTCTAATAGAAAATCTTTCTTTACTATACCCTGTTCCAAATTTTGAATACTTCTAGAATACGGCTCTCCCAATATAATTTCAGCTGGAAATGATAGTATATTGGCACCTAATTCTATCCCATAGTGAATGGCTGCATGACCACCCATGCTAGTTCCAACAGTGTACACCTCTTTGACATCTAAATGATTTATCCATTTTTTGAGACATATTATTGTCTGATCCAAACTTGCTCCTAAGCTTGGAATACCATTTAAGTACCATTGATTAGAAGGATCGTTTACAAAAATGACATTCTCATCAATTTCTCTGCCTAGTTGCCAAAAATTAAATTGATTTTCTTTCATATTAATTGCAGCAAAGAAAATAACTAACTTTGACGAACTTGGTCTGACAAATATAGAATGATTATCACCTTTCAAAGGTGTTGGAAATTCACTGTTACTCATCGTTCAACAGCTTATCGAGTATTCTTTCATAGCCATGCTCATCAATAATAGTCTTTAGATTTTGTCTATTTGATTCAATTAAGCTAGGCTCACTCAAGAAACTTCTTAGATTCTCTGCAAACTTAGCATCATCAAGTTCATTAAAGTTTGAAACATATGTCATACCGCCCAACTCATCCCAACCTATACATTGATTTATTTGGTTATCAGCAATAGGTATCAATAGTGCCGGAATACCTAGATAGGCAGCTTCAAATATAGTAGTTCCACCACCTAAAATTGCAAAACTACAGGTAGACATTATTTCTGCCATATTTTCAGGACTTATCATGAGCTCAATATCTTTAGAGCCCTTTGAGTTTATCCAATTAGATATGTCTCCAATATTTTCATTCTTATCACTAACTACTATGGTTAATTTCCAATTATTGTCTGCAATAATTTGATAGAAGTTTTTTAAAATGTAGAGAATTGCACCTCTATCGCTACCGCCACCAAAAGTCATCAAGATTCTTTTTTGCTTATGGCATTCTTTGAGCTCATCATTAAAGAATATTGGTCGCAGTATGCAATATTTAGGACCTAATAAAAACTCTACATCATTATACAAAACATCTTTTTTATAGAATTCCGCTCTTTCATGTGGGCTACCGTTTACTACCAGATTAGCCGCAAAATTTTGCTTTTTACTAGCATCATATTGCTGAACGATCCTTACATTTTCTTCGCGCAATCTTTTCTGATGTTCTCCATCAGATCGATAATCATCAATAATAATATGCTTTGAATTGTATTTTTTCAAAACACTAAGATGAAAGTCAGCTTCACTTTCAGAGCTTAACCAACTCTCTCTGGGAATCCATTCAAGAAAATTGGTTTCGTCAGTTTTATCTTTTAAGCTAAGAGGTGGGCCAATCATAATCACGCCATACCCTCTTTTACATAGCTCCGTAGCAAGCACTCTACATCTAACCAAATGGCCAAATCCAACGTTAGTACTTGCTGAACACCTTATAACGACTATATCCAATTTATAATCCTATTCAATAATTTCTAATGCCAGCTTTCTCACGTTCTGATCACCCTTAGTCAAATAACGATTTACATCCTTATTAAACCAATATGGGGGATATAGTACTTTATTAGTGACAGGTCTTGAATGGTATCTATAGTCTGTCGTGAACAAACTACTCCCCATATAAAAAAGCCATAATGCTGATTTGTATCTCAACTCATCGTCACATTCAAGTCCGACTTCACCTTTTAACATTTGTTCGAAATGCAATCTATCGTTTGGCGAAGGGTGCCCGACCGGGTAGTCGACCGTTCCGAAATGTCCACATAGAATAGCGGGTATATCCATTACACCTAGCTCAATACTAGACGTACCGTTATAAACGATTGCAAAGTCTATCAAATCTTTCAAGTCATGCATTTTGAACCAATTATGGTCTAGAAATATTACATTCTGGTTTTCTTCCTGAATAATATCTCTAAATACGGCATTCCCAAATGTTGAAATTTGCTGATTTAATTCATGTGGATGAGGCTTGATAAGTAGTAATGTATCTGTGCCATTAACCGTTTCAATAGAATGATTGATCCAGTCCTTCATATCTGAATGTGCAGCACCTCCATCAAATGGAACTCCTGAATCATAGACAACCTTGCCAAATGCACAAACTACTTTTTTGCCAGCTGCTCTCCAACTATTAATGTACTGAATAGCAGCTCTCTTCTCAACAGAATCGTCATCATAAGAGACGGATCTCTTTACATTTGTAACGCCACTTACCGTTTCTAAAATCTCTTCAGCACGATATTTGTTTTCTTGGTAGAAAACTTCAAACTCCTCTGGTAATGGGAAGCTAGCAGACCGTGTATGAGGGTACTTCGTCATATTTCTAACAACACACTTAGAAGATATATTAGTAGAGAAGTTAGAAAAGTAGTTTTGATATCCATTTGCAGAATGTATGCAAAAGAAATCTTTAGGATCTCCGTATTCCTCGCAATAAAAACGATAGAGTGCATCTGGTAATCTTGCATTAAACTGTACGATAAAACCGATTCTTAATCCAATATCGTCTTTTAGCTTATGAATATTGTCTAAAACAGTCGCTGCCGACTTTGTTATAGTGTAAATATTTTCTAAGTAGTTGTTTAATGCTGGGCAAGTGTAATCTACGTCATAGATACGTTTGTTAATAGCTGATTCTTCCCACAAAACATGAGATAGATCAATATCTTTCCACTGCATTTTACCTTGACTCAAATTGATATCGAATTCTGCATCAAGTTCAAGCTTAGAATCCCTCTTTATTTCTCGATTCATCGTTATGACATCGATGAACTCATTGATGTATACATTGTTCGTTTTTTCTGTCGGCAAAAGACCTTCTGATAAAGGTATGACGGCCCAACCCAATCTTTTAAGCTCCATGAGAAGAACGATAGGCGTTTTCCTCAACTGCTCTATAGATCTTGGAGTAATAAAAATTACTCCCTGTGGATTTTTGGGCTGTGGAATACTTTGATACAGTACGGCCGTATCCTTCAAAAATTTAAGCTCGCCTGACCGTTTGACCAACGACCAACTAGTATACGGACATAAATTATGACTCCGAGATAAGAGAGCAATGTGAACTCCTCTAGTTATCTCTTCTGCTTCTTCAAACTTTTTAAGTCTATGAAGGATTTTTACATAAGAAAGAGCACTCTTTGACTCCCGTACTTTTCTTGGCTGCTTTGAAAAGAATTCATAAGCTAATTGATACTCTTCTGCTAATATAGCCCAATCCAGAAAATGCTGAATATCTGATGCATGCTGAGGTTTTTTATCATTTAAATTCAGTATTTTTTTAGATATTTCATAATTGTCTTTACCATCTTCCATAAGTGCAAAGGCGGCAGTCCATACTGTTGACTGACCTGCATCTGACATTGCGATTTGAATAATTGCCTCTTTAGCCGGTCTATATATAGCATCCTGCCCCAAAGACCTTCCTACATTCATTATTGTTCTTAGAGTTTTTACATTTTTCAAGGTTCTGTCTAGCAAAGATTGATTAACAAACTCGTTAATTTCATCCTCTAATGAAACATATAAAGCTATCGCCAACTCATAGTTTTGATGATAGCTAGGAAGACGCCTAATACCTTCTCGTCTAGAAGCATAAATAACTTTGAGCTTTTTATCTAAAGTCTTTGCTTTATCAAATGCTAATTGACATATATTCAAATAATCATGATGAAGCTTACCCTGCAAATATGGCTCAGCATAAAATAGAATAAGATCAGAGGTCAACTCAGGATCTTCTAAGTCATGATCAGATAACAAGAACTCTAACTCATCGTAATTTTTGTTCTTTAAATTATCACCATCTGCCCACTTCATATTTTCTCTTGCTACAAGATCGAGAACTCTCCAAACCTTTAGCAAGGCCACTAATTGTTTATCTCTGACCTTAATATTTTTAGCTTTATTTAACTTGAGCTCTACAACTTTACTTGAAATTAAATCAGATGCTTCTTCAAACCTCTCTTGCTTAGCTAGAGAGATAACTGACAAATATATCAGTAAAATACTATCAGGGTTATTGCCTATCAGTCTTTCAGCAACTGCGCCTAAGTCTTTTAGGCCTTCTTCTGAGTTCAATAGCTTTTCAAGATGCAAACCATATTTTCTTTGAGAAGTAACCCGTAGCTGCTCATTACTTACCAACTCTTGCAATGTTTCTTCTATATCATGACTAGGACTTTGATTCACTTTAGTGATTAAGAAATCTTTGGCCTTGAAAAACTCCAATTCTTTAGCTTTTAAGAACTCTTTTGCTTTCGAGAACTCTTTAGAATCCAAGAGTTCTTTTACTTTTGCAAACTCCTTCTTCTCTAAAAAATTATTCGTCTCCAAGATTTCTTTCGCCTTAGAAAACTCTTTAGATTTTAAAAGACTTTTTTTTGCTTTTTTGAGCCAGTAATGAGTCATAATCAATTCTCTAATTTATTCCAATCTAACGGTGTGCCTATACTCATATCTGATGCAGCCCTTTTACCAATTACTTCATCAAAATATTTCGGTGCTAAACCATGTCCCGGTCTTATTCTTCTAATATTTTCACTTGTAATCAATTCACCAGCTTTGATATCACTAACAACATAAATAGATCTTCTATTTTTTCTTGCTAGTGTATCAGCATCACTTACTCCGTAAGATACACAACCCATAGCCTCAGCAGCAGTTTTGCATTCAGTCACAAGCTGTTTAAACTGGCTCGGTGTCAAAGAGAATGCTGCATCGATGCTACCCTCATCATCTTCTAGCTTAAAATGTTTTTCAATAACAGTTGCACCTAGCGTTGTAGCAGCTATTGCAGCACCTATGCCTAGCGTGTGGTCAGACAAACCCACCTGACAACCAAACAACTCTCTCATATGAGGAATGGTTCTTAAATTTGCTTCTGATGCAGGAGCTGGATAACTACTAGTACACTGTAAAAGCGTCAGCTGAGAGCAGCCATTTTTTAGAGCTGTATTCACAGCCAGGTCGATTTCAGAAATAGATGCCATTCCAGTAGAGATAATCATTGGTTTCTTTGTTTGAGCAACATATCTAATCAAAGGAATATCAACACATTCAAAAGAAGCAATTTTATAAGCTGGAACCTCTAACGACTCTAGAAGGTCTACTGCCTCTTCATCGAAAGGAGTGCTAAAACATAAAACATTTTTTTCACGTGCTCTATCAAATATAGCCTTGTGCCACTCATACTTTGTTTGGGCTTCTTCGTATAAGTCGTAAAGTCTTCTGCCATACCATAATGACTTTTTGTTAGTCACTTTGAAATGGTCGTGATCTAAATTTAAGGTCATCGATTCTGGTGTAAAGGTCTGCAACTTTAGAGCGTCTACACCTGTTTGTGAAGCGTGATCGACAATCTTTAGTGCTTGTTCTAATGAGGCTCCGTGGTTCCCTGACATTTCTGCAATGATAAACGGAGTTGGATCATTTGCTTTAGCATCACCTTTATATAGAACTTCCTTCAATGTATTCATTTCAACTCCTTATTTGCATTATAAGTATTTCTCATATCAACTAAAGCCTCTTTTAAATTAAACTTAGGTGTCCAATTTAATTGATTCTCTATTTTCTGAGTTGATAGAAAATTATCTACGTTTCTAATTTTTATATTTGAGATAATTTCAATGTTATCAGTATTATCAAAAACTTCATTAACTGTTTCTGCCATTTCTAAAATAGAGTATGCTTTACCACCGCCAACATTAAAAGTACCTGCTACTTCTTTAGTAATGGATAAGATTATTGCTTCAACAACATCCTTAACATACACCTCATCCAAATAAAACTCGTTATCTTGGGCGGTAAGCTTTTCTTTGTTTCTAGCTAACTTTACAAACCTCATTAAGACTGGAGAGTCCTTTTCTCCTACACCAAAACACTGAGACAGTCTAAAAATAGTACTTTTGACATTGTTTTTTTGACAGTAATAGGTGACTAGCTGCTCCCCCATTAACTTTGACAATCCATATATAGTATTGGGATGTGTAACCGCATCTTCTAAATATGGCGTTCTATCCATTTCGGAATATATTCCAATGGTAGAAGTCAGAACAACTTGCCTGATTTTTGCCTCACATGCTGCTAAAAGCAAGTTTTCGGTCATCTTTATATTGGAATCAATAAAGCCACTTAGCTTAGGTTTTTCTTCACTTCTAGTTAATCTTTGACCAGCTAAGTGAACCAACACATCACCTTCTCGAAAAATATTTTCTAGACTATTTAGCTCATAGTCTGTCTGAACAAAACTTACGCTTTGATTCTCACCATTTTTCTCGTTACTTCTCGTTAAGCAGATAATTTCAAAATTCTGCTGAGCGGACTCAACTAAATGCCTACCAATAAAACCTGTCGCACCTGTGACTATGAGTCTCATTCATCTTCCCACTTATCTTTTGGAAATTCAGCAACGTAGTAACCTACTACTTCTTTTTTGCCATTGATGATATTAATCGCTTCTCCATTAGAGTATCTATATTCATGATATAGAGCATCTACTGGAATAGGGAAACGTTCTTCTTCAAATGTTTGACTCGGTTGTGAATGTTGAAAAATCAATTCGTAGTATTTATTATCTTTCAGCTTCACACGCTGCATACTTTGATGCTTATTTAATAACACCTCAATTGTTTCAACTAGAAAGCTTCTATTTGTGGCATGCTGAATAAGTCTCCACATGTGACAGCCATCCAATCTCGGAGCGATTTCGATAATTTTGACTCCGTTCGTAGTCGCTTTCATTTGAAAATATAAAGGTCCGTTTTCAATTTCTAATGCTTTTACTACATTAGAAACCAACTCAACAGCTTTTTTCTTAGTATCTTCGTCAATGTTTACACAAGGAATTAGATGTCCTTTTGGTATACCAAAATATTCATCGTTATAAATTAAACGTTCAGATAGTATGTCAAATACAATTTGGCCTTCTGAAACTAGCACATTACACGATATCTCCACTCCATCTAGAAAGTCTTCAATCACTGCAGTGTTGTTTGACGAAAATTGTTTAGCATTTATAACTGAGTTCTTTAGCTCATAAGCATTATCAACTTTTTTTACACCTCGCTGACCTTGTGCATTAGATGGCTTTACGATACATGGGAACGTATTCCATTTGTTACTGTCATCAATGGCATCAACTTCTACATAGTTAACAATACTAAGATCAATGTTATTCAAAAAACTTCTTAAATCTTGCTTATTATCAAGTAATCGGATTAGCTCTTCTGAATAAAAAGTAGGCAAGTTGAGTTTGCTAGAGACCTGTACTACTGATTTAATCGCTGTATCTGATGATACTGAATATACTAAGTTAACATCATTATCTACTGCTATCTTTGATACTGCTTCAATATCACGAATGTCAACTTCATAGAATTTGTCTGTGTATTTAACGCCAACTTCATCAGATCTATTTGAACAACCAATAACATACCAACCCAACTCTTTCATTGTTTTGATTAAATCAAGTTGCCCTGAGTTTGTACCCAGAATTAATATTGTATTATTCATTATTTATCCTATCTATTGATTAGCTGATACATATATTCGGCTCTTTCCCAATCTTCTAATGTATCAATATCTTGTACGAAATGTCTTGGTATAACTATCCCGGCACTATCAGAGCCAAACATGTTTTTTGTAGAGGTGGTTTTTAGATTTCTCCAGTAGAACTGACCTGCATCTTGATAAGCCTCTTCCAAATCTTGGCTACGACTACTGAAGTTTTCTGGCCAAAACATTTCGCATCGATCATCATGCCCTAACTTGAAAGTTCTTTGTATAGGAAATGGCATCGTTGTACAGCTAAATACATTTACTACATTAGAATTCTGTAGCTTGTTATGACCTTCGACAAGATATTTTTTTTGAAGAAGTGGCGCTGTAGCATAAATAGTACAAAGATAGTCATAGTCATCATCAGTTTCTTTTAAATACTCTAGAAAATGATTAATTACATCCTTCGTTGTTGCAAAGTCATTACTGATGTATTCAGGCCTCAAGAAAGGAACTTCGGCACCATATTTTTCAGCTACAGTTGCAATTTCTTGGTCGTCTGTTGATACAACTACCTTATCAAAGCAACCACTTTCTAGGGCTGATTCGATAGAATAGGCAATAATTGGCTTTCCACAAAAGTTCTTTATATTTTTTCTAGGAATACGCTTACTTCCACCACGAGCAGGAATCAAAGCTACACTACTCATATTAGAATACTCCTTAGCGTTTTTACTACATACTCCTGCTCTTGTTCTGAAAGTTCAGGATACATAGGCAAGCTAATTGCCTGTGCATAGTATAACTCTGCTTCAGGAAAGTCCCCTAACGTAAACCCTAAGTTTTGTTGATAGTAAGGTTGGAGGTGTACAGGGATATAATGAAGATTGACACCAATATTCGCAGCCCGTAAATCATCAAATATTTCTTTTTGGGTTTTTTGCACCTGTTTAGTTTCAATACGTATCACGTAAAGGTGTAGTCCTGAATATCCATCTGAATGTTGATAAGGAGTTATTACAGGTAGATCAGCCAATAAGCTGTCGTATGTTTTAGCAAGTTGGTGGCGTCTATCAGTAATAGTATTAAGACGTTTAATTTGAGAAACACCTAACGCAGCCTGCATTTCAGTCATTCGATAATTAAAACCAAGCGTAATTTGTTGATAGTACCAAGAGCCATCTGGCTCATGAGTCATTAGATCAGAATCACGAGTAATACCATGACTACGTAACAACTCCATCTTTTGTGCTAGCTTTTTGCTTTTCGTGGTCGCTACGCCGCCTTCAGCAGTCGTAATTATTTTCACTGGATGAAAGCTAAAAATTGTAATATCCGAATATTGGCAGTTACCTATTGGCTGGTTTTTATACTTACCACCTATAGCATGTGAAGCATCTTCGATAATATAAAAGCCATACTTTTTAGAAAGTTGATATATCCTCTCCATATCACAAGGTTGACCACATAAATGCACAGGAATCACTACCTTCGGTAATTTACCTTGCTCTTTAGCAGCTTTAAGCTTATGTTCTAGAGACTGAGTAGATAAATTATAGGTCCTTGGATCAATATCTACGAAATCAACTGTAGCACCACAATACAAAGCACAGTTTGCAGATGCTACAAATGTAATAGGTGTCGTCCAAACAATGTCACCTTTGCCCACATCCAAAGCCAAACACGCAACGTGGAGGGCTGAAGTAGCACTGTTCATTGCCAGAGCATATTCAACATTACAATGTTTTTTGATTGTATCTTCGAACTCTGGCACTTTAGGGCCTTGCGTTAAATAATCAGACTTGAGGACATTGACGACTGCGTCAATGTCCTCCTCTGTAATATTTTGGCAACCGTAGGGAATAAAATTCATTAGATTTTACCAATATTATCTTTGTTTTCTTGTATCCAAGATTCGAGCTCTTCTCTTGGCATCCATTCAGTATTATTATCACTTGAATAAACAAAACCTTCTGGAACTAATTTACCATCTTTCACTCTTTCAGGTGAATGACCCCAGTTGTTAATAGTAGGTAAGATTTTGAAGTGTTCAGGGTACTCATAAGTATAATAAGAATCTTCAGCACCAATCATTTGCTCATGTAGTTTCTCACCAGGTCTAATACCAACTACCTTAGTGGTAGCTTCTGGCGCCACAGCTTTTGCTACATCCATAATATTCATTGATGGAATTTTTTTAACGTAAATCTCACCACCTTCCATATCTTCAAAAGCATGCCATACAAGCTCAACGCCTTCTTCCAAGGTAATCATAAAACGTGTCATACGATCATCAGTAATAGGTAGCTCACCTCTTTCTTTAATTGATAAAAAGAAAGGGATTACTGATCCACGTGATCCCATCACATTACCATATCTTACGACAGAAAATTTGGTCACATGCTGTCCACTATAAGCATTTCCTGCTACAAATAATTTATCAGAAGTGAGTTTAGTAGCACCGTATAGATTTATAGGACTACTTGCTTTATCGGTTGATAACGCAACTACACCCTTAACACCTTTATCTATGCATGCGTCAATTAGGTTCATTGCCCCATGTACATTTGTTTTTACACATTCAAAAGGATTGTATTCTGCTGTTGGAACAATTTTAGTAGCAGCAGCATGCACGACATAATCAACTCCATCTAAAGCACGATATAGCCTTTCTTTATCTCTTACATCGCCAATAAAAAAGCGCACACGTGGGTCATCTTGAAACAATTTAGCCATTTCCCATTGTTTCATTTCATCCCTTGAAAAAATGATGATTTTTTTAGGATTATATTTTTCAAGGGTCATAGGTATAAATTTATGTCCGAACGAACCTGTACCACCTGTCACCAAAATCGTTGAATTACTTAACATTTCTTCTTAACCTCAGATATTTGTATATGTCTAAATGGAAATCACCTATGTTAATTAGGTGATTGTGCTTTTAAATAATTGTTTACTCTCATATTATAACTGACTCGTAATTTAATTTTCAGCTAAAGTTATGGAAAACTCCTTATTTTTATATTTTTACTCTAGAAAAAAATGTCACTCAACTGCAAAAAATAGAAAAAATCTACTCATAACCATTCGGGTTCATGCTCTGCCAATGCCATGTATCTCGACACATATCGATAATCGATAATTCAGCTTGCCACCCTAACAACGTTTTCGCTTTATCGGCACGGGCATAACAACTCGCGATATCACCTGCTCGACGATCTATAAACTGATAAGGAATAGTCTGGCCAGATACGTCAGAAAATACAGATACCAATTCTAATACAGACGCACCTTTGCCAGTACCTAAGTTAATAGGTAAAAAGCCTACTGAATATTGTTGTGTCGTACCATTTTCGTTTAGTCTAATTTGTTTCTCTAAATAATTTAGTGCAGCCACATGACCTTGAGCCAAATCAGTAACATGAATAAAGTCACGGACACCTGTTCCATCGATAGTAGGATAGTCATTACCAAAAATGCTAAGCTTTTCAAGTTTGCCGACGGCTACTTGAGAAATATAAGGCATCAAGTTGTTAGGAAGGTCATTAGGGTCTTCGCCAATCTGTCCTGATGGATGCGCACCTACTGGATTAAAGTATCTAAGAGCAATCAGGTTCCAGCTGTCATCAGATACAGCTAGGTCTTCTAATATGTATTCGACAGCAAGTTTACTTTGTCCATAGGGATTGGTACAAGAGCGCTGCGAGGTTTCATCGATAGGTAGAGTTTCAGGATCGCCGTAGACAGTGGCAGATGATGAGAAGACTAGGTTTTTAACGTCATATTCTGCCATGACTTCCAGCAAAACGATGGTGCCACTGACATTGTTATTATAATATAACAAGGGCTTAGCGACGGATTCACCTACTGCTTTTAACCCAGCGAAGTGAATCACGCCAAAGAAGGGATGCGCGGCAAAGATTTGTCTGAGTGTCTCAGCATCGCGGATATCACCTTCAATAAACTCAATCGGCTGAGCAATCAGGGTAGAGACACGATTGATCGCTTCACGGCTACTGTTAGATAAGTTGTCGTATACAACAATATCATAGCCTGCTTCATGCAGGGCAATACAAGTGTGTGTGCCAATATAGCCTGCACCACCCGTGACTAATATCTTATTTTTCATAAAATTTTCAGGCATAAAAAAGACACCCCATTGTAGGGGTGTCTTTATCATATTTCAATGTAGATTTAGTAGTTTAACTGTAGACTAATGCCTATCTTACCAACCAGTAACTTCTTTTAGCTTATCGCCAAGCTTAGATGGGTCACGTGTATACGCGATACCAGCATCTTCAAACGCTTTAAATTTCTCTTCAGCAGTACCTTGACCACCAGAGATGATAGCGCCTGCATGACCCATACGCTTGCCTTCTGGAGCGGTAACACCAGCGATATAACCAACCACTGGCTTAGTCACATGGTCTTTGATGTAAGCAGCGGCTTCTTCTTCAGCAGTACCACCGATCTCACCGATTAGAATGATCGCTTCAGTTTGTGGATCTTCTTGGAACAGTTTCAATGCATCAATCTGGTTCATACCAGGGATAGGATCACCACCGATACCGATACAAGTTGACTGACCAAAACCAAGCTTAGTAGTTTGAGCTACAGCTTCATAAGTCAATGTACCAGAGCGTGAGATGATGCCTACTTTACCTGGCTGATGAATATGGCCTGGCATGATACCGATTTTGCACTGACCTGGAGTGATAACGCCTGGGCAGTTAGGACCAACCAAACGTACGTCGCCAGCTTCTTCAAGATAGCGTTTTGCTTTTAGCATATCGATAGTCGGTACGCCTTCAGTGATCACAACGATCAACTTAACGCCAGCATCGATTGCTTCAACGATAGAATCTAGTACAAATGGTGCTGGTACGTAGATAACAGAAGCGTCAGCTTGAGTCGCTTCCATGGCTTCCGCCATAGTGTTGAATACTGGTAGGCCTAGGTGCGTTTGACCACCCTTACCTGGAGTCACACCACCAACTACTTTTGTACCATATTCGATGGCTTGTTCAGAATGGAACGTACCATTTTTACCAGTAAAACCTTGTACCAATACTTTGGTATCTTTATCGATTAATACACTCATTATATTTTCCTTGTATTCGGTTGTCTTGTAACAGTGGTCTTTATAACTATCATTATCAAATTTTGATAACCAATCTTTGCTATAAAACCACTGCTACGATTTGACTACTATGCTTAAGCATTTATCTCTAAACACTTATGTTTAAAGACTTACGCTTTAACAGCATCGACAATTTTTTGAGCCGCGTCAGATAAACCTTGAGCTGAAATCAATTTCAGACCAGACTCTTCTAGGATTTGTGCGCCTAGCTCAGCGTTGTTACCTTCTAAACGAACAACAACTGGTACTTGTACGTCAACTTCTTTGATAGCAGCGATAATAGCTTCTGCAATCATGTCACAACGTACGATACCGCCGAAGATGTTGATTAGAACGCCTTCAACACTGCTGTCTTCTAGGATGATTTTGAACGCTTCAACAACGCGATCTTTAGTTGCGCCGCCGCCAACGTCCAAGAAGTTAGCAGGCTTGCCGCCATACAACTTGATGATGTCCATGGTCGCCATTGCAAGACCAGCACCGTTAACCATACAACCGATGTTACCTTCTAGAGCAACATAGTTTAGGTCGAATTCAGCAGCTTTAAGCTCACGCTCATTTTCTTGAGTCTTGTCTTGTAGTGCTGCGATTTTTGGCAGACGATATAGTGCGTTTGAATCGATACCGATTTTGCCATCAACACAAACGATTTCGCCATTTTCACGAACAGCTAATGGGTTGATTTCCATTAGAGCAAAGTCATTTTCAACAAATGCTTTATAAGCACCAGTCATCAATTTAACAAATTGGTTGATTTGCTTGCCTTCTAGACCAAGTTTGAACGCAACGTCGCGCGCTTGGAAAGGCATTAAACCAACTAAAGGATCAACGTGTACTTTGAATATTTTTTCTGGTGTGCTGTGTGCTACTTCTTCGATATCTACGCCGCCTTCGGTAGATGCCATGAAAGTTACACGACGAGTTGCACGGTCAACAACAGCGCCAAGATATAGCTCAGTTTGTACTGGATACATATCTTCTGCAACCAATACGAAGTTGACTGGCTGACCATCAGCATCAGTTTGGAACGTTACTAGGTTAGTACCGATCAGCTCTTCAGCAACTTGTTTAGCTTCTTCACGAGTTTTAACCAGCTTTACACCACCCGCTTTACCGCGACCACCAGCATGTACTTGCGCTTTAATTACCGCAATGTCAGTTGGGGTCTTATCAAAAGCTGCAGCAGCTTCGTCGCCGTTATGAGCGATGATGCCTTCTTGAATTGGCAATCCGTAGCTTTTTAATAGCTCTTTTGCTTGATACTCATGTAAATTCATTGATTGTATCCTTTATTTTTTACAATTAATAAAAAGTGAAATCAAGTGCGCACATATACATATGAACCATACGTCTGACGCACTCATGATTGTGGCATCACCAAAACAGCGATACCCCAATCAGGTTGTAAATCGATAATAATTAAACGAGCAACTGCTTATTTCTTACGCTTTTTACGCTGGATAGCGTGAATAGCACGGCCATCTGCAGATAGCGCAGCTTCATGTACTGCTTCTGAAATCGTTGGATGAGCAAATGTCATCAACTGCAAGTCTTCAATACTAGAGACAAATTCCATTGCGATCATACCTTGATGAACGATATCACCAGCACCAGCAGCGATAGCATGCATACCTAATAGACGATCTGTTTTCGCATCAGCAACGACTTTAATAGAACCTTCTGCTTCGCTTTGAGCCAATGCACGACCGTTAGCAGCCAAGTTGAAAGAACCTGTTTTAACTTCATAGCCAGCTTCTTCAGCTTCTTGCTCAGTCAAACCTACCCATGCGATTTCTGGGTGAGTATAAATGACATTGATAATGGTGTCATAGTTAACTTGAGGTTTTTCGCCATGAATACGCTCAACAGCCATCATACCCTCTTCCATTGCTTTGTGCGCAAGCATAGGACCACGGACCAAATCACCGATAGCATAAACGCCATCAAGATTGGTTTTGCATTGATCATTGACATCGATAAGGCCACGTTCAGTCAACGTGATACCGCTATCATCGCCAAGTAGCTTTTCAGAATAAGCGCGACGACCAACACAAACGATTAGCTTATCAAAGCTCTCCTCGCTCGATTCGCCTTTGCTTTCGCTAGTGACGACAACTTGGTCACCTTGTACTTCAGCATTGGTTACTTTGGTATCGACACGGATATCAAGACCTTGCTTTTTCAGAATTTTGCCAGCTTCTTTTGAGATGTCTTTGTCAGCAGCAGCTAAGAAACTAGGAAGTGCTTCATACACAACTACTTCTGCACCTAGACGACGCCATACTGAACCAAGCTCAAGACCGATAACACCAGCACCGATAACGCCTAGACGCTTAGGTACTTCAGTGAAATCAAGTGCGCCAGTTGAATCAACAATGCGGTCACCGTCAGTTTTGGCAACAGGAATCTCGATAGGCACAGAACCTGCCGCAAGAATGACATTCTTAGCAGTGATCGTTGTTTCGCTTTCGTCTTCTAGAGCAGTAAATTTAACTTTTTTATCAGCGCCTTTACCGTCAACTAAAGTACCCCAGCCTTGTAGCCAGTCAACACCATTGCCTTTTAGCAACGCGGCAACACCACCAGTCAACTGCTTAACAATACCTTCTTTACGCTCTATCATTTTTTCGATATTGATAGCAACGTCACCAGTACTGATACCGTGCTCGTCAAGGTCATGCTTAGTAGCTTCGTAACGATGTGAGCTGTCAAGTAGGGCTTTTGATGGGATACAACCAACGTTTAAGCAAGTACCGCCAAGTGCTGGCTCGCCTTTATAAACGCGCTTTTCAATACAAGCAACACTCATACCTAGCTGGCCTGCACGAATAGCTGCTTCGTAACCACCAGGACCGCCGCCGATGACGACTAAATCATAATTGTCTTTCATAGTACGTTCCTATTTTTAATTGTATGTGTCATTTAAACTGGTTGTTATCTCGCTGATAGATCAGCGTTATCTACACTGAATAGTTAATACACTATGTCAATGAGATAGATTCACTTATCAATAGCAAATCACCATTATTAAATTCATTTAAATACAGTTATCAGCGCATCAAGCGATCGCTGATTAATAAAAATCATTATCTATACCAAAGTTAAAAAGCTTGTATCAGCGGTTGCCAATACAAGCTTAAAAGCTTACAGGTCTAGTAGTAGCATTGCAGGGTCTTCGACCAACTCTTTGATAGTTACCAAGAACTGTACGGCTTCTTTACCATCGATCATACGATGGTCATAAGATAATGCTAAGTACATCATTGGTAAAATTTCAACTTTGCCGTCGACAGCCATTGGGCGGTCATTGATAGCGTGCATACCTAGGATAGCAGTTTGTGGTGGGTTCAAGATTGGTGTTGACATCAATGAACCAAATACACCACCGTTAGAGATAGTGAACGTACCGCCAGTCATGTCTTCTAGACCAAGCTTACCTTGCTGTGCTTTACCGCCAAACTCACGGATTGTGCTTTCAACGTCAGCCATGCTCATGCGATCAGTATCACGTAGTACTGGAACAACCAAGCCACGATCTGAAGATACTGCTACACCGATATCATAGAAACCATGATAAACAATGTCATCACCATCTAGTGAAGCGTTTACTGCTGGGAAGCGTTTTAGCGCTTCTGTCGCTGCTTTTACGAATAACGACATAAAGCCTAAACGTACACCATGACGTTTTTCGAACTTCTCTTTGTACTTAGCGCGCATGTCCATCAATGGCTTCATGTTCACTTCGTTAAACGTCGTCAACATGGCTGTATCTTGTGATGCTGATAATAGACGCTCAGCAACACGCTTACGAAGACGAGTCATTGGAACACGTTTTTCAGTACGCTCACCCATTGATTCAGCAACAGGACGGCCGCTATCAGACTTGATGCTGCTGTCTGATTTCAATGTCGGGTTAGCCATATCAGTTTTGGTTACACGACCACCGCGGCCACTACCTTCAATTTCTTTAGGATCTACGCCTGACTCTTTTGCTGCTTTACGAACTGCTGGGCTTTGATCTTTATGATCAGCTTCGCCTTTCTTATCTGTTGCTTGAACAGGCTCGCCACCATCAGCAGCTTGTTTTGCTTGAACTGGCGCAGCTGGTTGGTCTGGATCTACTGCTGGCGCTTCTTCTGCGCTAGCACCAGCACTTGCACCGGCTTCAAACTGAGCGATAAGCTCATCAGACAATACAGTATCGTCAACTTGCTTTACGATTTTGGTCAATACACCATTATCAGGTGCCACAACTTCTAATACAACTTTATCAGTTTCAATTTCAGCCAATAGGTCATCACGATTAACTTGTTGACCTTCAGTGACGTGCCACTCAACGATTGTGCCATCGGCAACCGATTCTGGAAAAACGGGGGCTTTGATGTCAGCCATCGATATACTCCTTAGATTTGGATATTCATACTTATTATTAAGTCGTGATAGGCAGTCAGTAGTTTTCTAATAACTTTGCTTATATTTTATTAAAAAATACTAACTGTCATCGCCTGATTCATTTATCTTCTATAATCTTTTGATTAGACAAGGTATTACTGAGCTAATTCATCAACACTTATGCCAAGGCCACCAGCAATGAGTGCTTGCTGTTGTTGAGCGTGTAGTTTTGGCGATCCTGTTGCAGGAGCTGCACTAGGAGGACGCGCTACTGGCTCCATGACTTTTGCTTTGGTTGGATGCGGTACGACAATACGGAACATATGCGGTGCTAAATAGTACCAAGCGCCTTGGTTTAATGGCTCTTCTTGCGTCCATACGATTTCAGTTAGGTTGCTGTATTTTTCGATTTCAGCGATCAAGCGAGTCTCTGGCAATGGATACAATTGCTCAATACGAACGATAGCCACATGATCAAGACCCAGTGCGCGGCGCTGCTCTAACAGATCATAATAAACCTTACCGCCACACAGAACCATACGAGTCACTTTATCTGCGTTGTGATCGTCCATCTCTGGCAATACCGTCTCAAACTTACCATTCGCAAGCTCTTCTAGATTAGAAGTCGCTAGCTTATGACGTAATAAGCTCTTTGGTGACATAACGATCAATGGCTTACGAATAGGACGTACTGCCTGACGACGTAATGCATGATAAATTTGCGCAGGAGTCGTTGGGGTAATGACCTGCATGTTGTCTTCAGCACATAGCTGTAAGAAACGCTCTAAACGTGCAGATGAATGCTCAGGGCCTTGACCTTCAAAACCATGTGGTAACAACATAGTTAAACCACAAACACGCTGCCATTTGGTCTCACCACTTGAGATGAACTGGTCAATCACAACCTGAGCACCGTTAACGAAATCACCAAACTGTGCTTCCCAAACGATCAATGCGTTCGGTACAGTGGTCGCGTAACCATATTCAAAGGCTAGTACCGCTTCTTCTGACAACAATGAATTGTAAGTAGCAAAGCGTGCTTGGTTCTCACTTAAATGAGACAACGGCACATACATGCTACCATCATTGACATTGTATATTTCACTATGACGATGTGAGAAAGTACCACGGCCGACATCTTCACCAGTAATACGTACTAATACGCCATCGTTATCGACCAATGATGCATAAGCCAATGTCTCAGCTGCACCCCAGTTAAGAGGCTCTTCGCCCGTTTGCATCGCTAAACGCTGCTCAACGACTTTTTGAACCTGACGTTGTAACTTGTAGCCTTCTGGCATTTCGGCCATACGGCGTCCATAACCTTTGAGCTTTTCGATATCAACACTGGTATCCCAGTCATCAACCAAGTCATGACCTAGATAAGGTTTCCAATCTACAAACAACTGCTCGTTAGGCTCTTGAACCAATGAGCTAACAACATAATCACCACGGTCTAACGACTCACGATAATCATCTTCGTACTGTTTTTCTTCTTCGGCATTCAAGATACCTTCTGCGATAAGCTTTTGTGCATAGAGAGTACGAGTAGTTGGAAGCTTCTTAATAACAGCATACATCAATGGCTGAGTTGCAGATGGCTCATCTGCTTCATTATGACCATTACGGCGATAGCAGAACAAATCAATGATGATGTCTTTGTCAAACTTATGACGATAATCTAATGCTAACTGAGCGGCAAATACGACTGCTTCAGGATCATCACCGTTTACATGTAGGATAGGAGCATGAACCATCTTGGCAACGTCAGTACAATATTCAGTTGAACGAACATCTTCTTGACGACTAGTAGTAAAGCCAACTTGGTTATTGATCACGATATGCACAGTACCGCCAGTGGTATAAGCACGGGTCTGTGACATCTGGAAGGTTTCTTGGACCACACCTTGACCAGCGAAAGCAGCATCACCATGAATCACGATAGGTAATACTGAATTACCACCAGTATTATCTAGTAGTGGCTGATCGTTACGGCGTACTTGACGGGCACGTACTGAGCCTTGTAGTACTGGCGCGACAATTTCAAGATGCGATGGGTTAAATGCTAAAGCCAAATGCGCTTCGCCACCTGGTGTCATCACATTAGATGAGAAACCGTTGTGGTATTTAACGTCACCTGAGCCTTTTTCTGGCTGTACTTTACCATCAAACTCATCAAACAAGTCTGCAGGGTTTTTACCTAAGATGTTGACTAGTAGGTTTAGACGGCCACGGTGAGCCATACCAATGACCATTTCTTTTGTGCCATAACCACCAGCACGTTGAATGATTTCATTGATAGCAGGAATGAAGCTCTCGCCCCCTTCCAAACCAAAACGCTTAACACCCGTGTATTTACGAGCAAGGTATTTTTCTAGACCTTCAGCAGCCGTTAAGCGCTCAAGAATAGATAAACGTTTTTCTTTATCGAATTTGATATAGCCTAGATTGGTCTCTAGGTATTCTTCCATCCAGCGTTTTTCGGTACTGGTGGTAACATGCATGTACTCGACACCGATATGGCCACAGTAAACACGTTCCATGATTTCGATGATTTCGCGCAGTGTCGCTTCATCTTTACCGATGACTAAATCATTGGTCGGGAATACGGTATCGAGATCAGCTTCTGACAAATTATGATAAGCAAGCGTCAAATCTTCTACTGCTGCACGTGGGTGCAAATCTAAAGGATCAAGCTTGGCACGGCGATGACCGCGACGACGATATGCTGAGATTAGTTGCTGCACGCCCATCTGCTTAGGATCACAGTTGGCAGAGCTGCTAGAGCCGGTATCAGTACTGCTACTCTTATTTGCCGTTTGATTACGAGCAAGTAGTAAGAACTGATCTTTGATAGCATTGTGCTGAGCATCGTTCTGCGACTTATACTGTTCAAAGTACGTTTGCCAGTCGGTATCAACACTATCAGGGTCTGTTAGGTATTGCTCGTAGAGAGCTTCTATATAGTTGGCGTTATCGGCAGCCAGTTCGGTATGTACTTGGCCAGATTTTTCTTTGGTTATACTATTCATAATAATCGTCTATTTGATAGATAAATGAATGGAATCGTGCTTATTATTGTGTCAGTCGTTGTATGCTCAGGTAGTTAGACAATGTGTCATATCCTGTTAAATACTATTCGATAAAACACTTTTATCCCTAAGTATTGCCATCACCATAGAATATTGCTGTCATTGTCTACAAGAGCAAGTGATGCTAAATAGTGGTAACAAGTCTTATTGCAATACCCGTCTAAAAATAAAACTATTTGTGAACGCTCAGTTTTCTCATCTAGCTCGTTTCACAACATTAATTTATATATACTTCTTTGAGTCATAACCAATCCATTAATGATAAGCTATTAATAGACAATTATATTTTCAGCTAACCTATAAACTGGTTATTGATGCTGAATTACTCTAAATTTGCTGATAAATCCTGCCTTTTCAGACAGACATACATTGCTGTATAGATTATCATGCCCATTTTTTGCGACATAGTTTGTTTGTTCAATACTAGGTATTTATGTAATGAATATCTATCATCAATTATAAACGCATAATCATTGTGCGCATAGTATTTTAGCCTGATAATGTCATAATGTGTTTAAACGATACATATTAAGCGCTAAAAAAGACACTTTAACCATCTCATTAAATACCAAATGTAATTGTACCAAAATTCGACTATGTCTATATTCGATTATATAGGGTGATTGTCTATATATTATTTCTTCTTACATACGACCAACGTATTGACCATACAGTTTTACTCTTAAATCATTTAATACCTATTTTTCAATAGACTAAATTCATCATATTTTTAAATGACAAGTTAGCTATAAAAGTAGTAAATCTATATATCAGCTTTTTAACTAACAAAAACACCACCTAATGAATAGGTGGTGTTTTTTGTATAGTAACTATAAAGATCAATTACTTATGCTTAACCAGCTTGATCAATCAACATATTACGTAAATGACCGATCGCTTTGGTTGGATTCAAGCCTTTTGGACAAACGGATACACAGTTCATGATACCGCGGCAACGGAACAAGCTAAATGGATCGTCTAAGCGAGCTAAACGTGCTTGAGTATCACCGTCACGGCTATCAGCGACGAAGCGATAAGCATGCAGTAATGCTGATGGGCCTAAGAACTTATCAGGGTTCCACCAGAATGATGGGCAGCTGGTTGAACAGCAAGCACATAGGATACATTCGTATAAACCGTTCAGTTTTTCACGCTGTTCAGGTGACTGTAAACGCTCAGTTGGCGGTGCTGGCTGATCATTGATTAAGTACGGATGCACTTTTTCATACTGCTCATAGAACTGGTTCATATCAACAACCAAGTCACGAACCACTGGCAAACCAGGTAGCGGACGAACCGTTACTTTTTCTGGTAGCGTGTTCATGTTGATTAGACATGCCAAACCGTTTTTACCATTAATGTTCATGCCGTCAGAGCCACAAATACCTTCACGGCAAGAGCGACGGAAAGTAAGCGTTTCATCTTCTTTCTTTAGGCGTAATAGTACGTCAAGCAACATACGATCTGAATCAAGTAGCTCAATCGTATAAGTTTGCATGCGTGGCGCTGCGTCCAGATCAGGATCGTAGCGATAGATTTCGATGGTGCGAGTACCTCGGCTCATAATGCTAAACTCCACACGTAGGTGATGGCGGGCATACAAAGATTGCAACATATTTGCGCTAGCTATTAATCAGTACTGATAACCAGTATCGGATACCAATTAATAGCGTAGTAACGCTGGCATGAGCATGTAGCTGGCGGTCACCTTTTTAATAAATTAATAAGGGATAAAACGTTAACACTGCTGTTATCTATCAACTATATATAAAGTATGCAGTCTAGAATTAGTAGACGCGGACTTTTGGTTCGATATAATCAACAGTTAATGGCACTTTACGTACTGGCTTATAAATGATGCGATTGCCTTCAGAGTACCATAAAGTATGCTTCATCCAATCGTGGTCATTACGGCCGTTAGGTGCGTAATCATCATCTTCTGGACGATCATAGTCAGATACACTGTGTGCGCCGCGGCTTTCATGACGCTTAGCTGCAGATATCATTGTCGCTTTTGCTACTTCATACAAGTTAGCAACTTCGAATGCTTCAATACGTGCTGTGTTGAACACTTGTGATTTATCGCCAAGATGAATCTTGTCGATTTTTTCACCTAGCGCTAAAATTTTCTCAACGCCTTCGTCCATCATCGCTTGCGTACGGAATACACTAGCGTGTTTTTGCATCGTAGCACGAATCTCATCAGCCACGTCTTGAGCGTTGTAGCCTTCAGTAGACTGTTGCAACTTATCTAAACGCTTCACTGTAAAATCAAGTACACGTGGATCAAGCGGCTTGTAGTTGTGATCTGCATGATGGAACTCATCAACGATATGCTTACCAGCTGCACGGCCAAATACCAATAGATCTAGTAGAGAGTTCGTACCTAGACGGTTAGCACCATGTACACTTACGCAAGCACATTCACCGATTGCATAAAGACCTTTAACCACATTGCCTTTAGCATATAGGCCGTCTTCATCAGTACCTGCTTCTAGATCCGGTACAATCACTTGACCATGAATAGTGGTTGGAATACCGCCCATCATGTAGTGAATGGTTGGGATTACTGGAATTGGCTCTTTAGTGATGTCAACGTTGGCGAAGTTTTTACCGATCTCAAATACTGATGGTAGACGCTTCATGATGGTTTCAACACCTAGATGCGTCATATCCATAACGATATGATCAGCATTAGGACCACAACCACGGCCTTCTTTGATTTCTTGATCCATTGAGCGCGATACGAGATCACGCGGTGCCAAGTCTTTTACGGTTGGTGCATAACGCTCCATGAACGCTTCGCCATCTTTGTTACGCAAGATAGCACCTTCACCACGGCAACCTTCAGTCAATAGTACACCTGCACCATGAACACCAGTTGGGTGGAACTGCCAGAACTCCATGTCTTGTAATGGAATACCAGCACGTACTGCCATGCCAATACCGTCACCAGTATTGATATAAGCATTAGTAGAAGCTGCGAAGATACGACCAGCACCACCTGTCGCTAGGACAGTAATTGGTGATTGGAATACTGCAATCGTACCCGTCTCTTGCTCAAGCGCGACGACACCGTTGATGTTACCAGCTTCGTCTTTGATCAAATCAAGCGCGATCCACTCGATAAAGAACTCAGTACCTTGCTCTAGGTTTTTCTGATATAGCGTATGTAGTAGTGCATGACCTGTACGGTCAGCAGCGGCACAAGCACGTTGTACCGCTTTTTCACCATAGTTAGAAGTATGACCACCGAACGGACGCTGATAAATCGTACCGTCTTCGTTACGGTCAAACGGCATGCCCATGTGCTCAAGCTCATAGACTACTTTTGGCGCTTCACGGCACATATATTCGATAGCGTCTTGGTCACCTAACCAATCTGAACCTTTAACGGTATCATAGAAGTGAAAGTGCCAGTTGTCATTGCTCATGTTACCCAAACTTGCACCGATACCACCCTGAGCGGCAACCGTGTGCGAACGCGTTGGGAATACTTTGGTAAGGACTGCAACCTTCATGCCCGCTTCCGCTAAATGCAATGAAGCACGCATACCTGAGCCGCCGCCACCAACGATAACTGCATCGTAGTTTAGGGTCTTGATATTACTAATGGTATTGTCTTGTCTAGTTGCCATTACGGTTTTCCTAATGCCTGTTAATGCGTAAAAGTAAATCAAAGACTGTTTAAGACATCTCTATTACAGCTATAAAGGCTTACTATTTGGCCATTTCTACGCTTATAAAATAAAGACTCTCAATAATCATTAACCACTTAATTTGCATATCTATCGTTATACTGAACTAAGCCTACTCAACTATAATCAGATTAGCTGATCAGTAATGCCAGTCCAATGCTATGACTATTCTTGGCTATCAACGGATGACTCTAAAATACTTTGCCAACTAATGTATCAGTTGGATGCATCCGTCGTTATATATAGATATCAGAGCTTTTTATGAGATGGTTAAACGGCAGCGATACCGAAACCGTTACCCCAAAAAATCATGATGCCCCAAAATAGAAATACTAAAATAGCGATAATCATCAATGACTGTAGTACTAAACGTAAACCTGCTGCGCTTGAGCCCAGTTTGCCTGTTGTAATATAATCAGTAAATACTGTCCACATCCCAACCCAAGCATGACCAGCTAGTGCAAGTACTGCAACCAAGCTGAATAGACGCATCGGTAGGCTGGTCATAAATGATGACCATTCAACAAAAGTGACATCGCCATGGGTCAAAAAGAAGCCCAGCAACACCACACTATAAACGGCTAAAACAACAGCACTAATACGCTGAATAATCCAATCACGTGAGCCTGAACCTGTCAGACCAGTAGCACTTTTGATTCCTGAATCATTTTTTATCATTAGAACATCACCCATACAAATGACGCGACAACTAAAATCGCTGCAATCACAAAACTGACCATAGAGGCAGTGCGGCCAGATTTTAGCTCTTCGTTCATGCCCATATCAGCAAATAAATGTTTGATACCCATTACAAAATGATATGCAATGGCGGCAACAAATATCCATGCCAAAAAGCGCACAAGTACGTTGTCAAATACGGTCGCAAAACTCTCAGGCGATGCCAATGAGTTCTGTAGTATCCATAACATGACAGGAATCAATAAAAATAAAATAATGCCAGAGATACGATGCAAGATAGAGGCGATCGCGATCGGTGAGCGATTAACGCTAATCACTTGGCTTAAAGGCAGATCAATAGGTCGGTTGCTTTTCACAGCGGGCATCCTTTTGCGGTTATACTCCTGTATCTGCTATCAACGCCTGACATAAATAGTGCCAATTGAGCATTGAGCAACACACGAGACGAATAAAGTAAGGAAGAGCTAGCTGACTTCGTTTAGTTTGCGCTAAATATGAAGAAAGGATCATGTATATAAAGGTATTGATAGACTGTTCAATGTCGCTTGTCGAATCGACAGGCATATCAAACAACCTATCTATTATACAACAAAGAAAATAAACATGAGTAACATCGACTAACCAGTCTATTTTAGAGGTCGTATGAATAGTAAGACAACGTTACTATGTCTTCTATATCAGAGCAGACCTTATATTAGGCACTTGAAATCCTATGCCAAACAAATAAAAATATTGGTTAAGAAGAAAATTCAAACCATAGAATGCGGTTTGGTCTATCGTAACACCAGACAATCGTAAATAAGCATGAATAGAAGACGCTCTGAACGACACTATAACATGGTCATTTATTAATTCGCGCAAAGCTAGTGCCAGTTAATTCCTACAATTATAAAATGCCTGAGCGATAATTACAAATTTATCCATTCAGTAAGAATATATACATATTTAATCAATAAATGAATGAATAAGGATAATACTGATTTTAACAGTAATTATTATGACAAACTTTAATCCGCTTACTAGGCATAGTCTGCCAGTTTTTGGTGTCATTATTTATAAGTTTTGTCTCTAAAATATATTTAAAAACCTAAAATATGGCTCTGATAATGCTGCTGTAAACTTGCTCAAAAAGAGATGAATTTTAAGCAAAATAACCTGACAGACATATTTTGATACAAAAATTACAGCGAATAACCACCGCCACACCGCGCCAATTGGACACATGGTCCATAAAAGTTTTTTCAAATCATCAAGAATTGCTGCTAATATACCCTGCGTACTAAATGAGTTGAATGCACTTTTACCGTTCAACCGACAATGACGCGAGGGTATGCGTCTGTAGTAATTTATTCTAACAAGTCAAACCAATGGAGAGCAATTTATGGCTGATACTAATGCCAAACTAACCGTGAATGGTGAAGAATACGAACTTCCTATTATTAAAGGTACTTTAGGGCGCCCAGTTATCGATATTGCTGCTTTACAAGAATCAGGATTTTGGTCTTATGACCCTGGTTTTAAAGTAACTGCTCCTGTTGAATCAAAGATTACTTATATTGATGGTGGCAAAGGCGAGTTATTACACCGCGGCTACCCTATCGACGAGCTAGCGAACAACGCTGAATACCTAGAAGTTGCTTATGCACTTCTACATGGTGACCTACCTACTGCTGAGCAAAAAGCAGACTTTTTTGAAAAAATCCGCGAGCATACTGCTGTTCATGATCAATTGCGTAAGTTCTTTGAAGGCTTCCGCCGCGACGCGCATCCAATGGCTATTATGGTTGGTGTTGTTGGTGCCTTATCAGCGTTCTATCATGAAGACCTAGACGTGAGCAATGAAGAACATCGCGAAATCACAGCTATTCGTCTGATTGCTAAGATGCCTACGCTTGCTGCGATGAGTTATAAATACTCACAAGGCGAACCGTTCATGTATCCGCGTAATGACTTTAACTACGCAGAAAACTTCCTGTACATGATGTTTGCAACACCTGCTGACGTAGACTACGAGAAAAACGACGTTATCACTCGCGCAATGGACAAAATCTTTACCTTGCACGCTGACCATGAGCAAAATGCTTCTACGTCAACGGTACGTTTAGCTGGTTCTACTGGTGCAAACCCTTATGCATGTATCGCTGCTGGTATTGCAGCCCTTTGGGGACCATCACATGGCGGCGCGAACGAAGCTGTTCTTGAGATGTTAGACGAAATCGGTACTGTTGAAAACGTGCCTGAATTTATGGAAAAAGTGAAGAGCCGTGAAGTGAAGCTAATGGGCTTTGGTCACCGTGTTTACAAAAACTTCGATCCACGCGCTCAAGTAATGAAAGAGACTTGTGATGAAGTACTAGAAGCACTAGGTATCAACGATCCTAAGCTTGAATTGGCAATGGCACTAGAGAAAATTGCGTTAGAAGACCCGTTCTTCATCGAGCGTAACCTATATCCAAACGTTGATTTCTACTCTGGTATCATTTTGAAAGCTATCGGTATCCCAACGTCAATGTTTACCGTAATCTTTGCATTGGCTCGTACTTCAGGTTGGATCAGCCATTGGTTAGAAATGCACAGTGCACCGTTCAAAATCGGTCGTCCACGTCAGTTATACACTGGTGAAACGCGCCGTGATTTTGTAAAAGTTGAAGATCGCAAGTAAGCAAAAATAATCGTTATCCAATAAAAAATCCCGCCATCGTGCGGGATTTTTTATTGTCTTAACTCTCGTTATTCGATATTGATTGTTTCATGAGAAATGACTAACTAACTAAGTCTATGAAATTATAATCAGTTACTGAAACTCTTTTAACGTTTGCTCATATTTGGCAATCTGCTCGTCGTATCCTTCGATGGTTTCATTAAACTTAGCCATCAAAGCTTCAAACTCTTGTTGCTGCTTCTGTTTCATTTGCTGCATATCAACCACTTGCTGAGCTTCTATTTGTTCCCATACCTGATGCTGAATAATTAAACGGGCAAGTGCCGGACTTTTTGCACTTACTCTACCAGCAATCTCTGCATGCTCAAATAACTGCGGAACCAAGGTCGCCACATTGATTAATGTATCAGAATCCTCTGCGCTCAGCGGTGTAGTCACCGGTTGATACAAGGCATCCATGGTTTGCTGATAGCGCTCTATGATTTGATCCTCGGTCAACATAACAGGTTTACGCGGCTCAAGACTGATGCGTTTCAAAACTTTTAAATCACGCTCACCAACTTCAGTGCTAGTATTGACATCTACCTCTGCATTTACATTTGGATCACTGTCTATCGCGTCAATATCGATATTCGATGACGCCACTTCTGCAGAACTGGTAGCAGTAGTATTCGCAATGGGAGCGGTATCATCGGTCGCTACTTCGTTATTACTATCTGTATTTTCATTATTATTAGTATTCAGTAATAAAAGCTCCTCACTGTCTGACGCATCTGCCGCTTGCAATGACTCATATTCCGCTTGTAATCGTCTCTGTAAACTCTGCGCCTGTGCGACATATATCGGCTGAAATTGTTTTATGCGCGCAGCAGCTGAGTCACTTTTTGGCATAGGCTGACTGTCTTCTACGCTTGTTTTTTCACTGGTTTGACTGTCATCAGCTACAGGCAATGTTTCAGACTGCTGACAACCTGTCAAAAACAATACTCCTGACAGTGCGGCTACAAGCAAGGTCGGTGGATATCGAGTATCAACATTAGGCTTTACTGACAAAAATTTAAACATGAGAGTATATATCCTTTGGTAAAGCAAAATTATAAAAGGGTAAGTTACAATTGCGGTTCATTATTCTTTGATTTTTAGCGACACAGTTGACTGTTAAATCGTTCAACTTACTTATCCAATATTTATCCGACTGACCTGTATCTCAATTGCTATATAGTTTAATTGTTCTATAGTTCGGTTATGCTTATCACAGCCAAGCTTAATCTTATTCTTTAAAATTAGATGATTGATGGATTATCAGTATTTTTTGCCTTAATAGGCTGCTCTGTCAAAAATGGAATACAAGCTTCCCACTCTTGGCAGTTCTGACCACGATGACGACGTACAAAATAGTCTTGAACCATGCGTGCCTGCTGCTCAATACCATACTTAAAAAATGATTTGCCTGTTTCTAACACGTAGTCGTATTTTCGGTTGATTATCGCTCCGCGTACCACTTTTAAGCCTTGCTGTAACTGCCATACGTGCGTTAGCTCATGTATAAGCCAGCTTTGTTTGCTCAATGGAGTTTCGCTAAAATCCGTAATCCAATCGACTGAATTAAAGTAAATATTGCCATTAGGACTAACGGCATAATGTTTTAGTACCCACCATGCTGTCTTTAACTGCACTTCGTCGAGTTTGATACTATTACCAAATACTGAATGCGCCAACGCTATCTCGCCAGCTGTCAGATAACGTGACTGCTGCTTGCCTGTATCACTACGCAAGTAGCGATTGAATAAGCGTTTAAGAGTCAGTTCAGACATCGTTAATGCAATACCTCATACTTGATAAGCCATTTTTAGTGTTTAATATTTAATAGTTAACAGTCGTGATTGACCAGCCTTTGCCATCGATACGGTAAAACTGTTAATAGTAGAGCCGTTAATATAGGTAAATGATGAAAACTAAAGTGCTCGGGACACAAGCTATACGCTTAGTTAGCTTTCATTAACATATTTTTGCGTTAATCTAGCGCGTATGACTTATAACAAGTACCCTCCTTATAAACTAGCCTACTTCTACTGCTAATGTCTAATACTCATTGCTATTATAAAATTGCTGCGAAAATCATGCCAAACGTATACGAGTGTTAAAATCCAATGAGAATGGTGGAGTTAGCCTAGTATGCTGTTATTTAAATTTAACTATAAAGACCTTGCCGTTACTACCTTTGCAGCTAGTAAATAGCTTTTTCATTTTTCGATAGAGAGTCTTATGTCACCTAACTTCCATGCCGATACCCCACTTGCTCAGCGTATGCGCCCTACTTCTCTTACCGATATTATTGGTCAAGAGCACTTGCTGGCAACTGGTGCACCGCTACGACGCTTGGTAGAGCAAGGGCATCTGCCATCTATTATCCTGCACGGTGAAGCAGGTATTGGCAAAACAACCATTGCGATGTTGTTAGCTGATGCCGTTAATCGACCTTTTCATGCGCTCTCCGCATTAAATACTGGTGTCAAACAGTTACGTGAAGTTTTAGATAATAAAGACTCACTGGCATTTGAGTCACCTGTAGTCTTCATCGATGAGATTCATCGCTTTAATAAAGCACAGCAAGATGCACTATTGGGCGCAGTAGAGTCTGGTGATATTACTTTAATTGGCGCTACCACTGAAAACCCATCATTTAGTGTCAACAACGCTCTACTATCACGTTGCCAAGTTTATCGTTTAGAGCCGTTAACACCTGAGCAGATAAGTACCGTGCTGCAACGAGCACTCTCGGAAGACAATATACTCAAAAAGTTGACCGTCGATTTACAAGCAAAAGATACCATCAGCCAGCTGGCCCATGGTGATGCTCGAAAAGCGCTAAATTTATTAGAGTTAGCCATTCAAACAACTGATGCCAAGCAGTCGCTAGTGATTATCGATGATGAATTGGTCAGCCGAGTGGCACAAACTGCTTTGGTAAGATATGACAAAGATGGTGAGCAGCATTACGATATTATTTCAGCGATGATAAAGTCCGTCCGTGGCTCAGATCCAGATGCGGCATTGTATTGGATGGCACGTATGCTCGTAGGCGGCGAACCTGCTGATTTTATTGCGCGGCGATTGGTGATTTTGGCCAGTGAAGATATCGGTAATGCCAATCCTAATGCCTTACTCCTAGCTGATGCGGCATTACGTAGTGTGCAATCTATCGGTATGCCAGAAGCGCGTATTATTTTAGGTCAAGTTGTGGTGTATCTAGCGACCAGTGCCAAGAGTAATAGCACTTATAAAGCAATCAATGCTGCGATGGCGTTGGCTGAAAAAGATGCCTCACCTGTACCGCTACACTTGCGCAATGGCGTGACCAAATTGATGCGTAGTCAAGGCTACGGTCAAGGTTATGCTTATCCGCACGATTATCCTAACCATTACTATCCTCAAAGCTACTTACCAGATAATTTGGTTGGTACCAGTTTCTACGAGTTTGCAGATAATCAACGTGAGCAGCACAGTAAGCAATTTATGGATTGGTTAAAAAACCAAGCAGCGAGCAATGATTAACTGCGATATAGATTAATAAAAATATAACGCACAGATTTATGAGTCAGTTTTAATGTTCATTGATAATATTTATGACTATTTTTGACATACTGAACGATATAGTGGGAAGATGGCGCAGCACGTGACGCTGAAAAGCGTTAAAATAACCTCATAATGATATATACAAGCAATTAAGCAAGTTACTTTTATATCAAATGATATTGCTTATAGCGCGATTTACTTGACCGTAGTAGCGCTTTACTTGACCGTAGTAGCGCTTTACTTGACCGTAGTAGCGCTTTGCTTGACCGTAACAGCGCTTTGTATTACCTACTGCTACAATAAGCAGATAGAGCCCTATATTCCAAATGACACCTATTTATAAGTAATAAAATATTGAGATTTACTATGAGTTTAAATGCAATCCCTGAGATTATCGAAGACATTCGTGCTGGAAAAATGGTCATCTTGATGGATGATGAAGACCGCGAAAATGAAGGTGATATCATCATGGCAGCGACGCATGTGCGCCCTGAAGATATTAACTTTATGATTACTCACGCGCGTGGTCTTGTTTGTTTGACCTTATCACAAGCACGTTGCCAGCAATTGGCACTGCCACTAATGTCAGATCGTAACGAGGCAAAGTTTAGCACCAACTTTACTGTTTCAATTGAAGCGGCTGAAGGCGTCACTACGGGTATTTCTGCTGGTGATCGTGCACGTACTATTCAGGCAGCGGTATCTTCATCAGCAAAGCCTGAAGACATCGTTCAGCCTGGACATATTTTTCCAATTATGGCCCAAAACGGTGGTGTTCTTCACCGTGCAGGCCATACAGAAGCGGGTTGTGATTTAGCACGTTTAGCAGGTCTAGAGCCTGCAGCGGTGATTGTAGAGATTATCAATGCAGATGGTACGATGGCGCGCCGTGACGACCTTGAAATATTTGCAAAAGAGCATGACATCAAGATAGGCACGATTGCTGACCTTATCAATTATCGTATCGCGAATGAGCAAACGGTAGAAGAGATTGAGTCACATCCGTTTGAAACTGAACACGGTACTTTTACGCTACATCGCTTCCGTGAGTTTGGCGCTGAAGAAACACATTTAGCCTTGGTAAAAGGTGATGTCAGCGAAGGCGTCAGCACTGTACGTGTACACGGTTTCCACCCATTACGCGATTTGTTTGCAGCTAAAAATGATATGACTGGCCGTAGTGGCTGGAGCGTACAGTCAGCACTAGAAGAAATCAGTGCTTCAGATCGCGGTGTGCTGGTATGGATTGGTAGCAATCAGCCAGTTGATTTGGGAGATGCGTTGGATAAAGCCGCGGACAACGAGTCGCAATCAACCATCACGCAACAGCCATATCGTAGCATCGGTGTTGGTGCACAGATATTACGTCATTTAGGTGTCCGTGATATGCGCTTATTATCATCGCCAATGAAGTTTTTTGCATTGTCAGGTTTTGATCTAAATGTGGTTGATTTTGTTCATGCGCCGCAACAAGACTAAAAACTGTTTAAGAGATTAGTTGAAGAATGAGTTATAGAAAAGGCACGCTGACATTATGTTAGCGTGCCTTTTTTTGTTTTTAGCTTTTAATTCAAGATAACTTTTTTCAAGAAATGAACAATCGACTCACATAGGAACCAACCTAAAGCTTAGGCGTATGACCAAACTTGGCTTCCAGTGCTAGCAGCTGTTGACGCTCTGCTGCCGTCCATGGCAATTTACCTTTTCCCTCACTATCCAGACGCACTACCACAGCCTCTGCTGTAGCAACTATAATCTCTTGTGCGATACTATAGTAACTATATTCCATCGCCATACTTGTATTGCCTAAACGCTTACAACGAACTCCTAATAATAATGTATCAGGATAAGTGACTGGGCGTAAATACTGGCAGCTAGACTGGGCTAAAACAGTGACCATACTGCCATCAAACATACCTAGCGCATGCAAATAACTAATACGCGCTGACTCAGCGTAACGATAGTAAACCACATTGTTCAGGTGATTGAAGGCATCCATCTCTCCCCACTGTATCGGCTGATGATGAATAACAGGATAATGAGCTAGTAATTCAGGGCGGTGTTCGTTTGCTGCATCAGATATAGATGTTGAGCTTTCATTAGAATGGGTCATTGCTTACCTTACGTTTTATATTTTCTGTATTAACTCTTGTGACTAACTCTCTTTAGCGTTGCGGCTTGTCTAAAATTTCTGTCGTCAATAATGGCGTTGGTTTGGGTGCATGAGCAATCAACTGATTTAGCCATACAATTACTTCTGGTATGTCACTCGGTGCTTTCATTGTCTCAAGATTACTTTGACCATCGATTGGTTTTTTATCTGCTTGTACAATGCCAATCGCACCAGCTTGTGCTGACTTTTTATTATCGCTAGTTGAAGCCTTAGGCACCAACGTTTTTAACTGTTTGCGTGCTTGCGTCAAATAGCTGACAAGTTGATCCTGCTTACGCATATTGCTGGCTTGGCTTGCTAAATTCAACGTCATGATGACTTCATGGATAGTGAGCTGACGACGCGTTAAATTTGTATCACTAGCCGCTGAATTATCAGCAACATTGGTTGCTTTGAGTTGCTGTTTATTTTCAGTAGCTGCATCTACCAGCTCTCGACGCTGTAAATCCGTACCTTCATAACTGCCAAGACGCTCATGACTATGCAAAAACTCCTGAATGTTTTGAATCGCCAGATTTTGTATTTGCCACGGGCTTGGCTGCGAGCTTTGCGCCTGGAGACGCTCAATATCTTTAATCAAACTTTGCTTTATAACGATGGTTAGCGCAGGTGCAATTTCATTACTGCTTTGCGATAACTGCCAATGTAGACCTCGCAATAACTCAATCGCGGCACTGTCATTACTATCCGCCAACAGTCTATCAGCAGCTTTGATTTGGATACGCAACAGGTCCAACTGATTCTGCGCCTGGCTACTCGCTTTCACTCTAGGTTCTGGCAGCGTCTGCTGACTCATAGCAAATAGACGATCGTCCATTTCGTTTAATCGACTGATTACTTGCTCATTGCTCTGCAAACGATCGTTGACACTATGCTGAAAGCGCTGCTGACTAATATATAGCCACAATAATGCAGCGATCAGTAATAAGATAACCAGCCATTGCATCCGTAGCAGCAAAATATTTGCTTGCCGGCGCTGCTGAACAGTAGAAGGATCCTTAGATAAGGACTCAGAATTCATTGACATAAGGCAGTACCGTTATTGGTATAGATAAACATGTTTAAAGCAAATGAGAAGTTTTAGGTATTATATTTTGGAATTAATAGCTGAGAGAATCGTATCTGGCGATAAATCCTCTACTCGCCAGTAGCTCAACTGCTGTGCGACAACCATATTGGCAAGACGCTCCCCTAATACAACGTAAGAAAAATCTTTTAGAGTAAGCGATAGACGCTGTGTTGTATCAGTCACTGCATCAGAATTTTGCTCTTTGTTTATTATCTTTGATTGGCCATCATTTACGATATTTGACCAATGCTCAAAAGCCGCCGCACTGCTGATTACGACAATTGGCTTTGGCTGCTTTGGTAGGGCAATATCTGACGTAGTACTATGAGTAAGAAAATCTTGTTGCCACTGCTGATACTCAGCTATTGCATCGATAGGCATTGTACGCTCGTACCAAGCAATACTATCGATATGTACACCGCGCGCCTGTAATGTATCAACCAATAATCGACGTCCACCAAGCCCGCGCCATATCAGCAATTTATCGCCTGCTTGTAAGCTATCGATTTCAGGCATTGCTAGCATACCTTCGTTATTGGCCGTCTCAGGCTGAAGTATTTGATAGTTTGTTGTATCTATACGCACCTGACTGAACTCTGCCGCTGTTGCTTCACCAACCGCAACCAGAGGACTAGGTAATGATAAACCTTCTGACAATCTCTGCGCATAACTGTCTGTCGTTTTGTATTCGCACTCTTTAAATTCATTTTCAAGTGACTGCCAAGCGACTAGCCCTGAAGCCGCCGCAGTTGGACTGACGATAACAAGCGCTTTGTACTTCCCCGCCAGCCACCGATGCATTAATGCAATATCTAGATCAGTTGTTGGACGTGGTCGTAGCGTCAACATTGGCATCTCAACCACTGTCAATCCTGCCGCTTGCAAATGCTGCGTCAACGGTGCTGCTCGCTCTACTGGGCGAGTATTAATGACAATTTGCGGCATTACTTTTGACTTATCATTAGCATAATTCTTATGAGAAGTTACGTATGTAGACTGAGTTGGCATTGATGACATCGATATACCATGACAAAAACGAATGAAAAAGGCTTAAGTATATAAAAATGGCTGATGCTTAGATCAGCCTATCTTACGGTTAATCCAACCTATAGCGACTGTACTTTTACTACTCAGGCTGATAGATCGCTGACAAAATAGCGCCTGCACCATCGGCAAGTAGCATTTCTGCGACATCGATACCCAGTTGGTTGGCTTGGGATTCTTGCTCAGCTTGTGTCCCAACCAACGTAGCTCGTTTGTCTGCCTTCAACAATTCGCTACCATCGGCCTGACCCACTCGACCGCGTAGCCATAGCACATTCCCGCTGTCGTTATTGCCGTTATCACCATTGTTATCATTATTAACGCTGGTTTCTTCAGCTGTCTGCAGAACTGCATAAGCGGCGATCGGTACTTGGCAGCCGCCCTCTAAATGACGGTTCAGAGCACGCTCAGCGATAAGTCGAATACGGGCTTTGTCATCATTGAGTGGTGCAAGTAATTTAAGGACTTCTTCATCGCCTTCACGGCATTCGATTGCTAAGGCACCTTGCCCAACTGCAGGCAAGCAAGCTGCGATATCAAGCTCACCGCGTATTCTCTCGTCTAGCTCAATACGCTGCAAGCCGCTCGTTGCCAGAATAATGGCATCGTATTCACCAGCATCTAGCTTGCCCAAACGAGTGCCGACATTGCCGCGCAACGTTTTGATTTGCAGGTCAGGACGATAGGCTTTGATTTGGCATTGACGACGTAAACTTGATGTCCCAACGACTGCACCTTGTGGTAGCTCATCAATACTATTATAAGTGTTTGATACAAAGGCATCTGTTGGTGAGGCGCGTTTACAGTAGACGCCTAATGTGAGGCCTTCGGGAAGCTGCATCGGTACATCTTTTAGCGAGTGCACTGCTATATCTGCTTGTTTGTCATACAGCGCTTGCTCAAGCTCTTTTACAAACAATCCTTTGCCACCGATTTTGGCCAAAGGTGTATCCAAAATCTTGTCACCCTTAGTGACAATTTTTAGTAAATTAATCGTCAGATCAGGATACAACGCCAATAAACGATCACGAATATGCTCAGCCTGCCATAGGGCTAAAGGACTTTGACGTGTAGCGATATTTAGAGTAGTCAAAACAGGTTGCTGCGAATTGCTCATAAAGGGCCTCAATAAGTTCGATACTAATACTATAGTGGCTATAGTCCCTATGTCAGTACTATTCGTATTTATACTGAATAATATCGATATTACTCGATAGGGTAAATTTGCCAAAGCATAGGCGACTCAAATGATTAATAGTAGATGCTGACGCAAAAAAATACCCCTATTTAAGCATAAATAAGGGTTTGATGATATGGAATGATTGGTCGCTATCAGGACAGCCTATCACATGCTTTGGATTTTATCACGTAAGGCAGGTAAGTGACGACGACTGACCGCTAGCGTCTCATCAATACCTTTAAAACGTATCTGATACTGGCCTGCATCTAGAGTTTCTAAAAAGTCCAAATAACTAAGGTTGATGATGGCATTGCGATGTACTCGGAACAGACGATCATCAAATTCTTGCTCTAACTCTTTTAGCGTTTCATCAATCAATACCATGCCATCTTTGTGACGTACTTTGACGTATTTTTGATCTGCTGCAAAATAGTAGATATCTTTTAGCTTAATCAATTCAACACCGCGATGCGTACGAGCAGCGATATGTTCACGTATCGGACGTGCTGTCGGGTCTTCAAGCTTGCGAATTTCGTTTAGTTGAGCAGCATTTAGATTCTTCGCTTTGTTTAATGCCTCTAGTAGCTCATCTTTGTTTGCAGGTTTCAACAAATAGCCAATTGCATTGGCTTTTAACGCTGCGATCGCATAATGGTCGTATGCCGTCACAAATATAATCGCTGGTGGATGCTCAAGTTTGGCAAGTTCTTGAGCACAGCGCACGCCGTCCATTTCAGGCATTCGAATATCTAATAATATAATATCTGGCTGCTGGGTTTTTACAGCGACGATGGCTTCTGCACCTGTTGTGGCCTGAGCAACTACCTCATGGCCTGACTCCTGTACAATTCTCACCAAGCGCTCACGCGCTAGGGGCTCATCATCACAAACTACGATACGCATGCAAACTCCCATCCAAGGACATACTTAATATTTTATGTAATAATATTACGGCTATATTAGCACTCATTATCAATCACTTAGAATATAAAATCTAAATTATTTAATAAAATTCTGACGAAAGCTACCAGTTTTTATAGCGGACAATATACTCCTGCTATCGGTAGATTTTATATGGTGTAATTGTGTTTCACGGTAGTTATGATATTACTTATTCGTAATCATTATTTATCAAGCATAAATTATGACGTCTATACATAGTGATGCAATAAGTATGCCATATAGGCTTTTGAAAGGTAAAAGAATGGAGAAAGCTAATAAAGAACAGTAAGTTATAAACCGACGTCTTGTAGAGGATAGTCGATGATGGTGATAATCTGCGTACTGGCTACCGAGCTTTGGATATCAGCACTTTGTCCAAAATGGGCGCGCAAACGATCAGCTTGAATATAGAAATTCATATGCTGACGCAAGTCATGATTGATAATTAGTGTCTTTTTGGGAAGCGCAACATCAATCATGATTTTAACTCGGTGTTGTTCCCACGTGACTTCAATATTAATACAGATAGTTTCTGTGGTCAGCTCTACCACATTGAGGAGTATTTTCTCTAGCACGCTTTGTAGCGTTAGCGCAGTGATAACCATGTCATACATGATATCTTCTTCAGGTAACTTCCAATTGACTTCGAGCTTGTCTGCTAAACGACTAGATTCGATTGCCAAATAATGCTCACAAAGATCAATCTCTTCTTCAAAGCTAATCTCACGTGTACCACTAAAACTAGCGCGGAACAATGCAGAAACGTGCTGTAATAAATCAGCGGCTTTGGGCGGGTTCGATTCAATCAGTGATACGAGTGTATTGATAGTATTAAAGAAAAAGTGCGGGGCCGTACGGGCTTTTATGAGATCATTTTGTGCGGTTAATTTATATTCAAAGGACAACTTAAGCGCATTAAGCTCACGATAGCTACGCAAAAAATATAATAAAAATACAGTAGTAAAACCACCCGCCAATACTGTATTGAGCACGATATTTAATACAAACGTGCGACTATCATATGTTAGCCAACCGAAATTAATCATAGATAATGTGACTAACGCCATCGAAACTGCAGCAGCAAACATCAGTAACAGTACAATCCGCATACTTACGTTAAGAATACTGGTATTTTTAAATGCAGGACGTAGGTAGTCAACTAGATAAAGTGATGGGATAACTGTCAGAGCGTTTTGAGTGAAGCTACGTACAAACTGAATCATGAAATCTGACCAAGTGGCTAGACTATGGCGCTCCATTACCGTTAGGAACAATGACCAAAAAAAGATATATGTCAGCCACTGCCAAGGCCTCATGATCTCCATGAGTTTAGGAATAAAAAACTCTAAGCGTGTAGCTAGTAAGGCAACCTCATCATTTGCTATACTCGAGTTCTTATTCTGCTGACTTGTCTTGTACCGATATGAACGCCAATTCTTCAAAACCTAGTAATCCTGAATCAAGTAAAAGTTCATCTGGCTCTGATTTTAGCACAGATGCTCCTATAACAAGTACCACAACGCAGACTACGCCTGCTAGTAGCCAAGGCCAACAAATGTGGGGCGGGCGCTTCAGTGAAGCGACAGATAGCTTCGTTGCTGCCTTTACTGCCTCTGTTGGCTTCGACCAGCGCTTTGCTCGTCACGATATTCAAGGCTCGATTGCGCATGCAACGATGCTAAAAGAATGTGATATTTTAACTGCCGATGAAGTTGCCACCATTGTTGACGGCTTGCAGCAAGTATTGCGCGAGATTGAAGCAGGTGAGTTTAACTGGTCGATCGCTCTCGAAGACGTGCATATGAATGTAGAGTCGCGTTTGACTGATATTATAGGTGCCGTTGGTAAAAAGCTACATACTGGTCGTAGCCGTAACGATCAGGTAGCCACAGATATTCGCCTATGGTTGCGCGAAGAGACTGATAATATTATTGAGTTATTAGTACGCTTACAAAGCGGCTTGCTTGATTTAGCTGAGAAGCATACTGATACTATCATGCCAGGCTTTACTCATTTGCAAACGGCACAGCCTGTTAGCTTTGGCCATCACGTGATGGCATGGTTTGAGATGTTGTATCGCGATACCGAGCGTCTTGTTGATGCACGTCGCCGTATCAATCAGATGCCACTTGGTAGCGCAGCGCTTGCTGGTACGACTTTCCCAATCGATCGTACCATCACTGCCGAACTACTAGGTTTTGAAGGTATCTGTCAAAACTCACTCGATGCTGTTTCGGACCGTGACTTTGCGATTGAGTTTACTTCAGCGGCTTCTATCCTGATGATGCATATGTCACGCATGAGCGAAGAGATTATTCTTTGGATGTCAGCGCAGTTTAATTTTGTGCAGATACCAGACCGCTTCTGTACTGGCTCATCGATTATGCCGCAAAAGAAGAACCCTGACGTACCGGAGTTGGTACGTGGTAAAGCGGCACGTGTCTTTGGTCAGTTGATGACTTTGCTTAGCCTAATGAAGAGCCAGCCACTTGCCTACAACAAAGACAACCAAGAAGACAAAGAGCCTTTGTTTGATTGCGTTGATACGTTGACAGGTTCGCTGCTTGCCTTTGCTGATATGCTACCAAACATCACGCCAAACGTCGATGCCATGCGTGCTGCGACGATGAAAGGCTATGCGACTGCGACTGACTTGGCAGATTACCTAGTACGTCAAGGCGTGGCATTCCGTGACGCGCATGAAGTAGTTGGTAACGCTGTTGCTTTAGGCATCAAAGAGGGCGTTGATCTAAGTGATTTGTCATTAGCACAGCTACAGCAATTTAGCGATGCCATCGGTGAGGATGTCTTCGACTATCTAACGCTAGAAGGCTCATTAGCAGCTCGTGACCATTTGGGTGGCACTGCGCCAAACCAAGTCAAGCAAGCGGTGGTCAATGGCCGTGCTCGCCTAAAAGCCTTTGCCTAACCAGTACTTTTGAATAAAAGCTAACCTGCTAATATAAATTTAACACCCGCTATCCATGTGGGTGTTTTTATTTGTCCTATGACCTCTACTGGTTTGGCCAATGTCATTTTCAAAATATCACTAGCTTTGAAAATCTAAATAAAAAGGTTAAACGTAGATAGTATTTGTCATACACCAACTACCAAAGACTGTATAAAAAATGGATAGAGGCTTGACGATATACATTAGTACCCTTTGCTAAATCTACCAAGACCGTTATCATAGACTCATATGATATTTGATTTAACCACTTAATATAATGAATAAGGAATGCCTTATGACTGAGACTTTTAACCCTCAAGCAAATACTGTGTTTTGCCGTAAATATAAGCAAGATTTACCAAAGATGCCGCATCCACCCTTCCCTAATAAGAAAGGCCAAGAGCTGCAAGAGACCGTATCTGAAAAAGCGTGGAAAGAATGGCTTGAGCATCAAACGATGCTTATTAATGAGAATCATCTAAGCATGATGGATCCTGCTGCTAAAAAGTTCTTAACAGAGCAGCGTGATAAGTTCTTAGACAATGAAGACTATGAGCGCGCACAAGGTTGGACACCTGAAAGCTAGGATGTACTTACCTCCTAATAGCAATATCTAATAATCATAAAAAAACGCGCTTACTATAGCGCGTTTTTTATTATATGGTAAAAACCATAGCCTTTCTTATCAGCCTTCATCACTATCTGATGTTTCGAGCTCATTGGCTGACAATGTACTAACTTGACGAGCAGCTAAGCGATCATTGGCTTCCTGCACCGCTTTTTCGACCATCGCATAGTCTGAATGACGCACGTCCTGCCCACTGATATAGTTAATGACTAGCTCTGCGACATTTTGTGCATGGTCACCGATACGCTCAAGCGATCGTAATATCCACATGATATTGATGACTTTTGATACATGGCGCGAGTCTTCCATAATATAGGTCATTAAGGCACGAATGGCTGACTGATATTCGGTATTGACCACGCTATCATTACGCATCACTTCAAACGCTTGCTCCGCATTCGATTGACTAAAAGCTTCTAGCGAGTTGTTTAGCATCAGACGAACTTGATTACTCAGATGCTGAACTTCAGCATAGCCGTATGCTGATTTGCCTTCTGCCGCTATTTTACTGGCCATTCGCGCAATTTTTACCGCTTCATCGCCGATACGTTCCAAATCAACCACACCTTTACTGATTGACATGACTAAGCGCAAATCACTGGCAGCTGGCTGGCGCTTGGCGACCAATAACAAAATATGCTCGTCGAGTTCAACTTCCATTCGATTGATATCGAAATCCATATCGATGACTTCTTGCGCTAGTGTTTCATCTTTATCGATAAGAGCATGAATAGCTTTGGCCACTTGGTTAGCCGCGCTATCACCCATATATAAAAATAAACGAATGGCTTCATCAAGATCTTGGTCAAAACTTTTGGAGATATGCTTATCACTTTGCATGAGAGGTATTCCCTAGAATCTATATTTTAATAGCGCAGTGTGCCTATGAAGTTAGAAGGTCAGCCTATGACATACTAATCAGCTTTGTCTGCTTGTACCGATTTCAATCTCAATCAATGTTAGCCATAACGACCTGTAATATAGTCTTCTGTCGCGGTTTGGGTAGGTTTGGTAAATATCTGATCGGTCTCACCCATCTCAATCATATCGCCTAGATACATATAGACCGTATAGTCAGATACGCGTGCTGCTTGCTGCATATTGTGAGTGACGATAGCGATGGTGTAGTCGTTTTTCAGATCTTCGATCAAATCTTCGATAGCACCCGTCGAGATAGGATCTAGGGCTGATGTCGGCTCATCAAGCAACAGTACTTCAGGCTTGGTAGCTACACTACGTGCGATACACAGACGCTGCTGCTGACCGCCTGATAACGACAGTCCTGATGCTTTTAGCTTGTCTTTCACTTCTGGCCATAGCGCTGATTTTTTCAGTGCCCACTCGACGCGATGATCCAGCTCGTCTTTGCTTAGTTTTTCGTACAGTCGTACGCCAAAGGCGACATTGTCATAGATTGACATCGGGAACGGCGTTGGCTTCTGAAAAACCATGCCAACTTGTGCACGCAGTAAATTCACATCGATGTCTTTACCTAAGATGTTTTTGCCATCTAGATTGATATTGCCCTCTGCACGCATACCTGGATATAGATCGTACATGCGGTTAAAAGTACGTAGTAGCGTAGACTTGCCACAACCTGAAGGACCAATAAAAGCGGTCACTTTTTTATCCGCGATATCGATATTGATGTTTTTTAATGCCTGAAAATCATCGTAATAGAAGTTTAGATCTCGAACTTCCATTTTTGCAGCAGGCATATTCTTAGGAATATCTTGAATCGTTTGCTTATTAAAATCAGCAGTGTTTGGTTGCTGAGCTTGGGCGCTAGTAGACATGGGTCTATTTAATAGGCTGCCTGTTGCCGTATTAAAGTTGTCAGCAGTCGTGTTCGTACGGACGTTGCTTAGGACATCATTCATAATATTTCAACCTAGCTCAATTAATTTCATATAAGTTTAAGTAAATGCTTAGCGTGTAGCGTACTACAGTCTGGTCTGCTCTCAGCCCTTATTTGGGCTGACCTCTACCACCGATAAATCTTGCCAAAATATTCAACACTAGGACAGACGCGGTGATAAGTAGTGCTGCCGCCCAAGCCAATGTATGCCAGTTGTCATAAGGACTCATCGCAAACTGGTAAATGGTATTGGGTAAGTTAGCAATAGGCTGACCCATATCTGTACTGAAGTATTGATTGTTAAGTGCGGTAAATAGTAATGGTGCTGTCTCACCAGTGATTCGAGCAAAAGCCAATAGCACACCTGTGGTCAGTCCCGCTCGCGCAGCTTTCACAGTAACCTGAGTGACCAGTTTCCATTTAGGAGTACCTAGCGCATAGGCTGCTTCGCGTAGACTATTAGGTACCAAGTTCAGCATGTTTTCTGTCGTACGTACGACCACTGGAATAACAATCAATGCCAATGCCAACGCGCCTGCCCAACCAGAAAAGCTTTGACCTTTTACCATCAGTGCATAGATAAATAGACCAATCACAATCGATGGCGCTGACAACAAAATATCGTTTAAAAAACGGGTTACCTTGCCAAGCATACTGCCTTTAGAAAACTCAGATAAATATATACCTGTCATAAGACCAATAGGTGCACCGATAAACAAGCCTGAAAACGCCAACATGACCGAACCAACGATAGCATTGCGTAAGCCGCCCGCACTCATCGGTGGCGGCGTATCAGCGGTAAAGATTGGCAACTGCACCATGCCTTGGAAACCTTCGACAAACAAAGTCACCAAAATCCATGATAACCAAAATAAGCCAAAAACCATCGCTGACATGGCAAAGCCTAGACCTAACTTGTTGGTCAAACGACGCTTGTTATACAGGCTTTGATTGTAGCGGGTAGCGCCGTTTGGCTTAGTAGGTAGTGGTGCATTGATCGCATTGTTAGCAGGCATAATATTTATTTCCCATATCTTTTATCAATATCTATCAAGGTTCAATAAATCGGTAACAGACTTATCGGTTACCTGCTTTGTGATCCATGCGCATGAGCATCAGTTTTGCTAAAGACAGCACAATGAAGGTGATGACAAATAAGATTAAGCCTAGATGTAGTAAAGACGCTAGATGTAGCTCACTTGACGCTTCAGCAAACTCATTGGCCAAGGCCGATGTAATCGTCACACCAGACGTGAATAGGCTTGGACTGATATTAAACGCATTACCAATCAAGAAAGTAACTGCCATCGTCTCACCCAATGCACGACCAAGACCCAAAATCACACCACCAACGACACCAGCTTTGGTATAAGGCAGGATAATCTTGAACATGACTTCCCAAGTCGTCGCGCCCATACCATATGCTGACTCTTTCAGTAAATCGGGTACGACAGAGAAAACATCACGCATGGTGGCAGCGATGAACGGTATGATCATAATGGCAAGCACTAGAGATGCGGTAAACATACCTAGCCCCATAGGGGCACCTGCAAACAGCTTACCGACAATAGGCAAAGGACCGACGTGCTCAATGAACCATGGCTGAATGTGATCACCAAAGAATGGCGCAAATACGAACAATCCCCACATACCATAAATGATAGATGGGATACCAGCCAACAACTCAATGGCGATGCCAAGTGGTTTTTTTAGGAACTTAGGGCACATTTCGGTTAAAAATATCGCAATACCGAAACTGACTGGAACCGCGATAACAATGGCGATAAATGACGTGACTAAGGTGCCGTAAATAGGCGCTAATGCCCCGTATTCATTGGCGACTGTATCCCAGTTATTGCTGGTATAAAATCCCAAACCAAACTCTTGAATACTCGGCCATGCTCCAACAATTAGAGACATCAAAATGCCCCCTAAAGATAGGAGGACGAGTATGGCAAACGCTTTAGTAGAGTTCACAAATAAAGCGTCGTAACGTTTTTGTTTAGCCAGTTGGGACCTTAAGTCTGTCATAAGTGTCTCAGCATTGAATGGGATGAATCGAAATATTAGAAAGATGTATCTCAGGTCTTAACACAACAAACTTAAACGGTATGAGTAAACATATCTATCGAGATGTATTCATCAAATTTGCTGTGTTAAAACCCCTCAAACAACTACCGGAGAATAGTTATTCGAGAGGATAACTTGTCGGTTGCTAAATAGTATTTAGCAGAAACAAATTACTGAGCTGGCTTGTAGACAGGCTGTCCATCACTACCTTTCACTTCGTTCCACTTCTCTTTGAACAAGGCCACTGCCGTGTCAGAGAATGGTACGTAGTCTAGTTCCATGGCGCTGTCATCACCTTGGGTATAAGCCCAGTCAAAGAAGTTCAATACGCCAGCGACTTGCTGAGGATTTTCTGGTTGCTTATGTACCAAGATAAAGGTCGCAGCAGCGATAGGCCATGCTTGGTCAGTTTCAGAGTTGGTGATGACTTTATAAAAGCCTTCTTGTTGTGACCAGTCGATATCACCTGCCGCAGCAAACGTCTCAGCAGATGGCTGTACGATGTTACCAGCTGCGTTTTTCAGCGCAGTATGTGACATCTTATTTTGCTTAGCGTAAGCATACTCAACATAGCCGATAGAGTTTTTCATGCGGTTTACGTAGCTTGAGACGCCTTCGTTACCTTTACCGCCTGCACCAGTAGCAGAAGTCGGCCATTTGACGGTTTTATCAACACCAACAGTGTCTTTCCAGTCTGGTGAAACCTTGGCAAGATAGTCAGTGAAGTTGAAGGTCGTACCTGAACCATCTGAGCGGAATACTGTTGTGATTGCGGCATCTGGCAAGGTCAAATCTGGGTTCATCGCCTTAATCGCAGGGTCATTCCAGTTACTAATCTTACCCAAATAGATATCAGCCAACGTTGTGCCGTCTAGCTTCAGTGCACCAGGCTCAACACCGTCGATGTTGACGATTGGTACAACACCACCGATAACTGTTGGGAACTGAATCAAACCCGCTTCATCTAATTCTTCAGGCGTCATTGGGGCATCAGAAGCACCAAAATCTACTGTTTTTGACTGGATTTGTTTGATACCACCAGACGAGCCAATCGACTGATAATTGACTTGGCCGCCGGTCGCAGCATTGTAGTCATATGACCATTTCGCATAGATAGGCTGCGGGAACGACGCACCTGCACCTGTAATATTCATAGCGATATTTTCAGCAGATTTAAAATCTGACGTAGCAGAAGATGCTGTCTGAGAGGTTGTTTCAGCTGTTGTCACAGCGCTACTGCTAGTATCAGCAGTTGGCTCCGCCGTATCTGTTGACTTATTACACGCCGTAAGCATTAATGTACAACTGACGGCCACTGCTAATAACGAATAACGCATGTAGGACTCCTGAAGTTTAACAACGGTATAAAAAAGCATTGCTTGTGATATGCGTGTTATCTTGCCAAATCTTTATGACAGTTTAATGACAACTTCTAGAATCCTTCATTCGCTTTACATAATATTTGAATAATTTGTCTACAACCTAGTAATACTAAGCATCTTCATTTATTAACACTCAAAAAATTATTCACGAAAATATGAAACCTTGTGTTTGACACAGAATATTTGTATCCAAATACTATTAGCCGTTGGTACAGAATTTTGTTAGTATGAAGGCTGATTTACAACACTGACAGACTCGGGGTGCGGTGTATTTTTGGCTCACTTTACTAAACTTGCTTTATTAAAGTAGTCGCCTTGATACATTCGCTGAGAGATCACCCGCCGAACCTGATGCGGTTAGTACCGACGCAGGGAAGTCTTAAGCACTTTGTTATTTATGACAAAGGGCGCGTAGAAATACATTTTTATCGTCACTACTGTCTTAGTATGCGTAATGCATAGCCAGATAAGAAGAGAGGATATCAAGCTGCGTCCAATATTTGATGAGCACCATACGCGACGATATTTTTTGGTCGAAGTTGTGGGTTCATGATATAAACTTGTCTAGATGATGGATGCCTACCCCCGCAGATACTGGCGGTGTTGATTTTATTCAAAAACCAACACGCTAGGACAGCATATGACTACTGCAGACACCACCTCAATTGCACCGAAAGCCCAAACGCATAACCCAGCCGACAACTCAACGCTTGCTTCAAATGCTGCTGACACAACCAACGTCAAAGCAGATAAGAAAGCAGATGCGCTAAAAACCCCTGCTCACCGTGCCGCAAGTGATGCCCGTTTCGAAGAAGATGCGCGCGACTTGCACCGTATTTTACCTGCCTCAAGAAAAGTCTATATCGAAGGATCAAGACCTGACATCCAAGTACCGATGCGTGAAATCAGCTTGGCTGATACGCCTGTTGGCGGTACTGGAGATAAAGACGGTGAGCATAATCCGCCCTTTTATGTGTATGACACTTCAGGTGTATATACCGACCCTAATGTCGATATCGATCTCACACGTGGATTGCCAAAGTTGCGTGAAAGCTGGATCGCAGAACGCGATGATACTGAGCAGTTAAGCGGCCTATCTAGCTCATATGGACAAGCACGTGCTCGCGATATCAGCACTGCCAACCTTAGATTTGCTCATATTGATAAACCGCGTCGCGCCAAAGCAGGACAGAATGTCACGCAAATGTACTACGCACGTCGTGGCATCATCACCCCTGAGATGGAATATATCGCCATACGTGAAACGCAAAAGCAGCATGAACTGACCGATATGCGTCAACACGATGGTGAGAGCTTCGGTGCCAATACGCCTCAAATCATCACCCCTGAATTTGTTCGTGATGAAGTGGCGGCTGGACGTGCAATTATCCCAAACAACATCAACCACCCTGAGTCTGAGCCGATGATCATCGGGCGCAATTTCTTGGTGAAAATCAATGCCAATATCGGTAACTCAGCGCTGGGTTCGTCTATCGATGAAGAAGTGTCCAAAATGACGTGGGCAACACGTTGGGGTGCGGATACCATTATGGATCTATCAACGGGTAATCATATTCATGAAACCCGTGAATGGCTAATCCGTAACTCTCCTGTGCCGATTGGTACGGTACCGATTTATCAAGCACTAGAAAAAGTCGATGGCGTCGCTGAAGATCTTACATGGGAGATATTCCGTGATACGTTGATTGAGCAAGCAGAGCAAGGCGTGGATTACTTTACTATTCACGCTGGCGTACTATTACGCTATGTGCCACTTACCGCAAAACGTTTGACAGGTATCGTCTCACGCGGCGGCTCTATCATGGCGCAGTGGTGTCTAGCCCATCACAAAGAAAGCTTTTTATACACGCATTTCGAAGATATCTGCGAGATTATGAAACAGTACGATGTAGCATTTAGTCTAGGTGATGGCCTACGTCCTGGTTGCTTACAAGATGCCAATGATGAAGCGCAGTTCGGTGAGCTACGTACGCTTGGTGAATTGACCAAAGTCGCATGGGAGCATGATGTACAGGTGATGATCGAAGGCCCTGGACACGTCGCGATGAACCGAATCAAAGAAAACATGGACTTGCAGCTTGAGCTATGTGCTGACGCGCCTTTCTATACTTTAGGGCCATTAACCACAGACATCGCCCCAGGTTATGACCACATCACTAGCGCCATCGGAGCTGCGATGATTGGATGGTTTGGCACCGCGATGCTTTGCTATGTCACACCAAAAGAGCACTTGGGTCTACCAAACAAAAAAGACGTCAAAGACGGCATCATCACTTACAAGATTGCCGCGCACGCCGCTGACCTTGCCAAAGGTCACCCCGGTGCGCAGGCTCGTGACAATGCACTATCTAAAGCACGTTTTGAGTTCCGCTGGGATGATCAGTTCAATCTAGCACTCGATCCAGATACGGCACGTGAGTTCCATGATGAAACATTGCCAAAAGATGCGCACAAAGTTGCTCATTTTTGCTCGATGTGTGGCCCTAAATTTTGCTCAATGAAGATCACTCAAAACGTGCGGGATTATGCGGCGGGGCTGAATAAAGATGCCACTAACCAAAAAGCTGCATCATAAAATAAATAGACGACTTAACGGATATGAATCATTTGATTGAAGTGATAAACATACTAGCGAAGGACGTCAGTGGCATAAAGAGCTGTAGGCAAACTATATAGCAGCGCGTCAAAAAAGCTCGAACCTGATAATCAGGTTCGAGCTTTTTTTAAAATAACTCTCAATATCTTTAAAAATTGAATACTCAATTCAGTGGATATTTTTTCTCGATTTTTCGAATTTCCTCAATACCTGTAGATTCTAGCTTGGAGACAATATAAAACTCTTTGTCACTGCCAAAATTATCTAAGGCATTGTTAAGCCCTTTTATGTACTCATAAAACTCTGAATAAGAATAAACTTCCTCATTGTAGCGAGTATCAGGTTTATCTATATAGAGGTATACCGAACCTTCGCACTGTGTTACTTCACCTTTGATATTTGTCTCAGCCTCATAGGAGCTTGACGTCAATATTTTGTTGCTGTTATAACTCATACAGACTTTCTGTCCACCCCTGTTCATCGTTTCAAACTTATAGCTATCCAATTTTTGATTTAAATTGGTCTTCAGTTCTGAAAAATCTGTCTCGTTTGCTGAAGTATCTAAATTACCCAAAACAACATCTACTTCTGTCAGAGAGTTCAGCATAACTTTGTCGTTAGTGCCTCCCATCGCACTGAGCAAACCAATATGATGAATACCTTTGCGAGATAGCTCATCAATAATTTGCTGTACTGAGTTAGTAGTACCAAGGACGTCATCACTATAGGCCACGCCAATCCATGCCATTGTCTTCCCCCACGCTATTTCTTGAGTGAGATAGGGTTCAATAGTTACACCCAGAGCTTTTAGAGCTTTGCTTTTATCCTCAGGTAAGTTAGCTGCCAGTACTACTGTATCCTCTTTACACAAAGGATTGTTGTTTAAATGATTGATAAAATTTGATAAATCCTGAGACTGCATTGATAGCTCTTGCTCACCAAGCGTTAACGCTCGAGAACATGTATAGCGAAGAAATTCAGCTTCACGTTTACCTTTATAGAGTTTGTAGCTATTACTACTGGTGTCTACAAGATTGCCAGATAACATGTTGAAAATATCAGGTAGACTTGGGTTTTTATCTTGTAGCAAATCTTCAAAAGATGCCATGGTAGCAAGATTGCCTTTGTTGACCGTTACATAGCTATCGCTTTCAAGATAAAAAACCCTAGTGGTTTCAATACTGTCAGCGTTATATAAGTTTCCAAGATGTGTTCCAGAAATTGGCAAAACCTTATACATTTTCCCAGTTTCGTTATCGAACCTAGCAGGTGCGCGAATGTACTGATCGACGTCCTCGTCATCTTCAGCTGCCATTTCGTTAGAAAAAGTGACATCTGGAACCTGTGGTTCAACCTTATCTGGTTTAGTAGTTGGTATGACTGGTGTCTCTGGCGTAACACTACTATTTTTATTACCGCCATCACTACCACCACCGCAGCCATAAAGTGCCAACATAGAAGCCAAAGCCAAACTTAGATAACGTTTATTCATCAATACATATCCATTTAGGTTAACGGTCAATCAACATAGAAGTGAACTTAATTTCGCTAATAATAGATTGAAACAGATACTAAATCAATACAAATAAACAAAAAATCCCAACAGATATTTTGCCTGCTGAGATTTTGGTGAGCACCAAATTATAGCTTTTAAACTCTATTTGTTAAAATGCAACTGTTAAACTTTCGACGCCTCATAGATTTCTTCGATTGAGCTATCAATCATTGCCGCAAATGCCTCATCGCTTTGCTGTTTACTCAAGCCTTCAGTAAAGGCACGCGAGAAGCTCGCAATCATACCTGGGTTTTGTTTAAGCTTGGCACAAGCATCGCTACGACTATAACCACCAGACAGCGCCACTACTTTGAGCACTTTAGGATGGTCAATCAGCTCCTGATAAAACCCAGCCTCTTCAGGTAAAGTCAGCTTAAGCATCACTTGATGTTCGTCACTTAAGCGTTCTAGATTGCGCAAAATATCTGCTTTTAACAGTAGCTCGCACTCATGCTTTTGAGTGCTATCAATATTGACCTCTGGCTCGACGATAGGCATCAGACCTTTTGAAATAATCTGCTTAGCCACATCAAACTGCTGCTGTACCACAAGCTCGATACCATCGACGTTTGGCTCATAAATGACTGAGCGCATTTTAGTACCGAATACGGGATAGTTTTTTGCTTTATCTAATAATAGATCTAGATTCGGAATCGGCTTCATGACTTGTACACCGCTCATCTGCTCAGCCAGACCTTTATCTACCTTTAAAAATGGTACGATATTTTTATCTTCCCATAGGTAGTTGGCCGTCGACTTGTCATTGACTTCGCGCTCCATGGTGTCTTCAAATAAAATTGCACCAAGTACACGCTCACTATCAAAACAGTCACACGTCATAATACGAGCACGCATTTCATGAACCAAATCAAACATGGCCTCATCGTTATCATAGTCGTCGCTGCTGACACCATAAGTCTCTAACGCTTTTGGTGTGCTGCCACCACTTTGATCAAGAGCAGCAATAAAACCTGAACTATTTTTTATACGCTGTAATTGCTTATCGTATTCCATTGAGCCTGCATCCTATTTTTATTGGTTAAATTAAATATCATAAACTAAGCTTTTTTATTCCATACAAGCCGTGTTATTTGTAGATAACCTTATCATAGGATGATTTGTATGCCTATATAGGATACGTGACAATATAGCCAAAAAATCATGAAACCAATACTTTTAGACAATGCGCATTACGCCAAAAACAGTACCCCTACACAGCAGACTGCCAATACTAATCCTATTATATTAATACGGTTCAACTGCTCTTTAAATACACCTACGCCAATCAATGTCGCTACGGCAATAACGCCGACATTCATACCAGTGAAAACAATACTAGGAGAATCATGCAGCACTTGATGTGCCCGTACATAAGCATAAATATTGCCCATGTTTAATGCGCCAAGCAGCAGTCCTGTCATAAGTGCTTGTTTTTGCCAACGTACTCGCGTGGCAAGTAAATAGATTAAAAGCAATACACCTGCTACGCCAAAACTTACCAGTAGAGTCAACGGAAAAGCTGCTCCTTGTTTGGCAACTTGTTTGAACAAAATATCAATAATGCCGTAGCCTGCCCATACCCCAAATAACCATAGAGGCGTATGCTTTGCTTGCCGAGTAATATCGTTATGCTGTGGTCGATAGACAAGCGCACCTAATGCCAAAAAGCCTAACGCCAGTCCAAGTATACGTGTACCAGTCAGTACCTCACCGAATAGCAAAAAAGCCGCTACGATAGGAATAATGAGTGATAAGCGCTGAGACGCGTCGGTTGCTACCATTCCCACCGCTTCAATAGCCCGTCCCAGAATGATAAATACAGCAGGTAATAGTACTCCAAGCGCAATGATGATTGCCCAAGCGCTATCAAGCGCATGTATGGCACCTACATCAGGTTTTAGTAATACCCAAGTCAGTAAAAAAGCCACAGGATAGCCTGCCACGATGGTCTGACGAATATCTATATTTTTCTGGCGCAATATTTTCAAAAGTACTGAGACGGCGACGCTACATAGCACCGCTATTATTAAATACATCATTCACTGCTACCTTTTGAACTTCAATGTTGAGTTATTATTGTTCGTATATTTATAAAAACCATTACATAAAATCCCTGCTAATCAGCTGATTTTTGCAATAAAATCATAGTTATAAAAGCAATATTTAAACCATGAATAAATTTAGGTGTAGAATGTAACAAAATATGTTTTCTACAGCAATCTATTTATTATGGTTATAACTGAAGCTTTCAAAACATAGCTATTCTTAAGCAAATTACAATTAGCATGCAGGTATGATTAGTAATTTTGCTAAAATAGCACCTAATCCCAATCACAAAAGTAAAGATTCTAGATAACGAGTCCTCTCGTTCATCTTGACGTACTGCTATTGATGTTTTATTACTGCCTATGAATGCTCTATTTCGCTTTTTCGAAAACCGCCTACCCGCCTTTCCAGATACACCTATGCCATTGCCATCACCTCGCGATGGCATGCTGAAGTTTTTGTGGGCATGTACCAATGGCCTACGCGGCTGGCTACTAATCTTTATGATTTTGTCCGCTGGTATCGGTATCTACGAGGCCATGCTGTTTGCTTGGATAGGTAATATCGTCGATTGGTTGGGCGTTTATACGCCGCAAAACTTATGGGTAGAAAAAGGCGATATGCTACTCATCATGCTCGCTGTCATGATAGTGAGCCCATTGTGGATCGCCTTGTCATCATTTATCCATTTTCAGACCTTGCAAGGCGTGTTTCCTATGCAGATGCGCTGGCGGTTTCATCAGCGAATGCTTGGGCAATCCATGCAGTTTTATCAGGATGAGTTTTCGGGTCGTGTCTCAGCTAAGGTAATGCAGACAGCCCTAGCAGTACGCGATACCGTAATGACCGTCACCGATATGTTTATGTATGTCTCTGTCTACTTTATCACCTCAGGGGTGATTTTGTTTAATTTAGACAGCTTACTACTCATTCCATTTGTCATTTGGCTGGTCTTGGTTGCCATTACCATTTGGTACTTTATCCCTAAGCTTAAACAAACAGCGATTGTGCAAGCGGATGCCCGTGCCTTGATGACAGGACGAATCACTGATGCTTATGCCAATATCATGACCGTTAAGCTATTTAGCCATTCTCGTCGTGAGCTAGGCTATGCCAAAAATGCCATGGGACAATTCTTAGGTACGGTACATGCGCAGATGCGCTGGGTCAGCTATTTAGAAGTATCGACCCATCTTATCAGTGTGATCTTGGTCAGTAGTACCGCGGGTATTGGATTGTACTTGTGGCAACAAGGCGCAGTTGGTGTTGGCGCCATTGCTGCTGCGACTGCTATGGCGTTGCGTCTAAATGGTTTGACGCGTTGGATTATGTGGCAGACAGCCAGTTTGTTTGAGAGTATCGGTACAGTTCAAGACGGTATGCGTACATTATCAGCACCGCAGACGATTATTGATAAACCTGACGCACCAGCGCTAGCCGTCACGGACGGGCGTATCGTGTTCGACCATGTTGACTTCAGTTATGAGAATGACGAAGAAGATAATGGCCAAGCTGGCGAGCCTATTGATGGTACCAACATCGCTAAACGCGCTCCTAACTCATATATCAAATTATTAGACAACTTCCACTTAGATATTAAGCCAGGTGAAAAGATTGGTTTGGTTGGGCGTTCAGGTGCTGGTAAATCGACCTTAGTTAATTTGCTATTGCGCTTCTTTGATGTTGATAGCGGTAAAATCCTGATTGATGGTCAGGCTATTGATGCGGTTACGCAAGAATCATTGCGTCAACAAATTGGTATGGTGACTCAAGATACGTCGCTGCTACATCGTACTGTGCGTGAAAACATCGCCTATGGTCGTCCGGATGCTACTGACGAAGAGATTATGATCGCTGCCAAACAAGCTCAGGCATGGGATTTCATCAAAGATTTGTATGATGATAAAGGCAATACAGGACTTGATACCCAAGTGGGTGAACGCGGAGTCAAACTATCTGGCGGTCAACGTCAGCGTATTGCTATCTCACGTGTTATGCTAAAAAATGCGCCGATTTTACTTTTAGATGAAGCCACCAGTGCGTTAGATTCTGAGATTGAATATGCTATTACCGAAAGCTTAAATGACATCATGACCGGCAAGACCGTTATTGCTATTGCCCATCGCTTGTCTACTATTGCCGCACTGGATAGACTGGTCGTTATGCATCAAGGCCGTATTATTGAGCAAGGTAGTCATGATGAACTGTTGGCATTGAATGGTGTCTACGCTCGACTGTGGCAACGTCAAAGCGGTGGCTTCTTAGGTGAAGATAACTAAGATTCATTAAGTCAGCTCAATCATAAGAAGACAAACTGCAAAAAAAATCACTCAAAATAAGTCACAAGGAAGTGTTTATTTTATGGAAGCATTCACAAACCGTATTACTCTTGGCGGAAAACAAGCACGTTACTATGACCTTAGCCAGTTTAATCAGCCGCTAGATTCAAGCTCTACTCCCCGCGCCCCAGCACATTTTTATAGTGGTAATAGTTTTACCGTCGGTACCTACACACCACTATTGAGCAAGCTAGCCACTGAGTTTGATATCAGCTCACTTGCCCTACGTGGCTACTGGTATGATAAGCCGCAAAGCCGTCGTCTGACGCGCGAGCAAGATGCTGATATGCTGATTGAGTTTTTAGAAAAGACCCAAGATAAGCCTGTCATAGGTATTGGTCATTCGCAAGGGGCTACGGCCACAGCGATGGCAGCTGCCAAACGTCCAGAGCTTTTTTCGCAGTTGTACCTGATTGAGCCTGTCACATTTACCAAACACCAAGCCACCTTTTATAACCTTTTGCCACGCTCTGTCCTACTGAGCCGCGAGCCTTTCAAAAGCACGTTAACCAAGCAATCTACTTGGCCAAGTATTCATAGTTATTACGAGAGCCTACGTGCGCAGCGTGCTTATAAGCGTATCAGCGATGAGCATTTGCAAGTGTTTGCTGAACAAAGCCTGAGCAAGAATGCAGATGGTAGCTATACGCTTATGTTTGCACCAGAACAAGAGCTGGCCAATTATTTTGGCGCTCCTCATATCGATGCTGCGCTCAAAAAACTAAGCTGTCCATACACCTTGATTACAGGCAAGCCTACCCTGTTCATCAATGACAAAGTACGAAAGCAATGGAAAAAATTTGTCCCAGATAGCAGTCTTATTTCGCTGTCAGATTATGGTCATCTATTGCCAATGGAAGCGCCTGAAATATGCGCTCAAATCATCAACGAGCACTACCAAAGCAGTAAATAAGGATTTACAACGACTGAATTATGACTGACCTCTTTGCCCCTGCACCCACGGATAACTTACTACCCTATAATGGTAAGGTGAATGATCTAGGCATAATTATCGACGATGCAACTGCCCTTTATAACACTCTACTAAATGAGCTACCTTGGCAGTCAGACATCGTGACGTTATTTGGTAAGACCCATATAACCACTCGGCAAATCGTTTGGATGGGAGATACAGATGCAGACTATCAATATTCAGGCCATGTACGGCAAACTGTTCCATGGTCAGATATAGTGTTTCACGTGAAACAGAAAATCGAACAAGCTTTAGCAGAGGTTGGCGTCACCACTAATTTCAACACCTGCCTGCTTAATTACTATCCTTCTGGCGCTGATGGTATGGGCTACCATGCTGATGACGAAAAGGAGCTCGGTCATCAACCAGTCATCGCCTCCTTATCACTTGGTGCCACACGCAAATTTGTTTTTAAGCATAAAAAAACTCAAGACAAAGTTGAACTTTATCTTGAGTCTGGTCAGCTCGTTGTGATGCACGGTGACACACAAAACTTTTGGAAACATACGATCACTAAGACGAAGACGGTGGATGCTGGGCGAATCAGTCTAACGTTTCGGCATATGCTTACATCTTAATACTATCGCTGACTTAACGAGCCATTAAGTGTTTATTCGAGACGGTCCAAAAAACGCTCACGGTAACACTGGTAAGCAGCTTCACACACATTGGCAGTGTAGCTAGCATTAACACCACCTGCGACTACTGCACCCACCGCTGGAATGATTTGCGCCGCCTTTGTCTTAACGATGTTAGTGGCTACTTTAGTCACTGTCTGACGCAGTACACGAGACATAACTTCTTCATTAATCTGATTGAATGCTTGAGTTTCTGGATCTTTAATCATCGCCTGAGTGTCATCTAACGCCGCTTCACGTTCCTCAACAGAGCCAGAAGTTGCTACAGCCAATAAGGACATAGCAAATATCTGCTCGCCTTTATCATTGATATCAAAGCCATAATAAGTTGCATATTCTCCAATAGCACGTAGATTAGCTGTAATAAGCCCAACGACATCAGCAGGGATACCCGCCCAACCTACAACCCCTGTAGTCACCCCTTGCGCACTGGTTAGCGCTACATATTTGCTTTTAAAAAGCTTAACTTGTTTATCTACAACCGCAATGGGTAGACGTTTAATGTCACCAAGCGTTTTGATAGAGGAGTCGTTAACATCTGCTGCCTCTTGATAGCTATCAATAACGTCTTGAGTGTCCAGTGTCCAATTGGCTGCATCACTCAAAGCACTAATCGTTTCTTCAGTTGCTTTTTTTAGAGAATCGCCAAATTGTGGAGCTTCCATCAACGCATCACCGGCTGCTACCACAGGGGTATTAAGCACTGCGAGCGTCTTATCCAAAATCCCTTTATCAGGGTTCTTCCATGCTTCTATTTCTGCACGGACTTTGGATTCATAAGCAATATGGTCATCTGTTTTTTCATTGATAGTCATATTATTCCCTTTATTAGTATCGTTCGCTTTCTATCCTATGATAAATAAGCGAAGACTACAGGGACGTTCTGTTGTCCAAAATAAAACTTTTGTATGATTTGTTAAATCATCAGTTAAGTTTACTGCGTTTCAACAGACATCCCTTTACTAATAAATCCTATCGAACACTACCTAATACTTGGGCAATCTTGACATTCACTCAGCTGCCGCTAAGACAATCTTGCCAAAAGCATCGCCTTTTTGTAGCTCGTGGTGCGCTGCAACAACTTCTGAGAGTGGATAGGTTTTTTGAATTTTTAAAGTCAGCTTGCCATTGGCCACTTCCTGTAAAATACGCGCCATATCTTGACCACTACGCTGCGCTTTGTAGCCTGCTACTGCTAAGTCTTTTTGCTGACCGGCTTCTTTGAGCTTATCAACCCAGATAGTTGGTAACACATTCACGCGGGCGCCTGATTTGAGCACGCTAAGCGCGCGGACACCTGCTTCATCGCCGACTAAATCAAGTAGCATATCGGCTTGTAGGTCAGGAAGCACTTCATCTTTTGTATAATCTATCCAACCCGCTAGCTTAGATACGTCTATCAACTCATCAAGCTTGGCGTACTTTTCTGGCGAGCAAATTACCGTCACCTTGATGTTATCTTGTGCCACCTTATTCATGAGCAATTGGATTAGTAAATGACCGACACCACCTGCTGGTGCATTAATCACCACATGCTCGCCTGTTTTTATATCAGCAAAATCTACAAATTGTAGTGCCGTTTGTCCGATACAAGGCAAAGCACCTGCCTGCTCTAAGCTGACATTGTCTGGTACTTTTGCAAGCAACTTGGCATCTACTGCCACATATTGTGCATAGCCACCACCGCTAAAGGTCAAAGCCGCTACTCTATCGCCAACAGCGAACTCGTCGCTATTACTACTAACTACTTCGCCTGCTACATCGAATCCCAAAATAGCTGGCTGATCATTCTCAAACTTGTCTTTGCGAATGTTTTCCGCACCCCAGCCTTTACCTTGGCGAGTTTTATAATCGACAGGGTTAATTCCAGCATAGGCAATTTTTACTAGTACTTGGTCGTCCTGTAGCTCAGGGACATCAGCACCATCTTGATATTTCATTACTTCAGGCTCACCGAACTCGCGTATGAGTACGGCGTGCTGAGTCTTAGGTATGTTGTGGTTAGCTTGTTGATTATTATCAGTAGTAGACGCTGTTGCCATCGTAGAATATCCTTATATTTTGTTTATTAGGCTGTACTTGTTATTCATTTTATTGAAACGTTGTGCTGGTAATAGAACTGTCCATCGAGAACATGGTTAATCAATAATATGATCAATAAAGACAATTGTTCATATATCGATAGATTGCCAATATAATACATTTAGACAAATTATTATAGTTAGGTATTAAGGCAACATCAGCTCTGCGCTAATGGGCAGATGATCTGATAGCGATGACCAAGGTTTTCCAGTGTGTACCCAAGCATCCTTCACAAGCAAATTGCGCACATAGATACGATCTAAGCTGAGTACTGGCAGTTTTGCGGGAAAGGTTGGCAACAGCTTGCCATGACAATGTTTGAACGCTTCTATCATACCGAGATCTGATGCCAGTTTGTCACAAGACATCTTTTTCCAATCATTAAAATCGCCTGCTAAGATAAGTGGTTGATCTGGCGCAATCTCATTTCGCACATAATCACTAATCGCTTGATACTGCTTGATACGATCACGCTCAAACAAGTTCAAATGTGCACACAATACGACAACAGGCATCTCCCAACCGATAGGCTGTACCTCACAGTGCAAGACACCGCGCTGCTCAAGCTTATTAACCGTAATATTTACATTGTGTTTGGGGTCTAGCGGAAAGCGGCTCAATACTGCATTGCCGTGATGGCCGTTTTCGTACTCTGAGTTTTTACCATAACTGTTTTGTAGATCTAAAAATTCGCCAAACCATTCATGCTGAGACTGATCTGGGTACTCGTTATACTGCATATTGCGTTTAAGGTTTTGGCCTTGCACTTCTTGCAAACACAAGACGTCTGAACCGACAGACTCTAGCGCCTGAGCAATACCTTGCATCTTCACTTGGCGATTCAGCGGTGACATTCCTTTGTGGATATTGTAGCTGGTTAAAACAAAAGAGGTGGTAGTCATAGTTTGGTTAGTTGTACGCTCATTATTTATGGAGTAAAGATCAATAGCTCAGCTACGACAACACCCATAGTGATGGTAATGACAGACATAAAAAGAGCACTGGCTCATACTGAACCAATGCTCCCATATTACACCTATGTATTATTAATGGCTAATTCATAAATGGCTGATTCATAAATGGCTGATTCATAAATGGCTGATTCATAAATGAACATCGCGTATAGGTGTCATCGTCAGATTAGTATCGAGTTACTAACGCTATTGGTTGATCTTCGCCCATGATGTCTTGTGGCATAAATACAGCTTCGCCGCCATTATGAATGACGTGTTCGATGATTTCACCGATTGCATCATCTGTGATGCCTTCCGTAGTCGCATCATTGGTAGGGCTTAACGTTTGTGCTTTTTCGTCAATTTTAGCGGATTGTATATAGCCACGGCGTACATAAAGCGTCTCGCCAGCCCCTTGGAAGGCGCTGCGATATACTTCCTGCAAATCCGTCTGCAACATATTCGCACCGCGAGCTTTATCAATTTCACCTAAGGCAGCTTTGTGCAGCGATGTGCGATACTCTTCTACAGCTTCTTGCACACTATCTACGATATGCTGAGCACTACCATCTTCTAGATTGGTCGCATTCGATACTGTAGCGATGATATTGTCTGGACGATCACAGATTTCTTTATAGTAGCCAATATTTTTTGCATCACCAACTATAACAAGAGGCATTTTATGCTCGCCCCACAATTCTTGGACACTTTTATCAACTTGGTTAAAGAATTCTTTTAAGTGACTGCTTTCGTTGTTTGATGAACGATCTGAGCCACCGTCGCCTGTTGTGTATAGTCCGTTGTTTTCGACAGGGAACTGAATGTTCTCCATGTTGTTTTGTGCATCGTCATCTTTATCGAATTCTCTCACGACGCGGTCATTAGATGCTTCAATCAAACGCGCATTGTCACGGGTTAAGACCACCGTATAATAATGAACCGCACTTGCCATATCACGGACCAAGTCACGCGTAGCAAATCTATCTGAAATCACAACGCGCTCTGTCGTATCAATTGGCATACGGATGACTTGCACATCATCTGTACTAGCAAATATAGCCAACGTATCGAGGTTATAATTGTGATTGAGCTCATTTATTTTATTTTGAATATTATCTAGAATGGTAGTCGCTGTGCGTTTATCGTACTCTTTCGTCAAACGATCTTCGGCAACTTTCAATTGATTTTTTAGAGCGATAGGATCTTGCTCATTAGCTGGATGTTCACGATGCGTTTTAACAAAGATACTTACTGCAGGGTTAGCTTTAATCTCACGTAAACTTTTAAGAGTCGCTTTCATATATTGCTCCTTGTTTTATTATCGTTCATTTTTAACTTTATGTATCTCTTCACTCATATACTGTTATAAGTGTAGAGATTTCTATCCGTGTTCTTCTTGCATCCTGTCGATGCATAATATTTAAATTCCATTATCTTGATGCTAACAGCTATACCCCACTCCCTGTAGGGTTAATTTGCAAGCAAATGATAGCGCTTTGTAAGTAGAGCACTCTATATTGTTAAAGGAATGCCTTAACGAGCATAACTATATATTCGGACAATTATCTTGAAAAGTTGAATCTAAGTACCAGAATCTCGAGATTTACTTTCGGATTGCTAGCACTGCTTTACTCACTTGAATCGTATAAAAGTGCTTAGGTTGTATTTTTACCAAACGAACCCATCTTTTATATAATCTATATATAAAATAAGAACACACTGTATATTTCAATAGTAGCCAGACTTTTCTCATTTTGATTAATAATAATTCATTGATATCGGATACCTATATGACACCTTCTCCTTTAGATTTACGCCTTGTCGATTTTACCGACACTGCACCACATACGTTACAGAACCAAGTGATTGATGCTATTGACGCTGCCAATGCTTTTTTAGATACCTTAACCGCGATAGAAAGCGACAGTGCTGAAAAAGCAAGTGCTGAACAAGCTTTAGCAGATGTGATGAGCTTTGACCATATCAATTTGGCATTAGATCGTAGCTGGGGTATTTTGTCGCATCTCAATAGCGTGATGAGCAATGATGAGATTCGTCATGTTCACCATGAGCTGCTACCAAAACTATCTGCTTACGGTACGCGAGTTGGACAGCATCAGCCTTTGTTTAATCGCTATCAAACTATCGTCAATGACACAGATTTCTTTGCTACGTTAGAGCCTGCTCGTGCACGTGCAATCGAACTGGCATTACGTAGTTTTGAGTTATCAGGCGTTGCATTACCTCAAGCTGAGCAAGAAAAATTTGCTGCTATCCAAAGCGAGTTATCTACCCTGTCTGCAACCTTTTCGGACAATATCTTGGATGCGACGCAAGCATTTGCTCTGCCTTTAGAAGACTCCCAATTAAAGGGTCTAACAGAGAGCGGTCTGGCACTATTGGCAGATGCAGGCGAGCAATACAAAGCGCGTGAGCTTGCTAGCGGTGCTCTTAGCCAAGCCGATATAGATGCACTTCCTACTCCTTACTATGTGGCCAGTTTAAATATTCCTGTATATCTAGCGATCATGACTCATGCGGACGATCGTAGTCTACGTGAGACGCTTTATCGTGCTTACGTTACGCGCGCCTCTGAATTTGATACGCATACCAATGCAAAAGGCAACTCATTAAATAACGCTGACAATATGAGTCAAATCCTCTCATTACGTGAGCAAAAAGCCAAGCTACTTGGTTTTACAAATTATGCTGAAGTATCGCTATCGACCAAGATGGCAGATAGCGTCTTAGAAGTTGAAACATTCTTACGTGACTTAGCAACGCAAGCAACCCCTGCTGCCAAAGCAGATTTGGCACAGCTACAGAAATACGCAAGCGATTATGGCATTGACGAATTGCAACCGTGGGATAGCGCCTACATCGCTGAAAAAGTGAAACAAAGTGAGTTCAGTTTATCGCAAGAGGAAATTCGTCCATATTTCCCATTACCCAAAGTGATTAATGGCTTGTTCACTATCGTTGAGCGTCTATACGGTATCAAAGTACAAGAGCAAAGTCATAAAGATGCAGAAAGTGATTCAGTCTCTCGCTGGCATGACGATGTGAGTTTTTATCAATTATTCGACGCTGATGATCGCTTGCTCGGTGGCTTCTACTTTGACTTATTTGCACGTAGTGGTAAGCGTGGCGGTGCATGGATGAGTGGTTTTCAATCTCGCTATAGCTACGAAGAACAGAACCATCAGCAGCTGCCCGTTTGCTTTATGGTTGGTAATTTCACGCCAGCACTTGATGGCAAACCTAGTTTATTGACCCATGATGAAGTATTAACCTTATTCCACGAGTTTGGTCATGGGTTACATCATTTATTAACCCAAGTGACGGTGGGTGATGTCGCTGGCGTCAATGGCGTCGAGTGGGATGCGGTCGAACTTCCTAGTCAGTTTATGGAAAACTGGGCTTGGGACGCTGAAGGTATCGCGCTTATCAGTAGTCACGTTGAGACTGGTGAGCCATTACCTAAAGACAAACTTGATGCACTATTAGCAGTGAAAAATTTCCAAAGCGGCATGCAGACGCTGCGTCAGATTGAGTTTGCTCTATTTGACTTACTCATTCATGCTCATACGCCAGCGCTTAATTACGATGGTATTTTAGAGACGCTCAATACTGTCCGTAATGATATCTCCGTTATGCAAACGCCTAACTATAACCGTTTTGCTAATGGTTTTAGTCATATCTTCGCGGGTGGTTATGCTGCAGGTTATTACTCATATAAATGGGCGGAACTGCTATCAGCTGATGCGTTTAGTAAGTTTGAAGAAGACGGTATTTTCAACCCAGCGACAGGCAAAGCGTTCCGTGAGTCCATCTTATCTGTTGGCGGCAGTTTCCCAGCGAAGACCAACTTTGAAAACTTCCGCGGTCGTAGCGCCAGTATCGATGCCTTGCTACGTCATAATGGTTTCACTGATGTTAAAAATATTGATGCCGCAAATACTCAAACGACTCGCGAGGTCATTTAAATGCGTTATCAGTCACCTAGTCCTAAGCGCCGATTTTTAGCAGGGGTACGTTGTCCGAAATGTCAGGAGATGGACGCTGTGGTGCAAGTCAATATCGTCACCCCTGCCCCAGATGAGTATATTGAATGTACTCAGTGTGGACACACAGAGCACCGCCCCGACCCTGATGCCATTAGTGCAAAGAACCATTTAGAAGATCAGATGGCACGTGATGCGATGGCAACTGGCACTAGCGGCACTGTAAAATTTAAGCCTTAGTTATTTAGTTTTCACAACTAAAAACAGATTAAATACTTTATTATTTAATGGACTATTAAGCCTATCTATCAATAGATAGGCTTTTTATTTTGAGTTTGCTATAGTATGGCTACTTATATTCTTGACTTGAATCGATCACAATATGAAACCAGACAACATCCGGCCTTCATCAACCCACACTTCTAAGAAAAAACAGACTACATCACGTCAGAAAATTTTGGCAATACTTATCTCAGTATTGCTACTTATCGTCATTGTCTACCTTATCGTAGAAAGGTCTGGCACTCAGTCCACACTCCCTATAGATAACGCTACTTCAGCACTAGCAACTGAGCAAACGCAGACAGAATTAGTCACAGACAGCACTTCGGAAGTAGCAGATGACTCTGTGATTGACGATGGTGTACTCACTGACAAACACTCTGAAGAAGCAAATAATGACAGTACGGCGATACCAAATCCTACTGCTATATTAGATGCGCCTCTACCAGAAAATGATAGCTTGGCTAAAGAAGAGATTGATCGTTTAGAAGATGAGCGTCAGCGACTGGCCGAACAAGAAAAGTTAGCCGCTGAACAAGTGGCTATGAATAAGCAATTGACTGATATGAAGGCAGAACAAATTGCGCTACTCGAACAACAAATTGCTCAATTAGAAGCAAACGACTCTAATAAAGCGACGATTCAATAACCGTATACTTGATTTGGTTATAGAGAGGCTTACGATGGCGATTTTACAACTCACACACGCCTCTATTTTAAATAGCAATGCACAGTTGCTTGTTTTACCTGTCAACAATGCTGGTGTCGTTTTAGATCCTATACTCACACGAGCTAAAACTCTATTTCCTGATAATTATAGTCGCTATCATCGTGCGTGCCGCGATGGTAGTCTGAATGTTGGTAGCTGCTTAATTAATAAGCGTACACGTGAGCAAGTCGGACTTGGTATTAGTAGTAACGGTAACCAGCCAAACTATATTGCCAACCTCGTGATATCAAACCATCCTTATCATCTAGCGCGCACACCTTGGCTGACTGCTGCCTTGATTGATTTGCAACAGCAAATAATGCCGCTTATACGTTACCAAGGTATACGCAGAGTTGCATTGCTTGCGCGGCCACTTATCTCAGGCAAACCACGTGATATCGTATCCAATGAAAGTAATACAGCAGATAACCTGCCTTTAGACTGGCATGCTGATACTTTGCCATTACTAACTGAGTACTTACAAGACCTACCAAAACTTCGTATCGATATACACCTGCCTAAAAGCGTTGAGTTATAAATGGCCTTTTATCTAGCCAGTCATCATCTTTTTGGACACATAAAAAAACCGCCTTGAATACTCATAACGAGCATTTCAAGGCGGTTTTTATTACTTAAACCACATCAGATATTGAGTATTAGTTCTGCTCAACACCTTTCATAGTCAGTTTGATACGACCACGGTTGTCAACGTCTTGTACGAGTACTTTAACGATCTGACCTTCTTTTAGGTAATCTGATACATTCTCTACGCGCTCTTCTGCGATTTGTGAAATATGTACTAGGCCATCCGTATTTGGCAAGACATTTACAAACGCACCGAAGTCGACGATACGAGCAACGGTACCTTCATAAGTTTTACCAACTTCAACTTCAGCAGTTAGTGCTTCGATTTTACCGATAGCGGCTTTAGTCGCTGCTTTGTTTTCACCAAAGATACGAATCGTACCAGCGTCATCGATATCGATAACCGCACCAGTCTCTTCGGTTAGCTGACGGATAGTTGCGCCGCCTTTACCGATAACGTCACGAATTTTGTCTGGGTTGATTTCGATCACGGCATAGTTTGGTGCATGAGCATTGATTTCAGTACGGCTCTCAGGCAATACTTGGTTCATTGCGTCCAAGATATGGATACGACCAGCGTGGGCTTGCTTAAGCGCTTGCTCCATGATGTCAGGGGTAATACCTTCAATCTTGATATCCATCTGTAGTGCAGTGATACCGTTTTTAGAACCGGCTACTTTAAAGTCCATATCACCTAGATGATCTTCGTCACCTAAGATATCTGACAAGACAGCAAAACGATCGCCTTCTTTAACCAGACCCATCGCGATACCAGCAACTGGTGCTTTTAATGGTACGCCTGCATCCATCAACGCCAAGCTTGCACCGCAAACAGACGCCATAGAAGATGAACCGTTTGATTCAGTGATTTCTGATACCACACGGATGACATATGGGAAGCGTTCGCTATCTGGCAGCATCGCTTGTACACCGCGGCGTGCTAGACGACCATGGCCGATTTCACGACGTTTTGGAATACCTTCACGGCCCGTTTCACCAACTGAGAAATGCGGGAAGTTGTAATGCAGCATGAAATGGTCACGAATCGTGCCACCTAGTGAGTCAATCATGTTGACGTCACGGCTGTTACCAAGTGTGGTAGTAACCAACGCCTGCGTTTCACCACGTGTGAACAGTGCTGAACCATGCGTATATGGCAATACACCAACTTGTACGTCAAGCGCACGAACTGTCTCAGGGTCACGACCATCGATACGCGGCTTACCTGACAAGATGTTGTCACGAACGGTACGATATTTAAGGTCGTTATAGATTTCTTTAAGCTCAGATACGGTATCAGCATAAGTTTCTGACTCAGCATCACCAGCAAGTACATCAATAATTGATTGCTTAATTTCATCAAGCTTCGTGTAACGTGCTTGCTTATCAGTAATGGTATAAGCGTCAGCAACTTGCTCGCCGAACTGCTCTTTCATGCTGCTGGTAAGTGCTTGGTCACGCTCAGGAGCAGAGTATTGCTGCTTAGCAGTGCCGATTTCTTCAGCCATTGACGCAATGTTATCAATGACGATTTGTTGTTGCTGATGGCCGTACAATACTGCACCTAGCATTTGGTCTTCTGATAGCTCTGCCGCTTCAGATTCAACCATCAATACCGCAGACTTAGTACCAGCTACAACCAAATCTAGATCACTGGTTTCAAGCTGCTCAGACGTTGGGTTTAGAACGTATTCACCGTTAATGAAACCAACACGAGCGGCAGCAACAGGACCATTAAATGGTGCATCAGAAATAGCCAATGCTGCTGAAGCACCGATTAGTGCAGCGATATCTGCAGACTGAGTTTTATCTGATGATACAACTGTAGCGGTGATTTGGATTTCGTTTACGTAGCCTTCTGGGAATAGCGGACGAATCGGACGGTCAATCAAGCGTGAAGTTAAGGTTTCAAATTCGCTCGCACGGCCTTCACGTTTGCCGTAAGCGCCTGGGATTTTACCGGCTGCATACATTTTTTCTTGATAATTAACCGTTAGCGGAAAGAAGTTTTGACCTTCTTTAGCTTCTGATTTTACGACTGCGGCAACTAATACGGTTACGCCGCCCATGTGTACTAAAATAGAGTTTGCTTGACGGGCAATACGGCCTGTCTCGATAACAACCTGCTGGTTGCCATACTGAAATTCACGCTTAATGGTGTTGAACATTGTCATATAATCTTCCTAATGTTGACTGACAAAACTGATATCAGCGTCAAAAAAAGCTGATATCTGTCATTAAAATTCTGTGTATATGGCTATCAGTTGACATGTTTTCTATTAAAAATCATCGCAACCAATGCCAATAACGTTACTTGGTTATCTCATATATTTGTCTGAGTTAGACATCGTACTATTATGTATATTCGGTCGTGCAATTTTGGCTTTACTATAAATACTATCAAAAAGACATTAAGTCAAAAGACTTCGATGCTAAAAACCCTACAGGCTATTTTCTAGGTTTCAAATATCAGCTATCTGCGCCGATTACCAAGCCAAATAATAAATATCTTATCAATAATCGCCATATCTGTAGCAGATGCGCTATCAAACTCACAAGGCATTATTTTACAGTGATTTATAGCCATTGACCAATTAATTGCACAGTAGCGCAATTATCGTCAGAAAATACCGTATTTGAGACTTGGTTAGTACAGTTTATACCAATATTCCTCTTAGCTATTCTATAGAAGGGGTTATAACTCTTACTATTTGAGCACGGTATCTAAAACGAATAAGCATAAAAAAACGGCGTGAAACTATTCCACACCGTTTTTAGAGAAATCTATTTTATCGATAATAACAGACAATTTCCAAGCGATTTAGCAAAAAATTCAGCATCCACTCGTACTATTGTCGTTAGATTAACGACGTAGACCTAACTGGCTGATTAGAGTAGTGTAACGACCAAGGTCTTTACCTTTTAAGTAATCAAGCAGTTTACGACGCGTGTTAACCATACGGATAAGACCGCGACGGCTATGATGGTCAGCTTTGTGTGCTTTAAAGTGGTTCTGCAAATCATTGATACGAGCACTCAACAAAGCTACTTGAACTTCTGGAGAACCAGTGTCGTTTTCGCCACGTTGGTATTGAGCGATGATTTGTTCACGATCGGTATTAGTTAGCATAAATATCTCCGGCAATGCTAAAAACTTTAAATACAGGCTGCAATTTGAGTCAGTATTAAAGCAATAGAATAATAAATAAAATAACCTGTACGCCATTCAATTCAGGACAACCCTGCATTACTAGAGTTGACCTAGTGTACGACAAGCTCAGTTAACAACCATTTAATATGTTTTGAATCGTACATTGCATTTAGCTATAGCACTACTTAATCAAAGTAATGGGCTAACTACAGTACCTCATTCAAAACCTAATTTAAATGTGGGGGTAATTATAACAAAAAACTGCTGAACTAGCAGCAGTTTTTCATAATACTTGTAAAGCAACATTTAATTTCTAGTA